>NZ_VFTC01000010.1 GCF_007003975.1 Mesorhizobium sp. WSM4306
CTGTTCGAGCCAGCCGAATGCAGAAACTTCTTCAAGGCTGCCGGATATGAGGCCAATTAATAGCGACACGCTTTAGGCCTGACGGTCGCGGCGAGCAGCCTATCCCGTGACGGCTTCCGGCGTCAGGCCGGGTGACCCGTGCTTTTCCCGCTCGGCCTGCCGCACCAGCGCGGTGACCCGTTTCAGCAAAGGCGCCGGCGTGCCGGCCTTTTCGGCGAGGCTCAGGACCGTTCCCTGCAGGTCGCCGATTTCGGTTGGCCGGCCGCGCTGGAGGTCATCCCACATCGACGATCGCGCCTGCGGGTCGATGGCGAGCATGCGGCGGGCCACCAGCCGGAACAGCCAGTCCGGCAGCCGGAGCAGTTTCGGCAACAGGCCGGCACGCAGGCCGCCGATCCGCGCCGGGGCGATGTGTGATGCCTTCATCGCCGCCAGCGCCTCGTCGATCTGACCGGCCAAGATCAGCCGCCAGCGGCGGTCGGCAAGCTCACTCGCCAGCGGCAGGCCGGACAGCGCGACGAGCGCATTGTTGAGGTTGATCAGCAGCTTGCCCCACTGCACTGCCTTCATGTCGGCATGGGTTTCGACAGCAAGGCCTTCGACATCGAGAAGGCCGGCAAGGCCGGGCGCTTCGATCATCACCTTGCCCTCGCTGGCGCGATGCACGCGAAGCGGCACCTCGCCTTCGGCCGACTGGACGACATTGAACGGCACCATGCCGGCGAGCACCGGTCGAGAGCCCAGCCCGGCGCGCAACCGGTCGGCATTGCCGACGCCATTCTGCAGGCTGACCACCACGACATCGGCGCGAGCGTGTGCGGCAATGAGCGCCGCCATCTCCTCGGTGGCGCCGTTCTTGACCGCCACCAGCACCACGTCGGCATTGGCCAGGGCGACGGCGGGGTCGGCTGTGACGGACACTGGCTTGATGGATCGGTCGCGACCGTCGAGGTCGGTGACGCGCAGCCCACCGCCCAGCAAGGCCTCCGCGATGCGCGGCCGCGCCAGAAACACCACCTTGCGTCCGGCCAGCGCCAGGCAGCCGCCGACATAGCAGCCGATGCTGCCGGCGCCGGCAATGACGATGGTCTTTTCGGCGTTGGCCATGCGATAATCCCGTGTTGGCCTGCACTATACGACATGAAAACCATAATGTCGGCGGCAGGACCGGTCATCATCTCTGACCGTGACAGGCCTTTCGCTTTCGATTATCGCTTTGCCCATGAAACTGCCGACCGATCCCGCCGCCAACCTCGCGACCCTCATACGCTGCGCCTCCGTGACACCCGCCGAGGGCGGTGCGCTGGCCGCGCTGGAAGGCATGCTGAAACCGCTCGGCTTTTCCGTCGAACGCCCGGTGTTTTCCGAAGACGGCACGCCCGACATCGAGAACCTTTATGCGCGCCGCTCCGGCAATGGGCCGCATCTGATGTTTGCCGGCCATACCGACGTGGTGCCGGTGGGCGACGAGGCATCGTGGACGCATCCGCCCTTCGCCGCCGAAATCGCCAAGGGCGAGATGTTCGGCCGCGGCGCCGTCGACATGAAGGGCGGCATCGCCTGTTTCATCGCCGCCGTGGCACGCCACATCGAAAACAAGGGCGGCCCGAAAGGCTCGGTCTCGCTGCTGATCACCGGTGACGAAGAGGGTCCGGCCATCAACGGCACGACAAAACTGCTCGACTGGGCGGCGGCCAAGGGCGAGAAATGGGACGCCTCGATCGTCGGCGAGCCGACCAATCCGGACGCGCTCGGCGACATGATCAAGATCGGCCGGCGTGGCTCGATGTCGGGCAGCGTCACCGTCAACGGCCGCCAGGGCCATGTCGCCTATCCCTTGCTTGCCGACAATCCGGTGCGCGGCCTGATGAGCATGGTCGAGGCCTTGCTCCACCCCGTCTTCGACAAGGGCACCAGGGATTTCCAGCCGACCAATCTGGAAGTGACCTCGATCGATGTCGGCAATCCGGCGACCAATGTCATCCCGGCCAAGGCGACCGCCACCTTCAACATCCGCTTCAACGACACGTGGACAGCCGAGACCGTGCAGGCAGAGATCCACAACCGCCTCGACCAGGCGGCCAAGCGCAAGAAATACCGGACCGGCAAGAAGACCCCTGTCGACTATGAGCTTGTCTGGCGCGACCGGCCGAGCCATGTCTTCCTGACGCGCGACGACAAGCTGATCGACACGCTGCGCGGCTCGATCAAGGCGGCGGTCGGCAAGGAGCCGGCGCTCTCCACCTCCGGCGGCACCTCGGACGCCCGTTTCATCAAGGATTATTGCCCGGTGGTCGAGTTTGGGCTGGTCGGCAAGACCATGCACATGGTCGATGAACGCGTCGCACTGGCCGACCTCGAAACGCTGACCCAGATCTACCAGCGCTTCATCGAAGACTGGTTCGAGCAAGGCTGATCATGCTTTCGGTTGACGAGACCTCTTCATCGCTTACCGGCGCCTGGCGGCTGATGCTTGGCAAGGCCGACGGCTTGCGGCTGCTCGACCTGTCGGCGGATGGCTTCTGGAATTCCTTCTTCGCCATCGTCGTCGCCGCGCCGGCGATGATCGTCGGCTGGGTCGGTACGGCCAACGAGATCGGCGACCCCAATGCGTTCGCCGGTCGGCTGGGCATGTTGATCCGCCTGGCAACCGTCGACCTCGGCTCGTGGCTGCTGCCGCTGGTCGCGCTTGCCCTGGTCGCGTCGCGCGCCGGCATCGGCGACCGCTTCGTCCACTACGTCGTCGCCAGCAACTGGGCGTCGGCAATCACCGCCTGGATGCTGCTGCCATCGGCGTTGATCCGGCTCTTCCTGCCGTCCGGCAACCCATTCGCCGAATTGGTATGGCTGGTTCTGGTGGTGCTGTCGCTGGTCCTCACCTGGCGGATGACCAACGCCGCGATCGGCAAGGGCGCGGCTGTCGGCACCGCCGTGTTCACAGGCATGCTGGTGGTGTCTCTGGCCGTCTTGTTCGGCCTTGTGGCGCTGCTCGGCATTACCCTACCGACGGCCGCCCCGGCCTAGGACCCATCGGGGTAATCGACACCGACCAGGAAAAGCCCGTCGGGCGGCGCCACCTGGCCGCAGGCGGCGCGGTCTTGCGCGTCGAGCGCGGCCTTGAGGTCGGCAGCCGTCCAGCCGCCGTCGCCGACGCGTTTCAGCGACCCGACCATGGAGCGCACCTGGTTGTGCAGGAACGAGCGCGCCGAGGCCCTGACCTCGATCAGGTCGCCCTGGCGGCTCACATCGAGCCGCTCCAGCGTCCGCACCGGACTGTTGGCCTGGCATTGCGTCGAGCGGAAGGTGGTAAAGTCATGTCGGCCGAGCAGGACTTTCGCCGCTTCGTGCATGGCGCCTGCATCGAGCCGCTTCGGCACCCACCAGACCTTGCCCTTTTCCATCGCAGCCGGCGCGCGCCGGTTGAGGATGCGGTAGAGATAGTGCCGCCCGGTGGCCGAGAAACGGGCATCGAAATCGTCGGGGACTACCGTCGCCTGCAGGATGGCGACGTGTGCGCCCGCCGCCTGCAGATGCGCGTTGATGGCGTCGCGCACCTTGTCGTTGGGCCACGCCTTGGCGAGGTCGACATGCGCCACCTGGGCGGTCGCATGCACGCCGGCGTCGGTACGGCCGGCGGCGCGCAACCGCACCGCCTCGCCGCTGAATTTCTCGATCGCCTGCTCTATCGCCTGCTGTACCGAAGGCTGATCCGCCTGGTGTTGCCAGCCGGCGAAGAGGCTGCCGTCATATTCGATATCGAGACGAAAACGCGGCATGGGCCACCGACACTCGCCTAGAGCCGGAAGATTTCAGGTCGAATCGACCCGAAATCTGAATCCGGCTCTAAATCAAAAAGATAGAGCATGATGTCGTCCGAAAACCGCTTCACACTTTTCGGCATCATGCTCAGGCGGCGAGTGCGGTAAATGCCTGGGCGTAAACCAGTTTGCCTTTTTCGGGTGCGTCACCCCAGGCCAGCGCCTGCAGCGCCTCACCCTGGTATTCGCTCTCGAACTTTTCGGCGCGCGCATGGTTGTAGCCGAAGCGGCCGTAATAGGCCGGATCGCCCAAGACAACGGCGAGCACTTCGCCGGCGTCCTTGAGGCGGATATGCGCCTCGCGAATCAGCGCACCACCAATGCCCGAGCCATGGAACGAAGGTTCCACCGCCAACGGCGCCAGCGCCACCGCCGGGAAACTCTTGCCGCCATTCTGCACATACAGCCTGGAGAACAGGATGTGGCCGACCACCTGGCCATCTTCTTCCGCCACAAGCTCGACAACGGCGTCGCCGCCGGTGACCAACGCGTCGACCAGACCGGCCTCCGCCTGCTGGCCGAATGCGTGTTCCTCGACGAGGCGAATAGCCTCCCGGTCCCGCGGCGTTGCCGCGCGTATCGACATCATGCTCATGTGAATTTCATTCCTTTTTCGATCTTGGCCCCGCGCAGAAACTCCTGCGCGGCGGCGGGCCTTCCGCCCGCCCGTTGAACTTCGACCAGCCTGACCGCGCCTGTTCCGCAGGCGACCGTCAGCCGGTCATCGAGAATTCCTCCCGACTCGCCCATGCCTTCAGAAAGCGTGCCTTCAGAAAGCGTCGAGCGAAGCAGTTTCAGCCGTTCTGTGCGGCCGCCAATGTCGGCCTCGCACCAGGCGCCAGGGAATGGCGACAGGCCGCGAATGTGATTGTGGACCTCGCCAGCCGGCCGCGTCCAGTCCACGCGGGTCTCCGATTTGTCGATTTTTCGGGCGTAGGTCACCCCATCCACAGATTGCAAGTTGAATGCCAGCGTTTCGGTCTCAATTCGGGACAACGCTTCGACCATCAGTGTGGCAGCAATGCGCATCAGTCGATCATGCAGGTCGCCGGCCGTCATATCGGGTCCGATGGCGCATTTTTCAACCAATCCCACCGGACCGGTGTCCAGACCCTCTTCCATCTGCATCACCATCATGCCGGTCTCGGCGTCGCCGGCCATGATGGCGCGCTGGATGGGAGCTGCACCACGCCAGCGCGGCAACAGCGAGGCGTGGCCGTTGATGCAGCCGAGCCGCGGAGCCTCCAGAATGGCCTTCGGCAACAGCAAACCATAAGCGACAACGACCGCGACATCGGCCTGCAACGCGCGGAAAGCGGCCTGCTCGGTCTCGCTTTTCAGCGAAATCGGCGTGCGCACCCCGATATCAAGCCGCTCGGCCTCGCGCTGCACCGGCGACGGCGTCAGTTCCAGCCCGCGCCGGCCTGCGGCGCGCGGGGGCTGGGTGTAGACGGCTGCTAGCTCGTGTCCGGCCTCGGCGATCGCGCGCAGCACCGGCACCGAAAACTCCGGCGTGCCCATGAAGATGACGCGAAGCGGCATCTTCCTATCCCACCAGCTTGCCCGGCGCCTTGTCCCTGGCGAGCTTCTTGAACTTCTTGACCACCATGTCGCGCTTCAGCTTCGAGATGTGGTCGATGAACAGCACGCCGTTGAGGTGGTCGATCTCGTGCTGCAGGCAGGTCGCCATCAGGCCTTCGGCCTCGATCTCCTGCAGTTTGCCGTCGCGGTCGAGATATTTCACCCGCACCGAAGCCGGCCGTTCGACCTCGGCATAGTAGTCCGGGATCGACAGGCAGCCTTCCTCGTAGACCGAGCGCGCGTCGGCGCTTTCGAGGACTTCGGGATTGATGAAGACATGCGGCGCCGGCGTCTCGTCTTCCTTGGCGAGGTCGATGACCAGCATGCGCAGCGGCTCGCCGATCTGGATTGCGGCGAGCCCGATACCCGGCGCGTCATACATGGTCGCCAGCATGTCGTCGGCCAGTTTGCGCACGGACGCGTCGACGCGCTCGACCGGTTTGGAAACCTGGCGCAGGATAGGATCGGGAAGGATGATGAGCGGCTTGATCGACATGGCGTCTCACCTAAGACGTCATGCGAAAAGCGTCAACCGGGGCGGTTTGCGCCCGTTCACGTTTTGATCTGTGCCAGATCGGCGAATCGGCTATGCTGGCGACATGAACGACCTGAACTCCATCCTTTCCGAACCTGTGGCCCAGCTCGGCGCCACGACGATCACGCTCGGCCATGCGCTGGCCTTCGGCGCGATCGTGTTTCTCGGCCTGTTCCTGGCGCTTGTGATCGCGCTGTGGCGGTCGGCCAGGGCGCGCACCATCGCCGCCGCGGAAGCGGCCGACCACGCCCGCGACGCCGAGGCGCGGATGGCCGGCATTTTGCAAAGCCAGGCCGAGATGCAGGGCCGCATGGGCGCCATCGCCGATGTGTTCGGCGCAAGGCAGGCCGAACTCAACCAGTCGATCGGCCAGCGCCTCGACGCCATGACCGGCCGCCTCGGCCAGACCATGACGGAGCAGACCAAATCGACGCATGAGAGCCTGGCGAAATTGCAGGAGCGGCTGGCCGTCATCGATACCGCGCAAGGCAACATCCAGTCGCTTGCCGGCCAGGTCGTGCAGTTGCAGGCTATCCTGTCCAACAAGCAAACGCGCGGCGCCTTCGGCCAGTCGCGCATGGAGGCGATCGTCGCCGACGGCCTGCCGATGGGCGCCTATGAATTCCAGGCGACGTTGTCGAACGGCAGCCGGCCCGACTGTCTGGTGAGGATGCCGAATGGCGCTCCGTCGCTGGCCATCGACGCCAAGTTTCCGCTCGAAGCCTGGAACGCCATCCGCGCCGCCGATGGCGCCGACTTGCAGAAGGTGGCGGCCCAGGCCTTCCGCCGCGACATCGAGATCCATGTCCGCGATATCTCGGAAAAATATTTGATCCAGGGCGAGACGCAGGACACCGCCTTCATGTTCGTGCCGTCGGAATCGGTGTTCGCCGAAATCCACGAGAATTTCGACGCGGTCATCCAGAAGGCGCACCGCGCTCGTGTCATCATCGTTTCGCCGTCACTGCTGATGCTGTCGATCCAGGTCATCCAGGCGATCCTCAAGGATGCCCGCATGCGCGAGCAGGCGCATCTGATCCAGGGCGAGGTCATCCGGCTGATGGAAGACGTAGCGCGCGTCGACGAACGCGTGCGCCGGCTGCAGACGCATTTTGGCCAGTCGGCCAAGGATATTGACGAGATCCTGGTGTCGACATCGAAGGTGACCAGGCGCGGCCAGAAGATCGAGGCGCTGGAGTTCGGCGAAAGCGAAGCCGAAGTGCGCAGCGGCGGCCCCGCCAAGGCCGAACCCGGGGTGCGCGTGGCGGATTCCAAGACGGGGCAGCTCAGGCTGCGTGTCGTCGAAGGTGACGATTAGACCGTAGCGACGATTACGTGCGCCTGGATTTTGGCCGCGACCTCGCCGTTGCCATGTCGGGCTGCAATCACGGCTGCGGCATGGTCGGTTGCCGCTTCCAGTTTTCCCGCATCCCTGGCCTCGATCTCGGTGCGAAGCAGCGTTCCCTGGCAATAGGCAACCGCCGGAAGCCGCGGCGAGGACGCACGGCTTTGTTCGGCTCTCGTCTCGATCGCCACACGGGAGAAACCTGCGCCTTCCAGCTCGCTGCGGATCAGGGCCGTGTCATGGTAGCCGTGCGGTGTGCGGGCGAGAAAGCGCGGCGGATCGTTCGGAAAGATCTCCGCAAGAGCGTTCGTCACATCATTGGCAAACACATTCTCCTCGATGCGATCCCATACGTTGAAGAGGAAATGGCCGCCGGGCTTCAGGACCCGCTTTGCTTCGCGATAGCCGGCGGTGCGGTCGGGAAAGAACATCGCGCCGAACTGACAGCAAACGAGATCGAAGGCCGCATCTTCAAACGGCAGCGCCAAAGCATCCGCCTGGCGCCATTGGATGCGACTGTCGTCAGCTTGCCGCGAAGCCGCAAAATCGAGCATAGGCTGGTTGAGATCGGTCACGACATAGCTTGCGCCAGGAGACAGTTTTGGCGCCAATGCGCGGGTGACAACCCCGGTGCCTGCGGCGACTTCCAGGACAGCGCCGGGCGACAGGGACGCCGCCCGTCGCGCCATATCCGCGGCGAATGGCTCAAAAATCAACGGCACCATGTAGCGGTCGTAGTTTTCCGGAATCGAGCCGGCAAAGATCTTGTCCGTTTCCAGCATCGCTACCACCCGCCATCTGTTTGATGGCGAGCCTAGCACATAATCATCTGGTTTGGGCCGCGTTTAACCACGAAACAGCTGCTACTGCGCCTCCACGATGCTTATGCCCTCGAATTCCGGCAGCCAATGCAAGGCCGAGCGGTGCCATTTCTGCTGAGTCGGAACCAGATCCTCGCGTTGCCGCGCGGTCCCCGCCCTGATCCCATAGATCTTCGGGCCGTCGCCAACCGACGTCGCGTAAAGGTGCGACCCGCAGTCGCCGCAAAAGGCCTGGGCACGCTTGGCGCCGCTCGATCCTGTCTTGATATAGACCTTCGGCGTGCCCTTGGTGATCCGGTAGTGATCCTCAGACGCGGGAACGGTGACACGAAAGGCGGTGCCGGTCAGTTGCTGGCAATCCGTGCAATGACAGATGGAGGTCTTTTCCGGGTCGACCTCTGCTTCATAAGTTATGGCGCCGCAATGACACCCACCATCGATTTTCATGGTTGCTCCTCCGAATCCATCGGTTGATCTTAGCGGGACCAGGCGACGGGGCCAACGGTGGACTTCTGGTCCAGCGCTAATCCGACGCCGCCTCGACAACCTGGCGCCGGCGCTCCCAGGTCCCCGTCGTCTGCGGCTTGACGAACAGCCTGGTGATCTCCGGCATGTCTTTCTTCAGCAGTGCCTCCAGGCGTTCGACGCAGGCTTCGATCTCGGGCGCCGTCAGATGGTCCTCGAACTCGATGCTGAGGCCGGCGACGATCTCTTGCGGGCCGAGATGGACGGTGAGAACGCCGTTGGCCCGCTGCACCGCCGGATCCCGCTGGGCGATGGCCAGCACCTTGGCCTGTACCTCCGGCGAGGCCGGCTCGCCGATGAGCAGGCCCTTGCTTTCCCGTGCGAGGAAGATGGCGGTGGCACCGAGGATCACCGCGATGCCGATCGAGGCGGCGCCGTCGAGTTCAGGCCTGTCGAGGACCTCCGCCGCCAGGATGCCGGCGAAGGCGACGACCAGGCCAAGGAGCGCGGCGCTGTCCTCGAACAGGATCGTGTAAACACTCGGATCCTTGCTCGATTGTACGGCCTGCAGCCAGCCCTGCTTGCCCTTTTGCTGGCGGAACTCCTTCAGCGCCACATACCAGGAGCTGCCCTCGAACAGCATCGAGAGGCCAAGCACGATGTAGTTGATTTTGGGATTGGCGACCGGCTCGGGCGCCATGATGTGGACGACGCCCTCGTAAAAGGACACGCCGGCGCCGAGCGCAAAAACCAGCAGAGCGACAATAAAGCTCCAGAAATACAGCTCGCGGCCATGGCCCAGCGGATGCGTGCGGTCCGGCGGCCGGGCAGCGCGGTGCATGCCGTAGAGCAGCAGGCTGCCATTGCCGGTGTCGACCAGCGAGTGGACGCCTTCCGACAGCATGGCCGAGCTGCCGGTGAAGAAGGCGGCGACGAATTTGGTCAGTGCAATGGCGAGATTGCCGGCGAGCGCCGCGTAGATGACCGTCTTCGACCCGCCATGCGCTGCCATGCTGTCCCTCCAAGGCACCCAATGTAACGGCCCTGCGACCGAAGCTCCACGAGCATCACAACGCGCCAATCGCCCGGTCGTTCAGGCCCTTGAAGGCTAGCTGGAGAAAAAGACGCCGCTATTCGACGATCTCGTCCGTCCAGACCTTGAAACCGGCAAGCGTGCCCGGCCCGAAAATGTGGGTCAGCGGCACGTCGGCGGCGTCGCGGCCGGAGGCGATCAGGATGCGGCCGATGCGCGGGGAATTGTTGCGCGGATCGAAGACATGCCAGCGGCCGCCGAGATAGACCTCCATCCAGGCGGCGAAATCCATGCTCGCCCAGGGCTTCGGCATGCCGATGTCGCTGATGTAGCCGGTGCAGTAGCGGGTCGGGATGTTAAGCGCGCGGCAGAAGGCGACAGCAAGATGGGCAAAGTCGCGGCAGACGCCGCTTTGCTCGCGATAGGCTTCGGCCGCGGTGCGCGTCGGCCGCGCATTGCCGTAGCTGAAGACGATGTGGTTGTGGACGAAGTCGCAGACCGCCTGGACGCGGGCAATGCCGAGCGGCGTGTTGCCGAACAGCCGCCAGGCTTCGCTGGCGAGGAGATCGCTCTCGCAAAAGCGGCTCGGCAACAGGAACAGCAGTGTGTCCGACGGCAGGTCGCGCACCTCGTGCTGCCAGGCTATCAGGTCGCCCATCTCGAAGGTGCCGGGATCGCGGATCACTGAATCGGTGCCGAAGGTGAAGCGTCCGGGTGGCGCGATGAAGCGGTTGCACCAATTGCCGAAACTGTCGCGGTAGCTCTGGATCGGCACGGCCGGATTGGAGGTCAGGAAATCCGGACGCTCGAGATCGGATGCGCGGGAGTAATGGACGTTGAGCATCGCGATCAGCGGCGTTTCCTGCGGAAAGTCGAAGCTCATCTCGCAGCCGATGTGGATTCGCATCTGTGTCCTGACCGACCTGCCTGATCATCGCCCGGCAGGAAGCGCGGCCTGATGCTGCAGTGCGAAGACAACCATGGCACGGACCGGCATGGTTTACGAGCAAATTAGAAAGCAGTTGAAAGCGGCCCGCTGGCGCCGGCGACAGGCGCCAGCCCCCTTGCAGTCCGGCGTTTCTCTTGTTTCACTTGGCGTCCCAGCAATTGGAGGACCGAATCATGGCTAAAGGTGCGATGAAGGCGGGCAAGGAAGCCCGCAAGCCGAAGAAGGACGCCAAGAAGCCCGCCGCGGCTCCGGCGCTCAAGGCGCCTCCCGTCAAGGCGATAAGACTCAAGGACAAGTAGGTCGCTCGGACCGAAATCCGGGCAATCCGTTTCGGCGCAGATTTTTTACACCGGCGGCATGAGCAATGCTGCCGGTGTTTTGTTGATCGGGCAGGCGAAGCCGCTATATCGAGGCGGCGAGGACGACCTCGCGCCTTCCCCGAAAAACCGGCTGGGACGACCCGCCATCCTCATGGAATGGAGTGCATCCCGATGTCGTGGATTTTTCTGTTTTTCGCCGGCCTGTTCGAGATCGGCTGGGCGATCGGCCTCAAATACACCGACGGCTTCTCGAAACCGCTGCCGACGGTGCTCACCGTCGCGTCAATGATCGTCAGCCTGGGGCTGCTCGGCCTGGCGCTGAAGACGCTGCCCGTCGGTACGGCCTATGCGGTGTGGACCGGCATCGGCACGGTCGGAACGGCGCTGCTCGGTATCTGGCTGCTGGGCGAGCCGGCAGCCGCGATCCGGCTCGGCTGCATTGCGCTCATCGTCTGCGGCATTATGGGACTGAAGCTCGCCGCCTAAAAGCGCGTCGCGCTGAAACGGATTCAAGCGACGCGCTTTAAGTCTTTGTTTTGATGCATGTCGTTGTCCCAGAACCGCAGTACACTTCTGGGCGACATGCATTAGAGCAGTTCACCGTTTCACAGAAACGGCGACCCGCTCTATCTCTTTGGTTGTTCGCAATTCCCAAGGGAAAGCGCTGCGCGCTTTTCCCGGGAAATCCGCTTCACCCTTTTCCTGGAATTGCTTTAAGCCAAAGCAAACAAGGAAATCGGCGCGCAAATACGTTCAGGGCCGCCGAAGGCGACCCTGATGTCCGATCGTTTCGATCGAAGCGTTAGCGGGCGGAGAAGCCCGGAGGCGTCCTGCCGGTGCGCTGTTTGCGCGCCGCATAGCGTGCGTCGCGCTTGGCCTTGCGTTCGGCTTCGTCGGCCAGCAAACGGGCGATGCGCTCGTTTTCTTCGGCTTCCTTGATCTTCGCTTCAGCCTGCGCTGCCTCTTCGGCCGCAATACGCGCCGCTTCGGCTGCTGCCTCGCGCTCGGCCTTCTCGACCGCCTCGCGTGCCAGCTTTTCCTGCTTCAGCCTGGCCTTTTCGGCCTCGCGTATTTCGCGAGCCGCCAGAATCGCCTTGCGTTCGGCCTGTCTTGCCAGCACCGCAGGATCATCTGCCGCCGGCTTTGACTTGAAGCGCTCCAGAAGCGCCTTCTTTGCCTCGTTCGCGGCATTGCGCCGCTCGAAAATGTCTTTTTCCCTGTAGATAGCCAAGTCCACTTCCCTGAAGTCAATTCGCGACGCTTACATACGCGCGAAAACCGATAGTTCAAGCGCCAAAACGGAATGCCAGCCATGAAATTCTATGCTGTTGCAGCCAGGAGACGCGCTTTTGCCGACCAAAGCCGACAGAAGCTGGCTGAAACCGACATGCACTGTTCACCATCCGCCCCTCTGGCGGCAGAGCGGCTCGGTCGCTACCTGTAGCCGTAAATCAGAACATTTGGATGACATGAAATGGAACTCGGTCTCTACACTTTCGCCGACGTCAGCCCCGAGCCCGGCGCCGGCGCGATCGGCCCGCATGAGCGGCTGCGCAACCTGATCGAAGAGATCGAATTGGCCGACCAGGTCGGCCTCGACGTCTTTGGTCTCGGCGAACATCATCGCCCCGACTATGCCGCGTCCGCGCCGGTAGTGGCGCTGGCCGCCGCCGCCGAGCGCACCAAACGCATCAAGCTGACCAGCGCGGTCACCGTGCTGTCCTCCGACGATCCGGTGCGCGTCTTCCAGCAGTTCGCGACGCTCGACCTGTTGTCGGGCGGCCGGGCCGAGATCATGGCCGGGCGCGGTTCGTTCATCGAATCCTTCCCGCTGTTCGGCTACAATCTCGAAGACTATGACGAGCTGTTCGCCGAAAAGCTCGACCTGCTCCTGGCGATACGCGACAGCGTGAAAGTCACATGGTCGGGCAATCTGCGTGCGCCGATCAATGACCGCGGCGTCTATCCGCGCCCGTTGCAGGACAAATTGCCGATCTGGATCGCCATTGGCGGAACGCCGCAATCGGCCGCCCGCGCCGGCGTGCTCGGCCTGCCGCTGGCGCTGGCCATCATCGGCGGCGAGCCGGCGCGCTTTGCGCCGCTGTTCGATATCTACCGCGAGGCTGCCAAGCGTGCCGGCACCGACCCCACGGGGCTCGCAACCAGCATTAATGTGCACGGCTTCATCGCCGAGACCACCGAGCAGGCGGCCGACGATTTCTACGGGCCGCAAGCCGAGGTGATGAACCGCATCGGCCGCGAGCGCGGCTGGGGTCCGACGTCGCGGGCGCATTTCGATCAGTCGCGTGGCCCAAACGGCGCGCTGTTCGTCGGCAATCCCGAACAGGTGGCGGAAAAGATCGTCGCCCAGCACAAGATCTTCAACAACGATCGCTTCCTGCTGCAGATGGCAATCGGCACCATGCCGCACGCCAAGATCATGAAAGCGATCGAACTCTACGGCACCAAGGTGGCGCCGATCGTGCGCAAGGAAACGGCGAAGTCGGCGCCGGCGGTAACGGCGCCCGCCGCGTAATTCGACGACATGATCTGGATTGCTGGCCTTGCCGGCTAACGGAACCTAGAGGCAGTAGAGGCGTTTTCCGTCAGCGGAATGCACCAATTGCGGTGCGCTGCCGGGGGAAAACGATGAAAGCCGAACCCACCGCTTTGGGCGCAGTCCTTGCCGAGGCCGAAGAGGCGCGCGTCGTGGCGCGCGCGGACACGCACCTGATGCGTTCGCTGCTCATCGGCATCTTCATCCTGATGGCCATCTACGCGCTCTATTTCGCCCGCGCCTTCTTCATGCCGGTCATCCTCGCCTTCCTGCTTACGCTGACGCTGACGCCGATCGTGCGCTTCCTGCGCAAGCGCGGCGTGCCCGAAGTGGTGTCGGCGACGCTGCTGGTGGTGCTGTCTGTCTGCATCTTTGCCACCGCCGGCTATCTGCTCAGCGGTCCGGTCATCGACCTTATCAACAACACCTCCGCCATCGGCCAGCAGCTGAGCGAGCGGATGGCGCAGTTACGGCGCCCGCTCGAGAGGATCATGCAGATCTCGCATCAGATCGAACAGATGACCGAGACCTCGCAGGAACCGGGCGTCCAGAAAGTGGCGGTGGCGCAGTCCGGTATCCTGTCGGCGGCCGCCAGCAATATCCTGGCGGCAGGCACAAGCTTCACCATCATCTTCGTGCTGTCGCTGTTCTTGCTGGCGTCCGGCACGATGTTTTACGAAAAAATCGTCCAGTCCTTCGCCAGGCTCAGCGAAAAGAAGCGGGCACTGCGCGTCGTCTATGACGTCGAGCGCGAAATCTCGCACTATCTGCTCACCGTCGCCGTCATCAATGCCGGCCTCGGCACGGTGATCGGCCTCGGCCTGTGGGGGCTCGGCATGCCCAATCCACTGGTCTGGGGAACGATGGCGGCGCTGCTCAACTTCCTGCCCTATGTCGGCGCGATGATCACCATCGTGCTGGTCAGCGTCATTGCACTGATCAGCTTCGATAGTATCTCCTACGCACTGCTGGCGCCGGCCTTCGTGCTTTTGTGCGACATCGTCGAAGGCCAGTTCGTGACGCCGATGGTGGTCGGGCGGCGCCTCGAGATCAACGCCGTGGCGATCTTCATTGCCATCGCCTTCTGGTCCTGGCTGTGGGGCTTTGTCGGCGCGCTGATGGCGGTGCCGCTGCTGGTCGTCATCAAGGTGTTCTGCGATCACTTCGACGGCCTCAGCCATGTCGGCAACTTCCTCGCCGCACAGCAGACGGCGGTCGTGGTGGAGGACGAAGCGGCCGAAGAGAATGGCGAGGCCAAGGCATAGAGGCCGGTACTGCTTGCCGCCTCGTGTTTGTCGTCTTCGGGCCGAGTGCCTATATCGAGCCGGTCAAGCCGGACCCTGCCATGACCGACGTCTCCTTCGACCTCGACGCCTATTTCGCCCGGATCAGTTATCGCGGTTCGATCGATGCGTCGCTCGACACGCTAAAGGCGCTGCACCGGCAGCACCCGCAAGCGATCCCCTTCGAGAACATGGATCCGTTGCTGGGCATCGCGGTGAAGCTCGATCTCGCTTCGCTGCAGGACAAGGTTTTCGCGCGCCGCCGCGGCGGCTACTGCTTCGAACACAATTTGATCCTCATGCATGCGCTGAAGGCGCTGGGCTTCGAGGTCAGCGGCCTCGCCGCGCGGGTTCTAAGGGGTCAGCCGGAGGACGCCATCACCGCGCGCAGCCACATGCTGTTGCGGATCGAGCTCGACGGCCGAACCTACATTGCCGATGTCGGCTTTGGCGGCCTGACGATGACCGCGCCGCTGTTGCTCGAGCCCGGCCTCGAACAACAGACCCCGCACGAAACATTCCGCATCATCGAGACGCCAGATCATTTTCGGGTACAAGCCAATGTCGGCGGCGACTGGCAGACACTCCACCGCTTCGACATGCAACCGGCCTATGAGGTCGATTATGCGGTCGCCAATTACTTCGTCTCGACCCATCCGACCTCGCATTTCCTGTCCTCCGTCGTAGCGGCGCGCGCCTTGCCCGACCGGCGCTATGCGCTGCGCAACGCCAGGCTATCGACGCATCATGTCGGCGGCCGCAGCGAGCAACGCGAGATCGCGACAGCGGCGGAATTCGCCGACATTCTGGAAAGCCAGATCGACATCATCATCCCCGACCGCGCCGCCTTCGAAACCAAGGTCCGGCAGCTGAACATCGTAAAGGCTTGAGGCCCATGACCGCTCTTTCCGTGCTCGACCTGTCGCCGATCGTCGAAGGCAGCAACGCCTCGCAGTCGCTGGCCAATTCGCTCGACCTTGCCCGCCATGCCGAGCGGCTCGGCTACAAGCGCTACTGGCTGGCCGAGCACCACAACATGCCGGGTATCGCCAGTGCGGCGACCGCGGTCGTCATCGCCCATGTCGCCGGCGGCACCAAGACGATCCGCGTCGGCGCCGGTGGCATCATGCTGCCCAACCATGCGCCGCTGGTGATCGCCGAGCAGTTCGGCACGCTGGCGGCACTGCACCCCGGCCGCATCGACCTCGGCCTCGGCCGCGCGCCCGGCACCGACATGGGCACGGCGCGAGCGCTGCGCCGCAACCTCGAGGCGTCAGACAATTTCCCCCAGGATGTCGTCGAGCTGATGGGGTATTTCCAGCCGGCCGAGGAAGGTCAGCGTATCCATGCTGTGCCCGGCGAAGGCCAGAAGGTGCCGGTCTGGATTCTCGGCTCAAGCCTCTATGGCGCGCAGCTCGCCGCTCTGCTTGGCCTGCCCTATGCCTTTGCTTCGCATTTCGCGCCGGCCGAGCTCGACCATGCGCTGGACATCTACCGCTCGCGCTTCCAGCCGTCTGAACAGCTGGACAAGCCCTATGTCATGCTCGGCCTCAACGTTTTCGCCGCGCCGACCGATGCCGAGGCAAAATTGCTGTTCACCTCGCTGCAGCAGGCCTTCGTCAACCTGCGCACTGGACGGCCGGGCCGCCTGCCGCCGCCGGTCGAGGGTTATGACCAGACGCTGGAGCCGATGGCCAAAACCATGCTCGGCCAGGCGCTGTCCTGCGCGGTCGTCGGCTCGCCCGAAACCGTCCGGCAAGGCATCGACGCCTTCGTGCGCCGCACCGGCGCCGACGAGCTGATGGTGACGGCGCAGATTTTCGACCATGCGGCGCGCGTGCGTTCGTTCGAAATCCTGGCCGAGGCGCACAAATCGCTGTTGCAAGCCGCGTGAGTCGCCAGTGAAGCTTTTTCAGGAGAGGCTCGTCTGCTAAGGGCAGACGCCTTCCTCAGCCAAGAGCCTTGCCGTGACCCATGACCTCGACCAACGCATGCATTTCGCCATCGATCTGGCGCGACGCGCCGGCGAACTCGGCCTGAAATACTTCCGCGACCTCGAAAACCTGACCATCGAGAGCAAGGGCCATCAGGACCTGGTTTCCGATGGCGACCGCGAGGTCGAACTGTTCATCCGCGCGGCGATCGCCGCCGCCTATCCGCAGGATGGCATTGTCGGCGAGGAACATGCCGCGGTTGAGGGATCGACGGGCCATGTGTGGGTCATCGATCCGATCGATGGCACCGCCAACTTCGTGCGCGGTATTCCGGCCTGGTGTGTGGTCATCGCCTGCGCCAAGCACGGCGAGGCGGTCGTCGGCGTCATCCACGAGCCGTCGACCGGCGAGACTTTTCACGGCCGCCGCGGCGGCGGTGCCTTCGTCAACGGCCGGCCGATCAAGGCCAGCACCGCCGGCCTCGGGGAAGGATCGGTCGGCACCGGCCTGTCGAACCGGGCCGAGACCCGCCATGTCGCCGTGCTCGTCGGGCTGATCATGGCAGAAGGCGGCGTCTTCTTCCGCAATGCATCGGGCGCGCTGATGTTGGCCTATGCGGCGTCCGGGCGGCTGCTCGGCTATGTCGAGGAGCACATGAATGCGTGGGACTGCCTGGCCGGCATGCTGTTGGTGGAAGAAGCCGGCGGTATGGTGCTGAAACCGGACCCCAAGACGGTCCTTGCCAAGGGAACACTGGTGATCGCCGGCGGCAAGCATGTGTTCCCGAAGTTGCAGGCGCTGTGCGCGCAGGCCTTCGGAGCGGCGCCTGCCGGTATTGCGCAGCGATAGGCCACTGTTCAACACATAGGCTGTGGGTTAAAAGCGGACAGGCATTCAGGGGATGCGCTATTGCCGGCAACGGCAATTCCATCGGTTCAAGGGCTTGCCGATGAACATGCATAACACCATCCGGCCAGACAGAGCCCCGTTGGGCAGCGGGCCGGCGCAGGCGATCGCCGGCATCTTTGCGCAAGAATTGCAGCTGGCCTCGGTCGGCCTCGACGACAATTTCTTCGATCTCGGCGGCGATTCGCTGGCCGCCGAAACTCTTGTGCTTGCGGTGCAGAGCCGGTTCGGCGTGAAGCTGCAGACCTCGGTGCTGCTTGAAGCGCCGACGCCGCGCGAATTCGGCAGGCTGATCGCGTTGCAATTGCCCGAGCACCCGGCGCGGCGGCTGGCTGTGCAGGTTTCCGGCAGCCACGGCCAGGAGCCGATCGCCATGATCCATGGCATTTCCGGTTCGGCGCTGTTCGCCAACCGTTTCGGCAAGGCGCTGAAGCAGCGCTATTCCGTCATCGCCGTGCGCGGCATGGGCCTCGAGCCCGGCGAGACGCCGTATGACAGCGTCGAGGAGATCAGCGCCAATTACTTCGACGGGTTGAGCTCGGCCACCGGCCAACACCCGCGCGTCATCGGCGGCATCTGCCTTGGCGGGCTGCTGGCAATCGAGGTCGGGCGGCTGACTTTCGAAGCGACCGGCGAGCGGCCGGCTTTGCTGCTGATCGACCCGCCGCCGCTGGGTTCGGCCTGGCTGAAGCCGATGGCGGACAACCGCATGACCGCACAAAGGCGACGCCAAATCACCCGCAAGGTCGTCTACTGGCGGCTCTTGCGCGACGGCCTGGGGGCGGTCGGCCTTGGGCAGTCGAGGCTTGGGCGTCACACCAGGCAGAAGGCCTTCAAGAGCATGCTGGTGCGCGCTGCCGCGGGTTTTTCACCGTCGTCCTACCCGTGCGACATACTGGTCATCGCCAGCTCGGAATGGAGCGCCACCACGGTCGAGCAATACAAAGACTGGGCTAGCGAGAACACGCGGGTGGAAACGGTCGTCATGACGGGCACCCATGACAAGTTCCGGGCCGCCAACATGGACGCGATCGACACTGCGATCATCGCCTTCCTCGACGCCAGGCGCGCGCCGGCCGGAATGCCGGTCCGCTAGATGGGTTTTGGCCGCGATGTACTGGCTGCCTTCGCCGGCCATGGCGACCGCGTGGCGATGATCAGCGGCCGTGACCGGATCACCTATGCGCAAGCTCTGACCCAGATCGACCATCTCGCCGCCAATTTCAGCGCCCTCGGTATTCGCCCCGGCGATCGCGTCGGCTTGGCCATGATCGGCAATATCGACGTCGTGCTGTCGATCCTGGCCTGCTGGAAGCTCGGCGCCACGGCTTCGATTGCCGACTTTCGCGCGCCGCGCAGCCAGCGGGCGCAGTTTGCGCGCGATTTCGTCCTGAGGCTGATCCTCGAAAGCCGCAGCCCGCCAGGTGACGATGCCTATCCGGGCGTCGCTTTCCAGGATGACTGGAAACACACCTCGCCCGCGCCTTATGCCGGCCAGGCCGGCGACGACACCAATCCAGCCTTCCTGATGTTCTCGTCCGGCACGACCGGCGACCCAAAAGGCTATCTGCAGTCGCATGAGGCGCTTGCCGGACGCGTGACGTCAGACAGGCGCGGGCTGAACGGAACGGTGATGCGCCTTTTGACCCCGATGGTGATGTCCTATTCGGCGACGCGCCACCAGGTATTCAGCTATCTGCGCCATGGCGGGACGATCAACTTCTTTCCGCCGCTGTTCACCCCATCGGAGCTGATCGAGGGCCTGCTGTCGTTCCAGGCCAGCGGCTCGGCATTGCCGCCGCCGGTGATTACGCGGCTGGTGCGCGAAGTGGGCGAACGCTCGACCCGGCTGCTGCCGGACCTGGCGGTGCTTTTCAGCATCGGCGGACCGGCAACCGTCGAAGACAAGCTGGCGGCCTACCGCAATCTTTCACCGGGCTACCGCATCAACTATGCATCGAGCCTGACCGGCGGCATCACCACCCTGTCCGGCGCCGACGTGCTGGCCAAGCCCAGCACTGCCGGGCGTCCGTTTGCCGATGTGCGCGTCGAAATTCTCGGTGCGGACGGGCGCGTGCTCGGCAAGGGCGAGAGCGGACTGATCAAGGCCTGGACATCGACCATGGTTTCAGCGGTGGTGTCGGCAGGCAACAAGCCGTTCGTCGACCCCAAGGTGATGGGTGCCGGCTGGGGCATTCTCGGCGACATCGGCTTCCTCGACGAGGATGGCTTCCTGACCATCGTCGATCGCGAGGCCGACATGATCGTGCGCGGCGGCGTCAATGTCGCGCCGCAGGAACTGGAAAAGCTGATCCGCGCCCATCCCAAGGTCAGGGATGTTGCGGTCGCCGGCTTTCCCGATGCGACGATGGGCCAGGAGATCGCCGCCTTCATTGTCGCCGACCAGGGAAGCGTTGCCGAATTCGAGGCCTTTCTGCGCACCAACATCTCGCCCGACCGGCGGCCGCGCGAGGTCAGACTGGTGAATTCGCTGCCCTACAGCGACAATGGCAAGCTGCTGCGCCGCCGCCTTGTCGAAACGCTGTCACCGGCCAGGTCGTAGCCGCGCCACCTGCATGAGCGGCGGCTGTCCTCAAAAAGCCTTGACGAGACCGGCCAGCCAGGGCGCCGGCCAGGGCTGCGACGCCAGGAGATCGAACACAGCATAGATGCAAAGCGTCGTGCCCGCGGCGACAGCCAGCGTCATATTCAGTGACCGCGATCCGAGCATCCAGATACCGCCGGCAACAAAGACGAAGGTGGCGGTGAGGTGGCCTGCCAACAGGACCAGAAAGGCGAGCGCGAGGCAAAGGCCAAGCACGGTGAGATTGCCCTTCATCGCCGGCCCATCGGAAGGCTGCCATTCGCCGACCGGCGTTACATCTGCGCCGCTGGCAGGCACCGGCTTTCGCCAGCGCAGCATGGTCTGGATAGTCGTCAACAAGGAAAACAGCGCCAGAAGGCCGGCCGTGATGGCCGGGAAGATGGCGGCCTCGAAGGGAAAATCGAGCAGCGCCGTGACCAGAGCCGAGACGCCAAGCAGCGTCAGCGCACTGCTGGCGGCGATATCGGGCAACGCCGGCGGCAAGGCGTCGGCATTGCCGCGGGCCTTGATCCAGGACACGGTCTGCCTGACCACGCCGGCAATGGCCAGGCCGAGCAGGATGAGCACCAGCGGCTGTTTCAGCCAGGCCCAGCCGGAAATCTGGTAGGCGAGGAAGAAATAATTTTCGAGGCTGGGGCCAAGAACGAAGCCGAGCGAAAAGGCCGAGCGGGGCCAGTTGAGCTCCTTCATTGCCATGCCGACCGCGCCAACCAGCATCACCAGCAGGAAGTCGAAGGCGCTCATATTGGTCTGGTAGGCGCCGACGACGATAAAGGTGATCACCAGCGGCACCAGGATCGCTGCCGACACTTGCGCGATACGCGCCAGCTGCCTGGTCAACAGCAGGCAAGTCACGGCGCCGACGATGTTGGCGACGGCGATCGACAGCACCATCGAAACGGTGATCGCGGCGTTCTTGCCGAGCATATCGGGGCCGGGGACAAGGCCGTGGATGACGAAGGCGCCGAGCAGGATGCTCATCGAGGCCGATCCCGGCACGCCGAAGGCGATGGTCGGGATAAGCGAGCCGCCCTCCTTGGCGTTGTTGGCGCTTTCCGGCGCGATGACGCCGCGCACATTGCCCTGGCCGAATTTCGGCCCCGGTCCCGGCCGCCGCGAGGCATGGCCATAGGCGATCCAGTCGAGCACGGCGATGCCGATGCCGGGCACAGCGCCGAGCAGCGAGCCGATGGCACTGCAGCGCAGCACCAGCGGCCATTCGCGCAGCGTATCCCTGATGCCTTGCCACATGCCGGCATAGGTCGGCCGCTCGGCGTTGCCCTGGATCGAGCCGCGCATGAGCAGCGAGGCCAGTTCGGGCAGGCCGAACAGGCCGAGGAAGACCAGCGAGATCGGCAAGCCGTCCCAGAGGTAGATCTGGCCAAAACTCCAGCGTTCGACGCCGGCAATGCTGTCGATGCCGATGAAGGAGGCGAGCATGCCGAGCATCGCCGCCGCCAGACCCTTTAACGGCTGACTGCCGGCGAGGATGGCGACGATGGAAAGGCCGAAGGCGCAGATGGCGAAGAAATCCGGCGTCTTGAGGTAGAGCACCAGCGGGCGCATGACGGGAATCGCCGCCGCCAGCATCAGCGCGCCGAACACGCCACCGATCATCGAGGCCGAATAGGAGGCGCCGAAGGCGCGTGCCGCTTCGCCCTTCTTGGCCATGGCATGGCCGTCAAGCACGGTCGCCGCGGCACCGACCGAGCCCGGAACGCCGAACAGGATGGCCGGAATGGTGTCCGACGTGGTGGTGACCGAACCCATGCCGAGCAGCAGCGCGAAGGCGGCGTAGGGGTCCATATTGTAGGTCATCGGGATCAGCAGGGCCATGGCGAACAGGCCGCCAATGCCCGGCACGACTCCGACGACAAGGCCGGCGAACACGCCGGTGACCAGCATGAGCATGCGAAATGGCTGCGCCATCTCCGCAATGGCGGTAAGGATCAGATCCACATTGGGCCTATTTCACGAGTTCCCGGGCAGCGGCGAAGACCGCAGGCGTGGCTTTCAGCTCTTGCGCGACCAGCTGGCTGATCGCTTCGCCGGATGTCGGGTTGAGGGTGAGGTCGCCAAGCTTCGTGGCATCGGCGAGAAAGTCGGCGTCCACGACCATCGCGGAATAGGCCTTGCGCAGCGCGTCAACGGTCTCTTTCGGCACGCCGGGCGGGGCGACGAGCGGATGGTGGATGTGCAGCGCCGATTCGATGAGATCGGCCGCCTGACGTGCCGTCGGGTCGGCGATGGTTGCCGAAATGCTCGGCGTCGCGCCGGAACCGCCCTGCCCGAACGTGCCGATAATGTTGATCGCGGCGCGATCGTTTCTGAGCAGGGAACTCGATACCCCGCACATTCCGGCGATCTCGCCGCGTTGCATGGCCAGTTCGATGTCGGCGGTGCCGTCGAAGCCGGTGACGATCTTGTATCTGGCCTTCATGCCATTCTTGGCCAGTGCGGCGAAGATGTAGGTCGTGCTGTTCTTGCCTGTCGCTCCGATCAGGAAATCCGACTGCAGGAACTTTTCCATCGTGTCGATGCCGGATTGCTTGCTGGTCAGGCAATAGGCTGGATCATCGACCAGCGAACCGATCCACTGCAAGGCAAGCGGGTCGAAAGTCGCGTTTTCGGGATCGAGGATCGGGGCATAGAACATAGCCTCGCTGATCGAGGCGATGACGCTGCCGTCCGCCGGTTCGCTGCCCACGAGCATCTTGGTGAGCTTGAGGCTGCCACCACCCGGCACATTCTGCACAATGATGTTGGGCTGCCCGGGCAGAAACCGGCCGAGATGACGCGCAATCAGCCGGGAAGTCTGGTCATAGCCGCCACCCGCGCCATAGCCGACCTTGATGGTGATTGTCTGGAATTCGACCGCCTGGGCCCGGCAGGTGACCCATGAAAGGCTGGCAACGGCAAAAAGGGCGAGCAATCGCCAAAAAATCCAATGCATTATCCAATCCCCAAACGATATGGCACTCACTATAGCTGCGGCAAAAACGATGAGAAGCGGCCTTTTCGCCCATATTGCTGCCCGCTCGACCGCCTCCGCCCGACGGAGGGTCGATTTGGCGCAAGGAGACGCATCGTGGACGCCATGCGCAGAATGCTTGCGCCCGATGCCGCCTGTTCTTATATACGCGCCAAGCCGTTCAGCGCCGGAACCCGGTGGCTGGAACGGAATTTCTTGTGAACAGGGGCTTTCGTCGGAACGCCTTACGGGTCCTGAGAGCCTGCTTAGCGGAGAGACTAGAAAAATGGCAAAAGTAATCGGTATCGATCTCGGCACCACCAACTCCTGCATCGCCATCATGGATGGCAAGGAACCCAAGGTGATAGAGAATGCGGAAGGCGCGCGCACGACGCCCTCCATCGTCGCCATCTCGGGCGACGGCGAACGTCTCGTCGGCCAGCCGGCCAAGCGCCAGGCGGTCACCAATCCTGAAAACACCATCTTCGCGGTCAAGCGCCTGATCGGCCGCCGCTATGACGATCCGGTGACGGAGAAGGACAAGAAGCTTGTCCCCTACAAGATCGTCAAGGGCGACAATGGCGATGCCTGGGTCGAAGCCGGCGGCAAGAAGCAGTCGCCCTCGCAGATCTCGGCCATGATCCTGCAGAAGATGAAGGAAACGGCGGAAGCCTATCTCGGCGAGAAGGTCGAGAAGGCGGTCATCACCGTTCCGGCCTATTTCAACGACGCCCAGCGCCAGGCCACCAAGGACGCCGGCAAGATCGCCGGCCTGGAAGTGCTGCGCATCATCAACGAGCCGACGGCAGCCGCGCTCGCCTACGGCCTCGACAAGAAGGATGGCAAGACCATTGCCGTCTATGACCTTGGCGGCGGTACGTTCGACATTTCGGTGCTCGAGATCGGCGACGGCGTGTTCGAGGTGAAGTCGACCAATGGCGACACCTTCCTCGGCGGCGAGGATTTCGACATGCGTCTCGTCGAATATCTGGCGGCCGAGTTCAAGAAGGAACAAGGCATCGACCTGAAGAACGACAAGCTTGCCTTGCAGCGCCTCAAGGAGGCGGCTGAAAAGGCCAAGATCGAGCTGTCGTCGACGACGCAGACCGAAATCAACCTGCCCTTCATCACCGCCGACGCGACCGGCCCGAAGCACCTGACGCTGAAGCTGACCCGCGCCAAGTTCGAGCAGCTGGTCGACGACCTCGTCCAGCGCACGATCGAGCCGTGCAAGGCGGCGCTCAAGGATGCCGGCCTGAAGGCCGGCGAGATCGACGAAGTCGTTCTGGTCGGCGGCATGACCCGCATGCCCAAGATCCAGGAGATCGTGAAGCAGTTCTTCGGCAAGGAGCCGCACAAGGGCGTCAACCCGGATGAGGTCGTCGCGCTCGGCGCCGCCATCCAGGCGGGCGTGCTGCAGGGCGACGTCAAGGACGTGCTGCTGCTCGACGTGACGCCGCTGTCGCTCGGCATCGAGACGCTGGGTGGCGTGTTCACCCGCCTGATCGAACGCAACACGACGATCCCGACCAAGAAGAGCCAGGTGTTCTCGACCGCTGAAGACAGTCAGTCGGCCGTGACCATCCGCGTCTTCCAGGGCGAGCGTGAAATGGCCGCCGACAACAAGGCGCTCGGCCAGTTCGACCTGGTCGGCATCCCGCCGGCGCCGCGCGGCGTGCCGCAGATCGAGGTCACTTTCGACATCGACGCCAACGGCATCGTCAACGTTTCGGCCAAGGACAAGGGCACCGGCAAGGAGCACCAGATCCGCATCCAGGCCTCGGGTGGTCTTTCGGACGCCGACATCGAAAAGATGGTCAAGGACGCCGAAGCCAATGCCGAGACCGACAAGCAGCGGCGTGCGCTGGTCGAGGCCCGCAATCAGGCCGAGGCGCTGGTGCATTCGTCCGAGAAGTCGCTGAAGGAATATGGCGACAAGGTTTCGGAGACCGAGCGCACGGCGATATCGGATGCGATCGCGGCGCTGAAGACCGCAGCCGAAGGCGACGACGCTGCCGATATCGAGGCCAAGTCGCAGACGCTTGCCGAAGCTTCGATGAAGCTCGGCCAGGCGATGTATGAGGCCTCGCAGAAGGAAGCGGCGGAAGCCGACGCCAAGGCGGACGCCGCCAAGGATAGCGACGTGGTCGACGCCGATTTCGAAGAAATCGACGAAGACGACGACAAGAAGAAGTCGGCCTGAACCGGTTGACGGCAAGATAAAGCGCATGACCCCAAAATCGGAATCGATTTTGGAAAGGATCATGCGCCAATCAAAAGTGCTACAGCGTCCTTTGCGCGTCCGAGAGGACGCGCGGCGCTGTAGGAAGCCCGGCGCAAAGCCGGGCTTTTTTGCAACCCTCGCTGAAAAAAGTGCGGGTCCTGTCGAAAAAGTCGCCGAAAAACACGGACAAGTCCGCGCCGGCCCTAGCATCCGGGCAGCACCGCTCCTAAATCGAGACAACGTGCCGGCAAACGACGCGACATGCATCAAGACGTTGAGCATCCGGACTGCGGGAAAAGATGAAAGCTGATTTCTACGAAACGCTGGGCGTACAAAAGGGTGCCGACGACAAGGAGCTCAAGAGCGCTTTCCGCAAGCTCGCCATGCAGTTCCATCCCGATCGCAACCCCGGCGATCATTCCTGTGAGCACAAGTTCAAGGAAATCAACGAAGCCTACGAGACGCTGAAGGACCCGCAGAAGCGCGCGGCCTATGATCGTTTCGGTCACGCCGCCTTCGAGCAAGGCGGCATGAATGGCAGTGCGCAAGGTTTTGGCGCCGGCGGCTTCGCCGACATTTTCGAAGATATTTTCGGCGACATGATGGGCGGGCGCCAGCGCCGCTCGTCGGGTGGCCGCGAGCGCGGCGCCGATTTGCGCTACAATATGGAAATCACGCTCGAAGAGGCGTTTGCCGGCAAGACCGCGCAAATCCGCGTGCCGGCCTCGATGTCATGCACGGAATGCTCCGGGACCGGCGCCAAGCCCGGCACCCAGCCGGTCACCTGCTCGATGTGCCATGGTCACGGCAAGGTCCGCGCCACGCAAGGCTTCTTCTCGATCGAGCGCACCTGCCCGCAATGCCAGGGCCGCGGCCAGACGATCAAGGACCCATGCCCGAAATGCGCCGGCCAGGGCCGCGTCACCGAGGAGCGCTCGCTGTCGGTCAACATTCCGGCCGGCATCGAGGACGGCACCCGCATCCGGCTTGCCAATGAGGGCGAAGCCGGCCTGCGCGGCGGCCCGTCGGGCGACCTCTATATTTTCCTGGCGGTGAAGCCGCACGAATTCTTCCAGCGCGACGGCGCCGACCTTTACTGCAAGGTGCCGATCTCGATGACGACTGCAGCGCTCGGTGGCTCGTTCGAGGTGACGACGCTGGACGGCAGCCAGACCAAGGTGAAAGTCACCGAAGGCACGCAGAACGGTCGCCAGTTCCGCCTCAAGGGCAAGGGCATGCCGGTGTTGCGCCAGCCCAATGTCGGCGACCTCTACATCCAGACCGCGGTCGAAACACCGCAGAACCTGACGCGGCGCCAGCGCGAGTTGCTGGAAGAGTTCGAGCAGCTGTCGTCAAAAGAAAATTCGCCCCAGTCGAGCGGCTTTTTCACCCGCATGAAGGACTTTTTCGAGTCCTTCGGCGAGCGCTGATTTCCAAGCAATTAAGCTGCAGACGACGACTGCGCCCGGCACGCTTCCCGAACGTCATCAACATCTTATGCCAGATCGCGCCTTGCCTTGGACCTGTTAGCTGCTAAGTAGCGTGCAGGGGGGTGGTTGAGGAGAACTTGCATGGCACGTGGTCCGGGATTGCGGAAGGCGCTGGCGGAAAAGTTCGACGACGAGCTCAAATTCTTCAAAGGCTGGATCGACAAGCCGAAGACGGTCGGCTCGATCGTGCCGACAAGCTCCATCACCGCCCGCAAGATGGCTTCGATCGTCAATCCGAAATCCGGCCTACCGGTGCTGGAAGTCGGCCCAGGAACAGGCGTCATCACCCGCCAAATTCTTGCCGTGGGCGTGAAGCCCGAAAACCTCTACGCGGTCGAATATTCCACCGATTTCGTGCGCCATCTGCGCCAGCTCTATCCTGGCGTCAACATCATCGAGGGCGACGCCTTCAATCTCAACGCCACGCTTGGCGAGAAGCGTGACATGGTGTTCGACTCCGTCGTCTCCGGCGTGCCGCTGCTGAATTTCCCTGTGGCACAGCGCATCGCCTATATCGAAAGCCTGCTCGACCGCATCCCGGTGGGGCGGCCGATCGTACAGCTGACCTACGGGCCGCTGTCGCCGATCCCGCCCGGCCGCGGCGACTACACGGTCAAGCATTTCGATTTCATCTTCCGCAACATCCCGCCGACGCAGCTGTGGATCTACCGGCGCGAGGCGCATTGATTTGAGTGATCCTTGGCTGTACCTGTCCCGGGACAAGGTTGGCCAATGGCAGTGATTCCGAAAATCCTCGTCTTTGCCGGCTCGGTGCGCAGCGGCGCCTTCAGCGGCCGGACCGCTGATGTGGCGCAGAAGGAGCTCGCCATGCAGGGCGCCGAGGTGACGCGCATTTCGCTGGCCGACTATACGCTGCCGATCCTGGACGAAGACCTCGAAAAGGAAAAAGGCGTTCCCGACAATGCCGTAAAGCTTGGCCGGCTGATCGCCGCCCATGACGGGCTGCTGATCGCAACGCCCGAATATAACGGCTCGATCCCGCCGCTGCTCAAGAACACGATCGACTGGGTAAGCCGGGTGCGCACGGATAGCGGCCGCACGTTCAGGCCGTTTGCCGGCAAGGTCGCGGGCCTGTGCTCGTCTTCCAAGGGACATTTCGCAGGGATACGCTGCATCAACCATCTGCGCGCCGTGCTGGTGCGCTGCCAGATGGAAGTGGTGACGCCGGAATGCTCGGTAGCCGATGGCGGCACTGCCTTCGACGCCGACGGCAATTTCAGGGATGAGAGACTGAACAAATCGATGGAGCATCTATGCCGCACGCTGATCGAAACCTCGCATATGCTGTCGACCCGGGCATGACCCACGCGCCGACCATGCATGCCCAATCCATGCAGGAAAGGCTGATCGTCGGCCTCGATGTGCCGACGGTGAAGGAGGCCGAAGAGGCGGTGCGCGCGCTCGACGGCGTCGTCTCCTTCTACAAGATCGGCTATCAGCTGGCCTTCGCCGGCGGGCTCGACTTCGCCAGGGAACTGGCCAGCGGCGGGACCAAGATCTTTCTCGACATGAAGCTGCTCGACATCGACCACACGGTGGCCAAAGGTGTCGAGAACATCGTGCGCATGGGGATGACCATGCTCACCATCCATGCCTATCCCAAGGCGATGCGTGCCGCGGTGGAAGCCGCCAAGGGCAGCAACCTCTGCCTGCTGGCGGTCAGCGTGCTGACATCGATGGACGAGCAGGACGTGATCGACGCCGGCTATGAATACGACCCGCACACGCTGGTGCTGCGGCGAGCCGAACAGGCGCTGCATGCCGGCATGGGGGGCGTCGTCTGCTCGGCCGAGGAGGCGGAAGCGGTGCGCCGCATCGTCGGCCCCGACCTGGCGGTGGTGACACCCGGCATCCGGCCCAAGGGCAGCGACCATGGCGACCAGAAGCGTGTGGTGACGCCCGGCCAGGCAATCCGCAACGGCTCCAGCCATCTTGTTGTGGGCCGGCCGATCGTCGCCGCAAGCGACAGGCGCGCGGCGGCGGAGGCCATAGTGGAAGAGATGCGCTCGGCATAAAGCAATTCCAGGAAAAGTGTGAAGCGGTTTCCGTCCGGGATTGCGTCAGGAAAGAAGCGAGGAGAAACAGATGCCCAAGGGATACTGGATCGCGCGCGTCGATGTGCGCGACGCTGAAGGCTACAAGGACTATGTCGCGGCGTCTAAGCTCGCCTTCGAGCGCTTCGGCGCGAAATTCCTGGCACGCGGCGGCGAGCACGAAAAGGCCGAGGGCCAAGGCCGCGCCCGCAACGTCATCATCGAATTCGAATCGCTCAGCGTGGCGCATGATTGCTATCACTCGCCGGAATACCAGCGCGCCGTCGCCATCCGCCAGAAGGTGGCCGAAGGCGAGATCGTGCTGGTCGAGGGGGTTTAGCCGCTCAGCCTGCTTGCCGCAGTTGCGGCCATCGCATCGGCCAGCGTCTTGCCCCACTGCTGCCGGCAATAGGCACGGAAATCGAAGCAGGGCAGACCTGGGCAGACCTCGAACTCGATGAGGTGGACGTGATCGTCGGCCTCGACCCTGAAGTCGATGGAAAACACGTCGCGCAGGCCAAGCCCGCTCATTAGTCGCTCGGCAATACGACGAATGGTTGCCGCGGCAGCCGGCTGGGCGTCGACGACCGGCTCCAGCACCGGTTCGCTGTAGAGCCCGGCTGCCTTGGCGGCCTCGCCGGTGTCGCCGTAAAGCGCCATCGAGTCAGCCATGGTCTGGAAATCGCCGCCGGAGTCGACGAAAGCGATGCCGAGTGCTTCCGCGCCGGTCTCTGGCTCAAGCCCGAGGAAACTGGCGCGCACATTGCGGCCGACGACATAGGGCTGGACGACGACATCGTCGCGATAGGCGGCGTAGACACGCCGGCTAAGTTCCAGCGCGTGCTCCAGCTCGTGGCAGCGCGAATCCGGCCAGATGCCGACCTTGGAGCCGAGCCGGTTCGGCTTGACGAACCAGCCGGCGGCGGATGGCGGCGGCTCGGCCAGCCAGTGGCCGTCGCGGGCGAGGCCGGCTTGCGGCACCGGCAGGCCGAGCGCGCCGAGCACGGCGCCGGAACGGAACTTGTCCTGGCAGAGCGCGAACATCGCATCGTCGGCGCCGACGGTTTTGAGCCCGTTCAGACGGGCAAGCGCGGGCGCAGCGGCGCCGCGGAAATAGGCGATGCCGTCGGTCAGCGTCCAGACCAGTGTCGTCTGCGGATCGGCCTTCGCCAGCGCTGCTGCCGCATCGTCGAGTTCGACCGGCAGGAAGGCGAGGCTGCGTCGCTCGCAAGCGGCGGCGAGTTCATCGAATTCGGGGGCAAGATCGGTCGATTGCGCCAAATAGGACGAGATTTCCAGGGCACGCTCGGCAGGAAAGCCATCGGCAACCAGCCGGTCGAAACAGGCCTTTTCCGGCTCGTGGACGAGGATCAAGGTCGGGTGGTTCTGCGGCATTGAATGGTCGGCTCCCGGCGATAGAGGCTATTACCATCCCACGGCAGGCACCATCGGCTTGCGTGAAACCGACCGGGCCGGGCGGTTGCGTGACAACCGTCAACGAAGCACTGGCGCCTCTCAGGCGATCAGCACGCGCGGCTCGAAGCGGCCGTTGACGGGGATGTCGAGCAGGAAGGTCATGCCGGCCTGCGGATCGAGCTTGCGCTGCTTGTCGTCCTTGCCCTTCCAGGCCGAGGTCACCGCCAGCCTATCGGCTTTAGCGCCGACGAAGGCCGGGCACGAGGTCTGCCCCGCCGGCACGGCAATTTCGCGCAGCAATGTGCCATCGGGCGCATAGGCCTTGACCGCCTTGCCGCCCCAGACGGCGTTCCACAGCACGCCGTCGCGGTCGACGACCGAGCCGTCGACATAGCCCTTCGACGAGCGGTGGTCGACGAACACTTTCGATTCGCCAACCGGCAGGCCGGTCGCCGGATCGCAGGCGACGCGCATCAACAGGCCGGTCGCGGTGTCGGTGTAGTAGGCGATCGTCCCATCCTGCGAAAAACAGATCGAGTTCGACACGGTGATGCCGGTGTAAAGCGTACGCAGCTCGCCTTTGAAGAACCAGTAGATCGAGCCGGCGCCCTTGCCCTCGTTTTTGGCCATGGTGCCAACCCAGAAGGCGCCGCAAGGGTGGACGCGCGAATCGTTGGAGCGCGTCAGCGCATTGTCGGCCTCGATGGCCGTATGCAGCGCCAGCTTGCCGGTCGCCACATCGCGGACGTGCAGGCCGGTCTCGGTGGCGATCAGCTGGCGCTTGTCGTCGATGATGGCGATGGCGCTGGCCATCTGGCCGAGCTCATGGACTTTCAGCACACCTGAGGTGACGCCCTGCTCCAGCAACAGCCCGTTGACGATGTCGAACCAGAACAGCGTATCGGTGGCGGGATCGTAGCTCGGCCCCTCGCCCAACTCGCAGATATGGTCCGAAAAAACGGAAACCTTGTCCATCATGCCTCTCCGCCGAAAGCAGCATCCCGGGCCGCCACCGCCGCCCGGGCGCGCGTGGCCACCTCGTCGACGCTCATGCCAGGCTTGAACAGGCTGGAGCCGAGGCCGAAAGCGGTCACCCCAGCCGACTTGTAGCCGGCAAAGTCTTTCTCCGAAACGCCACCGACGGCGCCGACCACGGTGTCGGCAGGCAGCACGGCGCGCATCGCCGAAATACCGCCGGCGCCAAGCACGCTTGCGGGGAAGAATTTCAGCGCCGAGGCGCCAAGCCGGATCGCCAGGAAAGCCTCGGTGGGCGTGAACACGCCGGGCATCGTCACCATGCCATGGTGCATGGCGCGGGCCATGACCTCGGCATCGATGTTGGGGCTGACCAGCAGTCTGCCGCCGGCCCTGGCCAAGGCGTCGACATCCGCCGCCGTCAGCACCGTGCCGGCGCCGACCAGCGCCGTCTTGGGCAGCGCCGCGACAATGCTGGCGATCGACACGAACGGCTCGGGCGAATTGAGCGGCACCTCGATGGCTTCGATGCCGGCTTCGAACAGTGCCTGCCCGATAGCCACCGCCTCGCCGGGCTTCAGCCCGCGCAGTATGGCGACAAGACCACGCTTGAGCTCTGGGAAAGGTGCGGTCTGGGTCACACGGTCACTCCATTTCTGGCAATCATGCCATTTTCCCGCGCGGCCTCGATCAGGCCGGAACGCACCGCCTCATCGGCGTCGACCGTCCTGACGGCAAGTCCGGCAAGGTCGAGCGCCTGCCGGTAAAGGCCGGCAAGCGCGCCCGAGGCAACCAGCACGACTGCGGTGGCGCTTTCGCCGTAGCGACGGCCTGCCGAGGCGATTTCGCCACCGATCAGCAGGCCGGACAGGCACGCGGCAGCGTCGTCGGCTTTCAAGTCCTGCAGCAGGCCGGAGGCACGGATCGAGAACAGCCGCGAGGTAACATCGCCGCCTTCGGCCAGCGCCTTGCGGCACCAATCCTGGAAGAACGGATTGTCCGGGGTGACCGGCTTCGGGGTCTCGCCCAGCGAATGGCGCAGGATCGAGTGAGTGGCCAGCACCGAAAAAAGCTCGCCCGTTGGCCAGGTGCAAAAACCATCGACCGCACCGTCCTCCACCAGAACCCATTTCGAATGGGTGCCGGGCATACAGACGAGATGGCGGCCCTTTGCCGGCAAACCGGCGCCGGCAAGCTGGGTTTCCTCGCCGCGCATCACGTCCGGCGCGTCTTCCAGGCGCTGCGCCAGGCCAGGCACGATGCGGACGTCGCGGCTCTGGCCGGGCACGCGGGCGGCGCCCGCGAGAATGGCGTCGATCGGCGTAGGCACCGTGACGTAAGGCGCTTCGAGCCAGCCCTGGCGGGATCCGGCCATGCCGCAGATGATGACCGGCAGCGTGTCAGGTGCGCCAAGCGCCGCCAGATGACCTTCGAGAACGGTCGAAAAGCCCTTCTGCTGCGCGGTGATCAGGCCGTCATCGCCGCGACGTTCGGCAAGCACCCCACCCGCCTCGTCGACCAGCCAGACCCGCATGCGGGTCGTGCCCCAGTCGACGGCGGCGGCGGCCGGGGCTTTGCCCGCTGCTGCCTGGCTTGTCGGGCTCACAGGAAACCTCCGTCGACGACCAGCATTTGCGCCGTCAGCATACGCGATGCGTCCGAGGCCAGGAACAGCACGGTGCCGACAATGTCGTCGGGCTGCATGACCTGCTTGATGCATTGCTTGGCGACATGGGCGGCAAGCCCCTGTTCGGTGACCCACAGTTCCCTTTGCCGCTCGGTGATCACCCAGCCCGGCGCAATCGCGTTGACGCGGATGCCGTCGACGCCGAGCTTGCCGGCGAGGCCCTTGGTGAGGCCGAGGATGCCGGCCTTGGCGGCGGTGTAGGCCGGCATGTCAGGATGGTTGATGAGATAGGAGGTCGAGGTGAAGTTGATGATCGAACCGCCACCAGCCCGCTTCATGCCCGGCGCCACCGCTTGCGCGGTGAAGAAATGCGGGCGCAGATTGACGGCGAGGTTGTTGTCCCAGAACTCGACGGTGACGTCAGCGACATCGTGGCGCTCGTCCCACGCGGCATTGTTGACCAGCACGGTGACGTCGCCATGCACTTCTGCCGCCCGGGCAGCGGAGGCGCGTAGCGCCTCGACATCGCGCAAATCGGTCTTGAGGTAGAGCGGCCGCCGGCCAAGTTCCTTTTCGACGCGGTCGGCGAGCATCGTGCTTGCGCCATCGGCGATGTCGATGAATGCGACATTGGCGCCCTGGCGGACAAAACCCTCGGTCAGTGCCGCACCAATTCCGGAACCGCCGCCGGTGATCAGCACCGAGGCGCCCCTGAGGTCGGCAAAATCCGCCGATGGCATCATATTTTCCTACTCCCGCTCCGGTCGGCGCGCATCCTAGCCAGCCAAGTCCGGGGAGCAAGGGCGAAAACGGCGATTTGTTCGGCTTATGTCAGACAAAAAGACGCAAGATGGCAGACGAGGCCGTGCCGGCCTGGAGCCGCTGACCTGATCGACGCATGGCAGACCGGCGCTCAGATCGCCTTGGCGTAGAGGGCGCCGCGATAGGAATCGCGGAGGTAGCCGAGCGTGGCGTCGGCATCGACCGGCTTGCCGAACAAATAGCCCTGGCCGCCGGCGCAGCCGAACTGGACGAGGCGGTCGGCCTGCGCCTCCTCCTCGATGCCTTCGGCGACGACATCCATGCCGAGCCCTTCGCACATGGCGAGAATGGCGCGGATGATGTGTTCCGACGGACGGTCGTCGAGGATGGAGGAGACGAAGGCGCGGTCGATCTTGAGCTTGTCGAAGTGGAATTCGCGCAAGCGGCCGAGAGAGGACTGGCCGGTGCCGAAATCGTCGAGCGAGACGCGGATGCCGACCCGGCGCAGATCCTCGACGATCTTCTCGGCCGAGGCCGGATCGTTCATCAGGCCGGTTTCGGTGATCTCGATCTCCAGCCGGCGCGGATCGAAGCCGGTGCGGTCGAGGATCGACAATATGTGCAGGCCGGTGTTCTGGTCGACGAGCTGCGAGGGCGACAGGTTGAAGGACAGGAACAGGTCCTTCGGCCAGCTGCGCGCCGCTTCGGTCGCCTTGCGCAGCACCAGCTGCGACAGCGGGCCGATGATGCCGCGCTCCTCGGCGATGGGAATGAACACGGTCGGCGGGACGACGCCGAGGTCGCGATCGGTCCAGCGCGCCAGCGTCTCGAAGCCGATGGTGCGGCGGGTGTTGAGGTCGACGATGGGCTGGAAATGCGGTTCCACCTCGCCGGCCGAGACGGCGCGGCGCAGCGCCTGCTCGATGCGGGTGACGCGTTTGGCCGCCTCTTCCATCTCTCTGGTATAGACGACGACGCGGCCACGGCCCGAACGCTTGGCGTGGTAGAGCGCCGTTTCGGCCTTGTTGACGAGGATTTCCGTGGTTTCGTCGCCGGAATAGAACAGCGAGCAGCCGACCGAGGCCGATAGCCTGGCGGTGCGTTCGCCGACATCGTAGGGCGCCGACAGGATTTCGATCATCATGCGCGACTTCTCGGCCGCCGCTTCCTCCGAGAACACCATCGGATAGAGGAATGCGAATTCGTCGGCGCCGATGCGGCAGACGGTGGAATGGCTGTCCATCGAGGCGCGCAGCCGCATCGCCACCTGGATCAATATATCGTCGCCGGCCTTGTGGCCGAACAGATCGTTGATCGGCTTGAAGCCGTCGAGGTCGAGAATGCCGACGGTGAAGGGCGCGGGATCGTCGGCACGGTCGCTGATCAGGCGGTCGACCTTGTCGAAGAAGCGGCGATGGTTGCCAAGCCCGGTCAGCGTGTCGGTGAACGCCAGATCCGAGTTTTCCCTGCTTGCCTGCCCGGTGCCAAACGTCGTTTGCATCGGTATCCCTGTTTTTGACGTCCGAAATTTACGCTGAGACTGGCAGCAAAGCGTTTAGGAACCGTATCGCGAAATCGATTTTTCGCTGGCGAATGATGCTTTAGCGGACGCGGTAGAGTTCGACCGGGTTTCCGCGCGTTTCGGCGACCGGTTCGAGCCAATCGGGGACGCCTCCCTGCATCAGCTGGGCCAGGAAGCCTTGCGGCGCCTTGGCGGCGAGCAGCTTGCTTTCGGCGCTGCCGCGGCAGAGTGCCACCAGGCCGACATGGTGCTGCGCCACGATCGCCTTGGCCTGGTCCGCCGATCCGAGGAAGGCATCGAGCGCAAGCAGGTCGCCGGCGATGTTGCGATGATAGGGGCCGGCAAAGACACGGTGGCCGGAATAGGCCAGGATGGGCGAGCCGAGATTGGAAATGGCAAGCACCGTGGTGTCCGGCAGCGCGGCCAGTGTCGCGAAGGAGGCCTTGCGCGTGCAGGCCGAATCGGCGCCCTTGGCCGCGGCGGAGACCTTGTCGGCCTCGAATGCGCTCGATGTCGCGGCGGCAGCGCCGGCCCAGACGGCATTCACCGATACCAGCCAGACTGCCGCCATGCGCAGCGACACGCTGCGCGAAGGGCTGATGCTCGCCCGTTCGCGCCAGCTTGCGATCCAGGCCGACAGCGGGATGACGGCCAAGGCGATCGAGAATGTCGAGCCGCGGACCTGCCAGGCGCTGACGATGAAGGCGGCGACCAGCAAGGCGCCGACCAGGCTGTCCTGGCGGCGCCACGGTCCGCGCAGGCGAAGCGCCATCAGCAGGATTGCCACCAGCGGCGTGACATAGCGCGCCGCCAGCGAGGCCGGTTCGCTGACGGCGATATGGAACAGCGACTGTGCCTCGTCGATGTGGTCGAGCCACAATTCCTTGAGGCGCGGATCGAGGTTTGCGTAGGGCGCCGCAAGGCATTGCGGAAACAGCGCCACGACGACGGCGCCCAGCACAAGCGCGAGCAGGCCGAGCGAGACCAGGCGGCGGCTGCGCGTGGTGCTGAATGCGTCGAGCGAGGTCACGACCGCAAGGCCAAGCCCGGCGATCGTCGCCACCACGAATTGCACCGTCGAGAAGGCGTCGCACTGCGCCTGGCCCCAGGCCGATGGCGGAATGGTGGTGACGAAGACGAGCGCCGAAATCCCGGCGAAGCCGAGACCGAAATCCCTTGCGGTCCGGTGCTCACCGCCGGGGTCGACGACGAACAGCAAGGCGATACAGGCGCCGATGGTGGCGACATAGGGTGCGGTTTCCATGCCGACGGCCAGCGTAAGTGCCGCGCACAGGCCCGAAATCAGCGCCGCCCAGCGGCGCGTGGGCGCCTCGAGCAGCAGGCTGAGGCTGGCCATGGTCAACGTCAGCTGGACATTGTGATGATCCAGCGCACCCGGCAGGAAGATGCCGATGAAATGCAACGCCGCCGCGCCTATGACGATTGCGGGCAGTACGGCGCCGGCGCCGGCGAAGCTGCGCGCCGCGCGGGCGAGGCAGAACACCGCCAGGCAAAACAGCAGCGCCGGCCACAGCACCTGTGCGATCGACTCGGCCATGGCCATGCTGCCGGTCAGCGCCGAAGCGGCGAGGATGATGGCGGCGAGCGGCGCATCGACCAGCCGCGACCAGTGCATGACGAAGCCGCCCTCCGGCCCCATCCGGTACTGATGCAGGTCGAACCAGCCCTGGCCGGCCAGCATGTCGCGAACCTCGACCAGCCGCAGCAGGCTGTCATTGTCGCCGCCGGCATTGCTCAATTCGCGAAAGCCGGTGGTGGCATTGACGGCCAGCACCACCAGCATGGCAAGCAGCGCCAGCGCCATATCGGACTTCCAGGAGGAAGCACCCGCCTTGGCTGCGTTCATCATCATGGCCTTTGTCGGAAAGAAGCTCGGCTTAAACCTAGCCTTAACAGCTTCAATAAATAGTAAAGTCGCCTGAGCGAGGCCGCCTTTGAGCGCGGCCGGAGGCTCCGCCGGGCATCGGGAGACGGAAATGCCGCACGAAGTCCGCCACGAGCCGGTCATTGCCGTGCTCCTGCCTTGCTACAACGAAGAACTGACCATTGCCGAGGTGGTGCGGCGGTTTCGCGAGACGCTTCCGTCGGCCGCGATCTATGTCTATGACAACAATTCCAGGGATTTGACCGCGCTCAAGGCCCGCGCGGCCGGCGCCATCGTCATCCGCGAGCCGCGCCAGGGCAAGGGCAACGTCGTGCGGCGCATGTTCGCCGACATCGATGCCGATATCTATCTGATGGCGGACGGTGACGGCACCTATGAGCCGGAAGATGCGCCGCAGCTGATCAACATCCTGCAGACCGAGCGCTGCGACATGGTGGTGGGCACCAGGCGCGGCGTTACAGACGATGCCGGCCGTTCCGGCCATGCCTTCGGCAACCGCATCTTCAACAGCCTCTACAAGCGGCTGTTCGGCACCGACTTCACCGACATCTTCTCCGGCTATCGCGTCTTCTCGAGGCGTTTCGTCAAGAGCTTCCCCGCCGTGTCCGGCGGCTTCGAGATCGAGACCGAAATGTCGGTGCATGCCTCGCAGCTCAAGCTGCCGGTCAGCGAGATCGCGCTCGACTATGGCCGCCGGCCGGAGGGATCGTCGTCGAAGTTGTCGACCTATCGCGACGGCGCCAGGATCCTGTGGATGTTCGCCATGCTGATGAAAGAGACGCAGCCGCTGCGCTTCTTCGGCGCCTTCGCCATTTTCTTCCTGGCATCGAGCCTTACCCTGATGACGCCGGTGCTGATCGAGTTCGCCCAGACCGGCCTGGTGCCGCGCATGCCGACCTGGGTGCTGTCGGTCGGCCTGCTGCTGCTCTCGATGCTTGCGATGATGACCGGACTGATCCTGGATTCGGTATCGCGCGGGCGCGCCGAACAGAAGCGCATTTTTTATCTCTCGGTTCCGTCGGGCCGGGTCGAACGGCGCGAGCGCACGAGCGAAACCCCGAAAACCGAGTCGGGCAAGACGCCCCGGGCCGCCTGAGGCCGTGGGCAGGCTCGCCCGCTTCGTTTTTGCCGGCGCTGTCGGCTTTGTCGGCGATGCCGCGGCTCTCTGGCTGCTTTTGGCAGTGACGCCACTCGGCCCCTTCATCGCGCGCGTGCTGTCGATCGGCTTTGCATTGTGCGTCACCTGGCAGATCAACCGGCACCTGACCTTTTCGCCGTCGAGCCGCGGCCTGACGCAGGAGGGTGCGCGGTATGGTGGCGTCGGCATCGCCACCAGCATCGTCAACTATCTCGTCTATTGCGCCATCCTGTTCGCGCTGCCGGCAATGCCGCCGCTGGCGGCACTTGCGATTGCCTCGCTGGTGGCGATGGCGCTGTCCTTCCTCGGATACTCCCGGTTGGTCTTCGACCGCTGAAGCGCTGGTCCGAGGAACCCGCGGAGCGCATGAGCCGCGCTCCACATTGACCGCATGAGCCTAACGTTGAGGTTGATGTGGTTCCGGTCAGATTTGTCGCCGAAGGCGAGGTAGCCCCCTTGTCGAAGCGGGAGCGGACAAGCTCGGCTACGCTGGCATGGGCTTGGCTGGTCAGAATTTCTCGAACCGCCGCTCCACCTTGCGCGCGAACACTTCCCTCTTTTCGTTGGATATGCCCTCGACGGAATATCTCGTCATGTACAGATGCTTCACCTTGCTTCCACACATGGTCTTCAGGCCCCGCAGCAGCACCTTCCTTCCAGGATTTTGCATATATATTTCCGTATACCACCAGGGCGATCCGCACGTCGTCACCACCCCCATTCGGCGGATGTTCAGAAGCGCCGGTTTGATGACGCCACCATCCGCCGGCACGTGATACGCGACCCCGGGTCGCCAAACGCGATCGAAATAGCCTTTCAGCATGGCGGGCATGCCTGACCACCATGTTGGAAAGCAGAACACGCACGCGTCAGCCCATTGCAAAGCGTCGATATAGACCAGCAAATCCTCCGGTGTTTTAGAAGGATCAAAGTGGCCACGCCGCTCTTCTTGTTGCATCACTGGATTGAAGCTCATTTCGTAGAGGTCGAAGTCGATGACCTCGTCGCCCCTGGCTCTAAGTGTCTGCACGACACGTTTGTGAAGCGATGCCTGGTAGCTGTCGGCGAGTGGGTGTGCGTAGACGACATTGACTTTCATTCACGGCTCCCCCGGGCGCAAGCATATATTAGCCAATACTCAAGCAAAGGCTAAGAGCCGAACGGCGCTGCCTTGGAGCCGTCGGCCGAGGGCCAGCTCGTCGAACCCGAACAAAGGGGGTGAGCGATCGGCTACGCCGCCCGGCCGATTTGCTGCAGACGACACGCATTTAGCCTGAGCCAAGCAAGCGTGATTGGCAGACGGCACCGAGTTCCTTATATCGCTGTCGTCGACGCATCGACCCGAACGTCGCTCCAATCGCGCCGGAGACCGCCATGAAGCTGAAAATCGCCGTCCAGATGGACCATGTCTCCACCGTCTCGATCGCCGGCGACACGTCGTTTGCGCTGTCGCTGGAGGCACAGCGGCGCGGCCACCAGCTGTTCCATTACACTCCTGACCGGCTGTCGATGCTGGGCGGCAAGGTGTTCGCCCGCATCGAGGAGATGAAGCTCCGCGACGAGAAGGGCAATCACTACACGCTGGGCGACAAGGTGCGCACAGACCTGTCGGAAATGGACGTGATCCTGCTGCGTCAGGACCCGCCCTTCGACATGAACTACCTCACCACCACGCATATTCTGGAGCGCATCCACCCGAAGACGCTGGTCGTCAACGATCCGGCCTGGGTCCGCAACAGCCCGGAAAAAATCTTCGTCACTGAATTCCCGGATTTGATGCCGGAAACGCTGATCACCAAGGATCCCCAGGAGGTCGCGGCCTTCCGCAAGGCGTTCGGCGATATCATCGTCAAGCCGCTCTATGGCAATGGCGGCGCCGGCATCTTCCATCTCAAGGAGGACGACCGCAACCTCGCCTCGCTGCTCGAAATGTTCGCCCAGCTGTCGCGCGAACCCTATATCGTGCAGCGCTACCTCAAGGACGTGCGCAAGGGCGACAAGCGCATCATCCTGATCGATGGCGAAGCGGTCGGCGCCATCAACCGTGTGCCGGCCGACCATGATTCGCGCTCCAACATGCATGTCGGCGGCCGCGCCGAAAAGACCGAACTGACGGAGCGCGAGCGCGAGATTTGCGCCCGCATCGGACCGTCGCTGAAAGAGCGCGGCTTCATCCTCGTCGGCATCGACGTGATCGGCGACTACATGACCGAGATCAACGTGACCTCGCCCACCGGCGTGCGCGAAGTGCAGCGCTTTGGCGGCGCCGACATTGCAAGCCTGTTCTGGGACGCCGTCGAGGACAAGCGGAGAAAATAGGAGCCCTACGCCGGTTTGGCGTACTGCTCGGCGCTCATGACTTCGATGCACACAAAGCGTTCGGTGCCTTCCACCCAGGCATCGTGGCCGGGTGGAATTGTATAGGACGTGCCCTGCTCGAACGTTTTCTGCGTGCCGTCATTCATTTTGACGGTGATGGTTCCGGACACGACGTAGCCGACATGCGACACCTGACAACTGTCCGTCTTGACGACCGGCTTTACACACTCGGACCATTTCCATCCTGGCTCCATATTGAGCCGCCCGAGCGTAAAACCGGGAAGCCGCACCACTTCGACGCGTGTCTTGTTGGGCGAGCGTACTTCATCCGGGTTGTTGTGTGACTTGGATGCCAATTTCGTGACGTTCATTGCACTTTCGGCCATGTCATCCTCCCCTATGCTGGACGCGGAGTCTGATGTTGCGATTGTCGGAACCACAGCGGGATACATATCACGTTTGGAGCCGATCTATAAGCGATTGCTAAATAATGATATCGACTCCTTGGGTCTGACGCTTCAGTTCGGCGCGCAGCCCTTCTCGTCGGCCCAACCTTGCAGGCGGCGCTGCATGCCGCCCCATCGCATCTAGAACACGATAAAGTCGTCCGCGGTGAGCCAGGTGCCCGCCTCGACGGCGGCAAACTTGACAGCCGCCGCGCCGCCTACCCCGTCCACATCGAACAAAAGGTCGCCGGTCACGTCGTTGTAAAGGACGTGGTCGCTGTCATCGATGGCTTGGTGACCAACCGCGAAAGCCGCCGCGAAAAGCGGGCCGGCCTGCAGCCCGACAAAAACGGAGCTGTCCAGGCGGATCATATCATCTTGCGCATCGAAGTCTTCGATCCTGTCGCAATTCGCCAGTCCAAGCGCGTCGAACACGAAGACATCCCTGCCCTCGCCGCCGGCCAGCCGGTCGCCGCCGGCGCCGCCATTGAGGATGTCATCGCCAGCGCCGCCGCGCAGGTCGTCGGAGCCGGCGCCGCCGTTGAGGGCATCGTCGCCCTCATCGCCACGGATGCCGTCTGTGCCCGCGCCGCCGCTTATGACATCATTGCCGGCGCCGCCCTTCAGCCAATCCGTGCCTGCGCCGCCGATGAGGGTGTCGGCGCCGGTGCCGCCGAACAGCTGGTCATCGCCGACGCCGCCATCGAGCGTATCGTTGAACGACGTGCCGATGACACGGTCGCCACCGCCCAGCGCGGTGACGAGCGCGGCACGATCATGGGCTCCATAGTTCACATTGTTCGCGGCCTCGGTCAGCGCGATGGATTCGGCCGGTGGAGCAACCGTGATCGTAATCGTCGCCAGATTGCTGTTGCCCTGGCCGTCCGTGGCGTAAACCGTAAAGCTGTCGGTGCCGACGAAGCCCGCCTCGGGTGTGTAGTCGAACAGATTGCCGTTCAGAAAGTCGGCATGATAGTGCAGGCTGTTGCCATAGTGACCCTGGTGAAACGGATAGTGGTTGCCGTCGAAACGCGTGCTTTGTTCAAAGATGCCGTGGTCCGGCCCATCGACGACGACAAAGCTCAGGAGATCATAGTCGGCATCGGCGGCGCTGAATTTGATGTCGTCGAGAAGTTCCCCCTGCGAAACCGAGACATCCAGATTGGCGACCGTGGGCGCATGATTGACGAACGTGTCGGGCTGCAGCGTGCCGCCCTCCAGGATGATCTGGTGCTGGCCGTATTGGGTGTTTTCGCCGCCAAAATACTCGTTCGCCCCGATCCATGTGACGGTGATGGTGTCGGGGTTGTCGGCGTTGACCGAGACGATCCGGGCCGACAGGTAGGCGGCCTGGTCGGACAAGGTGCGGAGAAGATTGCCTTCGTTGTCGAAGACCTGCGTCTCGACCGTCGTCCAGGTCTCGGTCCTGCCCTCATTGGTGAAGCTGGTGATGGTGAAGAAGCCGTCGAAGACATCGACCGAAGCCACGTCGATCCCGCCGAACGGGAAATCGGGCTTTGCCCCTATCGGCCCGATCACGTCGCCGTCGGGTTCCGTGATGCTGAAAAGCACCGCGTCTGGGCTCGGATTGGGATAGTCGGGTTCTTCCCATACGGTGAGCTGACTGCCATTGCTTAAGGTCGGCATCCTGTTTTCCTCGCTTTGGCGCCTGGACGCGCTGCGGATGTCCCCCGATCCCAACCATACCATAATATGCTAGTCGGATCGGTGACACCCAACCACGCCGCGCCTTTGTGGTTAATTCTGTCTCGGGCGAGGGCAGGTGTCGGCATCGTATGGTGCCGGAAGGACGGCGACACTTGCATGTTCCTGTAATGTTCTTGCCTTGGCCTGAAATCTATGGTTGTCTTAGGCTGACATCGCTCGCAGTCTGATCAGAAAGGCCCGAGCGAGCCGGTATCCGGGGGCAGGGCAAAATGGTGGCGCGGGTTCGCACGGTTGCTTTCCAGGGCATCGAAGCCGTGCCGGTCGATGTCCAGGTGATGATCGCGCCGGGCAAGGTCGGCATGCAGATTGTCGGCCTGGCCGACAAGGCGGTGGCCGAAAGCCGTGAGCGGGTGCAGGCGGCACTCCATGCATCGGGCCTGTCGATGCCGTCGAAGAAGGTCACCGTCAACCTCGCGCCGGCCGATCTGCCCAAGGAAGGCAGCCACTACGATCTGCCGATCGCCCTCGGCCTGATGGCCGCACTCGGCGCCATTCCGGGCGACATGCTGGCCTCTTATGTCGTGCTCGGCGAATTGTCGCTCGACGGCACCATTGCCGCGGTCGCCGGCGCGCTGCCGGCGGCGATCGGCGCCAATGCCGAGGGCAAGGGGCTGATCTGCCCGTTCGGCTGCGGGCCGGAAGCGGCCTGGGCGGGCAAGGATTTCGACATATTGGCGCCGCGCAGCCTGATAGCGATTGCCAATCATTTTCGCGGCACGCAGGTGCTGTCGCGGCCCGAGCCCGGCATCCATGTCTCGGCGCGCGACCTGCCCGACCTCTGCGACATCAAGGGCCAGGAGAGCGCGAAGCGGGCGCTGGAAGTGGCGGCGGCCGGCGGTCACAATCTGCTGATGGTCGGGCCTCCGGGCTCCGGCAAATCGATGCTGGCGCAAAGGCTGCCGTCGATCCTGCCGCCGCTGGCGCCCAAGGAACTCTTGGAAGTCTCGATGATCGCCTCGGTGGCGGGCGAGCTTGGCGAAGGCAAGCTCACCGACCGGCGGCCGTTTCGCGCCCCGCACCATTCGGCCTCGATGGCGGCGATGGTGGGCGGCGGCTTGCGGGTGCGGCCGGGCGAAGTTTCGATGGCCCATCATGGCGTGCTGTTCCTCAACGAGTTCCCCGAATTCTCGCCGCAGACGCTGGATGCGCTGCGCCAGCCGCTGGAAACCGGCGACTGCATGATCGCGCGCGCCAACCACCGCGTCACTTATCCGGCGCGCATCCAGCTGGTGGCGGCGATGAATCCGTGCCGCTGCGGCATGGCCGGCGAACCAGGCTATCGCTGCCTGCGCGGCGAGCGCTGCCGCACCGACTACCAGGCGCGCATCTCCGGCCCGCTGCTCGACCGCATCGATCTCAGGATCGAGGTGCCGGCGGTCTCGGCCGCCGACCTCATCCGGCCGGACCGGGCGGAAAAGAGCGCGGCCGTTGCGCAGCGCGTGGCGCGTGCCCGCACCATCCAGCGCGAACGTTTCGAGCGGCTCGGCGTCACCAGCGCCACCACCAACGCGCATTGCTCGCCGGCCATCATCGAGGACATCGCCGCGCCGGACGCCGCCGGCCTGTCGTTGCTCAAAGACGCCAGCGAGAAACTCGGCTTTTCGGCGCGCGCCTACCACCGCGTGCTGAAAGTGGCGCGCACGCTGGCCGACCTCGACGCCAGCGAGACCGTCGGCCGCATCCACCTGGCCGAGGCGATTTCCTATCGCATGATGTCGGAGCGCGTGGCGCAGGCGGCTTAGCTGATCTCCCCCCTCGTGGGGGAGATGCCCGGCAGGGCAGAGGGGGGCGTGAAGGATCGCCAACCTTGCTGAGCCTGCGCAGCCGAAATCGGGGCTCGGTGCCATTATGAAGAAAGAATGAGAGTCCGGAGGGACAGCGCCCCCCTCTGTCCTGCCGGACATCTCCCCCACAAGGGGGAGATCAGCTGTCTTACTTCGCCTTCAGCTCCAGCCTGCGCTTGTGCAGCACCGGCTCCGTGTAGCCATTCGGCTGCTCGCGCCCCTTGAACACCAGGTCGCAGGCGGCCTGGAAGGCGATGGAATTTTCGAAGTCGGCGGCCATCGGGCGGTAGAGCGGGTCGCCGACATTCTGCAGGTCGACTGTCGCCGCCATGCGGCGCAGCGAATCCATCACCTGAATTTCGGAGCAAACCTTGTGGTGCAGCCAATTGGCAATGTGCTGCGAGGAGATGCGAAGCGTGGCGCGGTCTTCCATCAGGCCGACATCGTTGATGTCCGGCACCTTGGAGCAGCCGACACCCTGGTCGATCCAGCGCACGACATAGCCCAGAATACCTTGCGCATTGTTGTCGAGCTCGCGCTGGATCTCTTCCGGCGTCCAGTTCGGACGCACCGCCACCGGCACCGAAAGGATGTCATCGAGCTTGGCCTTTGGTCGGCTCTTCAGCGCCACCTGGACGGCATGAACATCGACCTTGTGATAGTGGGTGGCGTGCAGCGTCGCCGCCGTCGGCGACGGCACCCAGGCGGTGTTGGCGCCGGCCTTGGGATGGGCGATCTTCTGTTCCAGCATGGCCGCCATAAGGTCGGGCATCGCCCACATGCCCTTGCCGATCTGGGCGTGGCCGGCAAGCCCGCATTCCAGGCCGGTATCGACATTCCATGCCTCGTAGGCGGAGATCCAGGCGGCCTGCTTCATGTCGCCCTTGCGGATCATCGGCCCGGCCTCCATCGAGGTGTGGATCTCGTCGCCGGTGCGGTCGAGGAAGCCGGTGTTGATGAACACGACGCGCTCTCTTGCCGCGCGGATCGCCTCCTTGAGGTTGACGGTGGTGCGCCGCTCCTCGTCCATGATGCCCATCTTGATGGTGTTTTTGGCCATGCCGAGCAACGCTTCGACGCGGTCGAAAATCTCGACAGCGAAAGCAACTTCCTCCGGCCCGTGCATCTTCGGCTTCACCACATACATCGAGCCGGCGCGGGAATTGGCGCGGCGGCCGTTCGGGCCGACATCATGCAGCGCGATCAGCGCCGTCAGTGCCGCATCCATGATGCCTTCCGGCACCTCGTTGCCATCGCGGTCGAGGATGGCGGGATTGGTCATCAGATGGCCGACATTGCGCACCAGCATCAGCGAGCGGCCGGGCAGGCTCAGCGCACCGCCATTCGGCGCCGTCCAGGCGCGGTCCGGGTTGAGCTTGCGCACGAAGCTCTTGCCGCCCTTGCTGATCTCTTCGGCCAGGTCGCCCTTCATCAGGCCGAGCCAGTTGCGGTAAACCACGACCTTGTCCTGTGCATCCACCGCCGCGACCGAATCCTCGCAGTCCTGGATGGTGGTCAGTGCCGATTCCAGCACGATATCGGCAATGCCGGCCGGGTCGGTGCGGCCGATCTGGTTGGCACGGTCGATCAGGATTTCGATGTGCAGCCCGTTCTGCACCAGCAGAATGGCTTCCGGGTTGGCGGGCTCGCCACGATAGCCGGCAAACTGTTTCGGGTTGGCGAGCGTGGTGCCGCCGGCGCCGGCGCTGAGCCGCAAGATGGTGCCCTGAACTGTAAGCCCGTTCACGCCTGCCCATTTGCCCGAGGTGAGCGGCACGGACTCGTCGAGGAAGTTTTTCGCCCAGGCCACCACCTTGGCGCCGCGCGCGGGGTTGAAGCTTTTGCCCTTCTCGGCGCCGCCGGTCTCGGCGATGGCATCGGTGCCGTAGAGCGCATCGTAGAGCGAACCCCAGCGCGCATTGGCGGCGTTGAGCGCATAGCGCGCGTTCATCACCGGCACGACCAGCTGCGGCCCGGCGACGATTGCGATTTCGGGGTCGACATTATCGGTGCTGACCGAGAAGGCAGGGCCTTCGGGAACGAGATAACCGATCTCCTTCAGGAAGGCCTTGTAGGCCTCCATGTCGATCGGCGCGCCATTGGCGCGGTACCAGGCGTCGAGCTTCTCCTGCATGGCGTCGCGTTTGGCCAGCAGCGCCCGGTTCTTCGGGCCGAGATCATGGACGATGGACGAGAAGCCGTTCCAGAAAGCGTCGGCCGCAATGCCGGTGCCCGGCAATGCTTCGTTGGCGACAAAGTCATTGAGCTCGCGGGCAATCCGCAATCCGGCGATCTCGACGCGATCGGTCATCAGGGCTTCTCCAGATGAAAGGCTTTGCGGCCTTTGGCATGTCAGGGATGAAGGGTCAATTCAGCTTAGGGTGAAGGTGGGGATATTGGCTGAGGCGAAGGCGATGATGAGAGCGTCCTTCTCCCCCCTTGAGGGGGAGATGGCCGGCAGGCCAGAGGGGGTCGGTTCGACTGGATGCGCCCCCCTTGCGACAGATAAGGTTAGCGCTCTACACCGCAATCCTTGGCCTGCCTGACGCCACCGCCACCACATGGGCTTCGATGAACATGCGCTGGGCCTCGACTGTGGAGACGCGGAATTCGGTGGCGACTTCGATTTCGGCATTGTCGGTGCCGGCATCCTTCGCCCGCTCCGCCACGATAGCCCTTACATCCGCTTCAGCCGCCGCGATCGCCTTGGCCTCGTCGGTAAAGTCGCGCACGGTTTGCCCCGAGGCCAGGCGAAACAGGCCTTCCTTGGGCTGGCTGACGCGGGCTTCGGCGGAGACGCGGACCTGGCCGACGACGGCGCCGAGCGCGTTGGCGACGTCGGTGTCTTCCGGCACCACGCAGTCATTGCCGACCAGTTCGGCCAACCCGGCATAATGCAACGGCGCCGAGGCGCCGAGGCCGATGACCGGACGGTCGAGCGCGACGCTTAGGCGCGCGATGCCGGGATGGGCATCGACGGCGCGCTGCACCAGAGCATGGGCGACGGTGGCGGCGCCATCCAACCCGTCTTCGGCAAAGGCGGTTTCCAGAATATATTCCGCCGACCAGCGCGTCAGCGTCACCAACACGCGCTCGGAAATTACCTCGGGAGAGGCGGCGATGTTCTGGCCGCGGCCGTCGCGCTTGCGGGCAAACAGCTCGGCGCCAAGGCGAGCGGTGGGGGCATCCCAGTTGGCTTGCTTGCCCAGCACATGGGCGGCATCCGAAGGCGTAAAGCCCGAGATATGCACCAGGCCGCGCGACACAAGCCGGTTCAACGTGGCGTTTTGGGCGTTCGAGGCGAGCAGCCTGTCGATGGCGAGCGGCACAGCGCCGATCTGCTCGTAGAGTTTGGCTTCAGGCGCGGTCAGGCCGGCGGCGAGCCGGTCCGGCACGCCGGTGCGCAGCGCAAAGCGGCCATCCATGCGGCCGGGGTTTGGCGCCCGCAACTGCCGCTCGAGCTCCGATGTCACGGCAACACTATGCATCATGCCGGCCAGCGCCAGCGGCACCAGGCGGCGCGGGCCGAGCAGGATTTTCGGGTTGAGCGCGCCATCTTCCAGCGTCACTTCGGAATCGCCGCCGAGGCCGAAGGTGCGCATGGCCACCGCCTCGACCATGGTGCGGAAGCCGCCGACTGTGGCGCCTTCAGGATCGAGCCTGGGACGGCCGCCATCGAGCACGGCGACATCCGTTGTGGTGCCGCCAATGTCGGAGACCATTGCGTTGTCCAAGCCCGTCATGTGGCGGGCGCCGACCAGGCTGGCGGCCGGGCCGGACAAAATCGTCTCGATCGGCCGCTGGCGGGCAAAGGCGGCCGAAACCAGCGCGCCGTCGCCGCGCACCACCATAAGGGGTGCGGCGATCTTGCGCGCCTCGAGAAAGCCCTCAGTCGCCGCCACCAGCCGGTCGATCATCGAGATCAGCCGGGCGTTGAGCAAAGTGGTGAGCGCCCGGCGCGGGCCGCCGAGCTTGGCTGACAATTCGTGGCTGGCGGTGACCGGCAGGCCGGTCTTTTCGCGGATCAGGTCGCGCGCGGCAAGCTCATGCGCCGGATTGCGGGTGGCAAAATAGGCGCAGACGGCAAAGCCAGACACCGAGGCGCCGAGTTCGGGCAGCGCCGCCTCGAGGCCTGCAAGGTCGAGCTTGGCCGCATTGCCGTGGACATCATGGCCGCCCTGACAAAACACCACCGGGTCGGTGCCGAGCGCGGTCTTCAACCCGTCGCGGGCAAGGTCGGCTTCGGTAAAGCCAATCATGATCAGCGCAACGCGACCGCCCTGCCCCTCGACCAACGCGTTGGTGGCAAGCGTCGTCGACATCGACACGAGTTTGATCGAGGCCGGGTCGGTGGCGGATTTCTCCAGCACCGCGTCGACGGCGCCGGAAATGCCGACGGCAAGGTCGTGCCGCGTGGTCAACGCCTTGGCCTTGGCCAGCACCTTGCCTTTAGGACCACCTTGTTCCGACCACAGCACAGCATCGGTATAGGTGCCGCCGGTGTCGATGCCGAGGAACAGGGGTTTGGGCTTGGTGGTCATTTCTGGCGGTCCGGAATTCTGTTCCCCCGCCCTTAGCCGATACGGCCTCGCGGATAAAGGCAGGAGAGGTGGGCCAGTTTGACCCTCCTCCTCGCCGCTCATGCCCGCCAAACTTTGTAACGGTCACATTTTTTCATTGGTGCGCGGCCTGCCTTTGCGTGCACCATGCGCCGATCTCATCCCTCTCAGGACTTCGTCATGACCACGCTTCCCGGCATTGCCGACATCCACGCCGCCGCCGCGCGGCTCTCCGGCCTGATCGTCGAAACCCCGCTGATCGAATCGTCGGAACTCAACAAGCGCTTCGGCGGCCGCATCCTGTTCAAGCCGGAGACGCTGCAGCGCACCGGCTCGTTCAAGTTCCGCGGCGCCTACAACAAATTGTCGACGCTGAGCGAGGAAGAGCGCGGCCGCGGCGTCGTCGCCTTTTCTTCCGGAAACCATGCTCAAGGCGTCGCCGCGTCCGCCGCAATGTTCGGCGTCAAGGCAGTCATCGCCATGCCCGCCGATGCGCCGGCAATGAAGATCGCCAACGTTCGCAAGATGGGCGCCGAGGTGGTGCCGTTTGATCGTTTTCGCGACGACCGCATGACCGTGGTGCGCCCCTACATGGACAAGGGCATGGTGCTGGTGCCGCCCTTCGACGATCCGGCCATCATCTCAGGCCAGGGCACGATCGGCCTCGAACTGATGCGCCAGGCCAAGGCGCTCGGCGTCAGCCTCGACGCGGTTCTCATCCCTTGCGGTGGTGGCGGCCTGTCGAGCGGCATTTCGATTGCGGTCAAAAACGCCTCGCCGGATACGGCCGTCTGGGCGGTGGAGCCCGAGCATTTTGACGACACCCGCCGCTCGCTGATCGAGGGAAAAAGGGTTTCCAACGAGCCCGGCCACAGCTCGATCTGCGATGCCATCCTCACCGCAGAGCCTGGCGCCATCACTTTCGAGATCAACCGCAAGAACCTGGCCGGCGCCATCGCCGTCTCCGACAAGGCGGCGGCGCAGGCAATGCGCGACGCCATGGCCCATCTAAAACTGGTGGTCGAGCCCGGCGGCTGCGTCGCGCTGGCAGCACTTTCCTCGGGCGAGATCGAGTTGTCGGGCAAGAGCGTGGCCGTGGTGCTGTCGGGCGGCAATGTCGATTTCAGCACCTATGCCGAGATCATGGCCGCGGCCTGAGAACCGATATGGCGGCGATAGCATGACCGGCCACCGCCCGCTCGACCGCGCCGAATTGCCAGAAGATACGGCTGCTCTCGCCCGCTACCTCATCGGCAGACTGGTGGTGCGGGAGCTGCCGGAAGGTATCGTCAGTGGCCGCATCGTCGAGACCGAAGCCTATGTCACCGGCGACGCCGCCGGCCACGGCTATAGCGGGATGACGCCGCGCAATCGCTCGCTGTTCCTCGAGGCCGGCCACGCCTACGTTTATCTCGCCTATGGCGTCTCCTGGATGCTCAATGTTTCAAGCGAAGGAGCGGGGACCGGCACCGGCGTGCTGATCCGGGCGCTCGAACCGCTCGAAGGCATTCTGCTTATGCAGCAGAACCGGGGCGTCGAGCGCTTGCGTGACCTGGCGCGAGGGCCGGGACGGCTCGCCCAGGCATTACGGATCGATCGTTCGCTCGACGGCCTCGATCTGTGCCGGCAAGGCCCGCTGTGGCTGGCAGAAGATGAGCATCAAGCCGGCGACATCGGACAAGGCATCCGCATCGGCATTACCAAGGATGCGGACCGCTCGCTGCGGTTTTATGTCAGGGGCAGCCCCTTCGTCAGCGGTCCAAAATCGCTCAATCCTTAAGAGCTAATCCAGTGTCCGCCGGAATCGCACGAGTGCTACGCCGGCAAACAAGGCCACGAACGCAACCAGCCAGGTGATCTCGCTCGCCACCGCCGGCAGCTCGGCGCCTTTCAGCATCACCGCGCGGGTGATGCGCAAAAAATGCGTCAGCGGGAAAATCTCGCCGAAGATCTGCGCCCAATCCGGCATGCCGCGATAGGGGAACATGAACCCGGATAACAGGATCGACGGCAGGAAGAAGAAGAAGGTCAGCTGCAGCGCCTGCATCTGCGTGCGGGCAATGGTCGAGATGGTGTAGCCGAGCAGCACCAGCGCCAGCACGAACACCAGCACGGCAGTGAGCAGCAGCGACATCGAGCCGGCGAAGGGGATGGCGAACAGGAGCTTCGACGCCGCCAGGACCACCACCACCTGCACCGCGCCGACCGCCAGATAGGGCAGCACCTTGCCCAGCATGATCTCGAGCGGACTGGACGGCATAGCCAGCAGGTTCTCCATCGTGCCGCGCTCGGTCTCGCGTGTCAGCGCGATCGAGGTCATCATCACCATGGTCATCTGCAGGATGACGCCGAGCAACCCGGGAACGATGTTGTATTGCGAGATGCCTTCCGGGTTGTAGCGCCGGTGCACCACCACATCGAGCTGACCCCTGGCGTTCTCGGCCGCCGCCTCCTGCATGCCTTGCGCCCGAAGCAGCGCCTGGCTGGCCACTTTGCTGAGCGTCGAGATGGCGCCGCTGGCGGCGGCCGGGTCGGTGGCGTCGGCCTCGATCAGGATCTGCGGATTGTCGCCGCGTTCGACCCGGCGGCCGAAATCGGCGGGGATGGTGACGACGAAGGAAACGTCGCCGCGCGCCATCAGGAATTCGGCTTGCTCGGCACTTTGCGCGACATGGTCGAAGCGGTAGTAGCCGGTCGTCTGCAAGGCCGCGACAATGGCGCGGGTGTAGGGGTCGTTGCTGGTCGCCACGAGTGCGGCAGGCAGGCTTTTGGGATCGTTGTTGATGGCATAGCCGAACAGCACCAACTGTAAAAGCGGCACGCCCAGCATCATGGCGAAGGTGATGCGGTCGCGCCGCATCTGGATGAATTCCTTGATCAGCAGCGCACTGAGCCTGGCGAAAGAGAAGACGCTGTTCATGCCATATTGTCCTTCGAGCCGGACATGAACTGGATGAACACATCCTCGAGGCTGGTCTCACCGGGTTTTACGGTGACGCCCTTATGCTCCTTCTCGACATCGGCAAGCGCCTTTTCCAGGGCCGCCTTGTCGGAACCGACGACATGCAGCGTGGCACCGAACGGCGCAACCTGGTCGACGCCCGGCCGTTCCTGCAGGGCATCGGCGACCTGGTCGAGGTGCGGCCCCTGCAGCACGAAGGTGGTCAGCCCGGCATTCTTCACCACTTCGTCCACCGTGCCGGTGGCCAGCATCTTGCCGTAGGAGATATAGCTGATGCGGTGGCAGCGCTCGGCCTCGTCCATATAGTGGGTGGAGACCAGCACGGTCAGGCCGCCGCTGGCGAGACGATGGATCTCGTCCCAAAACTCGCGCCGCGCCTTCGGGTCGACGCCGGCGGTCGGCTCGTCGAGCAGCAGCAGCTTCGGCTTGTGCATGATGCAGGCGGCCAGCGCCAGCCGCTGCTTCCAGCCGCCAGACAGCGTGCCGGCGAGCTGGTTGCGCCGCGTCGTCAGGCCAAGCTCCTCCAGCGTGCGCGCCACATGCTCCTCGACCGGCTTCAGCCTGTAGAGCCGCGCCACGAATTCGAGGTTTTCGCCGATCGTCAGATCCTCGTAGAACGAGAATTTCTGCGTCATGTAGCCGACTTCGCGCTTGATGCGGAGCGACTCGGTGCGGATGTTGAGACCCAGCACCGTGCCTTCGCCCTCATCGGGCGTCAGCAGGCCGCACATGATGCGAATGGTCGTCGTCTTGCCCGAACCATTCGGCCCGAGAAAGCCGACGATCTCGCCTTCGGCCACAGTCATCGTCACATGGTCGACGACCGTCTTGTCGCCGAAGCGCTTGACCAGGCCATGAACGTCGATGGCGTTCATTGCGTTGAGGCCGCCAGCTCGACATCGACAATCTGGCCCGGCTGCAGCGCTTGCGCATCGCCTTCGGGCCGCGCCTCGACGAGGTAGACCAGCTTCTGCCGGTTCTCGAGCGAGTAGATCACCGGCGGGGTGAATTCCGGATCGGGCGAGACATAGCTGACGCGCGCCTTCACGCCCTCGCCGCAGCCGTCGCAATGGACGGAAAGCAGCGTGCCGACCTTGATCGATGAAAAGGCTCTTTCCGGGATATAGACGCTGAGTTTCACGGCGCCATCGGGCAGCATCGAGATGACGGGCGCGGTCGGGCCGGCGGTGTCGCCGGGGTTGCGGATGACGTCGTTGACGCGGCCGGGGGAGGGCGCCGCCAGCACCCGCTTCGACAGCCGCCACTCAGCCTGTTCCAGCGCCGACTGCGCCTGCTTGACCTGGTTGTCGGCCGCCTTGATCGTCTCGGGCCGTGCCGGCAGGCCGCCGACGGCGAGATTTGCCTCCGCCTGGCCGACCTGCGCATTGGCCGTCTCCAGCGTCGCCGACGCGGTGTCGTAGTCGGCCTGCGTGCCGGTGCCGCGCTTGAACAGATCGCTGGCGCGGTCATAGCGGCGCCTGGCGTCGGTGGCTTGTGCGCGGGCCATGTCGACCTCGGCCTTCAGCACAGCAATCTCTTCCGGTCTTTTGCCGACCTGCAGGTCGGCCAGCTGCGCCTGCGCTTGGGCGAGCGCCGCTTCGGCTTGCGCCACGGCAATCTTGGCGTCGGCGCTTTCCAGCGTCACCACCGGCGTGTTGGGCTCGACACGATCGCCGCGCTTGACCGTGACGGTCTCGACCTGCGCCACCTCGATCGGCGCCAGCAGGACATAGTCGCCCTCGACATAGCCGACGGCGAGCGGCGCTGCCGGCGCGCAGGCGCTGAACAGCTGGGCGGCGAGCGGCAGGGAACAGAGAAAACTCATCGCTTGCCCTCCTTGCGGGCGGCCGGCTTTCGCGCGCCCAGCATGGCCTCGAGGTTGTTGGTGGCGACCGCCACCACCTTGGCGGCTTCCGCTGCGCCGATCTCGCGCCAGCCCATTCGGCGCAGCACAGCCTCGCGGCCGATGCGGAAATAGATGACCTGGCCGATCAGCGTGAAAACCGTGAGCTTGGTGGCCTCGCTCTCGGCCGGTTCGCCGGTCGCCTGTTCCCAGACCTGGCAGAGCCGCCGATGCGTCGGCTCGAACACGCCGGCATAGATGCGGTCGAGCGCCGCTGTGGGATGCGAGAGCTCTCTGAGTACGAATTGTACGATCTCGCCGGCCTCGGGACTCGCGACGATGAACCCCACCATGCGCTCCAGCGCCGCGAACAGCTGCGCCCTGGCAGCCTCGGGAGTGGACTGAGCCGGCGCAGTTCCGATCGCTTGTCCGGCGATTGCCTGGATGGTCTCGACGATGTGGTCGGCGGCGGCCGCGCGTAGCCCTTCTTTGCTGCCGAAATGATAAGCGATGGAGCCGATATTAGCCTTGGCCTCCGCCGCGATCTCGCGCGTCGAGGTGCCGTCGAAGCCCTGCCGTCCGAACAGTTTGAGCGCAGCCAGCACCAGCGCCGCGCGCGTCTGCTCAGCGGGCGATGTCTCCTGGCGGGGCATTTTGTCGGGTGTTGGTTTGATCATGTCGGCAATTTAATCAATCGATTGATTAAAGTCAAATTGATTCTCTGTGCCGGCTTGCCATGTCGAGCCGCAGACGCTTTAGTGCGCGGCCATGGGCAAGGAAGTCGAACGCAAGTTCCTGGTCTCCAGCGCCGAGTGGCGCGATCTGGCCGAGGCGGATATCCGCATTCGCCAGTTTTACCTTGCCGCAGCCCCCGGCCGCACCGTGCGGGTGCGCATCAGCGACGGCACCTCGGCGAAGCTGACGCTCAAATTCGGCAGCCGCGCCCGCGAGCGCGACGAATACGAATATCCGATCCCGCTGGCCGATGCCGAGGAGATGCTGGCCTTCGCTATCGGACATGTCATCGAGAAGACACGCCACCATGTTAGGCATCGCGGCTATCTCTACGAAGTCGATGTTTTCGGCGGGATTCTTGCTGGCCTAGTGGTGGCCGAGCTTGAGACGCCGGAGGATGTACCTGACGAAATGCTGCCTGATTGGCTCGGCCGCGAAGTGACCGGCGAGCAAAGGTTTTACAACGCGTCGCTCGCCCTAGAGCCGGATGATTTTGGGTCGAGTCGACCTAAAATCAGTATCCGGCTCTAAATCAAGAGAGATAGAGCATGATGTCGCCCGAAAACCGCTTCACACTTTTCGGCATCATGCTCTAGGGGGATTCCGGAGATCGCCGCATGAGTTTTCGCATCGATCCGCGCCTGCCGCTGACCGGCGAGGTCAGACGCATCCTTGGCGAGGAAATCGGCAAGGCGCTTGCGCATCTGGCCGTCGCACACGACCGGCCGGAGCAGGCGCTGCACAAATGCCGCAAGCGGCTGAAGAGCGCGCGTGCCTTGCTGCGCCTGGTCCATTCCGGTAACGAAACGTTTTGCCAAACTGAAAACCAGTGCTACCGCCAGGTGGCTGCCCTGCTGGCGGGTCCGCGTGAAGCAACCGCTTTGGTCGAGACCATCGACCGGCTGGCGGCCGCCTTTCCAGAGCAGGTTGCCGGGGGCGGCCTCGACAGCGTGCGCGACCGGCTTATCGCCCGCCAGCATGAAATGCATGCCGGCGCCGGCCTCGACGCCGCCATAGGCGCGGCGACCGCCGCCTGCGAGGAAGGCCTGGTCCGGATAGAGCGGCTGCTGCTCCCGGATTTGCCCGAACACGCCGCCGACGTGCTCGCCGACGGCGCCCGCAAGACCTTGCGCCGCGCCAGGAAGGCGCTGGACAGGGCGGGATCTCGCGGTGAGGCCGAGGATTTCCACGACCTGCGCAAGGCGGCAAAGACCCACTCGATGCATTTGTCGCTGCTCGGCCGGCTGTGGCCAACGCCGATCAAGGTGCGGCGCAAGGCGGTCGACGAACTGGGCGAAAAGCTCGGCGAACTACACGATGTCTTCGTCATGCGCGCCCTGCTCGAAGCCGACGACGAACCGCTCGGCGATGCCCAGGACACCAAGCTTCTGGGCAAGCTTTTGAAGCGCTCGGAAAAGAGCCTGAAGAAGGCCTGTCTCGCCGGGGCCGCCGACCTGTTCGGCGACAACCCCAAGCGCTCGACGAAGAAACTTGCCCGCAATGCGCGCGACGACCTCGCCGGCCCAGCGCCGCAGGAAGAGACGGGCGTTCCGGTCGGTTGACGGCGCGCTGGCCCTTGCCGGTCGGCCCGTGCTAGTCACGCTCTACGATGACCGCGCCCGCCGAAACGCTTCTCGACCGACTTGGCCGCTGGCTTGCCGGCCGGCTGCAGGACGAATCCTCCGGCTATGAGCCTTACACGCCGTCCGACGCCGAGACGCTGCGTCGCGCGCTCGAACCCGGCGACATCCTGCTCATCGAGGGCAACCAGAAGATCTCCGCGGTCATCAAATATCTGACCCAGTCGACATGGTCGCACGCCGCCTTCTATGTTGGCGATGCCTTGTCCGAACCCGCTGATGGGTCGGAGCGGCCGCGCCTGATCGAGGTTACGCTCGGCGAAGGCTGTGTCGCCGTGCCTCTGTCGCGCTACCGCACCTACAACACCCGCATCTGCCGGGCGAGCGGCCTGGCGCCGGAGGACCGCGACAAGGTCGTCGCCTTCATGATCGGCAAGCTCGGCCTGAAATACGATCTCAAGAACATCTTCGACATGCTGCGCTTTTTCCTGCCGGCGCCGCCGGTGCCGGTGCGCTGGCGCCGCCGCATGCTGGCTTTCGGCTCGGGCGATCCGACGCGCGCCATCTGCTCCACGCTGATTGCCGAGGCCTATGGCGAGATCCGCTATCCGATCCTGCCCGAGATCACCCGCGCGCCCGGCCGCGCCTCGGCGCAGTCGACCTATATGCGCAAGGAAATCCTGCACATCCGCCACCACTCGCTCTACACGCCGCGCGACTTCGACCTGTCGCCGTTTTTCCGCATCGTCAAACCGACGCTGGAATATGGCTTCGACTACCGGGCGGTGACATGGGACGACAAGGCAAGCACAGACGCCGCAGCCGCGAAGGCTGGTGCAATCGCCTCAGACAGGTGATGGCCTCAATGCATGTCGCTCAAAAGTGGCCCGGTTTTGAGACAACGACATGCATCAAAACAAGTCTGGCCTGCATCACGCCGAAACCGCAATAGCGCCCTGGTTTTCGGCTCTGTGTTCGACCCAGACATGGACCGGTTCATCTCGGCCGCGGATGCTCACCGGACCATGATCGCGCGCATTCAACTGTGTCGTGGGCGATTCCGCCTTCGCGGCCTCAATCAGTCGTGATCCAAAGCAAATATTCGCCTGAAGCTCACGGCAGAGCGACTGCAAACGGCTGGCGACGTTGACGGTGTCGCCCACCACCGCGAAGGACAGATTGCGCTCGCTGCCGACCGCGCCGATGACGACAGCGCCATATTGTGCACCGATCCGAACGTCCAGCGACGGGTATCCCCTGGACACCCGCTGCACATTCCAGTCTTCGAGAGCGGCGATCATCGCTTCAGCGCACTGGATGGCCCGAGTGGCGTCGTCGTGGCTGGCCTGCGGAACCCCGAATGTCGCCATGATGCAATCGCCGATATAATTATCGACCGTGCCATGATGGTCGAAAACGACCTGCTCCATGCGACGGTGGAACTGACGCAGAAGTTCGAACACTGCTTCGGCCGGATGATCCTCGGAATAGTGTGTGAAGCCGACGATGTCGGCGAACAGCACCGCGATATCCTGCCGGCGGACCGGGCCGAAGGGCTCGTCATCCGTGGCGAGCTGGTCCACGACATTGGGCGAAAAATGCCGGGCGAGATTGGCGCGGGCGCGCTCTGCCTTGACATAGTCTTCCGACAGATGTCGGGAACGAGAGACGACCAGCGCCATGATTGCGCCGATAATCAGCACGACCAACACGTTGGTCGCCTGCGCGAATGTATCGACGAAATTGGGGTTGAGATAGAGGTTCAGTCGCTCTGTCACCGGCATCGAATAGAGGTTCGTCGCCGGAATGACGGTTCCCGGACGAAGAATCACCCATCCCACGCCGATCGCCCACGTCAAGGCCGCGAGCGCGCCGAGATAGAGCGCCAATCGTGTCGAAAGGGTCAGCGCGCCAAGGCATACGAAAATCAGCAGGAATTTGAAACTGCCCTCGCGCAGTTGCATCGCGGCCGGCGCGACTTCCTGGGAAAACGGGTTGGGTGTTACCAGGAGAACGGTCAATAGAATGATGTCCAGCGTACCAACCAGGTAACCGATCCACCATCGCGCCGTGCGACGGCGCGCAAAGCGAAACTGGATCAGGCCGACGAGCTGGAACAGCAACAGGCCCGCCAGCACGAAGAGAAGCGAGGCATCCCAGCGGCTGATCAATGAAAAGAAGCAGGAGATCACGGCGAGCGATGCCGTACGCGCCCAGAACTGCAATGCAGCACCCTGGCGTTCTGCGCGCGCCCGCAAATTTTTCAGGCGCGAATAGCGGCGAAGTTCAAGTGTTGGCGCGGTCGGCATGGGATCACTTCGATTTCACGGGGACGTGTCACGCATTCGGCAAACCCGACCTCTGCAGTCCGGCAAATCAGTGCGCGAACTCTATCATGAATGTGGTTTCATTTTTGAAATGCGGCTGCAAAGGGCAAAAACGTCCAGACAAAAGATCATGTTGAAAACCGAAGCAGGACAGGGCGGAGGCTTGGCCGTGTCAGGCCGGCAAAGGACGGCGTCCCTTTGCAGGAGCCGCGGGCCGGTCGAACGCTCCGGCATCCCTGGGGTGCGGGCCGATCGGCATGATCGCCGGAAACGGCGTCGCACCGAAAGCAAACGTCCATTTGTAGCCGGTCAACTCGTCCTCGGGCGTTGTGTGCTGGTCGTGATGGGCGAGCAGCTTGACGCGCTCGGCCAGTTCCTCGGCCTCGCGCTTCACCATCTCGGCCGTTTCCGGCCGCATCCGCCGCGAGAACGAGACAAAGGTCGCTTCCCGCTCCAGATGGGCGATCGCCCAGCCGATGAAATTCTTGTTGGTCATCTCGAACAATGGCCTGAGCGGCCCTTCGAAATTCCACTGGATCGGCGTGTCGACCAGCAGCCGTGCCGACAGCCCGCTGCCCAGCGCGATCAGCCCGAGCGCTTCGAGATCGCGCAGATAGAGAAACATCGAGGCTTCGCTCAGGCCTTGCGAGCGCATGACGCCTTCGGGGGTGAATTTCTCCGACAGCATGACGAAGATGAACAGCAGCGCCGGCCGTCCGGCGAGCTTGCGCTCAATCTCCGGCGCGATGCGGTTGACCGGTCCCGGTCCCCTGTTCATCGAACCCAGCACGTTTTCCAGCTCGACGCCGGCGGCAGCGCAAATCTCCACCAACCGGTCGAGCTTGCAATTGCGCTCATGGAAGATGCGCTTCACCGTCGGCTCGGAAACGCCCATGCGCTCGGCAAGGTCGCGATAGGTGACGCCCTTGGCCTTCAGCGTCCGCTTCAGCGCCTCGAAGATCAGGCCATTCATGGGATGCACCTCTTTTGCGCCATTTGGTATCGGGTTCCGATACTAGCGGCAATCGGTCTTCCCGGAAAGTATCGAAAACTCTAGCTCTGCGCTTGTCATCACAGGAGACCCGGCCATGAAAACCCTCATCACCTCGATTTGTTTCGCCGCCTTCGGCATCGCGCTTGCACCAGTCGCCCAGGCCGGCGAAGTCTGGCGCGTTTCCGGCTTCCAGCAGCCGGAATCGGCGCTGTTCGACGCCGCCAACAATCGCATCATCGTCTCCAACATCGTCGGCAATCCCGGCGAAGCCGACGGCAACGGCTATCTCTCGGTGCTGTCGCCGGACGGCAAGACGATAACGCAACACTGGACCGACGGCATGGATGCGCCGAAGGGCTCGGCGATCTCCGGCGGCAAGCTCTACGTCGCCGACATAACCAAGGTGCGCGTCGTCGATCTCGCCAGCGGCAAGCTCGTGTCGACCATCGATGTGCCTGGCGCCGTCTTCCTCAACGACGTGACGTCGGACAGGTCGGGCAAACTCTATGTCACCGACATGCTGGCCGACGCGATCTACCGCATCGACGGCGACAAGCCCGAGCTGTTCGTCAAGGACGCGATGCTGGCGTCACCCAACGGTGTCTTTGCCGATGGCGATCGGCTGATCGTGGCGTCCTGGGGCAAGGGCATCAAGCCCGACTTCAGCACCGCCGAGCCCGGCGGCCTGTTGTCGGTGGATATCGCGAGTAAAGCCGTCACGCCATTGCCCGGCGCGCAAAATTTTGCCGACCTCGACGGCGTCGTCGCCATCGGCGACAGCATCTACGCCACCGCCTACATGACCGGCTCGCTCTATCGCTACAAGGTCGGCGGCACGCCGGAAGCAGTGGCGCAGTTCAAGCCGGGCAGCGCCGATATCGGCACCGACGGCACGCGGATCTTCGTGCCACTAATGAACGAGGGCGAGATCGCGGTGCTGAGCCTGGACTGACAACGCACACTTGCCTGCTCAGTCAGCGGGTGCGGCTTTGAGTTGCGCCCGCGCATCGTTGATCGAGGCAGCAAAGGTCACCAGCGGCCGCTTGACGCCGTGGTTGATGAGCGTGCGCCGTGTCTGCGGCGAGGCGCCGGCGATGATGAATCGCACCCCGGCGCGCTTCGCCTTGTGCGCCGCGCCTTCGATGACATTGGCCGCGGTGGAATCGAAGAACGGCACCGCCGAGCAATCGAGGATGAAGTTCTTGCGCTGGTCGGCGATACGGTCGAGCACCGTGCCGACGGTCGAGGCGGCGCCGAAGAAGAAGGCACCGGAGATGCGATAGACGACGGTGTCGGCATCGCTCGCCTCGCTGGCATCGTAGGCGCCGCTGCTGTCGGCGACGTCGTCCTGCACCAGCGGCAGGTCTGCCTCGACGGCGATCGATTTGGCCATGCGGTCGATGAACAGGATCGAGCCCAGCGCGAAGCCGACGACGATGCCTTCGGTGAGGTCGCGGAAGACGACGATCAGGAAGGTCGCCATCAGCACCAGCGCATCGCCGCGCGAAGCGCGCAGCAGCGTGACGAAGGCCTGCTTCTCGAACATGTTCCAGCACACCACCGCCAGCACGCCGGCGAGGGCGGCAAGCGGGATGTAGCTGGCCAGCGGTGCGGCCACCAGCATGAAGACCAACAGGAACAGCGAGTGCAGCATGCCCGAAACCGGGCCATGCGCGCCGGCCCGCACATTGGTGGCGGTGCGGGCGATGGTACCGGTGGCGCAGATGCCGCCGAACAGGGCAGACGCGATGTTGGCAAAGCCTTGCGCGACAAGCTCGCAATTGGAGCGGTGCCGCCGCCCTGTCATGCCGTCGGCGACCACGGCCGAGAGCAGCGATTCGATGGCGCCGAGCAGCGCAAAGGCCACGGCGTCCGGCAGCACCGCAATCGCCTTGTCGAGGCTGAGCGCCGGCAGCGCCGGAAACGGCAGGCTGCGCGGAATGCCGCCATAGCGGGTGCCGATCGTTTCCGCCGGCAAGGAAAGCAGCGCCACGACAAGCGAGGCCAGCCCGACGGCGATCAGCATGCCCGGCCAGCCGGGCCGCCAGCGCTTCACCGCGACGATGGTGGCGATGGTCAGCACCGCCACCAGCGTCGCCGAGATGTTGATCGTGCCGGCCGCCGCGCCGATCGCCATCAGCTTCGGAAGCAGCGGCCCGGGCTCCGGCCCGGCAAGCGTCAGCCCGAACAGTTCGACGATCTGGCCGGAAAAGATGATGATGGCGATACCGGCGGTGAAGCCGACCGTCACCGGATAGGGGATGAATTTGATGTAGGTGCCGAGCCTGAGATAGCCGATGGCGAGCAGGAAGACGCCGGCCATCATCGTTGCCAAGAGCAGCCCGTCGACGCCTTCGCGTTGCACCGTCGCCGCCACCAGCACGATGAAGGCGCCGGCCGGGCCGCCGATCTGGAAGCGGCTGCCGCCGAATGCCGAGATGATGAAGCCGCCGACAATGGCCGTGAACAGGCCGCGCTCTGGCGTCACCCCCGACGCGATCGCAATCGCCATCGACAGCGGCAGTGCCACGATGGCGACGGTCAGCCCGGCCACGAAGTCGGCCTTGAACTGCGGCAGGTGGTAACCCTCGCGCCAGACCGTCACCAGCTTGGGTGTAAACAGCTCGGAAAATGTCGGCTTTGCCGATTTCTGGGCCGACTTCTGGGCCGGTTGATGCGCTGATCGCCGGATCTGATCCATGGACTGCCTTCCGCTTGCGTGAAGGCGGCGGGATCGTCGGCAGGACTGTCGGCGGTCGCCGTCGCGACTGTATGCCGGCTCAGCTTTACGGGTTCGGCGCGACCGGCTTGAGGCGTACGCCGCGGCCGCCGCGATCGCTGGTCTGGTTCTCGCTGATCAATTCCACCCCGGCCTCGTCGAGAGCCTGGATGACCTTCATCAGCGTGTCGACCAGCCCCTGACCACGCCGTCGCTCGCTTCCATGCGCTGAATGGTCGGAAGCGAAACCCCGGCGCGCTCGGCGAGCGTCTTCTGATCGATGCCGGCCAGCGCCCTCGCGGCGCGCATCTGCGCGGCAGTGATCATCGGCCGGAACCCCCGTCTGAGTCTGCGGGGTCGAGGTATAGTATAATCATTGTGATGTTTCAACCATCATGATGCATACATGAAACATGATCCGTCTGTGGAGCCGGACGGTGGGAAAACGGGATAAGCATGCTACGCTAACGCCTTGGTTCTCATTGGCGGGGAGATATCAGTTGAAGATTTTCAAGACCATGATGACATCGGCAGCCTTGCTGTCGGCGGTTTTTCTGCTGGCAGGCTGCGGACATGGGCTGATCAACCGGCTGATCTGATTGTCGCTCCGAACCGTCAGTCTTCAAGCTCGCTGCCACTATCGGCCACCGCATGCCGTCGCTGCAGCAGCCGCGCTGCCAGCCAGCACAGCATCGCCCAGGCGAAGCCGGCGCACCAGCCAGCGAGCACATCAGAAGGCCAGTGGACGCCGAGATAGACGCGGCTGACGCCGACAAGGAGCGTCGTCAGAACGGCGAGGCTGAGAACATAGATCTTGGTCGTGCGTCCCGGCAGGAAGCGCGCCGCCAACGAGCCGAGCGTCAGATAAGTTACTGCCGACAGCATTGCGTGGCCGCTCGGGAAGGACAGCGACGTCTCGTTGACGAGGTGGGAGACAAGGTCCGGGCGCGGTCGGTCGATGCCGACCTTTATCGAGGTCGACAGCAGCTGCCCGCCGGCCACCGCCACCAGGACGAACAGCGCCGTTCCCACCTTGCGGATCAGCAGGAGGTAGACGATCACCGCTGTGACGATCAGTGTCACCACCGCGGAACTGCCAAGGCTGGTGATGTCGCGCATCGCCCCTTCCAGCCAGAGCGGACCGAGCGGGACGTCCGGGTGGCCGGCCTGGCGGAAGGCGAGCAGGATTTCGGTATCGAAAGCATGCGGGGTGGTGTCGCGCGCCACTTCCATCAGCTCCTCGAACCCCCAAAGCCCGCCGGCGATCACCAACCCGGCCAGCAGTACCGGAAATTCAAACCAGTTGGTGAGCGTGCTTGAGGAGATCTTCATCGGGGTCCTACAGTCGCCCTTGCAGATAGGGCCCGAGCGTGATCAGCGCCACGGCAGCGATCGCCAGGACGAGGCCGGTCGCCTGCAACGCATTGACGCGTTCGCCGAAGAACACCAGCGCCACGACATTGACCGACACCAGCTGGATCACCGCCGACAGGCTGAACGACACCGACATGCCGAACTCGCGCACCAGCCGCAACATGATCAGATTGCCCAGCGTGTAGAGCGCCAGCGTCACCACGATCTTGCCGAGGCTCGGCGCCAGCCCCCATTGCTTGGCCGCGGTTGCCGCCAGCAGGAAGATCACCGTCGAAATGACGAGCTGCGCCAGTCCCCAGAAGCTCACTTTGTCCCTCGCTGTCGTTTGTGGGAGCCCTTGTTTCGCAAGCGTGCCGGTACGTCAAGCGGACTGCGGCGGAACAAGCCTGACCGTGATGAGAGGTAGCGGGATGGTGGCAGCAAGATCGCGGTCTGATTGCCACGCTCGGGCCGGATTCACCCCAAATCCAGGCGACTGATCCACTCAAGCCTCGGGAAAGATTGGACATTTATTCTTGTCGCCCTAGGTCTTCCGGAGGAGGCTGCCATGCCGAAGTCTGTTTATGACCGTGGCCTGCTCAGGCCCGATGACATCGCCAAGCTGCAACGTGTGTTCGACGAGGCCTGCCGCAGGCGCGACGTGCATCCCGATTCGGCCGAGGCGCGGGAGATCGCGCTGAACGTGCTCGCGCTCCACAATGCCGGCATGGTCGAAGAGGATATGCTTATGGAAACCGTCGGTTTCCGCCGGTTGGAGCCGAAATCAGCTTAAGGCCCCAAAGGGCGGCCTAGCCAGCGCGCTGCACGACGGCCACGTTCATCTTTGACCTCAGCCGGAAGCCGATGGATTCGTACAATCCGATCGCGCTGGCATTGTTGGCATAGGCGTGCAGGTAGGGCACCTCGCCGCGCGCCATGATCCGGTTGGACACGAACACCGACAGCAGCCTGCCGAGGCCGCCGCCGCGAAAGTCCGGATGCGAGCAGACGCCGCTGAGTTCGCTGTAGCCGGGCTGCTTCATGCGCTCGCCGGCCATCGCCGCCAGCCTGCCACTGATCTTTACGCCCCAGAACTCGCCTAGGCTCAACGCCTTGAGCGTGAACGGGCCCGGTTTGGTCAGCGACGCCAGAGCGAGCATCTCGGCCGCATCGTCCAGGGTCAGCTGCTGCACACGCTCGTCCGACACGGCCGGCATGGGCTTCTCAGCGACCATCTGCACGGCATCGGCGGTCGAGATTGCCGACAGGCCGTCCGGAAGGGCAATGGCGTCGACCTGCGCCATGATCACGCTTTCGCCTGGAGGGACGAGCCTGCCGAAGGCCTCCAGGCTTTCGGCATCGTCCGTCGCGGTGGCGGCGAAGGGGGCGATCGACGTGGGATAGCGCCTGGCGAGCTTGTCGCCATAGGCAAAGATGCGATGCCGCGTGTCGAGCGCGCTCCAGACGGGCCGGTCGAGGACATGGCTCATGGCGCGACACCTTGTTTCACACGGCGATCAAGCGGGGCCGCCGCCAAGCCGTCCTCTAGTGCGGAGAGCTGTTCTAGAAGGGGCCCTGTAAGGCCCTTGCATAGGTCGGCGACGGCATTCTCTATGCGCGGCCACACGTCCCGCTTGGCCTTGTCGACTAGGCGCTGGCCATTCCCTGTTAGCGAGACCATTCGCCGCCGCTGATCGCCGTCCGACTGGACAACCTCGACCAGCCCCAACTCGGCCAGCAGCGCCACGCTGCGCGTCACGCCAGGCTGGGTGATGCCGAGCGACTGCGCCAGCTCGCCGACTGGCAGCGGCCCGAGCCGATCAAGCGCGGCCAGCAGAGGGTACTGGCTCGACTGGACCGGCACCTCTAGGCCATCGAGCATGCGCTGCGTATCGGCCTGCAGCTGCTCGCCGATGCGCTTCAGCCTGCTGCCGAGGGTGAGATAGCCGAGGGATCGGATGACGTCTTCCATGGTGGGTCTGTCCGCCTATTCATTACATGTTATATAACAAGGCAACGAACAAGTTCAAGAGCCTGCTCTGGAGGTTCGCCGCAAGCATCTCAGCTTCGTCATCCTTGGGCGAAGCAGGAGCGAAGCTCCGTCGCGGAGACCCAGGGATCCATGCCGGGACCTTGGCCGTGGACGCGGCGAAGCAGAACCTGCACCGTAGCATCGCACAGACGGCACGGAATGGATCCTCGGGTCTGCGCCGCGTCGCTACGCTCCTTGCTCCGCCCGTGGATGACGACGGCATGAGTGCCTCGGCCAATCACCGAGGCCGCAGCGGCTACGACTCTCTGACGATCCGCCTGGCAATCGCCTCAGCCTGCAGGCCGGCGCTATGAAAATAGCTGGTCAGGCTTGGGCGCATGCCGATGAACCACAGGCCGGGCTGGCCGCTTGGCGTGCCGCCATTGGCTTTCGGCACGCCCTTGGCGTCGAGCACGCCGAGATCGCCCAGCATGGCCTCCAAGCCGGTGCGATAGCCGGTCGCTGCGATCACCACATCCGGCTCGACAACCGCATCGTCGTTCAACCGCACGCCCGGGCCTTCGAAGGCCGTCACCGGCGCCACCACCGAAATCCGTCCGGCCTTCAACGCAGCAACGGCGCCATCATCGACGGCGATCGCGATCTGCTCGACGCCGAGCCGGCTGGCGCCGCCTTTCGGCGCCGGCGGCAGGCCGAAGCGGGTGAGGTCGCCAAACACCAGCCGTTGCGTCGCAGCGATCAGGGCGTCGGCAACCCACGTCGGCAGCATCGCCATGAAGCCGCCGAAGCGCGCCACGGCAACCTTGCCGATCCGCTTCGGCATCAGCGAAGGACCTTGCCTGGCCGACAGCCACACGGCTTCCGTGTCGGCGCGGGCGAGATGGTTGAGCACGTCGAAGCCGGAATTTCCGGCGCCGACCACCAGCACTTTTTTGCCGGCATAGTCTTCCGCTGTGCCGAAATCGGCGGCGTGGACGAGCTTGCCGGTGAAAGTCGCCTTGCCTGGCCAGTCCGGCGTCCACGGCAAGCGGTCACGGCCGGTGGCAACGATGACGTGACGTGCGCTCAGCACTCCTTGACTGGTATGGACGAGCCAGTGGCCGCCGTTGCGCTCGATCCGTTCGACGGCAGTGCCGAATTCGACCTTTATGCCGCGGGCGCGGGCAAAATCATTGAGATAGCCAACGATGACATCCTTGTTCGGAAAGGCTGCGGTGCGCAGCGGATAGGCGAGACGAGGCAGGGCCGACAGCGCGCGATGCGTATTGAGGGTCAGCTTCTCGTGTCGTCGCCGCCACGGTTCGGCGATCCGCTGTTCCTTGTCCAGCACAACCGCCGCCATGCCGCGCCGGCCAAGCGCGTCGGCAGCTGCCAAGCCGGCCGCCCCGGCGCCGATGACGATCACCGTCTCATCAGAGCGTTTCGGCCCCGGGACGATAGGGATCGTTTCGCTTGTCGTTGCCGCCATTCGGTCGAGATTCCCTTTTAGCTGCGCCATGGGGACCCGATGGCACGTCCTGTATGGCACATGGGCGATATGATCGATAATGAGGTCGCGTCAATGCGACTGATTCGAGGCCTTGGGGGCAGGCCTCTGTTTATCATCGGCACGCGGAAGCTCGACCATGCCCTCCTTGCGTATCTTTCTCGACAGACTGCTGGAGGGCGCCGCAGCCAAGGTGCCGCGCCAGGATTTGTCGCATGTCGAGCGGCTGGCGCTGGTCCGCCAGCACGGCGATTTCTCGCTGGCCTATTCGACCGCCGTGCAGCAAAAACTGTCCTATTTCGGCGACGCCGACGGCTATATCGCCTTCGGCACCAAGATGAAGCACCATTTCGCGCTCGGCGACCCGGTGGCCCATACGCCCGACCGCCCCGGCTACATAAGACGCTTTGTCGAAGCCGCCGGCAGCCCGTGGTTCGTGCAGATCGGCGAACCGACGGCGCGCGTGCTGTCCGGGCTCGGCTACCAGGTCAACCGTCTCGGAATCGACACCCGGCTGGAGCTTCCCGCGCACGACTTTTCCGGCAAGCGCAACGAAACCGTGCGCTATTCCGAACGCTGGCTGTTGAAGAAGGGGTTTTCCTTTGGCGAGGGAGCGGTCTACCTCGACGAGGTCCAGCGCCTGTCGCAGAACTGGCGGGCCGACCGCATCGTCAAGCGCTGGGAGATGGCCTTCCTCAACCGCCCCTTTGCCGATCATCTCGGCATCGATATGCGCCGTTTCGTGCTCTACAGCCCGGAAGGCGAGCTTGTCGCCTTGCTCGATTTCGATCCGCTGTTCAGGGACGGCAAGGTGATCGGCTACACCACCTCGTTCAAGCGCAAGCACATCGATGCCTCGCCGCATGCCGAGATCGGGCTGACCAAATTCGCCGTCGACCGCTTTCGCAATGAAGGCATTTCCGTCGTCACGCTCGGCCTGTCGCCGATGCTCGATGTCGGGGCCAATGACTTTGCCGAATCGAGCTTCTGGCGCAACGCCTTCGAGCGCGCCTATGAATCGCCCTGGGTCAACCGCTCAAAGTTCAACCTCAAGGGCCAGGCGGCGTTCAAGCGCCGCTTCCATGGCGTCGAGGAGCCGACCTATATCGCCTTCCGCAAAGGGACGCTGGTCGAGATGCTGGGCCTGCTGCGCCTGATCAAGGCGGTCTAGCAAGATCCGTGACGGCGAGCCCGGCCGATCTGCCCTCAGCATAATGTAGATTTGACCGACAACACCCAGGCGGTGCTTCATCGTCGGATGGCCGTAGAGATCGACATCGCCGCTGCCGGAAATCGTGACATCGGCATCTGCCTGCGTTGTCACCTCGGCGTCGCCGCTGCCACGAATCTCGATCTGCGCGGACTGGGCAATCAGGTTCCGGAGCCGCCCGTCGCGTGATGCTGCCGCTGCCTCTGACCTGCGATCGAATGTGCCTTAGCCTCTACCGTCCGCGTAGGCTTTGCCGGCTGTCGTTCAGTTGCGCAGCCGGTAGCCGGTCCGGAAGATCCAGCCGACGATGGCGATGCAGACCGCCAGGAACACCACCGTCATGCCGAGGCTAATGCCGACCGAGACGTCCGACTTGCCATAAAAGCTCCAGCGGAAGCCGCTGATCAGGTAGACGACCGGGTTGAACAGCGTCACCGTGCGCCAGACCTCGGGCAGCATGTTGATCGAATAGAAGCTGCCGCCGAGGAAGGTCAGCGGCGTGATGATCAGCAGCGGCACCAGCTGCAGTTGCTCGAAGCTTTTTGCCCAGATGCCGATGATGAATCCGAACAGGCTGAAGGTCATCGCTGTCAGCACCAGGAAGGCGAGCATCCAGAACGGATGCTGGATGTGCAGCGGCACGAACAGCGAGGCCGTCGCCAGGATGATCAGGCCAAGGATGATCGACTTGGTCGCCGCGCCGCCGACATAGGCGATGACGATCTCCAGATAGGACACCGGCGCTGACAGAAGTTCGTAGATCGAGCCGACGAATTTCGGGAAATAGATGGCGAAGGATGCGTTGGAGATCGACTGCGTCAACAGCGACAGCATGATCAGGCCGGGCACGATGAAGGCGCCGTAGCTGATTCCGTCGATCTCGGTGATGCGCGAGCCGATGGCCGACCCGAAGACGACGAAATAGAGCGATGTCGAGATCACCGGCGAGACGATGCTCTGCAGCACGGTGCGGAACGCACGCGCCATCTCGACCCGGTAGATCGCCCAGACTGCGCGCCAGTTCATGGTTCTTGCCTCAGCAGGTTGACGAAGATCTCCTCGAGCGAAGAGTTTTGCGTGTCCATGTCGCGGAACTGGATGCCGGCCGCCTCGAGCTCGCGCAGCAGCGAGGCGACGCCGGGGCGTTCGCTCTGATTGTCATAGGTGTAAGTCAGCTGCGCGCCATCCGGCGACAGCTCCAGCTTATAGCGCGAGAAAGCATCGGGAACGACGGTCAGCGGCGTGCGCAGCTCCAGCAGCAGCCGCTTGCGTCCAAGCTTGTGCATCAGCTCGGCCTTGCCTTCGACCAGGATGATCTCGCCCTTGTTAATGACGCCGACGCGGTCGGCCATCGCCTCGGCCTCTTCGATGTAATGCGTGGTGAGGATGATGGTGACGCCGTCGTCGCGCAGCCGGCGAACCATCGCCCACATGTCCTGGCGCAGCTCGACATCGACGCCGGCGGTCGGCTCGTCGAGGAACAGCACGCGCGGCTCATGCGACAGCGCCTTGGCGATCATCAGCCGGCGCTTCATGCCGCCCGACAGCGTGATCGCCTTGGCGTCCTTCTTGTCCCACAGCGAGAGGTCGAGCAGCACCTTTTCGACGAAGCCCGGATTGGGCGCCTTGCCGAACAGGCCGCGGCTGTAATTGACGGTTGCCCAGACGCTCTCGAAAGCATCGATGGTCAATTCCTGCGGCACCAGCCCGATCAGGCTGCGCGCGGCGCGGTAGTCTCTGGTGATGTCATGGCCGTCGACGGTGACGGTACCCGACGAGCGGTTGACGATGCCGCAGACGATCGAGATCAGCGTCGTCTTGCCGGCGCCGTTCGGCCCCAGCAGCGCGAAGATCTCGCCGCGTTCGATGTCGAGGTTGATTTCCTTCAGCGCCTTGAAGCCGGTGGCGTAGGTCTTCGTGACGCCGGAAATCGAAATGATGGAAGGCGAATTGGTGGAAGGCATGGGGCGGGAAACGACTGCTTGAAAGAGGCGGGAGGATTATTATTGCGCTGAATGTCGGTTCGCGCTCCCGGAAGTCAATGCCATTGCTGACAATTCTGGACAAACGTTCTCTTTTCGCGGCCACGCCAGGGACGTTGTGGGGGGCCTTATGGCGGCGCTGACGGTTTGGCCCGATCTGCTGCGACAACGCGCCCCGCGTGGCGCCACGCCGCTTTGACCGGACCGCATCGGCGGCCTATCCTGCGCCAACAACAGCAGCCGGAGCCCGCCATGGACCCGCTCATCTTGTCGCGAATGCAGTTCGGGGCGAACATTTCGTTCCACATCCTGTTTCCGACGATCACCATCGCGCTTGGCTGGGTGCTGCTGTTCTTCAAGCTCCGCTACAACGCGACCAACGATTCCGCCTGGATGCGCGCCTATTTCACCTGGGTGAAGGTGTTCGCGCTGTCCTTCGCCATGGGCGTCGTGTCGGGCGTCACCATGAGCTTCCAGTTCGGCACCAACTGGCCGGGCTATATGGAAAAGGTCGGCAACATCGCCGGCCCGCTGCTGGCCTACGAAATCCTCACCGCCTTCTTCCTTGAAGCGGCTTTCCTCGGCATCATGCTGTTCGGCTTCCGCCGCGTCTCCAACCGCGTCCACACGCTGGCCACCGTGCTGGTCGCCGGCGGCACCACGCTCTCCGCCTTCTGGATCATCGCGCTGAACTCCTGGATGCAGACGCCGGCCGGCTTCGAGATAATCGACGGCAAGGCGCATCCTGTCGACTGGTGGGCGATCGTCTTCAACCCGTCCATGCCTTATCGGCTGACGCACATGCTGCTTGCCTCGGGGCTCACCGTCTCGTTCCTGATCGCCGGCCTGTCGGCGCTGCGCTATCTCACCGGCGACCGTTCGGAATCGATGTGGAAGGCGCTGCGCACCGGCGTCTTCACCGCCGCCATCCTGATCCCGATCCAGATCCTTGCCGGCGATCAGCACGGGCTGAACACGCTGGAGCACCAGCCGCAGAAGATCGCGGCCATGGAGGCCAACTGGAACACCGGCCCCAACGTGCCGCTGGTGCTGTTCGCCTGGCCGGATGAGGCGACGAAGGAAAACAGGTTCGAGGTCGCCATTCCCGATGGCGCCAGTGTTGTGCTGCGGCACTCGACCCGCGGCATCGTGCCGGGGCTGAATGACTATCCCGGCCTCCATCCGCCGGTCCTCCCATTGTTCTGGGGCTTTCGCATCATGGTCGGCACCGGCATCTTGATGCTCATCGTCTCGTGGTCGGCGACCTTCTTCCTCAAGCGCCGCCATAGCCTGCCCAGGCCGCTGGCCATGCTGATGGTGCCGATGGCGCTGTCCGGCTGGCTCGCGACGCTCGCCGGCTGGTACACGACCGAGATCGGCCGCCAGCCCTGGCTGGTCACCGGCGTCTTGAAAACCGCGGACGCCGTTGGCCCGGTCGCCGGCAGCCATGTCGCGCTGACGCTTGCCGTCTATCTCATCCTCTATGTGCTTTTGCTGATCGCCTATCTCGGCGTGCTGGTGCATCTGGCGCTGAAGGCAGCCAAGGACGGCGACACCTCGCCGCTGCCGGGCGTGATGAAGACGGCCATGTCGCAACCGGCGGCAGGGGAGTGAGGAATGCACACTTTCACGGTCAGCGCCGCCCCTCACCTGCCTGCCGGCATCCTCTCCCCGTATAGAGACGGGGAGAGGGGCGCTGTCACCGACGATTTCGCCAGTCACCACCGTTGCGGAATGGGTGCCGAAGTTGCGGCCAGCCCCCTTCTCCCCGTCACTATACGGGGAGAAGTGCCCGGCAGGGCGATGAGGGGCAGCGCCGACCTCGGCAATAGGTTGGCAGATAGAGCCCGCATTCCAATTGAACGGCTCTGGCGCGTGAGGAGACCAAAATGACCTTCGACTGGCCAACCGCGCTCCCCCTCATCTTCGCCGGGCTGATGGGCCTGGCCATCCTGATCTACGTCATTCTCGACGGTTTCGATCTCGGCATCGGCATCCTGTTCTCGGTCGCGGAAGATGCAGAGCAGGACACGATGATTGCGGCCATCGGCCCGTTCTGGGACGCCAACGAGACCTGGCTGGTGCTGGCCGTCGGGCTGCTGCTGGTCGCCTTCCCGATGGCGCATGGCGTCATCCTCACCGCGCTCTACATTCCGGTCTTCGTGCTGCTGGTCGGCCTCATCCTGCGCGGCGTCGCCTTCGACTTCCGCGCCAAGGTGCCGTCTGGCAAGAAGCATCGCTGGAACCGCATCTTCTTCCTCGGCTCCATCATCGCCTCGCTGGCGCAGGGCTATATGCTCGGCGTCTACGTGCTTGGCCTCGATGTCGGCCTTGGCGGCATCGCCTTTGGCGGGCTGGTGGCGCTTTGCCTGTCGGCGGCCTATGCCGCGATGGGCGCCGCGTGGGTGATTTACAAGACCGAAGGCGAATTGCAGAAGAAAGCAGTGGCCTGGCTGCGCACCACGCTGGTGCTGACCGCGCTCGGCATGGCGGCGGTGTCGCTGGCCACGCCCTTCGCCAGCCCGCGCATTTTCGCAAAATGGTTCGTCTGGCCCGAAATGCTCTATCTGTCGCCGCTGCCTATCCTGTCGGCGCTGCTCTTCCTGTGGCTGTGGCGGCAGACTTTCCATCTGCCGAAGCCCGACGACCGCCATGCGCTGCGGCCGTTCCTGACGCTCGCCACCATCTTCGCGCTCGGCTTTGCCGGGCTGGCGTGGTCGTTCTACCCCTTCGTGGTGCCCGACAAGCTGACCATCTGGCAGGCGGCGTCAGCAACGGAAAGCCTCGCCATCATCCTCGCCGGCACGGTCGTCGTGCTGCCGGTGATTATTTTCTATTCGTTCTATGCGTATAGGGTGTTTGGCGGGAAGGCGACGGATTTGACGTATGATTGAGGAGTAGCTGATCTCCCCCCTTGAGGGGGAGATGGCCGGCAGGCCAGAGGGGGTCGCAGCGCGTGGAGCGCTAACCTTCTTCTGCCGCAGGAGGTCGCGTCCGGTCGGACCGACCCCCTCTGTCGCCTTCGGCGACATCTCCCCCTCGAGGGGGGAGATTAGGTGCTCAGCTCTTGCCCGCCAACACCAGCACCGGCTTCTCGCTGTACAGCGCCGGGAACAGCGACTTCAGATTCGCCACTTTGGGCAGGTCGTTGTAGACGATGTATGGGTAGGTCGGGTTCAGCGTCAGGAAGTCCTGGTGGTACTCTTCGGCCGGATAGAAGGTCTTGCCGGTCTCCAGCGTGGTGACGATCGGCTTGTCGAACACCTTCGCCTGATCGAGCTGGGCGATGTAGCTCTGGGCGATCTTCTGCTGTTCGCCATTCTCGGCAAAGATCGTCGAGCGATACTGGGTGCCTGAATCGGGACCCTGAAAATTCAGCTGCGTCGGGTTGTGCGCGACCGAGAAATACACCTGCAGCAGCTGGCCGTAGGTCACCTTGGACGGATCGTAGGTGACCTCGACCGATTCGGCGTGGCCGGTGCGGCCGCTGCCGACCGTCTCGTAGACGGCGTCATCCTTGGCGCCGCCGGTGTAACCGGAGACGGCCTTGGTCACGCCCTTGACGTGCTGGAAGACGCCCTGCACGCCCCAGAAGCAGCCGCCGGCGAAGATCGCCTTCTCGCTGCCGCTGGCGGCCTTCTCGTCCATAGCGGGCGGCGGGATCACCACCGCGTCCTCGGCCGAACGCGCCGGGCTCTGCCAGAAGGCAGCCGCCGCCGCGGCGACGATGAGCGCGGCAAGCGCGCTCTTGACGATCGGCGTTCTCGTCTTTGCAATGCCGGTCATGTCTGATCTCCTATTGCTCTCTAACACTATACGACGAAAGCCGCCGCAAGGTTCTCAATTTGGGGGGGGCGGGCGCCTTCGCCCTCTCGGTCGCGGCTTCGCGGAGTCGGAGAGGGGGCTGCGCGACGATTAGTTCGCAGGCGCCATCGCGTCCGCCGGCTTCATCGCATCCGTTGCGGGTTTCATCGCATCGGCCGGCTTCATGGCGTCCGTGGCGGGCTTCATCGCATTTGTCGCCATCGGGTCGGCCGGCTTCATGGCATCGGTCGCCGGTGCCATGGCATCCGCGGGCTTCATCGCCTCGGTGGCCATCGGATCGGCCGGCTTCATGGCGTCTTCGGCGCGGGCGCCGGCGGCGAAGGCCGTCATCGAAAGCGCAAAGGCGAGTGCCGTCAGGGTCTTGGTCATTTGTATTTCCTCTGTGATGAGGGCGCGCGGATGCGAGCCCGGTTGTGCCGCTGTTGCGGCGTGAGGTGGAAAAAAGATCAGTTGGCGGCTGCGGCCAGGATCGGCCCGCCGCCGGGGGTCTGCACCAGCACCGCGGTGCTCAAGCCGCCGGAGGCCGCCGGCAGCGGCAAGGTGGTGGCATCGCCGCTCCAGCTGCCGAGTTTTGTCAGCGAGTGCACGACATTGGCATGCGGTAAGGTGCGGCCGGTGTTCTCGCCGCGCGCCACCGGCACCTCGATGACGCCCTTGTTGTAGCGAACCAGCCAGACATCGGCCTTGCCGCCCGGTGCGGTGCCGGCGCCGATGCTGATCTTGCCGCCGTCGAGCGACAGCGATGGACCTGCTGCGTGGCCGCTCGAGGAGATCAGCTGCTCGATCTCGCCCGGTGCAGCACCCACCGCATCGGCGCCGCCATTGACCACGACCTGCGGGGTGAACGGGCCTGAGCGGCCCAGCGACGGCTCATAGCGCACCTGGCGCTGGGTGAATTCCTCGCGGCCGAACGTGTCCTTCCAGCCGAGATAGTCCCAGTAGGTAACGTTGAACGACAGCGCCAGCACGCCCGGCTGATCCTTGACCTTGATCAGATTGGCATTGGCCGGCGGGCAGGACGAGCAGCCCTGGCTGGTGAAGAGTTCGACCACGGTGAGCGGCTGGGCGAAGGCGGTGCCGCCAAGCAGCATCAACGCGGCGCCTGCGGCAGCCAGCATGCCGGCTCGTTTTGAGTTAAGTCCAGTCATCGGGGGTCTCCGTTGCGGCGGGTTCATCCCACACTTCGTCGCTCCCCAAGGCTTCGTTACATGGTTCACCGCTTCGTGATTGGGGGCGGAGAGGCTGGAGGGACAGCGCCCCCCTCTGTCCTGCCGGACATCTCCCCCACGAGGGGGGAGATCAGCAGCGTCGCTGCCTCGCCAATCCTTCGGCGGAGATCCCCGTCAGTCCATTTCAGAAAGGCCGCGCCGGCGGAGCTCTGATCTCCCCCCTCGTGGGGGAGATGTCCGGCAGGACAGAGGGGGGCGCGAAGGATCGCCACGCTTTGAGTGGTCGAAGGCCCTCCGCCACCCGCTTGCCCCTCAACCCTGCCCCTGCTAAAGCGCGCGACATGAGCACGCCTCTCGACCACATCCGCAATTTCTCCATCGTCGCCCATATCGACCATGGCAAATCCACGCTTGCCGACCGGCTGATCCAGTCCACCGGCGGGCTGGAGCTGCGCGACATGAAGGAGCAGGTGCTGGACTCGATGGACATCGAGCGCGAGCGCGGCATCACCATCAAGGCGCAGACGGTGCGGCTGAAATACCGCGCCAACAATGGCGAGGACTATATCCTCAACCTCATCGACACGCCCGGCCATGTCGACTTCGCCTATGAAGTGTCGCGGTCGCTGGCGGCCTGCGAGGGCTCGCTGCTGGTGGTCGACGCCTCGCAAGGCGTCGAGGCGCAGACGCTGGCCAATGTCTACCAGGCCATTGACAACAACCACGAGATCGTCGTGGTGCTGAACAAGGTCGACCTGCCGGCCGCTGAGCCCGAGCGCATTCGCGAGCAGGTCGAGGAAGTCATCGGCATCGACGCCTCCAACGCCGTGCTGATCTCGGCCAAGACCGGCCTTGGCATTCCCGATGTCCTTGAGGCGATCGTCCACCAATTGCCGCCGCCGCGAGAAGGCGACGCCACCGCCCCGCTGAAGGCCATGCTGGTCGACAGCTGGTACGACGCCTATCTCGGCGTCATCGTTTTGGTGCGCATCATCGACGGCGTGCTGAAAAAGGGCCAGACCATCCGCATGATGGGTACCGGCGCCAAATATCTGGTCGAGCGCACCGGCGTCTTCACGCCGGCCCGCATCAATGTCGACGAGCTCGGCCCCGGCGAGTTCGGCTTCTTCACCGGCTCGATCAAGGAAGTGGCCGACACCCGCGTCGGCGACACCATCACCGAGGACAAGCGCCAGACCGCGCATGCGCTGCCCGGCTTCAAGCCGGCGCAGCCGGTGGTGTTCTGCGGCCTGTTCCCGGTCGACGCCGCCGATTTCGAGGATTTGCGCGCCGCCGTCGGCAAACTGCGCCTCAACGACGCCAGCTTCTCCTATGAGATGGAAACCTCGGCCGCGCTCGGCTTCGGCTATCGCTGCGGCTTCCTTGGCTTGCTGCACCTCGAAATCATCCAGGAGCGGCTGGAGCGCGAGTTCAACCTCGACCTCATCGCCACGGCGCCCTCGGTCGTCTACCGGCTGCTGCTCAATGACGGCTCGATGAAGGAGCTGCACAATCCCGCCGACATGCCCGACGTGGTGAAGATCTCGGCCATCGAGGAGCCGTGGATCCGCGCCACCATCCTGACGCCCGACGACTATCTCGGCGGTATTCTAAAACTCTGCCAGGACCGGCGCGGCATCCAGGCCGACCTCTCCTATGTCGGCAAGCGGGCCATGCTGACCTACGATCTGCCGCTCAACGAAGTCGTCTTCGATTTCTACGACCGCCTGAAATCGATCTCCAAGGGCTACGCCTCGTTCGACTATCACCTCACCGACTACCGCGAGGGCGATTTGGTGAAAATGTCGATCCTGGTCAATGAGGAGCCGGTCGACGCGCTGTCCATGCTGGTCCACCGCACCGCCGCCGAAAAGCGCGGCCGCCAGATGTGCGAGAAGCTGAAAGAGCTGATCCCGCACCACCTCTTCAAGATCCCGATCCAGGCCGCCATCGGCGGCAAGGTCATAGCCCGCGAAACCATCTCGGCGCTCCGCAAGGACGTCACCGCCAAATGCTACGGCGGCGACGTCTCGCGCAAGCGCAAGCTGCTCGACAAGCAGAAAGAAGGCAAGAAGCGGATGCGGCAATTTGGGAAGGTCGATATTCCGCAGGAGGCGTTTATCCAGGCGCTGAAGATGGGCGATTAAGAAGCCGGTTGGTGCGCTGAGCGCGCCAAGTCATCGATCCGGAAAGCGCAAGAAAAAGCCGGGAACCTGACCAGGTCCCGGCATAGTTCGGTTGATCGGCTAAAGCGAAGCGGCTACGCCGCCGACGCCTAGTTAGCGGCTACGGAAATGGCCGCACACCGACTCGGTGCGACCAAAGCGGAAGCGCTGGTAAGGGTTCACCCAGACCATGACATCACCCCTTTAAGGCGGTGGGCCTTGAAAAGGCGCGGCAAAGGTGCGATTCTAGGGATGGAGAGGTCCTAGCGTCGCGAGGCTTTACCGCCTCTCTCCGATTGCTTGGTCATCTAGAGCCGCCGTCCCGCTGCAAACGGGATTGGCGGCTTTCTCATAGTCTCCCCTCTGATGCCGATGGCCAGAACGTGAGGGGCTAGACAACTCTCATTCGTCATCTCCGTCGTCGTTTTCTTGCTCCACCTTCGACTTAGGCCGGTCATCGACCGGAAAGCAGAAGTCAAGGACCGCTCCAAAAGTCACCACAAATCTATCGCGCTCCGCACTCGTCCAAGATTGGCCGGCGGACGGGAGGCTGGTTAGCAAGCCGGCGAGAGCAGGTGGCAAGCCATTGTCGATTTGTGGTTTGTGCTGTGGAGGAGGCGGTGGTGGGGTATTTCGCTTTGCCGGCTTCGATTGGGCTCTGGTTTTGGCGGGCGTCCGCTCGCGACCGCTAGCGCGGACCGCGGCGCGCGGGCGGTCAGCACGAACCCCGGCTGCGGAGTAGAGACCAACGAAAGTTGTTACCATGCGGGATTGCTGGCCGGTTGGAACGTAACTCCGGAATGCATCCCGGATACTGGTCTCGTCATCAACCGCCGGATCAATGAATTGTAGAGCGTCGTGGTACGCGGTGTTCAACCATTCCGCCATCCGCGCCTTGAACTCCGCTTCCGGGGCCTTGCGGAGGCCTTCCATTGTAGGGGTAACTTTGCCGTCTGCATCTATCAAATCTAGCGTCTGAAGTGCCTGAAGGGTGCGCGGTATAAGGCTTTCCGGTACACTCGACCTTGTAAGCGCTTCCGAATCCACGGTCGCCGGAAGCCCCCGGCTCCGGTGCTTCTCGATCAAACCAATGATGGCCGACGCAGGCGCGTATGGTGCTGGCTTATCCGTGGTAACAGACATGCTAAAGACCCCCAAAAGAATCAGTATCCTGACATTGAACCAAAGTACCGCCTGTGTCAATGTCGGGTTCGGCAGCCATCTGGTATTCTGGTACAGACACCAACCACTTGTAATTGCTGATAAAAATCTTTAGACTTCGTCTCAGTAACAAACCCATCGAGACAACATCACGTTTAAGCCTACCCTCCTAACGGAAGATTCGGGGCAATACGACGCATCTCTCCGAATCGCGGTTACGGCGGCTAGTGAGGCCGGCGCGCGCCTGGGCCCATCCATTGAAAACGCAAGGCTCTGGAGTATCCTTCTCCCCGCCTTGGGGATACATCACATGCGCACCACATCAGACACCATCGCCGCAACCGGCCTCGCCATCGGCGGCGCCTTCGGCCTGGCCGGCACTTTCGTTTCGAGCGCTCCGCTGCGCGAAACACTCTGGGCGATCGACGGCGTGGCGCTCGTCGTAGCGACCGCGCTGCTGACCATGAAATACCAGCGACTGGGCAATGACCTCGTCGCGGCCGGGTTCCTCACCTTCCTTGCCGGCGAGAGCCAGCTTTTGGCCGGCAATGCGGCGGGGCTCGAGGCCAGTGTGCCCTCCTATGTCGGCGGCATCTCGCTGTGGGCGGCGGCGCTCGTCCTGATCGGCGCGGCGAACACATTTGCGGTGTGGATGCGGCTCACCGGCCTCATCGCCGCAGTCCTGTTTGTCGTGACGGTGGGCATGGTGCTGTGGGGCGCGCCCTTGCTGCCGACCTCGGCGCCACTGCCCGCCGCCGGCTATCCGTTCCTGGTTCTGACCTTTGCCGGCTGGATCTGGACCTTGCTGAAGCGGTAGGCTGGCAGAAATGTCCGCGCCGCTCGAACTCCGCAACAGCGTCACCGGAAAGATCTTCCCGGCAATCGGGCCGTTGCTGATCGGCGCGATCTTCGGTTTCGGCGCGCTGAGCGGGCTGGCGGCGGGCGCCGATGGCGGGCATGTGCTTGTCATCGCGCTGGTGGCGTTCGGCTGCCTTGGGCTCGGCTATGTCATCGCGCGCGGCGCCTTCGACAGTTCGGTCCAGGTCACCCTGGACAGCCACGGCTTCCGCGATGCTCGCGCCGGCGACGTGCTGGTGCCATGGGCGATGGTGAAGAGCGTGCATCTGACCTCCGGCAAGGGTTCGGCGATGCTCAATTTCGAGCTCACGCGGGAGCCGCCCGACGAAATCAAATACGCGCCCGCCAATGCGCTGGACCTAGTGCTGCCCTTCGGCAGGAACATCGTCCACATGGAAATCTCCTCGCTCGACGTGCGCGGCCAAGACGTGGTCGATGCAGTGAAGAAATTCGCGCCGCATGTGGTGGTGAGGCGCTGATTCTTCCTTCTCACTCAGGCAAGATGGAGGAATCGCTCCGCCCGCCGATGCTCAACACTCGGAAACCACCGAAATGTCCGCGCCGATGGAACTCCGCAACAGTCCCACCAACAAGTTCAGTTCCGTCGCCGGGTCGTTGCTGATGGCGGCGATCTTCGGCTTCTACACGCTGAAGGGGCTGGCCGGCGGCGCCGACGGCGGGCGGGTGTTGCTGGTGGCGCTGCTGGCGCTGGGCTTCCTCGGGCTCGCCGGTTACAGCGCGCGCGGCGCCTTCGACACCTCGGTCAAGGTGGTGCTCGACGAAAACGGCTTCCGCGATCGCCGCCTCGGCGACGTGCTGGTGCCATGGGACAAGGTTCAGAGCGTGCACCTCTCCTCCCCCGGCAAGGGCTCGGGAATGGTCAATTTCGAACTGACCGGCGAGCCGCCCGACGAGATCAAATACGCATCGGCCAATGCGCTGAACCGGATCCTGCTCATTGGCGGGAACACCGTGCACATGGAGATCAACTCGCTCGACATGAGCGGCCAAGACCTTATCGAGGCGGTGAGAAAATTCGCGCCGCATGTGGTCGTGAGGCGGTAGGGCTCTCCCCCCTTGAGGGGGTTGAGGAGTGGTCCGCGTAGCGGACGGGGAGCCAATTGCTTGGCTTTCCGAGCGACGAAAGCCGGCCGGCCAGAGGGAGTCGCCTCGCGTCGAGCGCTGGCCTTCCTCAGCGTCAATGAGGTCGAGTCCGGTCGGACCGACCCCCTCTGTCGCCTTTGGCGACATCTCCCCCTCGAGGGGGGAGATTACCCGCTCTACCGCCGCTTCTCCGCTCATGCTCTAGTTCCCGTCTCCGATTCGGAAACCCACCGCCATGCTCCGCCTCACCCTTGCCGCCCTCATCATCGCCACCCCGGCGCATGCCGCCGATATGGCGTTCTTCGTCAAGAACCTGCGCAAGCAGGCGGTGGCGGTGGAGTTGTTCAGCCGCGACCGCAAGATGTCGTGGCCGGGCGGCGACCAGGTGTTTCTGATCGAGCCCAACTCGCAGAAATCGGTGCCGATCTCGTGCTCTCAGGGCGAAAACATCTGCTACGGCGCCTGGGTCAACGGCAACGATGCGATTTCGGCCGGCGTCGGGCCGGACAATGACCAGCCATGCGATACCTGCTGCTTCATCTGCGTGGAGAAGACGACGGAGACGATCGATCTGGTGGAGTAGCGCCATTTATCTCCCCCCTTGAGGGGGAGATGGCCGCGAAGCGGCCAGAGGGGGTCGTCTCGCGTGGAGCGCCGGCCTTCTCTGTCGCGGGACGTCGAGCCCGGTCGCACCGACCCCCTCTGTCGCCTTTGGCGACATCTCCCCCTCGAGGGGGGAGATCAGCCGCCCCCAAGCGAGCTTGACGCCCTTGCCGCTACCGCCCTAGCCTCTTGTCACCCACCACGAGGAGAAGCTCCATGGCAGGCACGGTCGAAGGCGAGAAGATCGACGTTTCCTTCAACGGCAAGCGCTGCATCCATTCGCGCAATTGCGTGCTCGGCAATCCGCATGTTTTCGTGCCCAATGCGCCCGGCGAGTGGATCCACCCCGAGGCGGCGAGCGTCGAGCAAGTGGTGACGCTGGCCGAAAACTGTCCGTCCGGCGCCATCGGCTACTTCAGGAAGGATGGCGGGCCGCAGGAGAAGCCGCCGATGGTCAACACCGTGCGGCTGCGCGAGAACGGGCCGTTGGCCGTCCATGCCGAGATCGTGCTCGGCGGCGAGACCTCCTTTCGCGCCACGCTCTGCCGCTGCGGCGCCTCGCAAAACAAGCCGTTCTGCGACAACAGCCACATCAAGGCCGGCTTCACAGCCACCGGCGAGCCGCCGCTGAAGGACGCGCCGGCAACGCTGGAGGCGCGCAACGGCCCGCTGACCATAACGCCAACCACCAACGGGCCATTGAAGGTCGAAGGCAATGCCGAGATCGTCACCGGCACCGGCCACACGATCGACCGCACCACCCGCACCTTTCTCTGCCGCTGCGGCCACTCGGCCAACAAGCCGTTTTGCGATGGATCGCATAAACGGGTTGGGTTTGTGGGGTAGCGGAAGATAATCTCCCCCCTTGAGGGGGAGATGTCGCCGCAGGCGACAGAGGGGGTCGCCTCGCGTGAAGCGCCGACGACGTCTCGGCGCAGAGCACGTCGGCGCTTCATGCGCAAGGACCCCCTCTGGCCTGCCGGCCATCTCCCCCTCAAGGGGGGAGATCAGCAGTTTCGCCGCCTTCGCCAATCACCCCAAAATCAGTCAGGGACTGCCCTTCAATGTCACCCCGCATCATGCCATGCTCGCCCTCTCGGCCGAGGGGGCCGATTCTCAATCCGGGGAACGTCATGTCTTTCACCATCACCCGCCGCATCGTCGTTGCATTCTCGCTTGCCGCTCTGCTGGCGCCATCGGCCTATGCCGCCGATATCACCTTTGCCGTCAAGAACAGCCATCCCAACGCCATGCGCCTCGAGCTCTATAGCCAGGACCGCGACTATGTCTGGCCGGGCAACGACAAGGATTTTTATCTCGACGATGGCGAGACCAAGCAGATCCCGATCTCGTGCAACGAGGGCGAGTCCATCTGCTACGGCGCCTGGGTAGACGGCGACGAGGAAACCTATTGGGGCGTCGGCCCCAACAACAAGGAAAAATGCGAAGACTGCTGCTACACCTGCAGCGGCGGCGAGACCGAAGAGATTGAACTGGTGCCGTAGGGCGGCGGGCGCGGCTGCCGTTCCAGCTTGGGTTCCTCGCCCCCACGAAGTGGGGGAGAGGTGGATCGGCGAAGCCGAGACGGAGAGGGGGCTGCGCCCTACGAAAAGGCCCCTCTCCGTCCGCTTCGCGGCCACCTCTCCCCCGCTTTGCGGGGGCGAGGAACCCAAGTTCTGTTAGGCCCGTTAGACAGCCGCCGACATCTCACAACCGCCCGGCCGGGGGCCCGTTGCCTTCGGCAACTCCCCGGCGTTCGAGCCCTTTCATCGTGCCACCGGCACGATGAATTCGCCTTCGGCGAACCGGGCTCTCACCCCAGCAGCGCCCTTTGCCGCTTCGACCCACCCGCCTTGCGCCAGGCGTTGAACCTGTGCGTGGCGGCGGCAAACGAGATCTTCATCTGCTGGGCGACCGAATAGCGTGACTTGCCTTCGTCGAACATGCGGTAGCAGCACTCGACGCCCTCCTCGGTCAGCTTGCCGTCGGGAGCCTTGTTGTGCGGATTGGCGGGGTCGAATTTTTCGACCTGCTGTTCGACCAGGCCTTTCAGCCGCTGCAGGTCGGCCTCGATGCTGGCGATGAGATCGAGGACGGGTTTGGGGTCGAAATGGTCGTGCGGCTTTGCCGTCATCTCCAGGGGTTCCTTTCGATTTGCGTGTTACCGCCTATATAGGCGAACATTCGCTAATAATGAAGGGCGCGGGCAGGCGCGGTGCTTCAACACTTGTTGACCGGCGATTGACCGGAGCGGCCGCAGCCCCTAGTTTAGAATTATTCTAAACTTGGGTGAATTTATCATGCTTTCCCGTGTCTTCGGTTTCGGCCGCCGTTCCTTCGAATCGCTGTCGGAACAGGAAATCCTGGCGCTGGCGATTTCGTCGGAGGAAGATGACGGGCGCATCTACCGCGCCTATGCCGAGGGACTGGCCGAAAGCTTTCCGCAATCGGCAAAAGTGTTCGAGGCGATGGCGCTCGAGGAAGACGGGCATCGCGATTCCCTGATCGAGCTTTACCGCAAGCGTTTCGGCGAGCGCATTCCGCTGCTGCGACGCGAACATGTAAAGGGTTATTACGAGCGCAAGCCCGACTGGCTGGTGCGGCCGCTGGGCGTCGAACATGTTCGGCGCCAAGCCGAAGAGATGGAGCGGCAGGCCTATCGTTTCTATGTCGAGGCGGCCAAGCGCACCAGCGACGCTTCGACCCGAAAGCTGCTCGGCGAGCTGGCCGCTGCCGAACAGAGCCATGAGAATTCAGCGCATCGGCTGGAGCAGAAACTTGTGCCGGGCGAGGTGAAGGACGAAGAGGCAAATGCGGAGCAGCGCCAGTTCATCCTGACCTACGTGCAGCCGGGGCTGGCCGGGCTGATGGACGGCTCGGTGTCGACGCTGGCGCCGATCTTTGCCGCAGCGTTTGCCACGCATGACACCTGGCAGACGCTGCTGGTCGGCCTTGCCGCCTCGATCGGCGCCGGCATTTCGATGGGCTTCACCGAAGTCGCTTCCGACGACGGCAAACTGTCGGGTCGCGGCTCGCCGATCAAGCGGGGGCTGACCGTCGGCATCATGACGACACTGGGCGGGCTCGGCCACGCGCTGCCCTATCTCATCCCGCATTTCTGGACGGCAACGGCGGTGGCGGCCGTGGTGGTGTTCTTCGAACTGTGGACGATCGCCTTCGTCCAGAACCGCTACATGCAGACACCGTTTCTGCGCGCGGCGTTTCAGGTGGTGCTGGGCGGCGCGCTGGTGTTCGCGGCGGGGGTGCTGATCGGGAATGCCTAGGTGGACGAAAAGTCGGCGCTGCCCCTCATCTGCCTGCCGGCATCTTCTCCCCGTAAACGGGGAGAAGGGGGCTATCGCGAATTTCGGCACTTGTTCTGCGCCGTTGGCGATTGGCGAAACCATTTGCAACAGCGTCTTTCTCCCCGTCACTATACGGGGAGAAATGTGCGGCAGGACAATGAGGGGCGGCGCGATGGTCGACGGTTATGAACCCCGTCCGACATCGTCACTGCTCTATCCATTCACCGCCCGGCTATCCGCCGGCGCTTCGTCTCTCTCAGTCAGCCCATAATCCCGCACCACATGCGCGATGCGCAACCGGTAGCCGGCAAAGATTCCGCCACGGCCGGCTTTTTGCGCCTGCCGGTGCTCCTCGGTGTTGCGCCAGGCTTTCACCGCTTCCTCGTCGCGCCAGAACGACAACGACAGGATGCGGTTCGGGTCGACCAGGCTCTGAAACCGCTCGATCGAGATGAAACCGTCGATACCGTCGAGCAGCGGCCTGAGCTCCGCGGCGATGCCAAGATAGGCATCGCGCTTTCCCTCCGCCGGTTGCACCTCGAAAATGACTGCGATCATGCTTCCTCCTTGACCGCGGTCTGGAACAGCTGCCGCGGTCCATGCGGCCCGGACACCAGCTTCAGGAAGATGCGGTCTTCTTTCAAGATGAACTTTTCGCGGCGGGCGAATTCGTAATTGGCCTTGCCGGCGGGATCGGCGGCGAGCCGGGCGCGATAGGCTTCGTAGGCGGCCAGGTTGTCGATGTTGTAGGCGGCGTAGGCCGTGGTGGCCGAGCCCTCATGCGGGGCGTAGTAGCCGATCAGGTCGGCGCCGCAGCGCGGGATCGCCTGGCCCCAGGCCTTGGCATATTGCTCGAACGCCGCCTTGCCGAACGGGTCGATCTCGTAGCGGATGAAGCAGGTGATGGTCATGTCGGTCTCCTTGGGTTTCTGCGTGGATGGTTCGAGCGGCGTCGAAACGTTGTGCCGCCGGGCCTGCTAAGCAAAAGTGCTGGCGGTCAGGCCTGCCAGAAGGATTTCGCGCACTCGCGGCGCACATCCTCCCGGGTCAGGCCGAGATCGCGCAGCAAATGGTCGTCGATCTCGTCGAGGTTGAGCCGCTGCAGATGGCGGTCGTACCAGCGGGCGAGCAGCCGCCGATGCAGCCAGGTGACGAACGGGAACGGCTGGCGGCTGGCGAGTGGGGCGGAAGCGGTTGGCATGGCGTTCTCCTTGATCTCAGCCGACATTAGTGATTATCTCGCAAGAATGCTTCGATGGAGACCGAACTATGCGTGAAGGACCAGACATCGCTCGCATCGCCAGCCTGGTCGGCGATCCGGCGCGAGCAAACATGCTGAATGCGCTGATGGGCGGCACGGCTTTGACGGCAAGCGAACTGGCGCTGGAGGCCGGCGTGTCGCTGCCGACGGCGTCGTCGCATCTGTCCAAATTGATGGAGGGCGGGCTTTTGACTTTGGCCAGCCAGGGCCGGCATCGCTATTACGGCCTCGCCGGGCCGCAGGTGGCGGGCATGATCGAAGCGATCACGGGCGTGGCGGAGGCGGTCGGCCCCAAGCGCGTGCGGCCGGGGCCGCGCGACGGCGCGATGCGCGTTGCCCGCGTCTGCTATGACCACCTCGCCGGCGAGCAGGCCGTGGCGATGCTGGACCGGCTTGTGGCGCGCGACATTCTTTTGCGCAACGACAACGAGATCCGGCTCGGGCCGTCGGCGGCCTCGCATTTTTCGGCCATCGGCATCGATGTCGGCGCCAAGCCGCGCCGCCCGGTGTGCCGCGCCTGCCTCGACTGGAGCGTGCGCCGCTCGCACCTCGCGGGAACGCTGGGCGCGGCGATCCTCGACAAGATCCTGGCGGAGAAATGGGCAAGGCGGGAGAAGGACAGTCGGGCCGTGGTGTTTTCACCGCCGGGGAAACAGGCTTTTGAGCGGGTGTTTTTGGGGTGAAGGTTTGGCGCTGCCACTCCGCCTTCGTCATCCACGGGCGGAGCAAGGAGCGCAGCGACGCAGCGCAGACCCGAGGATCCATGCCGTGACCTTCGTGCGCCGCAACGATGCAGAACCTCGGAAACCAGTGAGAAGACCGCCATTTCTGAGCCGCCGTGCGCTTCGTCAAACGTCACGGAATGGATCCTAGGGTCTGCGCTCCGCTTCGCGTCGCTACGCCCTAGGATGACGAAGGCTGGGGGGCCTCACCCCCGCTTCAGCACCTTCGCCTGCTTGAAAAACTCCGCCCACGGATCGGCCTTCTCCAACTCCTTCAGCGTCGTCTTGTCGCCGATCGGGAAAGAATTCGGCGCCAGCCCCGCTTCCACCTCCGCCCATGTCACGGGAATGGACACCGTCGCCCCCTTCTTGGCGCGTGAGGAGTACGGCGCCACCGTCGTCGAACCCCTGCCGTTGCGCAGATAGTCGACGAAGATCTTTCCGGTGCGCGCCTTTTTCGACAGCGTCGCCGTGTAGCGGTCGGGGGCTGCCTGCTCCAGCGCCTTGGCGAAATCATGCGAGAAGGTTTTGACTTCCTCCCAATCCGCCGACGGTTTCAGCGGCACCAGCACGTGATAGCCCTTGCCGCCCGAGGGCTTGACGAAGTTGGGGAGCGACAGATCGTCGAGCTTGCCTCGGATGTCGAGGGCGGCTTCGCGCACCGCCTTGACGTCGACGCCCTCGTCGGGATCGAGATCGAAGATGATCTGGTCCGGCTTTTCCAGCGCGTCGGTCGTGCAACCCCAGATGTGGACCTCGACGACGCCGTACTGGACCAGAGCGGCAAGGCCGTCGAAATCGCGGATGAACAGGATCTCCTCGCCATCGGTCGGGTCTTTCATCCGGGCGATCTTGTCGCTCATTCCGGCCGAGGCGTGTTTCTGGAAAAAGCGCGGCCCGCCTATGCCGTCCGGCGCTCTGACCAGGCTGAGCGGCCGGTTGATGATGAACTGCTCCATGCGCGGCCAGACCAGCGCGTAGTGCTCGAGCAAGGCCTGCTTGGATATTTTCTCCTCGGGCCACAGCAGTTTTTCCGGATGGGAGAGTTTTACGCTGGTCGTGACCGTCCCGGAAACTTTGGACCCGGCCTTGCCGGCGCTGCTTGCCGCGGGCTTTGCCTTGCTGCCGGCCTTCGATGGCTTTTCCTGCACGACTTCCTCCGCCGGCTTGTCCTCGCGCAGTCCCTGGAACGACGCATGGCGTATTATACGGTCCGAGGTCCAGCTGCGGAACTCCACTTCGCCGACAAGTTCAGGCTTGACCCAGACCAGGCCTTTGCCCTTCGGCACAGCGGCGGCGAAAGGCGATGATTTTGCCTTCAGAGCATCGAGCTTCTTCTTCAGGTCCGTCGCGCCCTTGACCGAAAAGCCGGTGCCGACGCGGCCGGCATAATTGAGCTTGCCGCCTTCGAAATAGCCGACCAGCAGCGAGCGCAGGCCGCGGCCGGTCTTTTCCGACGGCAGATAGCCGCCAATAACGAATTCCTGGCGCTCCGTGCATTTCGACTTCACCCAGGAGGGACCACGGCCGCTGCGGTAGGGTGCGTCGGCGCGTTTGGAGACGATGCCTTCAAGCCCCATGCGGCAGGCATGCTGCAGCATGATCTTGCCAGGCTCGGCGAAATGATCGCTGAAGCGAACGGCGGCATTCTCACCCGGCTCGCCGAGCAGCTCCTGCAAGGCCTGCTTGCGCTCGACCAGCGGCTCGCGGCGCAAATCCTTGCCGTCGAGCCGCATCATGTCGAAGACGTAGTAGGTGAAGCGGCTGGTGCGATTGGCGGACAAATCCTGCTGCAGCAGCGCGAAGGACGAAACGCCGCTGTCGGCCAGCACCACGATCTCGCCGTCGATGATGGCGTCGCTGCATTTCAGCTGGGCCAGCTCGGCAACGATCTCTGCGCCGAATTTTTCCGTCCAGTCGAGGCCGGTGCGGGTCAGCAATCGCACCTCGGTACCGGCGATCTGCGCCTGCATGCGGTAGCCGTCGAATTTGACCTCGTGCAGCCAGTCCTTGCCGGGCGGCGCCTCACGCTCCAGCGTTGCCAGCTGCGGTTCGACAAAATCGAGACGCTTGCCGGCCTTCGCCTTGCTTGAGGCGGCAGGCTTGTTGGAATGCCAGACTTTCGGCTTCTTGCCGTCGGCGGTCTTGCCCTCCGCGACCTGCTCGATGGTGAGGCCGGATTTTACCGATTTCGGTGCGTCCTTCAGAATGTCTTCGCCCGGGCGGGCAGCGGCATCGTCGGATTTGATCAGCAGCCAGTTGTCGCGTTTTTCGCCCGCGCGGGGTTTTAGCCTGACGAGGTGCCACAGGCCGTTCAGCTTCTTTCCTTTGAGCTCGAACGAGATGTGGCCCTTTTTCATCGCCTTGGCGGGGTCGATCTCGGGCGTCCATGTGCCTTCGTCCCAGACGATGACGGTGCCGCCGCCATATTCGCCCTTGGGGATGGTGCCCTCGAAGCCGGCATATTCGATCGGGTGATCCTCGACATGCACTGCCAGCCGCTTTTCGTGCGGATCGAGGCTTGGGCCGCGCGTTACTGCCCAGCTCCACAAGACGCCGTCATGCTCGAGGCGGAAATCGTAATGCAGCCTGGTCGCATCGTGCTTCTGGATGACGAAGATGCCGCCGGGCTGCTTGCCGCGCGTAACCTTGCCCGCAGGCTCGGCCGTCTTCTTGAAATCGCGCTTGGACTGATACTGTTCAAGGCTGGCCATGGTGCTCACGCCGATTTGCGTTTGGGCGCGGAAGCTTTCACCTTGCCGCTTTTGGCCGCCGGCCTGGCCTTCTTGGCCGGGCCTGTCGCCGCGCCGCCATCCGACAGGCTCTTCTTCAGCGCGTCGAACAGATTGACCACGTTGGACGGCTTGGGCGCGGCCTGTGGCTTCGGCGCCTTCTTGCCGGCCTTCTTGGCGCGGATCAGTTCGAGCAGCGCGTCCTCATATTTGTCCTCGAATTTCGACGGATCGAACTTCGCCTTCTTCTTGTCGATGATGAGTTCGGCGAGATCGGTCATCTCCTGGTCGGTCTTCACCGCCTTGATGTCGCCGAAGACGCTGTCGGGCTGCCGCACCGTGTTGTCGTAGCGCAAAGTGGTCAGCACCATGCCTTTGCCGAGCGGTTCGATGACGACGGGACGTTCTCTGGCGTAGAGCACGATGCGCGCCAGCCCGGCCATCTTCTTGCCGGCCATGGCGTCGCGGATGACGGCAAAGGCTTCTTCCGACACCTTGTCGGCCGGCGCGACATAGTAGGGCGTGTCGAGATAGATCTGCTGGATCGAGGCTTTGTCGACGAAGCCGTCCAGCGCCATGGTGTGCGAGGACTCGATCTGCACCGCGGCGATCTCGTCTTCCTCGATATGGACGAAGTCGCCGTCATCGAGTTCGTAGCCCTTGATCTCGTTGCCTTCCTCCAACGGCTTGCCGGTTTCGGCATCGACATAGATGCGCTTGACCGTGTTGCCGGTCTTGCGGTTCAGCACCCTAAACGAGACTTTTTCGGTGTGGGTGACGACGTTGGTCAGTTCGACGGCGCAGGTGACCAGCGACAGTTTCAGATAGCCCTTCCAGGCGGGGCGGGGTGCCATGGCGAAACTCCTGCGCGATACGGTTCAACCGAGAACGGGTAAAGCCGATTCCGGTTCCGAACGCTGCCTGTCGGCTTTCCAGCCGTGCGCACGGAAATTTCGCGGGGGTCACCGAAATTGAAACAGAACCGCGCCGAAGCGACATCCAGACGAAACATATGTGATGCAAAAGTCACATTGGCCGGAAAGGGCTCAAAAGGCTCTTAAAGACCCCGAAACCGCCGCATTCCGGCCACGAAGCGACGGGTTTTCGACCGAAGATTAACATCGTGTTCACCGACTATTCACGCCTCGACGCTATGATCCCCGCAATCGGACGGGACATCCGAAAATCGGGACAGGGACTTAAGTAAAATGAAATTCTGGGGCCACATCGCCGGCTATGCCGCCGCCATCCGCGAATTCATCGCGCCGACCTATCGGCCGGAGCGCTATTACATGCGCGGACCAGGCCCGGCCTGCGCCCGTCGCGGCAGCTCGCTCGGCGCGCACTGATCATGACGTTCGAAAGCCGTCACGACAGCCGGATCTGCAGACCGGCCGCCGACCACCGCGCAACCACCTATCGCGCCGAGCGCCCTGCGCTGGCCGCGAGAAGCCGTGCGACAACGCCGCGGCTTTGATCCCGTAGCCGGCAGGCTTAGTGTCGCCTGACGCAAGCTGCCGGATGTCCCGTGACTTCTTCTCCTGACTCCCTCGATGCCAGCCAGCCGTTGATCGTTTTCGATGGCGTCTGCGTGCTCTGCTCGGGCTTCGTGCGCACGGTGGTCAGGCTCGACCGCAAAAGCCGCTTCCGCTTCGCCACGGCGCAGTCGCCCTTCGGCGAGGCGCTGTTCCACAAGCATGGACTGCGCACCGACAGTTACGAGACCAATCTGGTCCTCATCAACGGCGCTCCTTTCATACGGCTGGACAGTTTTGTTACCGTGATGGCCGAACTCGGCTGGCCGTGGCGGGCGGCCAAAGCCCTGCTGCTGTTGCCGCGCCCCTTGCGCGACTGGCTCTACGAACGCATCGCCAAAAACCGCTACGCCATCTTCGGCCGCAAGGACAGTTGCGAGATCCCGTCCGCCGCGATGCGTGCGCGCATGATCGGCTGATCCCATGTCGCCCAAAAGTGACCTCGGTTTTGGGGAAACGACATGCATGGAGGCAACCGCGCGATGAGGCTTCTGGTCGTCGGCGGCTACGGCATTTTCGGCGGCCGCATCGTGCAATTGCTGGAGAGCGAGCCGCGCCAAAAGGCTAATCCATCCGGCCCCCCTCAGTCCGGCAGCGCCGCGACGGCGACGATCTCGATGAGGATGTCGGCCTGGGCAAGCGCTGCGACACCGATCACCTCCGAAGGCGGCGGATTGTTGTAGCTGCAATGCTTCGGACAATGCTCGGCGAAGAACGCGTCCAGCACGTCGAGACGAAAATTGGGAGAGTTGAGAACGCCACCGTCCGGAAATGGACCCCTGACGAAGAAGGTCAGCCTGATGAGGTGGTCGAGGCCACTGCCAAGTTCCTCCAGATCCGATTTGATGTTGCCGAGAACTTCACGCCACTGCGCCGCCGCATCGCCGGCGAAACCGCCGCCCTTCTTGCCGGCTGGATCGTAGTCGGCCGATGTCGCGGTGTTGCCGCAGAGATAGACGGTGCCTTTCGCGCCGCTGACGACGGTGCCTTTGCCCCATGGCATCAGCCGGCCGTTCTTGAATTTCTTGTGAGTCACGAGGTTCATTCGCTTCTCCCATCTCTCGCGTGACGTGCCCGCCATGGCAGAGGATAGTGCTGCGCCAGCCGTCGTCCAGCCGACGAGGCAGAGGCGGGTGCTTGCGAAATCTCCCGGCGAAGGCGAAAGTTTTTTCCGAAGCCTGTCGAAATCGGGCATGGCCGCACGACATACGTCCGGCACGCAACGACGCGGCCTTCCTAAAAACGGGAGAAGACCCATGCGATACATGCTTTTGATATACGCGAACGAAGCCGCGATGGCGGCCGCACCGAGCGACAAGACCTACGAGATCAGCACCGCCTACGGCGCCTACACCGAAGCGTTGAAGAAATCCGGAGCGTGGCTCGCCGGCGACCGGCTGAAGCCGACCCAGCTTGCCACCGCAGTGCGGACGGCCAACGGCAAGACCAATGTGCTCGACGGCCCCTACGCCGATACCAAGGAGCAGCTTGCCGGTTTCTACATGATCGAGGCCGCGGACGCCGACGCGGCGATCGCATGGGCAGCGCGCTGTCCAGGCGCCAGCGCCGGCACCATCGAGGTTCGGCCGATCTGGGAAATGACCGAGTACCCCTCTCAGAAATGACCCCGTGATGGACAGTCGACCGGAGATCGCGCGCGCGGCGGCCGAGGCGGCCGCCCGGCAAAGCTACGGCAAGCTCGTCGCCTGGCTCGCTGCGCGCACGCGCGATGTCGCGGGGGCGGAGGATGCGTTGGCCGATGCCTTCGCGGCGGCCCTTGAGCGCTGGCCGAAAGCCGGCGTGCCCGAAAAGCCGGAGGCCTGGCTGCTGGCCGTGGCGCGCCGCCGTGGCGTCGATGCGGTGCGCCGTCGGCTGACCAGCGAGGCGAGCCGCGACCATCTCAAGCTGATGGCCGAGGAGATGGAGGCAAGCATGCAAGACGAAGACCTGCCCGACGAGCGGCTCAGGCTGATGTTTGCCTGCGCGCATCCGGCGATCGAAGCCAGCGTGCGGGCGCCGCTGATCCTGCAGACGGTTCTGGGTTTCGACGCAGGAGCAATCGCCTCGGCCTTCCTGGTCTCGCCGGCGACGATGAGCCAGCGCCTGGTGCGCGCCAAGAGCCGCATCCGCGAGATCGGCATTCCGTTTCGCGTACCGGAGCGGGCCGAACTCGGCGAGCGGCTGGATACGGTGCTGGAGGCGATCTACGCCGCTTTCGCCGAAGGCTGGACCGATCCCGCCGGCACGGAGACTCGGACACGCAATCTGGCGACGGAAGGCATCTGGCTCGGACGGCTGGTGGCGTCGCTGATGCCGGACGAGCCGGAAGCGCTCGGCCTGCTGGCGCTGATGCTGTTTGCGGAGGCGCGGCGCGCGGCGCGGCGCAGCGACGACGGCGACTATGTGCCGCTGGCCGATCAGGATTGCCGGCTTTGGGATCACGCCCTGATCGATGAAGCCGAGGCGCTGCTCGGCCACGCTGCGACCATGGGCGTCATCGGCCGCTACCAGCTTGAAGCCGCGGTGCAGTCGGTGCACGCGACACGGCGGCGGACCGGCCAGACCGACTGGGCGGCGATCCGCAATTTCTACGATGCGCTGTCGGTGATATCAGGCTCGCCGGTGGTGGCGATCAACCGCGCCGTGGCGATCGCCGAGGCCGATGGGGCGGCGGCGGGGCTGGCGGCGCTTTACGTGCTGGGCGACGACAAGCGGCTCAACGACTATCAGCCCTATTGGGCCGCCCGCGCCGGCCTGCTGGCAAGGCTCGGCAACGTGCCACAGGCCAGCGAAGCCTACGACCGGGCGATCGGCCTCGAACGCGACCCGGCCGTGCGCCGTTTCCTGCAGGCCAAGCGGGCGATATTGCGAAATTGAAGCGTCCGCTCAGGCCGGCCACATCTCGTGCGCAGTGTTGAGCCGCTTCATCAGCGGATGCGCGCGCAACGCCGACCATAGGCGTTCGACGTTCGGCCAGTCGGACCGCGCCTTGTCGATATAAGGGTGCCAGGCGACCAGCATGACGAGATAGATGTCGGCCAGCGACATCGCGTTGCCGACCAGCCAGTCGCGCCCCTCAAGTGCTGCATCGAGAACGGCGAAGCCGCGGTCCATCTCGGCAATGGCTGCCTGCTTGACGGCTTTCTTGCCATCGGCATCGGTGGTGTAGCGATGGGCATAGTAGAGGCGCAGGATGGCGGGGTAGAGCGCCGACGACATGAACGCCATCCAGCGCAGGAAGTCGGCGCGGTCCGGCGATCCGGCGGCCGGCGCCAGACCCGCCTGCGGGTGGCGCTCGGCAAGCAGGATGCAGATCGCCGCCGATTCGGTTATCGATTGACCGTTGGGCAAGGTCAGCACCGGAACCTGGTTCAGCGGGCTGATGTCGAGGAAAGCCGGGTCCGGCGGGTCCTTCTTCCGCACATCGATCTGGTCGAATTGCGCGTTTGCCAGCGCCAAAGCCGCCTCGACAACGAAGCCGCCGCTGCCCGGGCGCGTATAAAGTCTGTACATCAAAATCCTCCCTGGCCGCACGAAGCAGGCCGGGGCGATTTGACCCGGAAGCCGTCCTCCGCTCAAGCCGGCGGCTGAAGCCACCAGCGGTTTTTCAGCGGTCCAGCGCGGACGGTCGTTCGCAGACGCGAGGCCTAAGCCCCCAACCCGTCGAACAGGATGGTCGAGAGATAACGCTCGGCGAAGGACGGGATGACCACCACCAGGTTCTTGCCCTTGTTCTCCGGCCGCGAGCCGACGACGATGGCCGCCTGGAGTGCGGCGCCCGACGAGATGCCGACCGGCACGCCTTCGAGGCGGGCGACGAGGCGGGCATTGGCGACCGAATCCTCATTGGAGACCTTGACGATCTCGTCATAGATGGAGGTGTCGAGGATCTTTGGCGCGAAGCCGGCGCCGATGCCCTGGATCTTGTGCGGGCCGGGCTGGCCGCCCGACAGCACCGGCGATGCCTCAGGCTCGACGGCGACGACATGCACCGAAGGCTTGCGCTGCTTCAGCACCTGGCCGACGCCGGTGATGGTGCCGCCGGTGCCGATGCCGGCGACGAAGATGTCGACACCGCCATCGGTGTCGTTCCAGATCTCCTCGGCCGTGGTGCGGCGGTGGATCTCCGGATTGGCCGGGTTTTCGAACTGCTGCGGAATGACGGCGTCGGGCAAGGTGGCGGCCAGTTCATCGGCCTTGGCGATGGCGCCCTTCATCCCCTTGGGACCTTCGGTCAGCACCAGTTCGGCACCGAGCAGCGCCAGCATCTTGCGGCGCTCCACCGACATGGTTTCAGGCATGGTCAGGATCAGCTTGTAGCCCTTGGCGGCGGCGGCGAAGGCGAGCGCAATGCCGGTATTGCCGGAGGTCGGCTCGATCAGCGTCGTCTTGCCGGGCCTGATGCGGCCCGACGCTTCAAGCGCCTCGATCATCGAAACGCCGATACGGTCCTTGACCGAGGCGATCGGGTTGAAGAATTCGAGTTTGGCCAGAAGGTTGGCAACGACGCCTTTCTCCTTGGCGAATTTGTCGAGCCGCACCAACGGCGTGTCGCCGATCGTCTCGGTGATCGAATTGTAGACGCGGCCGCGGCCGGGCACGCGCGGCGAAGAGACGGGCTTGTTCATTGGTTTCGCTCCCAGATCAGGCAATTGACATCGGCGGACAGAATAGGGCTTTCGACCGCGCAAGATAGGCTGCCGGCCGAAAATATCGAGTGGGGCGCTTGCTGAACCAACCCCGCACCTGGAAACTTATTTCCTTTCAACGGACTGTTGGAGATTAGCCGATGCTCCTCAGCTTCGTCATCCTGGGGCGTAGCAGTCGCGAAGCGACGTCGCGGAGAACCCTAGGATCCATGCCGTGACCGCCGAGCGCCGCGGCGGCAGGAGATTTTGTAGTGCCGTTGTCATTCATGGTTCCCGCAGGAATGTCATTCCCCGCCGCTGCATTCCTAGACAAGCGTCACGGCATGGATCCCAGGGTCTGCGCTCCGCTTTGCGTCGCTCCGCCCAGGGATGACGAAAGCTTACTGACGCGCCGCAATGGCTGCCGCAGCTCCAACCATGAAGCCGGCGGCGGTGCGGTTCAGCGCCTTCAGCGCGCGCGGCGATTTCAGAAACCAGCGCGCCTTGGCGGCCAGCGCCAGATAAGGCACCAGCACCACGAAGAGCACGATGACGGTGAGCGCGACCAGAATGCCGTAATCGGCGAGGGTGATGGTCTTCAGGTCGACGATGGTCGGCGTTATGGCGAGATAGAAGATCATCGTCTTCGGATTGCCGAGCGTCACGGTGAGGCCGGCAAGGAAGCTCGATACGAGACCACCCTTGCCTTTTCTGGCCTCGACGGTCTCCGGCGTGATCCCGGCGGTCCAGAACCGCCAGCCGAGGAAGGCGAGATAGGCGACGCCCAGCCATTTGATGGCGAGGAAGACCATGCCGAAGCTCTGCGCGACAAAGGCAAGGCCGAGCACCACCGCGGTGAGATAAGTGAGGTCGCCGAGCATCAGTCCGAAGGACATGGCCAGCGACGAGCGGAAGCCGGAGCCGAGCGCCCGCGCCACAAGCGCGGTGACGCCAGGGCCGGGAATGGCGGCGGCGATGCCAAGGGCGGCGCTATAGGCGAGAAAGCCGGTGAGGGTCATGACGGTTGCACCCCGTGAAGGGCCCCTGATGCCATGAAAGCCGGCAGGGGTAAAACGGATTCGATTGCGCCAGGGGTTCGGACGGTCGTCAGGGCATGGCCGAAAACGAGAGATGGTTCACTTACGCGCCGAGGAAGAGCGGCTATCCCCCATCCGCCCCACCGCACGTTGCAATCCCTAATAGCTGCGTTCTTGCGCAGCTACACCGACAGGAGCTGCCCATGCTAGCGAAACGACTTCACATCCAGCTTATGCAATGGAAGCCCTATTCCGAGGCGCGCGGGCACGAGCTGGAATGGTATCTGTGGTTCGAGGGGCGGCAGGCCTTCAGCCTGTTCGACAAGGGCGCGAGCGATATCGTCCCAGCGCCTGGGTACTTTACCGACAGCCGGAACCCCGGCGCTCACCCGGTTCATCCGATGATCTATCCGCTGGTCGTCAACAACCGCTTCAAGGTGCGGCTGGTCGCGTTGGGGCGCGACTCCCCGGACCCCGACGACACGGCCAAGGGCGAATTCACCATCGACCTCGACACCAAATATCCGCCGGTTTCCGACTGGCGCATCATTGCTGCCGATCCGCGCAACAGCGACCTCAACGTGGAAGCCTCGTTCCAGCTGCAATGGCTGGACTATGTCGACACCAACGAGATCCCCGACACCGGCGTGCCGCGCATCATCGACAAGTCCAATTATCCCTATCCATGGGGCGCGGAAGTGATGGTGTTCGAACACTGGCTCGGGCTTGGCCGCAAGGCAGCGCTCAAGCTTGTCGACCAGAACCGCGCATCGCGCCGCGAATACTGGATGATCAATGGCAATGCGGCCCGGCGCATGGTGCAGGACGTCTATCGCTTCAACGTCAACCAGCTGGGCGTCGCCAACGACACGATCAGCAGCGTTTACGTGCCGAAGCTCAATGCCGGCCACGTCACGGTGACGCTTTACGAACACGACTTCAGCGACAGCCGCTTCGCGCAAGGGGCGAAGAAGTCCTTCGGCTCGGTCGGCCTCTTCAATCTCAGGGATACCGGTTTCGACGACCGCGCTTCAGCGGCCGAGGTCATCCATACCTATCCCAAGGTGATACATCGGGACGTGCACTGGGGCAGCTCTTTGCCAAATCGGTGGGCTCAAGACGGTCCGTCGACATGAATGATGCGCCAGATGGTGCCATTGGCATCCTCGGTGAGGATGAGCGCGCCGTCTTTGGCCACCGCGACGCCGACCGGCCGGCCCCAGACGGTGTCATCGGAGAGGACGAAGCCGGTGGCGAAATCCTGGTATTCACCGGTCGGCTTGCCATCGCTGAATCTCAACCGCACCACCTTGTAGCCGGTGCGTACACCGCGGTTCCAGGAGCCGTGCAGGGCGACGAAGGCATCGCCCCGATACTCGGCGGGAAAATTGCCGCCGTCATAGAAGGCGATGTTGAGCGGCGCCGAATGCGCCTGCATCAGAACGTCCGGCACCGTGACCGAGCCGGCGAGGTCACGCCGCGCGCCCTTGTGGCGCGGGTCTTCGTTGGCGCCGATGTAATACCAGGGCCAGCCGTAGAAGGCGCCGTCCTTGACTGACGTGGCGTATTCGAAGGGGACATTGTCACCCAGCCCGTCGCGCTCGTTGACGACGCACCAGAGCGCCCCGGTCGCCGGCTGCACGGTCATCCCTGAACAATTGCGCAGGCCGGTGGCGAGGATGCGGCCATTCTTGCCGTCGGGGTCGAAAGCGAGGACGTCGGCGCGGCCGTCTTCGTCGCCCCAGGCGGCGCCGAGCGGCATGGACTTGGCCCAGGTATCGAGGCCGCCATCCGGTTCCTTCTCCATGCCCTCGGCGACATTCGATCCGGAACCGACCGAGAGATACAGCGCCTTGCCGTCGGGCGAGAAGGCGATGTCGCGGGTCCAGTGGCCACCCGATGGGATGCTGGACACGATCGTCTCCGCTTCGCCTGAGGCCTTCAGGTCGCCGTCGCGATAGACGAAGCGGACGACGCTGTCGTTGTTGGCGACATAGACCCATTGCGGCTTGTCACCCGGCGGGTAGAAGGCGATGCCGTAGGGCTGGTTGAGATCGCCGGCAAAGATTCCTTGCTCGGCAGGCTTAGCGCTGCCCTTGGTCAGTCGATAGACGCGGATCTGGTTGGCGTCGCTATCGGCGACGAACAGATCGCCATTGGGTGCCACGCGCACCACGCGCGGATTGGCGATACCGGAAGCGACCATTTCGGCCGAGAAGCCGGGCGGCAGGACAGGCTTGGTGCCTTCCGGCCGATCACCGAGGCCGGCGCCGTTGGAGGCGGATTCGGTGAGATAGGGCTTTTGCAGATCATCCGGCTTGATCAGCCGGCGCACGCCCGGTTTGTCGGCTTTCCAATCGCCGAAGGCGTCTTTGCCCGTTAGCAGCGGCTGATCGGCCTGCTGTGCGAAGGCACTGGTGGCCACAAGCAGGGCAAGGCCCGCCAAGCCGGCAATCCGAACCATGCTGTTCTCCTCGAATTCACGCCGCTCGGCGCGTGGTGCACAGAGGAGATATTGTGCGCGTGCCGCAAAAGAGAAGCGTGCGGGCACAGATTCAAGGCAGAACCGCTCAACCTTCCTCTTCGACGTCCAGATCGTCATCGAGACGCTTTTCCAGCTTCACGAGATCGTCCGGCAGCGGCAGGCCCATGGCGCGCATTTCGCGGAGTTTTTCGCGCAGCTGCTCCTGGATCTCGTGCTCGTCTTCCGGCTGGTTGACCATTTCCTCGAGCAGCAGGCTGATCTGGGCCTTGAACGATTCAAGCGCCATTCTGCGCCCTCCTTTGCGGTGATCCCGGCTTCGTACTTATCTCAACATCCGGGTAATCAATTGGGCAGTGTAGTCGACCATTGGCACGATGCGGGCATAATTCAGCCTGGTCGGGCCGATGACGCCGAGCGCGCCGACGACGCGGGCGTCCTTGTCGCGGTAGGGCGCCACCACCAGCGACGAGCCCGACAGCGAAAACAGCTTGTTTTCCGAACCGATGAAGATGCGCACGCCAGGCCCCTCTTCGGCGAGGTCGAGCAGCTGGATCAGCCCGTCCTGCGTCTCCAGATCCTCGAACAGGTGCCTGAGCAATTCGATGTCGGCCTGGGCGGTGACGTTTTCGAGCAGGTTGGCGCGGCCGCGCACGATAAGGCGCGCCGGCAGGCCGCTGTCGGCGCCGGCCCATACCGCCAGGCCTTTCTCGACCAGATCCTGCGACAGCGTGTCGAGGGCGGCCCGGGTCTCGTCCTTGATGCGGGCAATCTCTATGCGCGCCTCGGCCAGCGTGCGGCCCCTGATATGAGCGTTGAGGAAGTTCGAGGCTTCGTGCAGCTGCGACACGGTGATGCCGGCCGGCAGGTCGACGACGCGGTTCTCGACGTCGCCGTTCTGCGACACCATCACGGCCAGCGCCTTGGTCGGCTCGAGCTGGATGAATTCGATATGCTTCAGCGCCACCTCGTTCTTGGTGGCGAGCACCAGCCCGGCGCCGCGCGACATGCCCGACAGCATCTGGCTGGCTTCGGTCAGCATGTGTTCCAGCGTCGCGCCCGAGCCGGAGGCGCGCACCTGGGCCTCGATGACGCGGCGTTCCTCGTCGGAGAGATCGCCGAGTTCCATGAAGGCATCGACGAAGAAGCGCAGGCCGGTCTGTGTCGGCAGCCGCCCGGCCGAGATGTGCGGGGCATAGATCAGGCCGAGATGTTCGAGATCGCTCATCACGTTGCGGATGGTGGCCGGCGACAGCGACGACGGCAGGATGCGCGACAGGCTGCGCGATCCCACAGGCTCACCATCCTTGAGGTAGGAATCAACGATGCGCCGGAAAATGTCGCGCGAGCGCATGTCGAGCGACTGCAGCGCGGGCGCCAGCAGACTGGGTTCGGTGACTGCCTTGGTCATTCGGGCCAAAAACCTCCGTCCCAAGGATATAGACTTCCATCACCCCCGCGCAACCCGGCGTCGCTCTTGCGATCGCGGGCTGCCGCGTTTGCGGCCATTTTCCTTTGCGCCATGGGCTGCATGCGTCTACAAGCCGCCGACGCAACCGCAAAAAGAACAGAAAGAGGCCTCGATGCGCCCCTCCAAGCGCCAAGCCGACGAAATGCGCGCCATCTCCTTCGAGCGTGGCGTGTCCAAACACGCCGAGGGGTCGTGCCTGGTGAAATTCGGCGACACGCATGTGCTGTGCACGGCGAGCCTGGAGGAAAAGGTGCCGGGCTGGATGCGCAATTCCGGCAAGGGCTGGGTGACCGCCGAATACGGCATGCTGCCGCGCTCGACCGGCGAACGCATGCGCCGCGAGGCTTCGGCCGGCAAGCAAGGCGGCCGCACGCTGGAGATCCAGCGGTTGATCGGCCGCAGCTTGCGCGCCGTGGTCGATTTGCAGGCGCTCGGCGAACAGCAAATCACCGTCGACTGCGATGTCATTCAGGCCGATGGCGGCACCCGCACGGCCTCGATCACCGGCGGCTGGGTGGCGCTTTACGATTGCCTGCGCTGGATGGAAGCGCGGCAGATGGCCAGCGTTGCCAAAGTGCTGAAAGACCATGTCGCGGCGATTTCCTGCGGCATCCATGACGGCCAGCCGGTCATCGATCTCGACTATGTCGAGGATTCGTCCGCCGGCACCGACGCCAATTTCGTCATGACCGGCAAGGGCGGCATCGTCGAGATCCAGGGCACCGCCGAGGGCGAGCCTTTTTCGGAAGGCCAGTTCGCGGAGTTGATGGGGCTGGCGAAGAAGGGCATCCAGCGGCTGGTGAGTTTGCAACAGATGGCTGTGGCGTAATTTCGAAATGTCGAGCTTGAGTGCCCCCCTCTGTCCTGCCGGACATCTCCCCCACAAGGAGGGAGATTGGCAGCTTCGGCGCTCCGTTCACGCGTCCAGCGCAAGTGATTGGCAAAATCCGCGATGGAGCCTGATCTCCCCCCTCGTGGGGGAGATGCCCGGCAGGGCAGAGGGGGGCGCCTCGTGACTCCCTCCGCTATTCTTGAGTCCGCGCTTTATGTCACCGACTTGCATGCGGCCGAAATCTTCTACCGCGATGTGATCGGCCTCGAACCACTCGGCAAGGTCGAAAACCGTCACGTCTTCTTCCGCTGCGGCGCTGGCGTTCTCCTCCTCTTCAACGCCGAAGCCACAAAAATCCCGCCGGCGCCGGATGCGCGGCTGAAAGTGCCGCCGCATGGCACGGTCGGCGAGGGTCATCTTTGCTTTGCCGCAAGCGCTGATGAGTTCGCCCGCTGGAAGGCGCAGCTTGAGGCGAAAAACATCGCCATCGAAAGCGAATTCGAATGGCCGCAAGGTGGGCGTTCGATCTATATACGCGACCCCTCGGGCAATTCGATCGAATTCGCCGAGCCACGGATCTGGGGCCTTTGATGCATTCTCTCGATGGAAAGCAGATCGTCGTCGCCAGCCACAATGAAGGCAAGCTGCGCGAATTCGCCGATTTGATGGGTCCGTTCGGATTCGAGGCGAAATCGGCCAAGGACTACGGGCTGTCGGAACCGGACGAGACCGGCGCCACCTTCGAGGAAAACGCCTACATCAAGGCTGTTGCGGCGGCTAAAGCCACAGGCCTGCCGGCGCTGTCGGACGATTCGGGCCTTTGCGTCGACGCGCTTGACGGCGCGCCGGGTGTCTACACCGCCAACTGGGCCGAAACCCCGGAAGGCACGCGCGATTTCGGCATGGCCATGCAGCGCACGGAAGTGGCGCTGCAGGAGGTCGGCGCGGCCGAGCCGGCTCAGCGCAAGGGCCACTTCGTTGCCGTCATCTGCCTCGCCTTTCCCGACGGCGAGGCTGAATATTATCGCGGCGAGGCCAAGGGCACGCTGGTCTGGCCGCCGCGCGGCGAGCTCGGCTTCGGCTACGACCCGGTGTTTTTGCCCGACGGTTTCGACAAGACGTTCGGCGAGATGAGCGCCGAGGAAAAGCATGGCTGGAAGCCCGGCCAGCCGACCGCGCTGTCGCATCGCGCCCGCGCCTTCCAGAAATTCGCCCGCGCCAGGTTAGGCTCAACCTGATGCCGCTGGACCGCAGCCCGGGCTTCGGCGTCTATGTCCACTGGCCGTTCTGCGCGGCCAAATGCCCGTATTGCGACTTCAACAGCCATGTCCGCCACCAGCCGGTCGACCAGCAGCGCTTTGCCCACGCCTTCGAGACCGAGCTCGCGACGATGCGCGGGCGCACCGGACCGCGCGAGGTGACCAGCATTTTTCTCGGCGGCGGCACGCCGTCGCTGATGCAGCCGCAGACGGTGGCGGCGGTGCTTGATGCGGTGGCCAAGAACTGGACCGTGCCCGATGGCATCGAGGTGACGCTGGAAGCCAACCCGTCCTCGGTCGAGGCCGAGCGTTTTCGCGGCTATCGCGCCGCCGGCGTCAACCGGGTGTCGCTCGGCGTGCAGGCGCTGAACGACAAGGATTTGCGTTTTCTCGGCCGGCTGCACAATGTCGACGAGGCGCTGCATGCCATTGGCCTGGCGCGGGAGATTTTTCCGCGCCTCTCCTTCGATCTGATCTATGCCCGTCCCGGCCAGACGCTGGACGCCTGGCAGGCGGAGCTCGAACAGGCGATTGGCCACGCCGCCGACCATCTGTCGCTCTACCAGCTGACCATCGAGGAAGGCACGCCATTTCACGCACTGCATGCGGCACACAAATTCACCATTCCCGACAATGACCGGGCGGCCGACCTCTATGCGCTGACGCAGGAGGTCACCGCGGCGCATGGTTTGCCAGCTTATGAGATTTCCAACCACGCCAAGCCGGGCGCCGAGAGCCGGCACAATCTGACCTACTGGCGCTATGGCGAATATGTCGGCGTCGGGCCGGGCGCGCATGGCCGCTTCATTGAGAACGGCCACCGCACCGTCACCATCGCCGAGCGGATGCCGGAGACCTGGGCCAATCTGGTCGAGGCCAAGGGCCATGGCGTCACCGGCGGCGAAGTCTTGACGCGTTCGGAGGAGGCCGACGAGTTCCTGTTGATGGGGCTCAGGCTGGCCGAGGGCATCGACCTCACCCGTTACGAGGCGTTTTCCGGGCGCGGCCTGTCCAGCGCGCGGCTGTCGGTGCTGCAGGACGAGGGGCTGGTGGCGCCGATCGGCAATGCAAGGCTGCGCGCCACGCCGGCCGGCATGATCGTGCTCGATGCCGTGGTGGCGGATCTGGCGCGGTAACCCTTGAGAAACGTCCTCTTGAAATTGCTTAGCTACCGCGTGCTCTAGGCATCGTGCTTGTGGCGGTGTTTGGTGCGATCTTTCTCGGCGAGCGACTGACCGGCGCGAACTGGCTTGGCGTCGGCCTTGTCGCGGCGGACGCTGTGCTGGTCGTTCATCGGATGCGGCGGCACGCCTTCTCTGGCGCTCTTGGTTTCAAGACGGGTGATGAAGATATCGAAGCGATTGGGCATCGTCCGGTCAGTGCTCCGTCGTGCTGCTTGGCTGGGGCTGATTGTCGGAAAGCCTGACATTCGTCGGCAAGGGGGTGATGGCCCGCCTGGTCAGGCTGGTGTCGCTCTTGGCAAGCAGACGCTTGTCCTTTGGCGCGGGCACGCGCTTGCGCCCGGCATAGTAGGGCTCGAAAACGTCCTGCAATTTGAGGCTGTCCATCCTGTCCTCCTCCTCAAGAGACTCAGGTATTCAATCCGCCGGCCACGGTTTCGTTCCCCACTATGGCAAAGACATGGCGGCCGGATTACTTCCGCGTGAGATTTGGGGCGTGAGGTTCGGACCTGGACGCCAGGCGTTTTGCAACCGGGCCTGCGCCGTGCCAAACAGGGCCGAACGGAGAATGAGCGGTGACCGGCGAAAAACGCAGCTATGTGATCGGCCAGACCGAGATGCCGGCCCGGCCGCTGGAGCCGGCGCTGTATCTGGTGGCGACGCCGATCGGCAACCTCGCCGACATCACGCTGCGCGCGCTGGAAACGCTGGCCGCCGCCGACATCGTCGCTTGCGAGGACACCCGCGTCTCGCGCGTGCTGCTCGACCGCTACGGCATCCGCCGCCGCACCACCGCCTATCACGAGCACAATGCGCAAGAGGCAGGGCCGAAGCTGATCGCAGCGGTTGAGGCCGGGCAGAGTGTGGCGTTGATCTCGGATGCGGGCACGCCGCTGATCTCCGATCCCGGCTACCGGCTGGTCGGCGAGGCACAGGAACGCGGCCTGCGCGTCGTGCCGATCCCCGGCCCGTCGGCGCCGCTGGCGGCGTTGACGGCGTCGGGCCTGCCGTCCGACGCCTTCCTGTTCGCCGGGTTTTTGCCGGTGAAGGCGGGGCAGCGGCTGACCAAGCTGGAGACGTTCAAGACGGTGCCGGCAACACTGATCTTCTTCGAATCGCCGCGCCGGCTGGCCGAGACGCTGGTCGCCATGGTCGAGGCGCTGGGTGGCGAGCGCAAGGCAGCCATCGGCCGCGAGCTGACCAAGACCTTTGAGGAGATGCGCACCGGTACGCTGCGGGTTCTGGCCGACCACTATGCGGCGGCCGACACGCCGAAGGGCGAGATCGTCATTTGCGTCGGTCCCGCCGAGGTCAAGGCCGACCAACCCGCCGACATCGACCGGCTGCTTTTGTCACTAGCCGCCGAAATGCCGGCTTCGAAGGCAGCGGCGGAAGCCGCAAAGATGACCGGCGGGCAGAAGCAGGCGCTGTACCGCCGGCTGCTTGAGCTCAGGGATGCCGCTGGAGAAGGCGAAGGTGGCTGAGCGCCCGAGCGCCAGCCGCCAAAGGGCCAATCGGCGCGGCCATCGCGGCGAATGGCTGGCGGCAGCGGCGCTGATGCTGAAGGGCTACCGTATTCTCGCGCGCCGTCATCGCACGCGCTTCGGTGAAATCGACCTGATCGCGCGGCGCGGTGACCTGGTGCTGTTCGTCGAGGTCAAGGCGCGGCGCACGCTGATGGAGGCGATGGAGGCGATCGGCCATGAATCCGAGCGGCGTATCGAGGGTGCTGCAGATATCTGGCTGTCGCGCCAGCCGGACTACGGGCGGTTGTCGATGCGTTTCGACATGGTTGCGGTGCTGCCGTGGCGCTGGCCGGTGCATGTCGAGAATGCGTTTTATGGGCGGAGTTGAGGGCGGCTTACTGACAAGCGTTGCTCGCCCTTCGCTGGCTCAGGGCGTTCGTCGCTCGGAAAGCCAAGCAGTTGGCTTTCCGTCCGCTACGCGGACCGCTCCTCACCCCCAAATCATCAACGCCACCAGCCCGACGCCACCCACCACCAGCCGCCACCAGCCGAACAGCGAGTAGCCGTTGCGCGAGACGTAATCGAGCAGGAAGCGGACGACGATCAGTGCGGCGACGAAGGCGGCGACGAAGCCGATGGCGATGATCGGCAGGTCGGCTGTCGTCAGGACGTTGCGGTTCTTGAACAGGTCGAAGGCGAAGGCGCCGACCATGGTCGGGATGGCAAGGAAGAAGGAGAATTCCGCCGCCGCGCGCTTGTCGACGCCCAGAAGCAGCGCGCCGACGATGGTCGAGCCGGAACGCGACGTGCCGGGGATCAGTGACAGGCATTGGAACAGGCCGATCTGCAGGTAAAGCCGGGTCGGGAACCGTTCGACGTCGCGGTAGACCGGTTTGAGGTTCATGCGGTCCACCGCCAGCAGGACGACGCCACCGATGATCAGCATGATGCAGATCAGCCGTGGCGATTCGAACAGGATGGTCTTGATGAAATCATGCGCCAGCGCGCCGATGATGGCCGCCGGCAGGAAGGCGATCAAGATGCCGATGACGAAATGCCGTGTCAGCCGGTCATGCGGCAGGTCGAGCAGCATTTGCCACAGGCGGCGGAAATAGACGCTGAGGATCGCCAGGATGGCGCCAAGCTGGATCAGGATCTCGAAGGCCTTACCTGTGGAATGGAAGCCGAGGAAATGACCGGCAAGCAGGATATGGCCGGTGGAGGACACCGGGATGAACTCGGTCAGCCCCTCCAGCAGGCCGAGCAGCAGGGCTTCGACAATGGTGTGGCTATCCATGGCAACCTCAGGATTCAAGTGACGGAAGGAAACGGCTTGCAAATGGCTTGCTTGTCACGGCGCGGAAGTCCCCCTATAGGTCGCAACACCGTGACGGCCGCATGACGGGCCGCCAAGACTTACCGGTGCGCCCTGCGATTGGCCAGTGCGCTGAATTATCGCGGAACCATGCTGACGCTTTTCCATCACCCGATGTTTGCCACCTGCCGCTTCGTTCGCCTCGCCTTTGGCGAATATGGCGAGGAGCTGGCGCTGATCGAGGAAAAGCCGTGGACGCGGCGCAAGGAGTTTTTGGCGCTGAACCCGGCCGGTACTCTGCCGATCCTGCTGGCCGAAGGGGATGTGCCGATCGTCGGCGCCATGGTCATCGCCGAATATCTCGACGAGACGCGCGGCGTCTTGAAGCGCGATAAGCGCCTGTTTGCCGAAGACCCGATGCAGCGCGCCGAAATCCGTCGGCTGACCGACTGGTACCTCAACAAAGCCGAGAGCGAGGTAACGCGGCACCTGGTGCGCGAACGCGTGCTTAAGCCTATCATGCCGGAAACGGCGGGCGGCGGCTCGCCCGATTCGGGCGCGATCCGTGCCGCACGCGCCAACATTCGCCAGCACATGAAATATACCAACTGGCTGGCCGGCACCCGCCACTGGCTGGCCGGCAGCAAGGTGACCTATGCCGACCTGGCAGCGGCGGCGACGCTGTCGGTGCTGGATTATCTCGGCGAGATCGACTGGCGCGAGCATGCCGCGGCGCGCGAATGGTACACACGGGTGAAATCGCGGCCCTCGTTTAGGCCGCTGCTCTCCGACCGGGTGCGCGGCCTGTCGCCGGTGTCGCATTATGCGGACCTCGACTTCTAAACGCGAAACCCTGCGCGCGCTGATCGACGCAGAGGCGCGGCGCGCCGGCTTCGATGCCGTCGCCGTCACTAGGCCTGACGCGATCCCTCTGGCGCCGGGACGGCTCGCCGAATTCGTCGCCGACGGTTTTCATGGCTCGATGGCTTGGATCGCCGAGACGCTAGAGCGCCGCAGCGAGCCCTCGACGCTGTGGCCCGACGTGCGCTCGATCATCGTGCTGGCGATGAATTACGGCCCCGACCACGATCCGCGCGGCGTGCTGGAAAAGCGCGACCGCGGCGCGATCTCGGTCTATGCGCAAAACCGCGACTATCACGAAATTATGAAGGGCCGGCTGAAGGAGATCGCCGGCAAGATCGTGGCGCGGGCCGGCGGCGACGTCAAAGTGTTCGTCGACACCGCGCCGGTGATGGAGAAGCCGCTTGCCGAGGCCGCCGGGCTCGGCTGGCAAGGCAAGCACACCAATCTGGTCAGCCGCGAGCATGGCTCGTGGCTGTTTCTCGGCACCATCTTCACCACCGCCGAACTCGAGCCTGACGCGGCCGAAGAGGACCATTGCGGCTCCTGCCGCGCGTGCCTCGATGCCTGTCCGACCGACGCCTTTCCGGCGCCCTACCGGCTCGATGCCAGACGCTGCATCTCCTACCTGACCATCGAGAACAAAGGTCCGATCCCGCACGAGTTCCGCGAAAAGATCGGCAACCGCATCTATGGCTGTGATGACTGCCTGGCCGCCTGCCCTTGGAACAAGTTCGCCCGCGCCGCTTCCGAGGCAAAACTCGCCGCCCGCGCCGAATTGCGCGAGCCATCGCTGGCGGAGCTGTTGCAGTTGGACGATGCCACGTTCCGCACTTTCTTCTCGGGCTCGCCGATCAAACGCATCGGCCGCGACCGCTTTGTCCGTAACGTGCTGATCGCAGCTGGCAATTCCGGCGATGTTTCGCTGGCCAGTTCGGTGCGCGTTTTGCTGGACGATGCCTCGCCGCTGGTGCGGGGTGCTGCCATATGGGCACTGGCCCGGCTGGTGGCGGAGGCCGAATTCAGGGAGCTGGCCGCCATCGGCTCGAACACCGAAACCGACGCGACAGTGCGCGACGAATGGCTGTCCGCGCTGCCAATTGAGGCGCATGCATGAGCGAAAAGCAGATCTTTATCTTCGGCGCCGGCTATTCCGGCAAGGCGTTTGCTCGGGCCAACGAGGAAAAGGCGACGGTTTTCGGCACCTCGCGCTCGCCTGAAAAACTCGAATCACTGAAACAGGCTGGCATCGCGCCGCTACTGTTCGACGGCGCACTGACCCCTGAGATCCGCGATGCGCTGGAGAAAGCCACGCATCTCATCATCTCGGTGGCGCCGGAGGAGGCCGGTGACCCCGTGCTAAATGCAGCGCGCCAGGCGATTGCGGCGATGCCTGCCCTTCGCTGGATCGGCTATCTCTCCACCGTCGGTGTCTATGGCGACTATGGCGGCGGCTGGGTCGACGAGACGGCGGCATGCCGGCCGGTGTCGAAGCGGTCCGTCATGCGGGTGGATGCCGAGCAGGATTGGCTGGAGCTTGGCCGCGAGATCGGCACGCCGGTGGCAATCCTGCGGCTGTCCGGCATTTACGGGCCGGGCCGCAATGCGCTGGTCAATCTGGAGAACGGCACCGCACGGCGGCTGGTCAAGCCCGATCAGGTGTTCAACCGCATCCATTGCGACGATATTGCCGGCGCGCTGTGGCATCTCATCGGCGGCAATAAAGGTGGCATTTTCAACGTAACCGATGACGAGCCGGCGCCGCCGCAGGATGTCGTCACCTATGCCGCTTCACTGATGGGCATCGAGCCGCCGCCGGAAATTCCTTTCGAGACCGCCCAACTTTCGCCCATGGCGCGGTCCTTCTATGGCGAGAACAAGCGCGTCGCCAACACGGCGATCAAGACGGTGGGCTATCGGTTCCGCTTTCCGGACTACCGCCAGGCCTTCGACCGGATGTGGGCTGACGGCACGTGGCGCGACGGCGAGCCGCGCAGTCCGATGAAGGGTGGATAATCGAAACGCGGCGTCGGGCGTGGTATGATTCGCCGAGTTGCGCGGCTTGTGCAGAGGGGGCTCATGACGATTTCGATGCGATCCTTGGCCGGCAGACGGCCGTTCCTGACGGCGGCGCTGGCGATCGTGGCGCTGGCCGGGCTGGCGGCAGCCGCCATCACGGCCGAGCCGCGGGCAAAAGAGCTGTTTGGCGCCAAGAAGCTGCCGGCGGTGGCGGCGGCGCAATCCTTCGGCTTTTATTCCAAGGGCTGTTTTAGCGGCGGTGTCGCTTTGCCCATGGACGGCTCGAACTGGGAAGTGATGCGCCCCTCGCGCAACCGGCGCTGGGGCCATCCGGCGATGATCGCGCTGATCGAGAAACTGTCGCGCGACGCCGCAGCCGACGGCTGGCCGGGGCTTTTGATCGGCGATATCTCGCAGCCGCGCGGCGGCCCGATGCTGACCGGGCATGCCTCACACCAGATCGGCCTCGACGCCGACATCTGGCTGACGCCGATGCCCGGCCGCAAGCTTACCACCCAGGAGCGCGAAAACATCAGCGCCACGTTGATGGTCGACGACAAGACGCATCTGGTAAAGGACAGGCTGTGGAAGCCGATGCACACGCAGCTTCTGAAGCGGGCGGCGAGCTATCCGGAGGTCGAACGCATCCTGGTCAATCCCGGCATCAAGAAGAAGCTGTGCGACACCGTCACCGGCGACCGCACCTGGCTGCGCAAGATCCGGCCGTTCTGGGGCCATGACTATCACTTCCACATCCGCATCGGCTGCCAGCCGGGTTCGCCCAATTGCAAGGGGCAGGAAGCGACGCCCGACGATGACGGCTGCGGCAAGCCGCTGGCCTGGTGGTTCACCGAGGAGCCGTGGAGGCCCAACAAGAACCCGGACGCGCCCAAGGCGCGCGACGTGATGACGATGGCGAACCTGCCGAAACAATGCCAGTTCGTGCTCGATCAGCCCGATGCCGACTCGGTTGAAGCCGTCACCTATCGCGGCGGCGGCGTGGCGATCGCGGCCAGGGCGCCGGAACCCGACGCGCCTTTGCCGCCCATCATCGGCAACGCGGCGGGCCTACCAAGCGCTGCCAACGCCTTCACCGCGACGCCGGAGATCGGCATTCCCTTGCCGAGGCGACGGCCGCCAGCAAACGTCGGACAGTAAAGGCGAACTGACGCTTCCCCTTTCCTGGGTCATGCGCTAGTCAATCGATTGAAACAGGCGCAACGGCGTCGCAAAGGGGACGACCAAGAGCATGTCAGGCGACGACGACGCAGCGTTGCGGTTTCCAGTGCTGATCGGCGACATCGGCGGCACCAATGCGCGCTTTTCGATCGTGCTCGATGCGAATTCGGAAGCCGGCGAGCCGCAGATCGTGCAGACGGCCAATTTCAACACCATCGACGAGGCGATTCAGGCGGCGGTGCTCGACCGCTCGTCGGTGCGGCCGAATTCGGCGGTGCTGGCGATCGCCGGGCCGGTCGATGGCGACGAGATCCCGCTCACCAACTGTCCCTGGGTGGTGAAGCCGAAGCAGATGTTTTCCAATCTGGGCCTGAGCGACATTGTCGTGCTCAACGATTTCGAGGCGCAGGCGCTGGCCGTCGTGGCGCTCGGCGAAGAGCATATGGAAAAGATCGGCGGCGGCACGCCGGAGGAGAATGCCGGGCGCGTCGTGCTCGGCCCCGGCACCGGGCTCGGCGTCGCCGGGCTGGTGCATGCGCTCAACCATTGGATACCGGTGCCGGGCGAGGGCGGCCATATGGACATCGGCCCGCGCACACCGCGTGATTTCGAGGTGTTCCCGCACATCGAGAAGCTCGAAGGCCGTATTTCGGGCGAGCAGATCCTGTGCGGGCGCGGCCTGGTCAATGTCTACCGTGCGGTGGCCAAGGCCGATGGCAAGCCGTCCCCCTTCACCACGCCGGCCGAGATCACCGGGGCAGCGCTGGCCAAGACCGATGCGGTCGCCGAGGAAGCGCTGGCGCTGTTCGTCACCTGTCTCGGCCGCACCGCAGGGGATCTCGCGCTGGTGTTCATGAGCCGCGGCGGCGTGTTTTTGACCGGCGGCATCGCGCAAAAGATCGTGCCGGCGTTGAAGGAGGGCAATTTCCGCGCCGCCTTCGAGGACAAGGCGCCGCACAGCGCGCTGATGGGCTCGATGCCGGTCTATGTCATCACCCACCCGCTGGCAGCCCTTCTCGGGCTCGCTGCCTATGCCCGCAACCCCTCGCTGTTCGGTGTCCAGACCGCAGGTCGGCGCTGGCGGGCATGATCCGCACCGCAAAAACTGGCAATCAACTCTCAATCGCGAACTGAGCCGCGACGAAGTTTCGCCGCCTTGGCCATAGGCAAGCCACGGCCGGGGCGTTAAGAGGGGGGCCGAATTCCAGCCCGCTCTACCCTGCGGAAACCGACGAAGCGCTGCAGATTTGACACTTCAAAGCCCAAAAAGAGTGAAGGCGAGACCGGCCGAGGTCACGGCGGTGCTGCGCCGCATCCTGGCTGAAAACAGCCGCGACTATCACTGGTACTATGCCGTCGCCATCATCTGCTCGCTGCTGGTTTCCGGCACGACGGCCTTCAGCGCCTGGATCATGGCGCCGATGGTCAACCAGATATTCTACGAACGGCAGGGCGGCGCCGTTATCTGGATCTGCGCCGGTTTCATGGGCGCCTTCATGATCCGTGGTTTCGCCGGCTACGGCCAGGCGGTGGCGCTGGCCACCATCGGCAACAATCTGGTGGCGCGCTACCAGAGACGCATCTTCGATCATCTGATGAAGCTCGGCGTCGACTTCTTCAACGACACGCGTTCGGGCCGGCTGGCGGCGCAGGTCAACGAGAATGTCGGCGGCATTCGCGACCTGTTGTCGTTGACCCTGGTCTCGATCACCCGCGACGCCGTCACGCTGGTCGGCCTTGTCGGCGTCATGATTTACCAGGATCCGGTGCTGTCGCTGAGTTCACTTCTGATCGGACCGCCGCTGATCTGGGCCGTCGTCTACATCACGCGCCGGGTACGCAAGATCAACCGGGAGTCGGTGCTGATCAATTCCCGGCTGATCGGGGCCGTGCAGGAGGCCACGCAAGGCATCGCCATCGTCAAGGCCTTCACCATGGAGGAGGAGCTGTCGCGCCGCATCGGCGACCTCGCCGCCAGCGCCGAACAGCGCAGCAACAAGATCGCCCGCGTGTCGGAGCGGCTGTCGCCGATCTCCGACATGCTGGCTGGCCTCGCGGTGACCGCGGTCATCGGTTATTCCGGCTATCGGGCACTGGTCCTCGGCCAGCCACCGGGCGCGGTGTTTTCGTTCATCACCGCGCTGATCCTGGCCTATGACCCGGCCCGGCGGCTGGCGCGCATGCAGGTCTCGATGGAGCGGGCGCTGGTCAATGCGCGCATGATTTACGAGCTGCTCGACCGCGAGCCGAAGCAGGGCGACGCGCCAGGCGCCACAGAGGCGCATTTCACCACCGGCGCGGTGCGGTTCAACAACGTGTCGTTCCGCTATGTCGAGGAAGTGCCGGTGCTGCAGGAGCTGAGCTTCACCGCCGCCGCCGGCAAGATGACGGCCATTGTCGGCGCCTCGGGCGCCGGCAAGACGACGCTGGTGGCGCTGCTGCAGCGTTTTTACGATGTTGATGCAGGCACGATCGAGATCGACGGCCAGGACATTTCCAAAGTCACCAAACACTCGCTGCGCGGCTCGATCGCCTATGTCTCGCAGTCGCCCTATCTGTTCGAAGGCACCATTCGCGACAACATCAGGTATGGCCGGCTATCGGCCACCGACGCCGAGATCGAACAGGCGGCAATCCAGGCTGCGGCCGACGAGTTCATCCGCCAGCAGCCGCAGGGCTACGACACGCCGGTCGGCGAAGGCGGCGCGACGCTCTCCGGCGGGCAGCGCCAGCGCGTCTCGATTGCCCGCGCCATCGTGCGCAACGCACCGATACTGCTGCTCGACGAGGCGACCTCGGCGCTCGACAACGAGGCCGAAGCCCGCGTCCAGGAAGCGCTCACCCACGTCATGGCCGACCGCACCACCATCGTGATTGCGCACCGCCTGTCGACCGTGGTCAATGCCGACCACATCATCGTCATGGAGCAGGGCCGGCTGGTCGAGGAAGGCACGCACGCCTCGCTGATGGCCGATCCACACAGCGTCTACGCCCGCTTCCACCGCGTGCAGGGCAAGAAGGGGCTGGGGCTTGTCGACGACGCCAAGCCGATCCAAACTCCGCTGCCGCGCTCGCGCGGAAAGAAGGTGATGGGGAGGACCGTATGAGCGAATCCGGCGATATGGGCCTGGTGGTGGTAGGGGCGGCCGGCCGCATGGGCCAGACGCTGATCCGCGCCATCCATTCGATCCCCGGCGCGCGCGTGGTCGGCGCGGTCGAACGCGCCGGATCGCCCTATCTCGGCAAGGATGCAGGCGAGCTCGCCGGCATCGGCATCATCAATGTGACGATCTCAGACGACCCGCTGCCGGTGTTCGCCAAGGCCGACGGCGTGCTCGATTTCACCGCTCCGGCCGCTACCGTCGAATTCGCCGGCTACGCCGCGCAGGCTCGCATTGCCCATGTCATCGGCACCACCGGCTGCTCGGCGGAAGACAACGCCAGGATAGAAGCGGCGGCGCGCCACGCGACGATCGTCAAATCCGGCAATATGAGCCTCGGCGTCAATCTGCTGGCGGTGCTGGTCGAGCAAGCGGCGCGCGCGCTCGACGCCGACGATTTCGACATCGAGATCCTCGAAATGCACCACAAGCACAAGGTCGACGCGCCGTCAGGCACGGCCTTGCTGCTCGGCGAAGCGGCGGCGGCGGGACGCGGGATTGCGCTTGCCGGCAACGATGCGCGCGCGCGCGACGGCCATACCGGCGTGCGCAAGCCTGGAACGATCGGCTTTGCCAGCTTGCGCGGCGGGTCGGTGGTCGGCGACCACAGCGTGATCCTGGCCGGCACCGGCGAGCGCATCACGCTGTCGCACCATGCCGAGGACCGCGCGATCTTTGCCCGCGGTGCTGTGAAGGCCGCGCTTTGGGCTCGCGCGAAGAAGCCTGGACTGTATTCGATGCGGGACGTGCTCGGCCTGAGCTGAGGCATCTATTTTTCTTACGCAATTCCGGACGGAAAACCGCTACACACTTTTCCTGGAATTGCTCGGACCCACCCCACAACTCGAAGGAGCAAACATGTCGGGAACTCTCGTGCTCGTGCGCCACGGCCAGAGCGAATGGAACCTGAAGAACCTGTTCACCGGCTGGCGCGATGTCGACCTGACCGAACTGGGTCACAAGGAGGCCAAAGAGGCGGGTGCAAAGCTGAAGGCGCGAGGGCTGAAATTCGACATCGCCTTCACCTCGGCGCTGATCCGGGCGCAGAAGACCTGCCAGCACATCCTCGACGCCGTCGGCCAGAGCGATTTGAAGACGATCCGCGATCAGGCGCTGAACGAGCGCGACTATGGCGACCTCTCCGGCCTCAACAAGGACGACGCGCGCAAGAAGTGGGGCGAAGAGCAGGTGCACATCTGGCGCCGCTCCTACGACGTGGCGCCGCCCGGCGGCGAAAGCCTGAAGGACACCGGCGCCCGCGTCTGGCCCTATTATCTACACGACATGCAGTCGCATGTGCTGAGGGGCGGCACCGTGCTGGTCGCCGCGCATGGCAATTCGCTGCGCGCGCTGATCATGGCGCTGGACGGCAAGAGCGGCGAGGAGATCGTCAAGCTCGAACTCGGCACCGGCGTGCCGGTGATCTACAAGCTCAACGCCGATTCCACCGTGGCGTCGAAGGACGTGCTGGAGGGGTGACCACAGCCTTCCTCGCCCCGTTTACGGGGAGAGGATGCCAGCAGGCAGGTGAGGGGCAGCGCCAGCCGTGGGAATTGAGCCGGCGCCGTGCGGGCGGGTTTGAAAAAAGCGCGTTGACACCTGTCGCTTGCCCGCTTACATGAGCCCGCACCAGCCCAGATGGCGGAATTGGTAGACGCGCACGGTTCAGGTCCGTGTTCCGCAAGGAGTGGAGGTTCGAGTCCTCTTCTGGGCACCAAATTCCCGTTTCGAACCATTCGATATGGTTCAAACGCCTGACAGAAAGCCCGGTTCGCCGGGCTTTTTGTTTATTGGGTATCCAATGCAACTGTCTGTTGGCGTCCTTCAAGCTGTTGGTAAGCTGTTAGGATTTCTTAACTCCTCGCAGATTTTGAGTAGCTACTCACTATTCTGCCGTGGTTCGTGGCGTGAGCATTGGTTGACTTGTAATTGCCTTCAGCGCTCTTGCCTTCGAGCGAAATAGCTGACTTCGCCAAGCGAGCTAGTAGGCTGGTCAGGTTTGACACGACCTCTTCTGCATTCATTTAAGCAACGACTTGCAAGCCGCTAAATTGCGGCGCAAACTAAGCTGTTGGCGTGGGTGTTAACAATGTCAGGCTGGGTAGGCTCATGGGGTGTCGTTGGACCGAATCTGGTTCAGGAGCACCTGATCGGGCGCGCGGCATCGATTCGAAACATGCCGATGCTGCTTCATATGCATCCGCAGCGACGTTGCCGTACAATGTACAGTTTCTGAAAGTCGAGACGCGTATCGAGGCGATGTTGCCATGGCATATTTGACTGGACCTGAGTTGGCGGAACTTAGATCCGTTATAGTTCCCCCCAGAGGAAGATTCCCAAACATCACCAAGTTTGAGATGTTTATCTCAGATACAGGGGGACTCCCTGGATTTGAGCAAGTGGATAGAAATGCGCCGTTTGAGGACATTGTATTTGAGTATTTGAATGAGCTCGACGAGGCGAAATCGCTTCTTTTTCTGGAATCATTGGCGGAAAAATTTAAGCAGGACAACGCTGATATTCGAAATTACCTTGAAGATGACCCGTTGATGACGGTCTTGTCTTTGTTGCGGCCCGGCGACGTGACGGGGCCGAAATGGTTTCGCTTGTATACTCCCGGCCCTGCCTACGACAAAAGCGTGAAATCCGGCTTGTTTGAGTTCTTCGACGACTATCATCCCTTTTCTTCCGAAGTATGGGGTGAGCCGAGCGAACGCACGAAGGAACAGATGGGGGCATCGGGCCACTTTGTTGCGGTCATAACGCAGGACGACGTCGACGCGCGCGACTCCGACCAGGGGGCCTTTGTCCATGCCTTCGAGGACTGGCAGACCTCCGCCGATGAGCATGGTTTCAGGCGCAAGCGTTTCGTCGTGTTACTCTTCGGTCGAAAGGCGGAGTCGTGGTGGGACAAACGGCGGATGCGTGACAATTTCGGCACCGCCAATTCGCCATTCGATGATAGATCGCTCTTCGTGCTGAAACTGCCGGACGTCAGCGAGGATTTGTCCAAGGAAAAGAATGCGATCACCAGGTTTCTGTCGAATCCAGTCGTCAGGGGGCCGTTCGGCGTTGTGGTCTTGGGCGAACCAACCGCCGCTTCCGATGACGCGGCAGGCGCCGCGGCAGATGGTTTAGGTCTCGTCCCCTACCTCAGCAGGCGCAATCCGCATTTCGTCCAGTACTGGCAAGACGGCTGGGCGTCCACAAAGAAGTTGAACCCTAAGGATCGGGAGGAGCTTTTCAAGTCGCTGCCGATCTTCGTCCGGCCGACAGCTAGCAGGGACGCTACCATAACAGGGATCAAGGCAGCGATGATGGTCCCTTTGGTCTCGGCGCTCGGCTACACGCCGGAGGAAATCGGAACGGCATGGGAAACGGTCGGCAAATTCCGCCGTGTCTATTGGCGACCCGAAGGCAATTGGCCGGACGTAACCGAAGCGAAGGACGAGATCGACTACCCATTCGTCGGGCCGCTGAACTCGATTGGCACAAAGCTGCTGAGCCTTGCTGATTTTATCGACATTCAGGGAAACACGATAAGCACTCGTTTCGAGGATATGCCGGCTGACGATCCCAAGAGGACCCTGCTTTCTTCCAGTCTTCAGCAACTGAGGGAGGACACCGATCAACAAGAGGACGATACGGAGCCGGTGTCTCTCGAAATCCTGTCTGAAAGTATCTGCAAATTCGACCGTGCGAAGCTCAATATTGTGGCCGCTCACGACCAGAGGGCGGCTCCTCATGACAAGCGGAGCACGATAGGCCATTTTGAGGATTGGGATGCGACGATCGACCAGCAACTCGCCACCTTTTTTCCCGGACGTGAGCCCAAAGTCCTGCGCATTGCGGTGCTTTTCCAGAATTTCGACGAGTTCGACGGACTTCGCTTCGCCGAGGGGCTGACGGTCAACCGCTGGAACTTGCTCAAGCTTCGGGGCGGCCCCGGTGAGTGGACCTTCGACGGCGAAAATGTGAAGCATCTGAAAGATACGGTCGTAGAGATGTTGCAAGCCTAAAGGGGCGGTCGATGGAAATTGCCAACCCCGCCGAAGTGGCCCCGCGTCCTGAAAACCAGGTCGAAACGTTCGTGCGACGCTGGCAGGGCGGAGACATATATTGCGTGCCTCAACCGCCGGGCATTCTTACCACCGTTCCCTATCCGGGCCTGCGCAGCTTCAGAGTGGATATGAACCGGTTCTTCTGCGGCCGAGAGAATCAAAAGCAGGATTTGAAGAAGTTCTTTGCCGATCGAGGCGGTAGGGAGTCGGACAAGCCGAGGAGGATGACGGTCGTCGTGGGCGGCTCTGGCAGCGGCAAGTCGTCCCTCACCCGGGCCGGGCTTATTGCCGAGCTGAACAGCATTCCGATCAAGGGTCAGTGGGGCGCCTGGTACGTGGTCGATACGCGGCCCGGGACCGACCCAATCAAGCAGCTTCTCGACTCGCTTTGGCTGTCGCTTCGTCGCTTCGTGGACCTGGCTTTCGCCGGAACCAGCACTGCTTCCGACCGCAAGGGCGATTTCCCCGAAAGGAAGCCTGAAGAGAAGGCCGCCTCGGTAGAGCAGGCAAGCGAGAGGATCGGAGCGGTAGCCGGGGCTCTCGGCATCGAATGGGCCGATAACAAGAAGGCCGCAGAAGAAGGTGTCCGACGTTGGTTGACGCGTAAAATATCTCCGCGGCTCGGTACGATTTCGGCTTCGGCGCTGTTCGACTTCGTCGACGGCGCGCTGAAGGCCTTCGATGGCGCGGCGAGCTTCGGCGCGGAACGCAATGTTTCGCCACTGCTGTTCCTGCATGTCGACCAATTTGAGGAGGTTTTCCGGGATGAATGTGACGCGCGTGGACGCGAGGCGCTGATCAAGCTAGTCCGCGATATCCACGACTACAGGCCGGAGCGGCTGTTCGCTGTCGCCACCATGCGCAGCGAGGAGATTCACCGTTTCTCCGAATATGCAGGTATGTCGCAGGTCATCAATTCGTCGATGTATCTCGTCGATCTGGTCGCCGGCGAGGAGATCGAATCGGTTATCGTCGACCCGGCCCAGCGGCTTGCTAGGCTGTGGCAGTTGCCGCTCGACAGCGCGTCAGGCAGGTCCTTCGCCCCTTACACCCAGGAAACGGTGCGCTTGTTGCAGAAGGCGTACTGGCAGGCAGGCGATGCGGCAGTCCACACCGCCGACCGGCTGCCCTTGCTACAGCACGCGCTGCCGCTGGTGTGGGGACGCGCTGTCGAGGAGTGGATTCCGCGGCGCGCCAGCGACCCCAGGGCGCCGTTCGAGATCGGAAAACGGCATCTTGAGACGGTACCAGGGTGGGTCGAAGAGCAGGGCGTAGACAACAGGAGCCAATTGCAGCGTTGCCTCAACGCCGATGCCGACGACGTCTTCACGAAGGCAAGGGACGAGTTCGCCAGCGGCTCATCGCCAAATCAGACAATCTCACCCAAGGACCTCGCCGCAGAGGCAAAAGGCATCCTGAAGGTGGCGTTCAGCTCGCTTGCCCAGCTCGACGACAATGGCAAGCCGGTGCGGCGCTTCATCACCGTCAACAACATGCTGGAAGCTTCGGGAGGCGCCGAGCGATTGGGCAAGACGGACGACGCGTTGGACGAACTCAGGTTCCGCTTGACCAGGGCGCTGGGGAGGTTTGAAACCGCCGGCATGGTCGAGGTGCTTCCTTCCCAAATGCCGGACTCGCTCCCGAAGTACAACGTCACCCATGAGGCCTTCATCCGCAACTGGAGTTCGTATCTGGGATGGTTGGACGAGAAGAAGAACATTGAGACTGGGCTGCGGAATACGGCGAGGAGCGTTAGCGATTTGGGGCCGCAGGACTGGTCCAGATCGACGTGGCGAAATTTCGGGCTGGCGGCGAAGGCCTCGAGCGCGATTCCAGCTGTGAGCGCCAGTGCTCTGGATGAAATATTCGCCGATGATGCGCCCTATAGCCAGAGCTGGGCGGAGGCGGTGCTCGGGAGCAATGCGTCAGATATATCGGGTATCAAGCAGGCTAGGTTATGGGCCAACTGGTGGAAGGATCGAGGCAAGCGATTGAAGGACACCGCGACGGTCCTAACGAGGATCGCAGCGGCAGCGGTCATGGTGGTCTTGGCCGCGCTCTTGTTCACACAGATTGAAAAGAGCCGCTATACCCTTCTTTCGCTTCAAGTTAACGAGGCAAGTAGTGTCGATCGTACCGCCGTATACGATCGAATGTATGATTATGTTATAGGAAAAGCTTATGGTGAATATAATTCAGCGTTATTTTTCTCCGATATACTTAGTCAAACCATAGGTAGCATCGACGAAGGGGCGAGAAAAATATATGGCAGAGACATGAATATCCGATTTCCTGACGAATTTGGCGAAAAGGTTGGCACCTTTGATCGAAAGGACGAACCGGCGCGGTGCGATCAGGTGCCAAATTCATCGGCCGGAAGTGAGCAGAGGAACGGCTTTCGCGATACCCTGGGCAAGGGCTGGCTATGCCAGTCGAAGAATCGGGAGTGGCAGCTGCGGCTCAGCACAGACGCGAATACAGTGCAGATTTGGCGTCGAAATCAACGTACTAACGAAATGTTTTCTCAACGAGTGGCACTGTCTGCTGAAAATCTTGCCCGATTGGAGCAAATGCAGAAGAAAACTGGCCTTCTGGTGAGAGTAGCCGGGCAAGACAAGCCATGTGCTTATTTCTTTTCATCGGAAGGCGTTGTTGGCTTCTGGGTGACAACCATTTCGACGGGCGAATGCAAAGATGACGATGTCTATAGGAAGACCGCTTCTTCTCAAGATGTCATCATGTGGACGACTACTGGATTCAGTGACCCTGACGAGATCGGCCCTGGAGTGAAGGTAGATTGGGATTCGGGGGACGAGTGCGTATATAGAGACGTTCCAGCCCGGGATAGAGAGAACCTAACACTCCAGAGGTGTATAACGGGTGCCGTACTGTTGGACGCTGACAAGAAAAGGATTTTTATTTTTCGCGACCCGATGCGTTGTAGCAGCGAGCTCGAAAGCGACAAACTTGGTAATCCATGCGAAAATAATATTGAGATCCAGTACGACGGTCAAAACGAAGATGAGCCGAACCCCTTGGTGCGAGCGAAGATATTGGACTTTGGGCCGCAAATATTGAGCGCGAAGATCGCGGATGGGTGGCTTTGGCTCAAATATAACGTGAACGGAGAGTCCAAAGTTAAACGGTACCTTGTTGGTATGGAGCCTATGCGAAGGATGCTGAGATCAAGATGGTTGGGCATGAAGTGGAAGAGGCAGAGCTGCGAGGATTCTGCTGACGAATCCGGTACCGACATCCGAATACCAAAATCGTGTAGCGGGGACCCGCAGTGCCAAGCGTATATCGATCAGCAAGATACGGAAGGTGACTGGCCAGCAAGACCCAAGCCTGACGAGGGCAAGCCGAAGGGATTGAAGAAATGCGCCGAAAAGCCTCACTAGTCGCTGTTGCCGGTTTCAACGCCCTGGCCCTCGCGCTGGACGTGCAAGGGACGCAAGCCGCCGTTTCGTCGCAGGAAGAGAGCCCGATCCATCGGCTGCACGAAATTCGTCGCGCCTATATCGAATCGATTGAGCAGAAAGGGTGGGCGATCCAGGGTGACGTTGAAACTGCCCAATACTGGGGCAATTTTCCCAATTTTCCAAATTGGGCGAACTGGAACAACTGGCTCAACGGATGGCGGAATTTTTGAACCCTACGGCCCTCCGGGGCGTCACGCGGCTGCTGGTCATGCAGCCGACGGCATTCTGCAACATCGATTGCGACTATTGCTATCTGCCCAATCGCACCGACCGCACCACGATGCCCGTCGAGACGGCCCGCGAGGCGGCTCGTTTCATTTTCGATGCAAGTCTGAACGCGCCGGATTTCACGGTGGTGTGGCACGCCGGCGAGCCGCTGGTTGTCCAACCGCAATGGTATCGGCTTGCAATGGCCGCAATGCAGGAGGTCGCTCCCCAGGGTCTGGGGCTTCCGCATGCCATCCAGACCAACGGCATGCTCATCGATGAGGAATGGTGCGATTTTTTCCTGGAAACGGGCATGCGCGTCGGCGTCAGTCTGGATGGACCGGCCCGGCTCCACAACGCCAGGCGCAAGACACGATCCGGCCAGGGCACTCACGGCCGGGTCATGCGGGGCATCGAGCAGCTTCAGCGGCGCGGCGTTCCGTTCCACGTCATCTCCGTTGTTGGACGGCCGACGCTTGAGGCAGCGGACGAATTCATGGATTTCTTCCAGTCGCATGGAATTTCCAACATCGGCCTCAACATCGAGGAAATAGAGGGGCCAGTTCATACTTCGACCCTCGAAGCGGATGGTTCCCAGCAGGCCTTTCAAACGTTTTTCGCGCGCGTGATCGAACGCGCATCGCAGGCGATGCCGGTCATACGCCTGCGCGAACGCGAGGATTTGCTCGCTTGCCTGGAAAGTCCAGGGTTTGGAACATTCGGCCATAACTCGCAGAACGTGCCATTTGGCATCGTTACGGTGTCGGTGCGCGGCGAGTTGTTCACCTTCTCCCCCGAACTGGCCGGCACGACCCACGAGCGGTTCGGAGATTTCGGTGTCGGGCAGTTGCCCGGCGCGTCAGTCGATCAAATCCTCGTATCTCCGGCCTTCAGGGCGATGTGGCCCGAGATCGAGGCCGGCGTGAAGCTGTGTCGCGAAAGCTGTCTCTATTTCGACATCTGCCTGGGCGGCGCGCCATCGAACAAGCTTGCCGAGAACGGATCTTTCAACAGCACAGAAACCATGCATTGCCGGATGTCGCACCAGGCCGTGGCCGACGCGGTTCTGGCCGACCTGGAGGGTCGCATGCCGCGGTTCGAGCGAGCGCCTGCGACGGCAGCCTTAGACAAGATCAGCCCTTAAAGCGTTTCACGGAAGTCGCGGAGCTTAACCGGTTCACACTTTTCCTGGAATTGCCTTAGCCCCCCTCTTTTGCGAGATCGACGCAGCGATCAGGCCGATCGGAATGCCTTGGTTGAATTCGGCCACGATAGCGGCTGTCGGGTCGCCGGCGTGGTGAAGGGCAATCAGCTCCAGCTTTTGGTTGAACACGCCGGAGCCGGACGAGCCGGCCAACGTATCCGCATCGTACCGGAACCGCGAACCGTTCTCCGTGATGCCCAATGACTTGCCGATCGCCAACGCCTGCGGCCTTCCCCTCGGGTGCTGAACGATGAGAACCGGCAGGTCCTTGCTCGACGGAGCTATGCCGGCCTTTATGGGAATTGGCTGCGTGCCTTCGACGGGTGCCTTGAGGCGAAGCAACGCGTAGTCGAGGCAGTCCAGGCTGGCAAGGCCCTTGCCTGTTATATCGGCTACCCGATCGTAGGGGCTCTCCGCGACTTCGCTTTGTTCGCCGCCGGCAAGTCCGTAGGGAGTTCCCTCGCTGAGCCCCGACGTATCGTTGGCATAGTTGAACCGGCAGACCACGTCGTCTTGCCCGAGCGACAATTCCTCCACGACGTGGAAATTGGTCAGCACCAGATCCGGTTCGATGAGGATACCCGTCCCCCGCGCTGTTCCGGACGGAGATTCGACGCGGCAGGTGGCCTCGCTGATCAGTGCCAACGACTGAGCCCATAACCGGACGTCTGAAAAGCCTCCACCCTGAACGATCTTCTCCAACGTGAACGATGACGACGTCAGGCGTCCGGGTGGCTCGGCACCAGCCGCCCTGACGGCGTTGGGAAGATTCCGGACGAGAAGATTGTCGGGCCTGTCCTGCTGAAGCGCATCCACCAGCCTGTCTGTCCACCCTCCGGCCTCGGCCTCGGGGAGGAACTCAAAGATTTGAGCCTCATAGCCGCCAGGACCGACAATGTTGTTCAAAGTACCTTTGTCTAGCCTGTCTCCAAGGAAGATGTCGAAGCTTTGTGATCTGGGGTATGCAGAAAGCAGAGCTTTGCGTAAAAGCATGCGCTGGGGTCCGGAAAGCTGGTTCCAATCCACGATGTCTGTCTCCACAAAGTTGGACTTTCTGCGTAAACAATCTACAGGCGACAGGGAAGGTTGGCTATCCACTCCCAACAAATCAATCGGCTCAAATTTCCTCTTTTCTACGATGCTGATCGCCCAGCAATTGGAGACTGCTGTCGGCATGCGTGGGTCGAGGACCAATACAGGCGCTCAGTAATTAAAAGGCCAGTTTAGCCCGCTATAGAGACATCCGGAGAAAGCCCGGTTCGCCCGGGCTTTTTGTTGCTTTGGTGATCCAGTTCGCAGGCGCACTCCTTGCCGTCGCAGATATAGCCTGTCCTCGCCAAGAGCTGTCTAGCCAACGATCGATCCAGCTTCCTGAATGTCATCCAAATGTCATACGCCTTGGCTATATGACGATAAATCTGGATTTATGGATACGTGAACAAAGAGACCGCCCTTCTCGCGCTTGCTGCGCTTGGCCAGGATACAAGGCTGGAGGTTTTCCGGCTGCTGGTTCGGGCCGGCGCTGAAGGCGTGCCCGCCGGCGAGGTCGCATCGCGCCTAAGCATCGTCCAGAACACCATGTCGGCGCATCTGAAGATACTTGGCCATGCCGGGCTGGTCCGCGCCGAGCGCGAGGGGCGCACCATTCGCTATGTCGCCGACATGACCGGTTTTCGCGACTTGCTTGCTTACCTCATGGAGGATTGCTGCAACGGTGCCCCGGAGCTTTGCCAGCCGGCAATCCAGGCGGTGACTTGCAAGTGTTAGGCCGGCAAATGGCAGGGGAGGAAGCAATGAGCGATCATATCTACAACGTGTTGTTTCTGTGCACCGGTAATTCGGCGCGGTCGATCCTCGCGGAGGCGATCCTGAACCGTGTCGGCGCCGGCCGGTTCAAGGCCTTTTCCGCCGGTTCCCATCCGAAGGGTGCGGTCCATCCCTATACGCTGCAGCTTCTAAAGACCCTCAACCACGATACCTCCTTTGCCCGTTCGAAGGACTGGGAGGAATTTGCGATGCCGGGCGCACCTGAGATGAATTTCGTTTTCACTGTATGCGACAACGCAGCCAATGAATCCTGTCCCGTATGGCCCGGTCAGCCGATGACGGCGCATTGGGGAGTGCCCGATCCCGCAGCCGTCGAGGGCACGGATGCTGAAAAGCACCTGGCATTCGCCGATGCCTACCGCATGCTCAATAACAGGATTTCAATCTTCGTCAGTCTGCCGATGAATACAGTCGACAAGCTTGCCTTGCAGAAGCGGCTGGATGAGATCGGTCGCAATCATCCCAAGGCAGGCTGAACAGCATGGCCACTGATTTGTCACGACGCCTTGTCGCCGAAGCGCTCGGCACCGCCATGCTGGTTGCCGCGGTTGTCGGTTCGGGCATCATGGCCGATCGCCTGACCGACGACGTGGCGCTTTCGCTGCTCGGCAACACGATCCCGACCGGCGCTATGCTAGTGGTGCTGATCACCATTCTTGGGCCGATCTCCGGGGCGCACTTCAATCCGGCGGTGACGCTGGTCTTTGCCTTGCGGCGGGAACTCGAGACAAGGGCGGCTATTGCCTACGTCATCGCCCAAATCACGGGCGGCATCGCAGGTACATTCCTGGCGCACGCCATGTTCGACCTGCCGATCCTGCAAATCTCCCAGACCGTGAGGGCCGGAAGCGGCCAGTGGATCGCGGAGATCGCGGCCGCCTTTGGCCTTGTCTTCACTATTCTTGCCGGCCTGCGTTTTCGAAGCGACGCCATTCCGTGGCTGGTCGGGCTCTACATCACATCGGCCTATTGGTTCACCGCCTCGACCTCGTTTGCCAATCCGGCCGTCGCCATCGCGCGTGCCTTGTCCAACACTTTTGCTGGCATCCGGCCGCTCGATGTCCCGGCCTTCATCGGCGCCGAACTGCTTGGCGCGCTACTCGCCATGGCGCTGGCCGGCTGGCTGCTTTCAGAACCCAAACCCGAGCCAGAGATGAAAGCTGCGCAATGACCATCACCATCTATCACAATCCCGATTGCGGCACCTCACGCAACACCCTGGCGATCATCCGTCAGTCCGGCGAAGAACCGGAGGTGATCGAATATCTCAAGACGCCGCCGTCGCGCGAAAAGCTCGTCGAGCTGATTGCGGCGATGGGAATGACACCGCGCGACTTGCTGCGCGAGAAGGGTACCCCCTATGCCGAGCTCAACCTCGGCGATCCCAAATGGAGCGACGACGAGATTGTCGATTTCATGCTGGCGCATCCGATCCTGATCAACCGGCCGATCGTGGTGACACCGCTCGGCGTCGTGCTGGCGCGGCCGTCGGAAGCGGTTCTCGACATCCTTCCAAATCCGCAGATCGGCGCCTTCACAAAGGAGGACGGTGAGGTCGTCATCGATGCCGAGGGCAAGCGCGTCATCTGAGCAGCGTGTTATTTCGATGGCAGTCGAAATAACACTTGACGGCCTCGGTCACTGGCATATTGTATTTCCATGAAACTCGAACAAGCAGCAAAGCAGCTTGAAGCGCTCGGCAACCCGACGCGGCTGAACCTCTATCGCACGCTGGTCAGGGCCGGTGCAGCCGGCAGGCCGGTCGGTTATTTGCAGGACAGTCTCGGCATCGCTGCCTCGACCTTGTCGCATCATCTGCATCGGCTGATCCTGACCGGCCTGGTGACTCAGGAACGGCAGGCGACGACGCTGATCTGCCGCGCCGACTATCCTATCATGCAAGATCTGATCGGTTTCCTCGCCAACGAATGCTGTGCCGATGCCGCCTGCACTCCCGCCACCGGAGAAGTGGCCGCATAATTTTTTTGCTTGTTATTTCGATAATCCCGGAATGATGGAAGGTATAGAAATGACCCCGCAAAGCGATCTACCCATTGCCGTCATCGGCGCCGGTCCGGTTGGGTTGGCGGCAGCGGTCCATCTTTTGGAACAGGGCCTGCCGGTGAAAGTCTATGAGACCGGCAGCGGTGTTGCGTCCAACCTGCGGGATTGGGGCCATGTCAGAGTGTTCACGCCCTGGCGCTATTGCATCGATCACGCGGCGAGAAAATTGCTCGAGGCCCACGGCTGGCACATGCCGGAGCCCGACGCATTCCCCACCGCCGGCGAGCTTGTCGAGCATTACCTGGAACCGCTTGCCGGGCTGCCGGAACTGGCGCCGGTGATCGAAACCGGCGCTCGCGTCGTTGGTATCTCGCGCTGGGGCGCCGACAAGGTGCTGAGTAAAGCACGCGAGACGCGGCCCTTCATGCTGGTGGTCGAAACGGCCAATGGCACAAGGCGAGACAGCGCCCGCGCCGTCATCGATGCCTCCGGCACCTGGCAGATGCCCAATCCGCTCGGCGCGGGCGGGATCGCGGCCGAGGGCGAGGCAGAGAATGCCGACCGTATCGCCTATGGCATCCCTGACATTCTCGGCCGTGACCGCGCTCTTTATGCCGGACGCACGACGCTGGTTGCCGGTTCGGGGCATTCGGCCGCCAATGCGTTGCTCGACCTCGCCAGACTGGCCGATGCCGAGGCCGGCACCGCGTCCATCTGGGTGACGCGCGGCACCGACCTGGTGCGCATCTATGGCGGCGGCGATGCCGATGCTTTGCCGGCGCGCGGCGAGCTTGGCGCCGATGTTCGCGAACTGGCGGAAAGCGGCCGCGTCTCGCTGGTGACAGGATTTGCGACCGTCGCCATCCGTGCGCAGGAAAATCGTCTGATCGTCGAGGGCGAGACCGCTCGCGGTTTGCGCCAGATCGGCCCTGTCGACCGCATCATCGCCGCAACCGGGCAACGGCCCGATCTCTCGCTGACCAGGGAGCTTCGGCTCGACCTCGATCCGTGGCTTGAAGGCGTCAAGGCACTGGGGCCACTCATCGATCCTAACGAGCATTCCTGCGGTGATGTGCCGCCGCATGGCCACCGTGAGCTCAGCCATCCCGAGCCCGATTTCTACACGGTCGGCATCAAGAGCTATGGCAGGGCGCCAACCTTCCTGCTGCTGACGGGTTATGAACAGGTCCGCTCTGTTGCTGCCGCTCTTGCCGGCGACATGGTTTCCGCCGACGCAGTGCAACTGGTGCTGCCGGAAACCGGCGTCTGTACGGTGCCGTCTTCTTCACTTGGCGATGCCTCAAAAGGCTGTTGCGGCGGCCCGGCAGCAAAGGAGGCGGATGGCTGCTGCGTCGCCGATGTCGAGGCGAAAGCTGTCGGCAAAGGTGGGTGCGGTTGCGGCGTTGCCGCGTGAGCCCGCTGCCACTATCGACGGCCGGCATGCGCAGCCGAAGCCTAAAGCGGCAGATGCTTCATGAAATAGATGGAGACTTTCGGCTGGCCATGCGGGTCGACGAAGTGATGCGGGACAGAGCCGACCTCGTGCCAGTCGAGCCGCCTGTAAAGCCGCTCGCTGGCTCCGCCCTCGACCGTATCGAGGAGGAGCAAGGACCGTTTTCTGCTTATGGCCTCACGCTCGACAGCCTGCATGAGAGCGAGACCGATGCCTTGCCGCCGGAAGTCGCGATGAACGAGGAGTTTGTAGACTTCGGCCCGGTGTGGCGCGTTCGGCTCCGGCGAAAGATAAAGTTGAACCGTGCCGACGACACGGCCGTCTATATCGGCACAGATGAGCAGCCGTTCGCCTTCCCTCACCGAACGAAAAATATCCTCCCAATGCGCCAGTGCCTGAGGCTCATCGAAAGGAAGCACGAAGCCGACGAGCGCGCCGTCTTCGACGCTCTGGGTCAGCATCTCGACCAGGGCGTTCACATGAAGCCTTGCCTCATTCTCATCAAACACGGCGATGCGCATCAGGTCCTTCCTCTTGAATGGTCAGAAATAGCGGGCTTTTACGGGCGCGTGAAGGCACCGACGATAGCCGCTTTGCTCGCTTCCCGGGAGCATGCCTGAGTGGAATCGCCTGGAATCCCAAGTCGTCCTGTCATCGTCACGACGCTCGGCCTCACGCAGATCATGGCATGGGGCTCCTCCTACTATCTGCCGGCCGTCATTGGCCCTGCCGTGTCGGCTGAGACCCGCTGGCCCTTTCCCTGGGTGATCGGCAGCCTGTCGCTCGGGCTCTTGGTCGCGGGCCTGATATCGCCGCATGTCGGTGCGGCAATCGAACGCCATGGCGGGCGCATGACGCTCGCCTTCAGCGCCGTTTGCCTTGGCATTGGCCAGGCGGTGGTGGCCGTGTCGCCGACGCTGGCCGTCTTCGTCGCCGGCTGGCTGATCATGGGTTTCGGCATGGGCGCCGGCCTCTATGACGCCGCCTTCAGCACGCTCGGACGGATGTATGGGCGCAGCGCCCGCTCGACCATCACCAGCCTGACGCTGTTTGGCGGTTTTGCCAGCACGGTGTGCTGGCCGATTTCGGCGTTTCTGCTCGATGCGTTCGGCTGGCGCGGCGTGTGCCTGGTCTATGCGGCACTCCAGCTTGTGGTGGCGTTGCCCGCCTATCTGCTCATCCTGCCGCGCGGCGTTCCCGCCGAAGCGTCTGCCCAGGCGACTGCCGCGCCGGAAACCGGCCTGGCGCCGCGCAGCCTGCCCCTGATGGCGACGCTGGCGGCAAGCATCACGCTGTCGGCGGTCATATCGTCGACCTTGTCGGTGCATTTGCTGACCGTGTTGCAATCGACCGGCCTGGCGCTCGGCGCCGCGGTCGGCCTCGGCGCGCTGGTCGGTCCTGCCCAGGTCGGCGCCCGCGCCATCGAGATGACGATCGCCCGCTATCACCATCCGGTCTGGACCAAACTCGCATCGGTGACCTTTGTGGCCATCGGTGTGGCGACGCTCTGGACCGGCCTGCCGGTTCTGCCGGTCGCCCTGGTGTTCTACAGCGCCGGCATCGGCCTGGAATCGATCGCGCGCGGCACGCTGCCGCTCGCCCTGTTTGGCGCCGGCGGCTATGCGAAGCTGATGGGCCGGCTCGCCATGCCGAGCTTGATCGCTCAAGCGGCTGCGCCTTCGATTGGCGCGCTGCTCTTGCAGCACACAGGTGAGCGCGGATTGCTGAGCGTACTGCTCGGCCTTGCGCTGATCAACGTCGCACTGGTCGGCGTTCTGTTTACCCTCAGGCGCAGTGCCATGCGACGTGTCCGCATCAGCTAGCGGTAAGTTGCCAGCCGCGCCATTTCGCGCGGAAGTGTTTCAGGTCAGGATCAGGCCGGCCAACAAGACCGCGAAGAGCACCGAAGCCGGCACGGCAAGAAGCCACCGAGCTTCCAATACGCTGTTGTGTGGATCATCCATTGTCTTGTTCCCCGGTGAAAAGCTGGCTCCAGCGCTCCTCCCGCGCTGGAGCCGCAGCCTATCGGCTCAACCGCCGGAGGCAGGAGCCGGGGCTGGAGCCGCCGGCGCGGGCGCAGGTGCCTCAACCTTGGGCGCTGAGGCAGGCGCCTCGGCCTTGGGAGCAGAGGCGGGCGCCTCAACCTTAGGCACGTCGACTTTCACGTTGATGTCTTGTCCCCCACCGCCGCCATTGAGATTGATGACGCCGGTGACGAAGAGCAGGGCAAGGATGGCGACGATGGCAACAACAACCGCTACCGCCGTTCCTGCGCCCCCTCCAGAATTCACAACAGTTGGTCCGTCAGCCATGTCTTCCTCCTTTTAAGTTCTCAAGGGGCAACGGCGGCTGTAAGCCTTTGTTCCTGCTCGGGGTATTCAGTCGTAGTGGCTTAGGACTTCAGTCTGAACGGAGCGGCTTCGAGACGAATGCGTCTCCGTGTCCGGTTGGCCAGGGAAGCCAGCGCCACCCGCGTCTGCCGGTCACCAGACAGTCCAAGCCTCGTTCGGCGCATAGGACTTAAGTCCGACAAAGCGCGCAATGGTCGTATGGGCAGGCCTTTTGGGAACAGGGAGCACGTCTGGCTGTTGTTTGAGATCGCGGATTGAACAGGGAGAGCCGTCGTGAACAGGATCATATGGGCCGTTGGGGCTGTCGTTATCATCATCGCCATACTGAGTTTTTTGGGGCTCCGGTAAGACCGGCATTCGAGGTGCAAACTTATGACGCAATCCGTGCAAGCGCCGCTCCTGTCCGAGACGTGCAAAGATCGGGAGATCAATTGTGAAGTCGCATTGGAGGCGGCATTTGGAGAGCTGGTGGCGGCGGCATTGGCTCAAGGGTGGACACCCCAGGAAACGGCTGCCGCTTTGGTCAACATAGCTGCCGAGCACGCCCAGAAGGTTGAGCTTGTCGTAGACGCTTCACCTGCTCACGCTGCCTAGGCGGCCGGTCTATTTGGCCTCAGAAGGAGCGTTGCTCCTCCTGCAGACGAAGTCGCGGGGCCAACCCTGCCCTTCCGGTCAGGCTGCCAACAAACTGCTTCAAACCCGGCGCCCATGACGCTACGCTCCGAACCATGGCCCCATCCGCCCAGCCGATCACCGTCACCCGCCGCGACCAGATGTTTCCCATCCTGGGCGACGCCGATATCGAGCGCATGCGCCGGTTCGGCGAGGCGAGTTCCTATGCCGCCGGCGAGCATATTGTCACCGCCGGCTCCGTGGCGCCGGGGCTGATCGTCATCCTGTCGGGCGCGGTCGACATCACCCAGGATATCAGGCCCGGCCGGCGCGAGACCATTGTCACCCATGGTCCCGGCAATTTCATCGGAGAACTGGCGCAGCTTTCCAGCCGGCCGTCGCTGGTCAATGCCGAAGCCAGGGAGCCGGTCGAGGCCTTCGTCATTCCCTCGCAGCGGCTGCGCGACCTGATGGTGCAGGAGGCCAGCCTCGGCGAGCGGATCATGCGCGCGCTGATCCTGCGCCGCGTCGGTCTGCTCGAAAGCGGCAGCAGCGGGCCGGTCGTCATCGGCCCCGCCGGCAATGGCGACACGCTGCGGCTGCAGGGGTTTCTCCGGCGCAGCGGCCAGCCGCACCGGGCGCTGGATTCCGACAGCGACCCGTGCGCCAAAACACTGATCGAGCATTTTCATGTCGACCAGCACCATCTGCCGATCGTGCTCTGTCCCAACGGTAAGCTGATGCACAATCCCGGCGAAACCGAACTCGCCCGCTGCCTCGGCCTGCTGCGGCCCATCGACTCAGACATAGTCTATGACGTCGCCATTGTCGGCGCCGGGCCGGCGGGGCTGGCGGCGGCGGTCTATGCGGCGTCCGAAGGGCTGTCCACCATCGTGCTCGATTGCCGCGCCTTTGGCGGCCAGGCCGGCGCCTCCTCGCGCATCGAAAACTATCTCGGTTTCCCCACAGGCATTACCGGCATGGCGCTGATGGCGCGCGCCTACAACCAGGCGCAGAAATTCGGCGTCGAAATGGTCATTCCCGACGAGGCGAAGCTGCTCGGCGCAGCGAGCGACGGCTACACGCTCGCCGTCGGCGACGGCGAAAGCCTGCGGGCACGCGCCGTGGTGATCGCCAGCGGCGCGCGCTACCGCCGGCTCGACATCGCCAATCTGGCCGAATTCGAGGGCACCTCGGTGCATTACTGGGCCTCGCCGATCGAGGCGCGGCTGTGCGCGGGCCAAGAGGTGGCGTTAGTCGGCGCCGGCAATTCGGCAGGCCAGGCGGCAGTCTATCTCGCCAGCCAGGTGCGCAAGGTGACGATGCTGGCGCGCCGTGGCGGCCTCAGGGAAACCATGTCGCGCTATCTGGTCGAGCGCATCGAGGCGCAGCCCAACATCGAGGTGCTGGGCGAGACCGAGATCGAGGCGCTGGAAGGCGAAGGCGGCAATCTCACCGCGCTCAGCTGGCGCAACCAGGCGACCGGCGATGTCGAGACCCGCCCGATCCAGCATCTCTTCCTGTTCATCGGCGCCGACCCGAACACCGACTGGCTGGCTGAGTGCAATGTGGCGCTGGACGCCAAGGGTTTCGTGCGCACCGGCGCCGACGTCGCCGCGGGGCTGATGGAGACGAGCCGCAGCGGCGTGTTCGCCATCGGCGATGTGCGCTCCGGCTCGGTCAAACGGGTCGCCGCCGCCGTTGGCGAAGGCGCCCAGGTGGTGGCGGCCTTGCATGCCTATCTCGCGCGAACCAACGCAGCAGCGCCCGAACTGGCCAGGAGAGCATGATGGATGAATGCAGACACACGACAGGCATCAAGGCGGTGACGCCGAGCGCGCTCGGCTGCGAAGAATGCCTGAAGAGCGGCTCGATGTGGGTGCATCTCAGGCTCTGCCGGACTTGCGGCCATGTCGGCTGCTGCGACGACTCGCCCAACCGCCACGCCACCAAGCACTTTCATGCCACCAAGCATCCGGTCATCGAAGGCTACGACCCGCCGGAAGGCTGGGCCTGGTGCTTTGTCGACGAGGTGTTCATCGACCTTGAGGGCGACGTGACGCCGCAGAACGGCCCGATCCCGAAGTTTTTCTGAGGCGGCGCCCAGGTGCATCGTCGCACCGCGCCTGTCGAGGCTCGCTCGGACTAATCCGGTTTGGTGGTCCAAGCCCCCACCTCGGATCGGCCCATCAATGTGCCGCTCCGACCAGCCTCGGAAAGAATGCGGTCTAATAGCGTCGCATGGTCGATTTCGGAGGATGCGGCAATCCCGAGCCTTTCCATGGTCGGCAATTGCGTCTCAACAAGATCGGTCACGAGATGCGCGACCTCCAGCGCCCCTGGCCCAGAACCGATGACTGCCTCCAGCCTCAGGTTCGGTGGAGGCAACCCAGCATCCTCGAACACTGACGCGAGACGTGTGCCAAGGCGTACTTGGGCGCCCGCTGCTTCGATTGTCCGGCCAAGCCAGTTGCAAACTCGATCGTAGGTCGGCGACGATGGAGACGATCGGGCGCCATCCCAATCCAGTTCGTGGAATGCGATGATCCCTCCGGGTCGCAAATGGCGCACGATGCGCCTGAGCGAACGTGCCGGGTCAGGCATGAACTGGAGAACATAACGGCCGACCACGGCGTCGAACGGCTGTTCAAAATTCAATTCGGCCGCATCGCCATGCCTGAATGAGACCCGGCTTGTGTTGGCCTCCTTGGCTCGTAACGCAGCCCGTTCGACAGAGGAAACCGCAACATCGGTGCCGACAACCTCTCCGGTCGCCCCTACCATTTCCCGACAGAGAAACGCGACATCGCCCGCCCCGCTGCCGATGTCGAGAACGCGCATCCCCTTTCCTATTCCGGCAGCATCGAGGAACCGTCGCGTTATCGGATCGATCAGTTGGGCTTGCGTCGTCAGGCGGCGCAATTCTGCCTCCGCATAGCCAAGCGCATAGTCGGCTTCGTTCATGACGACCTCAATTGGGTATCTGGCAACGTCCGAAGGCGACAAATAGCCTAGCACAGACCGCCGGGTCCGTCCCATGAGAGTCCTATGGCTATCCAGGCTATGAACGCGCCTATCGCACGGAGCCGGTGACGGTGCGGTCGATGGCATCGGCATCGCGCCCGTTGCCGGCAAGCGTGGCGATGATCAGCAGGCTGACGACGACCGGGACAAACAGGATGGCGACGCGGGCCTGCACATAAAAAATCGCGCGCCATTCGCTGCGCTTTTCCGGGCTGTTGTCCATCACACTCACTCTGTCACGCCTCCCCGGGCGGGACATAGCGGCGAAGGGTTAAGCAAGCCCTTCAAATTGTGTTAACGACAGCGCGGTTCAAAATATAATGACAATGTCATTACAGTCGGCTATGGCTAAAATCATGAAGCACGAATCCCCGACCGAAGCTTCCAAGCGAAGCACGCTGAATATCCGCATTAAGCCCGAAGAGCGTGGCCTGATCGACGAGGCAGCGCGCGCGCTCGGAAAGACGCGGACGGATTTTATCCTCGATGCAGCGCGGCGCATGGCCGAGGATACGCTGCTCGACCGTACCCTCATCAAAGTCTCGCCGGAGGCCTATGCGGAATTCCTCGCCCTGTTGGATGCGCCGGCCAAGCCCGACAAGCGCCTGTCCAAGCTGATGAACGTGCGCGCGCCATGGGAGACGGGCGAATGAGCCCTAAGATCCGGATCGATTTTCCAAAATCAAAGGGATGCGTGACGCAGTAATGACGCTGCGACCGCCGGTGCCTTTGGACCGCACCCACAACGTGTCATCGTTTTCGTCCGGCGTTCCGGTTCTGGACGATTGGCTAAAACGTCGGGCGCTGGCCAATCAGGACAGCGGCGCCACACGTACGTTTGTCGCCTGCCTGAATGACGGTTCTGTTGTGGCCTACTATGCGTTGGCGTCCGGAGGGGTCGCCGCCAGCCATGCGCCCGGTCGTTTCAGGCGCAACATGCCCGATCCTATCCCCGTCGCCATTCTCGCCAGGCTTGCTCTCGACGTGTCTCATCAGCGTCAGGGCTTAGGCATGGCGCTTGTTCAAGATGCTGCGCGGCGCATCATGAATGCTGCTGACACGCTCGGCATTCGAGGCATCCTGGTCCATGCACTTTCCGAGGATGCGCGGCTCTTCTACACAAAGCTCGGGTTCAATCCCTCACCGCTCGATCCGATGACGCTGATGGTCTCTTTGGCCGATCTGCATCTTGCGATCGCTGGGCCTTAGGCCCGCAGCGCCTGATCCAGATCGGCGATCAGATCATCGCCATCCTCTATGCCGGCGGACAACCGCACCAGCGAATCCGAGATGCCGATGGCTGCCCGCTTCTCGGCCGGGATCGAGCCATGCGTCATCAGCGCCGGATGTTCGATCAGGCTTTCGACGCCGCCGAGGCTTTCGGCCAGCGTGAACAATTGCGTGCGTTCGAGGAAGCGTTTGGTGCCGGCGAGGTCGCGGTCGAGGTCGACCGAAATCATGCCGCCGAAGGCGTGCATCTGCTTTTTGGCAATGGCGTGCTGCGGATGGCTGGCGAGGCCGGGATAGACAACGCGGCGCACGTCTTTTCGCGCTTCCAACCATTGCGCGATCTTAAGGCCGTTCGCCGAGTGCCGCTCCATCCTGAGCGCCAGCGTCTTGATACCGCGCAGCGCCAGAAAACTGTCGAACGGGCCTGAGATGGCGCCGATGGCGTTCTGCAGGAATTTCAGCTGGGCGGCGAGATCCTTGTTGTCGCCGACGATGGCGACGCCGCCGACCATGTCGGAATGGCCGTTGAGATACTTTGTCGTCGAGTGGACGACGATGTCGATGCCGAGTTCCAACGGCCGCTGGATATAGGGGCTGCAGAACGTGTTGTCGGCGACCGTCAGAACGCCCTTGCGCTTGGCAAGTGCTGCAACGCCTTCGAGGTCGACGATGCGCAGCAGCGGGTTGGTCGGCGTTTCGACCCAGAGCAGTTTTGTCTCCGGGCGGATCGCGGCTTCGACGGCGGCGAGGTCGGTGAAGTCGACGAAACTCACCTGCAGATTGGCCGAGCGCTTGCGCACCCGCTCCATTAGCCGGAACGAACCGCCATAGATGTCGTCGGTGGCGACGATATGCGCGCCGCTGTCGAGAAGTTCCAGCACGGTCGAGATCGCCGCCAGGCCGGAGGCGAAGGCGAAGGCATTGCTGCCGCTTTCGAGATCGGCCACCGCGCGCTCAAAGGCGAAGCGCGTCGGGTTCTGGCTGCGGGCGTACTCAAAGCCCTTGTGCACGCCGGGCGATTGCTGGCCGTAGGTCGACGTCGCATAGATCGGCACCATGACGGCGCCGGTCAGCGGGTCGTGGCTCTGGCCGCCATGGATGGTGCGAGTCGAGAAAGCCAGGCGGTTCTTGCCCGTCGGGGTGTGAGCGGTCATCGTGCGCGCCTCAAATGGTTGATCAGGTCGATACGGGTTATCAGGCCGACGAACTCGTCGCCATCGAAGATGATGGCGACCTCGTTGCGGTCAAACACCGGCAAAAGCGCATCCAGTGTCTGGCTGGCCTGCAGCGTGTGCAGATTGGAGGTCATGGCCGTGCGCACCGGGCCGTTGAAACGGTCCCAGCGGCCGTCATAGGGACCGTCGACCTTGGCCAGAATATCGCTTTCGTCGACAATGCCGACGAGCTTGCCATTGTCGAGCACCGGCAGCTGCGAGACATCGGAGCGGCGCATGCGGCCATAGGCGTTGAGCAGGCTTTCGTCGGGGCCGACATAGACGGTGTCGCCGGTGCGGTGCGAGCGCAGGACGAGATCGCGCAGATCGCCATGCTGCTCCTGTTCGGCCAGGCCTTGCTCGGCCAGCCAGAAATCGTCGAACACCTTCGAAAGATATTTGTTGCCGCTGTCGCAGACGAAGGTGACGACGCGCTTCGCGCTCGTCTGCTCGCGGCAATAGCGCAGGGCCGCCGACAACAGCGTGCCGGAGGACGAGCCGGCAAGAATGCCTTCCTTGGAAAGCAGGTCGCGCACGGCCAGCATGCTCTGCTTGTCGGGGATGGAATAGGCCTTCTTGACCAGCGACAGATCGGCGTTGGGCGGCACGAAATCCTCGCCTATGCCTTCGACGGTCCAGCTGCCGGCCTCTTCCATCTTGCCGGTCTTGATCAGCGGCGCCAGCACCGATCCCACAGGATCGGCCAGCACCATTTCGGTCTTCGGCGAGACTTTCGCGAAGTAGCGGCCAAGCCCGGTCAGCGTGCCGCCGGAGCCGACGCCGACGACCACGGCGTCGAGATTGCCGTCGAGCTGGGCAAAGATTTCCGGGCCGGTGGTGGTCTCATGCGCGAGCGGGTTGGCCGGATTGGCGAACTGGTTGGCGTAGAAAGCGCCGGGGGTTTCGGCGGCGATCTTTTCGGCCATGTCCTGGTAATATTCGGGGTGGCCCTTGCCGACATCGGAACGCGTCATGCGTACTTCCGCACCCAGCGCGCGCAGATGCTGGATCTTCTCGCGCGACATCTTGTCGGGAACGACGAGGATGATGCGGTAGCCCTTGGGGATGCCGACCTGGGCAAGCCCGAGGCCGGTGTTGCCGGCGGTCGCCTCGACGATGGTGCCGCCGCGCTTCAGCTTGCCCTGTTTCTCGGCCGCGGCAATCATCGACAGCGCGATGCGGTCCTTGATCGAGCCGCCGGGATTCTGGCTTTCAAGCTTGATGAACAGCCGGCATTTTCCGGTGTCGAATTTGGTCAGTTCGACCACCGGCGTCTGGCCGATGAGGTCGAGCACCGAGGCATAGGGCGGACGCAGGCGTGATTGGCCGTCCGAGGGGGTGCTGCCTGAAGCAGCGATCTTGTGCTCGCTCATATCGAAGCTCCCTGATCAAGCAACCGCCAAGAGCATGATGCCGAAAAGTGCGGAGCGGATTTCGGACGACATCATGCTCTACTTCTTTGATTCAGCCGGCAGAGCGGCAAACGTAGCCTCTTTTCCAGCCGTTTACAGTTGGAAAGAAGATAGATCGTGCCAATCAACTGGCCAGATGCGGAATGAAATTCCAGCCGTGCCGCTGCGCAAAGTCGCTGCAAGGTCGCGGGACAGCGCCCCCCTCTGGCCTGCCGGCCATCTCCCCCACTTGGGGGGAGATCGGATGTCGCGGCGGCTTTCGCTAATTTTCGACGTCGAAAGAAGGCGCCAAGGTCGAAGCTGCCAATCTCCCTCCTTGTGGGGGAGATGTCCGGCAGGACAGAGGGGGGCGTCGTAGGGTGCGACCTCGTTGGTTATCTCGACAGCTGCAACCCCCCGCCCCAACGCACCATCTCGTTCGTTGCCGCCGCAATCGCGGAGTGCAAAGCAGAGCGACGTGGAATCGAAAGCCGACATGGTCAGCTTGTCGAACACGGCCTCGTCGGCGCGGGGCGCGACCTGGGCGATGGGCGCGCTGGAACGCGGCAAGCATCTGATGCCATGGCGGATCGAGGATGAACTAAAAGCGATCGGCGCCAACTACATCCAGGCGGGCCGTGGCGCGGCTTTGCCGTGCGCGACGGCAATCTGATCACCGGCCAGCAGAATTTTTCCGGCACAGAGACCGCGCGCCTGGTGTGTGAGGCATTGGGCGGCTGAACGCTCTCTCTTTGGTTTTGACGCACTTCCCTGGGTATGCGCTCACACTTTTCCCAGAAATGGTGTCCAGACGTCCCATTACGGCAGGGACTTCAGTCTTAATTGAGATACAGCTAATATATATGTAGCTTTGCCAGTGCGGGGCGACGATCCCAAAATCCAAGCCTAATCCCGCAATGGCCGGTGCGGCACGCTTTCAACCCAAGCATCCTCCGCACCGGCCATTCTTTTGCCTGCCGCCGGGTAGCCCATAGGGCGATCGCGGAAAGCACTCTCCAGTCGAGCCGAATACGGATCTGTCAGATTCATAGTCTTTCCGGGAATTGCTTTAGCCCAGCAATTGCTTGCTCAGCCGCGCGCATTGCACGCGAATATCCGGAATGGCATCGATCTCGAAGAAGGTTCCCCGGGTCAGCGGTCCGACGGCGAGGATCTTGGCTGAAACCGAACCGTCGCCGGCGATGATTTCGCATTTGGCCGAGACATCGAGGCCAAGCCGCAGCGGGTCGGGCCGCGCCAGGCCGCGGTCGACCAGCGAGCGCACGACACTGTTCGATGTCGTCGAGATGTCCCTGGCGATGCCCGTGCAATCGTAGATGCGGGCGACCTGGAGCGTCTCGAGCGCCTGCGTGTGGCGTGACTGGATGTCGATGGAGAAGCCATCGCCCGCCTCGATGCCGACGACACGGCCGGCGACGGGCCGGATGCGGCCGGTGCGCACCGCCTCGGTGACACGGGCATGCACCTCCGGCGCCAGGCGGTGGCGGTGGATATCCCACCAGGCTTTGGTGTGCTCGACGAAGCGACGCTTGGCCGAGGATGGCCAGTTCTGCCAGATCTTCTGGTTGAAGGGCCGCAGACCATCGACGACGTCGCGCCAGTCGATGCCGGCTTTCTGGTTTTCGCGGATCAGGTCGCGGAACCAGCCGACGAAATAGGACAGCTGGGTGCCGAACGGAATGTCGGCGACGTCGAGCTTGATCGGGTTGCCCTTGCGGTGCGGCGACGGCAGCAGGCCGCGCCGCGACACGGCGACGATCTCGCCCTTGTGGCCACGCTGCTCGAGCGACAGGAAGGCGTCGACCATACTCAGCCCGGTGCCCAGCACCAGCACGCGGGCTTCAGGATCGAGCGCGGTGTCGGCCTCGGTGCCCATGCGGATGGCGTGGCCCTGGCCGGCGCCGGGCTGTTCGTCATGGCCGGTGGCAAGCACCGCCAGATGCGCCACCACGCTGGTGCCGTTGGCCAGCGTCACCTCGACGCCGGAAGAGGTCGGCGAGATCGACAGGCTCTCCTCGCGGATCAGGCGCAGGCGGCCGGTTCCCTTTTCCCGCACTTCGAGTTCGTCCAAAAGTTCCTTGAGATAGCGGGCATAGACGCTGCGCGGCGCGTAGAATGGTGTCTGCGGCGTCTGCTCCTGGCTCACCAGGCCGCGCGCCTGCAGCCAGCGCCAGAAATTGCCGGGATCGTCGGCATAGGCGCTCATCCCTGCCGCGCTGACATTGAGCACATGTGCCGACAAGAGCGTCGAATAGGCGATGCCCTGGCCGAAATGCGGACGTTTTTCGATCAGCGTCACGCGCAGATCGGGGTGGGGCGATTTGAGGAGATGCGCGGCAAGCACGACGCCGCTGGCGCCGCCGCCGACTACAATGATCGAATTGGTGCGCCCGACACTCATGCGCGCACGCTCAGATTCAGGCGAGGACCTTTTGCGTCAGCGGCAGGCCGTCGATGCCCCTCGCGACCGTAAGGTCGTCGAGGACGATGTCGCGCATCTCGGCCAGCGTGCGCTGGTCGAGCACCTCGGCGATCGCCTGCCGGACCTCGAGCATCAGATGTCGGACTTGGCATGTCGCCTCATTGCAGTCTTCGCAGCGCTGATACTGGGTGCGGCTGGCGCACGGGATGGGTGCCAGCGGTCCGTCGAGCACGCGCACGACATGGCCGACCTTGATCTCGTCGGCCGGGCGCGCCAGGCGATAGCCGCCTTCCTTGCCCTTGCGGCTCTGGACGAAGCCGGCATTGCGCAATTCGCCGAGAATGGCGTCGAGGAATTTCTTCGGGATGTTGTTGCCGCTGGCGATGTCGCCGACGAAGGCGAGCTGACCGGCCGGCAGTTGCGCCAGATGGACCAGCGCCTTGAGCCCGTACTTGCCTTTTTTGGTGAGCATAGAGTGAACGTTTCCCTGTCAGGCGATGGCTCGAAACCATCGGTTGCGAAACGCCTGACGTGCCTCCCCTCCGCGTGCAAGCTGCTTCGAGACATAAATTCTAGTGACATGATATACAAGTCGAGAAACCTTGATTTTGCTTCGTTTTCACGCCGCAGAGGGGACTTTAGCGGGGCTTTGTGCCGTTAAGGTCACAGACTGGGCCGCAAAGGCAGGCGGATGCCGCGAGCGATCATGGTGGCAGAGTGGCCGCGCATCGTCTCCTCCATTCCTCAATGTCGATAAGATTACTATACTTACCCCCGAACCGTCGGAACGTGTTTTCAAATCGGCGGCTATTTGCAGCATGGATTTGCTCAGCCAAGGCGCTGCGCGCAATCTCGTTCGCTGTGGGCGACCAAGATCGGTATGGGCGGGGCCCAACCCTCCGCTCAGGACTGGGCGCCGTCGCGTTGCACCTTGTCAGACTTGGCGGGTTTGGCCACCGGTATGCCGCTCGAGCGCAGCATCCAGCGGTGGCCGTCGCTGCGCAAATCGGTCAGGCTGAGCGGCTCGACATCGATCCTGCGGCAGGCCGCAAGGGGCGCACCGAGGACGTGAACGATGGCCGCACGGATGACGCTGGCATGTGTGACCGCGACGGTGTGGCCGCTCGTCCGAATCAGGTCGTCTAAGAAGCTCGCGGTGCGACGCGCCACATCGGCCAGCGACTCGCCGCCATGCGGAGCGGCCTCGGCATCGCCGAGCCAGGCGGCGACGCCGTTGGGATCAAGCGCCTGCACCTCCGCGAAACCCTTGCCGGCCCAGCTGCCAAAATCCTGCTCGGCCAGCAGCGGCTCGACCGACGGTTTGAGCCCCATCGCCTCGGCGGTCTGGCGGGCGCGCAGCGCCGGGCCGGTCCAGACCCGGTCGGCACCGCGCAGGGTCATCGTTGCCGCCAGCGCCAAAGATCGCGGCTCCAGCGCCTCGTCGAGGGGGAACGACCCCTTGCGCATGGCGGGCGTTGCGCCGCTGCAGATCAGGGTCAGGCGTACCAGCATGAAAAGCTGCCTCTTTCCGGCCAGCCGGGCCGGCGGATTGATGGTTTGCGCCGGCTCTACACGGTCGCGTGTAGAGTATCACGGTTCATTGACGGGTATCGGCCGGTGGCTTTTTTCTAACAAGCGCGTCTTGCTTGGAAGGATTTAACTCTACAACAACGATAGAATTAGCTGACTATGAACAGGCATCCGGTTTTTCTCATTTCATGGAGCCTTTCATGTCCAGCATTTCGCGACGCATTATTCTCCTGTCGTCGGCAGCCTTGGCGGGTGCGGCCTTCCTCGGCCCGGCCCAGGCGCAGGACCTCAAGATCACCATCGGCTACCAGACGGTGGTGGAACCTTCGAAAGTAGCGCAGGCTGACGGCGCCTATGAAAAGGCGACCAAGGCCACGATCGACTGGCGCAAATTCGATTCCGGCGCCGATGTCATCGCCGCCGTCGCCTCCGGCTCGGTCGATATCGGCTATGTCGGCTCGAGCCCGCTGGCCGCTGCCGCCAGCCGAGAACTGCCGATCCAGACCATCTTCGTCGTCGGCCTGATCGGCGAATCCGAAGCGCTGGTTGCCCGCAACGGCTCCGGCATCGAGAAGATCGCCGACCTCGCCGGCAAGAAGGTGGCGGTGCCGTTCGTGTCGACCACGCATTACAGCCTGCTCGCGGCGCTGAAGCATGAAAACGTCGATCCGAAGTCGGTCGAGATCCTCAATCTCAGGCCGCCGGAAATCGCCGCCGCCTTCGCCCGCGGCGACATCGACGCCGCCTATGTCTGGGATCCGGCGCTCGGCCAGATCAAGACCTCCGGCAAGGTGGTGCTGGACTCCTCGCAGGTTGCCGCCTGGGGCGCGCCGACCTTCGACGCCTGGATCGTGCGCACCGACTTTGCCGAAAAGAACCCGGAAGCCGTGCGCGACTTCGTCAAGGTGACCGGCGAATCCTATGCCCAGTTCCTGGCCAAGCCGGACGCCTGGTCGGTGTCGTCGCCGGAGGCTGCAAAGATCGCCAAGCTTACCGGCGCCAGGCTGGAAGAAGTGCCACAGCTGCTCAAAGGCTACGTCTTCCCGACGCTGGAAGAGCAGGCGTCGGAAAAATTCCTCGGCGGCGGCACGGTCAAGGCGATCGAGGCGGCGTCGGCCTTCCTCAAGGAGCAGGGCAAGATCGACGCCGTGCTGCCCGACTATTCGAAATACGTGTCGTCGAAATACGTCACCGAAGCCCTGGCTTCGAACTGACACCTGAGTTTTAAAGCGTCCTTTGCGTGCCCTGGCGGACACGCGGCGCTCTCGTGACACGCGCGGTTTCTTCTTCCCTGACGCCGCGTGTTGCCTGTCCCGGAGCCGCTAAACGAGGAGCGGTTTCGGGGCAGGCTGATCTCTTTCGGAGCCTGTTCCATGCCCCATCTCGTCCTAGACAAGGTCTCGGTTCACTATGACGGCCAGCCGGCCGTCGAGCGGGTATCGATCGATGTCGCCAAGGGCGATTTCGTCGTGCTGGTCGGCCGCTCCGGTTGCGGCAAGACCTCGCTGCTCAATGTCGCCGCCGGCCTGGTCGAGCCCGCGCGTGGTGTAGCCACCATCGGCGGCTCACCGATCACCGGTCCAGGCCCGGACCGCGCCGTGGTGTTCCAAAACGATGCTTTGTTTCCCTGGCTGACGGCGCGTGAAAACGTCGCCTTTGCGCTACGGCTGCGCGGCGTGCCGCAGGCGGAGCGAGGACGCCGTGCCGACGACCTGCTCAAGCTGGTGAAACTCGAGGGCGTCGGCGACAAGCACATCTGGGAATTGTCGGGCGGCATGCGCCAGCGCGTGGGGTTGGCCCGCGCGCTCGCCGCCGAACCGGAATTCCTGCTGCTCGATGAGCCGCTCGGCGCGCTCGATGCACTGACACGCGAGCGCATGCAGACGACGCTCCTCGATTTGTGGACCGCCGCCCAGGTCGGCGTGTTGATGGTGACCCACGGCATCGAGGAGGCGCTGGTGCTGGCCACCCGCATCATTGTGCTGGCGCCCGGACCGGGACGCGTGGTGCGGACATTCGAGACCGGTTTCAGCCGGCGCTATGCCTCAGGCGAGCCCATCCGCTCCATCAAGGCCGACCCTGCCTTTGCCGCGGCGCGCGGCGAACTGACCGATGCGATCTTCGAAGGAGAGCCGGCATGAGCGTCACCTCGTACAATGAGCGGCCGACCATCAAGGCCGGCGAAACCGATACCATCTCGGTGCCGTGGTCGCGGCCGCGGCCTAAACGCAGCTGGATCTCTTCCCGCGCGGTCAGCGCCGTTACCATTCTGGTCGTGCTGGCGGCCTGGGCGCTGTCGGCCCGCCTGCAGCTGGTGTCGCCGGTGTTTTTGCCCTCGCCCGCCGCCGTGTGGACCAAATTCATTGTCGTCGCCCGCGACGGCTTCGTCGACGCCACTCTGCTACAACATATTGTCGCCAGCCTCGGCCGTGTGTTCGCGGCACTGGTCGCGGCCATCGTCATCGGCGTCCCCGTCGGCCTCGCCATCGGCATTTCGACGGTCGGGCGCGGCATCTTCGATCCGCTGCTCGAATTCCTGCGGCCGATCCCGCCGCTCGCCTATCTGCCGCTGGTCATCATCTGGTTTGGTATCGGCGAACCGTCAAAGATCCTGGTCATCGCCATTGCCATGCTGGCGCCGGTGGCGCTGTCGACCGCATCGGGCGTGCGCGGCGTGTCGCAGGAGCGTATTAATGCGGCGCGCTCGCTCGGCGCAACACGGGTCCAGGTGGTGCGTCACGTCATCGTGCCTAGCGCGCTGCCGTCGATCCTGACCGGCCTGCGCATCGCGCTCGGCGCCGGCTGGTCGACGCTGGTCGCGGCCGAGCTGGTGGCGGCGACGCGCGGCCTCGGCTTCATGATCCAGTCGGCCGCCCAGTTCCTGGTCACCGATGTCGTGGTGATGGGCATTCTGGTGATCGCGACCATAGCCTTTGTGCTGGAATTCATCATCCGCCGGATTGAGCGTCAGCTGGTTCCGTGGGCGGGAAAGGACTGACCGGGAGCAGAAGGAGAATGACGATGACCCAATCCACCGCCGTGCTGTTCGCCCATCTCGGCAACTGGCTGCTCGCTTGGCGGGAGAAGCCTCGGCTGGAGCTGCAGCCAAAATCACCGGCGCCGGTGCAGCTCGACGCCGACCGCGACCGCCTGCCGCCACGCGACGAGGGTTTCTACTGGGCCTGGCAGTATTGGTCGCAGTGAGCCTGGCGGAAAATTTATCGTGCAGCGCCGGGCGCGAAACACCCGGCGTCTTTGCCGTTTCTAGTTTTTGAGGATTTCATCATGGCCGCCCAAATCAGCCCGCAAGCCAAGCCGCTCGATTTCTTCTGGTTCATTCCGACGCATGGCGATGGCTCCTATCTCGGTTCTGAACAGCAGCAGCGGCCGCCGGAGTTCGCGTATTTCAAGGAGATCGCGCAAGCGGTCGACCGGCTCGGCTTTCCAGGCGTGCTGCTGCCGACCGGGCAAAATTGCGAGGATTCCTGGATCACCGCCTCTGGCCTTGCGGCGCTGACCGAAAAGCTCAAATTCCTGGTGGCGCTGCGGCCCGGAGTGACGCTGCCGACCTTCGCGGCGCGCCAGACGGCGGCGCTTGATCGGCTGAGCAATGGCCGCCTGCTGCTCAATGTCGTGGTCGGCGGCAACCCGACGGAGCTGGCCGGCGACGGCGTCTTCCTGCCGCATGACGAACGCTATGCCCAGGCACATGAATTCCTGACCATCTGGCGCGCGCTGGTGTCGGGGGAGCGTGTCAATTTCAACGGTAAATACTACCGTGTCGACAATGGCCGGCTCGATCTTTTGCCCAGCCAGGAGCGGCCGCCGCTCTATTTCGGCGGTTCGTCGGATGCCGGCCAGGAGCTCGCCGCCGATCTGGTCGACATGTACCTGACGTGGGGCGAACCGCCGGCTCAGGTGGCCGAAAAGCTCAGCGCGGCGCGCAAGAAGGCCGAACGGCGCGGCCGGAAACTGCGTTTCGGCATCCGGCTGCATTTCATCGTCCGCGAAACCGAGGACGAAGCCTGGCGCGCCGCCGACCGGCTGATCAGCCATGTCACCGACGCGCAGATCGAAAACGCCCAGGCTCGCTTCACCAAGGAGATGGATTCCGTCGGCCAGCGGCGCATGGCCGAACTGCATGGCGGCCGCCGCGACAGGCTCGTGGTTTCGCCCAATCTGTGGGCCGGCGTCGGCCTGGTGCGCGGTGGGGCCGGCACCGCGCTGGTCGGTTCGCCGGAGCAAATCGTCGAGCGCATACGCGAGTATCAGTCGATCGGCATCGACACCATCATCGGCTCCGGCTACCCGCATCTCGAGGAAGCCTACCGCGTCGCCGAGCTTCTGTTCCCGCGGCTTGGGCTAGGGACCAAACGGGCGCAGGCGCATGAAAACATCGCCAATGAATTCGCGGTCGGCTTCCACGGCGCCAGCCGCCTGCAGGCTTCGTCATAGACTCGGCTTAACTGCGCGAGCGGCTCGCCCACACCATCCCGACCAGGCCAACCAGTATGGTGACGATGCCGATATAGAGCCATTGCGACTGGCCCGTCATGAAGCTGCCGCCGACCACGCCGAGGCCTTGCAGCGTCCACAGCGCGCCGATGGCCAAAACGATCAAGGCCAGCAGATATCTGAACAGTCTCATGGCCGAGATTCCTTTCCCAAGTCGATCGTCAACTGCGTCATGGCAGTGATGAAAGAGCGAAAGGAAGAGGTCCAGTCGCACGTGTTCTTACTTGTATATTAAAACCTTATCTTGCTGAAGGTATCTGCACGATCGCGCGAAAGCCGCCTGAAATACCCCCGGCACATCGCGATAACCCCCTGACAAACTGTTTCCCAGTGACTCCAAACGTGTGCCAGTGCCACGGAACCGCCAGATACCTGCCGCATTTCCTGCCTTATTCAGCACTTACCGGCTGAGGTCTGTAAAAGGAGCCTCCCAAGTGAACAAGAAGAACCAAACCGCGCTTGTCGCGGTAACGATCGCGGCTGGCCTGATGGTCGGCGCATCCGCCTCCTCCGCCGCCGGCCAATGCGGCCGTGCTTCCTGGTACGCACTGCACTCCCGGACCGCCAATGGCGAGCGCATGAACCCGTCGGCAATGACCGCCGCGCATCGCAGCCTGCCCTTCGGCACCAGGCTGAAGGTGACCAACCAGAACAATGGCCGCAGCGTCGTCGTGCGCATCAACGACCGCGGCCCGTTCATCAAGGGCCGCGTGCTCGACCTGTCGAAGGGCGCCGCCGGCCAGCTCGGCTTCATCGGCTCCGGCCATACCTCCGTCTGCATGGCGCGCGTCTGATCTGTCCAGGTCCGGCCCATTCGGGCCGGACGCATCCTATATCCGACGGCCGCGCTTTCGCAGCTGCACATTGAGCCGGCTGGCCCCGTTCGAAGCGGATTCTCAAGGCCTTGGACCAAAGAATTGCATATGTCACGCCACGTGACGTATTGCGTCGCAGCAATATCTTGTTAACCTCCGCGCGAGACATTCAAGGATCGGCGCTGCTCGTCGTCCCTTCGGTCACGGCAGCTGCGGAGTACCTGATGTTCTACCAGCTCTACGAAATGAACCATGCCGCCCTGCAGCCTGCGCGGCTCTACGCCGATGCGGTGCGGCTGTTCTACCGCAACCCGCTTAATCCGTTTTCGCACACGCCATGGGGTCGCTCGGTGGCTGCGTCCGCTGAATTGTTCGAGCGCACGACGCGCCGCTACAGCAAGCCGCATTTCGACCTGACCAAGACCGTGGTCGACTGGAAGAGTGTCGAGGTCTCAGAAAAGACGGTGTGGTCGAAGCCGTTCTGCAATCTCACCCGCTTCGAACGGTCCGTGTCTGCCGGGCGCAAGGCCGACCCGAAGCTTTTGATCGTGGCGCCGATGTCGGGCCATTATGCGACGCTGCTGCGCGGCACGGTCGAGGCGATGCTGCCTTATGCCGACGTGCACATCACCGACTGGGTCGATGCCCGCATGGTGCCGCTGACCGACGGCCATTTCGACCTCGACGACTACATCGACTACATCATCGACATGCTGCATGCGCTGGGACCTGACACCCATGTGATGGCGGTGTGCCAGCCTTCGGTGCCGGTGCTGGCGGCGGTGGCGCTGATGGAAAAGCGTGGCGATCCCTTCGTGCCCTCGACCATGACGCTGATGGGCGGGCCGATCGACACCCGCCGCAACCCGACCGCGGTCAACCTTCTGGCCAAGGAAAAGGGCATCGACTGGTTCCGCGACAACGTCATCATGAACGCGCCCTGGCCGGTGCCGGGTTTCGGCCGCGAGGTCTATCCGGGCTTCCTGCAGCTGTCGGGCTTCATGAGCATGAACCTCGACCGCCACATCATCGCCCACAAGGACTTCTTCATGCACCTGGTCAAGCATGACGGCGACAATGCCGAGAAGCACCGCGACTTCTACGACGAATATCTGGCGGTGATGGACCTGACGGCGGAGTTTTATCTGCAGACCGTCGACACGGTGTTCGTGCGCCATGCCCTGCCCAAGGGCGAGATGATGCATCGCGGCGAAATCGTTGACACCAAGGCGATCCGCAACGTCGCGCTGTTCACGGTCGAGGGCGAGAACGACGATATTTCCGGTCTCGGCCAGACCCAGGCCGCGCACGACCTCTGCCCCAACATTCCGGCCGACCGGCATGCCCACTACATGCAGCCGGCCGTCGGCCATTACGGCGTTTTCAACGGCTCGCGTTTCCGCTCGGAAATCGTGCCGCGCATCGTCGATTTCATCGCCAGCTACGGCCGGCAGAACCGCGTTGCGGTGAAACCGAGGCTGGTCCGCTCCGCCAAGGGTTGAGGCTCGATACAGCTGTGGCGTGCATTGCCTGCAGAAGCGGGGCGACTTCGCACGCCGCAGGCGTTCTGTTGCACAATAGACGCTGTCGGGCGGGCGCGGGTAACCATGCCGGAAAATCTGCCTCCCCCCATAATTGACACGGACTGTAAATCCCCTTTAACCTTTCGTTAACAACAAGGGTGAACGGGGACAATGACTTCCTCAGCGATGGCACGGACGCTGCGCTTGTGCGCGGCAACAGGGCTTGCGGTTTTGGGATGCTGGGCGGCGCCGGCATCGGCGGGCGGCGCCATGGCGACCGGCGGCATGACCTCGCAGCCGATCGGCCATTATGATTTCTGCAAGTCCAATCCGGGCGAATGCTTGATCCGGCCAAGCAATCTTAACCCGGCTGCGATGACCGACGCCTTCATGCGCAAGCTGATCAGCGTGACATCCAGGGTCAACGCCGCCGTCAAGCCGATGAGCGATTACGACATTTACGGCAAGGATGAAGTCTGGGCCTATCCCGACAAGGGCGTCGGCGATTGCGAGGACTATGTGCTGGAAAAGCGCCGCCAGCTCTACCGGTTCGGCGTGTCGCTGGCCGATCTCCTGATCACCGTCGTGCGCAAGCCGGACGGCGAAGGCCATGCGGTGCTGACGGTGCGCACCGACAAGGGCGACTACGTTCTCGACAATCTCACCGACAAGGTGAAGATCTGGGACGCCACCGGCTACCGCTTCCTCAAGCGGCAGGCAATCGACAACACCGGCCGCTGGGTCTCAATCCGCGGTGGCCAGCAGCTGCTGGTCGGCGCGGTCCAGTAGGATCAAGTAACGGACGGCCTGATCCATCACTTCCATGCCGTGACATCGACCAAGACCGCTGCAGCGCAGAAATAGCCGAGCGCGATTTCCTGTCTGGCACTGGATCTTCTGCACCGCCGTGGCGCTCGTCGTTCACGGCATGGATCCTCGGGTCTGCGCGTTCGCTTCGCTTCCGCTCCGCCCGTGGATGACGAAAGTCTGAGCCTCCCAAACCGCCTGCCCAAAATTTGTTGCAGTCTCCCGTGAACCAAACCGTCTCCTGCGGCGACACACAGCCGTAACCAGAACCCAATCACGGAGACTTCCAATGACTTCTTTCCTGCGTACTGCCTTCCTCGCCGCCGTCGCGGTGTCGTCCCTGGCCGGATCGGCCATGGCAGATCAGACCATCACCTGTTCCAACACCCAGACCAACGACTGGTGGGCCGGCCGTTGTTGCGGCGCCGGCGACTCGAGCTGCCTTGGTCACGAGGGCCATGGCCACGACCATCACGACAATGGCGGCCGTGGCAGCACTGCCGGCAAGAACTGATGCAACGTCTCGCCGGCGATCGCCTCTCCAATCAAGGCGAACGCCGGCAAGCGCCTCATGCCATCCTATCCGGTGCGTCCAAGCGCCGCCCGGATCGATGCCGTGATGCGGCGAAGCTCGGCTTCATCCAGCTTCTCGATGTTCTCGGCCAGGAGATTGGCAAGTTCGGTGGCCGCCGGGCTGAGCCCCGACGTATCGAGTTTCACGCGCGGATGCGAGGCCTCGGCCAGCCGCGCCAGTTCCTCAGCGTCGTCCCAGATGACGTTGAAATAGCCGATGATCTTCTGGATCAGGGTCCAGGTCGGCGCGCCGCGGCGGCCATGTTCCAGCGCCGACAGATAGGCGGCGGAAACACCGATCGCCTGCGCCATATCCTTCTGACGGACACCGCGCTCGATTCTCAGCGCGCGAATCTTTTCGCCGAACGGCGTCATCTGCTGACCCGCCTGAGACGCACATAGAGCGCGCCCGAACCGCCATGGTTGCGGGCGGCGTGGTCGTGGCTGGAGACCAGTGGCCGGAAGGCGGGGGTCGACAGCCAGGCCGGCACGGCACGCCGCAAGACGCCGTCGCCGCCCGACGACGAACCTTTTCCCGTGATGATCAGGACATAGCGGATGCCGCCGGCATGCGCCCGGTGCAGGAACGAAAACAACAACGAATAGGCCTCGTCCTGGGTCATGCCGTGCAAATCGACACGGCCCTCGATCGGCAGCCGGCCGTTCTTCAGCTTGTCCAGCGTCGGCTCGTCCAACGCGTGCGAAACATGTTGCGCCTTCGGCTTGGCGGCGACGGCCGGCGCGATTGCAACCGGCGCCTGCGACGGCTTGGGGTCGGCGATGATGTCGCGGATGTCGACCGCCATCCTGTCCTTCAGCGGCCGGGCGGTCCGCGCCACCAGGTTCCACAACACCCGGTCGTCCTCGCTGAGCCTATCGGGGCGGTTGCTCATCGATTCGTCTCCGAAACGAGAACTCTTGGCACCAGCGCATAGAAATCCGCCTTGTTGCGCACGACCCCGGCGATCTCGCCGGCGGCATCGCCTGAACCGGCGAAGAGATCGCCGCGCGCCGGTCCGGTGATGGCCGAGCCGGTATCCTGCGCGATCATCAGCCGCCGGAACGGTTTTTGCTCGAAGGCCATCAGCGTCGGTGCATCGATGTAGAACGGCGTGCCGAATGTGTGCAGCAGCCGGTCGACGGCGACCGAGCGGCCCGGCGTCAGCGGCACCTTGGCGGCGGCGATCGGACCGAGCGTCGCGTCGCCGACCGCTGCTTCGCGAAAGAAGATGTAGGAGCGGTTCTGCCAGAGGATCTCGTCGATGCGATCGGGATGCGCCCTGAACCAGGCACGGATCGACTGCATCGTCACTTTTTCAAGCGGGATCTCGCCGAGATCGGCGAGGATCTTGCCTGGCCCGGTAAAACGCTGGCCGGATTTGGCGGCATAGGTGACGCGGCAAGACCGACCATCGGTCATCTTCAGCCGCGCCGCGCCCTGCACATGGATGAAGAAGGCATCGACTTTTTCCGCAAGCCAGGCGATTTCCAGGCCTTTGCCGGCCAGCGCGCCGCGCTCGATCTGGCCACGGTCGAAATACTCGACCGGCCCCTGCGGCGTGTCACGGGCGAAGGCCAGATACTCGTCCATGCCCTCGGGACGGTTGGCGCCGTCGATGTCGATCAGATCGCCCGGCCGCGCCATAAGCGGCACCGTGAATTCTTCCGTGCGCACCGGCGAAGCCTCGACCTCCGGTTCGTAGAAGCCGGTGACCAGACCCGCATTTTCAGCCTGAACCTTGGCTGGAACGAAATGACGCTCGAAGAAATCCTTGGCTGCCGACCGATTCGCCGGCGAAACGGAACGCGCCTCGTCATAGGCGCCGGCAAAGGCATCGAACCGGACGCCGAGCGAACCGGTGCGATAAGGCTTGGTCAGGACATGAAAGGCCGAACGGCGGAAGGCTTCGAAGGCGGCAAGGTGATCGTCCGCAGCCCAGCCGGGAAGATCATCAAAGGATTTCTCGACGAAAAGGGACGATAGCGACACCGCGGCCCCGCCACTGGCCATGTTTGCCTGCATGTCGATATCCCAAAAACCGCTGCCCACTTTTGGGCGACATGCAAAGATTCAGTCTTCTTCCTCGGTGGCGACCAGCTTCCAGTTCGGATCGCGCGAGCGTGTGTCGCGGGCGAAGGTCCAGACATCCTTGACCTCGGCCACTGTCTCGGGATCGCCATCGATGACAGCACCCGCCTTGTCGCGGGTCGCCGAAATCAGCTCGCTGACGATGCGCAGCGTGATGTGCGCCTCGCCACCCTTCATCTCGGCCGAGACGATGTCGGCCTTGTCGATGCCGACGAAGGAGGACTGGATCTTTTCGGCTTTCGCCTCGCGGTCGCCTATTGCGGCGACGAAACCATCGAAAACCTCACGCGACAAAAGGTTCTTCAGCGTTTTGCGATCGCCATCGGCATAGGCCATGACGATCATCTCATAGGCCATCTTGGCGCCGTCGACGAAACCCTTCGGGTCGAAGGACGGATCATTGTCCTTGATCGTGCGCAGGCCTTTGTTGAGGTCGGTGTCGGGCTTGGCGAAGGCGTCGATGGCCGCATAGGTTTCGGCAGCCGTTTCGCCCGGCAGGCGCTTGCGGGGCAGCGAAACCACATTTTCGGGCTTTTGGGTCGCGTCCTTGTCGGTGCGGCTGGCCGTATAGGGATCGAAGGGCGGGCGTTCGCTGCCCGTGCGGCGGCCGAGGACGTTGCGCAGCTGGAAAAAGATCACCACTGCGGCAATCAGAAAGAAAATGGTGCCGAAGTCGAAGAATCCCATATCTTTCGCCAATCAATCCCTGACCTGGCCGGACCGCCGGCCAATCCGGGCCGCGATCGCATAGCGTTCAACATGCAAAGCATATAGAACGCATGGCGCAATCATTCAAATCAAAGGCAGGCATACCTATCTAACGGCCTCAGTGCCAGCGGCGATTGTACGCCGTCCGGCAAAACATGGAAACGATCGGTCAAGACTTGCGCATTTCCTTCCTCCCTTTGTTCGTGCTTGCACTCCCGCTGCTGGAAATCGCCGGTTTCGTCATTGTCGGCCGCGAGATCGGGGCGCTGGCGACGGTCGGCCTGGTGCTGGCTTCCAGCCTTGCCGGCGTGCTTCTGCTCCGCCACCAGGGCTTTGGTGTCATGGCGCGGGTGCGCGCCGAGATGGCCGGCGGCGGCGACCCCAGCCGCCAGCTCGCGCATGGCGCCATGATCGTGGTCGCCGCGATCCTTTTGATCATTCCCGGCTTCATCACCGACATTATCGGCCTGCTTCTGTTCCTGCCGCCGGTGCGCGACCTTGCCTGGCGCAGGCTCAAGGGCCGCATCGTCGTCGCCACCGATTTCACCGCCGGCGGTTTTCGGGGCAGGTCGCGCGACAAGGTCATCGATCTCGACGACGGCGATTATTCGCGCGAAGACGATTTCAAGCGCGGCCCCGACCATAATTCGCCGTGGCGGCGGCTGAAGGACGACTGAGGCTATTCAGGTGATGCCGGTCTGACCTGAAACTCAACACAGTTTTGATCCTTCCGGTCACAAGGCGGCAAACCTTGTCTTGTCATGCCGACCATGCTAGCCAACGCCCGATTTCAATTCGGTCAGCTCTGCTGCCCAGGCAAAAGGATCAAGGCTCATGGCCAGCAAAGATGACGCGCCGGTCGGCGCCGCAAACGGCAACGGCGAAACGGCACAGCCGTCGCTCAACGTGCTTGCCCAGTATGTGAAGGACCTGTCCTTCGAAAGCCCCGGCGCGCCGAACTCGCTGCGCGGCCGCGACAAGGCCCCCGGCATCGCCATCAACGTCAATGTCAACGCCAATCCGCTCTCCGACAAGCAGTTCGACGTCAATCTGACGTTGAACGCCAAGGCCTCCTTCGACCAGGAAGTGCTGTTCAATGTCGAGCTCGTCTATGGTGGCGTCTTTGCCATCTCCGGCTTCCCGCAGGAGCACATGCTGCCGATCCTGTTCATCGAATGCCCGCGGCTCTTGTTCCCCTTCGCCCGCCAGATCATCGCCGAAGCCACCCGCAATGGCGGCTTCCCGCCGCTGATGCTCGACCCGATCGATTTCGCCCAGATGTTCCAGCAGAAGCTGGCTGAAGACCAGGCGGCGTCGAAGGTCAAGGTGAGCTGAGGGTTCGCCACTATGGATTGAAAAGCCCGGCTTGTGCCGGGCTTTTTGTTGGATTCGTGCCGAGAGGACTGCACAGCGCCCCCTCTGCCTTGCCAGGCATCTCCCCCACATGGGGGGAGATCAGCAGCTTCGACGGCCGCGCCTGTCCATACAACTCTCGAGATTGGCGAAGGCCGGTGTGACGTCTGATCTCCCCCCTTGTGGGGGAGATGTCCGGTAGGACAGAGGGGGGCGCGAAGGGGCGCTACGGGTTGATGTTAATCCCGCGGAAAATCACCCCGCCGCCACCTTCAGCCACAGCGCCTTTTCGCCCAGCGTTGCGACCAGCCCGGCGTGCGCTGCGCGCTCGGACTCGGTCAGCCGCGAGGGCAGGCCGATCGGCCTGGCGGCGATCGAGATGTCGATGTCGGCGACGTCACCATTGGCATTGACCTGCACCGCCACCGTTTCGAGGATCAGCGCCGCCTGTTTGCCGCCGATGAGCTCGATATAGACTTCGGCGAGAAGTTCGGAATCGAGCAGCGCGCCGTGCTTGGTGCGGTGGCCGTTGTCGATGCCGTAGCGGCGGCAGAGCGCGTCGAGCGAATTGGGACCCATGGGGTGCTTGCGTCGAGCCAGCGCCAACGTATCGACGACGCGCCCCGTATCGATGACCGGCTGGCCGAGCCGGCCGAACTCGGTGTTGAGGAAGCCGATGTCGAAATTGGCGTTGTGGGCGACGAGCTTGGCGCCGTCGGTGAAGGATAGCCATTCCTCGGCGATTTCGGCGAAGGTCGGCTTGCCGACCAGGTCGGCGGCGCTGATGCCGTGCACGGCCTGCGCCTCGTGGTGGACCGCGCGCCCTTGCGGATTGATGAACTTGTGGAAGGTGCGGCCGGTCGGGAAGCGGTTGACCAATTCGACGCCGCCAAGCTCGATGATGCGGTCGTCGCGCATGTCGAGGCCGGTGGTTTCGGTATCGAAGATGATCTCACGCATAGAATCAGCTCACTCCTAAGGGAGTAGAATCATAGAGCGGAACAAAATGGCAATGGGTAATGCCCTTTTTCCCTTCTCCCCTTGTGGGGTGAGCGGCCGGTTCGCCGAAGGCGAATTCTTCGTGCCAGTGGCACGATGAAAGGCCGGCGAACGCCGGGACGCTGCGAAGCAGCGGGGACCCGGCAGGGTGGATTGGCCACCGCCCGGCCCTTCGCAAGCTCAGGGCGTTCGAAGCTCGAAAAGCCAAGCAATTGGCTTTTCGTTCGCTGCGCGAACCGCTTCTCACCCCACAAGGGGAGAAGGGAAAGCGTCAGCGCCCAGAGAGTTCGGCGATGATGGCCTTGACCGCGGCACGTGCCGCCTCCATCCCTTCACCCGTGTCGATGACGAAATCTGCCTGACGGCGTTTTTCGGCGTCGGGCACCTGCTTGGCCAGGATCGCCGACAGCTTCTCCTCGCTCATGCCGGGCCGCGCCAGCACGCGGGCGCGCTGGATGTCGGCCGGCGCGGTGACGACGACGACCTTGTCGACCCGGGCGCGCCCGCCGGTCTCGAACAGCAGCGGAATGTCGAGCACGACCAGCGGCGCGCCGGCCGCGCGGTGTCTTGTCAGAAAGGCATCGGCGTCGGCACGCACCAGCGGATGGATGATTGTCTCCAAAGTCTTCAGCGCCGCGGCGTCACCCAGCACCCGCGCGCCTAATTTCGCACGGTCTACGACGCCGGACACGGTGGTGCCGGGAAAGGCTACTTCGACCAAGGGCGCAGCCTTGCCGGAATAAAGCCGATGCACGGTCTCGTCGGAATCATGCACAGGCACGCCGGCGTCGGCGAACATCTTCGCCGTCGTCGACTTGCCCATGCCGATCGATCCGGTGAGGCCGAGCACGATCATCGTTTGGCGCCCATCATTTCGCAACAATGTCGGCGACAATCATCTGCCGCAATTCCGGCGTGACGTCCGGCTTCTCGCCGAACCAGCGCTCGAAGCCGGGCACGGCCTGATGCAGCAGCATGCCGAGACCATCGACCGTCTTCAAATTGCGTGCCCGCGCCGCGGCGAGCAGCGGCGTTTCCAAGGGCACATAGACAATGTCGGAAACGATGGCGTGGCCCGGCAGGCCAGCGGGATCGGCGGCCAGCGTGGCATCGCCATGCATGCCGAGCGCCGTGGTGTTGACGAGCAGGCCGGCATCGGCAAGCAGATCGCCGACCGCGCCATGCGCCGAGACGCCGGTGCCGAAACGGTCCGCCAATTCCTGCGCCCGCGCCAAGGTGCGGTTGACGATGCGGATATCCCTGACGCCACGCACTTTCAGCGCGTGGATGACTGCACGCGACGCCCCGCCGGCGCCGAGCACCACGGCCGGGCCGTTTTTGTCCCAGCCCTGCGCATGCTCGTCGAGATTGCCGGCAAAGCCGATCCAGTCCGAATTGCCGCCCCACAGCAGGCCGTCTTCCAGCCACAGCATGTTGACGGCGCCGATCATCTCCGCCGCTTCGTCGCGGCGCTCGACCCTGGCAAAGGCCACCTCCTTGTGCGGGATGGTGACGTTGCCGCCCTGGTAGTCATTGGCCTGCAGCGATGTCAGGAATGCGGGAAAATCGGCCGGCGCGACATCGATGGCGCGGTAGCTGCCGTCGATGTCGTATTTCTTCAGCCAATAGCCATGGATCTTCGGCGAGCGCGAATGCGCGATCGGATGGCCGGTGACAAAAGCTTTTTTCTCAACCATCGATGGCTCCGAGCGCCCGCAATTCCTTCAGCACCGGCAACAGCGGCAGGCCGACAATGGTGAAATAGTCGCCTTCGATCTTTTCGAACAGCTGGATGCCTTCGCCTTCGATCTGGTAGGCGCCGACGCTCGCCAGCGCCTTGGCGCCGACACGGGCCAGATGACGGCCGATGAAAGCAGGATCGAGCTTGCGCATGGTGAGGCTGGCGACACCGACATGGCGCCACAGCACAGCGCCGTTTCGGCAGAGCACGGCGGCGCTGTTCAGCTGATGGGTCTTGCCCGACAGCGCCAGCAGATGGCGGCGGGCGCCTTCCATGTCGGCCGGCTTGTGGAACACTTCATCTCCCAGTGACAAAGTCTGGTCGCAGCCGAGAACCAGCGCGCCGGGCCGGCGCTCGCTGACCTCGGTGGCCTTAGCCTCGGCGAGGATCAGCGCGACGTCCTCCGGCGACACGTCGCTGTCCTGCAACGGCGCCTCGAGCGCGCGCTCGTCGACATCGGCCGGGACCGCCTCGATGTCGAGCCCGGCATTGACGAGCATGGCTTTGCGGAACGGACTGCCGGAGGCGAGGATGATTTTTTCGGTCATTGTTTTTTGCCTGATTACCGTCTGCCGCCGAGATATTCACCCAAGTAGAAAACCGTTGCACTCGTCGGCTAGCGTAACGGCATGGATCCTAGGGTCTGCGCCGCGTCGCTTCGCTCCTTGCTCCGCCCTAGGATGACGAAGGCACGCTGGGGTGACGCTAATTACAAGCGTTGGAGATTGGCAGAATCGGTCCTCTCATTCGTCATCCTAGGGCGGAGCAGGAGCGAAGCGACGCGGCGCAGACCCTAGGATCCATGCCGTGAGTTTCGTGCGCCGCAGCGGTGGACATCACCAACGCAGCATTCCATTCCAATTACCTATTCTTCCCCCTGAGGGCAACGATGGCCGCCGCGGTCTCCTCGATCGAGCGGCGGCTAACGTCGATCATCGGCCAGTTGTGCCTTGTGCAGATCTGGCGGGCATAAGCGAGCTCTTCGGTGATCAGGGCGCGGTCGACATAATCCGACGCTTCATAGGTGCTGCTATTGCCCAGGATACGGTTCTGGCGGACATGCGAGATGCGCTCGGCGGTGGCGATCAGGCCGACGATCAGTGGCTTGCTGGCGGCGACCAGGCTTTCGGGCACCGGTACGCCGAGCACGATCGGAATGTTGGCGGTCTTGATGCCGCGGTTGGCGAGATAGATGCTGGTCGGCGTCTTCGATGTCCTGGAAATGCCGACCAGCACGATGTCGGCATCGTCCATATTGAGCGGCAGCTGGCCGTCATCATGCTCCATGGTGAAGTTGAGCGCATCGATGCGGCGGAAATAGTCGGCGTCGAGCACATGCTGGGCGCCGACGCGGCGGCCGGCCGGCGTGCCGAGATAGGACTGGAACACGGTCAGCACCGGCTCCAGCACCGAGACGCAAGGCAGGCCCATGGCGGCACAACGCTCGTCTATGCCGCGCGCCAGCTTCTGGTCGACAACCGTATAAAGAATGATGCCCGGCTCCTCCTCGATGTCCTCGAACACTTTCGCCACCTGCTTTTCGGTGCGGATGAGCGGGTAGATGTGCTCGATGGCGCGCGCATCCTTGTATTGCGCCGAGGCTGCCCGGCCGGCCGCCAGCAGCGTTTCGCCGGTGGCGTCGGAAATCAGGTGCAGGTGGAAGAAGCTTTGGGGTTTGTTCACAGGGGGCACCTGGGGCTGTGGGCTTGTGTGGATAAACGCGGACCGGAAAGGCGACCGCCTGGAAGCGACTGTATCAGAAGGCGGGTTGTCCACAATTCGATGCGCTGTCGGCTTCGTCGGGCGGCTGGGGACAATTTTGGGGACGGACGATGTTGCCCGCGCTTCATCCACAGAGCGCGTTTCTCGAGGCGAACGTCAAGCCATTGACTCCAGTAAACGAATCCCGGTCATCCACATTCTCCTGCAATCCCGAATGGGAAGTGCGCGACAATATGCTGGCTGGCCTTTTCAGAGGCGAAGCGGGACAGGTGACAACCACCACAACCAACAGACTCTTAGAATCAGAAGATTCTTAGAAATAAGATATTTGATTTAGAAAGAGGCCTGGGAGAGGCGAACGCTCGATGCGGCGGATCATGCTGGACGTATTGAAGGGCAAGGCAGCGTTTCCGCCGCCACTCTGGATGATGCGTCAGGCCGGGCGCTATCTGCCGGAGTATCGCGAGACCCGAAAGCGCGCCGGATCCTTCCTCGATCTCTGCTACAATCCTGACCTTGCCGTCGAAGTGTCGCTGCAGCCGATCGAACGCTTTGGCTTCGATGCCTCGATCCTGTTTTCGGATATCCTTGTCGTGCCCCATGCGCTGGGCCGTGACGTCCGCTTCGAAGAGGGCCGCGGGCCGTTGCTGACGCCGATCACGGCGACGGAGATTTTGACTCTCAACAGCGAAACGTTTCACGTGAATCTCGAACCGGTCTATGAGACGGTTCGGCGGCTGCGGGCAAAACTGCCTGAGAAGACGACGCTGATCGGGTTTTGCGGTGCGCCGTGGACGGTGGCGACTTACATGATTGCCGGCCACGGCACGCCAGACCAGGCGCCGGCGAGGCTGTTTGCCTATCGCGAGCCGGCCGCGTTCCTGCAGCTTCTGAAAGTGCTGGCCGATCATTCAGCGGCCTATCTGATCCGCCAGATCGAAGCCGGCGCCGACGTGGTGCAGATTTTCGATTCCTGGTCCGGCGTGCTCGACGATGCGTCGTTCGACCTGTTCTGCGTCCAGCCGGTGGCGGAGATCGTCCGGCAGGTTCGTGCCGTCCACCCTGATGTTCCGATCATCGGTTTTCCCAAAGGCGCCGGCACCCGCTATGAGAGCTATCGCGAGAAGACCGGCGTAACGGGGCTGGGGATCGACTGGACCGTGCCCCTGGCAGCAGCGAAGGCATTGCAGGCCGGTGGCGCCGTGCAAGGCAACCTCGATCCCTTGCGGCTCGTGGCTGGCGGCAAAGCCCTGTCCGATGGCGTCGATGCGATCCTCAAGACGCTGGGCGACGGACCGCTGATCTTCAATCTCGGCCATGGCATCACGCCGGAGACGCCGGTGGCGCATGTCGAGGCAATGGTGAAGCAGGTGCGGGGCGCGACACGCTGATGGCTCAGTCGAACAATAGGGGCAAAGCGGTCAGCAGCACGGGTCAGGCAATGGTGCGCATGACCATCGGCATTGTTGTCCTGGTGGTTCTCACCGCACTTCTGTTTTTTGTCGCGCCTGAGGGTTTCTATCCCTGGGCAAAGGCGATCCATATCCTTGCCGTCATTTCCTGGATGGCAGGCATGCTCTATCTGCCGCGGCTGTTCGTCTATCACGTCGATGCCGAGAAAGGGTCGGTGCAGTCGGAGACCTTCAAGGTGATGGAGCGGCGCCTGCTGCGCGGCATCATCAATCCGGCGATGATCGTTACCTGGGTGTTCGGCCTCTGGCTCGCCTGGAAAATCTTCGGCTTCCAGGGCGGCTGGCTTCACGCCAAGATCGGCCTGGTGCTGCTGTTGTCCGCCGTTCACGGCTATCTGGCCGGCGCGGTGCGGAAATTCGCCGAAGATCGCAACGAAAAACCGGCGAGGCACTGGCGGATCGTCAACGAGATCCCCACATTGCTGATGATCGCCATCGTGATCCTGGTTGTCGTCAAGCCGTTCTGAGGCCGATCAGGCCTCTTAAAACGCTGCTTGCTCTTTGATCCGACCGACGATAAAAGACGGGTCTTCCTTCCCGTCATGCGCCGCCCCTCATTATTTTCGGCCGCGCCCGGCATTTGTCGCATCCCGCCGATATTTTTCTCCCAAAGCTCACCCAGAGTCCGTCTATGCAAGAAATGAAACTTACCGAATTCAAGAACAAGAAGCCGCCAGAGCTGATCGCTTATGCCGAATCGCTCGAGGTCGAGAACGCCAGCGTCATGCGCAAGCAAGAGCTGATGTTCGCGATCCTGAAGAAGCTGGCCGCACAGGATATCGAGATCATCGGCGACGGTGTGGTCGAAGTGCTGCAGGACGGCTTCGGCTTCCTGCGCTCCGCCAATGCCAACTACCTGCCAGGTCCCGACGACATCTACATCTCGCCGTCGCAGATCCGGCGCTTTTCGCTGAAGACCGGCGATACGGTCGAAGGGCCGATCCGCAGCCCGAAGGAAGGCGAGCGCTATTTTGCGCTGCTCAAGGTCAACACCATCAATTTCGACGATCCCGAAAAGATCCGTCACAAGATCCACTTCGACAATCTGACGCCGCTCTATCCGACCAAGCGGCTGAAGATGGAGATCGACAATCCGACCAGCAAGGACATCTCGCCACGCGTCATCGACCTGGTGGCGCCGATCGGCAAAGGGCAGCGCGCGCTGATCAACGCGCAGCCGCGCACCGGTAAAACCGTGCTGATGCAGAACATCGCGCATTCGATCACGGCCAATCATCCGGAATGCTATCTGATCGTGCTGCTGATCGACGAGCGGCCGGAGGAAGTGACCGACATGCAGCGCTCGGTGAAGGGCGAGGTGATCTCTTCGACCTTCGATGAACCGGCGGTGCGTCACGTCCAGGTCGCCGAAATGGTCATCGAGAAGGCCAAGCGCCTGGTCGAACATGGCCGCGACGTCGTCATCCTGCTGGATTCGATCACCCGCCTCGGCCGCGCCTACAACACCGTTGTGCCGTCATCCGGCAAGGTGCTGACCGGCGGTGTCGACGCCAATGCGCTGCAGCGGCCGAAGCGCTTCTTCGGTGCGGCCCGTAACATCGAGGAAGGCGGCTCGCTGACCATCATCGCCACCGCACTGATCGACACAGGCAGCCGCATGGACGAAGTCATCTTCGAAGAGTTCAAGGGTACCGGCAACTGCGAAATCCAGCTCGACCGCAAGGTGGCGGACAAGCGCATCTATCCGGCCATGGACATCCTGAAGTCCGGCACCCGCAAGGAAGACCTGCTGGTCTCCAAGCAGGACCTGCAAAAGATTTTCGTGCTGCGCCGCATCCTGGCCCCGATGGGAACCACCGACGCGATCGAGTTCCTCATCGACAAGCTGAAGCAGACCAAGACGAATGCCGATTTCTTCGATTCGATGAATACGTAAGCAGTTCGTCGGACCTATCTGGTCCAGGCATCGAAACCCCATTCCGGGAAACCGGATGGGGTTTTTCTTTGAGGCGACAACCGCGCCAATCAGCCTCCAGCAAGCATGGCTGCTTGCCGGAATCTAACGCTCTGGGCGCAAATGGCGTTCGAGTTCTTCGATGCTGGCAATGACCGGCAGACAAACCTGCCCGGTGCATAGCCAGGCGCCCGGTCGATCGGTCGGCGGCAGGATGCCACCTGGCAAAGTCGGTCGATTCGCCTCCGTTCCGATCGACACGACAATATCGATACGGCGTGGGTCAGGATTCCGATTCGCAACCGGAACGAGGCTTGGGCTCTCTGGTGAGTCGACCAGAACTAGCTTCAAGGGCTCGAGCACCAGGGCACAGGCGTTAACAATCCCAGCCTGGCCATAAGACTGGTGCCCTGCCCGGCCCATGGCGTGTTCGGCGACGCGCCACGCTCTGTCCTGCAGATCGAGATCGCCGGTAACCGAAGCCAGCCGAACCAGCGCTTCGATGATCTGGCTGGTAGCCGAAGAGATCGCCTCGTCGACATCACCGCGGATGCGGATCGGAACATCGGTGCTGTCGGACGCGGTCAGGTAGTAACCGGTCCCGTCGCTGTCCCGGTGCCAGCGATCCAACTGGTCGATGAACTGCCTCGCCCGATCGACATAGGTCGAATCGCCGGTCGCTTCGAATAGCGCGATCGCTGCATTGGTCATCGCGGCATAGTCGCTGGACAGCGCCGGAAACAGTTTCTTGGCGCCGAGCATGGAGTGCGGCAGGCGGCCGTCCTGGCTGGCCTCGCCAATGTGGCTGAATGCCTTTGCGGCCGCGTCGATCCACTCGCGCCGGTCCAGCGAGCGGCCGGCTTCGGCGAGCGCCACGATCATCAAGCCGTTCCAATCGGTCAGCGCCTTGCCGTCCTGGCCCGGACGAACGCGCTGCTCCCTTGCCGCCAGCAATTTTGTCTTGAGTGGGACCAGCAGGTCCCGGTCGGGCACACTCTGGCTTTGCTGAATATCCGTCTGATGGACAATTGGTTTGCCCTCCCAGCTAGGTGGCGCGGAGAGCGTGAAGTATTTGAAAAACAATGCCGAATCGTCGCCGAGTACGGTTTCGATCTCATCCCTGCTCCAGGTGTAGAAAAGCCCCTCTTCGCCGTCGCTGTCGGCATCGAGGCTGGCAGCAAAAGCGCCGCCATCGACGCGCATTTCGCGCAGCAGCCAGGCGACCGTGTCTTCGATTCGTATCCGGAACAAATCGTTGCCGGTCGCGGCATAGGCCCAGTTGCACAGGCGGATCAGCTGGGCATTGTCGTAGAGCATCTTTTCGAAATGCGGCACCAGCCACTCGGCATCGGTGGAATAGCGGCTCAGCCCGCCGCCGACATGATCGTAAATGCCGCCGGCCAGCATCTTCTCCAGGCTGATGAGAACGGCGTTGCGATGCGATGCGACGCCGTCGCGCAGCCAGGACAGCCACAGCGTGTGCATGAACGGCGCGTTGGGAAACTTCGGCGCGCCGCGCAAGCCGCCGAGATCGCGGTCGATCATGCCGTCGATGCGGTCGGCGAGATCGCTCAGCGTCCCTTTGTCGAGCACCGCCTTGGCGTGGACGCCGGCCAGGCGGGCCTCGACATGATTGGTCAAACCGTCGGCGCTCTGGTCAAGGCTTTCCCGCTTTTCGCGCCAGGCCTTGTCGACCGCTTCCATCACCTGGATGAAGCCAGAACGGCCATAGCGAGCTTCGCGTGGAAAATAGGTGCCGCCCCAGAACGGCTTGCCGTCGGGGTTGAGGAACATGGTCAGCGGCCAGCCGCCGTGCTCGCCCATCGACGACAGAGCGGCCATATAGATTTGGTCGATGTCCGGCCGCTCCTCGCGATCGACCTTGATATTGACGAACAGCCGGTTCATGACGGCTGCGACTTGGTCGTTTTCGAAACTTTCATGCGCCATGACATGGCACCAGTGGCAGGCGGCGTAGCCGACCGAGAGCAGGATCGGCCGCTGCAAAGCCTTGGCCTCGGCCAGTGCCGCCGGCGACCAGGCCCGCCAATGCACGGGATTGCCGCTGTGCTGCTGCAGATAGGGGCTGGCTTCTTCGGCAAGCAGGTTTTGCGCAGGCAAGGTCACGGGCGGGCTTGGCTCGGTTTGGCGGTGTCGGGATTAATTTCAAGCTAGGGCGATTGGCTAGAGCGGGCAAATGATTTCAGGCGATTCGATAGTTGCGCTGTCCAGCGGCCGCCTCCCCGCCGGCATTGCCGTCATTCGCATTTCCGGACCGACGACTCGATTCGTTGTCGAAACGATTGCCGGAAGCATGGTTAAGGACCGTGTTGCCGCGTTGCGCAAGCTCCGGGCGGCGGACGGATCGCTGATCGACCACGGCCTGGTGCTGTTTTTTCCCGGGCCGAACAGTTTTACCGGCGAGGATGTCGCCGAGTTCCATGTCCATGGCGGCCGCGCTGTTGCCGGCAGGATGCTGGAGACCATCGCCGGTTTTGATGGCGTGCGGCATGCCGAGCCCGGCGAATTCACCCGGCGCGCCTTTCTCAACGGCAAGCTCGATCTGGTCGAGACGGAGGCGCTGGCCGATCTCGTCAACGCCGAAACCGAAGCGCAGCGCCGCTTTGCGGTGCAGAATGCCGAGGGCGAACAGAGCGCGCTCTATCTCGGCTGGCGCCGGCGTCTGATCCATGCGCGGGCAATGATCGAAGCGGAAATCGACTTTGCCGATGAGGACGATGTGCCGGGCTCCGTTTCAGATACGGTCTGGTCGGATGTCCGAGCCATGGTGGATGAGATCAGCCGCCATATCGCCGGCTTCCATGCTGCAGAAATCATTCGCGACGGTTTCGAGGTCGTCATCCTCGGTGCACCGAATGCCGGCAAATCCAGCCTGTTCAACGCGCTGGCACGGCGCGAGGCGGCAATCGTCACCGATGAGCCCGGAACGACACGCGACCTCCTGGAGGTGGTACTGGATCTCAACGGCGTACGGGTCAGGGTGACTGACACGGCAGGCCTGCGGGAAGCGGCTGGCAAGGTCGAAGCCATCGGCATCGAAAAGGCGCGGGCCAAGGCGCATACGGCGGACCTGGTGTTGCTGCTGGAAGATCTGGCGAACCCGGCCGCGATCGGCGACATCCCGGCCGACATCCCGGCTTTGAGAATCGGAACCAAGGTCGATCTGCTGAAAGGTGGACCGCCGCCTGGTGCCTATGACGCTACGATCTCGACCATGGATGGGACAGGTTTGGCTGAACTGCTGGCTGACATCGGAGGCCGTGCTGCCGCAGCGATTGGCGATGCCGGCGATATCCTGCCGTCGCGGTTGCGGCATGTGGAGCTACTCAACGAGACGAAAGGCTTTCTGGTCTCTGCTTTGTCGGGTGAGCGGGGCCAGGAGCTGCGCGCGGAGGAACTGCGGCTCGCGGCGGACCGTCTTGGCCGGATTGTCGGGGCGGTGAATGTCGAGGATTTGCTCGACGTGATTTTCTCTCAGTTTTGCATTGGGAAATGACTCACGTGAAACAGTGCGGGGCGGGATGTGATTCACGTGAAACACCGACCCTTCGTCATCCTAGGGCGGAGCGACGCGAAGCGGAGTGGAGACCCTAGGATCCATGCCGTTGCGCTAGCCGAAGAATGCAGCGGTGCAGAATTGAGGCATCGTTACAACGACCGGCTTTTGCACATTCCTAGGTCTGCACCGTTGCGGCGCTCGCGTGTCACGGCATGGATCCTGCGCTGCGTCGCTCCGCTCCTTGCTTCGCCCTAGGATGACGAAGGCCAATGCTGTTTCACGTGAAACGAATCATCCACAATCCTTGACACCAACCGCTCGCGGGGACATGTGTCGGGCTCTGAATCTGGAACGAAAAATGATCGATCACTATGATGTGGTTGTGGTGGGCGGCGGCCATGCCGGGGTCGAGGCGGCCAGTGCTGCGGCGCGTGCCGGCGCCAGGACGGCGCTGGTCACGCTGCGCTTCGATACGATCGGGGTCATGTCCTGCAATCCGGCGATTGGTGGGCTCGGCAAGGGCCATCTGGTGCGCGAGATCGACGCCCTGGACGGGCTGATGGGCCGGGTGGCCGATGCCGCCGGCATCCAGTTCCGGCTGCTCAACCGGCGCAAAGGCCCCGCCGTGCGCGGACCGCGCACCCAGGCTGATCGTAAGCTCTACCGGCTGGCTATGCAGGAAGCGATTCGGCAGCAGAACGACCTCGATGTCGTCGTGGGTGAGGTTCTGGACTTCGAGATCGACGAGGGACGGGTCGCTGCCGTGCTGCTGGCTGACGGGCGGCGGTTGGCCTGCGGCGCCGTCGTGCTGACCACCGGGACCTTCCTGCGCGGCCTTATCCATATTGGCGAGAAGAAGATCGTCGCCGGTCGCATGAACGAGCAGGCGAGCCTTGGCTTGTCGGCAACGATGAGCCGCGCCGGCTTTGCGCTCGGACGGCTGAAGACCGGCACGCCGCCGCGGCTCGATGGCCGCACCATCGACTGGGCGTCGCTTGAAAGCCAGGCGGCGGATGAACATCCCTCGCCGTTCTCGCTGCTGACCGATACAATCCAGAATCCGCAGATCCATTGTGGCATTACCCGCACGACGCCGGCCACGCATGACCTCATCCGCGCCAATCTCGGCCGCTCGGCCATGTATTCCGGCTCGATCGAAGGCGTCGGCCCGCGCTATTGCCCGTCGATCGAAGACAAGATCGTCAAGTTCGGCGATCGCGAGGGTCACCAGATCTTCCTTGAGCCGGAAGGCCTCGACGACGACACCGTCTACCCCAATGGCATTTCGACGTCCCTGCCCGAGGATGTGCAGCTCGACATTCTGAAGACGATCCCGGGGCTGGAGCGGGCGACCATGCTGCAGCCGGGCTACGCCATCGAGTATGACCATGTTGACCCGCGCGAGCTCGAGCCGACGCTGGAAACCAAGCGGATCGCCGGTCTGTTCCTGGCCGGGCAGATCAACGGCACCACCGGTTATGAAGAAGCCGGCGCGCAAGGCCTGCTCGCCGGACTGAACGCCGCGCGCAAGGCGTCGGCGGATGATCAAATCGTGCTCAGCCGCACCGAAGCCTATATCGGCGTGATGGTCGACGATTTGACCAGCCGCGGCATTGCCGAGCCCTACCGCATGTTCACCTCGCGAGCGGAGTTCCGGCTCTCGCTCAGGGCCGACAATGCCGATGAGCGGCTGACGCCGCTGGCGACGCGGCTGGGAATTGCCTCAACGCAGCGGACGCAGCGGTTCAACCAGATCACTGTTGACCTTGAGAAGGCGCGCGAACTGGCGGTTGCTACGACGATGACGCCCAATGGAGCGGCGCGGCACGGACTGGAGGTCAACAGAGACGGTGTGCGCCGCTCCGCTTATGAATTGCTGGCCTATCCCGGCGTCGATATTGCCTGGCTCGCCCGCGTCGAACCGGCATTTGGCGCGATCGACGCCAAGACTGCCGAGCGGCTCGAAACGGAAGCGAAATATTCGGTTTACCTGGATCGCCAGCAGGCTGATGTCGCGCAGATCCGGCACGAAGAAAGCCGGCTGATCCCTACCTCTGTCGATTTTGCAGATGTTCCAGGACTTTCTAATGAGCTGAAGCAGAAGATGCGGACGCGGCAGCCGCGCTCGATTGCTGATGCGCAGCGTATGGAAGGCATGACGCCGGCGGCGCTGGCAATTATTGTCGCGCATGTCCGCAATGCCGAATCGGCTGCGCAAAGGGCCGTCGCGTGAGCGCTGCCTCATGGACGAGCCTGCAAGAGGCTGCGGGACCGGTTTCACGTGAAACATTCGAGCGCCTGGTGGCGTTCCAACAGCTGTTTCTAAAATGGAACCGCAGCATCAACCTTGCCGCACCTTCGACGCTCGACGATGTCTGGGGTCGCCATATCCTGGACAGCGCGCAACTGGCGCGAATCGCACCTGAGGCAAAACGCTGGGCCGATCTCGGTTCGGGCGGCGGTTTTCCGGGCCTGGTGCTGGCTTTCCTGTTGGTCGAGCGGGATGGGGCTTCGATCGATCTGGTCGAGAGCAACCGCAAGAAAGCATCGTTCCTGCAGGCGGTGATCGGCCAGTTCGGTTTGCCGGCTCGGGTCGTCGCCCGGCGCATCGACGACAGCTATGCTCTTGTTTCCACGCCGGAAATTGTCACAGCGCGGGCGCTTGCTGCTCTACCCGCGTTGCTTGATCTGTCGGCGCCATGGCTGACCAAGGGGGCGCGGGCGCTGTTCCACAAAGGCCGGGATTACCGCGCCGAAGTGGAAGAAAGCACTCACCGCTGGGCCTTCGATCTGGTAGAACATCCGAGCATGACCGACGCCCATGGCGTCATCCTCGAAGTGACCGATCTGCGGGCTGCGTAGGCTTCCCTTCGCAACCGTTTTGTCGACCCTTTTGGTGACCCCGCGAAATGAATATTTGGCATAGACCCATGAAAACTGGCCCCCGCATCATTACCGTCGCCAACCAGAAGGGCGGCGTCGGCAAGACCACCACCGCCATCAATCTGGCCACGGCGCTGGCCGCCATCGGCGAAAAGGTGCTGATTGTCGATCTCGACCCGCAAGGCAATGCCTCGACCGGTCTCGGCATCGACCGCAAGGACCGCACGGTGTCGTCCTATGACGTGCTGACCGGCGAGCTTGACCTAGAAGCCGCAGCAATCCCGACGGCGGTGCCCGGCCTGTCGATCGTGCCGTCGACGCTCGACCTGCTCGGCATCGAGATGGAAATCGCCTCGGCGCCCGACCGGGTGCTCAAACTGCGCAATGCCCTGCGTGCCGCGTCCGAGCGCGGTGCGCCCTTCGGCTATGTGCTGATCGACTGCCCGCCGTCGCTCAACCTTTTGACTTTGAATTCAATGGCGGCAGCCGATTCTGTTCTTGTGCCGCTGCAATGCGAATTCTTCGCGCTGGAGGGCCTCAGCCAACTGCTCGAAACGGTCGAGCAGGTGCGCCGCACGATCAATCCGGATCTGATCATCCAGGGCATCGTGCTGACCATGTATGACGGCCGCAACAACCTCGCCAACCAGGTGGTGCAGGATGTCCGGGCGCATATGGGCGACAAGGTTTACGAGACCATCATTCCGCGCAATGTGCGTGTGTCCGAGGCGCCGTCCTACGGCAAGCCGGCGATTCTCTATGATTTGAAGTGCTCGGGCAGCCAGGCCTATCTGCAGCTGGCCTCCGAAGTGATCCGCCGCGAGCGTAAATTGCGCGCCGCTTGATTAGGATCGGCTCATAAACCAAGCCGATTCGATACCGAAACGATTTGAAGATCTGGAATAGAGATGAGTGAAGACCTTTCGAGAAAAAGACTGGGGCGGGGACTGGCGGCGCTGATCGGCGAGATCGATCGTCCGGCGGCAGCTGAGAAGCCGGCCGCGAACGCCGACGGCAAGGTGCCGATCGAGTTTCTGAGCCCGAATCCGAAAAACCCGCGCCGGCATTTTGGCGACGCCGACCTGACCGACCTGGCGCAATCGATCCGCGAGCATGGCGTGGTGCAGCCAGTGGTGGCGCGGCCGTCGCCGACGCAGGCCGGCCGCTATGAGATCATCGCCGGCGAACGGCGCTGGCGCGCCGCGCAACGTGCCGGGCTGACCGAGATCCCGATCATCGTTCGCGACGTCAACGACCGCACGGCGCTTGAACTGGCGATCATCGAGAACGTCCAGCGCACCGACCTCAACCCGGTCGAGGAGGCGCTCGGTTATCAGCAGCTGATCGACGACCACGGCTACACGCAAGCTGACCTGGGCAATGTCATCGGCAAGAGCCGCAGCCATGTCGCCAACACGCTGCGGCTTTTGAAGCTGCCCGATGTCATCAGAGACATGCTGGTCGACGGCGCGTTGTCGGCCGGCCATGCCCGCACGCTGGTGACGGCGCAGGATCCGGCCGGTCTGGCCAAGCAGATTGTCGAGGAAGGGCTGTCCGTGCGCCAGGCCGAGGCATTGGCGCAGATGCCGGCAGGTGGCACGCCGCCCAAGGCAAAACCGGCGCAAGGCGGGTCGGACAAAGATGCCGACACGCTGGCACTGGAAAAGCTGATGACCGACACGATCGGCATGATCGTGACCATCGAGCACAAGGGCAAGGGCGGCGCGATCCGCGTGAATTACCGCAGCCTGGAGCAGCTTGATGAGTTGTGCCGGCGGTTGAAGGACGAGCGGTAGGCGGTTGAGGCGCAAAGGCTATTTAGCCGGCAAATGAGGTTTTGGCTTAAGGTTAGGTTCTGGCACTGATGTATCGGTGATATTCACCAAAAAGAACGCCCGAGGCACGAAGGAACGCTAGCGTCCGTACCTGTGAGCCTATAGCGAGTCCGCCAAGGATTCATCCTGCGATGTGCTAAGAGGCCGGCGGGGCAGCGCCCCCCTCTGGCTTGCCAGCCATCTCCCCCACGAGGGGGGAGATCAGCCAATCGCCTTAGCGCTGCCCCAGCCTCGCGCTTTCCACTGCAATGCCAAGCAGCGCCTGGCGGGCCAGCGCTTCGGATAGGTCCGGCCTGCGCCGCGTCTGTAGCACGGCCGATTGCAGGCGATTGAGCGCGCGGCTGAGCGCGTCGACGTTCCAGCGCTCCAGCGCCTTTTCCACCAGCTTGCGCCTGGAGAAAAACACCGGCGGCCTGGCGCCGGCGACGGCCGAGGCGGCGTTGCGGCCGGCGGAGTCCATCTGGCCGCGCATGACCTGAAGCTGCTGGAACTGCCGCATCGCTGACGACAGCACCAGGAAAGGGTGGCCGCCGGCCTGGCAGTGGCGGGTGAAGGCGGTGTCGAAGTCACTGACTTTGCCTTCCAGCACCGCATCGACGGCATCGTCGAAGGAGGCGCCTGAGACGTCGCCGGACATTGCCCTGACGTCGTCAAGGCCGATCTCCCTCTGGCCGTGCGCATAAAGCACCAGTTTTTCGATCTCGCCGCGCGAGGCCAGCCGGTCGCCGCCGAGATTGCGGCGCAGCGCCTGGCGCGCATCGAGCGCCATCGACATGCCGGCCTTGCGCAATTCATCGTCGATGACGGTGTCGATGTCGCGGGCCTCGTCGGCATAGCAAGGCAGCGCCATGGCGGTGTCGGCCGCCTCGACAATGGCGCGCAGTCCGACGCCCTTCTTGAGATCGCCGGCCTCGATCAGAATGATGGCGTCGCGCGCGGGCTCTACCGTCAGCGCCTTGACATCCTCGGCCAGCGGCTTCTGGCCGCTGGCATTGCGCACCCACAAAAGCCGTCGGTCGGAAAACATCGGCACCGTGCGGGCCTCGTCGAGCAGCCGGCCCTGGTCGCGATCGACCTCCGCGCCGTCGAGCCGGACCACCGAAAAGGGGTCGTCGAGCGGCAGGCCGGTCTTTTCGGCAAAGGCTTTTGCGCGCTCGGCGACAAGGCCGCGGTCAGGGCCGTAAAGCAGGACGATCGAGAAGCGCGCGTCCGGCTTCGCCAGCCACGAATCGACCTCGTATCCTTTCTTCTGTGCCATGGGGCGTGGTTAGCATGGGGAGAGGGCGGAGTGAACGCTCTCCGGAGAAGTTCGCCGACCTTGGCGCCTTTCCTCTCCCTCCGGAGGGGGGAGACGTGGCGCTGCGAAGCAGCGACGGAGTGGGGGAACCACCTGGCAATCGCCGCGAATGGAGATAGGAAGGGCACTAGCTCAAGCATCACACCTTGCGGCCAAGCGTCGACCCCCAACTCCGTCGAGCTTCGCTCGACACCTCTCCCCCGATCGACGGGGGAGAGGAAGGGCGCGAATTCGCCGACCTCCCTGCGTCACGGAGGTGGCAAAGTTCGCTATCTGCCGGAAGTCTTGCAAAACTTTGCGCCTAATTGCGCGCAGTCTGAAAACATCGACAAGAAATTTCGCCGCCATATCTGCATCTTGTCGCCGCGTGCCGCGTCGGCCCTGAACAGGTCGGTGACCGGGAGGATGGGTGCGTGTTCTGGCCCCGCGAAATCGCACTGGTCTGGCGGCGCAGATGTGTTGATATACGCGACCGGGCAACATTGGAGGATGAAGGTCATGACCGATGCTGGGATGTTGCGGTTTCATGTGCCGGAGCCGGAGGTGCGGCCGGGCGGGACGCCTGACTTTTCCAACGTGCCCATCCCGAAGGCCGGTTCGGCGCCTCGCCCCGAGATCGATGTCGATCCGCGCACCATCCGCGACATGGCGTTCTCGATCATCCGGGTGCTGAACCGCGACGGTGAGGCGGTCGGGCCGTGGGCCGGGCTGCTCACGGATGAGGAGCTGCTCGAAGGCCTGCGCAATATGATGACGCTGCGCAGTTTCGACGCCCGCATGCAGATGGCGCAGCGCCAGGGCAAGACCTCGTTCTACATGCAGCATCTCGGCGAAGAGGCGGTGAGCTGTGCCTTCCGCAAGGCGCTGGCGCCGGGCGACATGAACTTCCCGACCTACCGGCAAGCCGGCCTGCTCATCGCCGACGGCTACCCGATGGTGACGATGATGAACCAGATCTATTCCAACGAGGCCGACCCGCTCAAAGGGCGGCAGCTGCCGATCATGTACTCGTCGAAGGAGCACGGCTTCTTCTCGATCTCCGGCAATCTGGCGACGCAGTACATCCAGGCGGTCGGCTGGGCGATGGCCTCGGCCATCAGTAACGACTCCAAGATTGCCGCAGCCTGGATCGGCGACGGCTCGACGGCGGAATCCGACTTCCATTCGGCGCTGGTGTTCGCCTCGACCTACAAGGCGCCGGTCATCCTCAATGTCGTCAACAACCAGTGGGCGATCTCGACGTTTCAGGGCATTGCGCGCGGCGGCTCCGGCACATTTGCCGCGCGCGGCCTCGGCTTCGGTATTCCTTCGCTGCGCGTCGACGGCAATGACTATCTTGCGGTCCATGCGGTGGCCAAATGGGCGGCCGAGCGGGCGCGGCAGAATCTCGGGCCGACGCTGGTCGAATATGTCACCTATCGCGCCGGCGCGCATTCGAGCTCGGACGACCCGTCCGCCTACCGGCCAAAGGCCGAATCCGACGCCTGGCCGCTTGGCGACCCGGTCATCCGGCTGAAGAACCATCTCATCCACAAGGGCGTCTGGTCGGAAGAGCGTCACACCCAGGCGGAAGCCGAGATCCTGGAAACGGTGATCGCGGCGCAGAAGGAGGCCGAAAGCCACGGCACGCTGCATGCCGGCGGCAAGCCGTCGACGCGCGACATGTTCGAGGGCCTCTATGCCGAGATGCCGCCGCATCTCAGGCGCCAGCGCCAGCAGGCGGGAGTCTGACCATGCCGAGACGAACCATGATCGAGGCGATCCGCGACGCCATGGATGTGTCGATGGCGCGCGACGAACGCGTCATCGTCTATGGCGAGGATGTCGGCTTTTTCGGCGGCGTTTTCCGCGTTACCCATGGCCTGCAGGCCAAATACGGGAAGAGCCGCTGCTTCGATGCGCCGATCAACGAATCCGGCATTGTTGGCTCGGCCATCGGCATGGCCGCCTACGGCCTGAAGCCCTGCGTGGAAATTCAGTTTGCCGACTATATGTATCCGGCCTACGACCAGCTGACGCAGGAAGCAGCCCGCCTGCGCTACCGCTCGAATGGCGATTTCACCTGCCCGATCGTGGTCCGCATGCCGACCGGCGGCGGCATCTTCGGCGGTCAGACGCACAGCCAGAGCCCGGAGGCGCTGTTCACCCATGTCTCCGGCCTGAAGACGGTGGTGCCGTCCAACCCGCATGACGCCAAGGGCCTGCTGATCGCGGCGATCGAGGATCCGGATCCGGTGATCTTCCTCGAGCCGAAGCGGCTCTATAACGGCCCGTTCGACGGCCATCACGACCGGCCGGTGACGCCGTGGTCGAAGCATGAACTGGGCGAGGTCGCCGACGGCCATTATACGGTGCCGCTCGGCAAGGCGGCAATCCGCCGGGCGGGCTCCGCCGTCACGGTGCTGGCCTATGGCACCATGGTCTATGTCGCGCAGGCGGCCGCGGAAGAAACCGGCATCGATGCCGAGATCATCGATCTCAGAACCCTGCTGCCGCTCGACCTCGACACCATCGTCGCCTCGGTGAAGAAGACCGGGCGCTGCGTGGTCGTGCACGAGGCGACGCTGACCTCCGGCTTCGGCGCCGAGCTTTCGGCGCTGGTGCAGGAGAATTGTTTCTATCACCTCGAAGCGCCGGTGGCCCGCGTCACCGGTTGGGACACGCCCTATCCACATGCGCAGGAATGGGAGTATTTCCCGGGCCCCGCCCGTGTCGGACGCGCACTCATCGAAACCATGGGAGCTTAAGATGGGCGAACACATCATCAAGCTGCCCGATGTCGGCGAAGGCGTCGCCGAGGCCGAACTGGTCGAATGGCACGTCAAGGTCGGCGATCTCGTGCGCGAGGACAGCGTGCTTGCCGCCGTGATGACCGACAAGGCGACGGTGGAGATTCCCTCGCCGGTCGACGGCGAGATCCTTTGGCTGGGCGCCGAGATCGGCGACACGGTAGCGATCGGCTCGCCGATCGTGCGGCTGAAAGTGGCGGGTGAGGGCAATGTGAAGGAAGGCGCCGTTGCGCCGGCGGCGAAGGCCGAGGCACCGGCACCGCCGGCTGAGCCAAAGCCCATGGCTGCTCCGGCAGCGAAGGCAAAGCCAGCCGAACCGGCCGTCAAAGCCTCGCCATCGCCGGCCGCCGCACCGAAAAGCGCAGAGCGCCTTTCCGGCGCGCCGCGCCCGGAGGGCGAAAAGCCCTTGGCATCGCCAGCCATCCGGCTCAGGGCCAAAGAGGCCGGCATCGATCTGCGCCAGGTGTCGGGTACCGGTCCCGCCGGCCGCATCAGCCACGAAGACCTTGAGGCCTTTCTGGCGCGCGGGCCTCAGTTTGCGAAATCGTCGGCCCTCGCCCGCAACGACAGCGTCGAGGACATCAAGGTCATTGGTCTGAGGCGCAAGATCGCCGAGAAAATGTCGCTGGCGAAGTCACGCATCCCGCACATCACCTATGTCGAGGAGATCGACGTCACCGCGCTCGAGGAACTGCGCGCCGCGCTCAACAAGGAGAAGCGCAAAGGGGTCGAGCGGCCGAAGCTGACGCTGCTGCCGTTCCTGATGCGGGCGATGGTCAAGGCGATCGCCGACCAGCCCAACATCAACGCGCTGTTCGACGACGAGGCCGGCATCGTCCACCAGCATGGCGGCGTCCATATCGGCATTGCCGCGCAGACGCCGTCGGGGCTGGTGGTGCCGGTGGTCAAGCATGCCGAGGCGCGCGATCTCTGGGATTGCGCAGCCGAACTCAACCGCCTGGCCGAGGCGGCGAAGTCGGGCACGGCCAGCCGCGACGAACTGTCGGGATCGACCATCACCATCACCTCGCTCGGCGCCATGGGCGGCGTGGCAACGACGCCGGTGATCAACCACCCGGAAGTGGCGATCGTCGGCGTCAACAAGATGATGGTGCGGCCGGTCTGGGACGGCACCCAGTTCATCCCGCGAAAAATGATGAACCTGTCGTCGAGCTTCGACCACCGGGTCGTCGATGGCTGGGATGCCGCGGTGTTTGTGCAGCGCATCAAGGCGCTGCTGGAGACGCCGGCGCTGATATTTGTGGATTGAGGGCGATGGCTCAAGGAGTTGAATCTTTGGCTGAGGGCAGGGCATCGCCAGGCGACGCTTGGCTGCAAGCCGCCACCGTCTGCGATTGGCCGGAGGCCTCCACGCGTTCGTCATCCTCGGGCTTGACCCGAGGATCCATGCCGTGCCCGACGCCGAAGGACACTGCGGAACAGAATTCTGCACGGTTGCGGCGCTCGGATGTCACGGCATGGATCCTGGGGTCTTCGCGACGTCGCTTCGCTCCTGCTTCGCCCCAGGATGACGAAGGCAGGGGCGTTTCGGCCAGTCCCACAGGTCGACGATTTGCAGGTGCCGTGCTGCAACCAATCAAGGTGCCATCATGAAAGAAATCTCCTGCATGCTGCTCGTCATCGGCGCCGGGCCTGGCGGCTATGTCTGCGCCATCCGCGCCGGACAGCTTGGTGTCGACACGGTGATCGTCGAGGTCGGCAAACCGGGCGGCACCTGCCTCAATGTCGGTTGCATCCCGTCCAAGGCGATGATCCATGCGGCGGAGGAATTCGAGAAGGTGTCGCATATGGCCGGCGGCACCAGTCCGCTCGGCATTTCGGCCGCGGCCCCGGTGGTCGATCTCGGCAAGACCGTCGCCTGGAAGGACGGCATTGTTAGCCGGCTGACCAGCGGCGTCGCCGGGCTGCTCAAGAAGGCCAAGGTCAAGACCGTCCATGGCTGGGCGACGCTTCGCGACGGCAAGACCGTCGCGGTCGAGACCGAGACCGGCACCCAGATCATCCGCGCCGAGACAGTTGTGATCGCCACCGGCTCGGCATCGGTCGAGCTGCCGTTCCTGCCGTTTGGCGGTCCAGTGATTTCATCGACCGAAGCGCTCGCTCTCAGCGAAGTGCCGAAGAAGCTCGCCGTTGTCGGCGGCGGCTATATCGGGCTGGAGCTCGGCATGGCCTTTGCCAAAATGGGCGCCGCGGTGACCGTGGTCGAAGCCCTGCCGCGCGTGCTGGCGCAGTATGATGTCGAGTTGACCCGGCCAGTGGTGAAGCGTCTCGGTCAGCTCGGCGTCGAAGTCATGCTGGGCGCCAAGGCCAAGGGGGTCAAGGGCGACGCGTTGCTGGTCGAGACCGCGGACGGCAAGAACGCCAAAATTGCCGCCGACAAGATCCTGGTCACCGTCGGCCGCAAGCCGGTGACCGAAGGCTGGGGCCTCGACCAGATCGACCTCGACATGGCGGGCAAATTCATCAAGATCGACGACCAGTGCCGCACCTCGATGCGCGGCATCTACGCTATCGGCGACGTCACCGGCGAGCCCATGCTGGCGCACCGGGCGATGGCGCAAGGCGAAATGGTGGCCGAGATCGTCGCCGGCCACAAGCGCAGCTGGGACAAGCGGTCGATCCCGGCCGTCTGCTTCACCGATCCGGAGCTGGTCACCGCCGGCTTGACACCGGACGAGGCGAAGGCGCTGGGCGAAATCAAGATCGGCCAGTTTCCCTTCTCAGCCAATGGCCGGGCGATGACCAAACTCGGCGAGGACGGGTTCGTGCGCGTCGTCGCCCGCGCGGACAATCATCTGGTGCTGGGCATCCAGGCGGTCGGGCAAGGCGTGTCGGAACTGGCGGCGGCGTTCGGGCTGGCGCTGGAGATGGGCGCGCGGCTGGAGGACATCGCCGGCACGATCCACGCACATCCGACGCAGGGCGAAGGGTTCCAGGAAGCCGCGCTGAAGGCGCTGGGGCATGCGCTGCATATTTAAGAGGTATCTCCCCCCTTGAGGGGGAGATGGCCGGCAGGCCAGAGGGGGTCGGTTCGACTGGATGCGACCCCCCTTGCGACAGACAAGGTTAGCGCTCTACGCGCGGCGACCCCCTCTGTCGCCTTCGGCGACATCTCCCCCTCAAGGGGGGAGATTATCCCGCTCAGATGTCGCAAATCGCTAGAATGTATTAAGTATCTGTCGATGGGGCTGAAGAAATACATCGCCATACGCTACAACATCGCCGCTCGCTTCAAGCCGAGCCGGTGGGATGGAAAAGGCCGCGCCAATCTCGACCCGGTGTGGTTGGTCGAGCGGCTGGCATTGTTCGACACCTATTGCGCGCCATCCCTTGAAGGCCAATTGCTCAAGGATTTTACCGTCCTGGTCGCGTTCGATGCCGATACGCACGAAAACTATGTTCGGACGGTGTGCAATTGTGTGGCCGGCGTCGACGTCAGGCCGATCCTTATCGAGGCCGGCCAGGATCACAATGATCGCTTCAATGCGTTCGTCCAGGCCGATACCGATGCCGAATATGTCTCGCTCACGCGGCTCGACAGCGACGACGCGCTGGCGCCGACCTTCATGGAGCGGGCCGACCACTATGCGCGCACGGAGATCGCCAAAGGTGCGGTGGACGCGCAACCTCTGTATATTGCCTTTCCGCACGGCCACAATTTCCACGTGGCCACCAATTGGTATACGGACCACGACTACGTCACCTCGGCTTTCGGCACGCTGGTCGAAAAGCGATCGCCGGCGATGTGCGGCATCTACGGCGCGCACCATGCGAAGATGGCGACGATCCACAACACCGTCGTGGCGGCTTCGAAGGGCGCGCAATGGTGCATCATCATCCATGACAACAACGCCGCCAATGTGTTGAAGGGCAAGCCGGTCGCGGAACCGTCTTTCACCGTCGGCCGGCCGGGCGCCGAAACAAAGGCACCAGTGCGAAGGGAAAGCGCCTCACGACAGGCGGCGCAGGCCAGCATGGCGCCGCGAACCGCGGACAATTTCATCCGGTTTCTGCTCGGGCGACCGATGCTGCTGCGGAAGTAGGGGAGGCAAGGCTGAAGGCGTTGGGAGGTGCCCTTGGAGCGTGATCTCCCCCCTTGAGGGGGAGATGGCCGGCAGGCCAGAGGGGGTCGGTTCGACCGGATGCGACCCCCCTGCGACAGATGGAGGTTAGCGCTCTACGCGAGGCGACCCCCTCTGTCGCCTTCGGCGACATCTCCCCCTCAAGGGGGGAGATTAGAAGCTCAGCTCGCGAGCCGGCTTACCATCTCGTGCTGGGCATAGGCGCGGCCGAAGCGGTTGGCCAGGAAGGCGTCGAGCGCGATGTCTTCCTGCTTGACGAAACCGGTCGCCGGCAGGCTGCCGTCGGCCAGCATGTCGAGCACGGCGCAGATGCCGGACGCGGTGGTGATCTGGATGGCGCTGCGCACCTGATCACCGATGCGCTGCGAATAGATCTTGTTGGCGTAGGTTTCCTGCAGCAGGCGGCCGTTGCGGCGGCCCGACACGGTGACGAAGACGATGACCACGTCCTGCAGCGTTGCCGGCAAAGCGCTCTCGAAAATGTCCTTCAGCACGTCGCGGCGGTGGCGCAGGCCAAGGTCGTTGAGCAGCGCCTTCATGATTGCGGCGTGACCGGGGTAGCGGATGGTGCGGTAGTTCAGCGTGCGCACCTTGCCCTTCAGCGTCTCGGCCAAAGTGCCGAGCCCGCCGGACGTGTTGAAGGCCTCGTAGGTGACGCCGTCGAGCGAGAACTCCTCGCGCTCCTCCAGCGGCGGAACTTCGATCAGCTCGCCCTCGACGATCGCTTCGCAGGGCTCGCAATATTCGTTGATGACGCCGTCGGTGCTCCAGGTCAGATTGTAGTTCAGCGCATTCGATGGGTATTGCGGCAGCGCACCGACACGCATGCGCACGCTTTCAAGCGTATCGAAGCGGCTGGCTAGATCGTTGGCGACGATCGAGATGAAGCCCGGTGCCAGGCCGCATTGCGGAATGAAGGCGCTCTTGCCCGACTTGGCCAGTTCCTTGACGCGGCGGGTCGAGACGACATCCTCGGTCAAATCGAGATAGTGCACGCCTGTGGCGGCGGCCGCCTCGGCGATGCGGGTGGTCAGATGGAAGGGCGCTGCACTCAGCACGGCGAAGGCGCCGGCAAGGGCTGCTTCAAGCGCGCCGGGCGCGGTGATGTCGAGCTCCGATGCGTCGACGCCGACGGGGAGTTCGGCCGCGGCAAGCTGTGTGGCCGCGCGGTCGACGACGGTGACATGGTAGTCGCCGGTGTCGGCGAGCATGCCTGCAATGGTGGAGCCGATCTTGCCGGCGCCGACGACGATGATTTTCTTCATGATTCGATCCCTCACAAAAGCCTTTTGCCCGAACCGCTGCGCGGTGGGCGACATGGCCTTGAGAATCGCACCTTGCCTGGCGAAAGGAAGCGTGGAATTGTTCGAAACGAACCCTCTCTTTGGATGATAAGACGACGAGGATCGTCGAAATGCTGAGCGACGCCGAACAAAAGCTGCTTTCGCTGCTGCGCGCCAACGCCCGCGCGTCGACCGCCGAACTGGCACGCCAGCTCGGCGTGTCGCGCACAACCGTGCAGAGCCGGATCGAGCGGCTGGAGCAGCGCGGCATCATCACCGGCTATGGCGTGCGGCTTGCGCCGGACTATGAACAGGGGCTGGTGCGCGCGCATGTGCTGCTCACCGTCACGCCCAAGTTGGCCGACAAGGTGGTGCGCGCTTTGCAAGCCTTGCCGCCGGTGAGGACGTTGCACTCGGTCAGCGGCAATTTCGACATGATCGTCATCGTCGACGCGCCGTCGATCAGGGATCTCGACGCGCTGCTGGATGAGATCGGCGCGATGGACGGGGTCGAGCGGACGTCGTCGTCGATTATCTTGTCGACGCGGATCGATCGGTGAGATCGGGCCAAGGCCATTTGGAGATGCTGGCGGGACAGCGCCCCCACTGCCTTGCCAGGCATCTCCCCCACGAGGGGGGAGATTGGCAGCTTCGGCGCCTCGCTCATCCCCGCGACGTTGAAGATTGGCGAAAGCCGGCGTGACATCTGATCTCCCCCCAAGTGGGGGAGATGGCTGGCAGGCCAGAGGGGGGCGCGAAGGATCGCGACGCCTATGGATTGGCGGTCCTAAGCCCTGCGCCTTTCCGGACCGCTGTCCAGCCACGCCACATCCTCCGCCGACAGCTTGATATCCAGCGCCTTCAGACTGTCCTCCAGCTCGTCCAGAGTGCGCGGGCCGATCAGCGGGACGGAGGGAAAGGGCTGCGCCAGCACATAGGCCAGCGCGACATGGATCGGGCTTTTGCCCAGCCGCCCGGCCAGTTCGATGGCACGGTCGCGACGCCCAAAATTTTTCTCGGAATACCAGACCCGCACCAGCTCCTCATTGTCCTTTCTGTCGCGGCCGGCGCGGTCGGTGAAGAAGCCGCGGCCTTGGCTCGACCAGGCGAAGTTCGGCATCTGCCTGGCGGTCAGCCACGCCTTCCAGTCGTCGGTGGACGAGGTGATGCAGCCTGCCCAGATAGGCTCCAGCATCTCGGCCAGCGAGAAATTGTTGGAGAGGGCGCCGGGCTTCTGCTTGCCGTTCTTTTCGGCATAGGCAATCGCCTCGTCCATGCGCGCCATGGTCCAGTTGGAGCCGCCGAACGGACCGCGGATGCGGCCGGCTTTCGCCTCGGCGTCCATGGCGTCGACGAATTCGCCGACCGGCACATCGGGATTGTCGCGGTGCATGAAATAGATGTCGACATGGTCGGTCTGCAGGCGGTCCAGCGACTGGGCGAGCTGCTTGCCGATGACATCGGGATAGCAGAGCGGTGAGTGCGCGCCCTTGGCGATGATCACCGACTGCTCGCGCACGCCGCGATTTTTCAGCCACTGGCCGAGCAGCGTCTCGGTGTAGCCGGCGCCGTAGACATAGCCGGTGTCGAACAGATTGCCGCCGACCTCGAAAAAGGCATCGAGCAGGATCGAGCCCGACGAGAAGGTGCGGAAATCCTCGAAGCCGAGCGCCACCACGGAGGCCGGTTTCGACAGGCCTGGTATCTTGCGCTTGCCGATGGCGGTGCCGCCGGTGCGCAGCGGCCGGCCGGAGATGGTGTTAATGCGCTTAGCCGGCTTTTCGATCTCGTATTCGAGGCCGACGGCAGCGCGCCATCTGTCGAGCACGCGCAGCGTGCCGAGACTATCGGCCCAGGACATGCCCGGCCAGGCGAATTCCTGGCCCCCGGCCAGGATCGCCTCGCCGGCGGCGTCGACCTCGAAGGAATAGAGATGGCGGGTCTCGTTGACACTGATGGTTTCGCGCGTCCCGTCCGAACGGATCACGTCGATCTTGCCGAGGCCGACATCGCGGTTGCCGCCGGCGAACCAGAAATCCGGCACTTCGATACGACCCTTGGTGCCGAGGATGCGCAGCACATTGTCCTGGTTGAGCGAGATGCTGCAGGAAACTTCGGCGACGATGCCGCCGGCAAAATGCAGCAGCGCCGAGGCCCATTCGTCGACGCCGGATTGGCCGAGATGAGCGGTACCGACGACCTTGTCGGGTTCGGCGAAGGGTTTTCCGGTTGCGGCACCTGCAAGCAGCCGCGCCATGGAGACGGGATAGCCACCGACATCGAGAATGCCGCCGCCGGCGAGATCATTGGCGTAGAGCCGATGCTGCGGCATGAAGCCCGGCATGGCGAAACCGAAGCTCGACTTGATCATCCTGACTTCGCCGATGATGCCGGACTGGATCAACTCGACCAGCTTCTTAGTCTGCGGGTGCAGCCGGTACATGAAGGCTTCGCCGAGGAAGGTGCCGGCCTTGCGCGCGGCATGGATCATGGCGTCGGCCTCGAAAGCGGTCAGCGCCAGCGGCTTTTCGCACAGCACATGCTTGCCGGCTTCCGCCGCCTTGATCGCCCATTCGGCGTGGCCAGGGTGTGGGATGGCGATATAGACGGCGTCGACTTCCGGATCGGCGAGCAGCGCGTCATAGCCGTCGAGGATGCGGGCGCCGGGAAACGTCTCGGCGAGGCCTTGCTTGCCGGGGTTGCGGGCGCCAAGTGCTGCCAGCGTGCCGGTGCGCGATCCGGCCACGCCGCCGGCGAAGGCCTTGGCAATGTCGCCCGGCCCGAGGATCCCCCAGCGAATGGGCGCGGTTGAAGTCATGGTCATTCTCCTTGGGAGGCTGGAAGGTCAGCGCAGCCGCTGGCCGTTTTCGTCGAACAGATAGGATTTGCGGATGGAGACGGTGATCTCGGAAGTGTCGGGAACTTTGGCCGCGTCGCGCTGGATCACCAGGTCCTCGCCATGGGCGGTCCTGGCATAGATGAAGCTGGTGCCGCCGAGATGCTCAACCACGTCGATTCCGACGGTCAGGTCGGCATCGCCTTCGCCGGCATTGCCGAAATGTTCGGGCCGCACGCCGACAATCACCTTGGCTCGGGTTTCCGGAATGGCACCGGTCAGCGGTTGCGTGATGCGGGCCTTTTCCTCACCCACCAGCTCGACGGTCACGCTTCTCGTGCTGCGCCCGACGACGCGACCCTTGATGAAGTTCATCTTCGGCGAGCCGACAAAGCCGGCGACGAACTGGTTGTCTGGATTGTCGTAGAGATCGAGCGGCCGGCCGATCTGCTCGACATGGCCGCCGCGCAGCACCACGATCCGGTCGGCCAGCGTCATAGCCTCGGTCTGGTCGTGGGTGACATAGATCATCGTCGTGCCAAGCTCCTTGTGCAGGCGCGAGATCTCGACCCGCATCTGTACCCTGAGCTCGGCGTCGAGATTGCTCAGCGGCTCGTCGAACAGGAACACTTGTGGCTCGCGCACGATGGCGCGGCCGATGGCGACACGCTGGCGCTGGCCGCCGGAGAGTTGCTTGGGCCGCCGTGCCATCAGTTCGCTGATCCGCAGGATTTCGGAGGCCCGCTTCACCCGCCGATCGGTGTCCTCCTTCGGATTGCCGGTCATTCTCAGGCCAAAGCTCAGATTCTGCCCCACCGTCATGTGCGGGTAGAGCGCGTAGGACTGGAACACCATGGCGATGCCCCGGTCGGCCGGCTCGACATCGTTCATCACCTTGCCGCCAATGGCGATCTGGCCGCCGCTGATGTCCTCCAGCCCGGCGATCATCCGCAGCAGCGTCGATTTCCCGCAGCCGGACGGGCCGACGAAGACGACGAACTCGCCGTCGGCGATATCGATGTTGGCGCCGTGGATGATCTCATAGACGCCGAAGCGCTTGATGACATTGGTGAGGGTGACTGCCGCCATGCTCTCCCCTATTTAACCGCGCCGGCGGCGATGCCGGCAATGAAATGCCGCTGCAGGAGCACGAAGACGACCAGCATCGGCACGGTCAGCATGACGGCGCCGGCCATCAGGCCACCCCACGACACTTTCGTCAGGCCGATCAGCGTGCCGAGCGCCACCGGCGCCGTCATCGCGCCGGGCTGGCTGTTGATCAAAAGCGGCCAGAGATAATTGTTCCACGAGGCGAGGAACAGGATGATGGAGAGTGCCGCCAGCATCGGCCGCGCCAGAGGCAGCGCGACGAACAGGAAGATGCGCCATTCCTTGACGCCCTCTACTCTGGCCGCGTCGAACAGATCGTGCGGCATCATCGAGAAAGCCTGGCGCATGAACAGGACGCCGAGTGAATTGAACAAAGGCGGCACGATCAGCGCCACCCAGGTGTTGGCGAGCTGGAAGTCACGCGCCACCATGATGAATTGCGGGATCAGCACCACCGCGTAGGGCAGCGTGATGGTGCCGAGGATGATGGCGACGACAAAACCTTTGCCGACGAAATTGTAGCGCGCCAGCGCCCAGCCGGCCATCGAGGTCAGCAGGACCGACAGCACGGTGTAGGTGACCGCCACCGAGACCGAAATGCCGATGGCGCCGACAAAGTCGGTGTCGCGCTGCAGATTGTGGAAGTTTGCGAGGAAATTGTCGTGCGGCAGAAGTTCGATGCCGGGGCTGAAGATGCCGTTGTCGGGCATGGTCGAGAAGACGATCATCGTCCACAGCGGAAACAGCCAGATCACCGCCAGCGGCGTCAGGACCAGATGCAGCAGCAGGCTGCGGCCGAGCCGGCGTTGCGAGAGCGAACTCATTTCGGCTCTCTCGTCAGCCACAGTTGCACCAGCGTGATGGCAATGGCCAAGCCGGCCATGGTGTAGGCGACGGCCGAGGCATAGCCGAAATTGAGCGAGCGGAATCCCTGGCGGTAGAGCAAAAGGCCTAGCGTCTCGGTGCCGCCGCCCGGGCCGCCGCGCTCGGTGATCAGGAATGGCTCGGTGAAGAGCTGCATGGTGCCGATGATCGACAGCACTGCGCAAAAGACGATGACCGGCTTGAGCAACGGCAGCGTGATGTAGAAGAACTGCCTGACCTTGCTGACGCGGTCGAGCGTCGCCGCCTCATAGACATCCTCGGGGATCGATTGCAGCCCGGCGAGCAGGATGATGGCGTTGTAGCCGGCCCAGCGCCAGGTCACCGCGATCATGATCAGCGCCATGGCCGGGGTGACGTTGGAGAACCAGTCGATCTTGGCCAGGCCGACGCTGTTAAGCAGCTTGTTGATGATGCCGAAATCGAGATTGAACATCAGCCGGAACACCGCGGAGTAGGCGACCTCGCCGACCACGACCGGAGCGAAGAAGGCGAAGCGGTAAAGGCCGCGCGCCTTCAGCAGCGGCGAGTTCAGCAGCACCGCCATGACGATGGCCAGCGAGATCATCACCGGCACCTGGATGACGAGGATGAGCAGCGTGTTCTTCAGCGCATTGAAGAAGGCGGGGTCGCCGATCAGCCGTCCCCAGTTGAATGTGGGGGCAAAACGCCACGGCACGGTGCGCGTCGCCTGGAACGAGATCATGAACGAGGAGATGATCGGCCACACCCAGAAGATGGCGAAGATCAGCAGGTAGGGCGTGAGGAAGCGATACGCGGTGGCGTTCTGTGTGCGCATGGTTCCTCCTCCTTCCTTTGTTTGTCCCCTCCCCTTGTGGGGTGAGAAGCGGTTCGCGTTAGCGAACGAAAAGCCAATTGCTTGGCTTTTCGAGTTTCGAACGCCCTGAGCCTGCGAAGGGCCGGGCGTGGTGGCCGATCCACCCTGCCGGGTCCCCGCTGCTTCGCAGCGTCCCGGCGTTCGCCGGCCTTTCATCGTGCCACTGGCACGATGAATTCGCCTTCGGCGAACCAGCCGCTCACCCCACAAGGGGAGAAGGTAAAGCGCGCGCTTGCTACTTGATCGGCAATCCGGTCGCCGAGGCGATCTGGCTCGCGGCGTCGTCCAGCGCTGCCTTGGCGTCGGGATAACCACCGCCGAGATATTTGGTCTGCACGGCCCGCATGATGATTTCGGCGTCGCTCTGGAACGGCGTGCCGCGGCTCGGCACCACTTTGGGCAGCGTGGCCAGGATGTCCTTCCACACCGCCTGGCCGCCCCAATAGGGCAGGCCTTCAGAGACATAGGGGTCGTCGAGCGCCGAGATCAGCGACGGCACCAGGCCGAACTCCTTCAGCATGGTGATCTGGCCCTCATTCGTCTCGAGCGTGTATTTCAGATAGGCGTAGGCCGCTTCCTTGTTCTTCGAGGCCGAGGTGATGGCCAGCGACGAGCCGCCGAGATTGGCGGCGCGCGGACCGTCGGCGGTCAGGCTCGGCATCGGATAGACGCCCCATTTCCCGTTCTCGCCGGCCGACTCGGTGCGGATGGTGCCCTCATACCAGCCGCCATAGACCTGGGTGGCGACGGTGCCGGCGGTGTTGTTGGTGATCTTGGTGCCCCAGTCGGCCGACGACATGATGCCGGCGTCCTTCATGTCCTTGATCTTGGCCAGCGTATCGACGCATTTCGGCTGGTTGACGGTGATCGACTGCCCGTCCTCGGCGAAATAACCGCAGCCCTGCTCGTTGGCGATCATGCGGAAGAATTCGGTGTCGCCGTTGAAATCGGCATTGGTCATGGTGACGCCGGGATTGGCGGCCTGGATCTTCTTGCCGGCGGCGATGAAATCGTCCCAGGTCTTGATCGAGGCCGGATCGACGCCCGCCTTCTCGTAGAAATCACGACGGTAGAAGGCGGCGACCGGGCCGGAATCCCACGGCATGGCATAGGCCTTGTCGCCCACTTCCAGTTCGGTGCGCTTGAAATCGGGGAATTTCTTCTGGTCGTCCGCGCTGTAGCCCAGCGTGTGCAGGTCGACGAAACAGTCGGGGAACTGGCTCCAGTAATTCTCGGCCTCACCGTTCTCGACGGAGACGATATCCGGCAGCCCGACGCCGCCGGCGGCACAGCCGGCAATCGACTTGTCATAGGTCGGCTGGTTGCCGAGGTCCTGAACGGTGACCTTGACGTCGGGATATTGCTTGTTGAAACCGGCTATTGTTGCCTTCAGCGACGAAGCGGCGATGTTCCAGCTCCAGATCGTGATTTCGCCGGACTGCGCAAAGGCCGGGCCTGAGCCCAGGGCAAGCGCCAGCGCGGCACAGGTGAGTGTCGTGCGCATTGAAATCCTCCCATTTCATTTGCTCTCTCTTCGCGAGCATGGCTAAACTAAGCAGCGCGGAAGGCTTGTCCCCGACAACGGGAATAAAGAATGGGCGGAAAGTAAGATGCCGGAACGGCCGTTTTACCAGCCTGGCGCCAGCAGCGTCGAAGGCCTGCCGATGGCCTTGCAGATGTTCCACAATCACCCGCTGGTGATGCTGAAGCCGCACTGGCATGCCCAGGTCGAGGTCAATTTCATCGTCCGCGGCAGCGTTCACTACCGCATGGCTGAACACGAGATCGCGCTCTCGGCCGGCGAGATGTGCCTGTTCTGGGGTGGCCTGCCGCACCAGATGGACGATCTCTCCGACGACGCCATCTATGCCGGCGCGCATCTGCCGCTGGTGCATTTCTTCCGCCTGCACCTGCCGACCGACATCCGCCACCGGCTGATGACGGGCGCCACGCTGGTGACATCGGCCACCGACCCGGCGGACCATCACAATTTCGAACGTTGGAACCGCTATTTCCGCTCCGGCGATCCAGCGATAACCGAGCACGCGGTGAATGAGCTCTTGCTGCGGCTGGAGCGGGTGCGGTTCGAGCCCTACCGGCTGGTGCCGGAAACCGCCAGCCAGGAAACGGGCGGCCCCTTCGACCAGCAGTCGCTGCGCAATGTCGGGCGCATGTGCGATTTCATCGCCGAGAATTTCCTCTACGACGTAGACTGCGTCGATATCGCGGCGGCGGCCGACATCCATCCGAAATACGCCATGAGCATCTTCAAGAAGTCGACCGGCATGACGCTCAACGAATATATGAACCTCTTGCGGCTGAGCTACGCACAGGCGCTCCTGATGCATGAAGACGCCAATGTGCTGCGCGTCGCCATGGATTCAGGCTTCGGCTCGCTCAGCGCCTTCAACAAATCGTTTCGCAAGCTGGCCGGCATGTCGCCGTCGGATTTTCGCCGCGGCACGGTGGGCCGATAGGTTTCTCGGATATTTCGTTCGAAGGCCGCCGCGATCATCAACCTGGAGAAAGTTGTCAGCGGCGGCGTATTTGAGGACCGGCGTCCCCCACTCCATCGCCGCTTCGCGGCGCCACCTCTCCCCCCTCCGGAGGAGCCAGCCCGCATAAGCTCGCGCCCTTCCTCTCCCCGTCGATGGGGGGTCCGAAGGACGGGCGAGACCCGTGGCTCGCCCCGGTTGTGTGCGTCAAGTTCTGCAAAAAGGGGCGGCCATGTCGCTGTCATGCGGCTTGGCGCAGAGCGAGCTTCTTGTGCTCGCGCAGGTCGTCCATGTTGATGTAGCGGTTGGCCTCCATC
>NZ_VFTC01000011.1 GCF_007003975.1 Mesorhizobium sp. WSM4306
AAGGACGGCTTCACCTTCGGCTACAAGGCCCATGTTGGCGTGGATGAAGGCTCCGGGCTGATCCGTACGGTGATCACGACACCGGCCAACGTCAACGACACGGTGATGGCCGATGCCTTGATCTGTGGCGACGAGAAGACGGTATGGGCGGATGCCGCTTACGACACGCACGCTCGTCGTGCCCGGCTCAAAGCCGAAGGCAAGAAGGTGCGCATTGCACGCCGTCCCAACAAGCACCATGCGCTGACGGCACGGCTCAAGCGCTACAACCAACTGATTGGCCGGCGTCGGGCGGCGGTGGAGACCACTTTCGCCACGCTCAAGAACCGCATGAAGCTGACCAGGATCCGCTATGTCGGACTGGCCAAGGCAGCCGGTCAGGTGACGATGGCGGCGATTGCCTTCAACATGCGCCGATGGGCTGCCATCACGGGATAGGTGCGCCCAAAGCCAGGCCGACTGGCCCAAACACCCACCTCAAACCTCAAAACAAAGCCTCGACGGCCGCACGGCCACCGACGTCGAGGACGGCGACTCGCAAGACACCTGGAAGAAGAACGCCCGCTTCAACCTGAAGACGTGGACCGGCCAGGAAACCGAACTCGGAACGTTGAAAACCTATACCGAGACCAAGTTCAACTATCCGAATGGCGGCCCTACGAGTGTGTCGCTGAGCTTCGCCTATATCCAGCTCGGCGGACTGCGTGTCGGCAAGGACGAAACGCCTTATGACGCGTTCATCGGCTATGCCGGGAACGTCATCCAGGACACGCTTATTCACTACGGCCAGAAAGACACCAATGTTGTCAGCTACTATTTCGACGCTGGCAGCGGCTTCACCGGCGTTATCTCGCTCGAAGAGGGTTCCGATTCGACGGGCGCTACGGCCATTCACGGCACAATCGACAGCTATGTCCCGCATGTCGTCGGCGGCTTGAAGTACAAGGGTGAATGGGGTGCGATCACCGGCGTTGTCGCCTATGACAGCAACTACGAGGAAGTGGCCGGCAAGGTTCGCCTGGACGTGAATGTCAGCAAGGAGTTGTCGCTGTTCATCATGGGCGGCTATGGCACCGACGACAACCTGTCGGATCCGTCCTACGCGATCCCGGGTCGTGGTCGCGGCTTTTACAAGCCTTGGGGCGGCAACTGGGCTGTCTGGGGCGGCGGCACCTACAAGTTCACCGACAAGGCCTCGTTCAATACGCAGGTTTCGGCTGACGACGACAAGAACTTCGCCATTGCGGCAAACATCGCCTATACGGTCGTTCCCGGCCTCACGGTCACGACCGAAGTCGACTATGTCCATGACGGCAAGTTCGGCGACGCCGACGACTTCAACTGGACGAAGGCCGACAAGAAGAACAGCGTCGGCGGCATCGTCCGCTTCCAGCGCTCGTTCTGATCGATCGACCCATCATAGGAAAATGCCCGCAGCGCACGCTGCGGGCCTTTTTCATTCGAGCACAGGGCGTTGCTGTGTCGTCGCGATGAGCGCTTCGTTCAGGCGGACTGGCGAAGCTCGCCGGCTTCGGACCCCAAAGCGTCGGTGGTGACCAGCCGGTCGCGACCGTTTTTCTTGCCGATGTACATGAGCCGGTCGGCGAGCGCGACCAGCGCGTCCGGGTCGGCAGCCTCCGTCGGATAGATCGCAACGCCGACAGTGCAGCCGACATGGATGTCGCCACCCGGAGCGGGAACCTTGATGCGCAGCCGCTCAAGCACGCGCTCCGCCACGCGCACGGCCTTCTCCCTGGCCTTCTCCGCGTTCCCCGAAAACAGGAAGGCGAACTCGTCGCCGCCAAGGCGCGCGACGAAATCAGCGCTGCGCAGGATGGCGCGAAGCTTGTCCGACACACGCTGCAGCAACGCATCACCGGCCTCGTGGCCGAGCGTGTCGTTGACCTCCTTGAAGCGGTCGAGGTCGATGAACAGAAGGCCCGCCGCGTCGCCGGAGCCGGCGCAACGGTCGATCACCGATTTCAGCTCGTTGTGGAAGGCGCGCCGGTTGGGCAGGTCGGTCAACGCGTCGTGGTTGGCTGAATGGTCGCTCTGCTGCTTGGCGAGCTCGATCTCGCGCTTTTGCGCGGAGAGCTCCTCATTGGCGGCCTTCAGTTCCAAAAGCAGCTCGGCGTTGAGATCCTCGACGACCTTACGGTCGCTGATGTCGACGACGAAGCCTTCCAGGAATTCCAGTTCGCCGGCCTCGTCCCAGACGCCGCCGCCGATCTCGCGGACCCAGAGCGGCTCGCCGACCTGCGGCACGATGCGGTAGTCCACATTCCAGTTGCAGCGCGCCTCGAGCGCGGTGTCGACGGCGGCATAGACGGCGGCAAGATCATCCGGATGGATGGCCGAGACGTAGTCGCGCACCGCGTTGTGGATGAAATCGCTCGGCCGATAACCGCTGACGGTGAAAATGCCGTCGCTGATATAGAGCATGGTGTAGGACGCATCGTTGCGGCAACGGTAGAGATAACCGTCCATGCGGCCGGTGATGCTGAGCAGCGCGTCCAGCCGCTCGTCGTGGTAGACCCCCTGGCCAACCGCGGATGCAGAAAACCCGTCATGCTTCATGGCCGCACCCCCGTTAGCGGTCTGAGCGCGCCGTAGATGCCGTAGCGGCAAGTCGGCGAGAGGGTTCTATATCAGCTGAATATTATCAATCTCTTATGGGGCGGCGCGGATAGGCCGTCGGTGCAAGCGTTCGGCGACACGAGCCGCTGCCAAAGCCAGCGACTCTGCCCAAGCAAGAAAAAGACCGTCCGCGGCGCGAACCGCTCGTCAAGCCCCCGCCGTATAGGCCGCGATCGCCGCCATGTTGACGATGTCGCTGTCCTTGGCGTTCAGCGAGACGATCTGCACCGGCTTGTTCAGCCCGACCAGCAGCGGGCCGATCACCGTCGAGCCGCCGAGTTCCTGCAGCATCTTGGTCGAGATCGAGGCCGAGTGGAACGCCGGCATGATCAGCACGTTGGCGGGGCCGGTGAGCCGGATGAAGGGGTATTGCGCCATGGCGCGGGCGTTGAGCGCGACGTCGGCGGCCATCTCGCCATCATACTCGAAATCGACGCGGCGCTTGTCGAGGATGCGCACCGCTTCCTGCACCCGCTCGGAGCGTTCGCCCTGTGGATGGCCGAAGGTGGAATAGGCGAGCATGGCAAGCCGCGGCTCGTAACCCATGCGGCGGGCGAAACCGGCCGCCTCTTCGGCGATGTCGGCGATCTGCTCGGCATTGGGCATGTCGTGCACGGCGGTGTCGGCGACGAGCACGGTCTTGCCCCGCGCCAGCACGATCGACACGCCGATGACGCGGTGGCCGGGCTTGGCGTCGATGATGCGGCGGATGTCGTCCAGTGCCGTCGAATAGTTGCGGGTGACACCGGTGACGATGCCGTCGGCATCGCCCAGCGCCACCATGCAGGCAGCAAAGTGGTTGCGATCGTTGTTGATCAGCCGCTGGCAGTCACGAAACAGGAAGCCTTTGCGCTGCATCCGCTCATAGAGAAAGTCGGTGTAGATGCCGTTGCGGCGCGACAGCCTGGCATTGATGATCTCGATGCCTTGCTTGTTCAAGTCGATGCCGGCGTGCCTGGCATTCTCCTTGATGACATCGTCGCGGCCAAGCAGGATTGCCGTGCCGAGCTTCTGGTTCACATAGGAGACAGCGGCGCGCATCACCTGCTCCTCCTCGCCTTCGGCAAAGACGATGCGCTTGGGCTGGCGGCGGACGCGATCGTAGATGCGCTGCAAGGTCGAGGCGATCGGGTCGCGGCGGGCGGACAGCTCCTGCGCATAGCGGTCGAGGTCGAGGATCGGCTTGCGGGCGACGCCTGACTCCATCGCCGCCTTGGCCACGGCGAGCGGAATGGCCGAGATCAGGCGCGGATCGAACGGGACCGGGATGATGTAGTTGGGACCAAATTTCGGCCGGTTGCCCTGATAGGCGGCGGCGACGTCGTCAGGAACGTCCTTGCGCGCCAGTTCGGCCAGCGCTCGGGCTGCGGCAATTTTCATGTCGTCATTGATGGTGGTGGCCCTGACATCCAGCGCGCCGCGGAAGATGTAAGGGAAGCCCAGCACATTGTTGACCTGGTTTGGATAATCCGAACGCCCGGTGGCCATGATGGCGTCGGTGCGGATCTCGGCCACTTCCTCCGGCGTGATCTCCGGGTCGGGATTGGCCATGGCGAAGATGATCGGGTTCTTGGCCATCGACTGCACCATCTTGGTGGTCAATGCGCCCTTGGCGGAGAGGCCGAGGAAGACATCGGCGCCATCCAGCGCCTCGGCGAGGCTGCGCGCCTTGGTCTTGACCGCATGCGCCGACTTCCACTGGTTCATGCCCTCGGTGCGGCCCTGGAAGACCACGCCCTTGGTGTCGCACAGGATGATGTTGTCGGGCGAAAATCCCATAGCCTTCATCAGTTCGATGCAGGCAATGCCGGCCGCACCCGCGCCGTTGCAGACCATCTTCGTCGTCTTCATGTCCCGGCCGGTGACTTCCAGCGCGTTGATCAATCCGGCGGCAGAGATGATGGCGGTGCCGTGCTGGTCGTCATGGAAGACGGGAATATCCATCAGCTCGCGCAGGCGCTGCTCGATGATGAAGCATTCCGGCGCCTTGATGTCCTCAAGGTTGATGCCGCCGAAGGACGGCCCAAGGAAGCGCACGCAATTGATGAATTCGTCGGCATCCTCGGTGTCGACCTCGAGGTCGATGGAATCGACATCGGCGAAGCGCTTGAACAGCACCGCCTTGCCCTCCATGACCGGCTTGGAGGCCAATGCGCCGAGATTGCCGAGGCCGAGAATGGCGGTGCCGTTGGAGATGACGGCGACCATGTTGCCGCGCGTCGTGTAGTCGAAGGCGCGGCTGGGGTCCTCGGCGATGGCCAGGACCGGAACCGCGACGCCGGGCGAATAGGCGAGGCTCAAATCGCGCTGGGTCGCCATCGGCTTGGTGGCGACGACCTCCAGCTTGCCGGGGCGGCCCATGGCGTGGAATTCCAGCGCCTCCTGGGCGCTGACGGACGGGCCGCTGTTTTCGGTTTTCTTGGCCATGATGCTCTTGATTTCCTCGCCGGTGCCGGACCCTTGAGACGGGTGCGTGTTTTTGACCTTCCGGATTAAGGCTACACGCCACCGCTGTAAACCGCCAAGCGATCTTCACGCCCGGCCTGCGCTAAATCTCTCGAACTCGGGCAACGTCGAGTTGGCGGCGGCACAGACTTGCCGCAAGCCGTCACTGAGGCCCGGTCGTCCCCTGCTTTTCGAGCCGCCGGCATTAAACCCCGCATCCACATCTGCTAGCGTGGCGGCATGAACATGCACACTTCAGCAGAAACCGACGCCCCCGAGGTGACACCGTCGGCGCCCACCTCCGGCAGCGTCACGCCGATGATGGAGCAGTATATCGAGATCAAGGCGGCGAACCCGGATTCGCTGCTGTTCTACCGCATGGGCGATTTCTACGAGCTGTTCTTCGACGATGCCGAGAAGGCGAGCCGGGCGCTGGGCATCGTCTTGACCAAGCGCGGCAAGCACCAGGGCCATGACATTCCGATGTGCGGCGTGCCGGTGCATGCGGCCGACGACTATCTGCAGAAGCTGATCGGCCAGGGTTTTCGGGTTGCCGTCTGCGAGCAGATCGAGGATCCGGCCGAAGCCAGGAAGCGCGGCGGCAAATCGGTGGTGCGCCGTGACGTGGTGCGACTGGTAACGCCGGGCACCATCACCGAAGACAAATTGCTGGCGCCGTCGGAATCGAGCTTCCTGATGGCGTTGGGGCGGGTGAAGGGCGGCAGCAGCGATCACGCCTTCGCCTTGGCCTGGATCGAGATCTCGACCGGCGTCTTCCGCGTCGCCGAAACCACTGCCGACCGCCTGCTGGCCGATGTGTTTCGCGTCGATCCGCGCGAGCTGATTGTCGCCGAGCCGGTGTTTTACGATCCCGAGCTGAAGGCGGTGTTCGATGTCATCGGCCGCGTCGCCAGTCCGCAGCCGCCGTCGCTGTTCGATTCGGCCTCGGCCGCAGGCAGGATCGCGCGTTTCTTCGAGGTGGCGACACCGGACAGTTTCGGCGCCTTCTCGCGCGCCGAACTTTCGGCCATCTCCGGCGCCATTGCCTATGTCGAAAAGACCCAGAAGGCCGAGCGGCCGTCTTTGTCGCGTCCGGAACGCGAGGAGCAGGGCTCGACGCTGTTCATCGATCCGGCGACACGCGGCAATCTGGAGCTGTTGCGCACGCTGTCCGGCAGCCGCGACGGCTCGCTGTTCAAGGCGATCGACCGCACGGTGACGGGGGGCGGCGCAAGGCTGCTGGCCGACCGGCTGATGGCGCCGCTGACCGATCCGGCGGCGATTGCAGCCAGGCTCGATTCGGTGTCGTTTTTCCGCGCCGAAACACGGCTCTGCCAGGCGGTGCGGTCAAGCCTGAAGAGCGTCGCCGACATGCCGCGCGCACTGTCGCGGCTGGCCCTCAACCGTGGCGGGCCGCGCGACCTCGGCGCGCTGCGCGCCGGCTTCGAGGCGGCAGGCGCGATTGCCGAAATCGTTGCGACCGCTAGTTTGCCACATGAGTTGGCGAAAGCACTTGCTGCTATTCAAGCGTTACCTGGGGCACTTGCCCAGCATCTGACGCAAGCGCTTGGCGACGAGCTGCCATTGCTCAGGCGTGACGGCGGCTTCGTGCGTGGCGGCTACCATGCCGAACTCGACGAGATGCGGGCGCTGCGCGATGAGTCGCGAAAGGTCATAGCCGGGCTGGAGCGCTCGCTGATCGAGGAGACCAGCATCCGCTCGCTAAAAATCCGGCACAACAATGTGCTGGGCTACTACATCGAGGTGACCGCCAACCACCATTCGATCATGACCGGCAGCGATGGCGCCAAGGCGCGCTTCATCCATCGCCAGACCATGGCCAATGCCATGCGTTTCACCACGACCGAGCTTGCAGAGCTCGAGACCAAGATCGCCAATGCTGCCGACCGGGCACTGAGCATCGAGCTTGCCGCTTTCGACACGCTGACGGCTGAAGCGGTAGGCGAGGCGCAAAAGATACGCGCCGGCGCCGATGCGCTCGCCGTGCTCGACGTGTCGGCAGCGCTCGCGCTGTTGTCGGAGAGCGAAGCCTGGTGCCGGCCGCTGGTCGATTCCAGCCTTGCCTTCGAAATTTCAGGTGGACGCCATCCGGTGGTGGAACAGGCGCTGCGGCATTCGGGCGAAGGGCCGTTCGTCGCCAATGATTGCGATCTGTCGCCGCAAGGCGGCGCCAAGGCCGGCGCCATCTGGCTCTTGACCGGCCCTAACATGGGCGGCAAGTCAACCTTCCTGCGGCAGAATGCGCTGATCGCAATCCTCGCCCAGACCGGCTCCTTCGTGCCGGCGACATCGGCCCATATCGGCGTCGTCGACCGGCTGTTCTCGCGCGTCGGCGCCTCGGACGATCTGGCGCGCGGCCGCTCGACCTTCATGGTCGAAATGGTCGAGACGGCGGCGATCCTCAACCAGGCCGGCGAACGGGCGCTGGTGATCCTGGATGAGATCGGCCGCGGCACCGCCACTTTCGACGGCCTGTCGATCGCCTGGGCGGCGGTCGAGTACCTGCATGAAAAGAACCGCTGCCGGGCAATCTTCGCCACCCATTTCCATGAGATGACGGCGCTGTCCGGCAAGCTGCCGCGCCTCTCCAACGTCACCATGCGGGTCAAGGAATGGGAAGGCGACGTGGTCTTCCTGCACGAGGTCGGCAAGGGTGCCGCCGACCGCTCCTACGGCGTGCAGGTGGCGCGCCTTGCCGGGCTGCCGGAAGCGGTGGTGGGCCGCGCGAAGGAAGTGCTGCATCAGCTCGAGGAAGGCGAGGTTTCCGGCAAGGCCAACCGGCTGGTCGACGATCTGCCGCTGTTTTCGGTGGCGGTGAAGCGAGAGGCGCCAAAGCCGGTGAAAAACGACGCGCTGGGCGCTGCAATCGGCGAGATCAACCCCGACGAGATGACGCCGCGCGAGGCGCTGGAGGCGCTCTACCGGCTGAAGGGGCTGGCGGGCCGGTAATCAAAGCAATCGGAAGATCGGGGTCACCAGCCTTGCCGACTGGAGCCAGCCGAGCAATTCGACCGCCAGTATCGCCACAAGGAAGTAAGAGCTGTCGATAGCGGTCCGCTTCAGCGCCGCCGATTCGAACGTGACGGGAGACGGATCCAAGACGCCGTCGTAATCGCGCCGCAGACGGGGAAAGAAGGCCGGCACGCTTCGACGATAGCGCCGATAGGCCTCGCCAAAGATCGCATCCAGCGCGACCACTTCGCGCGCCGCGACATAGGAAAAGACCAGCCAGGTGAAGGCAAAGAGAAACGCCGAAAGGATCAGCGACCCGAATGTCAGCCCGACGCCAGCCAGTCCAAGGGCCGAGAAGAGATAGAGGGGGTTGCGCGTATAGGCATAGGGGCCGCTTGTGACGAGTTCGCGGTTCTTGCGTCCGCCAACATACAGCGACGCCCAGCAGCGGCCGCCGATACAGATGAGGATCAGCACGGTACCCGCAAATTCCAGCATTTCGCGAAAGGTGCTGCCTTGCGGCCACCCACTCTCCGCAAGCAGGGCCGGCGCCAGGAGGACGGGAGCGACCAGCCAAAGGAAACGCATCCTTCTGCCCTGTTGAACAGCCATTGGGGAAAGCGGCATCGGGGACTTCCTCTGCATTTGCGTCACCGCCTCAGTCGTCGCGCACCGTGGCTCCCTTGTCGGTCCAGGCCGGCGGCAATCCCATCCGATCACCGAGGAAGCCGACCAGTCCGGGCGATTTGCCGAATGCCTTGCAGGCCGGATATTTCGGCCCGCCGCCGAACATGGCGCGCAATTCCGCCCTGGTCGGGAGCGACGGCACCTTGGCGAAGGGCGTTTTCCCGGTGATCAGGAGTTTGCTGAAATCGTGGCCGAACTTGGCCGCCAGGTCGTAGGCGTCGCCCTCTCGGGCGACTCGGCCGGAATCCAGCAGGGCGTTCGCGCCACGTCCCCAGATCATGGCCGCCGACTGCTCGCCGTTGTCATCAATCGCTTCGGCTTCAAGCGACAGGCTGCCCAATCCGATCGGCAGGCGCGGAACCGGAATGTGCATCTCGGGCAGCGCGACGGAAACCGCCGTGGACGCCACTTTCGAAACGCCTACCGCCAGCGCATTCGTCGGCGTCACATGCGTTACCATCGCGTGGACTGTCAGGTCGGCCGGCTCGGTCAGGGCGACCACTTGAAAGCGCTGGCTCAGGCCGGAGCAAAGGGTCCTGTCGATGGCATTCGTGATCAGGCCGCGCTGCGCCGGTGTCAATGTCGATTTTCCGGCAGTGGGCTGCGAAAAGCCCGTCGGAATGATCCGAACGGTTTTTGCCGCAAGCACGTCGTCCTTGCTCACCCGCATCAGTGAGCGGGCCAACAAACCGTCCGACGGTTTCAACTCGTCATAGGATTGCAGCGAGCCTACCTGATCCAGGGGCGCGGACGCGCAGCCGACTGCAAGCATGCTCAGGACCAGCACAAACGGCCATATTATGTGGTGGTCCGCGCGACACGCGCGCGGATCGAACCGGCCACGACTGATGTGAGCCTCGCGACGGGAGCGCAAGCAAGCTGCCATGGATGCCTCTGGGTCGCCCGGCGGGGCGCGTTGGGAATCGCCAATTATTGCACTCAGTGCAATAATTGATGGCGTCATTATGGCAGCGTGATGACGGGACTTGAATCTGCACCAAATTTCATATCGCATTTGAGAAATGGTCATGGCAGGAGCGCTCCATGAACGACGCGCCAAAACCAGAAGGCCTGCGCGAGCGAAAGCGGCGAGCAACATCCCGCCGCATCGCCGAAGCCGGCCTGAACGCCTTCCTGGCCAGTGGCTACGACGCGACCACGCTTGACGAGATAGCTGCAGCCGCCGGCATCTCGCGCCGGACGTTCTTCCACTACTTCAAGAGCAAGGACGAGGTTCTGTTTGCGTCTCTGAGCCACTACGCCAGCGTGGTCAAAGCGTCGGTCCTTGCCGAGCCACCAACCGGAACGGCAATCGACATCGCCCGTGATGCATTGCTCAATCTTGTCGGCAGCTTCCAGGGTGCAGAAATGATGGCGACGGCCAAGGTCATGCGGGAAAGCAAGACGCTGCGCTCGCGCAGGCACACGGGCTACCTGCAGTTCGAGCAAGCCATTTTCGATGGCTTATGCGAGTTGCGGCCGGACAAGGCACGCAACAGTCTGCGACTGGTCTCCTTGGTAGCAGTCGCGGCGTTTCGCCTGGCCGTCGAAACATTTCAGCAGCAAAACGCCAGGCATCCGCTGGCAGGATATGTCCAGGATGCCTTTGAAAACCTGAAAGCCGAGATTCGATAAGTCCAGCCAACTGAAGCCGTCGCAACGGACACAGCTGTGTTGACTCATTGTACCGATCGGTACAATATCGATCATCGAAGATCGGAGCCGAGGAGATTTTCATGAGCCGCCCGCCCTTGCCGCCATTCACGGCCGAAACGGCAGCGCAAAAAGCGCGCCTGGCCGAGGACGCCTGGAACAGCCGCGACCCCGAGCGGGTTTCGCTCGCCTATACCGAGGGCAGCACTTGGCGCAACCGTGCCGAATTCGTCTCAGGCAGGAGTGAGATCGTCGGCTTCCTCACGCGCAAATGGGCGCGTGAACTCGACTACCGCCTGGTCAAGGAGGTCTGGACCTGGAATGAGAACCGGATCGCCGTGCGCTTTGCCTATGAATGGCGCGACGACAGCGGCCACTGGTTCCGCTCCTACGGCAATGAGAACTGGGAGTTCGACGCCGCCGGGCTGATGCGCCGGCGCGTCGCCAGCATTAACGACCTGCCGATCACTGAAGCCGAGCGCAAGTATCATTGGCCGCTCGGCCGCCGGCCGGACGACCATCCGAGCCTGACCGAACTCGGGCTGTAAAGTCGCTAATGCGGCGCATCGCACCCGACCGCGACCAGCTGCTGGCGATGGTGGCTGAGGTCTTTCGCGAACACGGCTATGAGGGCGCGAGCATCGCGCTGATCGGCGCGGCGACGGGGCTGGGCAAGGGAAGCCTTTACCACTTCTTCCCCAGCGGCAAGGAAGAGATGGCAGGGGCCGTCATTGCCCATATCGACGGCTGGTTCGAGGAGAATGTCTTCGTGCCGTTGCAGGACGCCTCCGAGCCCCGCGTGGGCATCGAGCGGATGTTCGAAGCGACCGACCGCTATTTCCGCTCCGGCCGCCGGGTGTGCCTGATCGGCGCCTTCGCGCTGGACGAGTCGCGCGACCTTTTTGCCAAGGCGATCAAAAGCTATTTCACCCGCTGGGTGACGCATCTCTCGGAAGCGCTGACCCGCGCCGGCCACAGCCCGGCCAAGGCAGATGAACTCGCCGAAGAGACGGTCGGCGCCATCCAGGGCGCTCTGACCCTGGCGCGCGCCTTCGACGATACGGCGGTGTTTTCGCGTGCATTGCAACGGGCGCGAGCGGCGCTCTCGGCGAATTAGTCTAGATCATCTCCAGCCCGCGCTTGCGGGTCGGCGGCGGGAAGGCGCGGTCGAGCTCGGCGAAATCCTCAGCCGTCAGTTTGATGTCGAGAGCAGCGACGTTCTGGCGGACGTGCTCCTGGCTGCTGGCCTTCGGGATGGCGATAACGCCGGGCTGTGCCATCACCCAGGCCAGCGCGATCTGGGCTGCCGTGGCGTTGTGGCGGGCGGCGATGGCCTCCAGCCTGGCATTGCGCGCCAGCGCGCCCTGCTCGACCGGCGAATAGGCCATGATCGGAACGCCGCGCTGCCGGCTCCAGTGTGCAAGGTCGAATTCGGGGCCGCGCCGCGACAGATTGTAGAGCACCTGATTGGTCTGGACATTGCCGCCCGAGCGCAGCCCGGTCAGTTCCTCCATCTCGTCGGTGTCGAAATTGCTGACGCCCCAGTGGCGGATCTTGCCGGCCTTCTTCAGGGCCTCGAAAGCGTCGACCGTCTCCGCCAGCGGCACGCTGCCCGGCCAGTGCAGGAGATAGAGGTCTATGCGGTCGGTGCGCAGCCGCTTCAGGCTTTTCTCGCAAGCCGCCGGCACGCCGGTGCGCGAGGCATTGGACGGCAGTACCTTGGAGACGAGGAAGAGTTCGTCGCGGCGCCCGGCAATGGCTTCCGCCACCACTTCCTCGGCGCCGCCGCTGGCATACATTTCGGCGGTATCGATCAGCGTCATGCCGAGGTCCAGCCCGAGCTTCAAGGCATTGACCTCGCCGGCACGGCGGCGGCTGTCCTCGCCCATCTTCCATGTGCCCTGTCCAAGCACCTGGACGGATTCGCCAGAAGGCAGCGTGGTGGTTCTTATCGTCGATGGCATGGGGGCTCCCGGTGTGGTGCGGTCCATGGGGATGGCATCACAAACACAGGGAGAAATCCATAAAGGTTTCCTGGATTCTCCTTCGCGGCGGCCGCCGCCCTACTTTGCGGGATGCGCGGCGAGCCAGTCCTGCATCTGCTTGATCTCGGCTTCCTGCGCGGCGATGACGCCTTCGGCGAGCTTGCGGATTTCAGGATCCTTGCCATTGGCAAGTTCCACTGTGGCCATGTCGATCGCGCCCTGATGATGCGGGATCATGCCGCGCACGAAATCGACATCGGCATTGCCGGTATATTGCGAGGCCATCATGTCGGCGTGCATCTTGTCCATCGCCGCCTTGTAGCCTTCGGTCGAAGCACCCTGCGCGCCCATGCCGGCCATGTCGTGTTTCATTTCCTCGGACTGAGCCGGAACGCTTTCGAGGAAAACGGCAAGCAGCATTCCCGCCGCCATCAGCAAAAGCACGATCTTTTTAGCCAAGGTCATCCATGATCTCCTGTTGATTGGATTTCGTATTTGGGGGCTTTGCTCAGAGTTTCAACGTCCGCAGCCGCAACGCGTTGGCGATCACGGAAACCGAAGACAGGCTCATCGCCGCCGCCGCCAGCATCGGCGACAACAGCATGCCGGTCAGCGGATAGAGCACGCCGGCGGCAACCGGCACGCCAAGCACATTGTAGAGGAAGGCGAAAAACAGGTTCTGGCGGATGTTGCGGATCGTCGCCTGGGCCAGCGTTCTCGCCCTGACGATGCCGTTGAGATCGCCCTTGACCAGCGTGATCCCGGCGCTCTCGACCGCGACGTCGGCACCGGTGCCCATGGCGATGCCGACATCGGCGGCGGCAAGTGCGGGTGCGTCGTTGACTCCGTCGCCGGCCATGGCGACGCCGGTGCCCTTGGCACGCAGTTCCTCGACCAATGCCGCCTTCTGCTCCGGCAGCAGGCCGGCGCGCACCTCGTCGATGCCGAGGCTTTTGGCGATGGCGCGCGCCGTGCGCTCATTGTCGCCGGTCGCCATGATGATCTTCAGTCCCCTGTCGTGCAGTGCCCGGATCGCCTCGGCCGTCGTTGCCTTGACCGGATCGGCGACAGCGACGATGCCGGCCAGTTTTTTGTCGACGGCAACGAACATGGCGGTCTTGCCTTCGGCCTGCAGCGCCTCGGCCCTGGCCGACAGGGACGCGATATCGATACCAAAATCGGCCATCATGGCGGCATTGCCGAGCGCGACCTTGCGGGTTGACACCGTGCCGGAGACGCCCTTGCCGGTGACGGCTTCGAAGCCCGTGGCCTCACTGAGCGTCAGGCCGCGTTCGCCGGCGCCCCCGACAACAGCCTCGGCCAGCGGATGCTCCGAACCTTTTTCCAGGCCGGCGGCGAACGTCAGCAATTCATTCTCCGACAAGCCTTCGACCGCGACGACATCGGTCAAGCGAGGCTTGCCTTCGGTCAAAGTGCCTGTCTTGTCGACGATCAACGTGTCGACCGAGGCAAAGCGCTCGAGCGCCGCCGCCTCCTTGATCAGCACGCCGGCGTGCGCCCCGCGCCCCGTGGCGGTCATGATCGACATCGGCGTCGCCAGGCCGAGTGCACAGGGACAGGCGATGATCAGCACCGATACGGCCGAGACGATGGCGTAGATCAGGCTAGGCTCGGGGCCGAAGACCGCCCATGCGGCAAGGGCAGCAAGCGCGACCAGCACGACAGCGGGCACGAAGTAGAAGGAGACGCGATCGGCCAACCCCTGGATCGGCGCGCGCGAGCGCTGCGCCTTGGCAACCAGTTCGACGATGCGCGCCAGCGTCGTCTCTGCGCCGACCCTTTCGGCGCGCATGATCAGCGAGCCGTTCTTGTTCAGCGTACCGCCGGTCAAGGCATCGCCCTCGGTCTTTTCGACCGGCAGCGGCTCGCCCGAGATCATCGATTCGTCGATCGAGGACCGGCCTTCAAGCACTATGCCGTCGACCGGCACGGCATCGCCCGGACGGATGCGCAGCCGGTCGCCGGTCTTGACCGTGTCGAGCGACACGTCGGTCTCGGACCCGTCCGCCCCGATCAGTCTGGCCGTCTTCGGCGCCAGGTCGAGCAGCGCGCGGATCGCCGAGCCGGTCTTTTCACGCGCCCGCAGCTCCAGCACCTGACCGAGAAACACCAGCGCGACAATGACGGCGGCGGCCTCGAAATAGACCGGCACGGTGCCGCCATGACCGCGGAACTGATGCGGAAAGATGTCCGGAAACAGTGTGGCCACGACGCTGTAGAGATAGGCGGCACCGACGCCCAGCGAAATCAGCGTCCACATGTTGGGGCTGCGGTTGACCAGTGAATCCCATCCGCGATGGAAGAACGGGAATGCCGCCCACAGCACGACGGGGCTCGCCAGCGCCAGTTCCAACCAAACCATCGTGCGATCGTCGACAAAGGCCTGGAAGGTCAGCCCGAGCATCGGCGCCATGGCGACGATCAGCAGCGGCACAGACAGCACCGTACTGACCCAGAACCGCCTGGTGAAGTCGACCAGTTCGGGATTCGGGCCCTCATCGCCGGTGGGAACGCCCATCGGCTCCAGCGCCATGCCGCAGATCGGGCAGGAGCCGGGCTTGTCGCGAATGATCTCGGGATGCATCGGACAGGTGTATTGCGTGCCTTTCGGCATTGGCAGCAGTGCCGGCCTGTCGCCGAGATATTTTTGCGGCTCGGCCTCAAACTTTGCCTGGCATCCGGCCGAGCAGAAATAGAAACCCTGGCCTTCGTGGCGGAAGAAATGCCTGGCTGTGGCACGATCCACGCTCATGCCGCAGACCGGGTCCGTGGCGGTCAGGTATTTTTCAGGCTCAGCGACGAATTTCGTGCGGCAGTTCTCGCTGCAGAAGTGAAAGAGGCGACCGCCATGCTCGACCGACGGCTTGCCCGCTGCCGGATCGACGCTCATGCCGCAGACGGGATCGCGCACCGCCGCCTCGGCGGTCGGCGCAGCCGCCTTTGCCGCACAGCATCCGCCATCGGCCGTGTGCGCGTGGTGGTGATGCTCGGAATGCGCCATCGAATAAATGCCTTCATGTCTGTCTGGGTGCGGAGGTAGTGCTTCCAGTGACTGGAAGGTCAAGGGGCGATTTTCACTTTTCGATCATGGCCGCCAGCGCGCGGCATCGAGGGAAAAATCGCTTACGCAATTTCTTTCCTATGTTATGGACGCGACCACCTGCATCCGCTGCATCGAACCCACCCACATGAAATGCCTGGTTATCAATCTCGATCGGTCCCGCGACCGCCTCGCCCATGTCTCGGCCGAGTTCGCCCGCATTGGCGTTGCCTTTGAACGGGTCACCGCCGTCGACGCGCGCGACCGGCCGGATCTGGCCGAAATGCCGCAGCGCAAGAAGCATTTGCGTATGGCCGACGGCGAGATTGCTTGCCTGCTAAGCCACCGACAGTGCTGGTCGATGATCGCGGCAGGCGATGACGCCTATGGCGCCATCTTCGAGGACGACATCGTCTTCGCCGACAAGGCTGGCCCATTGCTTGCCGGTGCCGGCTGGATTCCCGCCGATGCCGACATCGTCAAGCTGGAAACGTTCTTCAATCGAACCGTGATTTCACGCAAGGGGGTTGCCTGTGGCCACGGTTTTTCTGCGAGCAGGCTGCACGCCGTCCACATCGGCACGGCCGGGTACATCGTGTCGAGACAGGCTGCACGAGACCTCATCGAGGCGACGAATGAGATCGCTATCCCCGTCGATCATCTCGTCTTCAATCCGCGTTTTGCGACCTCGTCCCGCGACGTCATTTATCAGCTTGTGCCGGCTTTGTGCCTGCAGGCTCAGTTCCTTGGCGGCGGATCGGTGCAATTGCCGAGCCTGCTCAAGCAGGAGCGCCAAGAGGAATGGGCCGCAAGCGGGATGGGCAAGAAACGCCACAAGCCGATTGCGGCCAAGGTAGGGATCGAGATAAGGCGGCTAGCGAGGCAGATCACCGATCTCTTCCGGTTACGGCGGGAGAAAATCATCCCGTTCGAGTATCGCGGCCGACGCGTCCGTCCGCCCCATACCCAGCATCGTGAAAACGCGCTATAGACGCCGCCGAAAGGCGAGGCCAAACGGTAACTTATGGCAAAAATCTCCCTCAAGCTCGATGAGCTGATCGATAGCGAGGCGCTGCGCCGCGAGATGACGGCGCTGACCTCGGCCGGCAACGGCGCCGAGTCCGGCGCGCGCGTCGGCGCGCTCAAGCTGTTGAAGGGACGCCTGACCGAGGGCCGCAAGATCGCCGAGCGCATGCTGATGGACGATGGCAGCGGCGCGGCCTGTGCTGCCCGGCTGTCGCATCTCATGGACGAGATCATCCGTGCCCTCTACGAGTTCGCCGCGACCCACGTCTACCGGGTGAAAAACCCGTCGACTGCCGAACGCATGGCCGTCGTCGCCGTCGGCGGCTATGGCCGCGGCACGCTGGCGCCGGGTTCCGACATCGACCTCTTGTTCCTGCTGCCCTACAAGCAGACGCCGTGGGGCGAACAGATCGTCGAATACATGCTCTATATGCTGTGGGACCTCGGACTGAAGGTCGGCCACGCAACGCGCAACATCGACGAGTGCCTGAGGCTGTCGCGTAGCGACATCACCATCCGCACCTCGATCCTGGAGGCCCGGTTCCTGTGGGGAGAGCAAAAGCTCTTTGACGAATTGCTGACCCGCTTCGACCATGAAGTGGTCCGCACCACCGGGCCGGAATATGTGCAGGCCAAGCTCGCCGAACGCGACGAGCGCCATGCCAAGGCCGGCGAAAGCCGCTATCTGGTCGAGCCCAACGTCAAGGACGGCAAGGGCGGCCTGCGCGATCTGCAGACGCTGTTCTGGATCGCGAAATACTTCTATCGCGTGCGCACCGGCGAGGAGTTGGTCGACAAGGCCGTTTTCACCGAGGCCGAATACAGGGAGTTCCTCAAGGCCGAGGACTTTCTGTGGGCGGTGCGCTGCCACATGCATTTCCTCACCGGCAAGCCCGAGGAGCGGCTGCATTTCGACATCCAGCGCGAAATCGCCGAGCGTCTCGGTTACACCACCCATCCCGGCCTGTCGGCGGTCGAGCGCTTCATGAAGCACTATTTTCTCGTCGCCAAGGATGTCGGCGATCTGACCCGCATCTTCTGCGCCGCGCTTGAGGAAGAGCAAGCCAAGCACGTGCCGGGCTTCAACCGCATCTTCCTCACCTTCCAGCGCCGCAAGCGCAAGCTGGCCGGCACGTCCGATTTCATCGTCGACAACCACCGCATCAACGTCGCCGACGACACAGTGTTCGAGCGCGACCCGGTCAATCTGCTCAGGTTGTTCTGGTTCGCGGACAAGCACGGACTGGAATTCCACCCCGATGCGCTGAAGCTGCTCACCCGTTCGCTCGGTCTGGTCAACAAGTCGCTGCGGCGCGACGAGGAGGCCAACCGGCTGTTCCTCGACATCCTGACCTCGGACCGCAACGCCGAGCTCAATCTGCGGCGCATGAACGAGGCCGGCCTGCTCGGCAAGCTGATCCCCGATTTCGGCAAGATCGTCGCCATGATGCAGTTCTCGATGTACCACCACTATACGGTGGACGAGCACCTGATCCGCTGCATCGGCGTGCTGGCCGAGATCGAGCGCGGTGATGGCGAGAAGGTGCATCCGCTGTCGCACACGCTGATGCCGGGGCTGAAGAAAAGCCGCGAGGCACTCTATGTCGCCGTGCTGTTGCATGACATCGCCAAGGGCCGGCCGGAGGATCACTCCGAGGCCGGCGCAAGGATAGCGCGGCGCATCTGCCCGCATATGGGCCTGTCGGCGGCCGACACAGAGACCGTCGCCTGGCTGGTCGAGAACCATCTCGTGATGTCGATGACGGCGCAGACGCGCGACCTCAACGACCGCAAGACGATCGAGGATTTCGCCGCGATCGTGCAGTCGGTCGAACGGTTAAAGCTGCTTTTGATCCTCACCGTCTGCGACATCAGGGGTGTCGGGCCGGGCGTGTGGAACGGCTGGAAAGGCCAGCTCCTGCGCACGCTCTACTACGAGACCGAACTGCTGCTGACCGGCGGTTTTTCGGAAGTGTCGCGCGCCAAGCGCACGGCGGCATCTCGCGAACGGCTGGCCGAGGCGCTGGCCGACTGGCCGGACAAGGCGCGCAAGCGCTATGTCGGCCTGCACTATGAGAATTACCTCTTGACCGTCGATCTTGCCGATCAGCTGCGCCATGCCGAATTCATCCGCGAAGCCGACGCGGCGGGCAAGAAGCTGGCAACCGTGGTCAGGACCCACCAGTTCGAGGCGGTGACCGAAATCACCGTGCTGGCGCAGGACCATCCGCGCCTGCTCTCTGTCATTGCCGGAGCCTGTGCGGGCGCTGGCGGCAACATCGTCGACGCACAGATCTTCACCACCTCCGACGGCCGCGCGCTGGACATCATCCTGATCTCGAGGGAATTCGACCGCGACGAGGACGAGCGGCGGCGCGCCGAGCGCGTCGGCCGGCTGATCGAGGACGTGCTGTCGGGCAAGAGCTGGCTGCCGGAGATGATCGAGAAGCGCACCAAGCCGCGGCGCGGCGCCAAGGTGTTCAAAATCCCGCCACGCGCCGAAATCCGCAACACGCTGTCGAACCGTTTTTCGGTGATCGAGGTCGAGGGGCTGGACCGGCCGGGCCTGTTGTCGGAGATCACCAGTGCGTTGTCCGACCTCTCGCTCGACATCGCCTCGGCCCACATCACCACCTTCGGCGAGAAGGTCATCGACACCTTCTATGTCACCGACCTGACAGGACAGAAGATCGACAGCCCGGCGCGCAGCGCCGCCATCCACACCAGGCTGATCGCCGCACTCGAGGGCGTCGCCCCGGAACGCGGCGGCAAGGCCAAGGCGGCGGCCGAGTGACCATCACTTTGTCCCAATCAGCTGGTTTGTCCCAATCACCTAGGCAATCTCCCCGCGCATGAGCCTCGTCAAGAAATTCGCCACGGTTGCGTCCGGCACGCTGATGAGCCGCGCGCTCGGCTTTGGCCGCGAGATGCTGATGGCGGCCGCACTCGGCACCGGGCCGGTGGCGGACGCCTTCAACGCCGCCTTCCAGTTTCCCAACACGTTCCGCCGGCTGTTTGCCGAAGGCGCTTTCAACGCCGCCTTCGTCCCGCTGTTTGCCAAGGAGATCGAGACCCACGGCACCGACGGCGCCAAGCGCTTTTCCGAGGAAGTGTTCGGCGTCTTGTTCACGGCGCTGCTGGCGCTGACCATCGTCATGGAACTGGCGATGCCGCTGATCGTGCGCTATCTGGTGGCGCCGGGCTTTGCCGACACGCCGGGCAAATTCGAGACAACCGTCCTGCTCGCGACGATCATGTTCCCGTATCTCATCTGCATGTCGCTGGCGGCCATGATGGCCGGCATGCTGAACTCGCTGCGTCGCTATTTCGCGGCTGCCGTCGCACCCGCCTTCCTCAACATCATCCTGATCAGTGTGCTCGGCTACGCCTGGTACCACGGCATGGATGCGCATGACGTCGGCTTCAGCCTGTCCTGGGGCGTGCTCGCGGCGGGCATCGTGCAACTCGCCATCGTCTGGGTGGCGGTGCGCAATGCCGGCATCGTGCTCGGTTTTCGCCGGCCCAAGCTGACGCCCAACGTCAAGCGTCTGCTGATCCTGGCACTGCCGGCGGCGATCACCGGTGGCATCACCCAGATTAACCAGCTGATCGGCACGGCGATCGCGTCGGCGCAGGACAGTGCAGTGTCCTCGCTCGCCTATGCCGACCGCATCTACCAGCTGCCGCTCGGCGTCGTCGGCGTCGCGGTGGCGATTGTGCTGTTGCCGGAACTGTCGCGGGCGCTGAAATCAGGCAATCTGGTCGAGGCCGCCAATCTGCAGAACCGCTCGGTCGAGTTTACGCTGTTCATGACCTTGCCGGCAGCGGCGGCACTGTGGGTGATGTCCGAGCCGATCGTGCGGCTGGTCTATGAGCGCGGTGCCTTTGCCGCCAACGGCTCGACACCGACGGTGGCGGCGATCCTGGCGATCTTCGGCCTCGGCCTGCCGGCCTTCGTGCTGATCAAGGCCTTCACCCCCGGCTATTTCGCCCGCGAGGATACGCGCACGCCGATGATCTTCGCCGCCATTTCGGTGGGCGTGAACGTCGCGACCGCGCTGACGCTGTTTCCGAGGATGGGTGCGCCCGGCATTGCCGTGGCATCGGCTGTGGCAGGTTGGGTCAATGCGATGATGCTGCTTGCCGTCTTGATTCGGCGCGGCCATTGGGGCCGCGACGTGCCACTGCTGAAGCGCATCCCGCGCCTGGTGCTGTCGGCGGCGGTCATGGCGGTGGTGCTCTATTTCGCCGAGCATTGGCTGGCCGTCAGGCTCGGCCCCGGCTCGCCATTGGTGATCAAGGCGACGACGCTGCTAGCGCTGGTCGCCGGCGGGGCTCTGCTCTATTTCGTCACCGCTTTCGCCACCGGCGGCGCCGATTTCGGCATGATCCGCCGCAACGTGAAACGCGGATCGGGCAAGGCGGCACCGCCGACGCCAAAGGCCGATCTGGACGAATAGAGCTTCGTTCCGGCAATGGCGCCGTCTTGATCGCAGTTGCGTCTTCGTCCATAAGCGCGCCGTCGCAAGACTTTCGCCGCGTGCGAAACGGCCCTCCACAAGCCATGAGGACATCATGACCGCCTTCAAACAGCTCGTCTTTTCCGGCGTCCAGCCGACCGGCAATCTGCATCTCGGCAACTATCTCGGCGCCATCAAGAAATTCGTCGCCCTGCAGGATACATCCGACTGTATCTATTGCGTCGTCGACCTGCATTCGCTGACCGCACAGCTCGTCCATGACGATCTCGCCGACCAGACCCGCTCGATCACCGCCGCGTTCCTCGCCTCCGGCATCGACCCGAGGAAACACATCGTCTTCAACCAGTCGCGGGTGATGCAGCATGCCGAGCTTGCCTGGATCTTCAACTGCGTGGCGCGCATCGGCTGGATGAACAAGATGACGCAGTTCAAGGACAAGGCCGGCAAGGACCGCGAGAATGCCTCGCTGGGTCTGCTCGCCTATCCCTCGCTGATGGCGGCCGACATCCTGCTCTATCGCGCCACCCATGTGCCGGTGGGCGAGGACCAGAAGCAGCATCTGGAGCTGACCCGCGACATCGCGCAAAAATTCAACAACGACTTTTCGAGCCGCATCGCCAGCCTTGGCGTCGGCGTCGAGATGCAGGTCGGCGAAGAGACCGTGAACGGCTTTTTCCCGATCACCGAACCGGTCATCGGCGGCCCGGCGGCGCGCATCATGAGCCTGCGCGACGGCTCCAAGAAAATGTCGAAGTCGGACCCGTCCGACCTGTCGCGCATCAACCTGACCGACGATGCCGACACCATCTCGAAGAAGATCCGCAAGGCCAAGACCGACCCGGAGGCCTTGCCGAGCGAGGTCGACGGACTGGAAAGCCGACCCGAAGCGGAAAACCTGGTCGGCATCTATGCCGGGCTGGCCGAAATGTCGAAGGCCGACGTGCTGAAGGAATTCGGCGGCCAGCAGTTTTCGGTGTTCAAGCCGGCACTGGCTGACCTTGCCGTGGAAAAACTGGCGCCGATCGCCGGCGAGATGCGCCGCATCGAGGGCGACCGCGCCTATGTCGATGCGGTGCTGAGGGACGGCGGCGAACGCGCCGGCGTGCTGGCCGAGACCACGATGAAGACCGTGCGCGACATTATCGGACTGCTGCAGGGCTGAGCCTCGAGCCGGATGTCGTCCGAAAACCGCTTCACACTTTTCGGCATCATGCTCTAGCCGTCACAGTGCACTGCACCACACTGACACAAGGCCGGTGGCTTGCCGCCGGTCTGCCGTGGTGGCAGATTGCGGCCGAAATAGCATCGAGTAGATAGACATGGTCTCCAAACGCCTCAGTCGCGAAGCCGGCCATCGCAGGAAATTCCTGACGATCATCGACGACACGCCGGAGTGCGAGCGCGCCGTCGCCTACGCTTCGAAGCGGGCGCAGAGTACCAGTGGTACGCTGGTGCTGCTCTACATCATCACACCGGACGATTTTCAGCACTGGCTGGGCGTCGAGAAGATCATGCGCGAGGAAGCCAACGCCACGGCGCGCGCAGCGCTCGACGGCTATGCCAACAAGGTGCGCCAGAAGCTCGGTATCGAGCCCGAAATGGTGGTGCGCGAAGGCAAGCCGACCGAAGAGATCCACAAACTGATCGAGGAAGACCAGGATATCGCTATCCTGGTGCTGGCGGCAGGCGCCGGCAAGGAAGGGCCCGGACCGCTGGTCGGCGCTGTCGCCGGCAAGGGCGCGGCCTTCCCCATTCCGGTCACAGTAGTGCCGCAGAATTTGTCGGATGAGGAGATCGACAGCCTCGCTTGAAGGTGTATTGATATTCGGGTGATGCCGGCCTGCAAATGGTGGCTTTCTGCGCTTCCGGTGCTCACGTACTTCAAGTACGCTCCGCTCCGGTTCTCGAAATCCACCATTTTCGACTCGACCTGAGCTGAATCTCAACACATCTCAGTCGGCGCCAGGCTCGAAAAAACATTCCGCCAGCCAGCCATTTGAGCGGTGCGTTTCGCTTGAATGTCCAGCCGATTGAGCCTATTTAGAACTATTCCAAACTAGTTGCCCGACTGGGGCACGGAGACGGCCATGTTCATCCAGACCGAATCGACGCCGAACCCGGCAACGCTGAAATTCCTGCCCGGCAAGGAAGTGCTTGTTGAAGGCACCGCCGATTTCCGCGACGCCGACAGTGCGGCGAGCGCCTCGCCGCTGGCCGGCCGGCTGTTCGAGATCCCCGGCGTCACCGGCGTGTTCTTCGGCTATGACTTCGTCACCGTGACCAAGGACGGCCCCGACTGGCAGCATCTGAAGCCGGCCATCCTCGGCGCCATCATGGAGCATTTCATGTCGGGCGCGCCTGTTATGGTCAATGCCGGCCCCGCCGCCGAGACCAGCCAGACCGGCGAATTCTACGACAAGGCCGACGAGGAACTGGTCATTACCATCAAGGAACTGCTCGATACCAGGGTGCGCCCGGCGGTTGCCCAGGATGGCGGCGACATCACCTTCCGCGGCTTCGAGAACGGCACCGTGTTCCTGCACATGAAGGGCGCCTGCGCCGGTTGCCCGTCTTCGACCGCGACGCTGAAGCACGGCATCCAGAACCTGCTCCGGCACTTCGTGCCGGAAGTGCAGCAGGTCGAGCAGGTCTCTTAAAGACTTTTCCCATCGGACCAAAAACAAAAAACCGGGCCAAATTGCCCGGTTTTCTGTTTGGGACGTCCGTTGTTGCCTAGACGGTCCGCGTCATAAAACTTCTAGTTGACCATGATCTTTCCCGAAAACCGGTATCCACTTTTCGCTTACGCGGACCTCCGGTTCGGGATCATGTCTCACATCACAATGACCTTGGCGCCGACCGACGTGCGGTCGTAGAGGTCGATGATGTCCTGGTTCATCAGCCGGATGCAGCCCGACGACATCGCCTTGCCGATCGAATTCCACTCCGGGCTGCCATGCAGGCGGTAGCCCATGTCGCCGCCCTTGTTGAACAGGTACATGGCGCGCGCGCCGAGCGGGTTCTTCAGGCCCGGCTCCATGCCGCCGGCAAACTTGGCCAGTTCCGGCTGGCGCTGGATCATCTGCCGCGGCGGGGTCCAGGTCGGCCATTCGCGCTTCAGCGCGATGTGGGCGGTGCCGTGCCATTCAAAACCTTCGCGGCCGACGCCGATGCCGTAGCGGATCGCCCGGCCGTCGCCTTCGACGAAGTAGAGAAACTTGTTCTGCGTATCGACGACAATGGTGCCCGGCTTTTCCGAGGTGTCGTAGTTCACCTCCTGCCGGTGGTACTTCAGCGGCACCTTCTCGATCGGGATGCGCGGCAGCTGATAGCCTGCATCGTTCACCGCGCCGTAGTTGTTGGTGAAGAGCTGCGAGCCGATCGTGCTGCAACCCGAGATCGCGGTCGACAACGCAAGTGCAGCAACGATTGCAAATGACTTCATGCGCATGAAATGGTCCGATGCCCCGCCCAGAATCGAGCGGCACGTCGCGGCCGCTTTTCCTGAAATCATTCATGCTGGCATTTGCTTTGCTTGCCAAGGGTGCGATGCCTATATGCAAGAGCTTACGTGCCGGTAAGCCGTCAACTATGGCATTTCGGCAACAGGGGTCACGGGATTGTGAAGGAAAAACAATGGGCGGTCCCATCGGATAGCCCAGATTCAGGGAACCACATCGAGGAAGCACTATGAATGTTGGCGATGCCGCAGCACGGTCCGGCCTGCCGGCCAAGACCATCCGCTACTATGAAGAGATCGGCCTGATCGCGCCGGCGCGCGCCGGCAATGGCTATCGCGATTATTCCAGCGACGACATCCACCGGCTGGCCTTCCTGCGCCGCGCCCGCAACCTGGGCTTTTCAATCGAGGATTGCCGCCAGTTGATGGCCCTCTACCGCGACCGCAGCCGCGCCAGCCACGACGTGCGCGAGATCGCCGCCGCCCATGTCAGCGCCATCGAGGAGAAGGTGCGCGAGCTGCAGTCGATGCGCACGACCTTGCAGAAGCTGATCCACGCCTGCCATGGCGATGACCGGCCGGACTGCCCGATTTTGGATGACATTGCGGGATCGGCGCTGACCGGAGACAGGGCGGCCTCGGCTTGAAAGGCTGGCGCCGGAATAGACTGGACGTCGGACGCGGACGAAAACTTCGCTAAAGGTCTAATATCTCGTTTGGCTAAAATACGGAACGTCCAATGGACAATAACGGAACCAAAGCGGTTACATCAGACCTTTGCGTTCACGGCGCAAGACTTTAGTCCTGCCGTCTTATAGATAAGAACGGAAGTTGTTTGACACGACATAGGGCCGCTGCGGATCAGTACCAGACTGCGTCCAGATCAAATATGGTGCGATCGCGGAAGGCGCTCGGATCAAGCAGTCGCCCCTGGTTGGCCAACCAATGAGGCGCTGATGCTGGGATCAACGTTCTGATCAACCAGCCCGTACCAATGTGCAATCATCGCTGGAAACGGGACAGGACCGGCAAACTAACGGGTTGGAACATAAACCCCGAGAGCGACTGCCACCTGCATTTCCAGCAAGATCGTCGCAAACATAATCAAGAAAAACAAGCGGACAAGAAATGATGGCGTGAACTTGTACCTTTGAGACAAGAGCACGCACACGATAGTAGCGATGCCCGCTGCAGCCGTGACGACTAGATCAACTACGACTCCTCGCGAAAACATAGTCCCCCTCCCCCAAGCCGGAACTGCAAGCCTAACGCCAACGACCCGCCTTGTGGAAGGCACGCCAGTTCAGAGCAGCAGGTGAATTGCCAGAAGCTCGATGATCAGCAAAACGGCGCACACCGCGCCCCCAAGGGCATAACCTCGCCAATACTGGCGGACATCCTCATCGGTTTGGAATGCTTCCACCCAAGGCCCTTCAGGGGCGACGCCAAGGCAAATGGGGATCGGCATCGTGGTTGGCACGATTGTAGCGGGAGCTGAAGCATCTCGATCCGACATGCACGCGGCCCTCACAACCCGGAGAAGTCAGCATATTAGTCCTAGCTAACTAATAGGGAAAGCTCCGAATGATTGCCGGCCTGTCGAGGACGAAGCGCTGCACAGGAGCATCGTCGGTCCCCTCTTGGCTGGCCTACCACAGCGAGCACCACTGTTTGAGTCACTGTGGTGATCGAGTAGGGTCTGTGAAGTATATAGTCGCCCTCCAAGAAGCGGACGCATTTCGGAAAGCCGATTCATCTCGAATTGCCTTACTGGCGATATGCGAGGCGCGGCGCGCGAACTGAAAACCGATCAGTCAGACGCCGCGTTTGAGGGCGCGGTGAATAAGATAGCCAAGGCGCCGAAGCTCACCAGCGAACAGATAAAAGAACCAGCTCGACGCCAGCGCTCCCAAGAGCCGTAGCCATTCCCCCACGGCTGGGTAGCTCCAAAACGCTTAGTTGCGCAATTGCTAATATGAAATACCTTAGGCAGTGCGGGAGGGACGATCCAATCATAACCCGCAGTGGCCGGTGCGGCCTGCACCCCCAACGATAGCCCCGGGCCGTACCGGCTATTCCCTCAGGGCGTGCCTTGCACCTTTGTGCCCATCGACCTTGGGCACTCAGTCTTGCTTGAGAGATTGCTCATGTGCGGTAAGTTGAATTCAGAGCGGCGCTTCTTGGCTCGCTTGGCCGGTGCAGTTTGGCGTTGGGGAACTGCGCCGGCTTTTGCCCTACGGCTTGGTAGCCCCTAGAGTCGGCTTGACGGATAAAGGAACTGGTGCGGCGGAAGCGGAATGAGGCCAAGGATTAGGCCACGAACCCGTTAGCCATACAATGTGCGAGAGTCCGCAGGTGCTTCTGTTCGGTTTTCTAAACTATAATCCCAGAGGACGCTGGTCGCCCGTATGTGATAGTCGCGGAGTATACCGCCACGGCCCTTAGCCATAATCACGCGATGTTCTTCAAGATTGCGCCAGCGAGCCAGCGCGGCTTCGTCGCGCCAAAGTGAGAATGACAGGTACTTTCCTGGCTCACTGCAACTCTCGAATCGCTCTGCCGATATGAAGCCGTCAATAGCTTCAAGTAGCGGGCGTATCTCCTTTGCCAACGCGATATAGTCGTCACGCCGGTCTGGATAAGGCCACAGTTCCGAGACGACAGCTATCACCACGGCCCCCCGCGCATCACTGGGAGAAAGCGTACTCCTTGCCTACAAATTTGCGAGTCAAATTGCAGCCAGGCTGTCGAGGAATCCTATTCACCTTGGGTTTGTCAACCATACAATCGCCTTCCAAAAACAGGTTCAAACCGTGAACAAAATCTGGCATGGTGCCGCCATGCCGATTATTTCCCCGATTCCCCTCAATCCCCTGATCGATGGCCGCCAGTCGGAACGCGCCATGCTGGTGCGGCGTGGCGTGCAGCGGCTGTTGATGCAGATGGGCATGCATGTTCTGCCTGAACTGTCGCTGGCCACCGGCCGGCGCGCCGATCTGGTGGCGCTGACACGGCAAGGCGACATCTGGATCATCGAGATCAAATCGTCGATCGAGGATTTTCGCGTCGACCGCAAATGGCCTGACTACCGGCTGCATTCCGACCGCTTCTTCTTCGCCACCCATCCCGGCGTGCCATCCGAAATCTTCCCCGAGGAATGCGGCTTCATCCTCTCCGACGGCTACGGCGCCGAGATCCTGCGCGATGCGCGGGAGCACCGCATGGCGGCGGCAACGCGCAAGGCGCTGATGCTGCGGATTGCACGCGCCGGTGCTGCGCGGCTGCTGGCGGCGGAGCTTGCGGGCGTGGCGGTGCCGGCGCTGGAAGGGGAGAGCGAGTAGGCCCGGGCGCAAATGTGCGCCGCGCCGTCGCCGTGTCGCCTGCCGATTTTCGCCCGGTCAAGGTTTTTTGCGCGGGCGCTGCCGACAGTCGCGAAGATATTTTATCCCGCACCGATGATTTCCACTCCCCTGCGCTGTCCTGATCAATAGGCGCTGGATGGTCCAGTGACCGGAAAGCGAGGTGATCCATGCGATCGTTACTAGGTCAAAATGTCGTCGTCGTCGGAGGCAGCCGGGGTGTCGGCCGCTCAATCGTGGAGGCTGCACTCGGCGAGGGCGCGACAGTGCTTGCCGTTGCCCGTGGCGCGGCGGCCCTGAAAGAGCTCTCCTGGGAAAGACCAGACGTGAAGACGCTTGCGGTGGACGCGACGGTGGAGACCGCACCCGAAGCGGTTTTCGACACACTTGCGCCGGACGTGCTGGTGATCTGCGCCGGCGCCCTTGCCCCCTCCGCGCCTTTGCAGGAACAAAGCTGGGAGGTCTTCTCCGCAAACTGGGAAACTGACGTCAAGGCGGCATTCCTGTTCTGCAAGGCCGCGCTCAACACTCCGCTCAAGCCGGGGAGCCGGGTTGTGCTGATCTCCAGTGGCGCAGCCTTGACCGGCGGACCGCCGTTCGCCGGCGGGTATGCGGGCGCAAAACGCATGCAGATGTTCCTGGCCGGTCATTGCCAAAAGGAATCGGATCGACTTGGACTGGACCTGCGCTTTATGGCGCTTGCGCCGGCTCGCATCATGCCAGGGACCGGGATAGGCGATGCCGGGCTCGATGGCTTTGCGGCTTATTTGGGCATCCAGCCTGCAGACGTCCTCGCGAGCATGACCGACTTGCAGACGCCGGCCGATGTCGGCCGCGCGGTGGTCGCGCTCGCCACCGGCAAATCGGAAGGCAGCTCCTTCACCGTCAGCGGCAGCGGACTTGCGGCAGCGGCCTGAGGCGCTCAGGATGCAAGGCGATTTCAGCACCGCGGGCTCCATATGACAGACGCTCCTGGCCCTCTTGAGCCACTGGGCCGACCGATCCTCGATCGGCCGGCCTTCGAGCGTCTGACAGCAGCCCACCGCCGCGAGCTCAAGCTCCATTGCTACCGGATGATGGGTTCGCTGCACGAGGCGGACGACCTTGTCCAGGATACGTTTCTGCGGGCATGGCGCGGCAGATCGCAATTCGATGGGCGAGGTTCGGTGCGCGGCTGGCTCTATACGATCGCCACCAACAGCTGCCTCAACGCCATCAAGGCGAGGTCGACGGCGCATCGCATTCTCCAGCAACCCGAGCGATCCCCCTCCAGCGGGCGCGCCACAGGCGGGCCCGCCGCCGAGCTCACCTGGCTGGAGCCTTATCCGGACGCGGAGCTGCCCGACCTCGTTGACGGCGAGCCCGGTCCGGAAACGCGCTATGAAACGCGCGAGGCCGTGCAACTGGCCTTCGTCGCCGCGATCCAGCTTCTGCCGCCCAGGCAGCGGGCCGCCCTTTTGCTGTGCGACGTGCTGGGTGGTCGGGTGTCGAGACGGCTCAATTGCTGGGCGGGTCGACCGCTTCGATCAACAGCGCCCTGCAGCGGGCGCGCGCGACGCTTGGCGCGCGATATCCTCAGGGGCGTCCGCTGCAGCGATCGCAGCCCAACCGGCAAGAGGCCCAGCTGCTGGAGCGTTACATGCAGGCCTGGCAGGCCGCCAGTCTCGACGGCCTGATCGAGCTGCTGCGCGAGGATGCCACCTATCACATGCCTCCATGGCGGGACTGGTACCGGGGACGTGAGGCTATCCGGGGTTTCTTCGAGACCGTCTGGGGCAATTTCGCCGGCTACCATGCGGTCGCCACCGGCGCCAACGGTCAGCCCGCGGTTGCGGTCTACGCGCGCCGCCACCAGGATCCCGTGTGGCGAGCCCAATCTCTGCATGTCATCGAGGCTGCCGATGACAGGATCGCCTTGCTGACGGTCTATGTCGGTCCGCTCGGCCAGGACTTGTTCAAGGCCTTCGCCCTGCCGCCTGTCTGGCCTTAATCCTCGTCAGTAGCCTCACCCGCGGCCGGCGCCGTCAGCAGCACGGCAGCACCCAGCAGTGCGGCAATCAGCGAGCCGGCCAGGATGCCGACCTTGACCGCGTCCTGCAGCGCCACGTCATTGGCGAAGGCGAGCAGGCCGATGAACAGGCTCATGGTGAAGCCGATGCCGCAGAGCAGCGAAATGCCGATCATGTGCAGCCAGCCGGCATTGACCGGCAGGTCGGCGAAGCCGAGCCGGATGGCCAGCGCCGACGAGCCAAAGACGCCGACCAGCTTGCCCACCACGAGGCCGGCGGCGACGCCGAGCGTCAGCGGTTCGGCCAAAGCGGCGGCGCTGAGGCCGGCCAGCGACACGCCGGCATTGGCAAAGCCGAAGATCGGAATGACGATGAAAGGCACGATCTTGTGCAGACCGTGTTCGAGCCGGTGCAGCGGCGAATGGTCGAGATCGTGGCCGCTGCCGGGAGACACTTTGAGCGGGATGGTGAGCGCCAGCGCGACGCCGGCCAGCGTCGCATGCACACCCGATTTCAGCACCAGCACCCACAGGATGGCGCCGAGCACGAGGTAAGGCGTCAGCGCCGTCACCCGCATGCGGTTGAGCACGACGAGCACGGCGATGACGGCGAAGGCGGCGGCGAGATAGGCGAGCGACAGTCCGCTTGTGTAAAAGATGGCGATGATGATGACAGCGCCGAGATCGTCGATGATGGCGAGCGCGGTGAGGAAGATTTTCAGCGACGCCGGCACGCGATTGCCGAGCAGCGACAGCACGCCGAGCGCAAAGGCGATGTCGGTGGCGGTCGGGATCGCCCAGCCGGAGAGCGCGGCCGCATTGTTTCGGTTGATGGCGACATAGACCAGCGCCGGAACCAGCATGCCGCCGGCGGCGGCGACGCCCGGCAGCACACGGCGCGGCCAGGTCGAGAGCTGGCCGTCGAGCATCTCGCGCTTGATCTCGAGGCCGACCAGCAGGAAGAACACTGCCATCAGCCCGTCATTGATCCAGTGCGAGAGGCTGAGCGGGCCGAGATAGGCGTGGAGGGCGGCGAAATAGGTTTCGGCCAGCGGTGAATTGGCGACGATCAACGCAAGGGCGGCCGCCACCATCAGGATGATGCCGCCCGCCGCCTCGCCATCGAGGAATTCGCGAAGGATGGATTGTGGCCGCTCGTCGCGCATGTGTTCTCCGTTGCCGGATTCTCGGTCGGCGTTGTTTGCGATGATGCGCAAAGCTTTGCGGCCGGGCAAGCGCAACTCTTTTCAGCGTTGGCGCCGCCCCTCATTGTCCTGCCGGACGTTCGTCATTCGAAAAGCCAAGCAGTTGGCTTTTCGTCCGCTTCGCGGACCATTCCTCAACTCCCGTATAGTGACGGGGAGAAAGGGGCAGCTTCAGCCTAGCCGTCGTTTCCTGCAACGCCGGCGATTGGCGAAGCCAGCGATGAGAGCGCCCCTCTCCCCGTCTCTATACGGTGAGAGGATGCCGGCAGGCCGGTGAGGGGCAGCGCTGACGTTCGGCAATTGGCGGCCTGCGCCGCGTGAACCTCAGCGCGGCGCGCGCTTGGCCAGTATCCGCTGCAGCGTGCGGCGATGCATGTTGAGCCGGCGCGCCGTCTCCGAGACGTTGCGGTCGCACATTTCGTAGACGCGCTGGATGTGTTCCCAGCGCACGCGATCGGCCGACATCGGGTTTTCGGGCGGGGCGGCGCGTTCGCCGGCGGTGCGGGTAAGCGCCGCAAACACATCGTCGGCATCGGCGGGTTTCGACAAATAGTCGATGGCGCCGAGCTTCACCGCCGTGACCGCAGTGGCGATGTTGCCATAGCCGGTGAGGATGACCGTGCGGGCATCGTCGCGCTTCTCGCGAATGGCGGCGACGACGTCGAGGCCGTTGCCGTCGCCAAGCCGCATGTCGACCACCGCATAGGCCGGCGGATGGGCGCGCGCCTTGGCCACCGCCTCCTCGACGCTCTCGGCCGTCTCGACCACGAAACCCCTGGTTTCCATGGCGCGGGCCAGCCGCGTCAGGAACGGCTTGTCGTCATCGACGATCAGCAGCGAGGTGTCCTCGCCTTCAACCATTGCACCAATTGCTTCTTCGCCAGTCATCGTCTTAAAAAATCCTGCTGCCTTAATTTTACGCAGATATAGTTCCTGAACGCCATTGTCCAATTTTGCCGGCTGCGGCCAAAGCTTCAGGCGGTGTCGAACATCGAGGTTCCCACCGATTGCGGGTTTAGGAAGACGGTGCGCGGCCACGATATCTGCACGATGGCGCCCTCGCCCAGTCCGCTCGAATTGCGGAAGTCGAGCGTGGCGCCGGAGCGTTCGAGCAAGGTCTTGGCGATGAACAGCCCGAGACCCAGGCCGCCGCCGGCTTCGTTGCCCTGGCGCGTCGACATGTAGGGCTCGCCGATGCGGTCGATGATTTCGGGCGGAAAGCCCGGCCCGTCATCGATGATCGAGAAGGTGACGTCGAGTTCGTCCCAGCTCCAGCTTACGGTGACGGTCTTGCGGGCGAAGTCGACGGCGTTCTCGACCAGATTGCCGAGACCGTAGATAACGCCGGGATTGCGTCGCCCGACCGGTTCGGGGCCAATGCGTTCGCCCGGCCGCAGCTTGATCGAGATGCCGAAATCGCGGTGCGGCGCCGTCACCTCCTCGACCAGCGAGGTCAGCGGCAGCCGCGAGAGATGCGCCTCGCCCTCCGAGGACAGGCTGGTGAGGCGTTTCAGGATCTCACGGCAGCGCTCGCTCTGCGACCGCAGCAGCTTGACGTCCTCACCGAATTTCGGGTCGTCGCCAAGCGCCTTTTCCATCTCCTTGGAGACCAGGGCGATGGTGGCGAGCGGCGTGCCGAGCTCGTGTGCTGCGGCGGCAGCCAGGCCATCCAGCGCCGACAGATGCTGCTCGCGCTGCAGCACCAGTTCGGTGGCGGCAAGCGCGTTGGCGAGCAGGCGGGCTTCCTCGGCGACGCGGAAGGCATAGATGGCGGTGAAGGCGATCGAGGAAAACACCGCCATCCATATGCCGGCGACATAGATAAACGGCATGGGCAGCGGCGCGCCCTCGTACCAGGGCAGCGGCAGATGGAAGAACACCAGCAAGCTTGCTCCCACTATCACCAGCCCGCCGAGAATGGCGGTCAGCCGCAGTGGCAACGATGTCGCCGAGACGACGACAGGCACAGTCATCAGCAGCGAAAACGGATTGGTGAGACCGCCGGTCATGTAGAGCAGGCCGGCAAGCTGCAGGCTGTCGAAGGTCAGGATGACGAAGGCCGAAAACGGCGTCAGCCGGTGCGCCGCCGGATAGCGGAAGGTCAGAACCAGGTTCAGCCAGGCCGAACATGCGATCAGCGCGAAACAGAGGCTGACCGGCAGCGGGAATTTCAGCCCATAGGCGACGACCAGCACGGTCAGGCTCTGGCCAACGATGGCCAACCACCGCAGCCGGATCAGCGTGTTGAGGCGCAGCCGCTGGCTTTGCTGGAAGTCGGGCGCATGCAGGATATTGATCATGGCCAAGGATTATAGCCGGGAAACCAGAAACGCTAGGTGCCGCGCGGTTTTGCCCGCGCTGTGGCGGCGGCGAGCAGCGGATTTTCCGGCCAGACATGGCGAGGATAGCGGCCGCGCATGTCGGTGCGCACATCGGCCCAAGAGCCGCGCCAGAAGCCGGGCAGGTCGCGCGTCGTCTGGATCGGCCGGTGCGCCGGCGACAACAGCTCGAGCGTCAGCGGCACGGTGCCGTTGGCGATAGAGGGATGGTGGTCAAGGCCGAACAGCTCCTGCACGCGGATCGCCAGCACCGGCCATTCGCCGTCATAGCGGATCGGCACATGGCTGCCGGACGGCGCATCGAAATGGGTCGGCGCCAGTGTGCCGATCTTGCGCTGCAATTCATGCGGCACCAGCGCCATCAGGCCTGAAGACAGCGCGCCGGGATCGATCGCGGCGAAGGACGCCTTGCCTGTGAGGAACGGCAGCAGCCAGTCGTCGAGGCGTTCGATGAGGGCCATGTCCGAAACATCGGGCCAGGGCGCACCGAGGCCGCGGTGCAGCCAGCCAAGGCGCTGGCGTAGCGTCTCCCCCTCCTTGCCCCACTCTAGCAGAGAGAGCCCGTGTTCGCGCAACGCATCCAGGATGGCGCGGTCGGCGTCAATGCCGGAAGGCGCCGGGAGCATGCGCTCGGACAAAGTGATGGCGCCGAGCCTGGCGGTCTCACGCACACGCACCGAGCGCCGCGCGCGGTCGAAACTCACCTCGCGGCGGGTCTCGATCCTGTCGGAAAGTGCAGCACGAATGTCGGCCTCGTCGACGGCCGCCGCCGCCGTGATGCGGGCGTTTTGCGCCTTGCCCTGCAAATCGGCGACCACCAACCAGCTCTCGCCAGCAAGCGGATCGGCGGCGTCGAGCATGGCGCCGGAGCCGTTGGCGAGCACGAAACGCCCGCGCTCGCCGCGCGCTTTGGCGACGCGATCCGGCCAGGCGTGGATGAGCAAAGCGCCGGCACTGCTACCCTCCCCCTTGTGGGGAGGGTCGGCGAGCGCGCCTTGCGCAGCAAGGCGAGAGAGACGGGGTAGCGCCCCACGAGGACCCCCACCCCGCTCCGCTTCGCGGATCGACCCTCCCCACAAGGGGGAGGGTGAAGAGGCCTGCTTCGCCAACCGCTCAGCCAGCTGCCTTGCCGCCACGGCGCGCGGCGATTTCTCGCTGCGAAAGCGCATCAATCGGCGTTCGAGGTCGGCGCCGTCGCCGCCGAGGCCGCGCTCGGTGAGCAGCACTGCCAACGTCGCCGCTTCGAGCGCGTTGCCGCTGCTGGCGGCTTCAGCGACCATGTGCGCTAGCCGCACCGGCAGCGCCAGCTTGCGCATCGCGCCGCCCGCCTCGGTCAGCCGCCCGGTCGCGTCGATGGCGTGCAGCGCACTGAGCAGCGCCCGCGCCTCGTTGAGGGCCGGGGCAGGCGGTGGGTCGAGGAAGGACAGGCTCGCCGGATCGGCGACGCCGAAAGCGGCGCAATCGAGCAGCAGGCTGGACAGATCGGCTTCGAGGATCTCGGGCGGCGTGAAGGCAGGAAGTGCTGCCGTCTGTTCGGCCCGCCACAGGCGGATGGCGACACCGGGCTGCGTACGCCCGGCGCGGCCGGCGCGCTGGTCGGCCGATGCCCTGGAAACACGGACCGTCTCCAGCCGGGTCAGGCCGCTCGCCGGCTCGTAGCGCGGCAGCCGCGACAGGCCGGAATCGATGACGACGCGCACGCCGTCGATGGTGATCGAGGTCTCGGCGATCGACGTCGCCAGCACCACCTTGCGGCGGCCGGGCGGCGCCGGCTTGATGGCGGCGTCCTGCGCCCTGTTGTCGAGCTGGCCGTAGAGCGGCACGATGTCGGTGTCGGCTCCCAAGCGGTCCTGCAGCCGCTCGGCGGTGCGCTCGATCTCGCGCTGCCCCGGCAGGAAGGCGAGCACGCTGCCGCTCTCCTCGACCAGCGCCGAACGGATTGCCTTGGCCATGGCGTCTTCGACGGGAACACCAGCCGGCCGCTCGTCGTAACGGATGTCGACGGGAAAGGCCCGGCCTTGACTTTCGATCACCGGCGCGCCGGACAAGAGTTTCGCAACGCGCGCGCCGTCGAGCGTCGCCGACATCACCAGCAGCCGCAAATCCGGCCGCAGCGCGCCTTGCACATCGAGCGCCAAAGCTAGGCCGAAATCGCCGTCGAGCGAACGCTCATGGAACTCGTCGAAAATCACTGCGGAGACGCCGAGCAACTCCGGATCGTCGAGGATCATGCGCGCCAGCACGCCTTCGGTGACGACCAGGATTCTTGTCCGGGCCGAGGTGCGGTTTTCCATGCGCATGGCATAGCCGACGGTGGCACCGGGCTCCTCGCCGAGCAATTGCGCCATGCGGCGGGCGGCAGCGCGGGCGGCGAGCCGCCGCGGTTCAAGCAGGATGATCTTGCCGGTACCCAGCCACGACGCATCGAGCAGCGCCAGCGGCACCAGCGTCGTCTTGCCGGCCCCGGGCGGCGCCACCAGCACGGCGCTGCTGCCAGCGCCGAGCGCCTCGCTCAGCGCCGGCAGTACGGCGGACACCGGAAGCTCCGGCAAGGGTCTTGTCGTCATCGCGTCCGCATATCAGCGGTCACCACAACCGTGCAACCGGCTTAGAGACCGTTTGGAAATTCTACTCCGGCGGCGATCTGATGGCGTTTTCTGCGCTTCCGGTGCTCACGGACCCAAATGTCCGCTCCGCTCCGGTTCTCGAAACCACCACCATATGACTCGCCGCAGCGAATTTCGAAACGGTCTCTCAGAGCCTGGTGCGCGCAAGCGGGTTCCAGCGCACCGTACCCAACCGCACCTCCTCTCGCACCATGGTCAGCAGGCCGGAAGCGCCGACGACGGCGAGGCCGACCAGGGACAGCCAGTCGGGATATTCCTGGAAGAACAGCGCGCCGAGGATCACCGCCCAGACGATTTGCGAATAATGTGTCGGCGCGATGCGGTTGGCGGGCGCGTATCTGGCGGCCAGCAGCTGCAGCAACTGTCCGCAAGCGGCGAACGCGCCCGCCATCACCAGCCACAGCAGCTGCATCGCGTTGGGAAGGGTAAACGATGTGGCGGCGACGCCTATGCCGTTGAACACTAGGCCATAGCCAACCAGCACGCCCAGCATGGTGGTGCGCTTTTCCTGCTGCGCCAGCGAGCGGGTCAGGATGATGTTGGAGGCGGCCAGGAAGGCGACAGCGAAGGCGGCAAGGTGGCCGAGTTGCAATTCGCGAAAACCCGGCCGCACCACCAGCATGACGCCGGCAAAGCCCGCGACCACCGCCAGCCAGCGCCAGGGGCCGACCTTTTCCTTGAGCACCAGCATCGACAGAATGGTGACGCAGAGCGGCGCCAGGAAGACCAGTGCATAGACTTCAGCCAGCGGAATGGTGGTGAAGGCATAGACGCTGAGCAGGCCCGATGCCATGCCGGCCCAGGCGCGGGCGTGCACCGCCCACGGCCGCTTCGTGCGCCAGAAACCACGCCAGCGCTCATCGGCCGGCCGGCTGAAAAACAGGAAGCAGCCGGCAAACAGCGTCACGAACAAGGCGATCTCGAAGACGGTGAACTGTCCGCCAAGGCTCTTGATAACGGCATCGCTGCACGAATAGCTTGCATAGGCGATGAGGGCGAGCAGGATTCCGTTCGTCACGTTTTTCCATTTCCGGGGAGAGTGCGGTGAAGGTATTGGCGCTCGGCGCGCATCCGGACGACATCGAGATATTCATGTTCGGTACGATGGCCGCCTATGCGGCGCAAGGCGCAGAACTCACTTTTGCCATAGCCACCGATGGCGCCAAGGGCGGCAAGGGCGACCCAAGCGTTTTGGCTCGTGTCCGGCGCGAGGAAGCGGCTGCCGCTGCGGCTTTGCTCGGCGCGACCCCGCGCTTCCTCGACTTTCCCGACGGCGAACTGATGGCCGATGCAGCGCTGATCGGTTCGCTGAAAGGGCTGATACGTGAGACAACAGCGGATCTGGTGATCACGCATGCGCCCAACGACTATCACGCCGACCACCGCGCGCTGTCGGACGGCGTGCGCATCGCGGCCTCCTTCGCTGTGCCGGTGCTGCATACCGACACGATGGGCGGAACCGGATTTTCGCCGACGCACTATGTGGACATTTCCGCCTACCACGATGTCAAAATCCAGGCGATCCGCGCCCATCGCTCGCAGCTGCCGGAACAGTATGTCGAACGGGCGCGCGTCCAGAACGCGTTTCGCGCCGGTCAATGCAACGCCGTCCCCGGTTCGCTGGCCGAGGCCTTTCGCTTCGAGCCGACTTTTCCCTTCGCCGATATACGCGCATTGCTGCCGCCCGCGCCGCCTGTCCGACCAGTGACGCCACAGATAAAAATTGCAAGCGACGCCGGCTAAGCAACTTTCGGGCGAACCCCCACACAATCATTTTCCCAACGATTTCAATCCTCGTTTCGCAATGCTGCGGCGCAGCAACGAATTCGCTTGCCTTGTTTAGTAAAAATTGCATCACTAAACAAATTACTAAACATCTGCGACGCACCGCGCCGCCATGTTTAGGCCCTCGGAGGAGCGAGGGTTGAGGGCTCTTGAAACCGCCATCCGGGCGCGTTTCGCAAATGGGAGGAAGGCATGAAATCGAGCTTGAAACTGGCGTTGGGACTGACTTCGGCGATTACCGCGTCGACAGCCGTCTCGAACGTTGCGCACGCTGAAGACCTGACGCTGTGCTGGGCCGCCTGGGACCCGGCCAACGCACTTGTCGAACTGTCCAAGGACTTTACCAAGGAAACCGGCATCGGCATGAAATTCGAGTTCGTGCCGTGGACCAACTATGCCGATCGTTTCCTCAACGAACTCAACTCACACGGCAAGCTCTGCGACCTCATCATCGGCGACAGCCAGTGGATCGGCGGCTCGGCCGAGAACGGCCACTACGTCAAGCTGAACGACTTCTTCGACAAGGAGAAGATCAGCATGGACGACTTCGTGCCGGCAACCGTTGTCGGGTATTCCGAATGGCCGAAGAACACGCCGAATTACTGGGCGCTGCCGGCCATGGGCGACGTCGTCGGCTGGACCTACCGCAAGGACTGGTTCTCCAAGCCGGAGCTGCAGAAGGAATTCAAGGAAAAGTATGGCTGGGATCTCGGCCCGCCGACCACTTTCGACCAGTTGAAGCAGATCGCCGAATTCTTCCAGAAGCGCGAGATCGACGGCAAGACCGTCTATGGCGCCTCGATCTACACCGAGCGTGGCTCGGAAGGCATCACCATGGGCGCCATGGACGTGCTCTACAGCTTCGGCTTCCAGTATGAAAACCCGAAGAAGCCCTACGAAATGGAAGGCTTCGTCAACTCAGAGAAATCGGTGAAGGGGCTGGAATTCTACAAGGCGCTCTATGATTGCTGCACCCCGCCCGGCGCGTCGAACAGCTACATGGGCGAAGGCGTCGACGCCTTCAAATCCGGCCAGGTGGCCATGCACATGAACTTCGCCTTTACCTGGCCCGGCCTGCAGAAGGACGAGAATGTCGGCGGCGACAAGATCGGCTACTTCGTCAACCCGAAGGGTCCGGACGGCGACCAGTTCGCCCAGCTCGGCGGCCAGGGCATTTCGGTTGTGTCCTATTCCGACAAGCAGGAATCGGCGCTGAAATACATCAAATGGTTTGCCAACAAGGACGTGCAGGCCAAGTGGTGGTCGCTGGGCGGCTATTCCTGCCTGAACGCGGTGGTCAAGGATCCGGCCTTCCCGGCCAGCCAGCCCTATGCGCAGACCTTCCTCGACTCGATGGCCATCGTGAAGGACTTCTGGGCCGAGCCGAGCTACGCACCGCTGCTGCAGGCGTCGCAGAAGCGCTTCCACGACTATGTCGTCGCCGGCCAGGGGTCATCCAAGGACGCACTCGACGGCCTGGTCAAGGACTGGACGCAAGTCTTCCAGGACGATGGCAAGATGTAAGCTCCTCCCGAGCTAAACCGAAGCGTCCCGTGCCGCCCTTGGCACGGGACGCAGTTCAGATAAATTCCATTGTCGAGACTTGACGTGACCGAAGCAGGACTCACCATGCTCAATCGGACTGCGGAGAACGTTGCCCGGGCGACCCCGGAGCCGTTGGCCCGCAAGGTCCGGGGCATCAGCGACAAGGGCCTCGCCTGGCTGTTCATCTCGCCGACGATCCTGTTGCTCTTGGCCATCAACATCTTCCCGCTGTTCTGGGCGATCTATCTGTCCTTCACCAACTTCCGCGCCAACCGGCCGAATGAGGTGGTCAAGAACCTCGGCCTCGCCAATTACCAGCGCATCCTCGGCGACCAGGATATCTGGATTGCTATGCAGACCACGGCGCATTTCGTGTTCTGGACCATTCTGTTGCAGACGCTGATCGGCTTTACGCTGGCCTGGCTGATCGACAGGAAATTCCGCGGCCATGCCTTCTGGACGACCATCATCCTGGTGCCGATGATGCTGTCGCCGGCGGTCGTCGGCAATTTCTGGCGCTTCCTCTACGAACCGCAGATCGGGCTGTTCTCCTACGCTGTCTCGTTCGTCACCCGCATCCCGCCAACCGACATCCAGATGCTGTCCAACGTGTCGCTGGCGCCATGGTCGATCATCATCGTCGACACCTGGATGTGGACGCCCTACGTGATGCTGATCTGCCTCGCCGGCCTGCGCTCCATCCCCGAATACATCTATGAGGCGGCCGAGGTCGACCGCGCCTCAAACTGGCGGCAGTTCTGGTCGATCACACTGCCGATGGCGCTGCCCTTCATCATGCTGGCGGTGCTGTTTCGCGGCATCGAAAACTTCAAGATGTTCGACATGGTCACTCTCTTGACCGGCGGCGGGCCGGGCTCGACCACCGAAGTCGCCTCGATCACGCTGAAGCGGCAGGCTTTCGAGAGCTGGCGCACCGGCTATTCCTCGGCCTTCGCCATCATCCTGTTCGTCGCAGTGTTCGGGCTGGCCAACATCTACGTCAAGGCGCTCAACAAGGTGAAGCAGAGATGAGCCTGACCACCGCCCATTCCGTCGTTGCCCCTTCGGGAACAGCAAAAGGCATCGCCGGCACGATCATCGTCGCCTACGCGCTGATCTCGATCGTGCCGCTGTTGTGGATCTTCGCCACCAGCTTCAAGACGCCACCGGATTCGATTGCCTATCCGCCCAAGATCGTCTTCCAGCCGAGCATCGAAGGCTATTGCAACCTGTTCACGACGCGCACCCGGCAGACGCCGGAATACATCAACTCGCTGGGGCCGGCGACCGGCTTCTGCGACGAGACGGTGCGCAAGCGCAACATGGTGATTGCCGGCCCGTCGAACTTCCTGCCGCGCTTCGTCAACTCGCTGATCATCGCCTTCGGTTCGACCTTCTGCGCCGTCTTCCTCGGTACGCTGTCGGCCTATGGTTTCTCGCGCTTCAAGGTGCCGCTGGCCGATGACCTTCTGTTCTTCATCCTGTCGACGCGCTTCATGCCGCCGATCGCGGTCGCCATTCCCATCTACCTGATGTACCGCGAGCTCGGCCTCTCCGACACCGCGCTCGGCATGATCCTGCTCTACACGGCGGTCAATGTCTCGCTGGCGGTATGGCTCTTGAAAGGCTTCATCGACGAGATCCCGCGCGAGTACGAAGAAGCGGCGATGATCGACGGCTATACGAGGCTGCAGGCCTTCTGGCGCACCGTGCTGCCGCAGGCGACTACCGGCATTGCCGCGACCGCGATCTTCTGCCTGATCTTCGCCTGGAACGAATATGCGTTCGCAGCCCTGCTCACCTCGGGCACCGCGCAGACGGCACCGCCCTTCATCCCGACCATCATCGGCGAAGGCGGCCAGGACTGGCCGGCGGTGGCGGCGGGCACGACGATCTTCCTGGTGCCGATCCTGGTCTTCACCATCCTGCTGCGCAAACAATTGCTGCGCGGCATCACCTTCGGCGCGGTGCGCAAATGATTGATGTGGGAATACGAAACCGACGGTGCTTGACGTTTGGCGATAGCGTGCATGGCAAGCAGGTACCGTCTCGCGCTACGCCAGGTCGACCCCCACTCCGTCGAGCTTCGCTCGACACCTCTCCCCCGATCGACGGGGGAGAGGAAGGGCGCGAACTTCATTCAGCCAGACTCCCTTCCTCTCCCTCCGGAGGGGGGAGAGGTGGCGCCGCGATGCGGCGACGGAGTGGGGGAACTACCTGGCAACCGTCTCGCCCCGTGAAGGGGCAGAGGGAAAGGAGCCACACATGACGCGCCCGGCTATCTCCAGAAAGTGGCCGCGCTGGGCTAGGCGCGGCCTCTTGGAAAACATCGCGACGGCGATCATCGCCATCGGCTTCCTGATGCTGTTCCAGCCCTTCGCACTGGCGCTCTACACCTACTCCTTCATCACCATGCTCGCCGGCACGGTGATGTTCATCATCGTCTCGAAATTCCCGGAATAGTCATGGCCGAGATCCGCGTCCAACACCTGAGAAAGGCCTTCGGCGATTTCGTCGCCGTGCAGGATTCGAGCTTCGTCGTCGAGGATGGCGAATTCTTCGTCATGCTCGGGCCGTCGGGCTGCGGCAAGACGACGACCCTGCGCATGATCGCCGGGCTCGAACTGCCGACCGGAGGTCAGATCCTGCTCGGCGGCGAGGACGTCACCATGCGCCGCGCACGGGAACGCGACATCGCCTTCGTCTTCCAGCTGTTTGCGCTCTACCCGCACATGAATGTGCGCAAGAACATCGGCTTCCCGCTTTTGGCGCAAGGCATGCCGTCGGCCGAAATCCGTCAACGCGTCGAAGAGACGGCAAAGCTGCTGCGCATCGACCATCTGCTCAACAAATCGGTCTCCGGCCTCGCCGGCGGCGACCGCCAGCGCGTGGCGCTCGGCCGCGCCATCGTGCGGCGGCCCAAATGCTTCTTGATGGATGAGCCGCTCGGCACGCTCGATACGGAGTTCCGTGACCTCATGGTCCACGAGTTGCGCGAGTTGCACAACCGCATCCACGCTACCACGGTCTATGTAACTCACGACCAGATGGAAGCGATGTCGATGGCCGACAAGATCGCTGTCATGAACCATGGCGTCATCGAACAGTTCGGCAGCCCACGCGAGATCTACGACCGCCCGGCGACAATGTTCGTCGCCGACTTCATCGGCTCGCCGCCGATGAACTTTTTGGGGTTTGGCGGCGGACTGGCCAAAGGGGCGAAGGAAATCATCGTCCAGGGCGCTAAGGTTGCGGTGCCGGAGGTGCGGGAGGACATCGCGCCCGCCGACATGGCGCTTGGCATCCGTCCCGAACACATCCGCTTCGACGATGCGTCGAAACTGCGCGGCGCGATTTACGGCACGGAATATCTCGGCACCACGCAGATCGTCGCGGTGGAGACGGCGGACGGCATCATCAAGGCGCGGGTGCCGGCCGAAATCCGGCTCGCTGCCGGCGATCATGTCGGCCTGACCCTGAACAGCGCGCGGCTGTCACTGTTCGACAAGGGATCGGGCCGCGCCGTGCGCACCGCGATCCACGATACGGCCTCTCAAGGGAGAGTGCAGCATGGCTGACATACACATCAAAGGCGTGACCAAGACTTTTGGCGACCACGCCGCCGTCAGCAATCTCAACCTCCAGATCAAGGATGGCGAGTTCGTCGTGCTACTCGGGCCGACCGGCGCCGGCAAGACGACCACGCTGCGCCTGATCGCCGGGTTGGAGCGGCCCGACAGCGGCACGATCCATATTGGCGGCCAAAATGCGACGGTGCTGTCGCCGGCCGAGCGCGACACCGCTTTCGTGTTCCAGCAATATTCGCTCTATCCGCATCTGTCGGTCTACGACAACCTCGCCTTCCCGTTGCGCTCGCCGGCGCGGAAAATGCCGGAGGAGCAGATCCGCCGCCGCGTCGAAGAAGTGGCGAAAATGGTGCGCATCCACCACAAGCTGAACAACCGCTCGACCAAGCTGTCCGGCGGCGAGATGCAGCGCGTCGCCATCGGCCGCGCCCTGGTGCGCAAACCGTCGATCTATCTGATGGATGAGCCGCTGTCGTCGCTGGACGCCAAGCTCCGCGCCGATCTCAGGCTCGAGCTGAAGCGCATCCAGGCCGAGCTCGGCGCCACAATGCTCTATGTCACGCATGACCAGATCGAGGCGATGACCATGGCCGACCGCATCGGCATCCTCGCCGATGGCGTGCTGGTGCAGATCGGCACGCCGCGCACGATCTATTCCGAGCCGGCAAATCTTCATGTCGCGGCACGGCTCGGCCAGCCGGCGATCAATCTTCTGCCGGCCGGACTGCTGCCCGATGGCGGCGCTCCGACCGGCACCAAGACGATCGGCGCACGCACCGAGCATCTGTCGATCGAGAAGGCCGCGAACGGCCACGCCGACGGCATCGTCGACTGGGTCGAGCATCTCGGCGACCAGAACCATCTGCATGTGACGGTGGGCCCGAAGAAACTGGTGACGCTGACCGACCCCGACACGGATCTGGCGCAAGGCGACAAAGTGGTGATCCGCTACCGCTCGCCGCTTTATTTCGGCGCGGATGGGCAGAGGCTGATGTGAGGTTTTCGACGGTTTACACGCCGGCTTCCGATTGACGATTGCGAATACGGGACGAATTCGATGAAGCACTTTTTCAACCGCAGGGAAACGATCGTCACCGAGGCGCTGGACGGTCTGTTGCGGACCATCGGTTCCGGCGATCTCGCGCGCCTCGACGGCTATCCCGAAATCAAGGTCGTGTTGCGCGCCGACTGGGACAAGACCAGGGTCGCCGTTGTCTCCGGTGGCGGCGCCGGGCACGAGCCGTCGCATGCCGGTTTCGTCGGCAAGGGCATGCTGACGGCGGCGGTATCAGGCGAGATCTTCGCCTCGCCAAGCGTCGAGGCCGTGCTGGCGGCGATCCGCGCGGTCACCGGTCCGGCCGGCTGCCTGCTGATCGTCAAGAATTACACCGGCGACCGGCTCAATTTCGGCCTTGCAGCCGAGAAGGCGCGCGCCGAGGGGTTTCGCGTGGAGATGGCGATCGTCGCCGACGACATCGCCTTGCCGGATATCAACCAACCACGCGGCGTCGCCGGCACCTTGTTCGTGCACAAGATCGCCGGCCATCTGTCGGAGACCGGAAGCGATCTGATAGCGATCGCGACAGCGGCACGCGCGGCGGCAAAAGACATCATCTCGCTTGGCATGTCGCTGTCGTCCTGCTCGATTCCCGGCCAACCGCATGAAGAGCGGTTCGGCGAAAACGATGGCGAACTCGGCCTCGGCATCCATGGCGAGCCGGGTGTCGAGCGGATCGCAGTGCAAAGCGCCCACCGGCTGGTCGCGATCATGGCGGAGCGGCTTGCCGCAAGGCTCGACCCGAAGGCCAGCCACGCTCTCCTGATCAACAATCTCGGTTCGGTGCCGCCGCTCGAAATGTCGCTGGTCGCCAATGCTGTGCTGGCCTCGCCGCTGGCCAAGACCGTGAAGCTTGCGATCGGCCCCGGGCCGCTGATGACGGCGCTCAACATGAACGGCTTCTCGCTGTCGCTGATCAAGCTCGATGCCGCGCGCGAAGCGGCCCTGCTGGCGCCCGTCGGCCCACACGCCTGGATGCCGGCAAAGGCCGTTGCCGCGCCGGCCGTCGTTCCGATGGCGAAGGCATCCGGACAAAGCGCGGCGCGCAAGCCCAGTGAGGATGCGCGCACCAGGCGGCTTGTCGTCACGATCTGCGAACGGCTGATTGCACTCGAAGAGGCCTTGAACGGGCTGGACGCCAAGGCGGGCGACGGCGATACCGGCTCGACGGTGGCGACCGGCGCGCGCAGCGTATTGGAAAATCTCGATGCGCTGCCGCTGGCCGATCAGGCCGCCACGCTGGCGGCAGTGGGCGATCTCCTGGGTGTCGCCATGGGCGGGTCCTCAGGCGTGCTGCTGTCGATATTCTTCACCGCGGCAGCTCAGACTTCGAGTACCGGTGCGTCCCTGTCCAGGGCGCTGCTTTCCGGCCTTGACCGCATGACCTTCTACGGCGGTGCCATGGTCGGCGACCGCACCATGGTCGATGCGCTGGAGCCGGCGCTGAAAGCGCTCGACGCCAAGGACCTGGACACTGCGGCGGCAGCGGCCCGACATGGCGCCGACGCCACGGCCGCCATGGAGAAGGCGAAAGCCGGGCGCTCCGCCTATGTCGGCACCAAATTGCAGGGCGTGGTCGACCCCGGCGCACATGCGGTTGCCGAAGTGTTCGCGGCCGCCGCCGCGCTGTATGCAGCGGCCTGACGGCATGCTTCAGTTGTCGAATGAAAATTCTTTCGATACTGCCGGCAGGACCGAAACCGGGAATTTGGATATGGCGGTCTTTCATCTTGCCAGGCTGATCACGGCCGCTGCGGACACGATTGCCGCTCACGCCGAGGAGTTGACCGCGCTCGACCAGGCGATCGGTGACGGTGACCACGGGCTGAACATGAAGCGCGGCTTTGAAGCCGTGCGGGCCGAGGCAGAGGCGTTTTCGGCCAAACCGTTGCCCGAGGCCCTGAAGGCGATCGGCACCAAGCTGGTGATGACGGTGGGTGGCGCGTCCGGGCCGCTGTTCGGCACGCTGTTCATGGCGCTTGGCAAGGAGATCTCGGCTGCGCCCGACCGCGCCAACCTGACGGCTGCCTTCGGCAAGGCGATCGAAGCGGTGGCCGCCAGAGGCAAGTCGCAGGTCGGCCAGAAGACGATGCTCGACGTGCTGCAGCCGGTGCATGACGCGCTTGCGGATGGAAAGACAGGTTCTGAGATCGCTAATATCGCTGACGCGGCGGCCGATGCGACCATTCCGATGAAGGCGCTGCGCGGGCGCGCCTCATTCCTCGGCGACCGCTCCATCGGCCATATGGATGCGGGCGCGCGTTCGACTGCGCTGCTGGTGCGGACCGTCGCCGAAACCATCGGGGAAAGCGTATGAGCAATGTCGGCATCGTCATCGTCTCGCATTCGCCGCTGGTCGCCGAAGGCACGGCCGACATGGTGCGCCAGATGGTGGGCGACGAAGTGCCGCTTGCATGGTGCGGCGGAAACGGCCATGGCGGGCTCGGCACCAGTGTCGAGGCGATCATGGGCGCCATCGAAAAGGCGTGGTCGGAGGCCGGAGTCGCCATACTGGTCGATCTCGGCGGTGCCGAGACCAACTCGGAGATGGCGGTGGAAATGATCGGCGAGCCGCGAGCGCAGAAGATTGTCGTCTGCAACGCGCCGATCGTCGAAGGTGCTGTGATGGCCGCGACGGAGGCGTCCGGCGGCGCCTCGCTGAAGGAAGTGGTGGCGACGGCGCATGAATTGTCGCCGTCGTGAGTGAACGGGAATTTTGAGCGCATGTCCGCATTTGCCGAAGCAACCGTCCTGATCACCCACGAGGTGGGTCTGCATGCGCGCCCTTCGGTGAAGTTCACCAAGCTCGCCAAGAGCTTTGCCGCCGAAGTGGAAATAGCGCTCGCCGCCAACGGCCCGTGGTTCGACGCCAAGAGCATCGTCAAGGTGATGGCAACCAAGGCGCCGAAAGGCACCATGCTGCATATCAGGGCCAGCGGCGACGGCGCCGATGATGCCGTGAGCGCACTGACCGAGCTGGTGCGGCGCGATTTCGACGAGGGCGCGGGCCATGCCCGAACCGCTTAGGCTGCAAGGCATTTCAGCCTCGGCCGGCTATGCCGAAGGGCCGCTGTTCAATCTCGACCGCGGCCCTGCGCGCTACACGGGCAAGGCGACAGCCGGCGAGGAGAAGGCTGCTCTGGAAGCCGCACTCGCCAGCGCGACGGACCGGCTCGCGACCTTGATCGAAACCGCCGATGAAGAGGCGGCCGGCATCCTCGAATTCCAACTCGCGATGCTGGAGGATGAGGCCCTGACCGGGCCGGCCTTTGCGGCGATCCCGTCGGGCATGCCGGCCGACATGGCCTGGCGGCAGGCGTTGGACGCCGAGATTGCCGGCTATGAAACGTCGGACCAGGACTATTTCCGCGCCCGCGCCGCCGACATCAGCGACATCAGGGACCGGGTACTGCGCGCGCTGACCGAGGAGCAGGAGTACGCGGCACCAGCCGGGGCCATTCTCTATGGCGAGGACATCGCCCCGACGCGCTTTCTCGAAACCGACTGGAGCGCCGGCGGCGGCATCGCGTTGAGGGCCGGCAGCACCGCCAGCCATGTCGCCATGCTGGCGCGCTCGCGCGGCGTGCCGATGGTGGTGGGGCTTGGCTCTTCCCCGGCTAATCCCGATGGCCTGGCCCTGCTCGATGCCGAACATGGCGGCATTGTCTTGGCACCCTCAAAGGCCGAGATCGAAACCTTTCGCCGTTCGTCGTCTTCGTTTGCGGCACGCCGCGACAAGGCCGAAGCCTATCTGGCGAGGCCGGCGGTGACCAAGGCCGGCACGACGGTGCGCGTGCAGGTCAACATCGCCGATCCGTCCGAGGTCGATGGCATCGACATCGCAACCTGCGACGGCGTCGGGCTGATGCGCACCGAATTCCTGTTCGGGAGGGCGCCGCCGGATGAGGAGACGCAATACCGCGCCTACCGCAAAGTGCTGGAATGGGCCGGCGACAAGCCGGTGACCATCCGCACCGTCGACGCCGGCGGCGACAAACCGGTGCCGGGCTTCACCGTCGAGGAGAGCAACCCGTTCCTAGGCCTGCGCGGCATCAGGCTGTCACTGGCAAGGCCGGACGTGTTTCGTGTACAGGTCCGGGCGCTGCTGCGCGCCGCCGTGCACGGCAATCTGAAGGTGATGTTTCCAATGATCGCCGTCACGGAGGAGTACCTACGTGCCGCCACTTTGTTCGCGGAGGAGCAGGGTGGGCTCATCGCGCGCGGCGTCGCGCAAAAAATGCCGCCGCTCGGTATCATGGTCGAGGTGCCGTCGGTGGCGATCGCGCCGGAGGCGTTTGCCGATGTCGCCTTCTTCTCGATCGGCTCCAACGATCTGACCCAGTATGTAATGGCGGCAGCCCGAGATAACGCTGCGGTGGCGCATCTCAATTCGGTGCGACATCCGGCCGTGCTGCGGCTCGTCGCGGAAGTGACCGCGTTCGGCTTGCGCGCAAAAATCCCGGTCAGCCTGTGCGGCGATGCCGGCGGCGATCCGGCCTCAATACCGGCGCTGCTCGAAGCCGGCCTGCGCGATCTCTCGGTGGCCCCTGCCCAACTCGCCATGGCCAAAGCGGCCATCTCAGATGTTTCGGTCTAGGCGTGGCTGAGATGGTCGACAAGACACCAGAACCCGGCTCCGACGAGGCGATCCGCGCCTACAAGACGATCCTGTCGCAGGTCATCGACCAGCGCCCCTCGGGCATGCGCCAGCGCCTTGCCGATGCGCTGGGCAAGCACCGCAGCTTCGTGACGCAAATCTCCAGCCCGGCCTATTCGATCCCGATACCTTCAAAACATTTGCCGGCAATTTTTTCCGTCTGCCATTTCAGCCCGGCCGAGCGCGACCACTTTCTCGCCGCCTACCATCTGGCGCATCCCGGCAAGATGTCGATCGCCGCAGGCATGCGCAAGACGCGGCATGTCTCGCTGATCGTGCCCGATTTCGGCGACGACAAGCAGAATGCGGCGCTCGACCGCGCGATCAACGAATTCATCCAGAAGATCACCAGCATCACCGGCAGGAGTGGTGGCTGATCGTCTCGTGTCGGGAGGACACATGAAGAAGTTTATGAATTCCGTCGACACGGTGCTGAGCGAAAGCCTTGATGGCTTCGTTTCCGCCCATGCCGACATTCTAGTGCTCGGTGACGAGCACAAATTCATCCGCCGCAAGGTGCTAAAGCCGGGGAAGGTGGCGCTGATCTCGGGCGGCGGCTCGGGACATGAGCCGCTGCATGCCGGCTTTGTCGGCCACGGCATGCTGGACGCCGCTTGCCCCGGCCAGGTCTTCACCTCGCCGACGCCGGACCAGATGCTGGCGGCGGCCGCAGCCGTCGATGCCGGCGCCGGCTGCCTGTTCATCGTCAAGAACTATGAAGGCGACGTGATGAATTTCGACATGGCGGCCGAGATGGCCGACGGCATCCTGCAAGTGGTGACCAATGACGACGTCGCGGTCGAAAACTCGTCCTATACGACCGGCCGGCGCGGCGTTGCCGGAACGCTGGTGGTCGAGAAGATCGTCGGCGCCGCCGCCGAGCAAGGCATGGCGCTGGCGGATCTCAAGGCGCTCGGCGATCGCGTCAACGCTGCAACGCGTTCAATGGGCGTGGCGCTGACCAGCTGCACCGTGCCGGCGGCCGGCAGGCCGACCTTCGACATTGGCGATGGCGAGATGGAATTCGGCGTCGGCATCCATGGCGAGCCCGGCCGGCGTCGCGACACGTTGAAAAGCGCCGATGCTATCGCCGAAGAGATCTGCGCCGCGATTCTGGGCGATCTCGGCGACAGGGCGAAGGGCCCGGCGCTGCTGTTCATCAATGGCTTTGGCGGCACGCCGCTGATGGAGCTCTGTCTGATGTACAACAGCGCCCGCAAAATCTTCGAGGCGCAGGGCGTGACGGTGACCCGCTCGCTCGTCGGGTCCTATGTCACGTCGCTCGACATGGCCGGCTGCTCGATCACGCTGACCATGCTGGATGGCGAAACGACGGGCTTGTGGGACGCGCCCGTGCACACGGCCGCGCTGCGCTGGGGGTTATAGGCTAAAGAAGGGTCAGCCGGCCGGGCCAGACGGACCGCCAGCGGCGACGCTGGACAGCTTGCCAGCCTTGCGCAGCACCGGCTTCTCGTATTGTTTCCTGGTCATCGCAGTTCCCCCTTTGCCGCCAACCCGATATGGGCGCTGCCGCGACCTGTTGGTGACCTGCCTACACCCGGCCCGTTGCTTCGGCCCACCTAAGTCTCAGAAGTCTTAAGCCGCCTTTGACGGCCCGCCGGCCACCAGACTGGACAATTTTCCCGCCTTGCGCAGCACAGGCGCCTCATACTTTTTCTTGGTCATTCCAGTACCCTCCAGATTCCAATGCAAAAGAATGGATGGAAACCGCGGAAAGTCAATTCATGAGCCGGTTCTGCACCATGCGCTGGCTTCATGCATGCTTTTCTGCAACATACGCCCTCCCAGAGCAGTTCACCGAAACGGCGAACTGCTCTGGCTTCTTGTTTTGACGCAATTCCGGACGGAAAACCGCTTCACACTTTTCCTGGAATTGCTCCAGTGGGCTAACGTCATCCGGATTAATGCTGCCATCTCTTGCGCCTGCCGATGAAAAACTGCTGCTGACCTTCGCTGACCCGGAGGCGTCGGCTGCTGTTGGCGGCGACGTTGCTGCCAAAACCTTGCTGGCACTGCTCGCCAATGCCGAGTTCCACGGCGTGCTGCCGATCATGCTGCGCAAGCTCCGGGAAATCGGCGACGCCCAGCTGCCGGCGGACGCCGCCTTGCAGCAGAAATTGTCGGAACTGCGCGACCAGTCGACGCTGGCGACCGGCCAGTCGATGCTGTTGCAGTATCATGGCGATCGCATCATGAAGGCATTGGCGGCGAAGGGCGTTCCTGCCCGCATCGTCAAAGGGCCGGTCTTCGCGCGCAAACTTTATCGCCACCCCGCCGACCGGCCGTTCACCGACATCGACATTCTGGTTGAGCCGGCCAGCATCGCCGAGGCCAACACTGTGATTGCCGGATGTGGCTTCGAGCTCTGGAGCGGCGAGGCGCAGTCGCAGGATCTGCAGGAGTTCAAATGGCTGGAGAGGGAGAATACCAGCCTGCTGATCGAACTGCACGGCAATCTGGTGCATGATTCCGGCATGCGGCGGCGGCTGTCACTAGGTTTTCGCCAATTGCAGATCATCGACGGTGGCGAGGTCGACACGCCGGCCGCGCTGCTGACCATCGCCATCGTGCATGCCGCGGGCGGGCACAAGTTCCACCGGCTGCAGCTTTGCGTGGACGTGTTGCAAGGCGTGCGCGCGCTGCGCTGGCCTGCGGACGAGGACCGGCTGTTCGAGGCGGCGCGCGTGAGCGGCATCGAGCTCGAACTGGCGACGGTTCTCAATGTGACGGGGCGGTTGTTTAATGCACCGCACGCGATCGAACTGGCCGACCGCATCAAACCCGATCTCCCGATACGTCTGGCCAAATGGCTCATCACCGGCGATACGCTGCTCGGCGTCAATTCCAGGGACAAGATGCATTCGCGTCTGCGCCGCGACGCCTTCCGCTGGGTTCAGCGGCTTGCCCGATCCAAGCCCCATGCGGCCTGAGCAGGCTGTGGATCCGGGCGCATCGCTCTCAGCTGTCTTTGTCAGCGAAATATCCTCTGTCACCGCACCGATGCTGGCCGCCTGGGTTGAGAAAGGTCATCGCATTGCAGCCGTTGTCGTTCCCGGCCCGCGGTCGGGCAAGCAGTCGAGCTTCAGCACATGGCGGCGGCGCCGGCGTCGTGGGCCGATCTTAAGACGCTATCTCAGTCACAGACACCCAGCGCTGATCGAATTCGCTCCGCCCTATGATTGGGCGGAGCTAGGGCGGCAGCTAGCTGCGCTCGAGGCCGATCTCCTGATCTGCTTCGGTTTTCGTGGGCTGATCCCGCAGACGGTGCTGACAGTGTTTCCAAAAGGCGGCTTGAACCTGCATCCGGCGCTGCTGCCGCACTATCGCGGCCCTCATCCAATTCACAGGCTGGTCATCGACGGCAATCACGAAATCCACGGCGGTGTGACCCTTCACAAGATGACGCCGGCATTCGACCAGGGTGATATTCTGGCGCAGATCGCGCTATCCCCAGAGGATTGGCATTCGGCAGCGACAGTCTCAGCCGCTACCGCCAGCGCAATGGCCAGGCTGGTGGCGGACGCCGCACCGGAGCATTGCCGTGGCAAGCTAACCGGTATGCCCCAGCCCAGCGGCGAGTATGTTTGGGCGCAGCTGGAGCGAAGCCCGCTGATCGTTGGCGGCGACTCGTCGAGCGCCCATGTCGCCAGGCTATGCCGCATCGTAGGGCCCAGCGTTGCGGTCAACGTGCTGGTAGACGGAAAACCGGTTCGCCTGGCGCAGCCTGTTCTGCGGCCCCGACCCGTGACCGGCAAGGCGTCGATGCACCGATGGGGACTTGTGGCATTTGATTGCGCAGACGGGCGCGTTGTTCACCTGGCCTACAACCGGCTAACCCGACTGCTTATGCGACTGCAGCGAAAGCTCGGGTCCGTGAGCCAGCGAAGGCCGGCGCTTCCGATACGAAAATTTGGATCTGAGGATTGAGTGCGGCTCAGTCGACCAGAGCGGCACGGATCAATGTTGACGCCTCGGCCGGGTTCGCACCGACTTCCAGCGTAAATGTCGGAACGGCTTTGACCAGCATCGCGATCGTTGACATGCGGCGCTTCTGCGCCGGCAAAAGGCCGGTCATGCCGGTCCTGACATTGTCGGCGGCGAGCGCCACCATGGCGTCGGTTCTGGCCATCGGCACCAGCCGGGTTTGCGCGTCCGCCGAGCGGGCGAGATGAAGCAATGCTACGACCGGCCGGTCGACTGTCTCCTCGATGCGGATGATCTCGGCGAGACGTTCCAGCGAGACTGCCTGCTCGCCATTGGCGTCCCATTTGTTGGCGAGACAGGGGGCCACGAAGGGCAGCATCGCCGCCGTGTTGCGGTGGACCTTCACCTTGCGCGGCAAGCCCCAGGCCGTGATACCGCCGTCGGACGCAAGCTTGAGGATCATGACGTCGTCCGAGCACAGGCCGAAGCCTTGCGATGCCAGCGCCAGCGAGGTCGTCGACTTGCCGGTGCCGCTCGGCGCATGGATCAGCACGAGCGCCTCGCGGTCGGGCAATGTCAGGCCGGCGGTATGGAACATATGCTGGCCGCCGGCATCGAGGGCGGCATCCAGCACCATCATCAGCAACGTCCATTTGACCTTGGCGTCGGGATGAACGCGGATTTCGGCCCAGCCCTCATCGGCGTTGATCGAGGCGGTCTGCAGGCCGGGAAAGATCAGGTGAACGATGCCGCCGCCGTCGATCATCCGACAATGACCTTCCTCCGGCACCTCGCCGTCGAAAGCGAGGTTGCCGGCAGGTGATTCCTGCAGCGCCGACGTCTTGACGATGTTGACGCGGAAAGCCGGCTCGACGGGTTCGGCCACACGCAACGTGCCGAGCATGAGGTCGAAGCTCGGCCAGAGATCGGCCCGCGAGGCCGATATGCTGATGACCTGGCCCTTGAGGTCATAGCAGAAAGTGGCCGCCGAACCGGTCAAGCAGCGTGCGCCTTTCCGGCATCGGCGTGATGGCGATAGATCTGCACCATGCCGGGGAGGCTGTCGCTGACCACCGGCCGGCCGTCGAGGCAAACCCAGCAATGGGCGGACATGCGCGGCGCCTGCATCGACTTTGGATCGACGCCGAAGCGCAGATCCGGATCGAAGCCGGCAAGGCGCAGGAAGCGGTGGGCGAGCAGGCCTTCCCTGAGGCATCTGCGATCGCGCATCAGCCAGGGGTGCCGCACGGTGCGGTTGACGGCAGCCACGATGTAGGCGGACGACAGGCCGCGATACGGGGTAGGCGCGCTGAGCGGCGCCCATTTCAACACCGATTCGAAGCTGCGGCGGCCGATCAGGACCGGCATCAGCCGCGCGCTTGTCCACAAATGGACGCGAAACAGGGTGCGCAGGAGAATACCGTCCGCCATCACACAGCCGGGTCGGCGAGAATGCCTTCGCTCACCAGTTCGGCGGCCAGCGCCGCCATGTCCTGGTCGAGCGTATCCTTGTCGACCTCGAACTCGTCGGAAAGCAGGACAACGATCTGGTCGAGGCTGCGGGCACCGTCGACCTTGTCGAGAAAGGCTTCGGTGGTGCCATTGCAGGTGTAAAGCTGGCCGCTGCGCGCCAAGAGCACGACAGCGCCGTCGCCGACATGCTGGACCGAGGCGTCGTCCGCCAGCCGCAGGACCATTTCAGAAGCGATTTGGGCCATGGCGCCCTCCAGACCATTTTGCTCGAGAGCAGATAGCGCGGCGATGCGGCGCTGTCCATTGCGCGGATGAGAGGCAGAACAAGCCAGTCCGAACGATGTGTGGCAATCCGGCAACGGCAACACCTTTATGACACACGCAACCAAAACATGGTGGGGACACCCAATCCTGAGTTGTGGTAAGTTCCACAAGGTCTAGAAAGAGGAAAGCACTCCAGAAATAGTCGGTGGTTGCACCTGAAAATCACTGTCGCAAACCGTCAAGCCGGCTATCGGACAAGGTCAAGATCTTGCTTTCCTTACCTTAAGTAAGCTAGGAGTCGCCGGGGTTTTGGGAGAGCATTGGGTATGCGTTACAATTGGGAGCGTGCTCCGACGGCGTTCGAACGCCACCGGAAGGCATTGGCAGCCGCCATATTGATTGCAGGTGGCGTCGGCCTGATGCTGGCGGCCTTGCCGCTTTAAGAGCTGATATCCGAAACGAGCCCACCGGGGCGCATAAGCCGTTGCTGCCTGCCGCGGCGATGGCATATGTGGCCAGGATGGGCGCGGCCTGCTTTGCCGCCTGCGCCCGTGCCTGGTCCACCGTCGTGGTCGCCTCTTCCGATTCGTCGACGACGAGGATCGGCTTGCCGCCGACGAATTCGTCGGTTCTTGTGTCGATGATATCGATCTGCGACCAGCCGGAGACGGCGGCGTCGAGTTCGCCATATTGCTCGAAGGCGAAATAATTGCCGTCGGGCGAAAAGCCGATCATGCGCCGCGCCGCGGCATCGCCGGCCTGGGCGGCGGAAACGATCGTCGACAGCAGCGCTGCTCCAACGGCAGATCCAACCCCGTATCGCACCATCATTGCGCGCAATGCCCCGATTTCAAACCCAGGCAATCGTCCCTGCAATTTGTGGTCAAGGCGAGAGCGACTATCCGCCGAATTTCGGCAGCCACATGGCATTTGGGGGAAGACATGGCCGCGAAAACCCACATAGGCTATTGCAAGACAGGGAATTTTCCCGAGGAGGGATGAATGGCGTCACGCTACCACGAGGTCTATGACGGCTGGAAACGCGACCCGGAACAGTTCTGGGCCGCTGCCGCCGAGGCGATCGACTGGTATTCGCCGTGGACCAGCGTGTTCGATGCCAGTGCCGGCGTTTACGGGCGCTGGTTCAATGGCGCCACCTGCAACACCTGCTACAACGCCATCGACCGCCATGTCGCCGGCGGCCGCGCGGACCAGATCGCGCTGATCCATGACAGCGCCATCACCGGCACGGTCAAGAAATTGACCTATGCCGAGCTGAAGCGGGAAGTGGTGGCGCTGACGTCGGTGCTGAAGAACCGCGGCATCGTCAAGGGCGACCGCGTCATCATCTACATGCCAATGGTGGCCGAAGCGGCGATCGCCATGCTCGCCTGCGCCCGCATCGGCGCGGTGCATTCGGTCGTGTTCGGCGGCTTTGCCTCGCACGAGCTTGCCACCCGCATCGACGACGCCAAGCCGAAGCTGATCATTTCGGCGTCCTGCGGCCTGGAGCCGGGACGCGTCGTCGCCTACAAGCCGCTGCTCGACAAGGCGATCGAGATGTCCCGCCACAAGCCGGACGCGTGCCTGATCCTGCAGCGCGACCAGCTGCGCTGCGAGCTAAAAGACCATTACGACATCGATTTTGCCGACGCGGTTGCGCGCGAGCGCGCGGCAGGCGCCAATGTCGACTGCGTGCCGGTGCTCGCCACCGACCCGCTCTACATCATCTACACCTCCGGCACGACCGGCCAGCCGAAAGGCATCGTGCGCGACAATGGCGGCCACATGGTCGCGCTCAAATGGACGATGGAAAACGAGTTCGGCGTCAAGCCGGGCGAGGTGTTCTGGGCGGCATCCGATGTCGGCTGGGTGGTCGGCCATTCCTACATCGTCTACGGGCCGCTGCTGCATGGCGCGACAAGCGTGCTGTTCGAGGGCAAGCCGATCGGCACGCCCGACGCCGGCACTTATTGGCGGGTGATCGCCGAACACGGTGTGGTGGCTCTGTTCACCGCGCCGACCGCCTTCCGCGCCATCAAGGGGCAGGACCCCAAGGGCGAGTTCGTTGCGAAATACGATCTGTCCAAATTCCGCACTCTGTTCCTCGCCGGCGAGCGCGCCGACCCCGAAACCATCAAATGGGCGGAGCAAAAACTCAACGTGCCGGTGGTCGACCATTGGTGGCAGACCGAAACCGGCTCGCCGATGACCATCAACCCGGCGGGCCTTGGCTTGCTGCCAGTGAAATACGGCTCGCCCGGCGTGCCCATGCCGGGCTACGACATCCGGGTGCTCGACGATGCCGGCCATGAGGTGCCGCGCGGCACACTTGGCAATGTGGTGGTAAAACTGCCGCTGCCGGCCGGCTGCCTGCCGACGCTGTGGAACGCCGACGCCCGCTTCCGGCAGGCCTATCTCGAGGAGTTCCCCGGCTACTACAAGACCGCCGACGCCGGCATGATCGACGAGGACGGCTATCTCTATGTCATGGCGCGGACCGACGACATCATCAATGTCGCCGGCCACCGGCTGTCGACCGGCGCCATGGAAGAGGTGCTTTCAGCGCATCCCGATGTCGCCGAATGCGCCGTCATCGGCATCGCCGATGCCATGAAAGGCCAGATACCGCTCGGCTTCGTCGTGCTCAATGCCGGCGTCGCCCGCGATGCCGCTGCCATCGAAAGCGAGGTGGTGGGGCTGGTGCGCGAACGGATCGGTCCGGTCGCCGCCTTCAAGACGGTGGTGACGATCAAGCGGCTGCCCAAGACGCGCTCCGGCAAGATCCTGCGTGGCACGATGCAAAAGATCGCCGACAAGGACGAATGGACGATGCCGGCGACCATCGACGACCCCGTCATCCTCGACGAGATCACGGCGGCGCTCAAAGCCCGAGGCATCTGACCACTCGCGCTGCGGGGGCCGAGCCGGCACAGAGGCGTGGTGGTAATCGGCTGAGCTGCGGATCCGGCTGCGGCTCGACCAACGCCGCCTGATCGCCAGGCCTTGAGGCCGGTGCGAAAGCAGCCGCCGTTATGGAATTTCCAACGCCTGCCATGTATCCACGGGTTTGCGGCTCGTCACAAAGGCGCGCCCGTGGAAACGAAACACGATTTTCGGCAGGCATCGAGCCCAGTGGCCTTGTTTCAGCGATCCAGACCCTCTCGGCCGGCGCCGCGCGAGCGCCTGGAAATGGATATGGAGGATACCGTCGTCTACGCGATCGGCGACGTGCATGGCTGCTACAAGGAATTGCTGTCGCTGGAAGAGAAGATCGCGCTCGACGGGCTGCAATTTCGCGGGCGCAAGATCATCGTCATGCTTGGCGACTATATCGATCGCGGACCACAATCGGCGCGCGTGCTTGATCATCTGCTGGCGCCGCCGCCGAAAGGGTTTTTGCGCGTCTGCCTGGCGGGAAACCATGAAGTGGCGATGCTGAACTATCTCGACGGCTATCTGTCGCGGGACCGCTGGCTGGCGGTCGGCGGCCGTGAGACGCTGTTTTCCTACGGCGTCGACCCGGAGCGACTCAGCAGCCTCTATGCATCCAGCGACGAGGTCGACAGGCGCATAAGGGAGGTCATCCCCGTCGATCATATCGACTTCCTGCGCAGCCTGCCGGTGTTGCTCTGTTCGGAGAAATTCGTGTTCGTCCATGCCGGCATCAGGCCGGGCATCGACCTTGTGGCGCAGGACGAGCAGGATCTGCTCAACATCCGCGACGAGTTCTTCGTGGCCGCCCATCTGCTCGACCGCTTTGTTGTGCACGGGCACACGCCGGTCGACATCCCTCGGCTCGACGGACGAAGGCTCGACATCGACACCGGCGCCTTTCACAGCGGCCGGCTGACCGCCGTCAGGATCGCCGACAAATTCGGCAAGCTGATCTTTTCCTGAGGGCAGAGCCTGTCCAGAAAAAGGCAGGGCGGGGAAAACCGTTTCACACTTTTCCTGGAATTGCTCTTGCTTCACGCGGCCTTCTTGGCGCGCAGGTCCGACTTTTCGAGATAATAGGTCGAATAGCGGTCGAAGAATTTCTCCGAGCCGCCGAGCGAACCGTATTTCGCCAGCTTCTTCAGGTCGACCTTGTTGAGCACGGCGCCGACGACCTTGTTGGCGATGTAAGGCTCCTGCTCCAGCAGCGAGCGCACCATGGCGCGCGGCGTGCGGCCCCATTCGGTCACCAGCACGAAGCCGTCGGCCAGCGGCGCGAAGGCCTTGGCGTCGACCACTGGGCCGAGCGGCGGCAGGTCGACGACGATGTACTCGAACGTCTCCTTGGCGTTGTCGATGAAACGCCGCATGCCGGCCGACGAAAGCAGTTCGCTGGTGTGCGAGAATTGTCCGCGCAGCACGGCCGGGATGATCGCCAGCTTGGTCTGGCGGTCGACCTTGCCGACCGACTGCCAGGTCTGGCCGTTGACCACGGCTTCCATCAGCCCTTGCTCGGCCTCCATGCCGAGGTTGCGGCTGAGGCCCGGATTGCGCAGATCGGCGTCGATCAAAAGGGTTTTCGAACCGTTGGCGGCAAGCAATCCGGCCAGATTGGCGGCGACCGTCGACTTGCCCTCGCCAGGCAGGATCGAGATCACACCGATGACCCGGCTGCCTTGCCCTTCCATGACGACGTCGAAGGCGATCTTGGCGTTGCGCAGCGTTTCGGAAAACATCGAGGCTGGCGCATCGACGCTGACCCGCATGCGCGCCCGTTTCTCGGCCGCCGACAAGGTGTTGGTGGCTTTGGCATCCGCCGCACCCTCATCGGCGTCCTTGTTCAGCCGGCCGCCGATCGTCGGCAGATAGCCGAGGAATTTGATGCCGACGCGATCGCGAATGTCCTCGCCGGTCCTGAAGAACCGCTCGTTGAACTCGTTCAGGCCGCCAAAGCCGGCGCCGAGCAGCACGCCAAGCACCAGCGCAAGCGCCAACACCCTGGAGGTGCGCGGGCTGGAGGCGGAAAGCGGTGCTGATGCATCGGAGATAATGCGGACCTTTCCGACCGGGAAGGACTGCTGCTGCGAGGCTTCCTCATAGCGGCCGAGGAAGGTCTGGTAGAGCGTGGTCAGCGCCTGCGCCTGCTGGTCGAGCTCGCGCAGCTTGACTTGGCTCTGGTTGTCGACGGAGCTCTTGCCGGCGGCGTCGGCGATCTTCTGCCTCAGCGATGTCTCGCGCGACAAAGCGACTTCATATTCGTTGCGGTAGCTTTCGGTCAGCTGCTTCAACTCGCCGAAAATCTGTGTCGACAGATCGGCCTTCTCCTTGGCCAGCGCCACCGCTTGCGGATGCTCGGCGCCGAAATTGGCCGTCACATCCTGCAGCCGCTTGGAGACTGTGAGATAGCGGGTCTTGAGCGTTGCAATGACCGAGCTTGCCGGCTGGTCGCTCGATATGGCGGAATCGTTGAAGGCGTTGTCGGAACCGCTTTCGACGATGGCCTTGTATTGCTGGTAGCGGGCGCCGGCGCGCGCCGTATCGGCCTGTGCGACGATCAGCTGGGCGGTGAGGTCGGCGATCTGCTTGTCGCTGATCAGCTGGCCGTCGCTGTTGGCGGCCAGGCCGTGCTCGGACCTGAACTTCTCGACCGCGAGCGCCGCCGCCTGCGAGTTCTGACGAAGCTCGGTGAGCCGACCCTGCAGCCAGACCGCCGCGCGCTCGGTGGCGTCGAAGCTGGCGTTGAGCTGATCGGCGAGATAGGCGTCGGCATAGGCCTTGGTGATGGCGGTTGCGAGCGCCGGATTTGTCGATTGGTAACCGATGGCAATCACATAGCTGCGACCGGTGCGCTGTGCCAGCACCTCGCTCTGCAGTTTCAGCACGGCATAGTCATGGCGCGCCGTCAGCATCATCGCCTGGCGTGTCGCTTCATCGACGTTTTCCATGCCGGGAATCTGGTCGGCGGAACTGGAGCGGAAATAGCCGACCACGCCGCGCACGAAGCCGATGCCCTGAGCCAGGGCCGATTGCGGCGGGTTCATGAACTCGGCGTTCTGGTCAAGCTTCAGCTTGTCGACGACCACCGAGGCAAGCCGCGCCGAGTTGATGATTTCGATCTGGCTGAGAAGGGCGGCGTCGGTCTGCATGGTGACGGATGCTGCCGAGATGTCATCGACGACCTTGTTCAGCCCTTCGTCGATCAGCACGCTGGCGACCGACATGTATTGCTTGGGCGTGGTCTGCAGATAAAGCACGCCCAGGAACAGGCCGATGATGGCGCAGACCGCCACCACCTTGACCTGCCGCGCCGCCATGCCAAGCAGGCGCTCCACGTCGATGAAGTCTTCACCCTTTTCCTGATCGGTGTTGGGCAATGGCATCCTCTTGTCGAGAGGAAAGCTGGCATAATTCATCTTCGGTCCAATTCTAGGTTACAGGCGCCGGAGCGAGACGGGGCTTCTCGCCCGAAACTGCGAAGATCGGGGGCGAGATATGCAACGCAAGCTTCGTGCCATCTGGCGCCGGGCCTGAAGGGCCAGGCGCGCAAGCATGAGCTGCGCCATCGTCCAAACGCATATGCCCTCGAAAGATGGGCATTATGCGGCCACTTCCTGACGCTCATGCGACCGCACGAACGCCTGCAGCATTTCCAGCACCGGCCCCTTCATGTCGTTGCGCGCCAGCGCGAAGGCGATGGTGGCCTCGATGAAGCCTTCCTTGGAGCCGCAGTCGAACATGCGGCCGTTGAAGGGCTGGGCGTAGAAAGACTGGCTTTTCGACAGGCGGACCATGGCGTCGGTGAGCTGGATTTCGTTGCCGGCGCCGCGCTGCTGGTTGCCGAGCAGTGAGAATATCTCCGGCTGCAGGATGTAGCGGCCGTTGATATAATAGTTCGACGGCGCATTGGCCGGCGCCGGCTTTTCGACCATTGCCGTCACCTCGAAGCCGCTGCCGGCCTCAGTGCCACGGCCGACAATGCCATATTTGCTGGTCTCAGACGGGTCGCAGCGCTCGACGGCGATGACGTTGCCGCCGGTCTGCCGGTAGAGATCCATGGTTTCGGCGAGGCAGCCGCGGCCGCCGAACGACACCATGTCGGGAAGCAGGAGCGCAAACGGCTCGTCGCCGATGACTTCGCGTGCGCACCATACCGCATGGCCGAGGCCCTGTGGCGACTGCTGGCGGATGAAGCTGGTGGCGCCGGCCACCGGCAGCATGCTTTCGAGCGCCTCCAGCTGGGTCTTCTTGCCGGTCTGCTCAAGCGTTCCGATCAGTTCAGGATGCAGGTCGAAATAGTCCTCGATGACAGCCTTGTTGCGGCCGGTGACGAACACAATGTGCTCGATGCCGGCTTCGAAGGCCTCGTCCACGGCATATTGGACGACGGGCCGGTCGACCACGGGCAGCATTTCCTTGGGCATCGATTTGGTCGCCGGCAGGAACCGTGTTCCGAGCCCCGCCACCGGGATGACTGCCTTCCTGACTTTCTGCATCTGGTATTCCTTCTTGAGAGAAACGATTTCTACCTATCGCCGGCTGACTCATTGTCGGAGCATGATCTCCGGACAAAACGGGAACCGTTTTGTCCGAGAAAACCGGTTCCCACCTTTCGGGATCATGCCCTGGCCCGCATGCTTCATCTCCCCGTCCCCACGGCAAACTGTGCCGCAACCCTCCGCAGCCGGACGGCGATCGGCATCGACATATGCCTGACAGCTGCCGGATCACTTAGCGCGGTGCGTATCGCCTTCAACGGCGAGCGCGCCTTTATGTGCTGGACCAGCGACAGGAACGATGCCGCCTTGCGCAGGCTGCGGGCGCGCCTGGCGAAGGCGGCCGCGGCAGCCGCGTCCATGGAATTGGTCTCCGCGAAGACCGCATCGGCCTTTCGCATCGCCTCGACATGGTGAAGTTCGAGCACACGCGAGATCGAGCCTGTGCGGATGTGGTAGATATAGCCGGTCGTCGGCTCGACCACGCATTTGCCGCCCTTGGCCAGTGCGTTGGCGAGCAGGATGTAATCCTCGCCGATGCTCAGATTTTCATCATAGCGGAGCCCGCTTTCGGTCAGGAAGCGGCGCTGGAAGATCGGCTTGAGATAGCCAAGATTGAACGTGGATTCGAAAACGACGTTGCCGGCGATGTAGTCGGCGAGCGTGATCTCACGCAGGCCTTCCAGATATTCGGCGGGAAACATCGTCGCTTCGGCAACGCCGTCTTCGCGTACCACCTGGAGGTTGTCGACGGCGATGACAGCGCCTGCCTTTTCCGCCCGCGCGATCATGGCGGAAAGCCGCCCGGGAAGAACGGCATCGTCGGAATCGAGCACCGCGACCCAGCGGCCGGAAGCCAGCTCGAGCCCGGCATTCCTGGCGCCGCCCGGTCCGCGGTTTGCGGGCAATGCGACGACGCGGACGGTGTCCTGCGGGTAGGCTCTTGCGACGTCGAGCGTGTTGTCGCGCGACTGGTCGTCGACGACGATGATTTCGACGCTCACATCGCGCTGGGCCATGGCACTGACGATCGCCCGGTCAAGCGTGGCCGCGGCATTGTAGGCGGCGATGACAAAGGAGACGTCAGGCTGCACGCTTGCCTCCTTGCTGTGGCGAAGGCAGGCCGTATTGGCGGATCTCGCTGATACCGACCAGGCCGCTGACGACGCCGACATGCATGATGCCGCGCAGCACGCTGCGGTTGCGTCGGACCGGGCTGATCGCCGTCAGTGCCGCCATGCCGAAACAGTAGGCGGCCTTGGCCGAGGCAAGGCCGACGTCCTTCGCACGTCTGGCAGCACCGGCATTTTGGCCGATGAGGTGGCCATGTGTCTGGCCGAATCGGAAGCGGCGGCGGCGCAGCCAGTCGAACGCGGCTCGGGCGGAAGGCACTACTTCCTCGACCCAGGCTTCCGGAGCGAAGGCGATGCGGCCACCGTCCCTGACCATCCGATCGAAGAATTCGGTGTCCTCGCCGCCGCTTTGGCCGCGCGCCAGGCTAAAACGCCGGTCGCGCAGGCTGTCGGCGCCCATTCTGAGCAGCACGTTGCAGGTATAGCCGGTGCGGATTTCGCCATGCACCCAGACCGGCAAGGTCGAATGGAAATCGCCCTTGCGCATCCAGTCCGGCGCGTCCGCGCGGTAGAGCGCCCGCACCGGACCGAGCACGGCCTCGGCGCCGCTCGTCTCGGCGGTGGCGACCAGCTCGGCAAGCCATTGCGCGGAGGCGGTCTCATCATCGTCGATGAAGGCGACAAAATCCGCCGTGCTGGTGTCAAGACAGGCGTTGCGGGCGACCGAGATGTTGCGTGCCGGGGCATGCCGGTAGCGGACCAGCAGCTTCAATTCCCGCGCCAGCTCGGTCACCAGCGCCTGTGCGGTCGGCTCGTCGTCATTGTCGGCGACAATGACGCCTATGCCGAAGCCGGCAGGCATGTTCATGGCAGCGAGCGAGCGCAGCGTTTCGGCCAGTTCCGGCCGGCGAAACGTGCAGACGCAGATATCGATGCGGCGATCCCTCGAGGCCATGCTCATGACGCCACCTTGCGCTGCGAGCGCGCCCCGAGCAGTTGCAGCCAAAAGCCGACCGACCAGCCGAAATGCATGACCATCGCCGAAATGCCGGTCAGGACATTGTTGGGGTTGCGCTGGGCAACCGCGGTCCAGACGCCATAGCCAATACAGACCGAGGCCCAGACCAGCAGCGGCACCGCCGCCAGCCAGTGGATGAAGGAAAATGCCGCGAGAAGAACGACCGGCGCCACCAGCAGCGGGATCATCTGCCGGACCTTCGGGATCATGCGGTGCTTGAGCACGTTCTTGGCGCGGCCGCGGCCATAGCCGAGATATTGGAAATACAGGCCTTTCAGCGAGGAACGCGGATAGTAGACCATCTGCGTCTTGCCGCTCATCCAGATGCGGTAGCCTGCCTGACGCAGCCGGTAGTCGAGCTCGGCATCCTCATTGTGGCTGAAGGTCTCGTCATAGCCACCGACAGCGGTGAAGGCTGAAATCCGGATCAGCGCGTGATGGCCGTGATCGACCCATTCACCGGCCGAGAGGTGCCGGTGCTTGGAGCCACCTGTGCCAAGCTTGGAATTCTGCGCCGCCGCGACCGCTTTCTGCACCGCGCCGCTGCCGCTGGTCAGCATCGAGACGACGACCGAATCGGCCGATGTGGCCAGCGCCTCCTCGACCAGCCGGTCGCAATAATCGGCGGGATAGCCGCCATGAGCGTCGATGCGGATCAGATATTCGGCGCCGGCGCCGTAGCTGGCGACGGCGAGGTTGATCGCCGCGCTCTGGATGCGCTTTGGGTTGTGCAGGAGGACGACCTGAGGGTCCTTAGCCGCGACTGCCTCGATAATGGCCAAAGTGCCGTCGGTGCTGCCGCCGTCGGCAACGACGATGCGGGCGCCGAGCCTTGCAGCGGCTGGCTGCAACTGCTCGAGCAATGCACCGATATGCGTCGCCTCGTTCAGGCACGGGATAACGATCAGGCTTGCCGGAAGCACTTTCGTTTGCGTCATCGGTGCCTTCCCGCGCTCTGTATTTTTGCCATCGCCAATCATCCCTAAGCCAATGCCTCGGTGACGAACGGGCCGGGGACCGCCGCCAGACCGCGCAGCCTGTCGACAAAGGCGCGGCAGTCGCTGCGGTCGTAGCTCCATGTCCTCGGATTGCGGGCCAGCACGCGCGCCTTGGCCTTGCCGAAGCGCTTCTGGTCCATCCGGCCGAGCGCGGTTTCCAGCGTCTGCGGCGTGGCGTCGGACAGCAGGACGCCAATGTCCTGCTGGTTGAGGAAGCGCCCGGTCTCGGTGTCACCCATCGAGATCGGCACGGCGCCGAAGCGGCAGCCTTCGTAGAGGCGGTTGGGCAGCAGCCATTCCGAATTCTGCCCTTCCTCGAAGAAGTCGATGGCCCAGGAGAAATGCACTTCGCCGTAGATGGCCGCCATGTCTTCCGGGTTGCGGTAGGGCCCACGGAAAGAGAGATAGGGCTCGGCTTCGACAAAAGCGTGGAAATCCGGGAATTCCGAGAGTGCCGGACGGCCCCGCAGGACGACCTCGAAGCGCCCGCCTTGGCGGCGCGTGAAATCGGCCAGCAGCTCCAGCGAGCGGCGGCAGCGCAGCGCGCCGAACCAGCCGATGCGCCATGGCGGCGCGACAGGGTTTTCGGCCTTCAAGCGATCGTCCGTGGAGACCGGCGCGGTTTCGAAATATTTGTTTTCGACCAACTCCACCGGCGCTGCGACTTGCCCGAACGGCTTGAAATAATTGGCGATGAAGGCCGGCGAGCTGGTCACCAGAAGCTTCACGTCGCGGGCGAGATAGCGTTCCGCGGTGCGCAGCGCCCGGCCCAGCATGTCGTTGCGCAGCACCAGGCGGTGGATGTCGAGGCATTCGTAGACAATCGGCACGCCGCTGCGAAAGGCAGCCTTGGCACGTCTGGCCAGCGCCAGCATTTCCAGATTGCGCGCGATGATGAGATCGGGCTTCGGCATCGCCCCAAGCTTCGAGCCTATCGACAGCGCCGCCTTGGCGACCGCCGCCATGCGCTGGCCGAATCGGCCGTCACGCGTCGCGCCAAGGTCGATCGGCTGCAGCCCCTCGACGTCGGGAACAGCATTTGTGGTCCGACGGAAGCCGGCCAATGTGACCCGCGCGCCGCCTGCCCTGAGCATTATGATCCGCCGGCGCACGGCCGGGTCGGAAACGTCGTGCACAAGGTACAAGACATGCAGCATGAAAACTCGACCGCTGTTGGCCCACCCAAGGGAATGCTAACCCAGCTTTTGCTGCATCGCAACATTTTTGGTGCACCGTAGCAAAATTAGCCACCTCTACCGCGCCGCACAAATATATCGCCTGAAGTCGGTAGCGCGCAAAAACTGGCTACACAGGTGAGCCGCAGAAATGGAACGACATGCGGAGCCGGCAGTTTCGGGCAATTTTGCCCCCGTGCGCGGCAAAATCGCGATCCGATCACGCCGACCATCAAAACTCCGATGCCGGTGATCGTGGTAAACCAATTGCTAATATTGTGTTGCACCGCAACAAAAAATGATGTTGAATTCACCCTAGGGAAGTTGGGCTTTTGAATTGGCTTGGGGATCCGCGCATGCATTCTGTTGCAGTGCGGGAAGATGGATGCATGGCAGCTCTGCTGCACCTTTAAATTAGCTTGCGAAGACCCCTGATGCCAACTGTTTTAAGACGGGTGGGTGCTGTATGGGCAAGTCTCTTCGTATTGCCGTCTATGACGACAAGTATCCGACCAGTTTCGTTACGCCGCGAGCGTCCCGACATACGATCCTGCGACAGCGATTTCTGCCGTTCAACCTGGTCTCGTCGAAGCTGGAGGGCGTGACGCTGATCGAACCTGCTCTGTCCGTTGACATGGTGCATGCGTTCAACCGGATACCTGTCAATTCCTCGAAGTACATCATGTCATTCGAATCCCATTTGCCGCGGCAGTTCGCGCTTCGCAAACGCGGACTTATGGCGCGTTACCTGGTCTCGCGGATAACGAACCCCGGCTGCCGCCGCATTATCGCCTTATCGCATTTTGCCCGCAGATGTTTTCTGGCCCAGCATGCCGGAAATCCGCAGCTAGACCTCCTGACCGCAAAGCTGATGGTTCGTCACCCGAATATCGTCGTGCCCCCGGTTGAGGATGCGATGTCCCAAGACACCGCAGCGGAACTGGTGCTGACATTCGTCGGTGCCCATTTCGGCCGCAAGGGCGGATGTGTTGCGGTCAAAATCGCGGAAAAGGCGTTGGAGCAGAATTTGCCAATCCGGGTGAACATCGTTTCCAGTCTCCAGGTTGGCGGTCCCATATGGACAGACCCGACAGCTCCAGGGTTCTTCGACCCCTATCTCAAGCTGCTCGGACTGAAGAATGTCCAACATCACGGGGTGCTGCCAAACCAGGCGGTGCGAAAATTGCTGCGCAATTCGCATTTCGGTATCCTCGTCACGTTCGGCGATACGTTTGGGTACTCTGCGCTGGAATCGATGTCCGAGCACACTCCGGTTCTTGGAACGGGGGTCTGCGCTCTTCCGGAATTCCTCGAGGATGGCGTCAACGGGATTTCATTGCCAGTGAAGCTGAACGCGGTCGGTGATTGGTGGAACCCGGGATACGACTTCCGCGGCGACGCGAATTTTGCCCAATATTTCCGCGATGAAGTCGAGCGCCTTGCCTGCCTGGCCATTGACCGGTTGAAGACCTATATCGGCCACCCCGAACTGATGGCGCCGCTACGGCGCCAAGCCCGCAGGACGGCGGAAACCATGTTTGCGGCCGAACCCGCAGGCGCATTTCTCGATGCGCTTTATGATCGTGTTGCGCTGGAGCGCGCGACGGATCCGGCGCAACTCGATCCGGCTCTTGACGTTTCCTCTCCGCAATCCTTGCCGGCTGAATCCTTGCCGTCCGTATCATCGCCGTTTGTGCCGAATGAAAATACACCGGAGCAACCCCATCGCATCCCGACCGCCTCCGCGGCTTGAGCACCCGGGCACCGCTCCGAAAGTAGCGACCGCGGTTGCTTTGCTGTTGCGCATTGGCCCGCCGATCGGAAGGGGGCGGTTTATTTCCGGACGGTGGGGCAAAGGAGAGCGAATTTGCTGCTTCGCAACATTTTTGATGCAGTGCGGCGAAAAATTGCCATATCCTTGGTGCACGGCTCAATCATCAAGGTGGCACGTAAGCTGATACACGTCGAAGAGCCGCATCAAACGGCCGGCTTGAAGTCGCCGCCGAAAAGTTAAAGGCGCCAACGGAGGCCATGCATGAATTGCACACGCAGAAAACTCCTGGTGCTTCTGGCTGCCTCCACGGCAGTGCAGTCGGTTGCTGGACAGGCGCTGGCGGAGAGCGTTGTGGCAGGAGCCGGGGACGCTGCCCTCGACAAGCTTCCCGACTGGTCGGCGGTCAAGCTCCAGCTCTGGAAATACACCAATCCCTTCGTGCCGTCGCAATGGAGCGAGCCCAAGCTCGGAGGCTATGACTGGAAGGCCGCGAACGTCAAAATCGTCGACGGTGCACTCCAGCTTAGTGTCAGCGAGAAAGCGTCCGCGCAGGTGATATCCGGCGGAAAATCCGATTCTTCTTCGGCAAAGTGGGAAGTGGACGTAACGCTCCCGACGATGAAGCCAGGGTTGATCGCAGCGCCTCTTTGGACATTCAACGACAAAGCCCATGAGGAAATCGATTTTGAGATCGTCGGCACGAAAGGGTTGCAGCTCACCGTCTGGGCGGACGTCGACAACCAACACAAGAGCGTTTGGGTAAAATGGATCCTGCTTGGGGATCTGTCGGGCAAGCGATACCGCCTTGGCATAGAGTATGAGGCCGGGAAACGCGTTGCCTTCTTCATCGATGGGAAGGAAGCTGCTGTGGTTACGCCGGCTGACACCACCGACGGCGCCTTTCCGAACCAGCCCATGAAGCCATATTTCGACCTTTGGGTTGCGGCAGGCGCTGTCATGGACACACGCTGGGCCGGCAAATGGGAACCAATGGATGCCTCGGACAGATTGGTCATGACACTTCACGGTTACAGGCGAAGCGATATCGGCCCGTGAGGGCGAGAAACCGGCAGCGAAAGCTGCTTATGTCGAATATCGAGCAGATGGTTGGTCGTGCCGGTACGACTTGATGCTGCATCGCAACATTTTTGGTGCGGCGTAGCAATAAGTGCACGTTTTTTGTTGCAGTGCAAAATTGATCAGCTAATCTCGGACCTGCTTGAGCGCCGCTCGAGCCGTGCGTTGGCCACCAGCCCGGTGCAACGCCCTAAATCGTGACGCGGACCGCATCGGGATTGTCCTGGCGTGCAGCATTTTCGGTCACTACGCCCGTCTTGAGCACCGCCGGCTTGGCCGCGGGACCTGCTGACGAAATGAGGTAATTCCATGAAGATCGTCGTCGAAAACACAGTCTGCCTGAATACCGGAGATGCGGCGATTCTGCTGGCGATCCGCCACATTCTCAAGACGATCGTGCCGGGCAATTTGCGGTTCGCCGTGTTCGACAGCCAGCCCGAGGTTGCGGAAAGGCTCTATCCGAAGAAGGATTATCCGGATCTCGAATTTCACAAGCTGCTGTCGGAATCCCTGTTCCGATACAAGAATGGCAGCGGGCTGAAGGACCGGCTCAAGCCGATCTACAATCGGCTTGTACTCCAGGCTTTGCGCTGGTTTGGCAACAGCAGCGCGCTTGGCACTATTTTCAGCCAGAACGACCGGCGCGGTCTCGATATCTACGCCGACGCGGACATTGTGGTCACGACAGGGGGAACTTATCTCGTCGAGAACTACAATCTCGAACGACGCCTCAATCAGTTCCGGCTCGATGCCATATTTGGCAAGGATCCGGTCTTCTTCACGCAATCCCTCGGCCCGTTCAACAAAAGTTACAATCGCCAGGAGCTTGGCCCGATCTTTGACCGCAGCCCGCTCATCCTGCTGCGCGACGAACGGTCGCGGACCCATATCCAGGATCTGGTGAAGGACCTCGGCAAGTGCCACGTGGTGGCCGATGCCGTATTCGCCCTGGCCGATACCGACAGGATCGGCAAGTCACTCGCTTCCAGCCAGCCGCCGGCGCCGACTGGCCGCGTCGCCATTTCCGTGCGCCACTGGAACTACGTCAGCGACGGTGAAGGCGGCATGCGCCGCTATCTCGATTCGATCCGCGAGATCGCCACCATTCTTGTCAGGGACCTTGGCAAGGAGGTGACCTTCGTCTCCACGTGTCAGGGCGTGCCTGAATATGCCCATGACGATTCCAAGACCGCGCGGGCGATCGTCGCCGAGCTCGATCCTGAGATCGCCAGGCATGTGACCGTCGACGCTGCGTTCCACACGCCGGACCAGTTGATGGCGCTGGTCAAGGGCTTCGACTTCGTCGTCGCGACGCGCATGCACATGATGATCATGTCGCTTTGCGTCGGCACGCCGGTGCTGCCGATCGCCTATGAGTTCAAGACCAAGGAAGTGGCCAAGCGCATAGGTGTCGACGATGTGCTGCTCGACATCGACACCGTGACGCCCGCAGAGGCGCGCGAAAAGCTCGGCCGGTTTGCGGGAAATCTCGACCGCTATCGCAACACAAGCCTTCAGGCCGTGCTTGAAGAACACGCTTCGGCAATGTCGGCCACAAGCCTGCTGGCGCCGCTGATCGGCGGCCGCTCAGCGGATGTTGCGCGCGGCGTTGGACAGGGTGGTGAACAAAGCGCGTCGCGATTGCGGGACGGCAAGCATGAAAACGAGACCGATGCCGTAGTTGAGAGCAAGCGCAAGAAAGACCGCGAGCAGGTCTGACTGGCCGGTCAGAGACGCCGGCAACCACAGGTACAAGAACCAGGCAAGCAGGGACGAGGCGATGAAAAGCCCCTGCATAAGCAGGAAGTCGGCGGCGGTCACCGGACCGACGCGATGGACCAGTACCGCGAGCACGGGAACGCGCAGCACGTAACCACTGATGGCATAGGCCGCGGCAACGCCGACGGCGCCCCAATGCAGGCCGACGACGAAGGCGGCGACGGTCGTCAGCGACGAATAGATGCCCCAGTGGAACATGGTCTTCGTCTTGCCCTGACAGATGAATATCCACCCCGTCGTGCTTGAAACGGACTGGACCAGGCTGGCGATGCCCAGCCAGGCAAAGATCGGCGCGACCGGCGCCCAGCCCGCGCCGAAGAGAAGGCCGACGATCTGATCGGAGGTCAGCGTCAGCGCGGCGATGCCAGGCATGGTAACGGCCGCCAGCATCCAGTTGGTGCGCACATAGATATCGCGAAAGCGGGCCTTGTCGTCGTGGATGCGGCTGAGCAGCGGCACCATCACGCGCGTCAGCGGCTGGTTGATGTTCTGCAGCGGGAACAGCAGGAGCTTGTAGGCGCGGTCGTAATAGCCGAGCTCGATCGCACCGGAATATTTTCCGATGAGAATGTTGTCGAGATTGCGCGAGAAGAAGTTGGCGAGGTTGAAGCCGGTCAGGTTGGCGCCGAACGACAATATGTCGGCGTCGACTTTCAGATCCGGCCGCAACGGCGTCCATCGCGCTACCCGCCAGGCGGCGGCCAGGGCGACAACCGCCGAAACCGCCGGGCCGATGACCAGCGACCAGTAGCCGAGCCCCGCATAGGCCGCGATCGCGGCGGCCAGAAGTCCGGCGGCGGCGCTTATCACGTCGTTCAGGGCGAGCTGGCCGAACTGCAGGTGGCGATTCATCAACGCCAGCGGCACCGCGGCCAGACTGCCGAGAAGCAGCGGCAGGGCGGAGCCAAGGGTGATGCCGGACATGCGTTGATCGCCGTAGAACGCGGCGACGGCAGGCGCCAGGCCGGCCACCACCACGGCACTGCCCAGCCCGACGAGCGCGCTGATCCAGAACACCTGGTTGAGTTGCTGGTTGGTGATGTCCTTGCGCTGCACCACAGCCTGCTGCAGGCCCAGATTCTGAAGCAGTCCGACAAAGGCCACGATCGGCCCGACGGAAGCCACCAGACCGAAATCCTCGGGAACGAGCAGACGGGCGAGCACGATGACGGAGAGAAACTGGATCGCCATCTTGAAGCCCTGGGCGCCGATGGTAACCAGCCCGCCGCGCAGGGCGACACGACCGAATTGGGGGGGCGGATTGGCGTTCATGCAAGCGACCTCGCTTCGCCAAGCTGCATGGCGATTTCCACGAAATGTTGGTTCAGCAGATCGGAGTTGAACTCCGCCTCGATCTTCTTGCGCGCAGCGAGGGCGATCTCTTCACACGGCTTTGGGTTCTCAGCGATCCAGGCAAGTTTGCCGGTCAGCGCCGCAACATCCCGCTCAGGCACGAGAAAACCCGTCTTGTGATCATCGATCAGTTCGGGAATCCCGGAATGATATGTGCTGACCACCGTCAGGCCGGCGGCCATCGCTTCCATCAGCGAAACCGGAATGCCTTCCAGATCGCCATCGCGCGCGCCGACGCTGGGCAGCAGGAACACATGCGCATCGCGCAGACGCTGCTTGACTTCGCTGTGCGGCCGGGACCCAAGAAAACTCACCCTGTCGGCGATACCGAGATTTGCGGCGATCGCCTTCAACTCCTCAAGAAGTTCGCCGCCGCCGATCACCGAATAGACCCAGTCGCGCCGCGGCAGGCCGGCAAGCGCGCGAAGCGCATATTCGATGCCCTTCTTTTCGGTCAGGCGGCAGACCGAGATGAAAGAGAGCGTGGCCTGCTCCCACGAGCGCCATTGGTAGTCGATCTCATTTGGCCGCACCCCCATATGATGAACCACAACCTGCTCGGGCGATGCACCGACCTCAATCAAGGCATCGCGGAAAAATGCGTTTACCGGCAGTTGAAGAACGCCCTTTTCGAACACGATTTTGTAGCGTGCGAGCGTATTGTCATGCAGCGGCTCGCCGACATCGCGGCCGTGAAATATCGTCACCAGGGGAGCGGAAATCCTGCCGCGCTTGATGGCGCGCGCCACGCGCATGCCGTTGTTGCCAAAATGGGCGACGATGACGTCGGCGCCCTGCAATTTTCGAGCGTGAGCAATGTCGATGGCCGTCGAGAGCTTGTCCCAGAACCTGCCGGACCACTTCCTGAGCAGCGGGCGATAGCGACCCAGACCGCCCCACCAGCATACGACTTTTCCTGGCAGCGCCTGCCAGCGCGGATCGTCGATATTGCGGTCCTTGCCGAAGGACGTTTCGTTGCAAACGACACCGACTTCCATGCCGCGCTCAAGGCACCCGGCTATCTGGTCGAGAACGAAAGTCTCGGACAATGAGGGAAACTTGTCGACTACGAAGCAAATCTTCATCGGCAGAATGCGCCCGTGCGGGGAGCTGGTGTGCCCCTGGCGACAGCCGGGCGGAAAACGTCGTGCGCGAGGCACAAGACATGCAGCATGAAATTCGACCGCTGTTTGGCCCACCCGCGCAGACGTTAGTACAGGTCTTGCTGCACTGCAACATTTTTGGTGCAACGTAGCAAGATTCGTTCGATTTGGCGTCTCTGCCGATCAATCCCTCAAGGGCGGCGTCAGCCGGCAGATGAAGGATCCGCCAAGCCCTCGGCAACGCCGACATGCCTGGCAGGTTCAGATGCAAAGCCTTGCGCGGCCAGCTGGATAACGATCTGCGCAAAACGTTCGTTCAGAGTATCTGCGTTGAAGTCCTCCTCGACCTTGCGGCGTGCGGCAAGCGCAATACGCTCGCATTCCGCCGGATGCTCCGCGGCCCAGGCAAGCTTGCCGGCAAGCAGTGAAACGTCTCGCTCGGGTGCAAGCAATCCTGTCTCACGATCCTCGATGAGCTCCGGGATTCCCGAATGATACGTGCTGACCGCAATCAACCCGGCGGCCATCGCTTCCATGAGCGCGACCGGAATGCCTTCCATGTCGCCGTCATTGGCGGTGATACTCGGAAGCAGGAAGAGATGCGCCTTGCGAAGCCGTTGTTTCACCTCCGCGTGAGGGAGACTGCCGAGGAATGTTACGCGCCCGGTCAAACCCAGTTCCAGCGCCAGCTTCTCCAGATCCATCCGCAGTGGGCCGTCGCCGATAATGTCGTAGCGCCAGTCTATCTCAGGATGGGAGGCCTTCAGGGAGGCCAGGGCGCGCAAGGCGAACTCGACGCCTTTCTTTTCGACCAGGCGGCAAACCGTCGTCACGACCAATTGGATGCCTTCCCACGATTCCCAGCGATAGCCGATTTCGAGGGAATCAATTCCCATATGATGGACCGTCGTGCTCGCCTGGGACAGGCCGGCTTCCAGCAGCATCGTGCGGAAGTAATTGTTGACGGGCAGGTTCAGGGTCCCATGCTTGATCAGTCCAGCGTATTGCGTCGAGAGCACTGCCTGCCGCGCCGGAATCGCCACGTCCGCGCCGTGGAAGATGGTTATGACCGGTGGTTTGAGAACCTTCCATTTCTTCAGCGTGGCTGCTCTCTCGCCGTTCTGTCCGAAGTGAGCGACAATCACGTCACAGCGGTTCAGGCGGCGTACAAAAACAATATCAAGAGCGGTCGAAGCCTTGTGTCGCAGGCGCGGCGGCAGCCGCCGCACGAATTTGCTGAGTCCCGCGGCCCATCGCCACCAATGTTGAGTTCTGGCGACCAGCGTCGCCATCGGCTCGCTTTGCCGGTCGATTCGGTCGTCACCTTTCGTCCTGTCGCATACGACCTCCACGTCGAAGCCCCGCGCCAGCAGCCCAGCCATCTGGTCTGCGACGAAGGTTTCCGAAAGGAGGGGGAATTCGCCGACGACAAAGCCCACGCGCATGACCCGCCCATAAGGTTGGGGCTTGCCCGGACCCCCAAGCGGTCCATATCGCACAAGCCCTAATGTAGACAGGCAGAATACACGTTGATTGTTGCGGTGCCACAAAAATATTGCACTGCAGCAATCAAAAGTGATCAGGAAGGATCGGCACGCGACGCTTGGAACTGGCTCATGGAACCTTGCGCGACTGCCATCGCCCGGCGCCGCAGCGTGTCAGATGAATTCCAACGGGTCGCGTTTAGGCTGCGCGCTCCAGGCCGAGACGCCTTGCGCTGTCGAGCACGCCCATGAACGTGGCAAACTGACGGTCTGGGTTCATTTGCGGCCGCTCCGAAAACTGACGTGCTGCCGCTGACAGCCGCTTGTACTCGGCCTCATCGCTCCACAGCCGTCTGACCGCTGCGACCCAGTCGGCGAGCGGGGCGTCGTAGTCCAGCACCACGCCACCGGAGCCGATCGCTTCCGGCAGCCCGCCGCGCCGCGAGCCGACCACAGGAATGCCGCTGCAATGCGCTTCCGACGCCACCCGGCCCCAGGCCTCTTCCCATTTGCTGGGCGCAAGCAGGATTTTCGTGCGGCCGTAGACCGTCTTCATGTCGCTGGTGCGGCCTTCCAGCTTGACGTTTTGGAGGGGAGAGATTGTTGCTTCGATCCGGGCCCGGTGATCGTCGTCGAGCTTCCAGCTTTCGACGAACAGGAACGGGATCTCGGGACAGGCGGCGGCAAGGCGCACCGCAAGATCGAAGCCTTTTTCCTCATAGGGATTGATGAGGGTGACAAATTCACCGGTCGTCGGTGTGCTGTAGAACGCGGGATTGATGGTCGGGGGAATAACCGTCGAATCGATATCGAATTTTGCCTTGTAGGCGCGCGCGGTGAACTCGGAATTGGCGATATAGAGTGCTGAATGCAGTTCGCGCAGGTCACCGGCCAGTTCATGGAATTCGACGTTCCTGAGGTAGACAACGACAGGCACGCCTTTGGCCTGCAATGCCTTGCCGATCGGAACCGAATTGTGGCACTGCACGACCGCGACATCCGGCCTCAACTTTTCGACGGCGAAGCCCGCCGCTTCCCAGGGAAACCACGCCCGCACCACCGGATAGCCCGGGAAATTGTCGATGACCGCGCGCTGGCGAAGGAGCTTCATCTTGGCGCGCGCCCTGAAGCCGAACATGCCGTCGCCGAACAAAGCTGCCAGCACGGATGCCTCGTGACCGTTCTCACGCAATTGTTCGACTAGGTGGTGGGTGCTCGACTGAACGCCGCCGCTGAACTGCGGCGTGTAGCCGGTGCCGCCTGCAAACAGAACTTTCATGAACCTAGCTCCTCGTTGTGCCGCCCTGCCCTCACGCGGCCATCCTGCCGATCGAGAAATACTCGATGCCGTGGCGGGCGATGACCTTGGGATCGTAGAGGTTGCGGCCGTCGAAGATGACCGCCGTGGTCAGCGCATCCTTGACCGCGTCGAAGGACGGGGCGCGGAAATTCTTCCACTCGGTGGCGATCAGCAACGCGTCGGCGCCGCGCAGTGCTGCCTCCTTGGTGCCGCACAGAAGCAGATCGTCGCGCAGGCCGTAGATGGCCTGGCATTCCTGCATCGCTTCGGGGTCATAAGCCTGCACATTGGCGCCGGCTTTCCACAGCGCTTCCATCAGGACGCGCGCCGGCGCCTCGCGCATGTCGTCGGTGTTGGGCTTGAAGGCCAGGCCCCAGAGCGCGAAGGTCTTGCCCTTGAGATTGCCCTTGAAATAGCGGTGCACCTTGTCGAACAGTACCGACTTCTGCTCGTTATTGCGCTCCTCGACGGCGCGCAGCAGCTTGGCGTCGAACTTGACGCCTTCGGCGGTCTTGATAAGGGCGCGGACATCCTTGGGGAAGCACGAGCCGCCATAGCCGAGGCCGGGATAGATGAAGTGGTAGCCGATGCGCGGATCCGAGCCGATGCCCTTGCGCACCTCCTCGATGTCGGCGCCGAGCTGCTCGGCCAGATTGGCCATCTCGTTCATGAAGGAGATCTTGGTCGCCAACATGCAGTTGGCGGCGTACTTCGTGAATTCGGCGCTGCGCACGTCCATCACGATCATCTTCTCGTGGTTGCGGTTGAACGGCGCATAAAGCTCGCGCATCACCGCCTCGGTGTCCTCGCTGTTGGTACCGACGATGATGCGGTCGGGCTTCATGCAGTCGGCGACGGCGGAGCCTTCCTTGAGGAATTCCGGATTGGAGGCGACGTCGAAAGCCAGATCCTGGCGGCCGCGCGCCTTCAGCGTCTCGGCGATTTTGGCCTTGACCTTTTCACAGGTGCCGACCGGCACTGTCGACTTGCCGACCACGATCTTGGGGCTGTCCATCTCGCGGCCGATGGTCTCGGCCACCGCCAGCACATATTTGAGGTCGGCCGAGCCGTCCTCGCCGGGCGGCGTGCCGACCGCGATCATCTGGATCTCGCCATGCTTGACGGCGGCGACGGCATCGGTGGTGAACTTGATGCGGCCGGCGGCGTGGTTCTCCTTGACCAAGGCCTCCAGGCCCGGCTCGAAAATCGGCACGAAGCCCTGGTTGAGCCGCTCGACTTTCTTTTCGTCGACATCGACGCACACCACCTGGTGCCCGACTTCCGCCAACACCGCGGCCTGCACGAGACCGACATAGCCAATTCCAAAGACCGTCAAATTCATTCGGGTTAATTCCTGTTCACGCCCTTTGGCCTGATATGGCCGAGCCGGTTCAGATCTACTTTATGCTGCTTACACTACATGCAAGCGATTCCGGAAACTGGCACGGCTGGCCGAGCGCGGTGAAGGCGACGCGTTGCACCTGCATCGACACCTGGCGGCCGGGATCCGAAAACGCGCCCATCCAATTGGTCAGCGTGTCGCTGCCCCAAAGGCTGAAGAATATCTTCTGCGAATGGGTCGGCAATTGCTCGGGATTGGTCACTTCCTGGACCAGCTTGCCGTTGACGTACCAGCGCAGCCGGTCCTTTTCCCAGATGAAGGCATAGTCGTTGAAGCCCTTGTCGGTGCCACCTTCGACTTCGGCCAGCTTCTCGTTCTTCGGTTTGCCGGCGATGTAGCTGTTGACCTGCACCTTCGACGTGTCCTTGGTCAGGACCTCGAAGTCGATCTCGTACCAGGGCTGTTTGTCGGCGGGGCCGATATATGTGAAGAAAGCGGCGTTGAGGCCGGAACCGGTGTCCGTCTTCATCCGCGCTTCATAGGTTCCGTAGCCAAAGCGCTGCTTGGTCTGGATCTCGGCGCAGGCGAACTCGCGGTCCTTCAGTTTGCGCTTTTCGAAGCCGAGCGTCAGCATGTTGTCGGAAAGTTTGACCAGGCTCTTCGACCAGGTACAGTTCTGGTGGTTGCCGTTCGACCAGCCGTCGGAGACAAACCAGCGCGAGCGATCGAAACTCTTGAAATCGTCGACGAAGGATGGTGCGCTTTTCATCTCCGGCGAGGCGTCCTGGGCACGGGAGGGCTGCGCGGCGCCGAGCAGAACTGCGGCTGCCGCCAGCAGAAGCGCACCAACGGACAGAAGACGCAATGGCCGATTTGGCTGCGCCGAAATCATGGCATCGACTGCCACGATGGGGGTCGTCTTCGGATCGACGTTCATATCAATTCACCTTTGTGCTGTTCCGCCCCAACCCAAAGTCACCGACTGGCCCACATCCCAACGGGCCGATCCCGATCCTCCGTCCCCTCGAACTTTCTCGTTTGTGCCTCGTATGAACCGGCTTTAGCCGGGCCGGCCTGCGGATTTGACGTATTCGGCCTGAGAATCACGACCCAGGGCATTCTCGTCGACAATCGCGTCGAGTGAATGACGCAGTTCCTTCATCCGGCTGGTCTGGCGCGCCAATTCGGCGATGCGCTGCTCGCAGTTCAGGATCGATTTCGTCAATTCGCCGACCTCAGACCGCTTGCTTGCCGACGTTGAACCGTTCTCCATCGACTCGACCAGGAAGGCCGCGTTGGTGGACTTCGACCGATAGCGATTCTCCAGCCCGGTTTTCTCGGCCGCGATCTCGGCCGTGATCTGATCCAGCAGCTTTGCCAGACGGTCGAAGCGCGCCAGATCGGTCTGCTTGTCCCGGGCCGGGTCCCTGGACCTGAAGCCGAAAATTGAAGCCATTCGGTTGGCCTCCCAAGATTGCTGCACCGCAACATACAGTGCCATCGTCGGAGCGCGTAGGCAACCTCCGAGTTTCACAAAGGCAATTTTTTCAACATCCGTGCCCGTTGAAGCAGACCGGACAGGCCTACTTGCCCAGAGGCGGGCTGGTCCCCGCCATCAGGTACCGCAAAGGCGGGACCGGCTGCTGTCTCGGTGACAAACCAACGTGACGAAACAACGCATCCAGCTTGTCCGAGGCCACACCGCAAACGATGGGAATGAGGTTCGACTGGCTGGCCAGCGCATAGGCGGCGGCCGACGCCATGCCGCGCTCGGCCTTCACATCGAGGAAATTGCGCAGCCGGTATTTGTCGCGCACATGCCGCTCGTGCTTGCGCAGCACGGCCTTGGAGCCTTCCGGCAGGCTGTCGATCTTGAGAAGCGCCAGGTCGGCATCAGCCAGGCGCTTCAGATCCTGCGTCTTGTGCCGGCCGCTCAGCGAATCGGCGCGCACGATCGCGCCGTAGCCGCAGGACCGGATGACCTTGAACCGCGCGCCGAGGGCAAAGGCGCGTGCATAGAGTTCATAGTCTTCGCCCAGACGCAGGTTTTCATCGTAGCGCAGGCCGTGCCTGTCGAGGAAAGCCCTTGATATCACCGGCTTGAGAAAGCCGAGTTCACCGCGCTGGACGCGCCGGCTGGAGATGTTGCCTTCGATGAAACGCTCGAAGTCGAGGAACTCCGGATCCGCCGAAAAGGCCGGGGCGACGATCTTGGAAACATCGGTCGCCGTATCGTCGCGGATCAGCATGATGTTGTCGGCGGCAAAATCCCAGTCGATGCTGGCAAACAGCTGGCGGAACCGGCCCTCGAGGAAGAAGTCGTCGGCATCGAGAATGCTGATGAAGGGCGATTTGGAGCCGGCAATGGCGGCATTGCGGGCAAAGGACGGGCCATGGTTGACGTCGAGGCGGATGATCGAAAGCCTGCCGCTGCCATCATCGGCCTCGCCGGCGATTTTCGCGGTGTCATCGGTGGAGGCATCGTCGACGACGACGACTTCCGCCACCTCCGGCTCGCGCAGCGCAGACGCAATGGCCGCGGGAATGGTCCGGGCTGCGTTGCGTGCCGCGATGATCACGCACACCTGGGGTACTGTCATGGGGATGCCTTTCGATTGCACAGATGGTTGCTGACTTCCCCGCCCTTGGCTTGCCTCCTGTCCACTGACGGGGAGCCCAACCCATCCTCCCATGATCCGTCGCCACCCAACCGGGACGGAACCGTCTCTACCTGCTGCCGTTCTGCGATAGCCATCATCACCGGCCATCCGGGCGTTCGAAAATCCGCCGGCTGAGATCGGCGGACGCGGCCCAACCGGCCTCGCTCAGGTAGCGGACCGGTTCGCGGCCGCACAGTTCCCACAAAACGGTGCGCCGTTGCGGCCACTTCAGCGACGACAGCCACGGCGCGATGACCATGTGGAACAGGTCTTCATTGCCGATGCGTGACAAGATCCGCGTCGCCCGATCCGACAGCAGCGTGCCGGCGCCGCCAAGCAGCACGTCGGCGGCGCGCAAGCCCAGGAGCAGCGTGTCGGCCAGCCCCTGCCGGGCGGCATAGTCGAGCACATTCTGCTGCTCGGGCTCGCTCAGGCGGCCGGCCGCGGCCCTGATGTCGCAGACATAGCCCGCGCATGGCTCGCGGTTGAACAGCGCCTTGGCGACACTGATGCAGGACAAGAGCAGGGTGTCGCAAGCCGAGATGAACGGTACGCTGGAGCCGGCGATCGCAAGCGCGCGCTTGCGGCGCAGAAAGCCGTCCGTGTCGCGTGGGCTTGGCGATCCCGGCTGCTGCAGCCGGTAGTGGAGATCGACGGTGGACAAGTTCGGACCCTGGCTGCGAACCATATGCTGTTCGCCCAAAAACCGCACCCACCAGACGGAGCGGGACTTGCCGGCGACCTCGTAGCCGATCGAGCGCAGCGCATCGCGGGCTTTGAAGAAGCCGGCTGGCGACACCAATATGTCGACATCGCCGGACGGCTTCATGAAATGGTCGCCATAAAGCAGCTGCTGCTGGAACGGTCCCTTCAGGAAGACGAAATCGATCTTGCTGTCGCGCAGCGCCTGGTCGATGGCCATCGAATCCATGATGCCGGACGAGTTCATCGCGATCGTGCGCCGGCGGTAGGTGTCGAGCCACTCGAGCAGCCCAGGCGGGGTCTCGCCCACGGGTGGGCGCGACAGCGCCTTCAGCACAAAGGTCGCGACCTTGTTCAGCCGCGCGATGTCGCAGACATCGGCAACGGAGATGGCCGGTGCAGGCGCAGTGCTGGCGCTCGCCTGCGGGTTGAAGAACAGCCGCAGGCACGCCTGCACATAGGCCACTTCGTCGGCGCAGCCGGCGGCGCGCAACCTCTCGAAGGTCCCTTCCTGCAAGGCCATATGCTGCAGCATCTCCGCAAAAATTTTTTGAGGCGCGTTATTTTGTGAGGCACGTTATATTGCACGTGCGAAGCAAAGCATCGCCAAATTCAGCTGCCGCGTCCAGTTTTTCCTTCGAGGCCAGTTTTATCACAACCACAGCGTTTAGCGGAAAAATTGTGCAACGCAGCACAGGCGTCGCCGAAATCGGATCGGCCGACGGCACGCCTGCAGCAATTTCCGTGCGGCTTCACTCGAGCCTAACAGGCGGCCACTCCAAGTGGAAAATTTAGTGCAATTAAATCAGCTGCTTAATTAATCGCCACGGATATATTGTTGAATTCACTTGGGATGCGCGGCTAGAGTGCAGATGCAAGCGTTTGGATCACCATTGAAGGCGGTCGCAACCGAGAATTGATTAACGGCGGGTAAATCAGACTTGACTCATAAATGCTGCTATGCAGCTATTGCGGTGCAGCAATAGATCGCTGCCGGCAATCGACAGGCCGCTTCCAGTCCAGAATTGGAGAGTAAAATGGAACAGAATGTTGAAAAGCATGAGTACGAAACCCCAAGCCTGACGGTCCACGGCTCGATCGAGACCATCACGCAAGGCGGCAGCGGCACCACGGCACTCGACGCCTCTTTTCCGGCACATACGCCGGTCGGCGAACTCACCTTCTCCTGAGACTCTCTTCTCGTTGGGGTGACAAAGTCCGGACTCTGAAACAGAGCGCACTAAGGAGAGTCGGGGCTCAGGCCCCGGCTCTTGCGCCTGTCTGGAATTGCCGAAGCGTTGGTGTGGTGAGCAGTGGCGTGTGAGCGAGGTTTAGGATGGACTGGAACCCCTCGGAGCATGATCGGGTCAGCGCGAGCAAGGATGCGGTTGCCTGCGAATTCGGCAACGGCCTGGCGCTGCTCGATATGCGGTCCAACATCTATTACAGCCTGAACAGCGTCGGGGCCTATATCTGGGAACTGATCCAGGAGCCGAAGCCGATCGTGGAAATCCGCAGCGCCGTGCTCGAGCGCTACAATGTCGAGCCCGAACGCTGCAAGGCCGATGTCAACGGATTGTTGAAAGGCCTGGCGGACGCCGGGCTTGCGAGGCTCCATGATGAGGAACTGGTCTAGAGCGTTTCACCGTTTCACAGAAACGGCGAACCGCTCTATCTCTTTGTTTTCACGCAATTCCAGACGGGAAAACCGCGCACACTTTCCCTGGAATTGCTCCAGGGTTCTCTCGCTGAGCGGGCCGGAGATGCTCTTTCTCGCCCACTGCCTCGCGGTGGTCGTCGCGGTCCGGCTGGGACTGACACTGCTTTCCTACAACAGAGTGCGCCGCGTGGTGACGCGGCTCGATGCGAGCGCGCCGGCCGGGATCGGCGATCTCAGGCGCGTCGCCTGGGGCGTTGCGGCCGCGGCGCGGCTGGTGCCGGGCGCAAGCTGCCTCACCCAGGCGCTTTCCGGCCAGTATTTGCTTGCCCGCCAGGGTAACGCTTCGAAGATCCGCATCGGCATCGAGCGCGATACCGGCACTGAATTGAAGGCGCATGCCTGGCTGGTGAGCGGCGACCACATCGTGCTTGGCGGCTCGCTTGGCAGGTTTACCCATCTCGTCGATCACGGTCAGTGACCGATGAGCGGCGTCGCCGGAATTCTGCTCAGGCAGGAAGGCAAGCCGGCCGCTGCGGCTGACATCCAGCGCATGCTTGCCCGCATGCAGCATCGCGCGCCTGACGGCAGTTCGTGGTGGATGGACGCAAGCGTCGTTCTTGGCCACGCATGGCTCAACACCACCGATGAAGCCGGCCCCGGCCCGCTGACGATGGCCGGCGGCAAGCTCGCGATCACGGCCGACTGCCGGTTGGACAATCGCGACGAATTGCTGGCCAGGCTCGGCATCAGGGACAGTTCGGTTGCCGACGCCGTGCTGTTGATGCGCGCCTATCTGCACTGGGGCGAAGCCTGCCCCGAACATCTGCAAGGCGACTTCGCCTTCGCCATCTGGGATGGCGAGCGCCAGCAGCTGTTTTGCGTGCGCGACCATTTCGGCGTCAAACCCTTCTACTACCATTCGAGCGACCGGCGCTTCGTCTTTGCCTCGGAGATCGGGCCGATCCTCGATGTCGGCGGCGTCGACATGCGCATCAGCGAACACCAGATTTCCGGATTTCTCGCTGGGCTGCCCGACGATCCGCAGTCAACAGCCTACGCCGACATTTTCCGCCTGCCGGCGCGCCACAGCCTGACCGTGACCGGCAATCAGGTAGTGGTGCGCCGCTACTGGCAGATCGAGCCATCACCAAGGCCGATGTGCGCGGACGCGGCCGAGGAATTCCGCCATCTGTTTTTGCAATCGGTCCGCAACCGCATGCGCGGCACGCCGGCCGTCGGCGCGATGCTGAGCGGAGGGCTCGATTCCTCCTCGATCGCCTGCGTGGCCGGCATGCAGAATGCCGCGCAGCGAAAGCCGAGGCTGCCGACCTTTTCGCTGGTGTTCGAAAAGGGTTCGCCGATGGACGAGCGGCCTTTCATCGAGGCGGTGCTGGCGCAGCAGAAGGTCGACGGCACACTGATTTCCGTCGGCAACTATGCGCCCTTCGCCGAGTTCGAGCGCATCCTGGAAGAGCAGGGAGAAACGTTCCTGGCGCCTGGCCTGTCGCTGACCCGCGACATCTACAGAACCGCCGGCGCCAAGGGCATGAAGGTGCTGCTGGACGGCCATGGGGGCGACGAGGTGGTTTCGCAGGGCCACGGCCATCTGCACGAACTTGCCGATGCCGGCAAATGGATGGAGCTGTGGCGGGAATTGCGCAGCGCCTCCAACACTTATGGCGACGGCATGCTCGGCCTCTACTATCATTTCCTCACCCTTTACGGGCCGGCCTGGCGCATCGCAAAAATCAGGCGGTTCGCGAACCGCGCGCTGAGCAAATTGCGACGCCGTCCCACTGGCCGGCCGGCGACGAGCTGGCGCGGCCTGATCAATCCGGATCTGGCGATGCGCACCGACCTTGTCGAGCGGTTCCGCCGGGCCGGCTATATGCCGCCCGCGGTCAGCGCCAGCGAGACCTTGACCCATCGCTGGCTGCTGTCGAACGGGATGGTGCCGCACGCTTTCGAGGTACTCGACAAGGCCGCCGCCAATTTCGGCGTCGAGCCGCGCTACCCCTTCTGGGACAAGCCGCTGGTCGAGTTCTGCCTGGCGCTGCCGGGTGCTGAAAAGCTGAACCAGGGCTTTGGCCGTTCGGTGCTGCGGCGCGCCATGGAAGGAATTCTGCCGCCGGCGGTGCAGTGGCGGCGCGACAAGATCGATTTCACCTCCAATTTGGTCAAAGGCATGCTCGGCAATCACCGCGATCTCCTCGACAAGGTGCTGGTAGCGGATGCGGCGCTGATTGCCCCTTACGTCAACTTGCCCGAAGTGACCGCTGCCTATGGCCGCATTTCCAGCCAACCCGAGGCCGCCACATTACCCGATGTCCAGTATGTCTGGCGCTCGATCGCGCTGTCGCTGTGGCTAAGGCAGGTGCAATTGCGCGAGAGCCACGCATGATGCCGGCCAACATGCCATTCGCCGCCGGTCCGAACCGCGATGCCGGTCATCCCAAAGGTCGCGCGCGACATTTCTACAAGGCTTATGGCCTGACGATCGCTTCGCAGATCGAGTTGCCAGAGTTGGAGCCGAGCGCGCCAGCTCCTGTCGACGTCCTGATCACGGTCGGCCCAATCGACTTGCCAAAACCTTCACCCCAGACCGGAACCGCTTTTCGCTTCGAGCCGCGGCAGCAATATCTGGCATGGCAGACCGTCGGCGCCTTCCTGATCACCGATGCCTGCCGCATCGAGGTCGAGCCGGCGCCTGATGTCGACGATGCGCTGCTGGCGTTTCCGCTGCTCGGCCCGGTCATGGCGCTGCTCCTGCACCAGCGCGGCCTGCTCATCCTGCATGCCAGCGCCATTGCCGTCGGCGGCAAGAGCGCTGTTTTCATGGGCGACAAGGGCGCCGGGAAATCGACGACGGCAAGCGCAATGATCCGCGCCGGCCATCGCTTGCTGACCGACGATGTCGTGGCGCTCGATCTCACCGAACAGCCGATGATCGTTCCGGGCTTTCCGCAGTTGAAGCTCGCCGCCGATGCCGCCGCAGCATTTCCCATCCGGCAAGCAGAGATACGCCCGCAGGTGCATGCGGCGATCGACAAGATGCAGCATCGCCTGCGTGGCGGATTTTCAAGCGAGATGGTGCCGGCAACGCGGATCTACATCCTCGAGCGCGGCAAAAAGGCAGCGATTGCGCCGCTGCCGAACATGAGCGCCCTGCCGGCTATCATCAAATTCTCCTATGTGACGCGGTTCGGCCGCCCGGCCCTGGTCGGCGATTTTGCCGCGACGCATCTTCGCCAATGCGCCGCCTTGGCCAGCCAGATCGGCGTCTGCCGCCTTGAGGTACCGACCGGGCTCGACCGCCTAGACGAAGCCGTCGCCCTGATCGAAAACGATCTGGCCGCCAACAACGGGCCGCGGTGAGCAACATGTCGGCATCGAAGATCTTGCAACCGTCGTTTTACCTTGATGTCGCCGGGTTCGGCGCCGCCATGGCCCGGATTGGCGGGCGCAGGACCCTGACGGCATTGCTGTTCCTGATCCTGGGAAGCCTGACCGAAGGCATCTCGATCCTGCTTCTGGTACCGCTGCTGCATCTGGTCGGGCGGCCCGAGCAGAATTTCGCCGTCAGGCTGCCGAACAACGACTTCGTGCGCTGGCTGGCGCCGGACGGGACGCTGCAATTGACGACAGTGCTTTGCCTGCTGGTCGGGCTTGTCGCGCTGCAAGCAGCGTTCAATCGCTACAAATCCGTCTACATGGCGCGGCTGCTGCTCGACTTCATCAACCGCCTGCGCATGAACCTGTTCGAGAGCATCGGCAAAGCGCGGTGGGGCATTTTTGCGCGCATGCGCAGTTCCGACCTCGACCATGCGCTGACCGGCGACATCGACCGCGTGCAGTCAGCCGCCTTCTCGCTGTTGATGCTGGTGCAGATCGCTGTGCTTCTGGCAGGCTATCTCGTGGTTTCGCTGTTCATTTCGCCTGTCATGACGGCCTTCGCCATCGTCGTCGGCATCGTTACGTTCCTGGCTCTGCAGCCGTTTCGCGCGCGAGCCAGCGCTTTCGGCCGGGTTTTGACCACCAATCGTCAGGAGCAGTACCGCACGGTCTCGGAGTTCCTCGGCGGCATCAAGGTGGCCAAGAGCCTGAATGTCGAGGAGACCTATTACGCGCAGCTTCGCGCGACACTGGAGAAGATGAAGGCCGACAACATCAACTATGTGCGCAACAGCACCATCGGCACCGCTTTGTTCCAGGTCGCCAGCGTCGTCGGGCTTAGCCTGTTCATCTACGTCGCCCTGGTTCGCTTCAACCTCTCGCTGGCCGAGATCGTCGTGCTGCTGCTGGTGTTCATGCGCATTGCGCCGCGCTTCATGGATATGCAGATGCAAGCGCAGCAAGTGCTGATCAATCTGCCCGCCTATGCCTCGATGCGTGACATGCAGGCGCGTTTCGACGCCGAGCGCGAGCCTGCGAACCTCGAATCCGATGCCAAGCTGTCGCTGGATATCGGGCTCAACATCCGCAATGTTTCCTTTGCCTATGAGGCCGGCGGCAAGCCGGTGGTAAGCGACATCACCTTCGGTCTTCCCGCCGGCAAGGTAACGGCACTGATCGGCCCGTCAGGCTCGGGCAAGAGCACGCTTGCCGACATGCTGCTCGGCCTGCTGGAACCCAGCGAAGGCAAGATCCTGGCCGACGGCGTCGAGATCAGTGCTGCCAACCGGCGGCACTGGCGCGATCAGGTGGCCTATGTGCCGCAGGATGTGTTCCTGCTCCACGACACGATCGCCGCCAATCTACGGCTCGCCGCGCCGCAAGCCAGTGACGAAGAGCTGTGGACTGCACTTCGCGCCGCGCATGGCTCTGACTTTGTCGAAAAGCTGGAACTGCGGCTCGACACGGTGGTCGGCGACCGTGGCGTGCGGCTCTCGGGCGGCGAACGCCAGCGCATTGCACTGGCGCGCGCGTTGCTGCGCAAGCCCTTGCTGCTCATTCTCGACGAGGCGACCAGCGCGCTCGACTGGCAGAACCAGTCTCTGATCGCCAAATCGATCGACGGCTTGCGCGGATCGATGACGATCCTGACCATCGCGCACAGGCCGTCGATGATCGCCTTCGCCGACTGGGTGGTTGCGATCGAAACCGGCCGGATCGTCGAAGTCGGGCAATATCAGAGGTTGAAGGCGAAGGCCGGCAGCCGCCTGTCGAGGATGCTTTCAGGCGAGCAATCAAAACCCGAGCCGGCCGAAGCAGGCTAGAGCGTTCGCTGAAAGATGATCCGAGGCCGGCGTATGCGCCGCCCTCGGCTATGTTCAATGCACGCTGCGCCTGGCCGAGAGCTTTTCGCCTTCAGCCGCCTTTTCAGCGCCGAGGCTTCGTTCGGCGTCGCGAGCCCTGTCAGCCGATGTCGGCGCGCTCTTGGCGATCATCACATAGACCAGCAGGAAATACCCGATCTGGATGAGGACAGCACAGCCAATGACGCGAAGCACCGTTGTGGAGAGCGACGCGCCGTCGAAGTACGACCACGCGACCACGATCGCGAGGGCGAAAACCATTCCGATGACGAATTTTGGTAATGACATGGTCGGCGGCCCGTCAACCGGCCCGAGCATGCAAAAGCGATGACTTACCCACCCGAGTATCTCCCCATTCGCCATGCGAGCTTATTCAGCTGCTCTTTTTCGGCCGGTTGCTTCCGGCCTTCCCAACCCATCCAGACTCTAACAGAAATAATTTGCGACTCTATTAAGGCGCGAAACTGACGGCAAGGGCAACCGGCGATAATTTTCGGTCTGCCAACCCGTTAGACTCTGCCATGCTGCGGCGCACACGCAGGGGTGGTGGCCTACTCGTCAAACGATTTCTACTTGAGTAGAATCTATAATGTTGATTAGTATTTTATTTGATTAATTTGGCAAAACGAGTGATTCGAAACCGAGTTAAAGCCGTTCCCTCTGCGATGAAGGACGATTCGCCCAAAATTGGTCGAAAAAAGGCGATACATTTCCTCACGTTGCTAATTATTCGTCACAAACTTGCCATAAAGGGCAAAATTTGGGCAGGGCGCGTTTATTATTTAGTCAATTCATGACGTGACTATTTCACTCGTATAGGAAATTGTGTGTTGCGCTGCAGCATTTTTTTGGTATCGTGACATAAACCATCCGTTCAACGTATGGAGCTTTTGCATGAGGGACGTTGCCAAGTCGGCCAATGCGGCATTTTCGCAGGTCGGCGTAGATTTTCCGCCACCGATCGGCGGGCTGCTAAAGCGCAGTTTCGATATTTTCGGTTCACTTGTCGGCCTGGTGGCGCTCAGCCCGCTGTTCCTGATGGTGGCCCTTCTGGTCAAGCTTTCCGACGGTGGCTCGATCTTCTACGGACACAAGCGAATCGGACGCGGCGGGCGGATTTTCCCCTGCCTCAAGTTCCGCACCATGGTCGAAGACGGCGAACGCGTGCTGACCGCTTATCTCGCGGCCAACCCGGAAGCCAATGCCGAATGGATCGCGACCCGCAAGCTGAAGAACGATCCGCGCGTAACCCGCGTCGGCGCCGTTCTGCGCAAGCTCAGCCTCGATGAGCTGCCGCAGATCATCAACATCCTGCAGGGCGACATGAGCCTTGTCGGGCCTCGTCCCGTGGTGCGCGACGAGCTTGAGATCTATGGCAGCGCCGCGGTCTACTATTTGAAGTCGCGGCCGGGCCTGACCGGGCTCTGGCAGGTCAGCGGACGCAACGATGTCTCCTATGACAGCCGCGTCGCGTTCGACCGTCACTATGTCGAGAACTGGTCGCTGTTCGAAGACGTTCGCATCATCCTCAAGACCGTGCCTGCGGTGTGGATGTCGCGCGGTTCCTACTGACCGACCGCAACTGGTCAGCAATCGGGCCGGTTCCGGCCCGAAGCCAATCCGGTCCAAAGCCATTCGGCGATGGGCCGGCCTTGCATTGCAGCCGCGATGCTCAACCGGCACTCGGCAGCAGGCCTATCGGGCGGATGGGGCCAAAACGGATCGGAAACGCTCAGTTGAAAACAGACATATCAGCGTATTTTCGCCTTGCCGGCCCGATGCGGCCAGCACGGCTCGTCGCCACGTGCCTCGCTCTGTCGCTCACGGTTCCGGCCATGGCCGACGAGTACCGGCTCGGCTCGCAGGACAAGCTCCACATCCGCGTCGCCGAATGGCAGACCGTCGAAGGCACGTTCCGTGACTGGTCGGCGGTGAACGGCGAATATTCGGTCGGCCCGGCCGGCAATTTGTCGGTGCCGTTCGTCGGTGAATTGCCGGCCGCCGGCAAGACCACGTCGGAGGTTGCGGCCGCCATCAGCGTCGCCTTGCAGCGCAAGCTTGCCCTGTCGGACAAGCCGGAAGCCTCGGTGGAAATGGTGCAGTTCCGGCCGTTCTACATCTCGGGCGAGATCCAGTCGCCCGGCCAGTTTCCCTATGTGCCCGATCTGACCGTGCTCAAGGCGGTCAGCATCGCCGGTGGGATCCGGCGCAACGCCGACTATGGCCCGCAGATCGGCAAGGACCTGGTCACCGCCAAGGGCAATTTCGATATCTATGACGACCAGCGCGTGCGGCTGATCGTCAAGCGTGCCCGCATCGATGCCGATCTCGCCGGCAAGGCTAGTTTCGAGGCGCCGAAGGAGGTCGAGGGCGATCCGCGCTTGCCGGCCATCGTCGCCGACGAGATGCAGATCCTGACGGCCGATCAGAAGGCGCTGAAGCTGAAGCTGCAGTCGCTCGACGAGTTGAAGGGTGTCCTGCAGGGCGAAATCGAAGCGCTTCAGAAGAAGATCGCCAACCAGCAGCGGCAGGTCGAACTGGCCAAGCAACAGCTCGAAAGTATCAGCCCGCTGGTGCAGAAGGGGCTGGTCGTCAACACGCGCGTACTGAGCTCGGAGCAGTCCGTCGCCAATCTGCAAGGCCAGATTCTCGACTACGAGACGGCCATCCTGACCGCCAAGCAGTCGATCAGCAAGGCGTCGCAGGATGCCATTGATGCCCAGAACACCTTGAATTCGAACCTTGCCTCCAGCCGCCAGCAGGTCGAAGCCGACCTGAACGAGGCGGGGCTCAGGGCGGGCATGCAGAAAGGCCTGATAGCCCAGGCATCGGATCCCGCCACGACCGCCGCCATCACAAGCGGTGAGGAGCCGACGTTTCTCTATTCGCTGGTGCGCGTTGCCGATGGCAAGACGAGCGAGATCGAGGCCAAGGAAGACACGCCGGTGCTGCCGGGCGACGTCATCAAGGTGAAGCTGGCGCCGACGGCCAGCCAGTAGTTTCGCGCAGGGCTCGTTCCGTGAGACCGGCACGGCGGAGGCGGGAGGAACAATTTCGGCTCGTTCGCGCCCAGGCGCGGGCGAGCAATTCTATCTGGACCGCTTGAAGGCATACAATGCAGCCCGCCGCCCCGCGCCATGTCTACCTCAATCTCGACGCCATCCGCGGCGTGGCGGCGATCAGCGTGATGCTCTACCATTTCTCGCCGTTCCTGGCCGCCGGCAAGGTGCTGCCGTCGAGCTATCTCGCGGTCGATCTGTTCTTCCTGCTCAGCGGTTTCGTCATCGCGCATGCTTATGACCGCAAGATCGAAAACGGCATGGGCTTCGGCACGTTCGTCGCGATCCGCCTGATCCGCCTCTACCCGCTTTACCTCGCCGGCACGTTGCTCGGCTTCTTCTATTTGCTGGTCAAGAATCGGCTGATCCCAACGGAATACATGCCCCTCTCGGAGATCGGCACTATGCTGACGACCGGCATGTTCTTCATCCCGCTGGTCAGCGATGCCTATCACACGATCTTTCCGCTCAATCCCGCGTCGTGGTCGCTGTTCTTCGAACTGATCGTCAACATCGCCTATGTCGCTGTTTTTTTCCTGCTGTCGAAGCGCGTGCTGACAGTCCTCATCGCCGTCAGCCTGGCGCTGCTGCTGGTCGCCTCGATCGTTGCCGGCACGCTCGACTTCGGCATGACTGGCAAGACCATCATCAGCGGGATGCCGCGCGTCTTTTTCTCATTCTTTCTCGGCGTGCTGCTTTGCCGATCCATGGCGCGCTATCAAGGCGGCCTCGGCTTGCTGCGGCGCGGCTGGTGGGTCGAGGCGGCGATCGCGCTGACGCTTGTCGTCTTCGCCATCGCGCCGGCCGGCGGGGCGCGCATCGCCTACGATCTCGCCTGCATCATCTTCATCTTCCCGGCCCTGGTGGTGATCGGTGCCATAGCGCCGACGGCACCCCGCCTGTCAGGCCTCTATGGCTGGCTCGGGCGGATTTCCTACCCGATCTACATCATCCACACGCCGATGCTGATGATCATCGCCGGCGCAGGCAAGGCCGCCTCGATCGATCCGTTCGCGCATCATCCCTGGTTCGGCATCGTCATGGCGATTGCGGTCATCGTCATCGCCGACATCGCCACGCGCATCTATGACGAACCGTTGCGCCGCTTCCTGCAGCGGTTGATGCAGCGCAAGCGGGCCGTCGCCTGATCTGTCAGAGCGGTTCATCGTTTCACGGAAACGGCGAACCGCTCTTATCTCTTTGTTTTCACGCAATTCCGGACGGAAAACCGCACACACTTTTCCTGGAATTGCTCTTATACGCGTGCCGGCATGCGGCCGCCGGCGGCCTTCTCATCCTGCACGGGAACGTAGGCCCGCCTTGCCCGGACAACCGGCACCGGGCGCAGCTTGAACAGGCCGTAATAGACGATGAACGAGGCCGTGAAATAGGGGCCGAGGATTTCGACCTCGAAGAAGGAGCGGATCAGCATCAAGCCGACCGCCCCGGCAAGTACCACCGAATCGGCACTCCAATCGCCGAACACCACTTTCGAGACATGGCCCCAGAAGGAGCGCAGGATGATCAGCGCCAGTATGATCATGCCGATGAAGCCAAGCTCCACCAACGTCTCGATATAGGTGTTGTGGAAATGGAAGCCGGTGCGGGTCGAGATGTAGAACTCCGCCCAGAGCCGTTCCGGATCGGCAAAACCCTGTATCCAGTAGGCGGCGTAGCCATAGCCGAGCACTGGATGCTGCTGCGCCGCCAGCCAGCCCTGTTCCCAGAGATAGGTGCGGCCGGTCAGCGTCGAATCCTTGCCGAAGATGCCGAGCACGAAGTCGAGCAGGCCGAGGTTGAGCGCGGCCACCACACCCGTGACAAGCGCGACGGCGCCTACGACAAACATGACGCGCCGATAGGCGCGCGACAGGATTTTGCTCATGGTGAGCAAGGCAACGATGCCGATCACCGCCGGCAGCGAAGCGACCGAGGTCGCCGAATGGGCAATCGCCAGCATGTAGACCGACAACAGCATGATCGGCGTGGTCCAGACGAAACTCATCCAGTTGCGCCGGTAAAAGACGAGAAAGGCAAGGCAAAAGAAGATGCCCAGCGAGGCGAAGAAGCCGACCTGGTTCTTGGAGCCGAAGGCGCCGACGAAATTGGTGGTGCCGTCGATGGTGTCGAGCGCATAGCCGCCGACTTTCAGCGAATAAAGCAGCACGACGAAGATGCCGATCAGCGAGCCCAGCACCAGCGTGCGCACGCTTATGGTGCGCGCGGCGACGTAGGCGCACAGGATGTGCGAGAAATATTGCAGCCCTGCCCGCGCACTGGTGCCGGCCGCTTGCGACCAGAAGACCGAGAGGCAGATATAGGCCACGAAGACAAGCGGCAGCCAGGTGCTGGAGAGATCGCGCGTGAAGCGCCGGTAGTCGACGAACAGCAGCGGCAGCCACACCAGATAATAGGCAAGGATCAGTATCTTGCCGAAATTGGTGGAATAGGCGAAGGCAAAGACCGACACGGCAACGGCGAAGGCGGCATAGGCCTTGTTGCCTTCCGGATCGATCAGAATGGATTTCGGAATCTTCATATCCGTACCGGATTTCTCATTCATGCCGCCTTTCAATTGGGCACGCCGCCTTTCAGCCACGCATAAGCGCCCATGAACCGGCCTTTCCGCGTCGGGCCTCGATCGCGACGCCCGCCGGCGGCCGCACGCGACCGCTACCTTTGCCGGAGCCCGATCTACGGGCATCCATTGTGCAGTGCAATATAACCTGTATCGCCTGTCACTCAATGGAAAAGTTGTCACGGGGCAAGTGCGCCGGCCAGAACGATCATGCAACAGCCAGATGGCGCGAATGCGGCTTCGCGCAAGATCAGGCCGCTACCACAACGCTCCGCCGGTGACCTGGATATTTTCCATGGTGATGCCCTGGGCGAGGTCCGAGCACAGGAAGACGGCCAGGGCCGCGATCTCCTGCGGCTGCAGCATGCGCTGCTGCGGATTGCCTTTGGCGATCTCTGCCATCGCTTCCTCGGCGGTTCGGCCCTTGCCCTCGCGCTCGACGACCTGTGCCACGTTGCGGCGCATCAGTTCGGTCTCGACCCAGGTCGGGCTGATCATGACGCAGGTGACGCCATGTGCCGCCCCTTCCAGCGCCACGCAGCGGGTGAGGCCGAGAAGGCCGGCCTTGGAGGCGCAATAGGCCGGATTGTCCTTCCAGCCGATGGTGGCCGCCGTCGAGCCGATGTTGACGATGCGGCCCCAGCCGCGCTCGATCATGCCGGGCAGGACCGCGCGGGTGGCGCGGAAGGCGCCGGTCAGGTTGGTGTCGACAATCTTGTCCCACAGCGCGTCGGAATGGCCGCAGACCGGCTGCTCGGCAGTGGTGCCGGCAGCATTCACCAGTATGTCGGCGGGACCGATGGCGGATTCGGCGTCGGCCGCAAACCGGTTGGTCACCTCGCTGTCGCGGACATCGAGATGAGCAGCGTGAACCTTGGTGCCATGAGCCGACAGGGCTGAGCGCACACGCTCGATCTCATCGGCGCCCGGATAGTAGGCGGCATCGGATCTGTCCGCGCCGGCGGGCGCGATGTAGGAGCCGACGGCGACATTGGCGCCGGCCTCAGCCAGTGCCGTGGCAATGGCGAAGCCCATGCCCGAAAACCCGCCGGTGACGATCGCGCTGTGGCCGGAAAGGTCTGTCATAGGCAATGGATCTCCGACGCCGAAATCTGATGCGATAGTCTTAGACCCAGCCCGGCAACAAGCGCTACCTTGCCTGGGGCGCCGGCCACGACATCACTAGAGCGGTTTGCCCAGCCATTCGCGATAGAAGCCTTCTAGATCCGGCTCGAAATCGTGAACAATGGGATAGCCGGGCGCCGCCGCCTCGACCTCGTGCATGGTGCCGCATTCCGGGCAGATGAATTCGCGGATTTCCATCCACTGCGGATCGGGGATATCGCTGTTGGGGTAGATTTCGCGCAGCGCCTCCTCGGTGTTGCGCACGATGATCGCGGCCTTGAGCTTCCAGTTCTTGCGGTAGTCGCCGAAGGAGTGGCCGCATTCGCAGCGGGTGATCCGCTCATCGCCGCTCTGGCAGATGAAGAGGTGATCCGAGACCGGCAGCAGGATCGGGTCCTTCCAGGCGACACGGTCCTGATAGACGGCGACCATCTTGAAGAAGCGGTCATCATCCTTGTAAGCGCTCATGATGCGCCTTGTCTGCGGCCAGGGCAGCTTGCCGGCGGCCAGATCGCCGAGGACTTCCTTGCTGTACGAGGTCATGGCTTTGCTCCCGGCATGAAGATCGATTTGGCGTCGACGGTCCAAAACTCACTGAAATCTTTGGTGAAGCGCGACGAAAGCTTGATCGCGCTGGCATACATTTTCTTCACTTCCGGCGCGAAGTCGGCCTTCTCGACGCGGCTTCGCTCGGCGTCGATCCAGTCCGAAACCGGTATTGCCTTGGCCAGACGCTGCTTGCGCATGGCGGCGCGGCGTTCGACGGTGGCATCGATATCGGCAAGGGGATAGCCGTCGGCGTCGTCCTTCAGCACGATGCCGAAAACCTGGGTCGCCGCTTCGCGGGTGAGGTAGCCGTTCTCGACATCCCATGCACTCTTGATCGGATCGCGCTCCAGCGCGTCGCCGTAACCGCCACCGCCATTGTAGGAATGGCTGAAGATGTCACCGGACTTGTGCGGCAAGGTGATGTAGGGGCCCTCGACCAAAACATGGTCGCCGCCGATGTTCTTCTCATAGTCGGAGACATGCGGGTCGATGCCGGGCGCATGCGCCAGCGGTTCGCCTTTGGCCGCCAGTTCATGGATGTTGGAATTGCGCACGGCGCGATGCTTCTGGCAGGTCGGCGCCGGATAGCCGCCGCACATGCCGCCATTGTCGAACACGCGCGAGGAGTGCTCGGAGGTGTGGAGCCGCAGATGCGAGGTCTTGTTGATCAGCCAGGTCGAGACGAAGGAACAGCCGCCGCGATATTTGCCGGCGCCGCCCGAATTGGGGACGATCGAGCGGCCGATATAGACCATCGGCATGGACTGTTCCCAGACCTCGATGTTGCCCATGTCGGATTCCGGATTCCAGCCGACATAGGCGGTGTCAAGGCCATCGGCGATGGCCAGCGCGCCGGAGCCGGCGGCGGCGCATTCGAAATGCGCCATGCCGAATGGCGTGCCGTACTGGCTTTCGCCGCCCATCTCGATCATCGGGCTGTTGACCTGGCCGACGAAAGCTTCCTCGACGAAACCGCGGGCGACGAAGCCGCGCGACAACAGCCGCTGGAACACACCATAGGCCGGCAGCAGCAGCGCCCATGAGGTGGCGGTCGCCACCATCTCGTTGTCGGGGTTGGTCCAGGTGCCATGCGGCAGTTTCAGCTCGGTCGCCATCCAGGCGCCATCATTGACCAGGCCTTCGAAATTCATGTGCTGGGTCAAAGTGACGAACATGCCGCCATCCATGCCGGCCGGCGTGCAGTTCATCGAATGGTAGCCCCAGGGCTGGGTGCCCTCGAAGTCCATGGTGATCTTGCCGTCGGTGGTGATCTCCATCTCGATCGGGATGTTGTAGAGCCAGTCAGGATCGCCGAGCAGCTGGAAGCCGGGCTTGCCGGCGGTGACGTGGCCATAGAAAGTGTGGCCGCGATAGATGCCGGGAACGGTGAGCTGCCGGGTGCGGGCGAGTTGGGCGCGGCGGCCTTCCTCGATGAACTCCTTCGACACCTTCATCCAGTAGTCGAGGCCGATCTCCGAGATCAGCTGCTTGACGCTTTCGCGCATGTCGATGCAGGAGGCGACCTTGGCCTTCTCGTCGAGCACCCAATAGATCGGCATCCTGAGATTGCGCTCGCAGCGGATGACATAGTCGCGGCGAATTTCGTCATTCTCGCCGATTTTCTCGGCGCAGACGAACAGGCCTTCAGTGAAGCGTTCCTGTGCGAGACAGACGTCGCCGCCAGGCGTGATGCCGCCAGCCTCCAACTCGTGGCAAACCGCACCGGCCCAGCCGACCAGCGTGCCTTCATGGAAGATCGGCACCACGTCCATGACATCAGGCACCTGCACGGTGCCGATGAAGGCGTCGTTGTTGGCGAAGATGTCGCCTTCGCGGATCTGCGGGTTTTCCTCGTAATTGTTCTTGATCATCCATTTGATGAAACGGCTCATCGTATGGACATGCACCATGATGCCGTTGGACAGCGCGATGGCGTCGCCCTCGGGCGTATAGATGGCCACCACCATCTCGCCGACCTCGCGTACGCCGGGCGAGGCCGAGATGCGGCGGGCCATTTCGCGTGCCGAGACGCAATAGGCGCGCAGCTTGGTGTGCAGAGTCTCGAATTTCAGCGGATCCTGGTTGCGCAGATGGAGTTCCGTGATGCCGTCATAGCAGCCGGTCTCTTCCATCAGCCGTTCGGATTCGATCAGCCGTTCGCGGAGGCGCAGGGCGGAGGCGGGTTTGTCCAGCATGGCGTTCGCCCTTCTCAAGCGTGGGTGTAGTGCAGCAGCGTCCATTCATCGACATGGACACGGTCTTGCGGGTGAACGACGAGCGTTGTCGCCGGGTGTTCGATGATGGCCGGGCCGATGACCTCGTGGCCGGGCAGCAGCAGGTCCATCTCGTAGAGATTGGCCTTGTGCCAGCGGCCGCCAATATAGGCTTCACGCACGCCCTTGTGGGCGGATGCTGGATCCGACTTGCCGAGCGGGCGCTTGAGCAGTACCGGCTTGACCTTGTCGGCGGTGGCGATCAGCCCGAGCTCGGTGATGGTGAAGCCGGCTTCGCCATAGCGCGACACGCGATGGTTGACCTTGGCATAGACCGCCTCGAACTCGTCGATGACCTTGCGCATGTCGTCGGCCGAATTGACCGCGGCCAAGGGTGCCATGACTTCGACATCCTCGAGCTGGCCGGTGTAGCGCATCATGAGGAACGGCACGGTCTTGATCTTGTCGCGTGCGTGGCCGTCCTCGATCATTTCATCGACCGCCGCCTTGGTCAGATCGTTCCAGACATTGGTGACCTTCTTGCCGAAGGCGAGCAGTTCGTCATCGCTTGCCCGCGCGCCGATGTCGTGCTGCGTCGACACCGAGTGGCGGCGCATGAAATCGGCGGTGGTGCAGCCGAAGGCCGAGAAGGCGGCGGCGAACTGGAAGGTGATGATGTCCTTGAAGCCGATGCCCCTGGAACAGCCGGCCAAGTGCAGCGGGCCAGAGCCGCCATAGGACAGCAGGGTGAATTCGGAAGGATGGATGCCCTGGCCGGAAATGACGCGGCGCAGTGCGTTGTTGGCGTCGGCTTCCAGCATGTCGATCATGCCTTCGGCCGCCTCGTCGACGCCGACGCCAAGGATGCTGGAGCACTTTTCCTCGAAGGCCTTGCGCGCCTTCTCGACCTGCAGCACGACCTTGCCGCCCAAGAAATAATACGGGTTGAGGCGGCCGAGGATAGCATCGCAATCGGCGATGGTGGGTTCGGTGCCACCCTTGGCGAAGCAGATCGGGCCGGGATCGGAGCCGGCGCTTTCCGGCCCGAGCGAGACCTTCTTGGTCAGCGGGTCGACCTTGAGGATCATGCCGGCGCCGGCGCCGATCGTGTCGAGATGCAGCGTCGGCACGTTGAGCTTGAAACGGTCCATCAGCGGTTCGTTCTCGATCCGGGTCTGGCCGCGCGAAATGACGCCCATGTCGAATGAGGTGCCGCCCATATCCGAGCAGATCAGCGAGTCGTTGCCGATTAGCTTGCCGACATAGGCGGCGCCCAGAATGCCGCCGATCGGGCCGGAGATCATGGTTTCGTGCAGGCGCGGATGGTTGATCGAGGTCAGGCCGCCGAAGGACAGCAGCGTCTGCACGCCGTATTTGAAGCCGTATTTCTTCGAGACGTCCTCGATGCCCTTGAGCTGCTTGCGGCCACGCGACGTGGCGTAGGCCTCGATCAGAACCGAGTTCAGCCGCGACTGTTCGCGAATGACCGGACGGACTTCGTGGCTGGTGTAGACGAGGATGTCGGCGCCGGCCTTCTGCACTTCCTCGCGGCAGATCTCGGCGATGCGCTTTTCGTGCACGGGATTGACGTGCGAGAAGATGGTCATGATGCAGATCGCCTCGACCTTGTCGGCGATCAATTTTTTCGCGGCGGCAGTGACTTCATGCTCGTAGAGCGGCAGCACGATGTCGCCGAACTGGTCGATGCGCTCGGTCACGCCATGGGTGCGGCGGCGCGGCACCAGCGGATCGGGGTGGTGGTGGGTGACCGCATGCAGGCGGTCGGCATAGGAATAATCCGCCCAGGCCTGCAGGCCGCGGCCCATCAGGATCATGTCCTCCAGGCCCTTGGTGGTGATCAGGCCAAGCTTGCGGCCGGTGCGCGACAGCAGCGTGTTGAGCATTCCGGTGCCGGAATAGAGCACGACGTTGACGCCTGAAAAGAGCGCCTCCAGCGAGATGCCCCAGGCATCGGCCGCGTCTTCGGCCGAGGCCAGGAAGCCCTCGGCCTCGTTATTAGGCGTGGTCGCGGATTTGCCGATCTTGAAGTGGCCGTCCTGATCGACAAGGATGGTGTCGGTCATGGTGCCGCCGGCGTCGATGCCGATGACGATGGGGTTGGTAGTGATCTGGTCCACGGGTCGCCTTCCCTCTTCGAGAATGACCGCAAGCTAGAGGTTCGGTGCCGGATCGCGCCATATGCCTAAAGACACAATGACCGCGCGGCTGACATCGCCGAGAACAGGGCATGCGCATGAGCACTATCTGGGGGCCGCTGGCAAAAGCGATCGCCGCCACCGGTACGGACAGGCATGTCGACTGCCTGATCGACCTGATCGGCGCGGACATCGAGCACGACTTGGTCACCGTGACGCGTTATTCGGCGACGCAAACGCCGGAGTTCATCAAGCACCGGCGCTTCTCGGACGAAATGGTCCGGCGCTATCTCGACAATTACTATGTCTTCGACCCCTTCTATGCCTCGTGGCGGCGTGAGCGGAGGCTCGGAATCATGCCGCTGAAGCGGCTTGCCGATGACGAGGCCAAGCGCGGGCAGTACATAGCCGGTTTCCTGGCGCAGTCGGAGATCAGCGACGAGGTCGGGATTATGCTTGCCGATGGCGGCGACTGGTGCCTTGGCATTTTCCTCGACCGCTCGACCACATCGTTCAAGGACAGCGAGATCGCACTGTTGGATGAGCGGCTGCCGGTGTTCGAAGCCCTGCATGCGCTCGACATCAAGGCGCGTGGAACTGAGTTCTCCCGCACCTCGGCGCCGACCGGCCCCGGCGCCTCGCCGCAGCAGAAGCCGACCATCCCGACGAGCCTGTGGCCGGAGCTTTCGCTGCGCGAACGTGAACTCGTGCAGCTGATCCTGGCGGGACATCCAACCGCCAACATCGCCGAGCGGCTCGGCATCACCGTCGGCACGGTGAAGAACCATCGTCGCCGCATCTACGACAAGCTCGACATCACGACGGAACGGGAGCTGTTCTTGCAGTTCTTCCAGCACCGGGCGGACGGTTAGGGACTGGTTGCCTCTGACTGACCCCGCGTCCCCCGACGGATAGTGTCGATGAGCGCGCGGAGCGCAGGCGCCATCTGCCGCTGCGCTGGATAGCACAGATAATAGCCGGGAAAGGGCGCCGACCAGGCCTCGAGCAGCGGGACGAGGCGCCCTTCGGCGATATGCGCATCGATCAGCTGCTCGCTCGCGAAGGCGATGCCGAGCCCGTCGACCGCCGCCTGCACGCCAAAGTCCTTCCGGCTCGAGATGACAGGCCCTTCCACGGCGACCTCGAACCACTTGCCGTCCGCCATGAACTCCCATTTGTACGGGGTCGTCTGGCCAGGCCATCGCCAGCCGATGCAGCTATGGGCGAGCAGGTCGCGCGGGTGCGCAGGTGTTCCGCGTCGCGCGAGATAGTCGGGTGAGGCGACGGCGGTTTGTCGCAGTTCGGGACCGAGCTTCACCGCGATCAGATCCTTGTCGATGACCTCTCCGAGCCGAATGGCAACGTCATAGCCCTCAGCGACGATGTCCACCACGGTGTCGTCGAGCGTGACGTCCAGCACCACCTGCGGATAGGCATCGCTGAATGCCCGCAATATGGGCGTCAAATAGAGGCTGGCGGCCGTGTGAAAGCAGTGCATCCGCACTGTCCCGGCGGGGTGGGCTCGGCTTTCGCTTGTTTCACCCAACGCCTCGCCGAGTTGATCGACGGCGGGCTTCACGCGCGCGAAAAGTTTGGCGCCTGCCTCGGTCAGGGAGACGCTTCGCGTGGTCCGATTGAACAGGCTGACGCCGACGCGCTCCTCGAGCCCGCGGACCATCTGGCTCAGGGCCGAAGACGACACACCGAGCTTCTCCGCAGCGCGACTGAAATTGAGCGAGCCCGCCACGGCCACAAAGGCGCGGAGCTGATTGAAATCGCCAGCAGACGGAAGGACAGGGTCCATAATCACCCATGATTGAGTAGCTCAGCTAATAAGGCTGGTAAGGCCGCGCCGGTTAAACGCGGCTTGGGAAACCCTTATAGCAAGCGCATCGCCAGACCTGAAGGGAACCATCATGACCACGTCAGACATCCAATTGCCGGGAATAGATAAGTTGGCCGCTCTGGCTCAAACCTACTTCGATGCCGCCCATGACATGGATGCCGACAAGTTTGCTTCCATCTTCCACGAGGCGGCTTTTGTTACGCGGAGAGGCGAAAACGACACCGTCGTCGTGACCCCCGTCGCCGCCTGGCTGGATACCGTTCGGATGCTGAAGCCCCCGCGAGAAGCCGGTGCCGAGCGCAAAGACCAGATTCTCTCGATCAACCTGGTGCGCGACATGGCGCTGCTCAAGATCAGCCTTCGAATCCCTCCGCGTGAGGTGACTGACCTGCTGTCGTGCTTCTTCCTCAACGGCCGCTGGCAAATCGTCCAGAAGGTGTTCAACGCCGAACCACTTCGCTGATCGATTCGATCGAAATCGCCGTCAGTCGTGCAATTGCCGGGAAATCGGTGGACCGACCGTGAAATCGGAGAAGGTGACCTCAAACCCCTCGCGCTGCGGCGAACAGCACATCATGCCGACATCGACGCTTTTTGAGATCGGGAAATAGGCAAGCCGCACCGGTTTCCAGTGGCCGTCGGTCGCATCCAGATACTGGATGCGGATCGCCTCGGCGTGGCGGGTCAGACGGATGCGCACCCCATTCGGATCGTTGGGGATGCTGACCAGCGACCAGTCGGAGGTGTCGTTGGTGACGACAACGGAAAAATAGGCCAGCCCGTCGGTGTATTCGATGCCGGCCTTGACCCAGTGCGTTTCGCTCAGCCGCAGCATCAGCCCGGCCTGGTCGTAAAGCACCTTGTAATCGCCCTTGACGGTGACTTCGGCGCTGAAGTCACCCTCGACCGGGCGATAGAGGAAATGACCATTGTCGCGCCAGAAGCCGTAAAAGGTCTCGCGCCAGAAATCGGTTTCCTTGCCGGTGCGTACATGAACCGTGTCGTCACCGAACACATGATGCGCCGGCGGGTTGAGCCAGGTCAGGCCCTCTTTTGCCGATGTCATCGGTTCACCCACCGATTAGCCGGCAAATGTATAGGCTGTCTTCACCGTGGTGTAGAACTCCGCGGCGTAGCGGCCCTGCTCGCGCGGACCGTAGCTCGAACCCTTGCGGCCGCCGAATGGAACGTGGAAATCGACGCCGGCGGTCGGCAGATTGACCATCACCATGCCGGCTTCGGAATTGCGCCGGAAATGCGTGGCGTGCTTGAGGCTCGATGTGCAGATGCCAGAGGTCAGGCCAAAGGGCGTGTCATTGGCCACCGCCAGCGCTTCGTCATAGTCCTTGACGCGGATGACGTTGGCGACCGGCCCGAAGATTTCCTCGCGCGAAATGCGCATGGCGTTGGTGCTCTCGGTGAACAGCGCCGGCCTGAGATAAAAGCCGGGTGTTTCGCGATCGAGCCGCTCGCCGCCGAAAGCGAGCTTGGCGCCTTCCTGACTGCCGATGGCGATATAGTCCTCGTCCTGCTTCAGCTGGCTCGCATCGACGACCGGTCCGATCTGGGTCTTGGCGTCGAGCGCATCGCCGATGACGAGTTTGTCCAGGCGCTCCTTGAGCGCGGCGACGAAGCGGTCGTGAATGCCTTCGGTCACCACCAGGCGCGACGAGGCCGTGCAGCGCTGGCCGGTCGAGAAATAGGCGCCGTTGATGGCGCAATCGACCGCTATGGCGAGGTCGGCGTCATCCAGCACGACCAGCGGGTTCTTGCCGCCCATTTCGAGCTGGAATTTGCGCATGTGTTCGACACTTGCTGCAGCGACGCGTTTTCCGGTGCCGACCGAACCGGTGAAGGTGATGGCGTTGAGGTCGGGGCTGTCGAGCATGGCCTGGCCGACCACCGAGCCCTTGCCCATGACCAGATTGAGCACGCCTTTCGGCAGGCCGGCGCGGTGCAGGATATCAACAATGGTCCAAGCGCTTTCGGGGACGAGTTCGGCCGGCTTGAAGACGATGGTGTTGCCGTGGGCGAGCGCCGGGGCGATCTTCCAGGTGGGAATGGCGATCGGGAAATTCCACGGCGTGATGATGCCGACGACGCCGACGGCTTCACGGGTGATCTCGACGCCGACGCCCGGACGCACGCTGGGAACCAACTCGCCTGACAGGCGCAGCGTCTCGCCGGCGAAGAAATCGAAGATCTGGGCGGCGCGGATGGTCTCGCCAATGCCCTCGGCCAGCGTCTTGCCCTCTTCGCGCGACAGCGAACGGCCGATCTCATCCTTGCGCGCCATGATCTCGTCCGAGGCCTTTTTCAGCACGCTGTGACGGGCGAGCGGCGCCGAGCGCGACCAGGCCGGGAAGGCGGCTTTCGCGGCTGCAATCGCCTGCTTGGCCTGTTCGGCGCCGGCCGAGGCATATTCGCCAACGACATCGCCGGTGTCGGACGGGTTGATGTTGCGCGAGCCGGCTTCGCCGACCCACTCGCCATCGATCAGATTCTTGCGGAACAGGGTCATGTCGCGGTTTCCTTGTAATTGTTCACTGGCGGTGCCGTATGTCTGAACCATTTATCAGACAAATGACGACACTGTGAGGGGCGAAGTGACGCTGGCGACTGGATAGCCGATGCCACGCGGCTGCGAAAGCCGCGACCTCAAAATGGACGATATGAAGCGGGCCTTTGTCAGGTCGGAAAAGACCAGAACAGGCAGGCCAGCGTCGCCGCTGCGAAGATGACGAAGAACAGGCTTCTCAGCAGGATATTGCGGCGCAGCTCGTTCATGGTGAAATGACTGCCGACGATTGCCGCGGCGAACAGGAAGCGCCAGTTGACCAGTGCCCACAGCACGCTGCTTTGGCCGAAGGCCCAGCGGGCGACGAGGCAACCGACAATGGTGGCGAACAGGGCGATCACCGCCCAGAACAGCGCGTCCGCCGCATGGGTGAGCACAATGCCGGCAGCTCGGATCGGCAGGATCATCATCAGCATGGCGCTGAAGAAGTAGACGGCGGCGAGCGGCAGGAACGAGCCGGCATCGGCAATGCCGTCCAGCCGCCGGACCCCAATTGCGCCATAGGGATAGCCATGCCTGGCCACCGCCAGGCTGAGCGCCATGAGCAATGCGGTGAATACTGCAACCAATGCGAATGTACTGAGGGCCTTGCTCATGCCGTTCCTTGCGTTGAGGCCCGATAGGGGCCGAATCACGAGGAACGATTTTAGCGCACGGTCAAAAATTGCGCGTCAGCTTTGCTGAGCGTTCCGACCTTCACCGGTCGAAGCGAGCCAGGTCAACTGACAAGCCTGCCCTCGAAGCCCCCGGCCGATACGGCCGGAGGACAGGCCTGGGAGGCCTGATCAGTTGGCGACCTTGCCGCAGGTCGTCAGCGCGTCTTCCGGTGTGCAGACTTCGGTGCCGATCTTGATGAACGGTTCGACCGTGCCGCCCTTGCTCAGTCTGTCCAGCGCCACGATGTCTCGAAGACCATGTCATAAGGACGCTGGCCGATATTGTAGTGGCTGAGGCCGGCGGTGAGCAGCGGCAGATTTGTAAGTTGTTAACGCAAATTGTCGTTTGAAACTCAGGCCATTGGGCTTGGACCGATAAATGTTTTGTTGCGTGACGTCCTATTTTGGCCCTTTCAAACCGGCATGAAAACCAATTAGTATGTTTTCCATACAAATTGAGAAGGAAAACGTGCTGGTGTCGACCGATCTTCGGCCGAATGAAACGCGAGCCCTTGCAGCGCTGTTTCGTGCCGGCGCGTTGAGCCGGGCAGCGCTCGCACGCGATCTCGGCCTGACCCGGTCGACCACCGGCGCTCTGGTGCTCGGCCTGACCGAAGCCGGTCTGGCGCGTGAGCGGTCGGATGAAGCTGATGACGAGCAAGACGGCGAGGGCCGCGTCGGCCGCCCCGGAATCTTGGTCGAGATCGACGGCAATGGCGGCTTCTTCCTTGGCGCCTATATCGGCGTGAACTGGATCGCGACGGTGGCTGTCGACCTTGCCGGCGCGCTGCGTGCCAGCGCCTCGAGAGCCTTTGCCGGCCCGGGCAGCACGCCTGAAGCCGCAGTCGCCATCATTAGGGAACTCGTTGCCGAGATCCGTTCGCAGTTGCCTGAGGGTGCGCGTCCATACGGGCTGAATGTCGCCGTGCCTGGCTTCCCCGCCGCCGACGGCATTTCATACCATGCCACCATCCTTGGCTGGCACGGGGTCAACCTGGCCGAGCTGCTGGGTAATGCCTTTGGCGACGATTTTCCGATCCTGCTGGAAAACGATGCCAACGCCGTCGCGGTGGCCGAAACATACGGTGCGCAGCCAGGAAAGGACGACGAGGATGCCCTGGTCATCCTGATCGAGAACGGCGTTGGCGGCGGCATCATCAATGCCGGCAGACTGCATCGCGGCCGGCTCGGCGGCGCCGGCGAAATCGGTCATCTGCGCATTGGCGACGAAGGCTTTGTCTTCGATGCCAAGCGCCCAGGCCGGCTGGAATCCTATGTCGGCAAGGATGCTTTGCTCGCTCGCTACCTCCACATAAGCGGGCGGCGCGCCGGCGTGGATGAGTTTGTCGCAGCGCTTGCCAGCGGCGATCCGGCGGCCGTCGCCACGGCGCGCGACTGGGCGCTCTGGTTCGGCCGCGGCTTGGCGACGCTCGCCTGCACCTTGCAGCCGGAACGCATCATCCTCTCCGGCTCGGTCAATGCAATCTATCCTTTTGTCGCCGAGCAGGTGGAAGCTTTCCTGCTGGACTTCCTGGCCGAAGGTTATCCGGTTCCCACGGTCGAACTGGCGCGCGTCGGCGCCGAGGGTCCGGCACTGGGCGCTGCCTGCCTGCTGCACCAGGCAGCTTTGTCGGGCGATCCACAATTTCAACTTCGCGGCCTCGCCGCGCGCTAATCAGGAGAGAATTCCATGCCTCGCAAAGACGAAAAGCGGCTGCGTGTCGGCGTACTCGGCTGCGGCCCGATTGCGCAGGCGGCGCATTTCGAATCCTGCACCAAGGCGCGCAATGCCGATCTCTATGCCATCTGCGATGTCGCCGACGATCTGCGCGACAGGATGGCGGCCACTTTCGCGCCCGAAAAATCCTATGCCGATTATGGCCAGATGCTGGCCGATCCCGACCTCGATGCCGTCATCATCGCGACATCGGACACGTTCCACGTGAAGGCCGCGGAACTTGCGCTGGATGCCGGCAAGCATGTGCTTTGCGAAAAGCCGCTGGGTGTTTCGGTCGAGGAAGTCGAAGGCTTGCGGGCCGCGGTCGACAAGAGCGGCAAGGTGCTCCAGGTCGGCCATATGAAGCGCTTCGATCCAGGCATCCAGGCGGCAAAGGCCTTCGTCGACGACGAGATGGGCGAGCGGCTGGCGTTCAAAGGCTGGTATTGCGACAGCACCCACCGCTACCCGATGACCAATGCGGTGCAGCCGCTCATCATCACCAGCGCCAAGGCGCGCAAGCCTTCCGTCAATCCCAAGGCGGATCTGCGTCAGTACTACATGCTGGCGCATGGCAGCCATCTCCTCGACACCGCCCGTCATCTGCATGGCCCGATCGAGGCTGTCGAAGCGCGGCTCACCGAGCGCTACGGCGCCTATTGCTGGTTCGTCACCACCATCTTCGCCGACGGTTCGATCGGCCATCTCGACCTGACCGTGGCTGTGCGTATGGACTGGCACGAAGGGTTCCAGATCTACGGCCAGAACGGCAGCGTTCTCGCTAAGACCTATAACCCCTGGTACTACAAGAGCAGCGAGGTCGACATTTTCCGCGAGGCCGATGGCAGCTGGCATCGCACGCTTGGCGCGGACGGTCACTTCTACCGCCGCCAGCTCGAAGGCTTCGCCGATGTCGTGCTGAATGGCGCGCCCATGGTCGGCGCCGGCATCGACGACGGCATCGCATCCGTCAGGGGAATGGCGGCCATCGCCCGCTCCGCCGCTGCCGGCGGCCGCGCCGTCAACCTCGCCGACGTCGACGGGGTCGTCTGATGCAGCTTGGGATTTTCGCCAAGACCTTCACTGCCACCGGCGCCGTGCCGGTGCTACGCGCGGTCGCGGATGCCGGCTACGTGGCGGCGCAGTTCAACATGGCCTGCCTTGGCCTGCCGTCGATGCCGGACAGCATCGAGCCCGGCGCGGCCCGGTCCGTCGCTGTGGCGAGCGGCGAGACCAGCGTTTCGATTGCAGCGGTTTCGGGAACCTACAACATGATCCACCCGGACCGCTTGGTTCGTGTGTCAGGTCTTGCCCGGCTTGAGGTGCTCGCCGCCTCATGCGCCGATATTGGCACGCGCCTGATTACGCTCTGCACCGGCACCAGGGATGCTGAGGATCAGTGGCGCTGGCATCCCGACAATGGCTCCGAGGCGGCCTGGAGCGATCTTCGCACGGAGATGGAGGCGGCGATCGCGATTGCCGACCGCTTCGACATCGAGCTTGGCATCGAGCCTGAACTCGCCAATGTCGTCTCCAGCGCGCGGGCCGCGCGGCGTCTGCTCGACGAGACGAACAGCGCGCGCCTGCGCATCGTGCTCGACCCGGCAAATCTGTTCGAAGTGGCCGACAAAGCCGAGCGTCATCGTCTGATCGACGAGGCCGTCGGTCTGCTGGCCGCAGAAATCGGCATGGCCCACGCCAAGGACCGGTATGCGGACGGCAGTTTTGCCGCGGCTGGACAGGGCGTTGTCGATTTCCCGCATTTCATCGGCCGTCTGAGAGCCGCCGGCTTCGACGGTCCGTTGATCACGCATGGTCTGACGGAGGCCGAGGCGCCCGGTGTCGGCGCTTTTCTGCGCAGCGTGCTTGAAGAGAGCGACAGAGCGTGAAGAAGACTTTCAGCCGCGACGGCGCCGATCTTGCCTACCGGGATGTCGGCGCCGGCCTTCCCGTCGTCTTCCAGCATGGGCTGGGGGGCGATGCTGCGCAGGTCGCCGACGTGTTTCCCGACCTGCCGCAGACACGGCGTGTGACGCTGGAATGCCGGGGTCAGGGTGGATCCGGCTATGGGCCGGTCGAGCGACTTTCGATTGCGACGTTTGCCGAGGACGTCGAAGCGCTGGCCGAGGCTATCGGCATCGGTCCGGCTGTCGTCGGCGGCATCTCGATGGGCGCCGCGCTGGCGCTGCGTCTGGCGGTGCACAGGCCGGCTCGCGTGCGCGCGCTGGTGCTGGCACGGCCTGCCTGGGTGTCCCAGGCTGCACCGGCCAATATGAAGCCCTATGCCGTGGTCGGCGATCTCTTGATGCGCCATTCGCCCGAGCATGCCAGGCGTCTGTTTGATGACAGCACCACGGCCGCGGAACTGGCGAGGCTGGCGCCGGACAATCTCAGCAGCCTGCAAGGCTTCTTCACTCGCCCGGACCCGGTTCTGTTCGGCAGGCTGCTGGTGGCAATCGCGGGCGATGGTCCCGGCGTCAGCGAGGCCGACATCCGTGCAATCACTGTTCCGACCCTGGTCATCGGCCATGACCATGACCTCGTCCACCGACTGGCCGACGCGCAGGCGCTGGCCGGGCTCATACCGTCGGCCCGGCTTTGCACCATCACCGCCAAATCGCAGGATCGCGAAGCCTACCGGCGGGAATTCCGCGCCTGTCTTTCGGAGTTCCTGGAAGCGCTCTTATGACCGACAAAACGACGGATGACACGATCGCCGTGGTCGAGATCGGCGGCACGTCGGTCAAGGTTGGCTTTGCCGACCATGGCATCCCGGTGGAGTTTGCCCGCACCTACCCGACGGCGCAGCTGCGCCAGGGCGCGCCCGTGGCGGGGTTGGCCGATGCGGTCACCGCGGCCTGCCGCGATGCCGGCTTCAAGCCCGCGCGGGTCGTTGCGACCGTGCCTGGCTTCATCGGCCGCGATTTCGACACGGTGCTGCACACGGCCAACATTCCCGAACTGAACGGTATCCGGCTGGGCACCGAACTGGCTTCGCGTCTCGGCGTTCCCGTCCGGCTCGAACGCGACGTCGTGCTGCAATTGCTGGGCGAAAGCGTTGCCGGCGCGGTGAAGCGGCAAAAGGAGGTGCTGGCGGTCTATCTCGGCACCGGCATCGGTGCGGCCTATCTCGGCAAGGACGGCATTTTCAGGGGTGGCGGCTGGGCGCTCGAAATCGGCCATATGCCGATCTACCGGCCTGACGAGAACGGACCGCCAAACCGGGTCGAAACCTACGCCTCGGGGGCGACGCTGGTCGACCTCGCGGCGGATTACGATATCCCGGTGGCCGATCTTTTTTCGGCGACCGGGCAGCCGCCGTCGTTGCGCGAATGGCTCGACGAGATCGTGTGGCAGCAGGCGGTGACGATCGCAACGGCAGCCGCCCTGTTTTCCCCGCAGACGATCCTGATCGGCGGCGGCATCGTCGACATGAAGTCCTATCCCCGTCAGACGCTCAAGCAGCGGATCGCCGACAGCCTGCCGCATTCGCTTGTTGTCCAGCCTTTGGACATACGCTGGGCGGCCCTGGGCTGGCAGGCGGCCATCCACGGAGCGATGCTGCTCGGCGCGGTGTAACCGCCCGGGTTACTGTCTGTAGCGGATTACTTGATCGTCATCCCGTCCGCCCCGAACCGATACGTCTTCCCCGGCTCCGGCGTCGCATGGAGCGTCGCACCCGGCTCCGCGTCGTAGACGCCGAAAATACGCACCGTGATCAGCCCGGCCTTCTCACAGTCGAGATAAAGATTGGTGTCGGCGCCGAGATGTTCGGCGTGCACCACCGTTCCCTTCCAGGCGCCGGACTTCGCATCGACCGTCAGATGCTCCGGCCGCACGCCGATGGTCTTGGCCGTCTCACCCAGCCGCGCGCCATCGATGAAGTTCATCTTCGGTGAGCCGATGAAGCCGGCGACAAATTCATTTGCCGGCGAATTGTAGAGCTCCATCGGGCCGCCGATCTGCTCGATACGGCCAGCATTGAGCACGACGATCTTGTCGGCCAGCGTCATCGCCTCGACCTGGTCGTGGGTGACGTAGATCATCGTCGCCTTTAGCCGGCGATGCAGTTGCGCGATCTCCAGCCGCGTGTTGACACGAAGTGCTGCATCGAGGTTCGACAGCGGCTCGTCGAACAGAAACAGTTTTGGTTCGCGCACCACGGCGCGCCCGATGGCGACACGCTGGCGCTGGCCCCCCGACAGCTCCGCCGGCCGCCGCTCGAGATAAGGTTCCAGCGACAGCATCGACGAGGCGATGCCGATGCGACGATCGATCTCCGGGGCGGGCGTGCCGGCCTGCTTGAGGCCGAGGCCCATATTGTTCTTCACTGTCAGATGCGGGTAGAGCGCGTAGGTCTGGAATACCATGGCGATGCCGCGTTTTGCCGGCGGCGTGGCCGAAACATCCGCGCCGTCGATCACCACCCGGCCCGAGGTCGAATCCTCCAACCCGGCAATGACCCGCAGCAAGGTCGACTTGCCACAGCCCGACGGGCCGACGAAGACGACGAATTCGCCGTCGGTCACTTCGAGGTTGATGCCCTTCAGCACCTCGACCGGCCCGAAGGCCTTCTTCACATTCTCGATTACCAGCGAACCCACGGCTTCGTTCCTGTCGTTAGAGTTTGACTCTACCTAGAGTTTAATTGGGGCGCCGCTGCGCACGCTCTCATCGGCGGCAAGGCAGACGGCGAGCGACTTCACCGCATCGTCCATGTGGCGGGTCAGGTCGATGTCTTCCCGGATCGCCTTCAGCACGAAGGCCTGTTCGAGGTCGCAGAGATCCTGATGGCCGGGTTCGCCTTCCATCGACAGCATCTCGTCCGGCCTGGCGAATTTGCCGTCCGCCCCGGTCGCGGCACTGTGCAGGCGAATGGTAGAGGTCTTGGTGTGGGTGTCGATGTCGTCAGACTTCACGCCCTCTTTCATGACGATCGACACGCAGCCATTGGGCGAAATCACGTCCTTCACGAAGAAGGCCGTTTCCGAGATCATCGGCCCCCAGGCGGCCTCGTACCAGCCGACCGAACCGTCGTCGAACAGCACCTGCAGGTGGCCGTAATTGTACATGGTCGGCGCGATCTCTTCGGTCAACCGCAGTCCCATCCCGCGCACCTCGACCGGCTTGGCCTCGGTGATCTGCAGCATCACGTCGAGATAGTGCACGCCGCAATCGACGATCGGCGATGTCGTCTGCATCAACTGCTTGTGCGTCTGCCAGGTCGGGCCTGACGACTGCTGGTTGAGGTTCATGCGGAACACGTAAGGGCCGCCCAGCTTGCGCGCCTCGGCGATCAGCCGGACCCAGGACGGGTGATGGCGCAGGATGTAGCCAATCACCAGCTTTTTGCCGTTGGCCTTGGCCGCCGCGACGACGCGCTTGGCGTCGGCCACCGTCGTCGCCAGCGGCTTTTCGACGAAGACATGGCAGCCGGCCTCGAATGCCTTCACCGCATAGTCGGCATGGCTGTCCGAATAGGTGGCGATGCAGGCGACATCGGGTTTTTCGTCGCGCAGCACCTCGTCGAAGGAGCGCCGGATGCCATAGCCGGCAAGCCCGTCCGGCAGCGGCACGTCGGAACGGTTGATCAGCGCCGCGATCTCAAACCCCGGATTGGTGTGATAGGCCAGCGCATGACTGCGGCCCATATTGCCGAGGCCGGCGACAACGACGCGAAGAGGTTGAGCCATTTCAATTCGCCTTTTCTTGACTACGGGCTGCGAGAGCCACCATGACGTGCGGCCCGCATTCTTCCGCGACCTGAAGAGCAGCCAGTTCGCTGTCGCAACGCGCCAAGAGCCCAAAGCCGTAAGTATTGACGCCAGTCGTGATCAGCGAATGCCTCTGATCGGCAGGCAAGGGATGCTCGAGGTCAAGCGCCCGCGCGAACGCCTTCGACTGTTCGTCTCGCATCATCGAATCGACGCGCCAACGAATGTGGCACTTGTATTCCTTCGGCCGGCGCTCCGGCCCAAGCCGCGTAAACCAGACAGCGGCGTTGATATAGAACTGTGGCCCCCAGGAAGACTTCTGAAGATTCAGCACACAGATCGTCTCCGGCCATTCTCGATAGAAATTTTTGGCGCGAAGGCCGCGAAATCCATAGCGGCTCGCTGTCTCGACAAGGGCCTGTACGACAATGTCCTGCCCGTCGCTCACTTGACGGCTCCGGAAGTGATGCCGCGGATCAGCTGCCGCGAGAAGATGACGTAGAGGATCAGCACCGGCATGATCGCCAACGAGAGCGCTGCCAGGATGGCATTCCAGTTGGTGACGAACTGGCCGAGGAACAGCTGGGCGCCGAGCGTTACCGTCTTGGTCTCTTCCGATGGCGCCAGGATCAGCGGGAACCACAGATCGTTCCAGATCGGGATCATGGTGAAGACGGCGACCGTCGCCATGGATGGCCGGACCAGCGGCAGCACCAGCCGGAAGAAGATCGTGTATTCCGACAGGCCGTCGATGCGGCCGGCATTCTTCAGATCGTCGGACACCTGTTTCATGAATTCCGACAGGATGAAGACGGCCAGTGGCAGGCCTTGCGCCGTGTAGACCAGGATCAGCGCCGTCAGCGTGTTGACCAGCCCGCTCGCCACCATCAATTGCAGGATGGCGACGGTGCCGAGCCGGATCGGGATCATGATGCCGAGCGCGAGATAAAGCCCCATCAGCGTGTTGCCGCGAAAGCGGTATTCCGACAGCGCGAACGCCGCCATGGCGCCGAACAGAAGCACGAAGAACAGTGAGGCCACGGTGACGACGAGACTGTTCTGGAAATAGTGGATGAAGTCGCCCTGGCCGATCACCGTGTTGTAGCCGATCAGGTCGAAGGTCTTCGGCGTCGGCGGCGTCAGCGGCTCGCTGAAGATGCCGGCGCGCGATTTGAACGAGTTCACGATGACCAGGATCACCGGGAACAGCGCGATCACCGTATAGGTCAACAGGATCGCGTGGGCGCCGATGGTGCGGGGCAGGGAACGGGTGGCCAGGCTCATCTCTCGCTCCTCAGAACTGGTAGCGACGCAGGCGCGTCTGGACGAGGAACAGGTAGACGCAGACGCCGCCGAGGATGATCAGGAACATCATCGTGGCGATCGCCGCACCCATATTGGGATCGCCGACCTGCAGTTGGAAGCCGAAGAAGGCACGGTAGAGGAAAGTGCCTAGAATATCGGTCGAATAGTTCGGCCCGGCCAGCGCCCCTTGCGCGGTGTAGATCAGGTCGAAGGCGTTGAAATTGCCGACGAAGGTCAGGATCGAGATGATGCCGATCGACGGCAGGATCAGCGGCAGCTTGATCTTCCAGAACTGCGACATGCCGGTAATGCCGTCGCATTCGGCGGCTTCGATCACCTCTTCGGGGATCGACAGCAGCGCGGCGTAAATCAGCATCATCGGGATGCCGATGAACTGCCACACCGAGATCAGGCTGAGCGCGGTCAGCGCATATTGTTCCTTGCCGAGCCATGGCGTGAAGAAGCTTTTCAGGCCGACCAGGTCCATGAGATGCGGCGCCACGCCCCACAGCGGCGACAAGATCAGCTTCCAGGCGAAGCCGACAATGACGAAGGACAGGATGGTCGGCACGAAGATCGCCGTGCGGTAGAAGGCGGCGAACCTCAGTCTCGGGCTGGACAGCAATGCCGCCAGCATGACGCCGATCGGGTTCTGTACCAGCATGTGGATGATGAAGAACCAGACATTGTTGCGCAGCGCATTCCAGAAATTGACCGACCAGTTGGGGTCGCCGAACAAGGTGCGGAAATTGTCAAAGCCGACGAAGACCTGGTGCTGTTCGATGTTGCGGAACAGCGACAGTTGCAGCGTGCCGGCCAGCGGCAGGATCATGATCGCCGTATAGACCAGCAGCGCCGGCGCCAGGAAGACGCCGATATGCCAGCGGAACGGTCGTTTCGGTCGTGTTTCTGCGGCCATGAGTGCGGTCCCCGCCGTCTCTCGGTTCCAAAGGGTGTCGATGCCAGATGATGCCTCGATGCACGGCCCCGATGTCCTTGCCCCGGCATGGGCAGGACGAAGGCCTGCGACTGGTCAGCCAGCCTTCCCCACAAGACAAGAGGGTAAGGCCGAGAGGCAGTGCCGACAATCGCAATCTGTAAATTGAAGGCCGGCCGGGCACGCGCCCGGCCGGTCTGTCTGAGGTCTTATTTGCCCGGCTTGTACCAGCTGTCGAGGCCGTCCTGCAGCTTCTTGGCCGCAGCTTCCGGCGTATCGGTGCCGTTGATGACGTTGGCCGATTCAACCCACGTCTCGTTTTCCAGGTTCGGCGTGCCGCGCGACAGGATCTGGTAGGTCGAGCGGATCGTCGACTTGCACTTGTCGCGCCAGGAGACGAATTCCTGCGCCAGCGGGTCTTCCATCTTCACCGGGCTGGAGTTCAGGCTGAAGAAGCCCGGCAATGCGTTGGCGTAGATGGTGGCGAAGTCCGGCGAAGCGACCCAGGACAGGAAGGTCTTGGCCGCATCGGCATTCTTCGACGCTGCATTCAGGCCCATGCCGATATCGGTATGGTCGGAGATGTAGCAGGTGTCGCCGGCCTTCTCGACCGGCGGCGGGAAGGCGCCCATCTTGAACTGCGCCTGGGTGTTGAACAGGCCGATCTCCCACGAGCCGGCCGGGTAGATGGCGGCGCGGCCGAGGGTGAACAGGTTCTGGCTGTCCGGGTAGGTCTGGGCTTCGAAGCCGTCGCCGAGATAGGGCTTCCACTTGGCCAGTTCGGCGTAGGGTGCGACCCAGTCGGCGTCGGTCAGCTTCTGCTCGCCCTTGATGAGGGCTGCGCGGCCGTCTTCGCCTTTCCAGTAGTTCGGGCCGATATTCTGATAGCCCATGGTCGCGGCTTCCCAGAGATCCTTGGTGCCCATCGCCATCGGGATGTAGGTGCCGTCGGCCTTGATCTTGTCGAGCGCGGCGAAGAACTCGTCACGCGTCGTCGGCACCTTGATGCCGAGCTTGTCGAAGGCGTCCTTGTTGTAGATGAAGCCGTGGATGACCGAGGCCATCGGCACGCAGAAGCTCGACTTGCCGTCGTCGGTCTGCCAGGCAGCCTTGGCGACGGGCGAGAAGTTTTCCATGCCGGGCAGCGCCGACAGGTCGGCGAGGTTGCCCTTCTTGAACAGTTCGAGCGACTTGTCGAACGGGCGGCAGGTGATCAGGTCGCCAGCCGAGCCGGCAGCGAGCTTGGCGCCGAGTGCGGCGTCATATTCGGTCGGCGCCGAGGGTGCGAACACCACCTTGATGCCGGGGTTCTTCGCTTCGAAGGCCGGGATCAGCTTGTCCTTCCAGATGGTGAGGTCGTCGCCGCGCCAGCTTTCGATATTGAGGGTAACGTCAGCGGCGTGAGCCAACCCGGCGGTGCCGAGAATGCTGGTGCCGAGAAGCAGTGCCGTCAGTAGTTTCCTTGTCATGCTTAGTCTCCCTGTTGACCTTTTTCAGGTTCGGTTTTGAGAACAGGGGCCTTCGCGCCCTTGTTCCCCTCAATCGCGGAAAGGGCTGGCCTGAGCTTCTGGCCGGTCCCTTCCAGTATCTTCTCGGCCACATCGGCGTTGGCAGCGCCGGCGGCGAGCAGAATGGCTGTCTTGACAACGCCGCCGCTCGCTTCGAGCAGGCGCGCGGCATCTTGCCTGTCCAGGCCGCTGATGGCGGCGACGATGCGTGCCGCGCGGTCGCGCAGCTTGATGTTGTCGGCGGTGAGGTTGACCATGTAGCCGTCATGGACATGGCCGAGATGAATTGCGGTCAGCGTCGACAGCATGTTGAGCGCGATCTTCTGCGCGGTGCCGGCGCCCATGCGCGTCGAGCCGGCAATCACCTCCGGTGGTGTTTCCAGCAGGATGGCAACGTCGGCCAGCTTGAGCAGCGGCGTGTCCTTGTTGTTGGCGATGGCAATGGTCGCGGCACCCCGGCTGCGTGCATCCTTCAGCGCCTGCACCGCATAGGGCGTCGAGCCGCTGGCCGAAATGGCGATCAGGCAGTCGCTCTTGCCGATGCCGGCGCCGGCGACCGCCGCCGAGGCTTCGTCGGTGTCGTCTTCCGGCCCGCCGGGCAGCGTCTTGAAGGCCTCGTCGCCACCGGCAATCAGGATGACGATGCGCTCGCGCTTGATGCCGAAAGTGCCGGGCAATTCCAGCGCGTCGGCCAGCGCCATCAGGCCGGAGCTGCCGGCCGCCGCATAGGCGAGCTTGCCGCCGCCATTCAGCCGCCCGGCGACGATCTCGGCTGCGGCAGCGATGGCAGGAATGGCGTCGCGGACTGCCTTGGCGGCCTCGATCTGTGCATTGACCAAAGAAGAAAGGATGGTGTCCGGGGCCTGGATGTCCAGTCCCTCGGCATTCCTGTGAAGCGCTTCGGTGCGCAGTTCGGCCATCCCTGTCCCTCCGATGAAGGAACAATACCAAAAAAATACCACTTGTCCACACGCATTAACGGATTTGGGCGTCAGAAATCGCCGAGCCAACGAAATGTCTAGTTTTTTCAATAAAATACGCCTTAATCTTTTTGAAACGGAAATTAATCCTTGGCTATTGGTATTTTATTGGTATTATCCGCCCCGAGGAGAAATCGCGTGAATTTCGTGCTCGGTATCGATGGCGGCGGCACCAGCTGCAGGGCAGCCCTTGCGACAGGCGATGGCGCTGTCATTGGCCGTGCCAAAAGCGGCGCGGCCAACATCCGCACCGATCTCACCGGCGCCAGGACCCACATCGTCGATGCAGCACGGCAGGCCTTCATCGCCGCCGGGCAAGACCCGGACCTGATCCCGCAGACACCAGCCATTCTTGGCCTTGCCGGCGCCAATGTCGGCACCTATCGGCAGCAGCTCGAAGCAATCTTGCCGTTCAGCGTCAGCCGCGTCGAGACCGACGCCGAGATCGCGCTCGAAGGCGCTGTCGGTTCGGGCGACGGCGCCATGGCCATCCTCGGCACCGGCACCGCCTATATGGCGCGCAAGGGCGGCACATCGCGCGCCATTGGCGGCTGGGGGTTCCAGGTCGGCGACCAGGGCAGCGGCGCCCGCATCGGCCGCGATTTGCTGGAACAGACGCTGCTCGCCCATGACGGCGTCCGCCCGGGCTCGCCCTTGACCGACAGCATGATGGCCACCTTCCGCAACAATCCCGAAGACGTGGTCGAGTTCACCACCAACGCCAAGCCGGGTGATTTCGGCGGCTTCGCACCCAAAGTGTTCGAGCATGCCGAAAAGGGCGATGCGGTCGCCAACTGGATCGTCGACAAAGCTGTCGCCGATGTCGAGGCGTCGCTTGGCGCGCTCGGCCTTTCTGATGGCGCACCGCTCTGCTTGCTCGGCGGGCTGGCGCCGCTCTATACGCCGCGCCTTTCCCAACGCTACCAGGCGCTGCTGAAGGCGCCGCTCGACGATGCGCTGGGCGGTGCCGTGCAGATGGCAGCTCGCATCTTCGCCAGAGCGGAGGCGGCGCGATGAGCGAGGCCGCCGACCAGATCTTCGCCACGCTGAAGCAGTCGTCGCAGAGCGGCGCGCCGCTCTATCTCCAGCTCAGGAAAAGCATTGAGGACGCCGTCAATCGCGGCCTGATCGGGCCGGGCGACGCGCTGCCGTCGGAGCGCGACATCGCGACCAAGGCCGATATTTCGCGCGTCACCGTGCGCAAGGCGGTACAGGATCTGGTCAAGGGCGGCATCCTCGTGCAACGCCATGGTTCCGGCACCTTCGTGGCGCCGCGCATGGAGCGCGTCGAGCAGTCGCTGTCGAGGCTCACCTCCTTCACCGAGGACATGGCCCGGCGCGGCATGGCGGTGCGTTCGGCCTGGCTCGATCGCGGCCTCTATGCGCCCTCGCCCGACGAGATGATGGTGCTCGGCCTTTCGTCGAACGAACTGGTGGCGCGGGTGTCGCGTCTGCGCATTGCCAACGACACGCCGCTGGCCATCGAACGCGCCTCGCTATCGGCCAGCGCGCTGCCCGATCCGGCAGGGATAGGCTCTTCTCTCTACGCGGCGCTGGAATTGACCGGCAACAGGCCGGTGCGGGCGGTGCAACGCATTTCCGCCGCCAATCTCGGCGACGCCGATGCGCGCCTGCTCGAAGTGCCGCCGGGCATTGCCGGCCTGCACATTGAACGCATTTCCTATCTGGCGAGCGGCAAGGTGATCGAATTCACCCGTTCCATCTACCGGGGCGACGCTTATGATTTCGTCGCCGAACTGCGGCTGACAGGGCCGAGCGAAGAGGGCCGACCATGATCCCCAACACCACCCATATGCGGCGCGAGATCGACGAAATCCCGCAAGCCGTGGCGCGCCTGCTCGACGGCTCGGCGGCGGTGCTGACCGAGGCCGGACGCGGCATTCGCGAACGCGATCCGAGCTTCGTCGTTACCGTCGCGCGCGGCTCGTCCGACCATGCCGCCACCTTCATGAAATATGCCGTCGAACTGACCGCTGGTCTGGCCGTCGCCTCGGTCGGCCCGTCGATCGCCTCGATCTACGGCGCCAAACTCAAGCTTGCCGGGTCGGCTTGCCTGGCCATCTCGCAATCGGGCAAGAGCCCTGATATCGTCGCCATGGCCGAGACGGCCAGGGCCGGCGGATCACTCACCGTCGCCATCACCAACACCGCCGATTCGCCGCTGGCACGGGCCTCGGATTTTGCCATCGACATTCTGGCCGGGCCGGAGCGCAGCGTTGCGGCGACGAAAACCTTCGTCAATTCAGCGGTGGCCGGGCTGGCGCTGATGGCGCATTGCACCGGCGACGACAAGCTGCTGGCCGCCCTCGCCCGCCTGCCCGAACATTTCAGCAAGGCGATCGCCTGCGACTGGATGGCGCTGGCCGGCGCGCTGGAGACGCCGCAATCGCTGTTCATTCTCGGCCGCGGCCCGTCCGCGGCGATGGCCAATGAGGCGGCGCTGAAGTTCAAGGAGACCTGCGGCATGCACGCCGAGGCCTATAGTGCGGCCGAAGTCATGCACGGCCCGCTGGCATTGGTCGGGCCGGGCTTCCCGGTGCTGGCGCTGGCCGCCCGCGACGCCTCCGAGCCGTCGGTGGCCGAGGCCGCCGACAACCTTGCCGGCAAGGGTGCCGCCGTTTTTGTAACCTCGGATAAAGCCAAGAGCGCCGCACAGCTGCCGCATGTCGCCACCGGTCATCCCTTGACCGACCCGCTGACGCTGATCGTGTCCTTCTACGGCTTCGTCGAGGCCTTCGCCCGCCATCGCGGCCTCGATCCGGATGTACCGCGCAATCTGCGCAAGGTGACGGAAACCGTATGAGCGACCGTTTTGCCCTGACTGGCGCCCGCATCTTCGACGGCGACGACTGGCACGACAATGCCGCCCTTGTCGTGCAGGGCGATGCGGTCGAAGGCATTCATCCTGTCGGCGCTGTTCCGTCAGGCGTTGCCCGGATCGACACCGGCGGCGGCATGCTTGCGCCGGGCTTCGTCGACCTGCAGGTCAATGGCGGCGGCGGCGTGATGCTCAACGACCATCCCGATGTCGCCTCGCTCGCAACCATCTGCCGGGCGCATGCGCCGTTCGGCACCACGGCGCTGCTGGCGACGCTGATTACCGATACGCCGGAGATCACCGCCGCGGCCATTGCCGCCGGCGCTGAAGCGGCACGGCAGAAGCTGCCGGGCTTTCTCGGCCTGCACCTCGAAGGCCCGCATCTCTCCGTCGCCCGCAAGGGTGCGCATGACCCGGCGCTGATCCGGCCGATGACGGATGCCGACCAGGCGGCCCTGATCGCGGCGCGCAAAAACCTGCCGGTGCTGCTGACGACGATCGCGCCCGAATCCGTCGAACCTGTCCGCGTCGCCGCCCTCGCCAAGGCCGGCATCGTCGTCAGCCTCGGCCATTCCGACACCGGCTACGCCACGGCCAAAGCCTTCGCAGAAGCCGGCGCCAGCGTGGTCACCCACCTGTTCAACGCCATGAGCCAGATCGGCAACCGCGAGCCGGGGCTGGCGGGCGCGGCCATCGACATTGGCGGCCTCTCAGCCGGCATCATCGCCGACGGCATCCATGTCGATCCAGCCACCATGGCGATCGCGCTGCGCGCCAAGCAGGGACCGGGCAGGATCGTGCTGGTCACCGACGCCATGGCGACGATCGGAACCGACATGACCTCGTTCACCCTCAACGGCCGCATCATCTATCGCAAGGACGGCAGCCTGCGGCTGGCCGACGGCACGCTGGCCGGCGCCGATCTCGATATGATCTCGGCCGTCCGCTATGTGCACAGGATTATCGGGCTGGACCTGTCGGAGGCCTTGCGGATGGCCTCGCTCTATCCGGCGCAAGCGGTCGGCCAGGCGCACCGGCTTGGCCGCTTCGCCAACGGCACCGCGGCCGATATCGTCGCCCTGTCGGACGATCTCGACGTCAAGGGCGTATGGATCGGCGGCAACAGGGCTTTTGCAGGCGCGGACAGTCGGCGCTAAAGTCCATCCATGCATGATGTCGATTGCGTTGTTGCCGGGGCGGGTGTGGTCGGCCTCGCCATTGCCCGTGCGCTGGCGCTGTCGGGCCGTGAGGTGCTGGTGGTCGAGAAGGCCGCAGCCATCGGCACGGGCACCAGTTCGCGCAATTCGGAAGTCATCCATGCCGGGCTCCACTATGCGCCGGGCAGTCTGAAGGCCCGGCTCTGCGTCGAGGGGCGCGAGCGTCTCTATGCCTACTGCCGCGAACACGGCGTCGCTCATCGGCGCACCGGCAAGCTGATTGTTGCCGTCGAACCCGACCAGTTGGACAGGCTGCAGGCGATCGAAGCCAATGCGCGAACCTGTGGTGTCGACGATCTCGCCTTCCTGACCCGCAGCGAAGCCGGAAGCCTGGAACCGGCGCTGACATGCGCCGGCGCGTTGCTGTCACCGTCGACCGCCATCGTCGACAGCCAGGCGCTGATGCTGTCGCTGCGTGGCGACGCGGAAGCGGCTGGCGTATCCTTCGCGCTGCTCACGACTGTTACCGGCGCGGCCATCGAAGCCGACGGCATCCGGATCGACACGCGTGACGCCGATGGTGAGGGGTTCCGTCTCAAGGCCGGTGCCTTCATCAACGCCGCCGGCCTCGACGCCCAGGCATTGGCCAGACGAATCGAAGGCTTCCCGCCAGACCTCGTTCCGCCGCTATGGCTGGCGCGCGGCAATTATTTCGCGCTGTCCGGCCGCTCGGCCTTTTCGCGGCTGATCTATCCGGTGCCAGACCATGGCGGTCTTGGCGTTCACCTGACCCTCGACCTCGGCGGCAGCGCGCGCTTTGGCCCTGATGTCGAATGGATCGATCGCGTCGACTATACCGTCGATCCCGGCCGAAGCGCCGCCTTCTACGAGGAGATCCGGCGCTACTGGCCTGGCCTTGCCGATGGCGCATTGCAGCCCGCCTATGCCGGCGTCAGGCCAAAACTGTCCGGTCCAGGCCAGCCGGCGGCAGATTTCGTCATCCAGGGCCCGGCCGAGCACGGCGCTGGGCCGATCGTCAATCTGTTCGGCATCGAGAGCCCCGGCCTGACGGCGAGCCTGGCAATCGCCGACCATGTTGTGGAGCTGCTCAGCCTGAAATGACAGGGCTGCGGCCGTTGTCGTCTCAAGCTATGAAACCTTTTGATTTTGAGGCCGTTGTCGGGGCGTATGTCCGAGGCGAAACCCAAATCGAAACCGACCGACGGCATCAGACCGAGCGATGCCCCGAAGTCGCGCCGGGAAAAGCCATCACGACAAAAGCCGCACGACCGACGAACGGGCGAGGAGACGCCGCGCGAAAAGAAGCCAACGCCCGCCGACGCAGCGCCGGAGGTCGACGGCCAGGCGGGACCGCCGCCGGAAGCTATCGAACCCGATCCGCAGCTGACGCCCCAAGAGGCCGAGCAGGCGCGCAAGAAATACCTGCTGCGGCGTTTCTGGATCAGCGCGCGCGGCTACTGGAGCCGGCGCGGCGACCGGCTCGCCTGGCCATTCACGATCGGAGTGCTGCTGCTGATCTGCACCAACATCGGTTTCCAGTATGGCATCAATGTCTGGAACCGCTCGATGTTCGATGCCCTCGAGCAGCGCAACGCCCGCACAGTCTATTTCCTCAGCGCCGTATTCGTGCCGCTGGTGATCTGCAGCGGCAGCCTTGTCGTCGCGCAGGTCTACCTGCGCATGACGATCCAGCGCCGCTGGCGTTCCTGGCTGACCACCGGGGTCGTCGCGCGCTGGCTGGCAAACGGCCGCTACTACCAGCTGAACCTCGTGGGCGGCGACCACCAGAACCCCGAGGCCCGCATGACCGAGGATCTGCGCATCGCCACCGAGTCGCCGGTCGATTTCATCGCCGGCGTCCTCAACGCGTTCCTGTCGGCCTCGACCTTCATTGTCGTGCTGTGGACCATCGGCGGCGCGCTCACCCTGCCGATCGGCGGCGAGAGCATCACCATTCCCGGCTTCCTGGTCATCACTGCGATCATCTATGCCGCCATCACCTCGACCTCGATGGTGGTCATCGGCCGCAATTTCGTCCAGCTCTCCGAGCGGAAGAACCAGGCGGAGGCCGAACTGCGCTACACACTGACGCGCGTGCGCGAAAACGGCGAGAGCATCGCCTTGCTGGGCGGCGAGGAGGAGGAGCGCGGCGGCATTGACAGGAATTTCGGCCATGTGCTGAGGCAATGGGCGCTGCTGACCGGACAGCACATGCGCACGGCGGCGGTGTCGCAGGGATCGAGCCTGTTTGCGCCGGTCGTGCCGATCCTGCTGTGCGCGCCAAAATTCCTCGAAGGCTCGATGACGCTTGGCGAGGTGATGCAGGCGGCGTCTGCCTTTGGCATCGTGCAAGGCGCGTTCGGCTGGCTGGTCGACAACTATCCGCGTCTCGCCGACTGGAACGCCTCCGCGCGGCGCATTGCCTCGCTGATGATGTCGCTCGACGGGCTCGAGCGCGCCGAGCAGAGCGATGCGCTCGGACGCATCAACCGGGGCGAAACCGAAGACGGCGCCATCCTCAGCCTCGACAATCTTTCCGTGACACTCGACGACGGCACCTCCGTGGTCAAGGAAACCGAGGTCGCGATCGAGCCGGGCGAGCGGGTGCTGGTGGCTGGCGAATCTGGTTCAGGCAAGTCGACGTTAGTGCGGGCAGTCGCGGGCCTGTGGCCATGGGGCGGCGGCAGCGTCAATTTCCACGCCGACAGGCGCCTGTTCATGCTGCCGCAACGCCCCTATATCCCCACCGGCACGCTTCGCCGCGCGGTCGCCTATCCCGCGGCGGCGGACAAGTGGACGATCAAGCAGATCAAGGCTGCCCTCGACAAGGTGGGGCTTGGCTATCTCACCGACAGGATCAGGGAAGACGCGCCATGGGACCAGACGCTGTCGGGTGGCGAAAAGCAACGCCTCGCCTTCGCGCGCCTGCTGCTGCATCGCCCCGATATCGTGGTGCTGGATGAAGCGACTTCGGCGCTCGACGAGAAGAGCCAGGACGCGATGATGAAGACGGTGATCGGCGAACTGCCTGATGTCACCATCATCAGCGTGGCGCACCGCGCTGAGCTCGAAGCCTTCCACAGCCGCAAGATCACCCTGGAAAGGCGTGAGGGCGGCGCCAAGCTCGTCAGCGATGTCGACCTCATCCCGCGCAAGCGCAAACGCAGCCTGCTGAACCGCGCCCTATGGGGTTCCGGCACCCCAAAGCCGCGCAGGTAAGGACGGCACTACCGAACCGCGAACCGGTGACAGTGGAGTGCCTGAAGAGAAGTGATTAGCCGGCTTCTTAACGGCCGTAGAGGCCCTTGTAGGTGTCGCGCAGCAGGTTCTTTTGCACCTTGCCCATCGTGTTGCGCGGCAATTCATCGACGAAGATGACCTGCTTCGGGTGCTTGTATTTCGCCAGCTGGCCGGCAATGGCGCCAACGATCTCGGCCCCGGTAATCTGCGAGGCAGGCTCCCGAACCACGACAGCGGTGACGCCTTCGCCGAAATCGGGATGGGCAAGACCAATGACCGCACTTTCCGCGACTCCGGCCAGCGCGTCGATCTCGCTCTCGATCTCCTTCGGATAGATGTTGTAGCCGCCGGAAATGATCAGGTCCTTGCCGCGCCCGACAATGTGGACGTAGCCGTCGGCATCGATAAGGCCGAGATCGCCGGTGATGAAGAAGCCGTCGGCGCGGAATTCCGCCTTGGTTTTCTCCGGCATGCGCCAGTAGCCGGAAAAGACATTCGGCCCCTTCACCTCGATCATGCCGACCTCACCCTGAGCTAGCGCAGCACCACTGTCGGGATCGGCGATGCGCAGCGAAACGCCGGGGAGCGGGAAGCCGACCGTGCCAGCGCGGCGCTCGCCCTCATAAGGGTTCGAGGTGTTCATGTTGGTCTCGGTCATGCCGTAGCGCTCGAGGATCGCGTGGCCGGTCAGTTCGCGCCAGGCCTTGTGCGTTTCTGAGAGCAGGGGCGCCGAGCCGGAAACGAACAGGCGGATATTCTTCGCTGCCCGCGCGTCGAGTCCCTGTTGCAGCAAGAGCCTGGTATAGAAGGTTGGCACGCCCATCAGCACCGTGGCGCGCGGCAGAAGCGAGACGATGCGGCTGGCGTCGAATTTCTGCTCGAACAGCATCGAGGCGCCGGCCATCAGGGCGACGTTGGTAGCGACGAACAGGCCATGCGTGTGGAAGATCGGCAGCGCATGGATCAGCACGTCTTCCTCCGTGAAGCGCCATTGCTCGACCAGCACGCGCGCGTTGGAGGCCAGGTTTTCGTGGCTGAGCATGGCGCCCTTCGAACGGCCCGTCGTGCCCGATGTGTAGAGGATCGCCGCGAGGTCGTCCGGCCCGCGCGCCATATCGTTGAAATCCATGGGCTGTTGCGCGGCCAGTTCGGTCAGCGAGCCTTCACCGTTTCGGCCGAGTGTGGCGGTAACTGCGCCCGAAGTCTTTGCCAGCGGCGCGATATCGCCGGCCCGCGCCGGGTCGCAGACGACCAGCCGCGGCTCGGCATCGCCGAAGAAATAGCCGAGCTCCGTCAACGTGTAGGCGGTGTTGAGCGGCAGGAAGACCGCACCGGCGCGCAGGCAGGCCAGATAAAGGAAAATGCATTCGGGGCTTTTTTCAACCTGCACCGCGACGCGATCGCCCGGCTCGACGCCCAAATGCTTCAGCGCCTGCGCCAATTGCGCCGACCCCGACAGCATGTCGCCGTAGCGGATCGAACGCCCGTCATCGGTCTCCATCAAGGCGCGCCCAGGCGCGGGCATGCGGTCGCGGAAGGCATCGAACAGGTGATTGCTCATGCGTCTTCCCTAGCGCATGGCCTCGAAAAAAAACAACCGCTTTTCGGAACACCGCTGCAAGCGGATTTCGGATCGAAAACCGCAAGTGTTGCTATCTGCGGCCGCGCAACGCCTTGCTTACCCCGAGATCGCCGCTCTCGTTGAAGCGCTCCATGCACATGGCCGCCGTCAAACGGTAGTGGTTGAGCAGCGCTTCGACGGCGCCATCGGCATCGCCATCCACGGTGCGCTCGGCAATCAGGCGATGCTCGCCGATATCGTCGCGCTCGGGCCCGTCCTGGGAGATCAGCCGGTAGCGGGAGGCCTGATCGGAAAGCTGGTCGCAAAAGCCGGTCAGCCAGTGCGACCGACAGCCTGCGATCAGTGCCCGATGGAAGGCGCGATGCAGCTTTTCCCACTCCGGATTATTCGAGGACGGATCCTCCGGCAAACGGCGCTGCGCGCGCGCCAGCCGATGTAAGGCCAGCACCAGTTGCTCTTCCCATTCGCCGGTGCGGTTGGCAATGGATTCACGCAGCGCCCGCTCTTCGAGCCAGCAGCGGGTGCGCGTCAATTCCTCGAGTTCCGGGGCACTGACCGGCATGATGAAGAAGCCGCGCTGGTCGTGCCGGCCAAGCAGGCCTTCCGAAGCAAGCCGGTTGAGAGCCTCGCGAACCGGCGAGGCGCCGGCGCCGTAACGGGAGACCACCCATTCGACCCGCAGCTTGCTTTCACTTTCAAAAACGCCGCGCAGGAGATCGTCGCGAAGCTGTTGATAGACCGTGCTGGCGAGTGTGCTTTTGGCCCCCGCGCCTTCGCTCATATCGGCAGATCCGTAGGTCAATATGACTCCTATCGCTCTCCCATGCTCCGTCAGCCCGCTCGCGAAGCAAACGATTCCCTTGCGAATCTACTCTACCTCGTAAGGCATCCATGCCTCAAGCGAAAGATCCCGATATTCGACTTAAAGAGGAAGGTTGTGCGCATCTTACTGTGGAGAAGTAACGAATATCGTGAAAAACTTGCTGTTGTGAAGAAACTTTGTGCTATTTTGCGACTCGCGTCTTCGCGACATGGTTGTGAGATCAGGAACACGGGTAATTTTTTCTTAACGCACGTCAGATTGCCGAACTGGTCCCTCCCGCAATGAAGACGCCCTTCGGCGTTCAGCCGCTAGATTTTGCCTGCCAGATGTAGTGCCAGATGCTGTGATCGCGTCGCTCGCCGCGACGGTCAGTCCCGGCGACTGCCGCCAGTCGACCGCGTTCCGGAACATCTCGCCGGCTGAAAGATCAAGCCAAGAGGTCAGAGCTGTCGGGATTTTGCTGAAACCGATGTCAGCCGGCAGCCCGGTCGGCTGCGGTTCGGATGGCTTCTATATTGGCCCGGTAGGCTTCGACGCTGCCGCCCTTGAAGACGGCGGCGCCCGCCACCAGCACGTCGGCGCCGGCTGATGTGACCAGGGGAGCTGTCTCCGGCGACACGCCGCCGTCGATCTCGATGCGGATCGGCCGGTTGCCAATCAGCGCCTTGACCCGCTTGACCTTGTCGACCATGGCCGGGATGAAGGCCTGGCCGCCAAAGCCCGGATTGACGGTCATGATCAGGATCAGGTCGAGCCGGTCGAGCACATATTCGATCGCGCTTTCCGGAGTCGCCGGATTGAGCGACACGCCAGCCTTCTTGCCGAGACCCTTGATGGTCTGCAACGAACGGTCGAGATGCGGTCCGGCCTCGGCATGCACGGTCATGCCGTCGCAGCCGGCATCGGCAAAGGCGGCCAGATAGGGATCGGCCGGCGCAATCATCAGATGGCAGTCGAAGAAAGCCTTGGTGCGGTTGCGGATGGCCTTGATCACCGGCGGGCCGAAGGTGATGTTGGGCACGAAATGCCCGTCCATGACGTCGAGATGGATCCAGTCGGCGCCGGCCGCGGCCACCGCCTCGACCTCGTCGCCGAGCTTCGAGAAATCCGACGCCAGCACCGATGGCGCGATCAGGGTCTTCCCGGCCATGTCCGCTTCCTGTTGTTGAACCCGCTTCCGCCCTAATGGTCCCGGCGCTGCTTGTCGACAGGAATCCGGCGTTAATACGCTCTCTGCGCACAAGCAAAGAGGCGGCCAAGGGCCGCCTCTCCAGGTCTGTAGCGCCAAATTTCAGTTCACGTGACGCCGTGGTTTGGCCAATCCCGACGCAAACAGCTTGCCGCTGCCTTGCTTCAATCTCTGCAAATTGAACGTCTTGACGGGCGGCTTCGGCACGCAATGTCCACGCACCAGCTTTTCGGTTGTCCGGCAGCCAGTGGTGATGATGGCGTCCTTGACGCATGCCTTGCCAACCAGGTGGTAGCCGCGTTTGCAGTCGATGACGACGGGAGGCTTGCGCACGCATTTGCCGTTGATGCGCAATTCGTCGCGCCTGCATTGGTCGGCGACGACAGGGTTCCTCACGCATTCCAAGCCGACCTGACGATAGCCTGGGAGACAGTGGATGCTGACACCGATACACCTGCCGTTGACAAGCTTTTCGGTGCTCTTGCACGCCGCAACGATCGGCTTGTCGATGCATCTGCCGCGCAGCAATGTCTGGCTGGGCAGGCATTTGCGGCCGGGATCGACGATGACCGGCGGCAGTCTCGGCTTGCCGAAGTCCGGCCGTGTGCTCGAGACGAGATCGTCGGCCTCCGGTTCGGAGGTGCGCTTTATGCAGGTGAAATCCTCCTTGTCGGTATCGACGCTGGCGATGGAGCCGTTCTGCTTGATCTCTTGCAGGGTGCACTGGATCGAGCGGGTCCTGACGATGCTGAGGTCATGTGCGGCGCTGGCCTTGAAGACGCCGCCATCGTTGAAGGCGACCGCAGTGCCGGTGAAGAAGGCGCCGTTCGAACAGCCGATCCGGTAGTGAAACGCACCGGGCTCGCCGCGGCTCACTTCGAATGCGACCTGACCTTTGCGAGGGCAGAGTTTTCTCGCTCCTGCGCTGTCGGAAACGACCACTTCGCCTTGCCAGTCGGCCTTTGCCGGCGGGTTGTCGGGATCGGCCTGCGGTGTGTCGGTGAAACCACCGCCGCCGGCACCGGTGCAATGGACGGTGATGTCCTTCCAGCCGTCGAAGGGTTCGAACGGTCCATTGCCGACGATTTCGGTCTTGTACTGGAAATAGGCCGTGGCGCCGACGTTCTCCCACTTCTCATAGTTGGTGTAATAACCGTTCTTGCTCGCGTCGTACGATGCCCACGCCTGCTTGAACTCGGAGGTGATCGGTCCGCCGTCCTTCTGTCGCCAGATGCGCATCGAGACCGGCCCGGCCTGGTTGGCCTGGGCCCGGCTGGTGACCTTCAGCGAGGGACAGATCGTGCCAGGTGTCGAGCCCGGTTGGTTCGACTGGTAGGTGGTCAGGAACAGCTTGACGTTCTCGACCTCGAACTCGCCGAAATCGGCACTCATGTCCTGGACATTGGGCTTGATCACCGGGTCGCAGACAACCTGCACCTGGAAGGTGCCGTGCGCGGCGTAATTCGAGTCGAAAAGCGGATAGGGCCAGCTGCCCTGCTGGGTTTCGGCAACGGCATTGCCCATGTCGAGTGCCTTGTCGGTAAGCGCCGTGAAGCTGGCATCGAACGTGTGGCTGAACGAATAGGATTTCGTCGGACCGTCAGCCTGCAGGTGCTGGTTGCACTTGGCGATGATCTGGTCGCCATAGGGCACGATGGCGATGCCGGTGCCCGACGACAGGGGTAAAGTGGACGGATCAAAGGCGAAGTTTTCCTGGTGGTCGTAGTCACGGCTGACTGGAGCCGCGCTCCAGATCGGTGGAAACGGGCCGCACTGGCTGGGTCCGCAGATGCCGAGTGCGACACCGACATCCTGAACGTAGCCGGGCCAGCGTGTATCGATCTTCATGTGGCCCCAGAACTGGACTGTACCGCTCTTCAGCGTGTCCCATTTCTGCTTGTCGCTCGAAACGACGTGGAGCGTGGTGTTGGCGCTCTGCGTGTCGAAGGACATCGACTTGATGTTGGCCTGTTCGGCAAGGGCTGACGTGCTGGCGAGCGCGGCTGCGATCAAGGCAACAGCGGTCGCCGTGTTGCGAAAGATGTAACGGGTTGAAGACATTTTCTCTCTCCTGAAAGTGTTCCTTTCAGGAGTGGGTCATCCCAGCCGGAGCTAAGGTTCACAGCGACAGAACATAATTGCTGGTCCGAGTGTTGGCCTTCCCGGGTGATCCGCTTGAGTCCGTTCGCTTTTTGAAATCTGATTGCAAATCGCAATCAGATATATAGCCTATAGGCATCGAACGGAGGTACACGTGGGAAAGATCGTCTATTCCATGCTGACCTCGCTGGACGGCTTTATCGAAGGACCGTCCGGCGACATCGGCTTGCCGGTGCCCGAGGAAGAACTGCATCGGCATTTCAACGACGAGATGCGGCGGACCGCGATCGCGCTCTGCGGACGCCGGATGTATGAGGCGATGCGCTTCTGGGACAGTCCGGAGCGCAAAACCGGGCGAGAGGTCGAGCGGGATTTTGCCATGGCCTGGCAGACGACACCGAAGATTGTGTTTTCGACGACGCTTCGCGACGTCGGCCCCAATGCCCGGCTGATGAGTGGCGATGTCGAAACCGTTGCAAACCAGATCAAATCGCAGACGGAGGGCGAAATCTCCGTCAGCGGCGCCGGCCTTGCCGCACAATTCGCGCGCGCGGGCTTGATCGACGAGTTCCGGCTCTACATGCAGCCGGTCGTGCTGGGCGGCGGCAAGCCGTACTTCCAGTCCGGCCTGTCGCTGACCTTGCAGCCGCTCGGCACGCAAAGCCTTGCCCAGGGTGTGACGCTGCTGCGCTACACGCCCGCCAGTTGAGATTCGGCCCGGGGCAGTGTGTGAGCATCGACAACTCTGCCGCCTGAAAGAAAAACCCCCGCCGGATCGCTCCGGCGGGGGTTCTATTTCTGGCTCGTATCCAGAGCCTACGGCTTGAAGTTGGCCGTCGGATCCCTCTGCGGCTGTACCTGCGGCTGCTGCGTGCGGTTCGGCACGAACTGCTGAAGGATCCCCGGATTGAGCAACAGGCTCGGATCGAGCGATGGCTGTTGCCGGATGGCCCGACAGTTCGGATACCGCCCAACCGTGCCTTCCGGGCAGCGCCGCCTGATCGGTTGGCACTGGCCGTTGATCATCACCGAGCCCGGGGCACATTCTTCCGGCCTCGGCTTGCGGCATGCGCCGTCGATCACCTGGGTGCCGCGCGGGCAGACGCACTCGCCGCGCTTGTTGTGGACCTGGCCGCGTATGTCGCACTGCTCCTGCACAGGCCGCTTCTGCCGGCAGGCACCGTCCCGCACCTCGGTTCCCCGCGGGCAGACGCAATCGCCATTGGCGTCATGGACCTGACCGCGGATGGTGCACTGCTCGGGCTTCGGCCGGATCGGGCGGCAGGCTCCATTGCGCACCTCGGTCCCGCGCGGGCAGACACAATCGCCATCCGCGTCATGAACCTGGCCGCGGATGGTGCACTGCTCTGGCTTCGGCCGGATCGGCCGGCAGGCTCCATTGCGCACCTCGGTGCCACGCGGGCAGACACAATCACCGTCGGCGTCATGAACCTGACCGCGTATCGTGCACTGCTCGGGCTTCTGCTTGTCGCGCACGCAGGCATTTGCCTGTCGGTCGAGATGCGTGCCGTCCGGGCAGTAGCAGCCATTGCCGTCCGACGTCGGGACCGAGCCGGGGATGGTGCAGCCCGGCTTGTCGATCTTGACGCAGGCGCCGTTCTCGAGCTCGGTTCCGCGTGGGCAGACACAGCGTCCGTCCTCGGTGCGGATCTGGCCCTTGAGCAGCACGCAGGGCCTTGGCTTTGGCTCGATGATGACGCCACCGTCGGGCGAGCACTGGCCGTTGCGGAAGGTGGTGCCTTCCGGACACACGCACCGGCCGGCGTCGTTCATCACAAAGCCCGGCGAGCACTCTTTCTTCACCTCGCGTTTGATGGTGAAGGGATGGCACGCATAGGCCTTGCCGCGATCGCCCTGGATGTTGGTCAGATCGCCGGGCAGCACATCGCCGCCTTGCACCCTGGTATCGGGTGACAAGACGCCGACGCAGTTCTGGCCGCTGACACTGCCCTGCAGATTGGCCAGTCGGCCGTCGTCGGGAAGGACCACGGTGACAGTGTGCACGTGGCTTTCCCCGGCGCCGAGCGTCAGGTTGGCGATGCAAGACAGAGGCAGCGTCGTCGGTTCCGGCGAGCAGCCGAAGGGCGGTTCGATCGAGGTGATCGCAACGCCTTCCAGGCGGCCGAGCCCGTCCACACCGATCGCATCGCCGATGCGGACCGGACCCGAGAATGGGGTCTGGCCGTCATTGGTGATGGTGATCTCGAACGAGCAGGGCTGTCCCGGCTGGCACTCGGCATCGCCGGTCTTCTTGACGCTGATGGCGGAGGTGCCGCCGCCCTTGGCGCAGGCCTGGCCGAACGGGTAGACGACGTCGTCTCCCGGAGCCGGGCCGTACGAGCCGCGTGCGCAGTTCTCGAACGCGCCATTGGCCGAGACCGTCACGTCGAAGTGCCGGCTGGTTCCGGGCGTCATCACGGCGCCGGGAATCTGGCATGACAGCGCGTTGGCCGGAACCGCGCCGCAGGCCCATTCCGCGCCGTCAGGGGTGACGGTCTGAATCTGGACCGGCGCGCCGCCCGATATCAGCGTGGCGGCGTCGCTAACCCGTACCGGACCGGTGGGGGCTGCGGTGCCGACACTGATGACGGTGATGCGGCAGGAAACCACCGCGGCACCGGCCAGCGAGCCGTTGCACACCTTGGTTATGCGCAAGGTTGGCTTGCCGCCATTGGGATGCCGGAAGCGTTCCTTGGCGCAAGCCTTGTTGTTGGTGAGGTCGACCTCACCGGGGACAGGCTTCAGCGCCGCGCAGTTTTCCACCGAGTCCGACTGGTAGCCGGCCGGCATCACCGCCTTGACGACGATCGGCGTCGAGGCGCCCGGCATCAGCACGATGCCGGCATTGTCGCAGCGGAACTGGCCGGGGCCGTTCGGTCCGCATGTCCAGGGCGGAGACGGGCCGAAGGTCGAAGAGGCCGGCGCGCCGCCCGGGTAATTGTCGATGACCGTCAGCGGCCCATTATAGGGGACGCTGCCATTGTTGATGATGTCGATCACGAAGTAGCAGATGCCGTCGGGCGTACAGACCGGAATGCGGGCACGCTTCTTCAGGATCAGGTCGACCTTCTTGTCGACCGGCGGCCGGCAGTCCGGGTTGCGATCGCCACGCCGGCAGATCGGGATCGAGGCGCAGCCGCGATCGTTCTGCTGGCTGCCGAACAGCGGCTTGCCGCTGGCGCCGTAGTTGTAGGTGGCGCAGTTGCGCAGCGCGCTGCCTTGCCAGCCTCCGGCCGGCTTGAAGCCGAGCTTGAGGTCGACAGAGGCGCCGGGATTGAGCGTGGTCACCGGGTAGGTGCAAGTCATCGGGGTCACGCCGGGCACGCAGACCCAGGGCGGATTGGGTCCTGAATCCAGCGTCGAGCCGGCCGGCAGCGTCACCTCGTCGAGCACGATCTTGCCGTGATACGGCCCGTCGCCGACATTGGTGACCCGGATGGTGAAGTCGCAGCCGCCGCCCATCGTGCAACGCGTCACGTCGGCGCGTTTCTCGACCTTGAGGTCGGGTTCCTTGTCCTTGGGTGGACATCTGAGGTCACGCGGGATGACGATGTCGATCGTCTGCGTGCAGCATAGGCCCCAACCCTCCTTCGGGCCGGCATAGGTCTCGATGCCGGTGACGATGAGGTGGATGACGTCGCCGGGCGATGCGCCGACGATCTTCCAGTTGAGCACGCCGCCGCCCGCCGGCACCAGCTGGGTGTCGGGGATGATGGTGATGCCGGGGGTCGTCGTCGACACCTGCACCCACTTGCCGCCCATCTCCGGGCCGACCGGCATGTGGTAGATGAAGGCGCCGCCGCCCGGTACGCAATCGACCGTGCCGCGCTCCACCTTGAAGCATTCCCGGTCGGGAGGCGGAGGCCGCCTGTCGCAGTTGGTGAGGTCGATCCGGATCGAGGTCTTCACGCCGGTCTTGTAGTCGCCATCGTCTGGCTTGCCCGGATCCTGCGACGGGATGATGGTCCCGGTGCCGGCTCCGTTTGTCACCTTGATCAGGCCCTGATTGTCGATGACCGCCGGCGACGGAAACGCCGCATGGTCGATCTTGGCGGTGATCTGGAAGTTGATGACGCGTTCATTGGCAGCGCCCGCGCCGTCGAGATCGGCGGCGGAGAGCCGGAAATCAGACACGGTTGCCGTATCGTTCGGATCGGCCGAGGTGCTGATCGAAACGCCGGGCAGCGAGCCGCCCGCAGCGTCCGTGCCGTCGCCCGACACGTGAGCGCTGACGATCGACAGGCCGTGCGGAAGCTGGTCCTTGAACTCGATCTTGAGCTTCTTCAACAGGGCAATCATGCCCGGGTCGGCAAAGCTTTGCGCATCGCCGCGCAGGCCGAAGCTCAGGGAGTAGACGACATAGTCGCAGCCTCTCTGTGTGCCTTTCTTGGTGAAGAACGGCACGACCCGTTCCGGCCTCGGAGTGACGATTTTCGAATTGTCGAGGTCGAGCCGCAGTTCCGGAGTGATCGGGACGGCGTCTTCGGCGTGGCTTGCCACAGGGGTGAACATGGCGACCGCGATACCGGCCGCCATCAGCCAGCGCGCACCGCGCCTGGCGTATGACAGGGGTTTCATGATGGTCTCCATGACGGTTGATTGCGAGCTCGTCGCGGTCGGGGAAAGCATGAGATTTTTCATCTTCCCCTCCTCAACGTTCGCAGCTGACGGCTGGGGTTCTGAGCGGCAAAGTCATCTTGCAGCAAGGGTAGTAGCCACCCTTGTCCTTGTCGGACTGCCTGTAGAAGCAAAGTCCAACATCGACTCTGTCGCCCGGAGAATGGCCGGTGATGTCGATCGTGTAAGGCTTGCCGGGAGCATGCGACTGAGGTGATGTCACCCCGACGCCTGGCGTCCTGGACTGGGCCTTGATCGAATCGCCGCCGAAGCCGGCATGGTCATGGAGATAGAGGTCGGCCTGGAGGCCGCGAGGCGTGCAGTAGAACTGGACATCCTCGACATCGATGCACGGCGGCAGATCGCCGGGCGGTGGGAAATCAGGCGGATAGAAGGGCGGCAGGTAACCGCCGGGGATCTCTTCATAGTAGCCGGCACGGCCTTCGCAGGGGTGCCAGACCTCGACGTCGCCGACATGGCCTTCCACTTCGGGGTCTTCGAAATAGCCGTCGAAATCGACGAACCAGGAGCCGAAGGGCGGCACGTTGGCCGGCTTGACCAGCGGCGTCGGCGTGATCTGCACGCCGTGCACGGCAAGCGGCCCGCCGGCGGCGAGCTGTTCGGCCAGTGTCGGGTTGTCGCGCAGTTTGTCGCCGGTGTTGACCAGCGTGTCGGTGCACACGCCTGTGTTGAGATTGCCTTCGGCGTCGTAGCCATATTGCAGGTCGAGGCCGCCGGCCGACTGCCGGTTGCCTTGCGGGAAGCCGACCGCATATTCCTGCGGCTCTTCCACCCATTCGGATTCCGTTGCCGGATCGTCGGGGTTTTCACGCCAGTAGCGGATGACCTCGCCTTTGCCGGAATCGGCGAACTGGCTGTAATCGTATCGGTTTTCCACCGGACCGCGCTGCGCCAGGTACATGAAGCCCTGGTTGTCGAAGGCGATATCGGTGACGGCGTAATCCTTGTCGGCCTTGACCGTCAGCTCCCAGCGCGGATCGCCGGCAAAGCTGCCGTCGCGGGCAATGCCCACCGACCAGATCTCGGCCTCTTCACCGACCGAGTAGTAGACCCGGCCGCCATGATAGGCGACCGCCCAGACGCGGCGTTCATCCTGCGTGTAGCCCCAGGTATCGGGGTCTTCGCTATCGAAGGCGGCGCCCTGAATGTCCATCACCGCTCCGTCGTCGGCGACCGGTGCAAGCCCATGCGCCGGCCGTCCGGCAACGCCGTGGTCGAATGTATCGATCAACGTGCCATTGGCGTCGAGGCGGTGGATGAGGCCGGTGTCTAGGTCGCTGGCGAAGAACTCGCGATGATTGCCGTCGAATGTGATGTCGCCGATGCCGGGACCGCTGTTGGTGTCGATGTCGGCAAATTTGGAGACAGAGCCGGTAATGCCGTCGATCTTCCAGATCGTGCCGGGACCACCACCGTTTTCGGTGCCGAACTGGCCGTCCATGAAGACGGCGCCCGCCGTGCCACGGCGCTGCCGCTCGGGCCGGCCGTCGGAATCTTCGTCGGGGGTGACGATGCGGATGCCGTGCAGCGAGGTGGCGCCGGCATAGAGGTTGGGGATACCGGACGGGACGCCGTCGCGCACGCCGTCATCATAGGTGATGGCGAACACCTGGCCGATCTGTTCGGCCGTCACCTCGAAAGGCGGTGGCGTATAGACGAGCTGGCCGGAGGCCGGTCCGCCCAGCGCCGAAACGTCGAAGACGCGCAAGGTGGCGCGCGTCGTATCGATGAAGGTTTCGTCGACCGGGTCGACCCCGGGCGGCAGCCCTTCTTCGAAATTGGGAATGACGGTGCCGGAGAATCCGGTCACCGCCATCGAGCCGGGATAGATGATCTGGGTTTCCTGCGCCCGGGCAACTGTGCCCAGCCAGAGCGTGGCGCTCAGCACCAGCGCAAGCAAACCGGCGGCCGGATGGAGCGAACGGCGCAAACCGCCGCTTGGAGATGGCATGGACGTGCCGCGATCGCAGGACATAAAACTCCCCCCGAAGTTTTCGGGAGGAACGTCCGGTCCGTCCGCGCGAATCAGGGCAAGGCGCGGCGTTCCGTCACGTTCGTCCCTGATCGAATTGTCTGCTTTCCTCATCCTCACGATACGCCTGCTCCTACGCAGGGTCAACGGAATCAGCCGAAAGCCCAGCGCATCGACCCCATCCCGAAGGCGGTGGTCGCGCTGAGCTTGCGTTGGTCCCGGAGACCGTGGAGCCTCTTGGGTCGTGGTCATGGGGGCATCCTTTCCGGCCCCGCACAATGCGGGCGCCTGAGCGTCAGTCGCAGGCGAGAGCGGAAAGGTTCATCGAAAACGGCGGCCGGGACTGTTTGCCATTTCACATAGGGGCGAACGACTTTATTTTTCAGGCAGATTGTCGGCGAATGATCACCAGGCCCAGTCGCCCTTTCCAAGCACCGAGACCGCCTCGACGATCCGGCTGAAGCTCGCACGCGCCCGGCCGACCGTGTGTCTGGCCCGGAGATAACCATGCACCAGCCCCGGCTCCTCGAACCAGGTGGCGCGGCCGCCTGCGGCGAGGACGCGATCGCGATAGGCCTCGCCGTCTGACGACAGCGGGTCGCACTCGGCGGTGATCAGCACGGTTGGTGGCAGGTTGGTGAAGTCCGCGTCGGCCAGCGGGAACAGGGTGATGTCACCGGTTCCATCGACGCCGCCGGTGCGGATATTCTTGTAGAATTCGAGGTCGCGCACGGTCAGCATTGGCGCCTCGGCATGCGTGAGATAGGAGCCCTTCGAGCGATCGCCGCCGAGGCCGGGATAGATCAGCACCTGGCCGGCCGGTCTCTTCGCGTGGCCGCGCGTCGCGTGGCTGACGGCGGCGCAGAGATTGCCGCCTGCGCTGTCGCCGCAGAGCAGGACGGGACATTTATAGGTCGCGGCCGTCCATTCGAAGGCGCTCATCGCGTCGTCGAAGGCGGCCGGATGCAGATGCTCCGGCGCCAGCCGGTAGTCGACGGAGACCACCTCGAAGCCCGTACGGGCGCACAATTCGGCGCAGACATCGTCATGGCTGTCGAGCCCGCCGAGGATGAAGCCGCCGCCATGGATGTAGAGCACCATTGCCGCCTTGTTCGGGGTAGCGCTGCGATAGATGCGGATCGGGATATCGTGAGGGGCAATGATGCTCGTTTCCGCCGTCACGCCATCGGGATAGCCGGCAAAGAACTCGCGGCACATCCGGTCATAAATAGCCCGCTGCTGGGCAATGGTGTAGTCGATCGTGTCCGGCGGATAATAGGAATTGGTCCGCTCGATGAAGGCCCAGGTCTCGGCGTCGATGAGGGTTTTGTAGTCGGTCATGCTGCTCCTTTACCTCCCCATGACGGGGGAGGTCGCCGCGAAACGGCGGGTGGCGGTGCATCACCCCACCCCGGACCTTCGGTCCGACCCTCTCCATCGAGGGGAGGGTAAAGAGGTTACTTCCCCTTCCACACCGGCTCGCGCTTCTCGGCGAATGCGCGAAAACCTTCCATATTGTCGTCTGACCCATACAGCGCATCGACGGTCGCCAATTGCCGGCGGGTGACGCGGTTCATCGCGTCCTGGAAGGTCAGCGCTTCGGCCACCCTCGCCGTCTGCTTGATCGCGGCGAACACCAGCGGCGGCCCGCTGGCCAGCAGCCTTGCGATCTCCCAGACGCGGTCTTCGAGCTTGTCCTTGGGCAGCACTTCGTTGACCAGGCCCCAGCGATGCGCTTCGGCGACATCCATCCAGCGGCCGGTGAGCAGAAGGTCCATGGCGACATGGTAGGGAATGCGCTTCGGCAGCTTGATTGTCGCAGCGTCGGCCAGCGTACCGGCGCGGATCTCGGGCAATGCGAAGGAGGAATGGTCGGAGGCGTAGATGAGGTCGCAGGATAGCGCCAGCTCGAAGCCGCCGCCTACCGCCATGCCGTTGACGCAGGCGATGACCGGCTTGTTCATGTCGCGCAACTCCTGCAGGCCGGCGAAACCGCCGACGCCATAGTCGCCATCGACCGCGTCGCCGCCGGCAGCGGCCTTCAAATCCCAGCCGGCGCTGAAGAACTTGTCGCCGGCGGTCTTGACGATGGCGACCCGCAGTTCCGGATCGTCGCGGAACGCCTTGAACGTTTCGCCCATCAGCCGCGAGGTCTTGAGGTCAATGGCATTGGCCTTCGGCCGGTCGAGCGTGACCTCGAGGATAGTGCCCTCGCGGCGGGTCGAAATGACGTCAGACATTCTTCTTGTCTCCCAGCACCAGCAGCGCGTCGGCGATCCAGGCACCCTTGCCCTCGGCGCAGACGATCAGCGGGTTGATGTCGAGTTCCTCGATGTCGCCGGCGTTCTTCTGCACGAAGTCGGCAATGCCGGCGATCGCCTCGATGGCGGCCGCGACATCGGCTTTCGGCCGGCCACGATAGCCCTCGAGCAGCGGGAACAGCTTCAGGCGGCGCAACGCCGCCTCGATATCGTCGCGCGTCGCCGGCAGCATCAGCGTGACGCTGTCGCGCAACAGCTCTACCAGCACGCCGCCGGTGCCCAGCGTCATGACAGCGCCGAACATCGGGTCGCGGGTGAAGCCGACGATCAGTTCGGCGACGCCGTCGCGCACCATGCGCTCGACATAGAGGCCGGTGCCGAGGGGCAGGAGATCATGCGCCGCTGTGCTGACGGATTCGGCATCCCTCAGGTTCAGCCTGACAGCGCCGACTTCCGACTTGTGGGTGACGCCGAGCGCCTTCAGCGCCACCGGGAAGCCGAGCGCCATCGACGAGATGACGGCGTCGACCGCGTTGGCGGCGCGTTCGCCCTTCGGCACCGGCAGGCCTGCCTTGATCAGCCGCTCCTTGGCTTCGGCCTCGTCAGGCGTCACATGGCCGCCTTCGGCAGCGCCGGCAGCTGACGTGTCGATCGGCTGCGCCTGCGGCTCGGCCCAGGCCCAGCCGATGAAGGCTGCTGCGCCTGCGGCGTCCATGGCTTCGGAGATGCCGAACAACGGCACCATGCCGCGCGCCATCAGCTCGGCGGTGTATTCCTCCGGCAGGTTCTCCGGCAGCGACGAGACGATCGCGCCATGCGCCTTGTTGGTCTTCAGCGCCGATTCGAAGGCGCGCAGCGTCGCCCACCAGTCGGTGACCGAGCAACGATCGGGGCGCGGAAAGTCGAGCACCAGCATGTTGAGGTCGAAACCGCCCGACACCATGGCGGTGAAGGTGGCGGTCATCGCCGGCTCGTTGTTCCAGATGAAGGTGTGGTAGTCCAACGGGTTGGCGACAGCGACCAGCGGCCCCAGCGTCGATTTGACATGGGCGCGATGCTTGCTGGTGAGCTCCGGGAAGTTGACCCAGCGGCCCTCGGCGCTGTCGGCCATCACCGAGGCTTCGCCGCCCGAACAGCTCATCGACGACAGCCGGTAGCCGGGCAGCGGCCCGGTGACATGCAGCAGCTTCAGCGCCTCGATGAAGGCGGGGATGGAATCGACACGCGCAATGCCGAGCCGCCGCAGGAAGGCGCCCGAGGCCGCATCCGAGCCGGCGAGTGAGGCGGTGTGCGAAACGGTCGCCTGCCGTGCCTGCTCGGAGCGGCCGACCTTCATGGCGATGATCGGCTTCTTCAGGTCGCGGGCTCGCGCGGCCAGCCGCTCGAAGCCGGCTACCGAATCGAAGGCCTCGATGTGCAGGCCGAGCGACGTCACGCGCTCGTCCTCGATCAGGCCGAGCGCCATTTCGGACAGGCCGGTCTGCGCCTGGTTGCCGGCGGTCATCAGGAAAGCGATCGGCAGGCCGCGCTTCTGCATCGTCATGTTGATGGCGATATTGGACGACTGGGTGATGATGGCGACGCCCTTTGCGCCTTCGGGCAGCCTGATGCCGCCATGCTGGTCGGGCCACAGCAACGCGCCGTCGGCATAGTTGATCAGCCCATAGCAGTTCGGGCCGATGATCGGCATCTGGCCGGCAGCTGCGACCAGTTCGGCCTGCAGCCGCTCGCCATCGTCATCATAAGCCTCGGTCTCGAGAAAACCGGCGGCAAAGCAGACGGCGCCGCCGGCGCCACGTTCGGCCAGCGCCTTGACCACCTCGATGGTCAAATGCCGGTTGACGCCGACAAAGGCAGCGTCGGGCGCACCGGGAAGGTCTGCAACAGAACGATAGGCCTTGCGACCGGCAACCTCGTCCTTGGTCGGATGCACCGGCCAGATCTCGCCGGCAAAGCCCATCTTGATCGATTGCGCGACGACGGCAGCGGCCTGCGCCCCGCCAAAAACGGCGATGGATTTTGGGCGCAGGAGACGTTCGAGTTTATGCATGGTCATCTTTTCGTTTTGAGCGCGATCTCTTCCAAAACCGGATCCTGGTTTTGGCCATCATGCTCTAAGCGCCGAACGGACGCAGCAGCGCCCGCGAAATAATATGTCGCTGAATCTCCGATGTGCCTTCCCAGATGCGCTCGACGCGCGCATCGCGCCAGATGCGCTCCAGCGGCAGGTCGTCCATCAGCCCCATGCCGCCATGGATCTGGATTGCTTCGTCGGCAACAAAGGCGAGCATTTCGGTAGCCTTCAGCTTGGCCATGGCCATGTCCTGATCGGTGACAGTACCCTGATCGTACTTCCAGCCGGCTTCGAACACCATCAGGTCCGCAGCCTTCAGTTCCGTCGCCATGTCGGCGAGCTTGAATGACACGCCCTGGAATTTGCCGATCTGCTGGCCGAACTGCTGGCGCTGCGCGGAATACTCGATGGCATGGCCAAGCGCCCGCTCGGCGCGGCCGAGGCAGGTGGCGCCAACCTGCAGGCGGGTGGCGCCGAGCCAGGAATTGGCGACCTCGAAGCCCTTGTGCACCTCGCCCAGAACCTGGCTCGCCGGCAGCCGGCAATCGTCGAATTCGAGGATGGCGTTGGTGTAGCCGCGATGCGAGACGTTGCGGTAGCCGTCGCGCACCGTGAACCCCTTGGTGCCCTTGTCGACGAAGAAGGCGGTGATCTTCTTGCGCTTGCCGCGCGCGGTTTCCTCCTCGCCCGAAGCCATGAAGACGATGGCAAAGTCGGCAAGGTCGGCATGGCTGATAAAATGCTTGGTGCCGTTGAGCACCCAGTCGTCACCATCCTGCACGGCAGTCGCCTTCATGCCGCGCAGGTCGGAGCCGGCGCCGGGCTCGGTCATCGCCAGGCAGTCCCACTTTTCGCCACGGATGCAAGGGAACAGGTATTTTTCGCGCTGTTCCGGCGTGCCGGCCAGAAGGATGTTGGAGGGGCGCGCCACGCAGGTCCAGTGCAGCGCGTAATTGGCCCGGCCGAGTTCCTTTTCGTAGAGCAGCCAGGTCACCGTATCGAGGCCGGCGCCACCGACATCGGCCGGCATGTTGGCGGCATAGAGCCCGGCCTCGATCGCCTTGACCTTGATCTCCTCGATCAGCTCGCGGCGCAGCACGCCGGTGCGCTCGACCTCGCGTTCATGCGGGTAAAGCTCATTCTCGACGAAGGCGCGCGTCGTCTCGACAATGAGCTTCTGTTCCTCCGAAAGCCCGAAATCCATCGTCTCAGCCCTTCTTCTTGCCTGTCTTTTTCTTCGGCTTTTCCGCTTTCTTCACCGGCTTTAACGCCTTGGCCTTTTCGGCCGCCTTGGAAGCCACCGGCTTCTTCGCCGCCAGTTTGGCCAACTGTTTGGTGTAGTCCTTGTGCAGCGCGCCGGCACCCCAGCCCTTGCCTTTGTTCTGCTTCGACAGCGCATCCATGATGGCGACCAGATTGTCGTCGCGGATCTTTTCCAGTTCACGGATCGACAGGCCATGTGCCTGGTCGTCCGACTGGGTGGCGATCAGATCGACCAGTTCGTCATTGAATTCCGGCACATCCATCAGCTTGGTCCACGGCCATTTCAGGCACGGCCCGAACTGCGCCATGAAGTGGCGCATGCCGGCCTCGCCGCCGGCGACGCGATAGACCTGGAACATGCCCATCTGCGCCCAGCGCAGGCCAAAGCCGTAGCGCATGATGTCGTCGAGTTCCTCGACCGTGCAGATGCCATCCTTGATCAGCCACAGCGCCTCGCGCCACGCCGCTTCCAGCAGACGGTCGCCGACAAAGGCCTCGATCTCCTTGCGGATCACCACCGGCTTCATGCCGATCGAGGCATAGATCTCCTTGGCAACCTCGATCGCCTCGGGGAACGTCTGCTCGCCGCCGACGATCTCGACCAGCGGCAGGAGATAGACGGGGTTGAAGGGATGTCCGACAACCAGCCGCTCCGGATGCTTCTTCATCGCCACCTGCATGTCGGTCGGCTTGATGCCGGAGGTCGACGAGCCGACGATTGCGTTGGCGGGCGCATAAAGATCGATTTCGGCCAGCACACGGTGTTTCAGGTCGAGCCGTTCCGGCACACTCTCCTGGATGAAATCGGCATCGGCCACCGCCTCGGCGATGGTCTTGGCGAAGGTCAGCCTGCCTTCCCTGGGCAGGCCGCCGGGAACCATCTGCTTGTAGGCGCGGCGCGCGCCCTTCATCACTTCCGAGACCTTGCGCGACGCTTCCGGATCGGGATCGAAGATCGACACGTCGATGCCGTTGAGCAGCAGCCGCGCCACCCAGCCGGCGCCGATGACACCACCGCCGATGGCGGCCGCCTTGTTGATGATGCTCATGGTGAGGCTCCGGTTCTTGTCTTGGCTGTTTTCAGGTCGATGAGGGGCACGCGCTCGCCGGCACGAATGACGGATGGGTCGTAGGCCTTGCGGGCAAAGACTTCGAGCACGAAGGGCCGGAAGAATTCGATCGGCAGCGTCTCGTAATCGGGGTCGAAACTCGACTGGTCCCAACGTTCGCAGAACTGGTCGCAATCGTGGAAATACATATGGCCGGCGAAACGGTCGCGGGCATGGCGGTTGCCGCCGAGATGGTGGGCATAATAGAGGCGCTGGAAGTCGCCGTGCTTTTCCACCACCCAGGTGCATTGCTCGCGCACGAAAGGTTTCAGGATCGACGCGGCATATTCGTCATGATTGTAGGGCGCGTAGATATCGCCGATGTCGTGCAGCAGCGCGCAGGCGATCCAGTCGGTGTCGGCGCCGTCGCGCCAGGCGCGCGTCGCTGCCTGCAGCGAATGGCCAAGACGGGTGATCTTGTAGCCGGACAGACCCTCGTCGAGCTGCACCAGCGCGTCGAGCAGGCGCTCGCCGGTCCTGGCGGCATAGTCGATTTCATGGGCGGTCAGGAACTCGTAGTCGTCCTTGTCGCCATCCTTCATCGCGGTGAATTTGACGGTAGCCATGGCCCGCTCCCGCACTATGCCGCGGCTGCGATCGGCGCCCGCTTGGTGAGGTTGAGCTTCTTGCGCACTTCCTCCGGCCCAAGGATCCTGGCGCCGAGATTGGTGACGATGCTGGCTGCGCGCTCGACCAGCTGCGCATTGGTGGCCAGCACGCCCTTGTCGAGCCAGAGATTGTCTTCGAGACCAACGCGGACATTGCCGCCTGCCAGCACGGCCGCTGCCGCATAGGCCATCTGGTTGCGGCCGATGGCGAAGGCCGACCAGTTCCAGGTCGACGGCACATTGTTGACCATCGCCATGAAGGTGTTCAGGTCGTCCGGCGCACCCCACGGCACGCCCATGCAGAGCTGCACCAGCGCATCGGGGTTCAGCACCTTTTCCTCAACCAGCTGCTTGGCGAACCAGAGGTGGCCGGTATCGAAGGCCTCGATCTCCGGCTTGACGCCGAGTGCCGTCATCATGCCGCCCATGGCGCGCAGCATGCCGGGCGTGTTGGTCATGACATAGTCGGCTTCGGCGAAGTTCATGGTGCCGCAATCGAGCGTGCAGATTTCCGGCAGGCACTGGCGCACATGTTCCATGCGGTTGGTGGCGCCGCCCATGTCGGTGCCTTTTTCATTGAGCGGCAACGGCGCTTCGGGCGAGCCGAACACCATATCGCCGCCCATGCCGGCGGTGAGGTTGAGCACCACATCGACATTCGCATCGCGGATGCGCTCGGTCACCTCGCGGTAAAGATGGACATCGCGGCGCGGCTTGCCGGTCTCGGGGTCGCGGACATGGCAGTGGACGATGGCAGCACCCGCCTTGGCCGCGTCGATGGCCGAATCGGCAATCTGCCTGGGCGAGCGCGGCACATGCGGCGAGCGGTCCTGCGAGCCGCCGGATCCGGTCACGGCACAGGTAATGAAGACCTCACGGTTCATCGCGAGCGGCATGGAACTCTCCTCCCAATCCATCAGCCGTGCATGTCGCCCAAAAGTGGGAAAGCGGTTTTGGATAACGACATGCACAAGAACAGCCCAACAATGATCCGACTTGCGGGGAACTGTTTTGCGATTTACGAAGCTTCCATGATCAAAAGCGAAAAGCCGACCATCTTTCGCTCGGAACGCTCGCCGCTCAAGGTGACGCTGCTGGTGTTTTCCGGCTCGTCGATCATGTGCGTCGCATCGGCCGTCGACCCGCTGCGCGCCGCCAACCGCATTTCCGCCGAGACTCTGTTCGACTTCAAACTGGTTTCGGTCACCGGCGAGGCGCCGGTCACCACTTGCGGCCTGCCCGTGGCGGTCAGCGGCCGCTTCGATGCGGCCGAGCCTACCGACGTGCTTGTCGTCGTCGCCGGCTTCGGCACCCAGAATTACGCGACATCGGCACTATTGTCAGGCCTGCGCCGCGCGGCTCGGGCCGCCCGCGCCTGCGGTGGCGTCGAGGCCGGCACCTGGCTGGTGGCGCGCGCCGGTCTGCTGGAAGGGCGCAGCGCCACAACGCACTGGGAGGACATGGAGGATTTCTCCTCGGCCTTTCCCGGCGTTGATGTGCGTCCGGACCGCTATGTCATCGACGGGCCGGTGTTCACCTCCGGCGGGGCGTCGCCGACCTTCGACCTGATGCTGCATCTGATCCGCACGCGGCTCGGCATGGCCGTGGCGCTCGATGTCGCCAGCGTCTTCATCTACGACCAGGCCCGCGCCGCGACCGACGCACAGCCGCTGGTCTCGCTCGGCCGGCTCGATGGCTACGACCCGCGGCTGGCGCAGGCCATCAGGCTGATGGAATCGCATGTCGACCAGCCGCTGACCATCGACGCGGTGGCAAAGCGCGCCGGGGTGACGGCACGGACGCTGGAAAGCATTTTTCGCAAGTCGATCGGCGAGACGCCCGGCGCCTACTATCTCAGGCTGCGGCTGGGCGCGGCGCGGCGGCTGGTTGTCGACACGCGAATCGCCATGGCGGACATTGCCGGGCGGACGGGGTTCTCGTCCGCCGCGGCATTTTCCAGAGCGTTTTCAAGAGCGTTCGGCGAAGCGCCGGTGCGGCTTCGCCGAGGTTGATGCATGTCGCCCAAAGGTGTGTAGCGGTTTTGGGATAACGACATGCACAGACAAGAGAGATCAGGCGGCGTTCTGGCGATCGCCACCGGCGTCTATCTGCGAGCGCATCTGCCTCGCCAGCCGGACTTCAAATCGGCTGCTGACAGCGCGATCCCATTCGTTTTTCAGATTGTCGATCGGCCGCGGCAGCGCCATCAGCCGGTCGATGATCGATCCGGTCTCGCCGGATGAGAGCAGGGCGTCGATTTCGCGTTCGTGTTGCATTATCGGTTCGCCTCCTTCCTTTTCACCCGCCACAACGGACCTCTTATACGAGATACGTGACGGCAGTTTGAAGGCAAGAGCGAGGTCATTGATGGGCGGTGCGAGGCAAAAGCTTGTCGGCGAATAGGGTCTTGCGCAAACCCCATTCCAGAGCGGCCGGAATGTTTACCCAGCCGCCTTGGGCACTACGAATCGGCTTTGCGCCTCAGACGTAGCGGTTGACGATGTTCTCCAGATACGCTTGGCGGCCGTACTTTGGCTGCGGCTCGATCTTCTTCTTGACGACGCGCTCGGCGAATGCGTTGGCGATGCTATTTCCAATGCTTTCCGTAACCCGCTACCGATGGTGAACGACCGGTCGTTTCGGAGTCAGCCCTTGCGCTCCTGAAGGCTGTTGCCGCCGTCGACCACCAGCAGGGCGCCGTTGACGTAGCTCGCGCCTTCCGATGCCAGGAACACCACCGCTGCGGCAACCTCGTGCGGTCGCCCGGCCCGCCCCGGTGGCGTGTGCAGGCCGGCTTGCCGCTCCATTGCGCTCGACGAGCCCGTTTCGATCCAGCCGGGGGCCACGGCATTGACCGTCACGCCGCTTTTTGCCACTTCGAGCGCCAGCGTGCGCGTCAGGCCGACCATGCCGGCCTTGGCGGCGGAATAGGCTGATGTGCCTTCGAAAGACACCAGCGGCCCGGTAACCGACGCCACATTGACGATGCGCCCATAGCCTGCCTCTACCATCGCCGGCAAAAACGCGCGGGTGACCAGGAATACGGTCTTCAGGCTGACGTCGATCCCTTGGTCCCAGTCGGCCTCGGTCATGGCGAGAAACGCCTTATCGGCCGAGGGCGATGCCAGCGAACCCATGCCGGCATTGTTGACCAGGATGTCGACAGCGCCGACATCAGCCCGCAGCCGCGCAACTTCGGCTGCGATGGTGAGATCCGCGACTGCGGCTTTGGCATTTATGCCTTCGGCGCAAAGCTCGGCGGCACGATCGAGTACACGCGCGCTGGCACCGTTCAGGAAAACGGCGTGACCGGCAAGGCCGAGCTGCCGCGCAATGGCAATGCCGATGCCGTCAGCAGCACCCGCCCCGGTGATCAGCGCACGCTTGGTGGTAGAAGAAGGCATGGTCAAATCAGACTCCGCTGGTTGAGCCGTCGCGGTCTTACCACGCACTTTGGCGACCGTGCTGCGAAGATTTGCTCTGCAACATTCCGCGCCGCTTTGCGTTCTCGAAATGCCCAAGCCGGCCGCTCAGGGGTGCCCGCTCTGCTGCCGGAAGCTTTCTCCTCAGACTTCATTCGACCAGGATGAGACCACAGGCCCAAGTATGCGAGATGGCCGGGCAAACGTCTCCTGCAGGACCTGCTTCAGACCGGGATATCGCTTCCCAGCGCCCTGCGCACCGTGATCTCCGCCATCGTCGTCTCCACGCACTTGGGAACGGCTGACTGGCAGAGGCCAGCCGCCGCGGCTTTCGGCCACGCGCGGCTTATGCCGGTCCAGGGTACCAGGTCTCAGACGTAGCGGTTGACGATGTTTTCGAGCAGTTCCTGGCGGCCAGAGCGCGGCTGCGGCTCGATCTTCTTCTTGACCACACGCTCGGCGATGTCTTCCAGCGTGCGCTTGCCCGACAGCATCGCCTTGGCCTCGGCCGAATTCCAGCCGGCATAGCGTTCGGCGAGCGGACCGGACAGCGCCTTGTCCTCGACCATGCGGGCGGCTGCCTTGAGGCCGCGTGCGCAAGAATCCATGCCACCGATATGGCCGATCAGGAGATCCTGCGGATCGAGCGATTGGCGGCGCAGCTTGGCGTCGAAATTGGTGCCGCCGGTCTTGAAGCCGCCGGCCTGCAGGACCTGATAATAGGCCAGCGCCATCTCCGGCACATTGTTGGGGAACTGGTCGGTATCCCAGCCCGACTGGTAGTCGTTGCGGTTCATGTCGATCGAACCGAAGACGCCGAGCGCATTGGCCAGCGCCAGTTCGTGCTCGAAGGAATGGCCGGCCAGGATGGCGTGGCCCTGCTCGATGTTGAGTTTTACTTCCTTCTCCAGGCCGAAGCGCTTGAGGAAGCCGTAGACCGTGGCAACGTCGTAGTCGTACTGGTGCTTGGTCGGCTCCTGCGGCTTCGGCTCGATCAGGATCGTGCCCTTGAAGCCGATCTTGTGCTTGTAGTCGACGACGAGGCTGAGGAAGCGCCCGGCCTGTTCCTGCTCACGGGCAAGGTCGGTGTTGAGCAGCGTCTCATAGCCTTCGCGCCCGCCCCACAGCACGTAGTTCTCGCCCTTCAGCCGCTTGGTGACGTCGATGCAGCTTTTCACTGTCGCCGCCGCATAGGCAAAGACATCCGGATCGGGATTGGTGGCGGCGCCCGACATGAAGCGGCGGTTGGAGAAGAGGTTCGCCGTACCCCAGAGCAGCTTGACACCGGTCTTCTTCATCTTGGCCGCAAAATAGTCGGCGATCTCGTCAAGCCGGGCTGCACTTTCGGAGAAGTCCTTGCCTTCCGGGCGCACATCCGCGTCGTGGAAGCAGAAATATGGCGCACCAAGCAGCGAGAACATCTCGAAGGCCACATCGGCCTTGAGCTTCGCCAGTTCCATGGTGTCGACGCCGCCCGCCTTGGGGAACCAGGGACGGTCGAAGGTCTGGCCGCCGAACGGATCGCCGCCCGGCCAGGCAAAGGAATGCCAGTAGGCGACGGCGAAGCGCAGATGATCTTCCAGCCGCTTACCGGCGACGACCTCGTCCGGGTTGTAGAACCGGTAGGCCAGCGGATTGGTCGAATCCGGCCCTTCATACTTGATTGCTTTGATGTCGCCGAAAAATCCGCTGCTCATGATTTCTGTCCTCTCTCGAATAGTTCGCCCTGATTACCTCAGGCGTAATTGGTTTCGTTCTGCCAAGGGGTGAAAAGGCTCGTGTCAAAGCCACTCAACGAAGGAGACAGACCATGACCGACCTCAACACGATCGCTCAAAACTACATCACCGCCTGGAACGAGGCCGATGCGGATCGCCGCGCCGAACTGCTCAAGGCAACGTTCACCGAAGACGTCAGCTACCGCGATCCGCTGATGCAGGGCGAAGGCCATGCGGGTGTGGCCGCACTCATCGATGGCGTGCAGCAGCGCTTTGCCGGCTTCCGGTTCTCGCTGAAGGGCACACCGGACGGGTTCGGCGACAAAATCCGGTTCTCGTGGAATCTCGGCCCGGAGGGGGTGCCGTCGGTTATCGAAGGCACTGATATCGGAGTTATCGAGAACGGGCGGCTGAAGAGCGTCACTGGGTTTCTGGACAAGGTTCCGGCGCAGTGAGGGTACCTGGGCCAGGACGGTGCGAGGCACCCCCCTCTGGCCTGCCGGCCATCTCCCCCTCAAGGGGGGAGATTGGCTGTCGTTTATGACTTCGCCAATCGCCAAGGCTGACAGGTAGCCGGCGGCGAAGGAGCTGCTGATCTCCCCCCTTGAGGGGGAGATGCCCGGCAGGGCAGAGGGGGGTGCCTCGCACTGACTCACGCGATCACGTCCTTTATCGCGGGATAAAGCGCCCTGTAACGCTGATAGGCATCGGCATACGCCCCACCAAGCGCGGCATCCGGTTCGATCGTCGCATCGGTCCTCGGTGCCGTGCAAACAGCCAGCGGATCCGCCCCCGTCGCCGCAATCAGTCCAAGCCTTGCCGCACCAAAGGCGGCGCCGAAATCGCCATCTGCCGGGAGATCCACCGGCACCTGCAGCGCAGTGGCGATCGCCTTCAGCCAGTAGCGCGAGCGCGAGCCGCCGCCGATCGCCGTCACTCTGGTCAAGATCGTGCCGGCTGTCTTCAGCGCTTCGAGACTGTCACGGAAGGCGAAGGCGACACCTTCAAGCACGGCCTGCGTCAGCACCGCACGGCTCGATTCATGCGCCAGCCCGGTGAAGGACCCGCGGATGGCGGAATCATTGTAGGGCGTGCGCTCACCCGAGAGGTAAGGCAGGAACGACACACCGCTTGGCGCCTTCAGCGCCTCGCCGAGTTCGGCGGTCAATTCGCCGGCCTTCTTGCCCGATATCTCCGACAGCCAGTTCAACGAATCCGTCGCCGACAGAATGACACCCATCTGGTGCCAGGTGTTGGGCAGCGCGTGGCAGAAAGTGTGGACAGCACTTGCCGGGTTGGGCAGATAGGACGCGTTGGCGGCAAACAGCACGCCGGAAGTGCCCAGCGAAACGAAGGCATGGCCGGCGCCGACCGTGCCCATGCCGCAGGCCGATGCCGCATTGTCGCCGGCGCCACCGGCAATCGGGATGCCAGCCTGGACGCCCCATTTGGAGGCGAGATCGGCGCGCAAGGCGCCAGCCTTTTCAGTGCCTTCGACCAGCGATGGCATCTGCTTCTCGTCGAGCGAGGTAGCGGCAAGCAGTTCCGGCGACCAGCGCCGCTTGCCGACATCTAGCCATGAGGTGCCGGCCGAGTCGGACATTTCCGACATATGCTCGCCGGTCAGCCAGAACCGCAGGAAATCCTTGGGCAGCAGCACCTTCGCCACCTTGGCGAAGACAACCGGCTCGTTGTTCTTGACCCAGGCGAGTTTTGGCGCGGTGAAGCCGGGGAAGACGATGTTGCCGGTCAGCTTGCGGAAGCGCTGGTCGGCATCGAGCGCGGCCGCCTCGGCATGGCTGCGCGTATCGTTCCACAATATGCAGGGGCGTAGCACCTGGCCGCCGGCGTCGAGCAAGGTTGCGCCGTGCATGTGGCCGGAGAGGCCGATGCCTTTGACGGCGGCAAGCTCCTTCGGATGCGCTGATTTCAGCTCGGCAATAGCGGTCTCGCAGGCTCGGACCCAGTCGGCCGGATTCTGCTCGGACCAGCCGGGATGTGGCCGCGATACGTCAAGTGAAGCATGGCCGGAGCCGATGACGGTTTGCCCGGCATCGATCAACAGCGCCTTGACGCCCGACGTACCGAGATCGAGGCCGAGATACATGCATTCCTCCCACTGCCATTAATTTTTTCGGGTCTCGAAAAAATCTGGCTTGGCCAGTTTTTAAAACAAGATCCGCTGCGGGTCAATTCTCTGACAAATTGGCGGCCCGTCGAGAAAACAGCGCCGACAGCGGGCTGTCCGGCCGAGCCAGCTGACGCTCAGCCGTCAGCGCCCGTGCCAATGCTGTGTCGCCGGCGCGCAACGCCGCCTCGATCAGCGTCAGGTCGATCACGTCGCGCTGGGCATGGCTGCCGCCGAAGCGATGAGCAATCGGGCGAATCGGCCGGATCAGGCGCACCGCCTCGTTGTAGTCGCCCTCGCCAAAAGCCTTGATCGCCAGTGTCAACGGATGGCCAACATCCCTGGTGAAGGCACCGTTGTCGTCGCTGCTGCGCATCGCCTCGCGCTGCGCCCCGAGCAAGGTCTTGGCTGGCGCTTCGAGCCCGGCGCCGACGAAGGCCATCATGGCATGGGCGTCGTTGAAGGCGTAATTGCCGGCACCGACCTTGGGCCAGTTGGCGGCGAGCGCTATCCAGCGGTCGCCGACATCGACGCCGCCGAGATAAAGCCGCCACAGGATCGCCGAGGCATCGACCATATTGAGCGCCATCGTCGACGGCGCGCCGTAGATCGGCCCGTCATACAGGGCCAACACCTCTTCGATCTCCCCGAGATCGTAGTGGAACAGCGCCAGGTGCCACCAGTTGTGCACCTGCAGGAAACTCTCTTTCGTCCACGCCTCGGGATTGGCGCGCATCCAGGCGATGCCGTCCCTTTGCCGGCTTTGCATCTCCATGACATGGGCGACAGCATGCTGCGCCCAGCCGTCGCGCGGCTCGATGTCGACAGCCTGCCGGCCAAAACTTTCGGCTCTGACATAGTCGCCCATTTCTTCCAGCCCGAATGCCTGCATGCCGAGAATGGCGTGGTATCCAGGCATGTCCTTTTGCCAGGATGGCAGCGCGCGGCCGATGCGGTCGCGCAGCATGCGGGCGTTGCCGGTGAAGAAGTCGACCTGATGCCCGGTCTGCAGCGCCACCGCGTCGAGCGGGAAATCGATGGCGATATCTTCGAGCAAGCGCGAGGCCTCGTGCCAGCGGCCGGCGGCGAGATGGCCAAGGGCCGCGACATGCGCCCGCTCGCGCGCGGTCGCGGCAAGCGGCAGCGCCGTTTCATGGCAAGCCTTGGCCACCGCCGTTGCCTCGCGCTCGGTGGCAAGGCCGAACAGATAGCCCTTGAACACATGCGCCATGACGAAGCCCGGGTCGGCCGCAATGGCGCGATCGACGGAAGCGACGGGGTCGCCGATGAAGCATTGCAATTCGCGGACGGCCTGGCTGTAAGGCGTGAAGCCGGTCTCTGTCGCGCCCGATAAGGTCAGGCCGAATGCATCCCTGACTGCCATGCCCGGCCCTCCGGTGATCATAAAGTTCCAGCTGCGCGGCCGATCCTAGAGCATCGGCGACGGGCGCGCCAAGCGAAGTCTGGACCAATCAATACTGGAGTCCAGTTCAACTAGTTTCGCAGTTCATCAACCATGAGGCACAGAATAGGCTTTGTAAAATCTGGCGGATTGTGTCTTCATTGCGGCGCCGGGCGGGGAGCCTGAAATCGCGAATCGAGAGGGACGCGATGCGGCACCTGAAGAACAGGTCTGCGGACAGTTGTTCGCAGGCTACGGAGGGAACAGTTGCTTTGCCGCCGCGAAAGCTGCGTCAGCCGCATCCATGGTTAATTAGCATTCTCTCAACTACGGCGCTGACGTTGCTGCCCAATTCTACGGCCTTTGCCGCCTGCGCGCTGGTCCCACCGGCCGGAAATACCGCCTACATCTGCGACAGCGGCGATTCAGGCGGCAGCCTCACCGACACCAGCGGTGACAACACGCTGACCTTCCCCACCGCCGGCACCGGGCAGATCAGCGGCAGCGTCACCTTCGGCACCGGCATCGACCGCATCGACATGCAGTCCGGCACCATCACCGGCGGCGTCGACCAGGGCGGCGGCACGGATTTCTTCACCATCGGCGGCGGCACCGTCGCCGGCAATGTCCAGCAGGGCGCCGGCATCGACGATTTCAACATGAGCGGTGGGCAGGTGGGTTCTCTGAACCAGGGCGACGCACTCGATACCTTCTTCATGAGCGGTGGCCGCATCGTCGATTTCTTCGACGACGGCGACCATGCTGTGATGACCGGCGGCCGCATCGGTCGCGTCAACATGAAGCTCGACGACAATTACTTCGACATGTCCGGCGGCACCATCGACCGCAACCTTGTCACCGGCTTCGGCAACGACACGATCATTCTCTCGGGCGGCACCATCGGCGGCAACATCAGCGTCAGCGGCGGTACTGACAGCGTCACGGTGACCGGCGGCACGGTCGGCGGCGACGTGCTGATGAGTTTCGGCGCCGACAGTTTCGTCTGGGACGGCGGCGGCATCATCTACGGCGCCGTCGATCTCGGCGGAGACAACGACACCGCCAAGCTCAGCAACCTCACCAACGCCAATCTGGGCGGCACCGATGCGATCACCGGTGGTGCCGGCGCCGACACGCTCACCTTCGACAACGTCAAGCTGGACGGCATCAGCCGGGTTCAAAATTGGGAAACCATCAACGCCACCGACGACACCGAACTGACGCTGGATGGCAATCTCGTGCTCGGCGACAGTGGCACAGGCACCGGCTCGCTCAGCGTCGACCAGGCGAGCACGCTTTATGGTGGCGGCTTCAGTGCCGCGATCCAGGCCTTTACATCTGGACAATTGGCCGAAGTCGTCAATGCCGGCCGCATCGACCTGACCAATGGCAGCACTGGCGCCACCGATCGGCTGACGATCTCCGGTAACTACACCGGGCTCGGCGGCCTGTTGCTGATCCAGACCGAGCTTGGCGATGATTCTTCCGCTTCCGACCGGCTCGTACTGTCCGGGGGAACAGCCTCTGGTTCCACCGGCATCGCGGTGATCAATGCGGGTGGCGCAGGCGCCGAGACCAACGCCGACGGCATCATGGTGATCCAGGCGATCAACGGCGCCACGTCGAGCGCCACCGCCTTCGCCCTCGACGCGCCGGTCGCCGCCGGCGCCTTCGAGTACTATCTGTTCAAGGGCGGCGTCAGCGCCGGCAGCGACGAGAACTGGTATCTGCGCTCGACGCTGATCACCCCGACATCGCCGGCGGCGGCACCGTCGGGAAATGAGCCATCGCCGGCACTTCAGCCGGAGTCTCCGCAAACCGAACCGCCGCCACCGCCGTCAGAATTGCCGCCGGTGCCGGTGCCGAGCGATGGCGATATCAACAATCCGCCAACCGATCCGACGCCGCCGGTGCAGGCAAATGATCCGGAACCCGAACCACCGCCGCCGCCGGTCGAGGCGCCGCCGGCCGATCCACCGCCACCGCCGCCCCCGGTTCCGACAGACGTGCCCGATTTGCCGACCCCGGCGCCGGGTGAGGAAATCCTGCTTTACCGCATCGAGGTGCCGGTCTATTCGGCCTTGCCTCCGGTGGCCGAGCACCTGACGATGAGCATGCTCGGCACCTTCCACGAACGGCGCGGCGAACAGAGCCTGCTGTCGAACGCCGAGATGTCGCCGGTTTGGGGCCGCATTTTCGGCCAGGACACCAAAATGGCCTGGTCGGGAACGGTGTCCCCGTCCTTTACGGCACGTTGTTCGGCTTGCAGGCCGGTTTCGATGTGTTCGGACGCGAGACCGCGTCAGGCAGCGTCGATCGCGCCGGCCTGTTTATCGGCTATGGCAGCATGAATGGCGATGTGCACGGCCAGGCGCTGGGTCAGGACAGCCTTTCCGTCGGCGGGATCGATCTCGGCGGCACCAATGTCGGCGCTTACTGGACGCGCATCGGCCAAGGCGGCTGGTATCTCGACGGCGTGCTCATGGCGACTTTCTTCAGCGGCTCGGCAACGTCGTCGCGCGACATCGGCATCGACATCGACGGAACCGGCATCACGGCTTCCCTGGAGGGCGGCTATCCCATAGCGCTGGCGCAAGGCTGGACGTTGGAACCGCAGGCGCAACTGGTCTGGCAGCATCTGTCGCTTGACGACGCCAAGGACCGGTTCTCGTCGGTCTCCTTCGACCTCGACGATCAAGTGAGCGGCAGGCTGGGGTTGCGGCTGCAGGGCGAGACGGTACTGAACGGCATCGCGCTGCAGCCTTACCTCAAGGCCAATCTCTGGCACGACTTCGGCGGCACCAACCACGTCAATTTCGGCGCAACCGATATCTCGACGGAAGGCAAGTCGACGTCGCTGGAATTCGGCGGTGGCGTGGTCGCCAAGGTGACCGACAAGGTCAGCCTCTTCGCCACCGGCGACTACACGACCAATCTCGGCGGCGACAAACGGCGCGTGCTGGAAGGCAATCTAGGCTTCAGCGTCAAGTGGTGAGGTCTAACATGACCCCGAAACGGGTTTTCGGGATCATGTTAGAAAGAGAGCCTAATTCCCGGAACGCATCGCCACCGTGGCAATCCCCGCGCCGACCAGCAGCGTGCCGCCGGTGCGATTGAAGATGCGGATCGCCTTGGGGTTGCGCACGACATTGCGGGCACGTGCCGCGATCAGCGCGTAGCCGAAGGCATTGGCGAAGGCGAGCGCCAGGAAGGTCGCCTCGAAGATCAGCATCTGCGGCCAGAAATCGGCGTCGCGGTTGAGGAACTGCGGCAGGAAGGCGACGAAGAAGGTGATGCTTTTCGGGTTGAGCGCGGTGACCAGCCAGGCATGCGCCATCATCTTGGCCGCCGACACGGCGTCGGTGTGCGGTTCGGCTTTCAGCGCGCCGCCGGCGCGAAACAGTTTTATGCCGAGATAGATCAGATAGCAGGCGCCGATCAGCTTCAGGATGGTGAACACGCTCGCCGATGCGGCCAGCAGGGCGCCGATGCCGAGCATCGACAATGTCATGGCGGTGAAGTCGCCCAGCGCCACGCCGACGGCCATCGGCAGCGCAGTGCGCCATCCCTGCCCCAACGCGTATGACACGACCAGAAGAATGGTCGGACCGGGAATGACGAGCAGAACGGTGGAGGCGGCGGCGAAGGCGGCCCAGTTTTCGAACGACATCTTTGTCTCCTTGAGCGCAAAGAAAAGGATAAATCCTCCGGTGCGCGGGAATGTAAAGAGCCATCTCAAAAAATGCGCGGCCTGCCGTTTCGCGCGGCGACGTTGGCATACAGGGTATAGGGTTAAGGCAAGCCTGAAGACCTTCACCCTTTTTCAACCATGTTTGGCGAAACTGCCTCAAATCCGGCCGGACCGTGTTTCCCGCCGACAGCGTAGGGTTTGGGTGCATGCGTGAGTTGCCGCAGAATCTGACGCCGCCTGCAAATGGCGACGCAATCGAAACCGAACATCGTTATTCCCGCCGCTTCGTCCTGTCGGGCGCCGGCGCCATGGCGCTGCTCGGCATGGCCGGCTGCAGCACCTCGACGCTCGAACTGCCGCAGCTGCAGCTGGACGACACCGTCACCGGCTCGGTGCGGCCGATCCGCCCGGCGATCAGTGTCGACAAGAACATCACCGGCCCCGACGTCATGTACGCCGCTCTTACCGATGGCGGTTTTGAAGTGCCGGCCGTGCCATATCACAAGGTGAAGCCGGAGTTCCGCCGGCAGATCGTCGTCAACGAGACCGGCGAAGCGCCCGGCACCATTGTCGTCCATCTGCAGGAGCGTAAGCTCTATCTCGTGCAGGAGGGCGGCGACGCCATCCGCTACGGCGTTGGCATCGGCAAGGACGGCTTCCGCTGGTCCGGCCGCGCCAACATCCAGTACGGCAAGGAATGGCCAGTGTGGACGCCGCCGCCGGAAATGATCCAGCGCAAGCCGGAACTGGTGAAGTGGCAGAACGGCCAGCCCGGTGGCCTCACCAATCCGCTCGGCGCGCGTGCGCTTTACATCTACCAGGACGGCAAGGACACCGGCTATCGCATCCACGGTTCGCCCGAATGGGCGAGCATCGGCCAGGCGATGTCGTCGGGCTGCGTGCGCCTGATCAACCAGGACATCATCGACCTCTACAGCCGCGTTTCCAAGAAGAACCCGGTCGTCGTCGTCTGATCCTTCTGCGGCGGTTTGGCGCCGCTCGATCTTCTTGTTAGAGCATGACCTTATCCGAAAACCGGTTTCCACTTTTCGGGATCATGCTGCTGTACTCCCGTTGCGCGATGCGGCAAGACAGGCCAAGGTGCCTTGAAAACCATCACGCCGGGAGACATCAAGCATGGCTGGAACGTTTGTCATCGCACAGGGCGGCGGCCCGACCGCCGTCATCAACCAGACGGTCGTCGGCGCCACGCTGGAGATCCGCAAGCGCCATCCCGGCGCCAAGGTGCTGGGCTCCATCCACGGCGTGCGCGGCATTCGTGACGGCAATTATGTCGACCTCTCCGCCATCCCCGAGGACCGTCTGCGACTGATCGCCGGAACGCCGAGTGCCGCCCTCGGCTCGACGCGCGACAAGCCGGACGCCGCCTATTGCGAGGTCATACTCAACGGCCTCAAGAAGGCTGGCGCCGACGCCTTCATCTATATCGGCGGCAACGACACGTCGGGCACGCAGCAGATCCTGACCGATGCCGCCGGTGGCAGCATCGCCTTCGTGCATGCGCCAAAGACCATCGACAATGATCTCGAGGAGAACGACCACACGCCGGGCTTCATCTCGGCGGCCGAATTCGTTGCCGGCGCCTTCCTGTCGGTCGATCTCGATTTCCGCGCCCTGCCCGGCATCTATGTCGGCATCGTCATGGGCCGCCATGCCGGCTTCCTTACCGCCGCCGCAGCTGCATGGCAGCTCGATCCCGACAGCGGCCCGCATCTCGTCTACGTGCCGGAACGGCCATTTTCAGCCGCCGGCTTCATCGAGGACGTGCGCGCCTCGCTCGACCGCCACAAGCGCTGCATCGTCGCTGTCTCCGAAGGCGTCAGCACCGCCGACGGCAAGGCGCTGGTCGAAAGCTTGGTGCCGCCGGAGAAGCTCGAGCGCGACGCGCATGGCAACGTCAAGCTGTCGGGCAGTGACCTGCCGGCCGCCCTCGAGCGGGCACTGGCCGAAGGCCTGCCGGGCAAGCGTGCGCGGGTCGACGCATTGGGCTACATGCCGCGCGGCTATATCGGCGCGATCAGCGCCGTGGACGCGCAAGAGGCCTTCGATGCCGGCGCCTTCGCGGTTGCCGTCGCTGGAGAAGGCGGCGGTTCGGTGGCGCTGCAATATGACGGCACCAAAACCGTGCTGAAGAAGGTGCCGCTGAAAAACGTCGCCGGCAAGACGCGCCATATGCCCGACGATTTCATGAAGCCGGATGTCAACCAGCTGTCGGAAGCGGGCATGGCCTATCTCAAGCGGCTGGTGCCGGAAAAATACAAGGTCGGAAAGCCCTTCGTCTGATGGGCGACCGTTTTGGCGGCGCCCGTTTTGGTGGCGAACGTGTCGTCGGCGACTGGTTCGGCAAGACCGTCATCGATGCCAGTACAACGATGCTGACCGAACCGTTTGTGCATGATTTCGTGCGCGCCAACATCTGGCACTTCAAAGGCCGCGACGCCGACCTGCTGGTCGACACCGGCATGGGGATTTGCCCGCTGGCGCCGCAGATCGACACGCCCGAGGGCAAGCCGCTTATCGTCGTCGCCACCCACATCCATCTCGACCATGTCGGCTCGCTGCACGAATTCCCACTGCGGCTCGGGCCGATCCAAAGTGCCCCGACCTTCAGCACCATGGATGAGGCGGTTACCTACGCTTACATGTTCACCAACCTCGACGGCGCAGTTTCGAAACTGCCGGCGCCGGGCTGGGCGGCGGCCGATTACAAGATCCCGCCGGCGCCGCTGACGCGCACACTGGCCGAAGGCGACATAGTTGATCTTGGCGACCGGCAATTCCGCGTGCTGCATCTGCCCGGCCATTCGCCGGATTCGATCGCGCTGTTCGATGAGGTCGACGGCCTGTTCTTTGCCGGCGACGCCATCTACGATTCCATGCTGATCGACGACCTGCCGGATTCCTCCAGGCCCGATTATCGCCGTACCATGCAGCGGCTGATCGACCTGCCTGTCCGCCTCGGCCATGGCGGCCATGGGCCGAGCTTCGACGGCAAGCGCATGCGCGAGATTGCCACCGCCTATCTCAGGCGGACCGGCGGGGTTTGATCTTGGCCAGGCGCAGCCCCGGTATTAAATCTTCGTAAGATAGCGCAAAAACCCTAAATCGGACCGATCTCTGCCCTAAATGCAGGGCTGTCGATCTGGGCCGCTGCCATGCCAGGCGAGACGGGCAACCGCGACCGTCGACACGCCGGATGGCTGTTTCCCCGCGAACGGCCACGGCGCCGGATCATCTCTCGCCCGGACAAACGACCATGTCAGACATCCTTCGCAGACATCGCGTCGCGGCCTTGCTGGGCGCTGCGCTGATCATATCCCCCTTCGTCATGTCTCTTGCTGAAAGTGCTAGCAACGCCGTTGCGACGACCCAGACCCCTGTTGCCGGCATAACGGTGCCCAACGGCTCCTTCGCGCCGATCGTGGCGACCGACAAGCCGGCGGTAGTGACGGTCACCACGGTGATGAAGGCACCGCCGCAAACCATGGGCGAGGAGTCTCCCTTCGACGGCGGCGGCTCGCCTTTCGACGAGCAATTCCGGCAGTTCTTTGGCGATCAGGGCATACCCATGCCGAAAACGTCGCCGCAGCAACAGGCACAGCGCGCTGAGGCACTCGGCTCCGGCTTCATCGTCGGCGCCGACGGCACCATCGTGACCAACAACCATGTCGTCGACGGCGCCACGTCGATCAAGGTAACGCTCGACGACGGCACCGAGCTTCCCGCCACGTTGGTCGGCCGCGACGCCAAGAACGACCTCGCGGTGCTCAAGGTCAAGTCCGGCAAGCCTTTGCCGACCGTCAAATGGGGCGATTCCGACAAGCTCATGGCGGGCGACCAGATACTCGCCTTCGGCAATCCGTTCGGCATCGGCACCACGGTCACCGCGGGCATCGTCTCGGCACGCGGTCGCGACCTCAACAGCGGCCCGTTCGACGACTTCATCCAGATCGACGCGCCGATCAACCACGGCAATTCCGGCGGCCCGCTGGTCGATGTCAGTGGCAATGTCGTCGGCATCAACACGGCGATCTTTTCACCGAACGGCGGCAGCGTCGGCGTCGGCTTCGCCATTCCCTCGGACCAGGCGCAAAAAGTCGTCGCCAAGCTTATGAAGGGCGGCAACATCCAGTACGGCTATCTCGGCGTGCAGATCCAGCCGGTGACGCCGGATGTGGCCGGCGCTGTCGGCCTCGACCATCCCGGCGGCGCGCTGGTTTCAGAGGTCACCGAGGGATCGCCGGCGGCGAAGGCCGGGATCAAGACCGGCGACGTCATCACCAGCTTCGCCGGCGATCCGATCAAGGATCCCAAGGATCTGTCGCGCGCCGTCGCCGATGTCGCGCCCGGCGCGAAGGAAACGCTCGATGTCTGGCGCGGCGGCAAGACGGTGCAGATATCCGCCGATGTCGGCCGCAACAGCGACGATGTGAAGTCGGCCTCGACCGAGGGCGACAATCAAAAACCCTCGGCCGGCCAGGCGCTTCGCGTGCCATCGCTCGGCCTCGGCCTGACCGATCTGACGCCCGATATACGCGAGGAGCTGAACCTGGCGGCCAACCAGCGCGGCGCCGTGGTCGAGCGCGTCAATCCAGACAAGGCGGCTTCCAATGCCGGCCTGCAGCCGGGCGATGTCATCGTCGCCGTCGACCAGTCTCCGGTGCGCAACGCAAGGCAGGCCAACCAGGCGATCGCCGAGGCCGGCAGGTCGGGCCGGAAGTCGGTGCTGCTTCTGGTCGACCGTGGCGACGCGCAGATCTTCGTCGCCGTGCCCTTCGCCGCCGGCTGAGGCACGATGCGGCAGGCCGCCGGGGTGATCCTGGTGGGCCTGCCGCGCCGCCCAAGATTCCTGTTGCCCGCTAGCACATCTTCGAGAACACTGCGGCAGGGTCGGTAATGGCCTGCTGCAAACGGATAGTCCGAGATGGTCACCCGCGGTTTTTCCTCCGGTCGAAAGCCTCCAGCCGAGACCGACGCGCGCATCCCGCCCGGGCAGTATCTCGAACAGGGTTTTCCGGTCCTGTCGGCGGGACCGACGCCGCGGGTGCGCACCGAGGACTGGTCGTTCACACTCAAGCACGGGCCGCGCCCGATCAAGAAATGGAACTGGGCCGAGTTCAACGCGCTGCCCTTGACCAAGATGACGCGCGACATCCATTGCGTCACCGCCTGGACCAAGTTCGATACGGCATGGCAAGGCATGCTGGTCGACGACATCCTCGCCGATGCCGGCATCGAAGCGCCGACCGGCTTCCTGCTGGCGCATGGATATGACGGCTACACCACCAACGTGCCGGCAAAGGATCTCACCACCGGCAAGGCGATGGTGGCGCTGCTTTATGAAGGCAAGCCGATCACGCCCGACCATGGCGGTCCGGCGCGGCTTCTGGTGCCGCATCTTTATTTCTGGAAGTCGGCCAAATGGCTGAACGGCCTGCAGTTCACCGAGCGCGACGAGCCGGGCTTCTGGGAATTGCGCGGCTATCATATCTATGGCGACCCGTGGCGCGAGCAGCGCTATAGCGGCGATCCATGAGCGAAGCGCCGCAATCTCCCTGGCAGACGGCGAAAATCACCCGGATCGAAAAGCGCACGCCACGCGTCACCAGTTTCTTCTTCGCGCTGTCGCGGCCTTTCGCCTATCGCGCCGGACAGCATGTCGACGTCAGGCTGACGGCGCCTGACGGCTATCAGGCGCGCCGTTCCTATTCTATCGCCTCGGCGCCGGAGAGCGTCACGATCGAGCTGGCGATCGAAAAACTCGACGACGGTGAAGTGTCGCCCTTTTTCCACGAGGTGGCGGTGGTCGGCGACGAGATCGAGCTGCGCGGGCCGCTTGGCGGGCATTTCGTCTGGTCCGACAGCGATGGCGGGCCACTGCTTCTGGTCGGCGGCGGCTCCGGCGTGGTGCCGCTGATGGCGATGGTGCGTCACCGGACCTTGCGCAAATCCGTGGCGCCGGTCGCGCTGATGTTTTCGGTGCGGGTCTGGGACGAGGTGATCTTCCGCGACGAGCTGATCGGTCTCGACGATCGCCGTGACGGTTTCGACCTGGTGCTGACGCTGACCCGCGAGGCCCCACACCGCCCGTCCGATTATTCAAGGCGCATCGACACGGCAATGGTCATGCAGGCGCTCGCGCGGCTGCCGCAACCGCCGGCGCTCGCCTTCGTCTGCGGCTCGAACGCCTTCGTGTCGGCGGCCGCCCAGGCGCTGATCGACGCCGGCATATCAGCGGACATCATCCGCACCGAGCGCTACGGCGTCTGAACGGGCGGCGCCGCTCAGGCCTCGATTTCGAGCGCCGACAGCGGTTTCGAGCAGCAGGCAAGGATGAAGCCGTCATCGATCTCGTGGTCGAGGATGCCGCCATTGTGGCTCATCTCGACAGCGCCGGAGACCTTCTTCACCTTGCAGGTGCCGCACAGGCCGAACTCGCAGGCGGCTGGTATCCGCACGCCCGAGCTGCGCGCCGTCTGCAGCACGGTCTGGCCGGCGACGCAGTCGGCGTCGACCTCCGAAAGCGAGAAGCGGATCGGCGTGACGGCTTCGACAGGGACAGCAGTGCCGTCTTCAGCGGGTGAGGCAAACGGCGCCGGGATTTCCTCCACCGCGGGCGCGGCAAAGCTCTCCTGATGATATTTCGTCATATCGAAGCCGGTGGCATCCAGCATGCCGCGCACTGCGCGCATGAACGGATCGGGGCCGCAGCAAAAGATCTCGCGCTCGCGGAAATCGGGCGCCAGCAGCGGCAGCCGGATCGCGTCGATACGGCCCATATGGCCGTACCAGCCTTCGCGGCTCGACCGCTCCTCGATCATGAAGCCGAGCGACAGGCCGGGCATATGACCGCCGAGCAGTTCGAGTTCCTTGCGGAAGATGATCTCTTCCGCACGCCGCGCGCAATTGACGAAGCCGACATCTGTCCATGGCGCACAGTCGTTGAGCCAGCGCAGCATCGACATCATCGGCGTCACGCCGGAGCCGGCAGAAATGAACAGATATTTGGCTGCGGGGTGGCTGTGCAACGAGAAGTCGCCGGCCGGCCCATAGGCCTTGACGTGCGAACCGGGCAGCAGATGATCGAACATCCAGCGTGTGCCGATGCTGCCGGCCTGCGCCTTCACCGTCACCGCAATCGAAAACGGCCGCGACGGCGAGGACGACAGCGTATAGGTGCGCATCTGCGGCCCGTCCGGTGTCGGCAGCTCCAGCGTCACGAACTGGCCCGGCTTGTAGCGGAACCAGGTCTGGTTATCGGAGCGGAAGGTGAAGGTCTTGACGTCCGGCGCCTCGTCGCTGACGCCGATCACTTCCAGCACCTGCAGCCTGTCGTTCCACGGCGCCATCTGGTCGAGATGGCGATAGAGCCCAAGATCCGTCATCGCATTCATCCCTCAAGTCCTTTTTGCTCTGCTCATGTCGTGATCCCAAAACCGCGATACACTTTTGGGCGACATGAGCTCACGCGACGCTGCGCAGCGCCGGCCGGCCGCCTTCGGCGAGGCGCGGGCCGATGAAGGCCGCGTACCATTCGACGAACTGGATCACGCCACCCTCGTGCAACTCCGAATAGGGGCCTGGCTCATAGGCCGGCGACAGGATGCCGAAGGCATTTTCCTCGACGATGCGGCGGTCCTGGTCATTGGTTTCGGTCCAGACATGCGTGAGCTCTTCAAGGTTGTAGTCGACGCCCTCGACAGCATCCTTGTGCACCAGCCACTTGGTCGTCACCGCAGTCTCCGTGGCGCTGATCGGCAGCACCCGGAAGGTCACTGCATGGTCGATGAGGATGTGGTTCCAGGTCGTCGGATAGTGGTAGTGCATCAAGGTGCCGATGCGGTCGGCGGACACGGTGTCGGAGAGGTTCTTCGTCACCGCGCGCTTTCCCGTCATCGTGTAGCTGACGGCGTCGCGTAAAAGCGGCGCGCGGGTGGCGCGGTACTGTCCGGCCGGATCGATGCGGAACTTGCTCGGCAGGCCCGCCGCTTCGCATTTTGCCCAGTGCGACAGCATCTCCGGGTCGCTGTCGGCGCCCTGCACGCCGGTCACGGTCGGCGCTTCCGGGAATGTCTTGCACAGCTCGGGATGATTGCCGGCGCAGTGGTAGCACTCGCGATTGTTTTCCCAGACCAGCTTCCAGTTGCCCTTCTCGATGATCGTCGACTCGAAGGCGACCTTGGCTTCATTCAGCTGGTGCGGCTTGAGGTACGGTTCGATCATGGCCCGCATCGGCGCGAAGTCTGCGGGTTCTTTCGCGAGGCAGATGAAGATGTAACCGGCCACACTTTCGCAGGCGACCGGCTTCAGGCCGAACTGGCTCTTGTCGAAACCCTCGGCCATCTGGCGGGCAAACAGCAGTCGGCCATCCAGCTCGTAGGTCCACTGGTGATAGGGGCAGACCAGCTTTGCCGCCGTGCCTTTCTCGGTATTGCAGACGCGGCTGCCGCGATGCCGGCAGGAATTGTGAAAGGCGTTGATGTTGCCCTTCTGGTCGCGAACGAGCACCACCGGATAGTCGCCGATCTGCACGGTGATGTAGCTGCCGGGCTTCGGCAGTTCGCAATCATGGCCGATGAACAGCCAGTCGCGATACCAGATCAGCTCCATGTCGACCTTGAAATAGTCCGGGTCGGTGTAGAAGGGCTGTTCGAGCGAAAAGCCTTGCTTGCGGCCGTTCAAGAGCCTCAGCATGTCGTTGCGCGCATCCATAGTTCTGTCCTCGTGGTTTAAGGACTGAACTTGGTGGTGATGGAGGAAGGATCGGCCGCAGGCCGGCAACAGCCGGGCATGCGCTATCCACCTCTTGACCGCCCACCGCGATCAGTCGAGTTCAAGCATCTCGGGCTGGTTTCCGGGCTCTGGAGTTGTCCTTGCGGACCATCGCGACACCTTCCCAGGCTTCTTGCCCAGTGGTCTCCCGTTGCGACTTGAACTCCACCACCGTTGCGGGGGCAGCGCCGGATTCTGACCGGCTTCCCAATTCTCCGCTGCGTCGTCACGAAGCGGCACCTGAGATGGAAGCATCTAATCACGGCAGCGATCGCGACATCGGCATGAAAGCGACATCGCCTCCATGCGGCGCGACACGCGCGACGAACGCAGCGGCCGATGATCGTGGGGCCGACGGCGTTGTTTTCGGGGACGGATCGCGGCCATCGCAAATCACCTCGACTCAGACTGCCGATTAAGGAAAAACACGTCAACGGTATCGAAAAGTGACTATTAGCAGTTTCTAAAATCGAACCGAACGGTTCGTTTCTGTTGACAATGCGTGCAGGACGGTGTGAACGCTGACGCCCGGACACACTCGGTGAGCCGGATGGTATTGTTACATAAGCCTTTGTATTATTTAAACAAAATAAGATGATAGGCATGCTTATGAAAATTACAAGGGGTGAAATCATGGCCCAGCTGGAACAACTTCGTGATTGGAAACAAGCCTATGGCTTTCCCACATCGGGGCGGTCCGAACGACGCGAATTGCTCCCACCACACGCCGCTAGACGGACAGCAAAACTGGAGTACTAAAAATGAAAAAGATCATCCTTACTGCCGCGGCCGTTTTGGCCATCACTGGCAGCGCCTTCGCTGGTAGCGACAATTATGGTTCCAATGGTGCGAACCAGCCCGCTGCCGCGGTTGACAGCTCGTATACGGCTTCCATTCAGAAGTCGGCGCCCGCTGACAAGCAGCCCCTCGTTCAGGGCAGCGACCGCAACCTCTTCGGCAATCGCTGATCCCGACCAAACGAAGAGCGGCCAGCTCGCCGCTCTTGGGATCTCAAAAAATTCAGGAGTATTTAAAATGAAAAAGATCATCCTTGCTGCCGCCGCCGTTCTGGCCGTTTCCGGCAGCGCTTTCGCCGCCAGTGACAACTATGGTTCGAACGGCGCCAACCAGCCTGCGGTTACGTCGACCGACAGTGGCCACACGGCTTCGGTTGTGAAGTCGGATTCGGCTGCTCAGGCCCCTGCACAGGGCGCCGACCGCAACCTCTTCGGCCGCTAAGGCCGATCGGGATCCGACCTCAGGGTTTTAAAACAACGATCCCAGTCGAACATCGAACAAAAACACAGAGCGGCGGACAGCCGCTTTGCCGCATGATGAAACTCAGGAGACCTGAAATGAAGAAGATTGCTCTTGCTGCCGCTGCGCTTTTGGTTGCCGCAGGCAGTGCTTATGCCCGCAACGACAATGTCGGCTCTGGCGCCGTCGACAACCAGGCGACCGTCAACGTCGACAACACCCGGACGTCGTCGGTGCCGAACACCAGCTCGCCGGTTTACAAGCTGTTGAACTCGTCGGGCGACGTACAGAAGCCCGCCCCGCAAGGCAGCGACCGGAACCTCTTCGGCAATCGCTAGAACGTTTCACCGTTTCACAGAAACGGCGAACCGCTCTAGCTATTTGTTTTTCGCAATTCCCAAGGGAAAGCGCTGCGCGCTTTTCCCGGGAAAACCGCTCACACTTTTCCTGGAATTGCTCTAACAGCCGAAGTTTGAAAAAAGAGCGGCGGGCCTGGCCCGCCGCTCTTTTTTTATCGATACGACGCGCCGATCTCAGGCCGCCTTCACTTCCACCGGCTTGAGCGAGAAGGAATGCCCGTCGGCGTCGAAGATGTGCAGGTCGCCGGCGTCCGCGGTCAGCCGCAGCTTTGCCCCGCGCTTGACCTCGACATTGCCGGGCAGCTTGGTCACCAGCGGCAGGTCGGCGCGGCCGATGTCGACATAGACCAGCTGGACCTCGCCGAGCTGCTCGACATAGTCCACCACGCCCTCGAAAAGATATTCCGTGCCGGTGGCGACCGACAGATCCTCCGGCCGCACGCCGAAGCTGACCGCCGCGCCCTTGGCGGACGCCGGCGTCGCAATCGGCACCGTCGCCTTGCGGCCGCCGACATGGCTGACGATGGTCGGATCGCCTGTCTTGTCGATTGTCGCTGGCAAGATATTCATGGCCGGCGAGCCGATGAACTGGGCGACGAACAGATTGCCGGGCTTCTTGTAGAGGTCCATCGGCGTGCCGACCTGTTCGATATGGCCGTCCTTCAGCACCACGATGCGGTCGGCCAGTGTCATCGCCTCGACCTGGTCGTGGGTGACGTAGATCATCGTCGTGTTGGGCATCGATTCCTTGAGCTTGGCGATCTCGATGCGGGTGGCGACGCGCAGTGCGGCGTCGAGGTTCGACAGCGGCTCGTCGAACAGGAACACTTTCGGGTTGCGCACGATGGCGCGGCCGATGGCGACGCGCTGGCGCTGGCCGCCCGACATCGCCTTGGGCAGACGGTCGAGATATTTGGTCAGCTGCAGGATTTCCGCGGCCTGCCGCACCCGCTTGTCGATCTCGGCCTTGCTTTCCTTGCCGATCTTCATCGAAAAGGCCATGTTGTCGTAGACGGTCATGTGCGGATAGAGCGCATAGGACTGGAACACCATGGCGATGCCGCGCTTCGAGGGCGGCACATCGTTCACCACCTCGCCGGCGATCTTGAGGTCACCGGAGGTGATTTCCTCAAGCCCGGCGATGGACCGCAGCAAGGTCGACTTGCCGCAGCCCGACGGACCGACGAAGACGATGAACTCGCCCGACTTTATGTCGAGGTCGATGCCATGGAGAATGTGCAGGTTGCCGTATGATTTCTTCACTTGTCTCAGCGTGACATCGGCCATGATTTCCTCCCAGTGATTTCCCTAGAGAACCCAGATTTCCTCAAGAAATTCCGTTTCGTCAAAACTCAATCGATGCGCCCGAACCAGGCGCCGTAGCCGCCGAGGCGGATCGAACCTGTGCCGGATTGTCCCGAAAAACCGTGCCCGGCCAATGGCTGCAGCGCCTGGCCGAGATCGACCTCGGCCGGCCTGCTGCCCAAATTGAAGACGCAGACGATTTGCTCATTGCCCTCGCGGCGGGTGAAGGCGACGGTGTCGCCTTCGCTTTCGATGAACTCGATGTCGCCTTTGGCCAGCGCCGGATGCTGACGGCGGAAGCCGAGAAAGCGCCGGTAGTGCTCGAGCAGCGAGGCGGCGTCGCCCTGCTGAACATTGACCGCTTGCGACAAATGCTTGCCCGGCACCGGCAGCCACGGTTTGGCCGTCGAAAAGCCGGCATTGCTGGCTGTCGCATCCCACACCATCGGCGTGCGGCAGCCGTCGCGACCCTTGAATTCGGGCCAGAAGCGGATGCCGTAGGGGTCCTGCAGATCCTCGAACTTAAGCTCGGCTTCGTCCAGCCCAAGCTCCTCGCCCTGATAGAGGCAGACCGAACCGCGCAGCGACATCAACAGCGCCGAGATCACCTTGAGATAGGCGGCCGGATCGGCCTCATCGGCAGCCCAGCGCGAAGCCGGACGCATCACGTCATGGTTGGAGAAGGCCCAGCATGACCAGCCGTCGCTGGCGACCTTGCCGAAGGCTTCCAGCACCTGACGCACCTTGGCGGCGCTGATCTTTTCCGGTGCCAGGAAGTCGAAGGAATAGCACATATGGACGCGCTTGCCGCCGGCCGTGTAGGCGGCGACCACTTCCAGCCCGCGCTGCGAATCGCCGACTTCGCCGACGGCGGCGGTTGCCGGATATTCGTCGAGCAGCGCCCGGAACCGTTCGAGGAAGGCGAGGTTCTCCGGCCGGCTCTTGTCGTAGATATGGTCCTGGTAGTTGTAGGGATTGACCGCCGGTGCGGTCTGGTCGTTGCGCTCTTCCGGCGGCAGCGGCGGGTTGTTTTCCAGTCCCTGGCTGTGGAAGTAGAAATTGATGGTGTCGAGGCGGAAGCCGTCAACGCCGCGCTCCAGCCAGAAGCGGGTGACGTCGAGCAACGCGTCCTGGACTTGCCTGTTGTGGAAGTTGAGGTCCGGCTGCTCGGACAGGAAGTTATGCAGATAATATTGCTGGCGACTTGTGTCCCACTGCCAGGCTGAGCCGCCGAAGATCGACAGCCAGTTGTTGGGCGGCGTGCCGTCCGGCCGGGCGTCGGCCCAGACATACCAGTCAGCCTTCGGGTTGCTGCGGTTGCTGCGGCTTTCCTTGAACCATGGATGGATGTCGGCCGTGTGCGACAGCACTTCGTCGATCATCACCTTGAGACCGAGGTGATGGGCTTCCGCCACCAGCGCATCGAAATCGGCGAGCGTGCCGAACATCGGGTCGACGTCGCAATAGTCCGAGACGTCGTAGCCGAAATCCTTCATCGGCGACTTAAAGAAGGGCGAAATCCAGATGGCATCGACACCCAGCGAGGCGATGTAGGGCAGCCTGCGGATTATGCCCTTGAGGTCGCCTATGCCGTCGCCATTGGAGTCCTGGTAGGAGCGCGGATAGATCTGGTAGATCACCGCGCCCCGCCACCAGTCGCGATCGACGGCGAGATCGGGTTTCGAAGTCGCCTTCAAAGCGGATTGCATCAGTCTCAACCTCCTTTGACCGAGCCGGCCAGCAGCCCGCGGACGAAATAGCGCTGTAGCGAGAAGAACACGATCAGCGGAACGATGATGGTGACGAAGGCCGATGTCGTCAGGATCTCCCAGTCGCCGCCGCGCGAACCGAGCAGCGCATTGAGCTTGGCGGTCAGCACGATCTGATCGCCCTCGGTACCGAGGAAAACCATCGCCACCAACAAATCGTTCCACACCCACAGGAACTGGAAGATGGCGAAGGAGGCCAGCACCGGGAACGACAGCGGCAGCACGATCTTGACGAAGATCTCGAAATCGCTGGCGCCGTCGATGCGCGCCGATTCCATGATCTCTCGCGGCAGACCGGCAATATAGCTGCGCAAGAGATAGATGGCGAAGGGCAGGCCGAAGCCGGTATGCGCCAGCCAGATACCGAGATAGGTTTTCGACGGCACGCCGAAGAAAGTGCCGACGCCGTTGTAGAGTTTGAGCAACGGGATCAGCGACATCTGCAGCGGCACAACCAGCAGGCCGATGATGACCGCGATCAGCAGCGCGCGGCCGGGAAAGCGCATCCAGGCCAGCGCATAGGCGGCAAACGCCGCGATCAGGATCGGGATGACGGTCGACGGAATGGTGACGGTCAGCGAGTTCATAAACGAGCGGCCGATGCCTTCCGAAAACAGCACCGTGTTGTAATTGTCGGTGGTGAATTTCGGCGGCGCCGACGAGGCATAATAGACGCGCTGGCCACGGTCGCCCTCAAAGGCTTTCGGCGACGACATGACGAAAGTCCCGTCGGCATTGAGCTGCAGCGTGACTCCGTCGCCGAGATCGGCAGTCGTGCCGGCCGGATATTGCGTCGGTGCCGCCGACTTGACGCCGAAAGCGCTGATGTTGCGGGCGGCAGCGTCGCCAAAGATGTTGCCGGCAAGCACGAATTTGCCGTCCTTCTCGACCTGCGCCGACGCCGGCGGCAACCGGCCGGCTTCAGTCTGGGTGGAACTGGAGAAGGAATTCCACCAGCCCGAGGCGATGATCTGGTCCTTGTCGCGCAGCGACGAGGCAAGGATGCCGAGCGTCGGCACGGTCCAGATGGCGACGAAGATGAGCACGGCGATGTGGACGCCGAAACGGCTGGCAAAGGATTTTCCGGTCGCGACGGCCATCTCAATGTCCTCCCGTCTCTTTGTTCGCCTGGCGAATGTTCCAGACCATGATCGGGATGACCGCTATCATGATGATGATGGCTATTGTTGCGCCGCGGCCGAAATCGCCGCCGCCGCGGAACATCCAGTCGAACATCAGATTGGCCAGCACCTGGCTGTTCCACTGGCCGTTGGTCATGGTCAGCACGATGTCGAACACTTTCAGCACCAGGATGGTGATCGTCGTCCAGACCACGGCAATGGTGCCCCAGATCTGCGGTACCATGATCTTCCAGAAGATCTGGAACGGATTGGCGCCGTCGATGACCGCGGCTTCGAGTGTCTCCTCGGGGATGCCGCGTAGCGCCGAAGACAGGATGACCATGGCAAAGCCGGTCTGGATCCAGATCAGGATGATCATCAGGAAGAAATTGTTCCAGAACGGCAGCGATATCCAGACCTGCGGCTGGCCGCCGAAATACTGGATGATGGCGTTGAGCAGGCCGATCTGCGTCTGGCCCTCGCCGCGATATTCGTAGATGAATTTCCAGATCACGCTGGCGCCGACGAAGGAAATCGCCAGCGGCAGGAAGATCAGGCTCTTGGCTATCGTGCCCCACCAGATCTTGTCGGTGAGCACGGCGATGATCAGCCCGAGGAAGGTACAGGCCGCCGGCACCACTGCCAGCCAGATGATGTTGTTGAGGATCGAGTTGCGAAACTCGCGGTCGCCGAACGCCCATTCATAGTTGGCGAAGCCGACAAGATGCTGGCCGCCGCGGTCGAGGAAGGACAGCCAGAGCGTCGCCACCACCGGGTAGATCAGATAGACGGTGAGGATGATCATCGCTGGGCCGACGAACAGCCACGGACGGACCAGCCCTTGCCGGCGCAGATTGTCGATGGCCGCAGCCCCGGCGACGCCGCGCGACGGGAATATCAGGTCAACCAGCTTGTTGGCGCCCCAGAAATAGGCGACGCAGCCGCCGACGCCGATGATGATGACAAAAATGGCCGATAAGATCTGAGCCGCCATGGGTCCCTCTCCCTGCGCATGATCGGCCGGGCCTTGAACAGCCCTGGCGATGTGGCGATGCGTCGATTTAAGTTATTCGGAACGAACGAACGCAAATCGGTCCGGCGTACGGCGCCGGTCGGATCCGGGCCAACAAGGCCCGGATCCAGTCTGTGGAGGACGTCCTAAAAACTGCAGCCTGAGCGGCTGCTGACTCGCCGTGATTACGTGGCGGCTGATTACTTGATCGCGTCCCAGCTCTTCTGGATGTCGGTGGCGACATCCTGCGCCGACTTGCCGCCGACCAGGTCGATCATGCCGGTCCAGAAGGCGCCGGCGCCGATCTTGCCCGGCATCAAGTCCGAGCCGTCGAAACGGAAGGTCGAAGCGTTGGCCAGGATATCGCCCTGCTTCTTCAGCGCGTCGCTGGCATAGGCATCCTTGTTGACCGACTTGAGCGGCGTCACGAAGCCGCCCTGGGCCATCCAGATTTCATGCGCCAGCGGCATCTTCAGGAATTCGATAAAGGCGCGTGCACCCTTCGAATCCTTGGTGATCATGGCGAGCGTACCGGCGCCGAGCACGGGCGTGCCCAGTTCAGGCTTGGACGCATAGGGCGGGAAGTAGAAGAAGTCGGCATCCTGGCCCACCTTGGTGCCTTCCGGGAAGAAGGTCGGGATGAACGAGGCCTGATGGTGCAGGTAGCATTTCGGCGGGACCGAGAAGAGGCCCTTGGGGCTGTCGCGGAAGTCGGTCGCGGCAACCGCCTTGGCGCCGCCATCGACCATCTTGTCGTCGGTGGCGATCTTGCCGAAGATGTCGATGGCGTTGACCACCGCCGGGTCATTGAACGGGATCTCGTTCTTCACCCACTTGTCGTAGACGTCAGGCGCCTGGGTGCGCAGCATGATGTCTTCGACCCAGTCGGTCGCCGGCCAGCCGGTGGCGCCGCCCGAGCCGAGACCGATGCACCACGGCGTGCCGCCGTCGGCGATGATCTTCTTCTCAAGATCGGCTAGCTCTTCCTGGGTCTTGGGAACCTTGTAGCCGGCTTCCTCGAAATTGTCCGGCGAGTACCAGACCAGCGATTTCACGTCGGCCTTGTAGGGGAAGGCGAAGAAGCCCGGCTTGCCGTCCTTGTCCTTGAAGGTGCCGAGGTCGACCCATGACTGGCCGGCGCCGTAATTGTCCTTCACCCATTTGGCGGTGTCGTCGCCGAGCGGCGTCAGCAGGCCCTTGGAAGCCAGATCCTGGATCAGGCCCGGCTGCGGCAGCACGGCGATGTTGGGCGGGCTGCCGGCCTGGGTGTCGATGACAATCTGTTGTTCGTAATTCTCCGACGAGGAGTATTTGATCTCGGCGCCGGTGGCTTCCTGGAAATATTCGAGAACCGTGCGGATGAGACCTTCGTCCTCGCCGCGCCAGGGTCCGAAGATGGTCAGCGTCTCGCCCTTGAGATCGACCTTTTTCAGCTCTTCGTAGTTGGCCCAGTTGAAGCGCTTGTCTTCACCCGGCTTGAATTTTAGTTCGGCTTGCGCCGGCAGGCTCAGGGCGAGCGTTGCAAACGCGGCGCCAAGCAGAAGCATCTTCTTCATCGCATTCCTCCCAGTGGTCACATACACCCGGACGGAACCTCCATTCCGCCCGCCGACGCCGCAGGACTGTGACTCACTCGGAAAGGAACCGCAACCTTTCGAAAGAGTCTTCCAAAGCGCTTTGGTCTTTTTGATCTCGCCATTGAATCCAATGGAAGTCAAGAGGGTAGCGGGCTAATCGATTTATTTTTGGGCTGCAACACTTGAGAAAGTGCACTGCAGCACAGTTTTTTGGCGATGCAGCAGCGTATTATGCTTCAAACTGGCCGGACCAGTGCGTATGGTCCCATGGGCCGGCAGCGCTCTTCATGGCGCCCGTGCGGATCCAAAATTAAAAGCGCTTTGGGGCTTGGAGGCCTCCCGGTGAACCTGAAACAGCTCTCCCATATGCTGGCTCTGTCGCAGACAACGGTCAGCCGTGCGCTGAACGGCTATCCGGAGGTCAACGAGGAAACCCGCCGGCGCGTGGTGGATGCCGCCAAGCGCCACGGCTACCGGCCCAACCCGAGCGCGCGCCGCCTGGCGACCGGCAAGACCGGCATGATCGGCTATGTCCTGCCGACCGGCGCCTCGGTCGATATCGATCCGCATTTTGTCGAGTTCCTCTCCGGCCTGGGCGACTATGCCCGCTCGCACGAACTCGACCTCGTTCTGTCGCCGGCAGACGCCGACGACCAGGAGACCACCTATCGGCGCATCGTCGCCAATCGCCAGGTCGACGCCGTCTACATCTCCTCGCCGCGGCCGGCCGACCGGCGGGTGGCGCTGGTCAACACGCTGGGCATCCCCTTCATCGTCCATGGCCGCAGCGACGGCTTCGACTTCGATTACCCGTTCACCGACATCGACAATGAGGGCGCCTTCCACGAGGCGGCCCGGCTGCTGGTCCAGCTCGGCCATCGCCGGCTGGCGCTGATCAATGGCGACGACCGCGAGACCTTCGCCATCCACCGTGAGCGCGGCATGCGCCGCGCGCTGGCCGCCAGCGGCCTGGCGCTCGGCGAGCGCCATGTCTGCTCGGTGACGATGACCGAGGAGAACGGCTATCGCGCTGCACGGCGCCTGCTCGAACAGAGCGAGCCGCCAACAGCGATCGCCTGTTCCAGCCTGATCATGTCGCTCGGCGTCGTGCGCGCGGTGCGCGACCTTGGCCTGACCATTCCCGGCGACCTGTCGTTGATTGCCCATGACGACGTTTTTCCATGGCTGAAGCCGGAAAATTTTTCCGTTCCGCTGTCGACGACACGCTCGTCGATCCGCCTTGCCGGCGCCCGCGTCGCCGAGCGGTTGGCGGCGCGCATTTCCGGCCTGGAAGAAGGCGCGCGAGGCGAGGTCTGGCCGGTCGACCTGGTGGTCAGGGGATCGGTGGCCGGCGCGCCGACCTGAGGTCAATTCGGTCAGTCCGCTGGGCCGAATTCGACCCCTTGCGGACGTTGACTGCAGATAGATTGAAATGTCGTGGGATAACGGTCTGCCTGGGTCTGTCCTTGATTTGGCTTCTACAGGGTGTCAACCAGTAAGCCAGAGCCATCGACCAGCCTACAGGTGCGCCACTTGCCCACATTCCCGTTCTCCGAAACGGATCCAATCCAGCATCCAGGTCCACCGCCGAAGAGTTCGGAGGTGGTGGTCATTGGTGGCGGTGTTATCGGCGTAACGACAGCGCTTTTCCTTGCGGCGCGGAACATCCCGGTGACGCTGGTGGAAAAAGGACGCGTTGCGGCCGAACAGTCCTCTCGAAACTGGGGCTGGATCCGAAAGCAGGGACGAGACGCGGATGAACTGCCCATCGTCATCGAGGCTATTCGCCTGTGGCGGCAACTGGCTGAGGAATGCGGCGAAGACATCGGCCTGACCCAGACAGGCGTGACCTATTTGGCAAACTCGGACAAGGACATGGCCGGCTTCGAAGCGTTCATGAAGATCGCCGCGATCCATGATCTCGACACGCGCCTCCTGGACGGTGACGAAACCGCGAAGCTCATCAAAGGCATGTCGCGCGCATTCAAGGGCGCGATGACGACACCATCCGACATGCGTGCGGAACCTTGGCTGGCGGTGCCGGCGCTTGCCCGGCTTGCCGTCCGAAAGGGCGTCAAAATCGTCGAGAATTGCGCGGCGCGTGCCCTCGAAGTCTCGGGCGGCAAGGTCAAAGGCGTGTGGACCGAGGCGGGGTATATCGAGACCTCAAACGTACTGGTCGCCGGAGGCGCCTGGTCGTCGCTTTTCCTGAGAAGACACGGCGTCTCCATCCCACAACTCAGCGTCAGGGTTACCGTTGCCGCAACGGAGCCCTTGCCCGAGATCTATGCAGGTGCGGCGACTGACGAACACATCGCTTTCAGGCGCCGGCAGGATGGCGGCTACACGCTCGCCGCGGGCGGCAGCCATTTGCACTACGTGGGGCCGGACGCATTCCGTCACGCCACCAAATACCTTCCGGCCCTCAGGGACAATCCGCTGGGAACACGCTACTTTCCGTTCGCGCCGTCAGGTTACCCCGATGCCTGGTCGACGCCGCGCGATTGGGTGCCGGATTCGCATAGCCCTTTCGAGAGAATGCGGGTGCTCAGCCCGGCCCCTGAACAGGCCCGTCTGCGTTCGATAGAACGCAAGTTCAAGCACCTCTTTCCACAGTTCGAAACCGTTCGCCTGAAGGCCGGCTGGGGCGGCATGATCGACGCCATGCCCGACGTCGTCCCCGTCGTGGATCGGGTAGAGGCAGTCGGCGGCCTTTTTGTCGCGACGGGAATGAGCGGCCACGGCTTCGGGATCGGGCCCGGCATAGGTCGCGTCGTTGCCGACCTGATCGCGGGAAACGAGACCGGACACGACCTCAGCCGCTTTCGGCTGTCGCGCTTCTATGATGGAAGCCCCGTCCGGTTGGGTCCGGCCCTCTGAATTGGTGGCGCGTATCCGCCACTTCTTCTTCGTCGCCGCCTTCGTGTCCAGCCACCCGTAGCCAAAATCCCTCGCGTAGTTCATCTGCGATTTTGTTACCGAACGTCGGTTTCGGTGCAACCTTGCAGATACAAATGTGGAGCATTTAACAGACTGTTGAGCGGCTGCGTTGGCATAGCCCGAGACACCGAAAGCTCTACAGGAGAAGAACATGTCAGTGTTTGAAACGGTCGCGCGCTACGGGGCGGCCATCAAAAACGCCCGTGAAGCACGAAAATCCGAACGCGTTCTGAACAGCCTGCCATTGGAAATTCAAAAGGACATTGGCTGGCCGGTTACGCCGCGCCAGAAAAGGCTCTCATCCAACAGCTGGGGCCGGATTCTCTGAGCGAAGCCAGTCGATCCCACGCCCACTCCCATGCTGCGTACAATACGTCCGTGGGAAGACAATGCGTCCGCTGAAAAGTCGGACCCTCATTTATCAACAGGAGTACGAGATATGACCAAACACACGGAAACCGTTACCAATGGTGTCAACGTAGCCGCCCTGCTTGGCGCCCGCGAGGCACTGAAGGATGCCCCCGAGGCCGCAGGGTTCAAGTGGCGCGCGACGAGTGAGTGGGTCAAGGGAACCCACAACCGAGCTACAGTCGACGGATTCTTCGGCCTGGGCGCAGAACAGAAGCATCGCCAGACCTACAAGTTCGAGTCCGATCATCCGGAAATCTTTGCGTCCGAGGACAAGGGGGCGACACCCGTCGAGTTTGTGCTGGTCGGCCTGGCAGGCTGCCTGACCGCGGGCATCGCGGCTGTTGCGCAAAATCGCAACATCCAGCTCCACTCGGTCAAGGCCACGCTCGAAGCGGGCATGAATATCCAGGGCATCCTCGGCATCGATCCGGACGTGCGCAACGGCTTCGACGGCATCAAAGTGCACTACGATATTGACGCGGACGCCAGCGCGGAAGACATCGCCGCTCTCGTCGCGCAGTCGCAGAAGCGCTCAGCCGTCTTTGACGTGATCACCAACCCGACCGATGTAACGGTCACCTCGAGCAAGTCCTGATGAGCAAAAGCGCATCGCGCGGGATCGCCGGCACCGTTGACGTCGTCGTCATGGGTGCCGGTCACTCAGGCCTGGCGATAAGCTATCTGCTGGGGCAGCACTCGCTCAGACATGTGGTTCTCGAGCGAGGCGAGGTCGCGAATAGCTGGCGCACGGAACGCTGGGACTCGCTGCGCTTGCTCACGCCCAACTGGATGGCGCGGCTCCCCGACTACCCATACCAGGGCGACGACCCGGACGGCTACATGAGCGCCGGGCAGATCGCCGATTTCATTTCCGATTACGCCACATACACATCAGCACCGGTTCTAACGCGCACCGCAGTCAACAGAGTTGCGCAGAGCAGCCACGGCTTTCGGGTGGAAACCCAAAATGGGGACTGGCTGTGCCGAGCCGTGGTGCTCGCCACTGGCGGCTTTAACAAGCCGGTCATACCGCGATTGGCCGATGCCATGCCAGCCGCCATCGAACAGCTCTCGGCTCACTCCTACCGCAATCCCGGGCAGCTTGTCCCTGGCGGGGTGCTGGTGGTCGGGGCATCGGCGACAGGTCTGCAATTGGCGCAAGAGATCCAGCTTAGCGGCCGGCCTGTCACGCTCGCGGTGGGCGAACACGTCCGGCTGCCGCGCGTCTATCGAGGTCGCGATATTCAATGGTGGATGCTTGCAACGGGCGTGCTTGACCAACGTATCGAAGAGGCAGACGACCCCGACCGCGCTCGAAGAGTACCGTCGCCGCAGCTTGTCGGCGGATCAGACCGGACCACGCTCGACCTCAATGTCCTGAAGGGGCAAGGCGTTAAAATCGTCGGACGCCTGATGGGCATTCGCGACGCAACAGCCCAGTTTTCCGGAACGCTTCGCAACGTCTGCGCGCTGGCTGACCTGAAAATGAACCGGCTGCTCACATGGATCGACCAATGGGCAGAAGCGAACAAGCCATCCGGCATCGGTCCTATCGAGCGCTTTGCCCCCACTGCAATCGACGCGGCGCCCCAACTGAAGCTTAAACTCGGCGAAGACGTTCGCACGGTGCTGTGGGCCACCGGTTTTCGGCCGGACTTCTCCTGGCTGGACTTGCCGATCTTCGATCGCAAGGGCGATCTGAAGCACGATCGAGGCGTTGCTGACGTTCCCGGGATCTAAAGCCTGTCGCCTTTTAAAGGATTCAGGATTCCCCTTGGTTTGAGTTCGTGATTCATTGCGGTTGAAAGGAGAC
>NZ_VFTC01000012.1 GCF_007003975.1 Mesorhizobium sp. WSM4306
ATTTGCGACGTTTACGGCTCGGGCTACTTCTACATCCCCGGCACCGAAACCTGCCTGCGCATCGGCGGCTATGTCCGTTACGACATCGGCGTCGGCGACGTCGGCTCGTTCGACGGTGCGACGTCCACCGACACTGAGGACGGCAGCAGCAACGACACCTACTACAAGAAGGCCCGCCTCTCGCTGAGGACCTGGACCGGCCAGGAAACCGAACTCGGCACCTTGAAGACCTACACTGAGACCCGCTTCAACTTCCAGAACAACAACCGTGATTCGGGCGCGGACGGTGACGTCAACGCTGCCGGCAACACCGGTGCTTCGCTGAACTTCGCCTGGATCCAGCTCGGTGGCCTGCGCGTCGGTAAGGACGAATCGGCCTTCAATACGTTCATCGGCTACGCCGGCAACGTCATCCAGGATACGCTCGTTCCCTACGGCGATTTCGACACCAACGTCATCCAGTACTACTTCGACGCGGGCAACGGCTTCTCGGCCGTGATCTCGCTCGAAGAAGGCGCGGGCGCCGGCACGCCCGGTTCCTACGGCGTCGGCACGATCGACAGCTACGTTCCGCATGTCGTCGGCGGCGTGAAGTACACGCAGGGCTGGGGCGCCATCACCGGCGTCATCGCTTACGACAGCAACTACGAGGAAGTCGCCGGCAAGGTCCGTTTGGACATCACCCCGATGCAGAACCTGTCGCTCTTCATCATGGGCGGCTACGGCACCGACGACAATTATACGGATCCGACCTACAATTTCCCGGCCGGCGGCCGCGGCTTCTACAAGCAGTGGGACGGCAACTGGGCAGTCTGGGGCGGTGGCACTTACACCATCAACGAGAAGACCTCGTTCAACGCCCAGGTCTCGTATGACGAAGGTGAAAATCTCGGCATCGCCGCCAACATCGCCTACGACGTTGTCCCGGGCCTGACGGTCACGGCCGAAGTCGACTACGTCAATGCAGGTTCGATCGACGAAGCCGATGGCCTGAACCACAACTGGACCGGTATTACTGATGGCGACGACGCCATCGGTGGCATGCTCCGCTTCCAGCGCTCGTTCTAAGGGCTGGCTTTATACAGGTGAATACCAGCCCGGGCGCTTCAACGCCCGGGCTGTTTTTGTTTCGTGACTGGACAAGACAAGCAGAAGGAACAGGGGGAATCGGCAGCTGAACAGTCCGTAAGGGTGAGTTCGTGGGATCCGCTGATGGGCGGATGAATTCACAACTGCGTGATTAAATCTCTTGAAAGGACGCTTCCAAGCGGGTAGGTCTGACTCTATCCACTCGGGGGTGTGGCATTTGATGACCATCGAAGCGATACAAGAGGGTGATCCCTCCGAACATTTCTCAATGTTCTCTTCTCAAACCTCGAAGATAAAATACAGCTACAACAAGATCAGAGAAGTAAAGTCGCACAGGGTCGGAGAGCTTTTTTCAGCATACCGAGACATACTCTGGGATGATGGGCGGCATAAGTACAATGTCAGCTCCTTCATCGGCGAAATAGACGAGATTCTCCTCGGAGAACGGTTCAGCGCCTTCGACCAGAGCACCCTGGACAACCTTATCGGCACCTTGCGCCAGCGCGGCAACAGCAACGCAACCATCAATCGAAAGATGGCTGCCCTCAGCAAACTGCTGCGCAAGGCTTACAAGATGGGGGATATCCACAGCCTGCCTGAGTTCCGCCGCCAGAAAGAGCGGGCGGGACGGATTCGTTTCCTCGAAAGGGACGAAGAGGCAAGGTTGTTCGCCGCCATCAAGAGCCGCAGCGAGGATGCCTACCGTCTCTCAGTCTTTCTCGTCGACACCGGCTGCCGCCTCGGCGAGGCGCTCGGATTGATCTGGAACGACATCCAGGAACACCGCGTCTCGTTTTGGATTACCAAATCCGGCCGCAGCCGCACCATTCCGATGACCGAACGGGTCAAAGAGGTGATCAAGCTGCCGCCTTCAGAGGGTCGCAGGCCCAAGGGTCCGTTCACCAAACTCAGCCAGGCACAATTTCGCGCCATCTGGAACGATGCCAAGGCCGAAGTCGGTCTCGGCGCCGACGACCAGGTGGTGCCGCACATCTTGCGCCACACCTGCGCCTCGCGTCTGGTCCAGGGTGGCATCGACATCCGGCGCGTGCAGATGTGGCTTGGCCATCAGACGCTCTCGATGACCATGCGCTATGCGCACCTGGCCACCAACGATCTCGACGGCTGCGTCGTCGTGCTGGAAACGCCGCGCGGCGAGGGGTTGTCAGGCGAAAGCTCGGCCTTCGCATCTCCGCTGACCACTGTTTCAGCGGCAGCGCCGACGCAAAAGGGCGAAGCGACCGCGGCGAAACCGGCCAAGGCGCCCAGGAAAAGCTCGAAAGCCAAATAGTTCTACCGAGTCACTCATATACTGAAAAGATGACCCCAGGATCATATTCGATCTTGGGGTTTACTTTGTTCGAGCCGTGTTTTCCGCCTTGTCCAGGAAAGCTGCGATGGCGCCGGGCAGATCGCCTGTCTCCAGGAAGGGCGCGTGGCCCTGGCCGTCGACCGTGATCGCTTCCAGGCCGGGATGGCGCTTGCCCATCTCTTCGAACGTCTCCCCCGACAAAAGTTTCGAGTTGGCGCCACGTATGGCAAGCAAAGGTATGGCCGCCAGCGCTTCGAACTGCGGCCATAGATCCGGCAGCGGTTTGCTGAAGTCGACACCCGCCAGCGTCTCGACCAGCCTTGGGTCGAAATCCGGCAGCAGCCCCTGGTCCGTCTCGCGATAGAGAGCCGACACCATCCGTTCCCAGTCCGCCTCCGCGAGGGCGGGAAAATCCGCGCCATGCGCTACGCATTGGGCATGGACCGCCTCAGCGCGGCTCTTCGGTTTCGGCGAGGGATCGAGATAGGTGCGGATATGAGCGAGCCCATTCGCTTCGACCACCGGGCCAATGTCGTTGAGCACAATGGCTTTCAGCACGGCTGGCCGCAGCGCGCCGAGCACATGGATGATCAGCCCGCCACGCGACGTGCCGATGAAGGCCGCTTCCGCGATGTCGAGCGCCGCGAGCCCGGCGAGAATGTCGCCGGCCTCGATGCCGACATTGTAGTGGCCGATTTCAGGGTCATAGGCCGATTGGCCACGGCCGCGATAGTCGAAGGCGATGACCTTGCGCGGATGGTTGGCACGCCGCGACAGATAGAGCGCAAGCTCATGAAAGTCGCGCGCGTTGCGGGTCAGCCCAGGCAGGCAGACGACCGGCCATGTTCCCGAGTTTGTCTCGCCATAGACGCGGGCGTGAAGCTTGAGCCCGTCCGGCGCGGTGTAGAAAAAGTCGGAAAAGCCGTCGCTGCTCGACATCTGAAGGGGCTCCCTGGTCGGATCGTCTCCGACTGCTACAGGTGAGAGTGGGAGCGGTCAAATAAGGTCTTCCCTTCCCCCAAGGCGAGAATGTGAAGGGCCTTCAGCTCCGCCCGTTCACCAGGTCGCCGACAATGTCGTACTTCCCGGAAATGCGCATCTTGTAGACTTCGTAATTCTCCATCACGCGCTGAACGTAGCTTCTTGTTTCCGTGTAGGGAATCCGTTCGATCCAGTCGACGACGGCGTCGATGCCCTTGCCGCGCGGGTCGCCATATTTGGCCACCCATTGGCTGGCGCGGTTGGGGCCGGCATTGTAGCCGGCGAAGGTCAGCACATAGGAGCCGCCGAAGCGGTCGAGCTGCTCGCCGAGGAAGGCCGCGCCCAGCGTCGCATTGTAACCGGCATCGCTGGTCAACCGATCCTGCGAAAACGTCAGCCCGGCCTTCTTGGCCAATTGTTTGGCGGTGCCCGGCATCAGCTGCAACAGGCCGCGCGCGCCGGCGCTGGAGACGGCGCCGACATTGAACTCGCTTTCCTGGCGGGCGATGGCATACGCCAGCGCCTTGCCCGAGCCGGAAATGTCGGCGGTGTCGGGAATGACGCCCAGCGGGTGCGACAGCGCGCCGACATCGATGCCGCGCGCCCCGGCGATCTTGCCGACCTTCAGCGCCATGAAATGGTTGCCCTGCTTTTCCGCCAGCACAGCCAGCAGCGCCAGTTCGCCGGGGCTGGTCAACTGTCCAGCGAGGTCGCGGTAGAGCGTCTCGGCATAGCGGTCATAGCCCGCCTCCTGCAGGCGCTTGATGGCGCTGACCGCTTCGCGTCCGTCAAAGCTTTGGCGGTCTGCGGTGCTTGGCTCGGGATAGATGATGTTCAGCGTGCGCAGACCAACCCGTTCCGCCGCCAACTGCCCGTAGAACGTGGTGCCATAGGCTGCCGCCTTGGTGAAATAGGTCTTCGCATCGCCGGGGCCGCCGACTTCCGCTGCGCGGCCAAGCCAGTAATAGGCGCGCGACAGAGACATCGGCCCCTGCGCGAGGTCGGTAATGCGTGCAAAATGGGTCGAGGCCGTCGCGGGATCGTTGAGGCCGCGCAGCGCATACCAGCCGGCGTGGAATTCAGCCTCGGCGGCACTGGCGGGGCTTTCGGCGGCATTCGCGGCAACGATCTTGTAGGCGGTCTTCCAGTCGCCCTGGTCGACCAGTGCGCGCGACAGCACGCGGCGCTCGACCCACCAGGCATCGGGATCGACCAGCGCGTCGCGATCGGTTGGCGCTTTCATCACCACCGCGGCTGCGTCCGCAAACTTCCGTTGCTTGCGCAGATATTCGGCTTGCGCGAAGAAATAGCCGGCCGATTGCTGCGCCGCAGGCACTGCTTTCAACAGCTTGGCCGCGTTCTTGTCGCCACGCGAGGCGGCGGCCCAGGCATCGGCCAGCGGTTGCGCGCCGGCAAGCGCTGCGACCCGCAGCGCCGAATTCTCCCGGTCGGCATAAAACATCCGTTCCATGCGGAAACGATGGTCGGCAGCTGGGATGATGGCGCCAAACTCCTTGATGACGGACGCCTCATCCTTCGCTTCCAGTTTTTCGGTGCGCCAGAACGGCGTCAGCACCGAGAGCGCCGCTTTGATGTTCCCAAGCGCCACATAAGAGCGGGCCAGGATCACCACGCCTTCGAAGGTCAGCGGCTGGCTGCCATCGAAGGCTTTCACCACGGTCTGCGGCGACGGGCCTTCACGGTAGAGCGCGCGTTCGCTGTTCTTGCGCAGGGCGATGGTGCCCGGCCAGGTCGGCAACATCTTTGCGGTATCGGCAATCTCGCTGCTCGGCACACGGTCGCCGCCATAGAGCGCGATCGCCCAGGCAAGGATGTGGCGGTCGAGCGACTTGGCCGGCAATGTCTCGCGTACGGTGCGCGCAGCGGCAAGATCGCCGGTCGCCAACGCGTCGAGACCGCCTTTCAACACAACGATACTGGCGGAGGGCGCTTCAGTCTGCGCGCCGTCCTGCAGGCCAGGCATCGGGATCGACGAGGTCGTCTGCTCATCGACGCTCTCGTTTGCCGCCGTCGCCACTATCAGCAGGGCAACGGCGCCAAGCAATACGAAGCGGAGGGGCCGACTGGCCGGCATGATCCTGATCTTTTCCTGTTGCGGCACTTTAAATGGCAAGCCCAGGTGCGTGATAGCCTAGACTTAGGTCGTGAAGAGCCCGTAAACAAAGCGTTATCGAGGCCGTTCGAATTGCACTCGCTGGCACCATCGGCATGCTTGCCGCGCAACAGTGTCGAGACTATGGTGCGCGGCTTCGCTTTCGGCTAGAAGGCGCCGACGCTGAAACACACCAAGAAACTGAAAAGTCCCAAGGAGTTGGACGACATGCTGAGAGGCTCGCTTACTGCGCTCGTGACACCGTTCGAAAAGAGCGGGCGTTTCGACGAGAAAGCCTTTCGCGCTTTCGTCGAGTGGCAACTCGCAGAGGGCACCACGGGCCTCGTCCCGGTCGGCACCACAGGCGAGTCGCCGACGCTGTCGCACGACGAGCATCGCCATGTCGTCAAAGTCTGCATCGAGGTCGCCAAGGGCAGGGTGCCTGTCGTCGCCGGCGCCGGCTCCAACAACACCGCGGAAGCGGTCGGTCTGGTGCAATATGCCGAGCAGGCGGGCGCCGACGCAGCTCTGGTCGTCACGCCCTATTACAACAGGCCGACGCAGCGCGGGCTCTACGAGCATTTCGCCGCTGTCGCCAGGGCGACCAGCCTGCCGATCATCATCTACAACATCCCTCCGCGCTCGGTCATCGACATGATGCCCGACACGATGGGCCGGCTGGCGCACGACTTCAAGAACATCGTCGGCGTCAAGGATGCCACCGGCAAGGTCGAGCGTGTGTCCGAACAGCGCGCCACCTGCGGCAAGGAGTTCATTCAGCTTTCGGGCGAGGATGCCTCTGCCCTCGGCTTCAACGCCCATGGCGGCGTCGGCTGCATCTCGGTGACGTCGAATGTCGCGCCGCGGCTATGCGCCGAGTTCCAGGAGGCCACGCTGTCGGGCGACAGCGCCAAGGCACTGGAGTTGCAGGACCGTCTGCTGCCGCTGCACAAGGCGATCTTCCTCGAGCCAGGCCTGTGCGGCGTCAAATACGCGCTGTCGAAGATTGGCAAGGTCGAGAACGTGGTTCGCTCGCCGCTGGTGACGATCGAGGCATCGACCGCCGAGAAGATCGATGCGGCGATGAAGCACGCCGGCTTGATAAATTGAGGATGAGGCGCCACCTCTCCACATCATGAATCAAGTCAGAAAAGCCGATCCCAACAACAAGACCGTTGCGGAAAACCGCAAGGCGCGGTTTTCCTATGAGGTGCTCGACACGGTAGAGGCCGGCCTGGTGCTGACCGGCACCGAGGTCAAGTCTTTGCGCCAGGGCCAGGCCAACATCCAGGACAGTTATGCCTCGGTCGAGGGCGGCGAGATCTGGCTGATCAATTCCTATCTGCCGGAATATCTGCAAGCCAACCGCTTCAACCATGAGCCGCGCCGGCGCCGCAAGCTGCTGCTCAACAAGCGCGAGATGGCAAAACTGTCGCAGAGCATTGAGCGCGAAGGCATGACGCTGGTGCCGCTGAAGATTTATTTCAACGATCAGGGCCGCGCCAAGCTGCTCCTCGCCGTCGGCCGCGGCAAGAAACTGCACGACAAGCGCGAGACCGAAAAACAGCGCGACTGGTCGCGCGAGAAGGGCCGGCTGCTTAAAGAACGTGGGTGAGGAGCCTCGGAGAATAGCCTTAGAAAAGCCAACGGTTTGGCTTTCAAGGGTTTCGACCAATCAGCCACGACGATGAACAGGGGATGGTCTTGAGAAACGGGATCATCCTTTGGGGTGCGGCCAGTCTGGTCATTGCCGGCCTCGTCGCGGCAGGCGGCTTCTTGTATTTCCAGACTTTCTCGCCGGATCGGGACAGCTATCCGGTCAGGGGCATCGACGTTTCCCATCATCAGCGCGAGATCGACTGGCGGCGCGTTGCGGCCGATGACGTCGCTTTCGCCATCATCAAGGCGACCGAGGGCGGCGACCATGTCGACGATGCCTTCGCCAAGAATTTGCGCGAGGCGCGCGAGGCCGGCCTTGCCGTCGGCGCCTACCACTTTTTCACCTTCTGCCGGCCAGGCGCCGACCAGGCGAAGAACTTCATCGCGGTGGTGCCGCACGACCAGCCGTTGCTGCCGCCGGTGGTCGACATCGAATTCGGCGGCAATTGTCCGCAGCGCCCGTCGCCGCAACAACTGGGCGCGGAACTCCAGGCCTTCCTCGGGCCGGTTGAAGCCGCGTTCGGCAAGCCGGCGATCATCTACCTGACCGACGAGGCTGAGGACGCCTATGCCGAACAGATAGCTGTGCGGCCGCGCTGGCTGCGCTCGCTGGCGATCAAACCGAGCGAGGACGGCTGGATCTACTGGCAGTACCACAATATGGGCCGCGTCGACGGCATCGAGGGCGATGTCGACCTCAATGTGCTTCAGGGCGGGCAGCAAACGCTGGCCGAGTTGTTTGCGCCATCTGCACAACCATCGCCATCGCCCTGAATCAGGCAGTCTTGGCCGCAGGTCTGGCAACAGCCGAAAAGGCCATTCCCGCAGCCATGATCACGATGGCGGCGAACTGGGTGCCGGTCGGCGTTTCACCGAGCACCGTCATGGCGATCAGGACCGTTGCGATCGGCACGCATGGCATGAACAGCGATGCCGTTTGCGACCCCAGCTGTCGGACGACATAGGTGTAGAGGAACATGGCGGCCGCGCCTGCCAAAAACCCTTGAATGACGATCTGGCTGGCGATCTCGGCCACTGATGCGGCGCGCAGCCCGCTCGGGGCAAAGAAATAAAGCAATGGCACCGGCACGCATGACAGGAGCACGACCGTTGCGGTCGCCGTGACCGGCTCGACGCGCCAGCGCCGCACGAGAACGGCATAGGCGGCAAACATGGCGCCCGATGCGATAAACAGAAGATCGCCGAAAAAGACGTCCTTCATGCCGCTGTCGGGGCGCACCGGCGCAATGAACAGGATCAGGCCGGCGATGATGGCGGCGACGCCGATGGTTCGCTGGCGCGAGGCTTTATCAGTCGTAGCCATGTGCGACAGCACGAACGAGAAGAACACGATCGAGGCAGGGCAAAGTGCCGCCCCATGCGCGGCGGGCGCATAGGTCAGGCCCCAATTGATGATGATCGGGTAGGGCAGTCCGGCCAGCGCCGCGAGTGTCAGCGCGCGCCGCCAGCCTAACGTCTTGATAGCCGCCAGGCCGCTGCGCCAGACGACGGGCAGCATGACCATGCCGGCGCCGATAAAGCGCAAGGTCGTGAGATCGGTCGCGGCCAGATGCTCGCGCAGGCTGAAGCGGGCGGCGACGAACTGCACGGCGTAGATGCCGATCATGACCAGGCCGGCAAGAATTGCCGGCTTTGTGTTTCGGTCCTCAGCCACGCGCATGCTCTCATCCCGTTGGATCCTGCCGGCGGAGGTTTCTTCCTCTGGCGGCTCTCGTTTAAAGCTGAGCCTATTGTTGAAAATGGTGCGACAAAATATGCTGTTTTCGCAATTGGGAAGTGAAAGTCACACAACAGGGGCATTGCGAACGTGAATCATGAATCCGATCAGCTTGATGCCATCGACCGCAGCCTGCTGCGGTTGCTGCAGGAGGACGGTCGCCGCACCACGCTCGATCTTGCCGCCCGAGTCGGCCTGTCGCCGACCGGCGCCAGCCAGCGGGTGAAGCGCCTGTTTCGTGACGGGTTCATCACTGCCGTCCGGGCCGTGCTCAATCCGCAAAAGATCGGCCGCGGCACGCTTGTCTTCATCGAAGTCAGGCTCGACCAGGCGGCGCCGCATGTGTTCGACCGTTTCGCCGAGGCGGTGGCGAAAGCCCCGGAAGTGCTGGAGTGCCATATGGTCGTCGGCGGCTTCGACTATCTGGTGAAGGCGCGCATTTCCGAGATGGCCGCCTACCAGGATTTCCTTAAACGCGTGATCCTGCCGCTGCCGGGTGTGCGGGAAACCCACACCTATGCGTCGATATCGGACGTGAAGCCGGACGCGCTGCTGCCTGTGTGAGACGGAGCGCCTGAAGTCAGGCGGCTCGAGAGACCTCCGGCGCCAGCGTCACATTCGCATCGCCCCACTGGGAGCTGATGTTCACCCGCTCGCTCTATGAAACGCCTGATATGGCCGCGCAGGGCGAGCACCTCAACGAACTGGCACGGCTTGTCGACGCCGGCACCATCCGTACCACTTTGGCCGAGACGTTCGCCGCCAACCTGAAGCGCGCCCATGCGCTGATCGAGACCGGCAAGGCCAAGAGCAAGATCGTGCTCGAGGGATTTTGAGAGGCAGCGTTTAGTTCCGCAGGAATTCCGCGATCTCGCTGAAAACCTTGACGAACATGGCTTCGGTCAGGACACCGGTGTTGGTGTTGTATCGTGAGCAATGGTAGCTGGAAAACAGTGTAACTGTGCCGGCCTTGAGGCGGCCACCATGCTTGAACGGATAGGCGGCCACGCGGCCGCCCAGCGCCCTGACCGTCGACTGATGCGCGATCGAACCGAGCGCCAGCACGGCGCGCAGCCTGGTGAAGCGCGCAATCGTCGGCACCAAGAAACTGCGGCAGGTGGCGATCTCGGCGCCGACCGGCTTGTTCTCCGGCGGCACGCAGCGCACCGCATTGGTGATCGCGGTGCCGATCAGCTGCAGCCCGTCATCGGGCCGCGCCTTGAACTCGCCGCGCGCAAAGCCGTGCGCAATCAGCGTCGAGTAGAGCAGGTCGCCGGCATAGTCGCCGGTGAACGGCCGCCCCGTCCGGTTGGCGCCGCGCAGGCCAGGCGCCAGTCCGACGATCAGCAGCTCGACGGCGCCGTCGCCCTCAGGCGGCAGGAAGGTCGGCACCGGCGCATTGAACCAGGATGGTTCGCGCTGCCGCCAGTCTGCGATGAAATCATGCAGGCGCGGGCAGAGCGGGCAGTCGCGGTCGGGTTCGGAAGCGGCGTTCAAGGCGACCGCTTCTCAATAATCTTCCTCGTCGACCTCAGCCGGCTCGGGCCGGCGCACCGGCCGCTCGGAGGGATCGCGGCCGACCTCGTTCTTCAGCGATGTCAGGTCGATGAAGTGGTCGGCCTGGCGGCGCAGATCGTCCGAAATCATCGGCGGCTGCGAGGCCATGGTGGAGACGATCGAGACCTTGCGGCCGCGCCGCTGCAGCGCCTCGACCAGTGTGCGGAAATCGCCGTCTCCGGAGAAGATGACATAGTGGTCGACGACATCGGCAAGTTCGAGCGCATCGACGGTCAGCTCGATGTCCATGTTGCCCTTGATCTTGCGGCGGCCGGTCGAGTCGGTGAATTCCTTGGCCGGCTTGGTCACCACCTTGAAGCCATTATAGTCGAGCCAGTCGATCAGCGGCCGTATCGAAGAGTATTCCTGATCCTCGACCAATGCGGTGTAGTAGTAGGCGCGCAGCAGATAGCCGCGCTTTTGAAAGCTCGACAGCAGTTTGCGGTAGTCTATGTCGAAGCCGAGCGCCCGAGAGGTGGCGTAAAGATTGGCGCCGTCGATGAAAAGAGCGATTTTTTCACGGGGGTCGAACATGGCAATATTCCTTTTTCGAAATAGGTGGCGGACTAATCGAAATGGGTCTGATATATCGGTCGGCTCGTAAATAAACCGGCTGACCTTTCGTCAACCGAGATAGCGCCAGTTTTACGGCAATCCAAGGGTGCCTGGCCGACTGCAAGCAATTGTGATCGGGGCCGTATCGTCGCCGGTGGGCAGGCTTCGCCGGCAAGGCATTCATCGGCGCCCGAAACCGGTATTGGTCGGCCCATGAGGTCACAGTGCCATAATGCTTGTATTTTGGCGGCGTTCGGGTTATGGACCGCGCCTGTTTTCCATCAAATCCAGGCATGAAAGGGGCAATCAATGGCCCGCGTAACCGTTGAAGACTGCATCGACAAGGTCGACAACCGCTTCGAGCTCGTGCTGCTCGCCGGCCATCGCGCCCGCCAGATCAGCCAGGGCGCGCCGATCACCGTGCCGCGCGACAACGACAAGAATCCGGTCGTGGCGCTGCGCGAGATCGCCGATGAGACGCTGTCGCCCGACGACCTCAAGGAAGATCTGATCCACTCGCTGCAGAAGCATGTCGAGGTCGACGAGCCCGAAGCCGACGGCGAGGCGATCGCCGACCAGACCGGCGGCGCAGTCGCGGCAACCGATGCTGACGACGCCGAAGAAAACGTCACCTTCGATCGCATGACCGAGGAAGACTTGCTGGCCGGCATCGAAGGCCTGGTACCGCCGGAAAAGAGCGACGACTACTAAGCGGCGCTCTGGACCTGCCGGGAATATGGTTCCGGCACTTCCGTCCCGTCAGTTTCGTGGCTATCTATGAGATGCGCCGTACGCTAGTGCGGCGCATCAATCATTTCAGCACCGCGAGAACCCGCCCATGATGCGTCAGTATGAGCTTGTCGAGCGCGTCGCGCGCTACAAGCCTGACGTCAACGAGGCGTTGCTCAACAAGGCCTATGTCTACGCCATGCAGAAGCATGGCCACCAGAAGCGCGCTTCCGGCGATCCCTATTTCTCGCATCCGCTCGAAGTCGCAGCCATCCTCACTGAAATGCACATGGACGAGGCGACGATCGCTGTCGCTCTGCTGCACGACACGATCGAGGACACGACCGCGACGCGGGCCGAGATCGACGATCTGTTTGGCCCCGAAATGGGCAAACTGGTCGAGGGCCTGACCAAGCTGAAGAAGCTCGATCTGGTCTCCAAGAAGGCCGAGCAGGCGGAGAACCTGCGCAAGCTGTTGCTGGCCATCTCGGAGGACGTGCGCGTCCTCCTGGTCAAGCTCGCCGACCGTTTGCACAATATGCGCACCCTCGACCACATGCCGGAAGCCAAGCGCCTGCGCATCGCCGAGGAGACGATGGATATCTACGCGCCGCTGGCCGGGCGCATGGGCATGCAAGGCATGCGCGAGGAACTGGAAGAGATCGCCTTCCGTTTCATCAATCCGGAAGCCTATCGCGCCGTCACCGCAAGGCTTGCCGAGATCTTCGAGCGCAACAAAGGGGTGCTGACCGACATTGAGAAGGCGCTGTCGGCGCTGTTCGAAAAGCATGCGATCAACGCCGGCGTGAAGAGCCGGCAGAAGAAGCCGTGGTCGGTATTCCGCAAGATGGAGGCCAAGGCGCTGTCCTTCGAGCAGCTCTCCGACATCTTCGGTTTCCGCGTCGTCGTCGACAGCGTCGAAGATTGCTACCGCGCGCTCGGCGCCATCCACACGACATGGTCGATGGTGCCCGGCCGCTTCAAGGATTACATCTCGACGCCCAAGCAGAACGACTACCGTTCGATCCACACCACCATCGTTGGCCCCTCGCGCCAGCGTGTCGAATTGCAGATCCGCACCCGCGAGATGAACAAGATCGCCGAATATGGCGTCGCTGCCCATTCGATCTACAAGGACACTGGCGGCAAGACCAACGGTGCCGCCCATACGATCTCGAAAGAGACCAACGCCTATGCCTGGCTGCGGCGGACCATCGAGCAGCTGGCTGAAGGCGACAACCCGGAAGATTTCCTCGAGAACACCAAGCTCGAGCTGTTCCAGGACCAGGTGTTCTGCTTCACGCCGAAAGGCATGCTGATCGCGCTGCCGCGCGGCGCTACCCCCATAGACTTCGCCTATGCCGTTCACACCGATGTCGGCGACACCTGCGTCGGCGCCAAGGTCAATGGCCGCATCATGCCTCTGATGACCGAGCTCAAGAACGGCGACGAGGTCGAGATCATCCGCTCCAAGGCGCAGGTGCCGCCGGCGGCGTGGGAGTCGGTGGTCGTCACCGGCAAGGCGCGCTCGGCCATCCGCCGCGCCACCAAGAATGCCATCCGCAAGCAATACTCGGGTCTCGGCGCCCGCATTCTCGAGCGCGCTTTCGAGCGCGCCGGCAAGACCTTCACCAAGGAAAACCTGAAGCCGGTGCTGCACCGGCTGGCACGCAAGGACATCGAGGATGTGCTGGCCTCGGTCGGGCGAGGCGAACTGGCCTCCACCGACGTCATGAAGGCGGTCTTCCCGGACTACAAGGACGAGCGCGTCACCGTCAGCGCTCCCAAGCAGCGGGAGGAGGGCTGGTCGAAGATCCGCAACGCTGCCGGCATGCTGTTCCAGATGCCCGGTACGCGAGCCGCGCGCAAGGACAAGGACCAGCCACGCGATGGCGCTGTGCCGATCCGCGGCGTGCGAGGCGACCTGCCGGTGCGCTTCGCGCCGGAAGGGGCTGTGCCCGGCGACCGCATCGTCGGCATCGTCCAGCCCGGCACCGGCATCACCATCTATCCCATCCAGTCGCCGGCGCTGCAGGCCTTCGACGACCAGCCGGAACGCTGGATCGACGTGCGCTGGGACATTGACGAGCAGACCAAGGAACGCTTTCCGGCGCGCGTCTCGGTCACCGCCATCAATGCGCCAGGGTCGTTGGCCGACATCGCCCAGGTGGTTGCCTCGAACGACGCCAACATCCATACGCTGTCGATGGTGCGCACCGCGCCCGACTTCACCGAAATGCTGATCGATCTCGAAGTCTGGGATCTGAAGCACCTCAACCGGCTGCTGTCGCAGCTCAAGGACAATTCGAGCGTCAGCGATGCGCGGCGCGTCAACGGCTAACCACTGATTTCGGGGCAGGGCAGGATGAATACGGACGAAGTGCTGGGCATATTCCGCGAGGCGGGCGCTGTTCTGGAGGGACATTTCATTCTGACGTCCGGCCTGCGCAGTCCGGTCTTCCTGCAGAAGGCGCGGGTCTTCATGCATGCCGACAAGACCGAGCGCCTGTGCAAGGCACTGGCCGAAAAGATCCGCAAGGCGGTGCCGGGCAAGATCGACTATGTCGTCGGCCCGGCGATCGGTGGCCTGATCCCGGCCTATGAGACCTCGCGCCATCTCGGCGTGCCCGCAATCTGGGTCGAGCGCGAAGGCGGCGAGTTCAGGCTGCGCCGCTTCGAGATCGCGCCGGGATCGCGCGTCGTCATTGTCGAGGACATCGTCACCACGGGCCTCTCGATCCGCGAGACCATCGACTGCCTGCGCGCGCTTGGCGCCGAAGTGGTGGCCGCCGCCTGCATCATCGATCGCTCGGCCGGCAAGACCAATGTCGGCGTGCCGCTGATCGCGCTCGCCGAATACGAAGTGCCCGCCTATCCCGCCGACCGCCTGCCGCCGGAACTGGCCGCCATCCCGGCGATCAAACCCGGCAGCCGCAACATCTGAGGGAATGCATCTCGCCCAACAGTGCGCTGGACCTTCCGCAATGAAAGTCAGGCCGCCTCTTGCTGCATTGCCTTCTCCGCCGCCTTGGCGAGAAAACCAGATCGCGTATAGCCGTGAGCCTCAGCAAACGCATCGATCCGTTGAAGAACATCAGCCGGTAGGGTGACGTTTACTCGCACCACCTTTTTAGCATCGGTTTTCACCCCAATCAGAATAGCTACGCCATCGCGATTGATCGCTGATGCCATAATCTCAGCCAGAGACGAGGGCTCCGGAATAGCCTCTCCGTCCTCAACGAGTCCTTCGATATGGAAGGCAAGGGCTTCTTCGGCCATGCCTCGGGCGTCGTCCAAGTCTTCACCCGCCGTAACCAGGCCGGGAAAATCAGGAAAAGAGACGCCAAAGTCGCTTTCAGCATCCTTATGGATAAGTCCGATATACTGCTGCATGGTTCTCACCTCAGTTTCAGTCCGGATTGTTTTTCGATGCTGCGCAGGGTGCCGATGGGTATGTCTCGTTTGGGGTGTGGTACGGTGACCCGTCCCGGTTTGTCGTGGTGCTTGAATTGAGCATGACTGCCTTTTCGAGCAACTTCAAACCAACCATCAGCAACCAACTTTACAATCACGTCGGCACTCTTCATGTGTGTATAAATACACACCAATGCCGTACCGATGTCAATGAAAACCGGTCTGGTAGAAGATGAAGGTCGTTCGAAAGTGTGCGGCGGTTTTGGAGCAACGACATGCATAAGGGAAAAACACTATGATCGCCGGTATCGATCATTTCGTGCTGACGGTCCGCTCGGTGGAGGCCACCTGCGCGTTCTATCAGCGCGTGCTTGGCCTGAAACGTCTCGACGAGCCGAACCGGCCGACGGCGCTGCTGTTCGGATCGCAGAAGGTCAACCTGCATGAAGTTGGCCGCACATTTGAGCCGAAAGCCAGGACGCCGACGGCCGGGTCCGGCGATTTCTGTCTGGTCGCCGCCAGGCCGCTTGCCGAGATTTGTGGCAGCCTGGAGGCCAATGGCGTCGCAATAGAAGTCGGTCCGGTCGAACGTACCGGCGCTCGCGGCCCAATGATGTCGGTCTATTTCCGCGACCCGGACGGCAATCTGGTCGAAGTCAGCGACTATCGGGAATAGTCTATCCGCCTCGGCGTCGTCTTCGCGGGCGGGCCTTGTCGTCGTCATCTAACCTCTCACCTGAGGTCGTCCTCAGTTTCGCCCCAATAGCGCTCTTTTACAGGACTGCGGCAGACCAGCGCGGCGGGGTTTCGTTGTTCCGCGGCAAGGCAGTCGCTATATTAAAGTCGTTGTTGCCTTTCTGCGCCCTCGAAGCGCAAGATGGACCTATCGCGTCTGGCCTGGGATGGTTGGGGCGTTGCTGAACGGGAATTGAAACAGAGTGCTTTTTCGACGCCGCAAGCCTGATGGCCTGTTGGAGCGGGTGCGTACCTATCTATGGCCGCGCCGCTCGTTTTCCCGCTCGTTGCAGTATTTCTCCAAGCGCATCCTCAGGCTGAAGGCGACGCCGCACGCAGTGGCGGCCGGCGTCGCGGCCGGCGTTTTCGCCTCTTTCTTCCCGCTCGGCTTCCATTTCGCCGTCGCCGCCGTGCTCTGCTGGGTAATCGCCGGCAATCTGGTGGCCGCCGCCCTCGGCGCGGTATTCTTCGGCAATCCACTCACCTTCCCGCTGCTATGGGGGGCGTCCTGGGAAGTAGGCAAGCTGATCCTGCATGAGCGCCTGCCCAAGAACGGGCCACCCGCGCATCTCGGCGAAATGATGCATACGCTGTCGTTCGCCAAGCTGTGGCACCCGATCCTGGAGCCGATGTTGATCGGCGCTGTGCCGCTCGGGCTGGTCTTCGGCCTGATTTTCTACGGAATCACCCGCTGGGGCATGACCGCCTTTCGCGAGCAGCGCCGGAAGCGCATGGCCGAACGGGCGCACAAGGCCGGGCACGGCGGGCGGGAAGTTCCGGCGGAATGATCATCGGCATCGGCAGCGACCTGATCGACATCAGACGCATCGAAAAGTCGCTGGAACGGCATGGCCAGCGTTTCATCCAGCGCATCTACACCGAAGTCGAGCAGGCCCGCTCCGAGGGCCGTGCCGGGCGTGCCGCCTCCTATGCCAAGCGCTTCGCTGCCAAGGAAGCCTGCGCCAAGGCGCTCGGCACGGGCCTGGCGCAAGGTGTGTTCTGGCGCGATATGGGCGTCGTCAACCTGCCCAGCGGCAAGCCGACCATGGCGCTGGCCGGCGGGGCGGCTGCGCGACTGGCCAGAATCCTGCCGCAAGGACACAAAGCGGCGATCCACCTCACAATCACCGATGATTTCCCGCTTGCTCAAGCCTTTGTGATCATCGAGGCGCTGCCCGCCGAACAAGCGCCACATTGATTGCATCTGACGACCGGCGATTATATCTAGCGCTGGCATGACGTTGCCCAGCGCGCGCCGAGACTCTATACCATCCAAGCACAATCGAGGACGACATGAGCGTGGTTGAAAAATCCGAGAAGAAATCCGGCGGGCTTGGCGAAATCGTCAGCGTCATCATCCAGGCTTTGCTGCTGGCCATGGTCATCCGCACGCTGCTGTTCCAGCCCTTCTCGATCCCTTCGGGGTCGATGCGGCCGACCTTGCTCGAAGGCGACTACCTATTCGTCACCAAATGGTCCTATGGCTTTTCGCGCTATTCGCTGCCGTTCGGGCCCGACATCTTTTCCGGCCGCATCTGGGGTTCCGATCCGAAGCGTGGGGATGTGGTGGTGTTCAAGTTCCCGCCGGATCCGTCGCTCGATTACATCAAGCGCGTCGTCGGCCTCCCCGGCGACCATATCCAGATGAAGGACGGCCAGCTGTTCATCAATGGCCAGGGTGTTCCGCGTGTGAAGACCGGCCAGATCCAAAATCCTGATATCACGGAAGTGCCTGAACCGGTCGACGTCTATCGCGAGACGCTGCCCAACGGCGTCAGCTACGACACGCTCGACCTGACACCGAATTCGATCACCGACAACACCCGCGAGTTCGTCGTGCCGCCGGGCAACTATTTCATGATGGGCGATAACCGCGACAATTCCTCCGACAGCCGCCTCAGCGTCGGCTACGTGCCGGCGGAGAACCTTGTCGGCCGCGCCAACATCGTCTTCTTCTCGATCGCAGGCAAAGCGAGCCCGCTTGAGATCTGGAAATGGCCGTCGCTGGTGCGCTTGTCGCGCATGTTCCATTTCGTAAATTGATGGCTTTGAAGCGCCCGACTGGTGGAACTCTGGCCGATTTGGTGAAAGCCAGAACCGGCCATTCGTTCCGGGATGTCCGTTTGCTCGAGACCGCGCTGACCCATTCCAGTGCGGTCAGAGCCAACAGCAACAACCAGCGCCTCGAATTCCTCGGCGACCGCGTGCTCGGCCTGATCGTTGCCGACATGCTTTTCGAAAAATTTCCCGAAGCGCCGGAAGGTGAGATCGCCCCTCGCTTCAATGCCCTGGTCGATGCGCGTACATGCTCCGAGATCGGCATTGAAATGCAGCTGGAAGATCTGGTCCGGGCCGACGCTGCCTTGAAGGCGCGTTCGCGCGGTTCGGGCGGAAATTATCTGGCGGATGCGGTCGAAGCGCTGATCGCGGCGGTCTATATCGATGGCGGCCTCGATGCCGCCAGGCAATTCGTCCTGCGCTACTGGGAGCCGCGCTCGCAGAAGGTCGTGGCAAAACCGCCCAATCCGAAATCCGAGCTGCAGGAATGGATCGCCAAGAGCAGCGATGTCAGGCCCGAATACGCGATCGAAAAACGCGAAGGACCTGAACACCAACCGGTCTTCACGGTGTCCGTGAAGGTCAGTGGTTTTGCCCCGGCAAGCGGCATGGGCGGCTCTCGCCGTGCGGCCGAAGAAGCGGCGGCATCGGCATTTCTTGTGCGCGAAGGCATCGGGCCAACCAAGGGAGTGCGGCATGACCGCCAGTGAAGACTTGCCCTCGGCAGCGGAAGCTCCTGCAACGCATTCCGGCTTCGTCGCCCTGATCGGCGCCCCCAATGCAGGCAAGTCGACTTTAGTCAACCAACTGGTCGGCGCCAAAGTGTCGATCGTCACCCACAAGGTGCAGACCACCCGCGCCATCGTGCGCGGCATCGCCACGCACGACAATGCCCAGATCGTCTTCGTCGACACGCCCGGCATCTTCAAGCCGAAGCGGCGGCTCGACACCGCGATGGTGACCACCGCCTGGGGTGGTGCCAAGGACGCCGATATCGTGCTGCTGTTGATCGATGCCGAGCGTGGCATCCGGGGCGACGCCGACGCCATCCTCGAGCGGCTGAAGGATGTCCGCCAGCCGATGGTGCTGATCCTCAACAAGGTCGACCGGGTCAAGCACGAGGCGCTGTTGGCACTGTCCGCGGCAGCGAACGACAAAGTGCCGTTCAAGCGCACCTTCATGGTCTCGGCGCTGACCGGCTCCGGCTGCAAGGACCTGCTCGACTACCTCGCGCAAGCGCTCCCGGCTGGCCCCTGGTACTATCCGGAAGACCAGATTTCCGACCTGCCGATGCGCCAGCTGGCAGCCGAGATCACGCGCGAAAAACTGTATCTGCGCCTCCACCAGGAGTTGCCCTATTCCTCCCATATCGAGACCGAGAAATGGGAAGAGAAGCCGGACGGCTCGGTGCGCATCGACCAGACCATCTATGTCGAGCGCGAAAGCCAGAAGAAGATCGTGCTCGGCCACAAGGGCGAAACGATCCGCGCCATCGGGCAGGCCGCGCGGATGGAGATCGCCGGCATTTTGGAACAGAAGGTGCACCTGTTCCTGTTCGTCAAGGTGCGCGAGAACTGGGGCGACGACCCCGAACGCTACCGCGAGATGGGGCTTGAGTTTCCCCATTGAGCTTCGTCGTCTAGAACTGCCGCGCCGGCAGTTTGAGATAACGATATGAGTGACCCAAAACTGACCATCGATACCGATCTCGTGCGTCGGTTGATGATTACGCAGTTCCCGCAATGGCGGCATCTGCCGGTGAGTCCGGTGGCATCAGGCGGCTGGGACAATCGTACCTTCCATCTCGGCGATGAGATGACCGTGCGGCTGCCGAGTGCCGCACCGTATGCGCTACAGTGGTATTTTGACTACGCGTCGGCCGTCCAATGTGAGTACAGATCGCGCGTCTCCGCCCAATCCTTGATTTCGCCACGCATCCGGTGACAAGCTCCCGGCATGGAATGGCGCGACGAGGGAATCATTCTCGGCACCCGCAAGCATGGCGAAACCAGCGCCATCCTCGAGGTGATGACGCGCGCCCATGGCCGCCATCTCGGCCTGGTGCGCGGCGGCCGCTCGCGCAAGCAGCAGCCGGTGCTGCAGCCCGGCAACCGTGTCGACCTGTTGTGGCGAGCCCGCCTCGACGAGCATCTCGGCACCTTCCAGGCCGAGGCGATCGAGATGAATGCCGCCCGGCTGATGGACAGCGCGGTGGCCGTCTACGGCCTGCAGACCATGGCCGCGCATCTGAGGCTGTTGCCGGAGCGCGACGCCCACGGCGGCCTCTACGAGACGCTGGCGGTGATGATTGCCCATCTCGACGATGCCGACGCCGCCGGTGAACTGGTGGCGCGCTTCGAACTGCTCATCCTCGACGAACTCGGCTTCGGCCTCGATCTCAGCCAGTGCGCGGCGACCGGCGCCCGGCAGGATCTGGCCTATGTCTCGCCGAAATCCGGCCGCGCCGTGTCGCGCCAGGCCGGCGCGCCATGGCGCGACAAAATGCTGGCGCTGCCGGCCTTCCTGCAGCGCGGCTCCGGCCTGCGCGCCGATCAGGCGGCACTCGAGGATGCGTTCCGGCTGACCGGTTTCTTTTTCACCCGCCATGTCTACGAGCCGCGCGGCATGGAACAGCCAGACGCGCGCGCCGGTTTTCTCGCCGCCTTGCGCAAGCATCATTCGGGCGGCAAGGCCGCCGCAACAGCAGGCGCCCTCCCAGAAATCACGACGTGAGAATCATATGAGCGAAGTCGAACTTTATCCCGGCCGGGTCTCACCGCTTGGCCTCGGCACCATTCCGCTTGGCGACCTGCTCGAATATAGCGGCATTGACCTTTTGCAGCGCATCATCGACGGCAAATATCCGGCGCCGCCGATTTCCTTCCAGCTGAATTTTACCCTGACCGAGGTGTCGGAGGGCCGCGCCGTGTTTCGCGGCGTGCCGAGCGAGCGCCATCTCAACCCGTTGGGCGGCGTGCATGGCGGCTGGGCGGCAACGCTGCTGGATTCGGCGCTCGCCTGCGCAGTACAGACGTTGCTTGAGAAGGGCGAGGCCTACACGACGGCGGAGTTCAAGGTGAACTTTACGCGACCGATCACGCCGAAGACCGGCGAAGTCGTCTGCGAGGGCAAGATCGTCCACAAGGGCCGCACGCTGGCGGTATCGGAAGCAACGCTGAAAGATGCGCAGGGCAAATTGCTCGCCTTCGGCACCGAGACATGCTCGATCTTTCCAGCCGCCAATCTGGCGGCGCGCTGAGGAAGGCGGCTTTGGCTCAGCCGGCTTTGCGCCGTTCCATGAAATCATCGAGGATGGCGCGCTGACCGCGGAGGATCTTGAGGCTGGCTTCGGGCAATGAAAACCAGCCGGCTCTGTCGACTTCGGGAAATTCCTTGATCGCGCCCGACCTTGGCGGCCATTCCATGTTGAACATGTCGCTTTTGACGGCATCGGCGTCGAGGTCGGCTTCGACGCTCCAGGCGATGACGATCTTGCCGCCGGGTTGCCGATAGCTGCCGACAGGCTCGAAATCGCCTTCGATGGCGACGCCGAGTTCCTCTCCGGCCTCGCGACGGGCTGCTGCCAACTCATCCTCGTTTTCTTCGACGAGACCCTTGGGGATCGACCACGCACCCTCGTCCTTCCTTGCCCAGAACGGGCCGCCGGGATGGATGAGCAGAAACTCGAGGATGCCGGCCCTTGTCCGGTGGATCAGCAGTCCCGCGCTTCTTCTAGGCATTCGATTGTCCTCGTAGCTCATCTGCGGATAACATGGCTCCCTGGCAAGTAGCGGTGGCGCCATTCCTGACCAAACGAGATGATGGGTGAGGATAACGACTGTAGACCGCTGGAATTTGCCGGCGAAACATGCTCGATGATTTCTCTCCGGTCACCATTGTGGTGGCGTGACTTGAATAGCCGTCTGGGGTGGCCGTGTGGCCGCCGCAATTGTCAGTGAAAACTGGCCTGGTTTGGGGGAACCGCCATGTTTGAAAGCCTGATTGGCGCTGTCGTCGTCATCGTACTGTTCGTCCTCGTCTTGCGCCAGCAGGGCCGCATCGGCCTGGTCGAGCGCGAACTCGGCGCGCTGCGCAGCCTGGTCCTGTCGGGCGTGAATGTTGCCGCGCCCGCTGCCAAGGCGGTTGAGGCAGCCGCAAATGACAGCGTGCCGGCGGATGCCGCTCAGGCCACCGCAGCGATTGCCGACATAGCTTCGCCAACAGTAACCGAAGTGGCACAAGCACCGGCCGCGGCGCCTGAAGCGGCCACCAGCGAGCCCATCCCGGAACTGTCAGCAGCGGCCAAGGCGGCGTTGACCGGATCCGCGCCGCCTGCCACCGGGAAAGCGGCCCGGCAGTCCGAGGTCGAAACCGCGCTCGGCACACGATGGGCGGTCTGGGTCGGCGGCATCGCGCTGGCCTTGGGCGGCCTGTTCCTCATCCGCTACACCATCGAGGCCGGCATTTTCGGCCCGGAAGTGCGGCTGGCCCTCGCAGCCTTGCTCGGTCTTGTGCTCGTCGGCGGCGGCGAGTTCATCCGCCGCACGGGCTTCAAGGTTCCGGTGGAAGGAGTGGCTGGCGCCTATATCCCGGCGATCCTGACGGCCGCCGGTGCCTTCATCCTGTTCGGCACGGTCTATGCCGCCCATGCCGTTTACGGCTTCGTCGGCCCGGCCTTCGCCTTCACCGTGCTCGGCGCCATCGGCGTGGCAACGATTGTCGCGGCCCTCGTCCACGGCCAGGCCTTGGCCGGCATCGGCCTTGTCGGCTCCATGGCGACGCCGGCGCTTGTGTCCTCGCAGGCGCCCAACCCATGGGCGCTGTTCGTCTATCTCGCCATCGTGCTTGCCGCCACCGCGGTGATCGCCCGCATGCGCGACTGGAAATTCCTGATCGCGGCGGCCTTCTTCGGCACCGGCGCCTGGACCATCACCTACATGATGGCTGCGCCCGGCACCGACCTTGCCGTCATCCTGTTCATCGACGCGGTGACGCTGGCGGTGCTTGCCTTTGTCTGGCTGGGTAGCCGCGGCAGCGAAGCGGAAACGGCAAAGAACGGTTTCGACTGGCCCTCGATCGTGCCTGGCGTCTTCGTTGCGTTTTCAGCACTTGGCCTGTCAGTCGACATGACACTTGTCGCCGCCGGCGGCGCCTTGCCGGGCGCAACCGTCCTCGTTGCGCTTGTCGCCACCGCACTCTACCGGCCGCGCGCTTTGCCCCTGCTGCATGCCGCCGGTGTGGTGAGCGTGATGATCTATCTCGGCATTATTCCGCCCGCCAGCATCGGCTCGGACATATCCCAGGGAAACATAGGCTTTGACGGCATGCCGGTGGCCGCCGGAAACCCCTGGACGCTGCACATCGGCATTGGCCTCGGCCTGCTCTTCATCGGCGCCGGTTTCTGGGCCGCACGCCGCTTCGCCGCCACCGCGCAGGTTCGCGCGGCATGCTGGGCGGCATGGGGCGTGGCCGCGCCCCTGGTCATCCTGCTGACGCTGTGGCTCGCCTACGGCAATCTCGACCGCGATCTTGTCTACGCAGCGGTCGCTGCCCTTCTGGTTGTCGTCTTCGCCGCCGGCGGCGAGTGGATCGCACGTGCCGAAGAGCCGCCGCTCAAGGGCGATGTCGCCGTCTCCTTCGCGCTGTGCGGCTCGGCTCTGGCCGGCCTTCTGACGCTGCATATGGCCTTCGGTTCCGGCTGGACGACCATTCTCGCCGGCGTTGCCGCCATCGTGCCGGCGCTGGCGACGCGCTGGCGCTCCTATCCGGTGCTCGGCTGGATTTCGGTCGGCGCGGTCGTCGCCGTGCTTGGCCGCGTTGCCTTCGATCCGACCATCGTCGGCGCCGGATTGCTGACGACGACGCCAGTGTTCAACTGGCTACTGCCGGGCTACGGCGTGCCGGCGCTGGCCTTCGGCTTTGCCGCCTGGCAACTCGCCCGCACCACCAATGGACGGCCGCGGCTTGCCATGGAGGCGGGTGCAGCCCTTTTCGCGCTGCTCACCGTCGCGATGCTGGTGCGCCACGCCATGCATGGCGGCGTCATCGACACCGGCCCGGTCACGCTCGCCGAACAGGCGATCGATACGCTGATAGCCATCGGCGCCGGGGCCATGCTGGTCGCCGTCGACATGCGCTCGCCAAGCTCGGTGCTTCGCTACGGCTCGATGGCCGCCGGCGTGATCTCGGTCGCCTTCATCGTCTTCCAGCATTTCCTGGTGCTGAACCCGCTGTTCACAGACGAGTCGACCGGCCAGATCCCGGTGTTCAACCTGTTGTTCCTGGCCTACTTGCTGCCGGCCATCGCCGCCGGCGGGCTGGCGCTCTATGCCAGGGACAAGCGGCCGCCATGGTATGCGCAGATGCTGGCTGTGGTGGCGGCGTTGCTCGGCTTCGCCTATGCCACGCTGTCGGTCAGGCGTGTGTTCAAGGGCGAGTTCATCGGCCTGTGGAGCGGTCTCGGCCAGCTCGAGACCTACACCTATTCGGCGCTCTGGCTGGTCATCGGCGTCGTGCTGCTGACAGCCGGCGTCTGGCTGAAATCGCAGGTGCTGCGCATTGCCTCGGCGGCGCTGATCGCGATAGCCGTGGTGAAAGTCTTCCTCTTCGACATGTCGGAGCTGGAAGGCGTACTGCGGGCGCTGTCCTTCATCGGCCTCGGTGCCGTGCTGATCGGCATCGGCCTGTTCTATCAACGGCTGCTGACAAGGGCGGCGAGGGAGAACAGCGCTGCTTCTTGAACGAATATGCAGGATGGAATATATGAATATCCAGTAGAGGATATTCATATGCCGCTTTATATACGTGACGACGAAGTGGATGCGCTGGCGACCCGATTGCAGCGCGAGACGAACGCGCCGAGCAAAACCGAGGCGGTGCGGATCGCGCTCGTGCACGAACTCGAGCGCAATCGCACCAAGGTGCCGCTGCGCGACCGGATTGGCAGGCTACAGGTCGAGGCCAGGCAGATTGGTCTGCCCAATCCCGATTTCGATATGAAGAAGTTCACCGACGAGATGTGGGAAGACTAATGTTTGTCGACGCGTCGGTGGTGGTCGCCATTCTCAACCAGGAGCCGGGTTGGGAGGAATTGATCAAGCGGGTTTCCGGGTTTTCCGGCTTGCTCTGCGTTTCTCCCTTGGTGCGCTTCGAAGCGACACAAGCACTGGCGCGTGCCGGTGCGGGTTCGCGCAAACCCACTGCCGAGGCACTTCTCCATGCTCGCGATCTGGTTGATCGGTTCATTCTGGAGATTGACGGAGACAATGTGACGATCGACGACGACATCGGCTCTCGAGCCGTTGACGCGAGTGCCCGTTACGGCAAAGCCGTTGGACACAAGGCGGATCTGAATCTCGGAGACTGTTTCGCCTATGCCTGCGCGAAAAGCCGCGATCTTCCGCTGCTCTACAAGGGCAATGATTTCGCACTGACGGATTTGGGATAATTCGGCTTTCTTGTTGATTGCCGGGAATAATTTGGCCGATCACCTCGTTATCTCACTGCTTGGGTGACCGGGGCGGCGGACCGCTTCGCGCTGGCCGCTTGCGCCACGCCGGGAAGGCGCGTTCAATCGGGTTAAACAAAGGCGACCTCAGAACCAGCGGTCATGGACGAAAAGAAGGCAGCAATCCTTGGTGAAATACCGCGCCTGCGCCGCTACGCACGCTCGCTTCTGCGCAACCGCGAGTCCGCCGACGATCTCGTCCAGGATTGCCTCGAACGGGCGCTCTTGCGGCTCGAGAGCTGGCAGACAGGAGAAAGCCCCCGGAGGTGGCTGTTTACGATCATGCATCATTTGTTCATCGATCAGATGCGCAAGGTGAACCGGCGCGGTGAGGCGGCGATCCTGCCGCTCGACGCAAACGAGGCGCAGGCAGTCCCCGCCGAGCAGGCGGAGAATGCGGCATCGCGCGAGATCATCGATGCTCTGCAGGCGATCAGTCCCGACCGCCGCGCCGCCCTCGTCATGGTCGCCATCGAAGGATTTTCCTATGCCGAGGCCGCCAACATTCTCGGCGTGCCCGCCGGCACGCTGATGTCGCGCATTGCGCGCGGGCGCGAGGAACTGCGCAGCCTGCTCGACGACACCGCACGCCGCCGCTCGATAAGGATCGTCGAGAAATGACCCGCCGCGATTTTTCCGAACGCGACATCCACATGGCCCTCGACGGCGAGCTGCCCGGCGATGAGCGCGCCGCCTATGACGCCTGGATCGACGCCAATCCCGAAATGAAGGCGAAAAGCGCCCGCTACACCGCCGATCGCGCTGCGCTGCGCGCCGCCTTTGCCGGCGTGCTCGACGAGCCGGTGCCGGTGCTGTTCAAGCAGATCCTGCGCGGTGAAGGCGCGACCAAAGTGGCGGCGCAGCAGTCGCGCTGGTGGCTTGCAGCTGCGGCGGCCGCGGTGCTCGTCGTCGGCGGTCTTGGCGGCTATTTTGCCGGCATCGACGGTATCGGCAGGGATGACGGGGCAGACGACCAGCTGGCCGAGGAGGCTATCGCCGCCCATGTCATCTATGCCGCCGAACAGCGCCATGCGGTGGAAGTGCCGGCCAGCGACAAGGATCATCTGCAGACCTGGCTGTCCAACCGCGTCGGCCTGAAGCTGGTGGCGCCCGATCTGGTGGCGGAGGGCTTCCAGCTGGTTGGCGGCCGGTTGCTGCCCGCCGGCCAGGGCAAGGCCGCCATGCTGCTTTACGAGGACGCCAAGGGCCAGCGCATCTCCCTGTTCGTTACCGCTGATTCCTCAGCCAAGTCCAAGGGCACCTACATGGCGGACGCCGACGGTCCCGAGGCGGTCTACTGGCTGGACAAGGGCTATGCCTGCGCCGTCGTCGGTTCGCTGCCGCGCGAGCAGCTGGCGGCAGTGGCCAAGCGCGCCTATGGCCAGCTAGTGGCCGGCCTCGCCAGTTGAGCGCATTCCGTTTTCGGGTCATGCACCGGGGCGACGCCGCACTTCGCGGTGCCGCCGCCACCGCCCGCCACTCGCGGCGCAACCTGTCACAATTCGGCCCTATTCAAGGTGCGATAGCGCTTGGCTGATATCGGCGTTTCGGCTGATGTTTGCGACGTGTTCGACCGGGGCTTTCCACCCACTCAATCGAGGTTTTCTGAACCCGCATGCCTGCCGAGATTCGCAAGGCCCGCGCGTCCGACGTCGATGACCTCGCCGCCATCGAGAAGGCGGTTTTTTCCAGTGACCGCATTTCCCGGCGCTCCTTTCGACTGTTGATCGAACGCGAGACCGCCGAGCTGCTGGTCGCCGAAAGCGATGGCCGCGTCGCCGGCTACGCCGTGGTGCTGTTTCGCAAGGGTAGTGGCGTCGCCCGGCTCTATTCGCTTGCCACCGGCCCGTTTTTCGGCGGCCTCGGCATCGGCCGCATGCTGCTTGCCGCGGCCGAAGAGGCCGCCTTCGAGCACGACCGCATGATGCTGCGCCTCGAAGTGCGCGAGGACAATCTTCGCGCCATCGGCATCTATGAGCAGAGCGGCTACCGCAAGATCGGTCGCGAACCCCACTATTACGAGGATGGCGCCACCGCGCTGCGCTACGAGAAGACCTTGCGCGGCGACATTCCGGTCGCCACCAAAGTGCCGTTTTACCAGCAGACCTGTGAATTCACCTGCGGCCCATGTTGCCTGATGATGGCGATGGCCAACTACGATTCCGGCTTCGTGCCCGATCCGGTCATGGAAATCCGCCTTTGGCGCGAGGCGACGACGGTTTTCATGATGTCCGGCCCGGGCGGTTGCGAGCCCTTCGGCCTTGCGGTGGCCGGCCACGAAAACGGGCTGGCGGCGGAAATCTTCGTGTCCTTCTATGGCGCGCTCTTCCTGCAGTCGGTGCGCAGCGAGGACAAGCGCCGGGTGATGGAACTCGCCCAGGTCGACTTTCGCCGCCGCGCGGAACAATACGGCATCCCGGTGAATTACCGTCCATTCGCCATCGACGACATCCGTGGCGCCCTGGCCGAAGGCAAACTGGTGCTGGTACTGATCAGCGGCTTCCTGATGTTCGGCAAGAAGGTGCCGCATTGGGTGCTGGCCATCGGCGATGACGGCGATCACATTCTGATCCACGATCCCTGGGTCGAGGACGAAAGACAGGAGACCATCCTCGATGCCGCCAACATTCCCGTCCCCCACGGCATCTTCATGAACATGGCGCAATTCGGCCGCGACGGACTGCGTGCTGCCATCACTCTTGGGAAACGCTGATAACAATGACCTGGGTCATCCTCACCGGCCGGCAGAACGATCTCGACCAGACGGCGACGCCGCACAAGATCATCACCAACCGTGATTATCTTGCGCATCCGGCGCTGTTTCGCGGCCAGCAGCCGAAGGTGATCAACCTGTCGAACCACTACGCCTACCAGAGCCGCGGCTACTATGCCTCGCTGCTCGCCGGTTCGCGCGGCCACAAGGTCATCCCGACGGTCGAGACGATGATCGACCTGTCGGAGCGCAAGCTCTACGAGCACGCGCTGCCGGAACTGGAGCTGGCGCTCAACAAATGCCGCAAGGATCTCGGCGGCGTCTTTCCGCAAAAAGTCTGCATCTTCTTCGGCGTCGGCCCGTCGAAGATCTGGGATCGCTTCGCCAAGCTGTTGTTCGACTGGTTCCGCGCCCCGGCGCTTGAGGTCCACATCAAGGACAGTGCCGAATGGGCCGCGATCCGCAAGATCGGCTTCCTGCCGCTGGCCAGGATGACCGAGGAGGAAGAAGCCTTCTTCGTGCAGGCGCTCGAGACCTACACCAACCGCGAGTGGCGTGACACCAAGGGCCGCACACCGGCGCGCTACACCTTCGCCACGCTGGTCGATCCGCATGAGGAACTGCCGCCCTCGGAGATTTCCTCGCTGCGCTACTGGGCCAAGATCGCCGAAAAGATGGGCGTCGAAATCGAACCGATCACCAGGAAGGACTTGGCCAAGCTCGCCAATTACGACGCGCTGTTCATCCGCGAGACCACCTCGATTTCCAACCACACCTACCGCTTCGCGCGACGCGCCCAGCAGGAAGGCATGCCGGTGATCGACGATCCGCTGTCGATGATCCGCTGCACCAACAAGGTCTATCTCAATGAGCTGATGGCTTACAACAAGGTGCCGGTGCCGCCGACGGTGATGATTGCCGGCACCACGGACCTCGAACTGGCGGCGCAGACGCTGGGCTTTCCGCTGGTGCTGAAGATCCCGGATTCGTCGTTTTCGCGCGGCGTCAAGAAATGCGGCAGCTTCGAGGAACTGAAGACACTCGCCACCGAGTGGCTGGAGGATTCCGATCTTCTGATCGCGCAGAAATTCATTCCGACCGAATATGACTGGCGTGTCGGCGTGCTCGGCGGCCAGCCGCTGTTTGCCGTGCACTATCTGATGGCCAAAAAGCACTGGCAGATCGTCAACCACAAGGCCAGCGGCAAGCCCGACCAGGGCGGCATCAAGACCTTCACGCTGAAAGAGACGCCGCCGCATGTCGTCGAGACGGCGGTGAAGGCGGCGCGCTGCATCGGTGACGGGCTTTATGGCGTCGACCTCAAGGAGACCAAGGATGGCGTGTTCGTCATCGAGGTCAACGACAACCCCAATCTCGACCATGGCTGGGAGGATTCCGGCGAAAAGGACGAGGTCTGGGTGCGGCTGACGCAATGGTTCCTGGAACGGCTCGACCGTCCCGGGCGGTAGTTCAAGGCGAGGGGACGTATGCAGTTTATCGTCATCGAGGATTTCACCGGCTGCGATCGCAAGGAGATCTATCGCCGCTTCGGCGAACGCGGCCGCCTGAAGCCGGATGAGCTTGCCGTGCACCACTCCTGGATCGCGGCGGATATGAGCCGCTGCTTCCTTTTGGTCGAGGCCGATGATGTGACGCTGCTGCAGCGCTGGGTCATCGAATGGTCCGACCTGGTGGAGTTCGAGATCATTCCCGTGGCGACGAACAAGGACATGGTCGCCGCGTTGGCCAGCCATCTCTGAGTGGGGCGGCATTGGCCGCCCATGTCGGAGCGGGGCACGCCATCATCGGAGCACCGGCGAACCCACCGACCGCCGGCATTCGTCGATCAGCCAATTGCGAAACGCCGCCACCACGTCGCGCCGTGCGCTGCGCTCGGGGATCGTCAGGCAATAGGGTTGGCGCAGCGCGATCGATAGGGCATTCGCCCGGACCAGCCGGCCGTCTTCCAACGCCTGGGCGCAATAGATGCCTTGTGCCAGCGTCACGCCCAACCCTGAAATGGCCAGATCGAGCGCTGCTCGCGACGAATTCGCCGACAGGCCGCGCTGGACTGCCCGGCCGGGCTCGATGCCGGCCGCCTCAAACCAGTTGCGCCATGATGGAAATGACGCGCCGGTCGGTCCCCAGTCGGTGTGGATCAGCGGCATGCGGACCAAGCTGTCGGGTTTGATCGTTGCCGCAAGTCCAGGCGCGCAGACGGGGTAGACGGCGTCCCTGACAATGTCCTCGGTCGGGTGTTCGCGATAGTGCGGGCCAAAGGACAGCCTTATGTCGATCAGTTCGCGGTCGAACGGCACCGGGTCGTCATCACCGCGCAGCGAGATGTCGACGGCGCCGTGGCTGGCGACAAAGCCGGCGAGACGTTGCGAAAGCCAGCCCATCGCCATGGACGGAGGCACCGATATGACAAGCCGCGGGCGGAAGGCATCGCCGCCGCGCGCTATGCTGCCGATCTCCTCGAAGGCCAAGGTCAGCCTCGGCAGCATCTCGACGCCGGCTTCGGTCAGCACAACGCGGCGGTTGACGCGATGGAACAGCTTGCGGCCCATCTGCTCCTCGACGGTGCGGATAAGCTGGCTGACGGCCGCCGCCGAGATCGACAGCTCTTCCGCCGCCGCGGCAAAGCTCCCCGAGCGTGCAGCCGCCTCGAAGGCTTGCAGTCCTTTCAGGGATGGAAGCGCGGCCATTTGGTGATCCGATAGATAAGCTTAGCTTATCTATTTTGCAGAAATTCTCGTTTTTAGAAAGGTTTCTTGTTGGGGTAGCGTGGCGCAATGAACATATCGGCTCAGACTGAACCCAGAGACCATCGCGATGTCATCGCGTCGCTGACCAATGAGCAGCGCAACCGCCTGACCGGCAAATCGGACGGGCCGGGCCTAGTCCAGCTCGCCTTCCATCTCGGCGGGATCATCGTTCTCGGCGCGCTGATCGCGGCCAAAGTGCCGTACTGGCCGCTGCTGATGCTGCCGCAAGGCATCCTCATCGTCTTCCTGTTCACGCTGCTGCATGAGACGGTACACAGGACGGCCTTCGAGACGCAATGGCTCAACGATGCCGTGGCAAGGGTCTGCAGCCTGGCGATCGCGCTGCCGGCTGACTGGTTCCGCTATTTCCATTTCGCCCATCACCGCTTTACCCAGGATCCCGAGAACGATCCCGAGCTCGCCTTTCCGAAACCGGAGACGGTGCGGCAATACGTCGTCCACGTGTCGGGCCTGCCGGTGTGGTGGGGGCATCTGCAGACGCTCTACACCAACGCGACCGGCGGCTGCCGAGATAGCTACGTGCCGCCAAAGGGCCTGCCCAAGGTGCGTGCTGAGGCCCGCGCCATGATCGCTTTCTATGTCGTAGTCGCCGCACTGGCGCTCTGGTTCAACGCGACGGTGCTGCTCTATGTCTGGATCGTGCCGGCGCTGCTCGGACAGCCATTCCTCAGGCTCTATCTGCTGGCCGAACATGGTCGCTGCCCGCTCGTCGCCAACATGCTCGAAAACACCCGTACCACGCTAACCAATTGGCTGGTGCGCAAGGTTGCCTGGAATATGCCGTATCACACCGAGCACCATGCCTATCCCGGCGTGCCGTTCCATCAATTGCCCGCATTTCACCAGTTGATCGAGCGCCATCTCAAAGTGGTCGAGCCCGGTTATGTCAGCTTCCACGAGAAATACATCGAGACCCTGCGCTGACGGCCCTCAGTCTGCCCTCGCCAGTGTCTGCTCGACGAGGATAACGAAATAGCTCAGCACGGTCGGAACGATGGCGTCGTTGAAGACATAGCGATCGCCGTGCAGCCCTTCGCCCGGTCCGACCGCGCCGGCGCCGATCCACGCATAGCAACCGCCGGCTTCGCGGACCATATAGGCGAAATCCTCGCAACCGAGGCTCGGGTTGAACGCGGTCTCGACTTGCTCGCTGCCGACGACGGCGGCGGCGGCCTGCACGGCCTGTTCGGTCGCGACCGATGTGTTGACCAGCGGCGGATAGCCTTTCCTGTAGGCCAGCTTTGCGGTCAGGCCGTGCGCCGAGGCGATACCGTCCGCGATGTCGCCGATCAGCCTTTCACAATGATCCGACAGAGCGGGCTCGAAGAAGCGGCAGGTTCCCTGCAGCCAGACCTTGCCCGGCACGATGTTGCCGACATTGCCGCCATGGATCTGCGTGATCGAGACGACCAGCGCCGTCTGCGGATCGACCGAGCGGCTGACGATGCGCTGCACGGCCTGAACGAAGGCGCTGGCCGCCAGCACCGGGTCGTCGCCGAGCTGCGGCATGGCGGCATGCGCGCCGGTCCCCTCGAAACTCAGCTCGAAATTGTCGACGGCCGCCATCATCGCACCGGCACGGACCGCGATCGTGCCGAGCGGCAGTCCCGGCCAGTTGTGGACGGCGTAAACGGCTTCCACCGGGAAGCGCTCAAACAGCCTGTCCTCGATCATCCGCATGCTGCCACCTTCATTTTCCTCCGCTGGCTGGAAGATGAAGCAGACGGTTCCGTCGAAGGCTCTGCTATCGGCGAGCAGTTTGGCGGCGCCGAGCAGCATCGCGGTGTGGCCGTCATGGCCGCAGGCATGCATCACGCCGTCCTTTTTCGAAGCGTAGGGCAATCCGGTCTTCTCCAGCACAGGCAAGGCATCGAGTTCGGCCCTGAGCCCGATCGCGCGTGTCCCCGGCCGACCCCTGAGGACGCCGATCACGCCGGTGCCGCCTATGCCTTCATGGATTTCGTCGAGCCCGAAGGCGCGCAGCTTGGCGGCAACAAAGCGCGCCGTCTCATATTCGCCGAAGCCGAGCTCGGGATTGGCATGGATGTGGTGCCGCCATTCCACCACCTGCGGGGTGAGGGCGGCGACGGGGTCGTTGTGCAGCATTGCGCTCTCCTTGCCGGCCGTCGTAAATTCGGCCTTGTCGATGCCGGCACCTAAAGGGTTTGCGCCGGCAGCGTCTTGAACAGGATTGACCGTGTCGGGAATTCAGGAGCCGCAGGAGACAACGCAGTTCTGGCGTCATCCGCGCTTTCGCGATCTTGGCATGCTCACGGCGCGTTTCACGCGGCATCGCTACCAGTTGCACACGCACCCGACCTATGTCGTCGCCCTGATCACGCAAGGCTGCGAGCGTGTCCGCATCGGCAACGAGACCGTCGTCGCGCCGATGGGCACGGTCCTCCTCGTCAATCCGGAGGTGTGGCACGACGGCGAGGCTGGTGCCGAGCAGGGCTGGGCCTACCGCACCTTCTATCCCACGGCTTCCCTCATGGGCGCGATCGCGGGAGAACTCGGGCAGGATCGCGCGCCACTGTTTTCGCAATCGATCGTCGATGACGCCGACCTCGTCCAGGCGGTGGCCGCCGCACACCAGGCCTCGACATCAGGCGATGCCACAAGTGCCGAGACATCCATGCTGATCGCCTTGCGCAAGCTCGTCCTGCGCCATGGCGATTGGGGCGGCCGACGGCGCGAGGCGGTCGAAAGCTTCGGCTCGAAAAGCCGGCTCCAGGTCTATGAACAGGTCATCGAAGACCATCTGAACTCGGACCTCGATTTGCGGCGGCTCGCTGAAGCTGCAGGCGTGACGCGCTTCCAGGTCATCCGGGATTTCAGGAAGGTGCTGGGTCTCACGCCCGCTGCCTTCATCCGTGACCGCCGGTTGCGCCGCGCCGATCTCCTGATCCGCCAAGGCTCAAACCTCGCCGACGCCGCCTTTGCGGCCGGCTTCTCCGATCAAAGCCATCTTTCGCGCACCTTCCGCGCGGCGCATGGAATGACACCGGGGATGTTCAGGCGGGCCGGGACGCTGCCTTCGACTTGAGCAGTCGTGCCATGTCAGCCGCCTTTGACGGCATGCCGATCAGAAAGCCCTGCGCCTCGACGCAGCCAGCCTTGCGCAATATGTCGAGCTGCGCTTCGGTCTCGACGCCTTCAGCGGTGACGGTGATGCCGAGCTCGGCGCCAAGCCCGATGATCGTGCGCACGATCGCCGCTGTGTCCCGGTTGTCGATATCATGGATGAACGAGCGGTCGATCTTGATCTTGTCGACGGGAAAACGCCTGAGATAGCCAAGCGACGAATAGCCGGTGCCGAAATCGTCGAGCGCAATGCGGACGCCGAGTTCGCGCAGCTGCCTCAGCGTCCGCAGCACCGTCTTGCTCTCATCCATCAGCACGGTTTCGGTGATCTCCAGCTCAAGCCGCCTGGCCGGCACGCCGGAAACGGCCAGCGCCGAAATCACGCTGCGGGCAAAGTCGGCGCTTCTGATCTGCACGGCCGAGACGTTGACGGCGATCCGCATACCAGGCGGCCAGCCGGCGGCCACGCTACAGGCCTGTTTGAGTGCCCATTCGCCCAGCGGCACGATCAGTCCGCTGTCTTCGGCGGCCGCGATGAAATCGTCGGGCGCCACCAGGCCGCGCGTCGGCGAATTCCACCGCATCAAAGCCTCGGCGCCGACGATTTCGCCTGACGCGATGTTGGTGATCGGCTGGAAGTCCAGGACGAATTCCTGCCGCTTCAGTGCCGTCTCGAGATCGGTTTCGAGCGCCCGGCGCGCCCGCACCAGGGCATCCATGCCGGGTTCGAAAAAGCGGTAGACGTTGCGGCCTTCGCTCTTGCCGCTGTAGAGCGCCATGTCGGCATTCTTCAACAGCGTGTCGGCGTCCTTGCCGTCACCGGGATACAGCGCGATGCCAAGGCTGATGCCGACATGCATGTCGCGGCCCTTGTCGCGAAACGGCTGGCTGACGACAGCGACGATGCGCTTTGCCAGTTGTTCCGCATCGGTGGCGCCTTTGGGATTGAACTGCAGGATGGCGAACTCGTCGCCGCCGAGACGGGCGACCACATCGGTGTCGCTGCGCAGGCTGTGCCGCAGCCGTTCGGCCACGCATTTCAGCAGCCAGTCGCCGGCCGGGTGTCCCCAGGTGTCGTTGACGGCCTTGAAGCGATCAAGGTCGAGCGAGAAGATCGCCAGCGGAGCAGCAGGGGTTTCGCCAAGCGCCTGGTCGAGCCGCTCGCGGAACATCGAGCGGTTGGGCAGGTCGGTCAGCGTGTCGTGATGGGCAAGGTGGCTCATGCGCTCTTCGGCGCGCCGGCGCTCGGTGATGTCTTCGAACGTCGCCACCCAGCCCCCGCCGGCAAGCGGCCGGCGCGCAATCAGCAATGTTCGGCCATCGGCAAGGATGCGATTTGTCGAGCGCGTTTCGCCGGCTTGCAGGCTGGCCCTGGTCTTGGAGATCTCGCCGTCGATGTCGATCGACGGATAGATGCGCAGACGCACCATCTGTTCGAGCAGGGCGCGCTGGCTCATGCCGAGCGGGAAGTCGCTGGGCGTGACGTTGTAGAGGTCGAAGAAGCGCTGGTTGCGCACGATCAGCGTACCGTCGGCGTCATACATCAGCAGGCCTTGCGACATGTTGGCGAGCGCCGCATCGAAGCGGCGGTGCTGCTCCTTCAATTCCTGCTCGGCCCGCCTTTGCTCCGTGATGTCCTCATAGATCGACACCCAGCCGCCCGAGGCCAGCGGCCGGTGCGTGATGGAAACGATACGGCCGTCCGACAGTATTTCCTCATAGGTCGAGGCTTGCGCGCGCTCGATATAGGGCTTGCGGATGGCATAGAGGTCTGCGGCGCTCTGCGAGGCGACGCCGATGTCGACGCTGTGCTGGAGAATATCCAGGAACGCGATGCCGGGCCGCACGATCTTCGCATCGAGGGAAAAGATGCTGAGATAGTTGCGGTTGCAGATGATCATCCGCTCGTCGGCATCGAACATGCACAGCCCATGCGACATGTTCTCGACGGCCGCCGAAAAGCGCTCGTTCTGGTGGCGCAATTCGTCCGCGATCTGCCGTGGCGCGGCAACGCCTCCGGCTCCCCGTCTGCGGACGGGCGAACCACCCTTGACGTGCGCAACGGACATGAGGCGTACCTGCTGACCGTGATCGAACCCGGTACTGTGGTTACCGCTGGTTAATTTAGCGTATGTTCACTGCGCCGAATGCACAGCAACCGTTGCCTGGCGCTGCTTTTCGAGCGTCGCATAACGCTTGAGGAAGGCAGCCTGCGCCGAGGTCACCGAGCGCGGCGTGAAATCGAAGCGGTCGGCATTGAAGCCGCGCGGCCGGCCGAAGAACTCGGTTGCCTCCGCGGTCGAAAAGCCGGCAAGCAGCGTCGCTTCATAATAGGCAGCGATCTGGTCGGCGCGCTTGATCTCCTTGCGCAGGCCGACGCCGAGTTCGGCCGGCAGCGAAAAGCGCTGGTGGATGGCGCGCTGGAGGCGCAACTCGCAATCCTTGTAGGAGCCGCCCATCACCGATTTGAACGGCGAGATCATGTCGCCGATGACATATTCCGGCGCGTCGTGCAGCAGGGCCGCCAGCCGCGCATTGGCCGAGGCGTCCGGCTGCAATTCGCCAAAAAGCGCCTCGACCAGCAGCGAATGCTGGGCAACCGAAAAGGCGTGATCGCCGCGTGTCTGACCATTCCAGCGGGCGACACGGGCAAGCCCGTGGGCGATGTCGGAGATTTCGATGTCGAGCGGCGAGGGATCGAGCAGGTCGAGTCGCCGTCCCGACAGCATGCGCTGCCAGGCGCGCGGTGGCGCCCCGACACGGTCGGCCGCCATCAGGCGTCCTCCGCGTCGACCGCTTCCCTGGGAAAGCTGAACTTTGCCCAGGCCGGAATGGCGAGCGAAACAGCGACGTCACCCGCCAGGATCGGTTGCCCGGCATCGAGCGCCGCCTTGACCCGGTCGATGCGGGCAACGGCTAGGCCGATGGAGCCTTTGCTCGAGCCGAGCGTGCCGACCGGCCGCCCCGCCACCGTCAGTTCCGTGCCCGGCGCGGGCAAAGCATTGTCGGCCGAAACGATCAGCACGCGCCGTCTGGCGGTGCCGCGATGCTGCATGCGCGAGACCACTTCCTGGCCGACATAGCAGCCCTTCTTGAAGCCGACCCCGCCGGTCTCGTCGAGCAGCACGTCATGCGGGAAGGCGTCGCCGAGCTGGTAGTCCGGCCCGCTTTCGGCAATGCCGTGGGCGATGCGCAGGGTTTGCCATGCAGCCGGATCGCCGCCTTCGGATACGCCTCCATAGGAGCGGCTGACGGCTACGTCACGGAAGCGGGTATCGGCAAGTGCCGTTGAATCAGAATGTGAAGCGGTTGAATCATCGCCCCATGCAACCGTCACAAGCAATTGATCCCGCTTGGCAATCTCGGCCTTGGCGCGCAGCTTGTAAAGCATCAGCCGGCGCACGAAATCGTCTGCGACGTCGGCCCGGCATTCCAGCTGGAAGCTGCTTTCGCCGCTGCGCGAGATCAGAAAATCGAACAGGATCTTGCCTTGCGGCGTCAGCAGCGCACCCGGTTTGACCTCTTCGGCCTTCAGCAAATCGAGGTCGGTGGTGAGGATGTTCTGCAGGAAATGCTCGGCATCCGGGCCTGACACGGAAATGAGCGCGCGGTTTTCGAGCTGGGCAAAGTGCATGAGCGGAAAAGAACCTGATCTTGCAAAAGGGTCGGCCTTTACGTAAGCCGACGATACTCCCCCCGCAAGAGACCGAACGCCCATGGCCAGCACCTACGACCTCATCCTGACAGGTGGCACGGTGGTCAACCATGACGGCGAGGGCGCGCGCGACGTCGGCGTCAAGGACGGTCGCATCGCGGCCATCGGCGATCTTAGCCAGGCCTCGGCCGGTGAGACGATCGATTGCCGCGGCCTGCATATCCTGCCGGGCGTCATCGACAGCCAGGTGCATTTCCGTGAGCCGGGGCTGGAGCACAAGGAAGATCTGGAGACGGGCTCGCGCGCGGCTGTGTTGGGCGGCGTGACCGCCGTGTTCGAAATGCCCAACACCAACCCGCTGACCACCAGCGAATCAGCGCTTGCCGACAAGGTGCGCCGCGCTACCAGCCGCATGCATTGCGACTTTGCCTTCTGGGTTGGCGGCACGCGCGAGAACGCCGGCGATGTCGGCGAACTCGAAAGGCTGCCCGGTGCTGCCGGCATAAAAGTGTTCATGGGCTCGTCCACCGGCGACCTGCTGGTCGAGGACGACGAGGGTGTGGCATCGATCCTGCGCAACACCCGCCGCCGCGCCGCGTTCCACTCCGAGGACGAGTTCCGGCTGCGCGAGCGCCTTGGCCTGCGCGTCGAGGGCGACCCGTCATCGCATCCGGTCTGGCGCGATGAGATCGCCGCCTTGCGCTGTACCGAGCGCCTTGTCCGCATCGCGCGAAACACCCGCGCGCGCATTCATGTCCTGCACATCTCCACCGCGGAGGAGATCGTCTTCCTCGAACAGCACAAGGACGTCGCGACCTGCGAGGCGACGCCGCACCATCTGACGCTCGCGGCCGACGACTATGGGCGGCTGGGCACGTTGATCCAGATGAATCCTCCGGTGCGGGCGGCGCGCCATCGCGACGGCGTTTGGCACGGCATTGCGCAAGGCGTTGTCGACGTGCTCGGCTCCGACCACGCCCCGCACACGCTGGCCGAGAAGGCAAAGCCCTATCCGGCGTCGCCGTCGGGGATGACCGGGGTGCAGACGCTGGTGCCGATCATGCTCGACCACGTCAATTCAGGCCGGCTGACCCTGCAGCGCTTCGTCGACCTGTCCAGCCACGGCCCGCAGCGCATCTTCGGGATGGCCCGGAAAGGCCGCATCGCCGCCGGCTACGACGCCGATTTCACCATCGTCGACATGAAGCGTCGCGAGACCATCACCAATGCGCAGGCCGGCTCCAAGGCCGGCTGGACGCCCTATGACGGCAAGCTAGTCACCGGCTGGCCGGTCGGCGCCGTCGTGCGCGGCCGCCGCATCATGTGGGAAGGCGAGGTCGTCACGCCCGGGCAGGGCAGGCCGGTGGAGTTTTCCGAGGCCCTTCCGATATAGCCTGACGGCAAAAACTCAATCCCCGGCGACGAAGAATGTCCATTGTCCGGCGGGCGTGATGCCGACGCGGTAGAAGATGTAGGCGCCGAACTGTTTCATGTCGTCATAGTCGCCGGCGGTGACGATCTTGAACAGTTCGACCCGCTGTTTGGCGTCAAGCTTGTCCAGAGGCAGGGCGAAGAAATACGGCCAGACATAGAGCTCTTGCGGCGTGCCGACGTCGACATGGACATAGCCGGCATTGAGCACCTCTTCCAATATGGCGAGGATTTCCTGGCCTTCCTTGTCGCCTGAAAGCCCCTTCAGGAAGGCGATCGGGTCGCCCTCGATCTCGCCCAGTGACAATTGGGTCATGGTCTCGCCGGTGCCGATCAGGGGCCGCAGCTTCTCGATGTCGCCGCTGACGCAGGCTTCGACCATCAGGTCGTGCATGCGCCTGACCGGCTCCGGCAATTTGGAAAGATCGTAGACGACTTCAGGCACCGGCGCATCGGGATCGGCACGCGGGTTGGCCACGCCGCCATCGTCGGTCGGCCCTTCCGGCTGGCTTTGTTCGGGCTCTGCGGGTGATTTCGGCTGGCTGGCCGCTGGCGGCGTCGTGCCGGGCAGATCGGGCATCGGCACGGAATTTTCGGATGGCGCCGTCTCACCGTTGGCTGGCGGCGCAGCCGGCGCCGGAAGCTCCTCGCGCTTGATCTCGCTCAGCGCGTGGGCAGGGCTGCTTGTCAGGACAAGTGCCGGCGGAACCGCGGCGCAGGAAGCGGCAAGCCAGATGCTGAGGACCAGTCCGCGAGGCTGGCCTGACATCGAAAAATTCACCGCTTGCCTCTCCTTGGGCCTGAGCTCCTTCAGGTGCCAGGCATGATGCCCAAACGGCGCGCCGTCGTCAAAGAACCGATCAAGGCGCCGGAGCGCCGGTTTGCGCCCAGAGGGACGCAGGCAGATCTAGTGGCGCAGCCGCTCCGGCTCGAAAGCGCCGGCGATCACCTTTTCACGCATGCGGTCGAGCAGGGCAAGAGCTGAAGTCTCGCCATTGGCGCGCAGCATCTCGCCGAACGCCGTTTCAAGTGCTGCCTCGGCGATGATTTCCGGCTCGATGCCGGCCGACAGACCTTCCGCCCAGGCCTCGCTATGGCTTTCCACCGCGGTCAGGCGCTTTTCTTCCCTGACCAGCGCGTCGATGTCGTTGACGCCATGTTCCATCGCGATGTCCACCCTTTTCAAGCGTCGATCCGACGGGTCGGATCCGGCTTGGGCTGTCCCTATCTCCACGCGGGCTAAGTAAGTATTTGTAAATACGTCATTTTTTTGATCGTATTTGACAAACCTCATCGCCAGCGTTCGGTCCGATTCAAACTTAGCCGATTAGACCGGTGAGCGGGATGAAAACCTTCAGTTTGAGTTAATTCCACATCCGCGCGCTAACGTTTCGTTAATACTGTTGCCAAAGTGCAACACCAACATTGTATCAACGTGCCGTGGATACAAGGCGGAGGTATACGAAAAGGTGTTGGCTATAACGCAGTCCGGCGCTCGTCAGTTGCCGTAGCGCGAGGCAATATCACGCGACAGCGTCTCGCCTTCCTTCATGTAGCGGCTGATGGCCTCGGTCGCTGACGGCGTGCACTGCGTGTAGGTGCCGCCGAAGGAACGGTAACCGCGATTGAAGCTGGCGATGAAGCGGGCGCGCCGCTCGGGATCTGGATTTTCCGAATCGATCAGCTTCTCCATCTCGGTGCGCCACTGGTCGCCCTTTTCGCCGCACAGATTGCGCAGGAAATGCAGCGATCCCAGCACCTCGGCTAGCCGCATCAGCCCAGGCTCGAACGGCGACTCGGCGGCCAGCGTCGGCTGCACGGCAGCCGTGCTGGCGGCGAGGCATGCGGCGAAGAAGAGCGCGACGCGGGTCATGAGTCTTTCTGACGAAACAATTTGTCGCCTGCAAGGCGATTCTCTGCGTTCAGATACCGGCACCGCTTGAGCCCATAAGCTCCTCAGCGACCTCAAACACATCGCCTGCGAGCGGCATGTCGGTCATGTCGTTCAGCGTGTAGAAGGCGGCGGTTTCGGCGTCGTCGCTGGCTGTCGCTTCGCCGCCGGCATAGACAGCGCCGAACACCGTCAGGAGATAGTCGACCGGGTGATTCTCGCCGCTGCCGTCGATGTGGATGTCCCGAAGCGGACGATAGTCTTTCGCCCGCAGCCCGGTCTCTTCCAGCAATTCGCGCGCCGCTGCCTGCGCAAGCGTTTCGCCGGGCTCGACCTTGCCGCCGGGAAAGGCATAAACCCCTTGCGACGGCGGCCGCGCCCGCTTGACCAGAAGCACCGTTCTGCCGCGCACGACGGCGACGGAGACTGCGGGAAGTGTCTTGCGCTGTTCGTTCATCGATCGCGATTCGCCTATATGAGGTTAGACCCTTGTGGACGGCTGGCGGCATCGAGCTTTAGCGGTTGCGCAAGGCCGGTTCCATCGCCACCTTCGCATGACACCATTCAGAGAACTTAGCCCATGTGCGGACGCTTTGCCCTGACGGCCACGCCGGACCAGACCGCTGCCTTGCTCGGCCTGGCCGAACTGGAGGATTTTCCGGCCCGCTACAACATCGCGCCGACGCAGCCGGTGCTGATGGCGCTGTCAGGGCCGCCGCGCATGCCGGGCTCGAATTTTCCCGATCGCCAGGCGATGCTGGTGCGCTGGGGTCTGATCCCGGCCTGGGTCAAGGACACCAGGGAATTTCCGCTGCTGTTCAATGCGCGCTCGGAAGGAGCGGCGGAGAAGGCCTCGTTCAAAGCCGCCATGCGCCATCGCCGCGGCTTGGTTCCGGCCTCCGGCTTTTATGAGTGGCAGCAATCGGGCAACGGCAAGAAGGGCCAGCCCTACTGGATACGGCCGAGGAATGGCGGGCTCGTCGCCTTTGCCGGGCTGATCGAGACCTACGCCGAGCCGGGCGGTTCGGAAATGGATACCGGCGCCATTCTCACCGTCAACGCCAATGCCGGCATCGCCCATATCCATGACCGCATGCCGGTGGTCATCGCGCCTGAGGATTTCGCCCGCTGGCTGGACTGCCGCACGCTCGAACCGCGCGACGTGGCCGACCTGCTCAGACCTGCACAGCCCGATTTCTTCGAGGCTGTGCCGGTCTCCGACCTCGTCAACAAGGTCGCCAACACCGGGCCCGAGATACAGGCCAGGGGCATCGTCGGGCCTGAGCCCGAGAAGGTCAGGCGCCAGAAGCCCGGCGCGGACGACAGTCAAATGACGCTGTTCTAATGCATGTCGCCCGGAAGTGTGCAGCGGTTCTGGGACAACGACATGCGTCAAACAAAGACTTAGAGCACGACCCCAAGAAACCAGTCTTCGGGAAGAACCTGCTCAATTAGGAAGAGCTGTTGTTTTCAGGCGCGCTCAGGCGCGCCTCAGCCTTCCGTGCCGGCGTACGCCTTGGCGGCGGCCGGTGCCCGAGCTTTGATCAGGCAGCGCGGGGCGAAGTGATTTTCGGTGCCGGCTTCTTCTTCTTGGCGGTGTGGAGAAGGGCGGCGACGATGGCGGCCGGACCGATCGCGCGGTAGTGGTTGGCGAGCGCCGGTTGCTTGGCGCGGCTCGATTCCTGCTTGGTTCGTGACATCAATCTCTTCCCTGGTAACATTTCCGTGTCTGCGTTTGCCGGCCGAATCTGACCGAATCGTGACCCATGGTGAACTAGCCGGCGAATGTTTCATGACTGTGCCGACATGTTTAATAAAATGTTTCAGTGCCTCATGACCTGTGATCCAGCTGCGCTTTTGCCGGAAGTTGCGACTTGACGGCAACACCGGCCAAGGCGATAAAGCCGCCCATGAAAACGTTTTTCGCCATTTGTGGCATTTGCATTATTGGCTAGCCTCACGCTGGTCCGGACGTTTTCGCCTCATCTTTCCCCAGAGTGGACAAACGCCCCGGCCAGCAGGCTGGAGCCCGATTTGTGCCTCGGCGCAAGGACGGCTCTGCCCAGAGCATGATCCCGAACCGAAGGTCCACGAAGTGAAAAGTGGGTACCGGTTTTCGGATAAGATCATGCTCAACCAAAGAGTAACGGACCGGAAGGGCACGCATGTCTGACGCATCGAAGGGTCTCAGCCTCTACAACACGCTAACGCGGACGAAGGACGTGTTCGTCCCGATCGACGCTGGGAATGTGCGCATGTATGTCTGCGGCCCGACCGTCTACGACTTTGCCCATATCGGCAATGCGCGGCCGGCGATCGTCTTCGACGTGCTGTTCCGTTTGCTGCGTCACCTCTACGGCAAGGCTGGTGTCACGTATGTGCGCAACATCACAGATGTCGACGACAAGATTAACGCCCGTGCGCTGCGCGATTTCGGCGCCGAGATCGCGTCGGGAAAACTGACGCTCAACGAGGCGATCCGCCGCGTCACGGAAAAGACGGCCGACCAGTATCACAAGGATGTCGCGGCCCTCGGCTGCTTGCCGCCGACGGTCGAGCCGCGCGCCACCGAGTTCGTCGCGCAGCGCGCCGACGGCAAGGCCGACATGATCACCCTGATCGAGCGCCTGATCGAGCGCGGCCATGCCTATGTCGCCGCCGGTGAGGTATTGTTCGACACCGCCTCGATGCCGGATTACGGCGAATTGTCGAAGCGCAATCTCGACGAGCAGCAGGCCGGCGCCCGCATCGCCGTCGATGCGCACAAGAAGAACCCCGGCGATTTCGTTTTGTGGAAATTGTCGTCGCCGGAAGAGCCCGGCTGGGACAGCCCGTGGGGCAGGGGCCGTCCGGGCTGGCACATCGAGTGCTCGGCCATGTCGGCCGCCTATCTCGGCGACGTCTTCGACATCCATGGTGGCGGCCTCGACCTGATCTTCCCCCACCATGAGAACGAGATTGCCCAGTCGCGCTGCGCGCACGGCACCGACGTCATGGCCAATGTCTGGATGCACAATGGCTTCCTGCAGGTCGAGGGCCAGAAGATGTCGAAGAGCCTCGGCAATTTCTACGCCATCGCCGAACTGCTGGAGACCGACACATTCGGCGGCCGCAAATGGCCGGGCGAGGTGCTGCGGCTGGCGATGCTGATGACGCATTATCGCGAGCCGATCGATTTTTCGGTCCGTAAGCTGGAGGAGGCCGAGAACACGCTGCGCAAATGGAAACGCGCAGCCGATCTCGCCCCGGCCGCAGGGCAAGTGCCGGCGGAAGTCGTGGCAGCGCTGTCGGACGACCTCGCCACCTACGCCGCCTTCCAGCAACTGACGCAGCTTGCCGGCGAGGCCGCGGACGGCAACGAAGCTGCCGCTTCGCTGAAGGCCTCGCTGCTGTTCCTCGGCTTCGATGTCGGTGCAGCCAAGGTCGATGAGGCCGCGGTCGCCAGGGCGATCGCCAAGCGCCTGGAACTGATCGCCGCGAAAAACTGGGCCGAAGCCGACCGCATCCGGGACGAGCTTTTGGCGCAAGGCGTGCAGTTGAAAGACGGCAAGGACCCCGTCACGGGCGAAAGAATCACCACCTGGGAGGTAAAAAGATGATCGACCATCTCGGCATCAACGTCGCCGATTTCGACGCTTCGAAGGCCTTTTACGACCAGGCGATGGCGCCGCTAGGCGCCTCGCTGATCTACATGGTGCCGCTGGAATATACCGGCGGCACCAAGGTCGGTGGCTATGGCCGCGACCGGCCGGTGTTCTGGTTGCAGGCCAGCAACGATGAGCCGAGGACCCATCAGCATGTCGCCTTCACCGCGCGCAGCCGCGCTGAGGTCGATGCGTTCCATGCCGCCGCCCTTGCCGCCGGCGGCAAGGACAATGGCGGGCCGGGCCTGCGGCCGCATTATCACCCGCACTATTATGGCGCCTTCGTCTTCGATCCCGACGGCAACAATGTCGAGGCCGTCTGCCATGCCCCGGAATGAATATGAAACGGAGTGAGACGCGATGAGCCTCGACAACCGGCCCATCTACACCGGCGGTTGCCAATGCGGCGCGGTGCGCTTCCGCGTCGAGGGCGCGCTGGGCGATGCCTCGATCTGCCATTGCCGCATGTGCCAGAAAGCGTTCGGGTCCTTCTACGCGCCGCTGGTTTCGGTGCGTGGCGCCAAGCTCGACTGGACGCGCGGCGAGCCGAAATATTTCGCCTCGTCCAGCCATGTCGATCGTGGCTTCTGCGCCAATTGCGGCACGCCGCTGACCTTTACCGCGCCTGATGGCGTCGGGCTCGCCATTGGGGCGTTCGACAATCCGGCCGAAATCGTGCCGCTGATCCAGTGGGGCACGGAGGCAAAGCTGCCCTATGTCGACACCATCCCGCAACTGCCCGGCGAGGACACGATGGCCGACATGTCATCGGCGCCTTATCTCGCCGAACTCGTCTCCTACCAGCATCCCGACCACGACACCGAACAATGGCCGCCAGAGGAAAGACCATGACCGATGATATCAGAACCGGCGGCTGCCAGTGCGGCGCCGTGCGCTTCCGCATCAAGGGCAAGCTCGGCCGTGCCTCCATCTGCCATTGTCGCATGTGCCAGAAACAGTTCGGCTCTTTCTTCGGTGCGCTGGTGACGGTGCCCAAGGACGGTGTCGAATGGGTGCGCGAGGAGCCAACCTACTTCCAGTCGTCGGTCAACATCGATCGCGGCTTTTGCGCCCGTTGCGGAACGCCGCTGACCTATCGCCAGCCGGGCGCGCTGGAGATCGCCATCGGCGCGTTCGACGACCGCTCGGATCTGGCGCCGCAGATCCAGATCAACTACGCGGTACGGCTGCCCTGGGTGGAGACGATCTTCGACCAGCCCGTGCATCAGGATCCCGATTTCTACACTCGCCAGGAGCAGATCATCTCCTTCCAGCATCCCGACCACGAAACCGCGGACTGGCCGGCGCACGGCCTGCAGATATGAGCAATGAAATGAGCAGTGAATTTCGCACCCTTTATCCCGAGATCGAGGCCTTCGCTTCCGGCATGCTCGATGTCGGCGACGGTCACCAGATCTATTGGGAGCGCTCCGGCACCAAGGGCGCCAAGCCAGCGGTGTTCCTGCATGGCGGTCCCGGCGGAGGCATCTCGCCAAAACATCGGCAGTTGTTCGACCCGAAGCTTTACGATGTCATCCTGTTCGACCAGCGCGGCTGCGGAAAATCGACCCCCAACGCCTCGCTCGACGCCAACACCACCTGGCATCTGGTCGCCGACATCGAACGCCTGCGCGAAATGTGCGGCTTCGAAACTTGGCTGGTGTTCGGCGGCTCCTGGGGTTCGACGTTGGCGCTCGCCTATGCCGAGACCCATCCCGATCGCGCCAGCGAGCTTGTCGTGCGCGGCATCTACACGCTGACCCGCGCCGAACTCGAATGGTATTATCAGTTCGGCGTCTCGGAAATGTTCCCCGAGAAGTGGGAGCGTTTTCAGGCGCCGATCCCTGAAGCCGAGCGCGGCGACATGATGGCCGCCTACCGCAAGCGGCTGGTTGGCTCCGACCGCAAAGCGCAGCTCGAAGCCGCCCTTGCGTGGAGCCTGTGGGAAGGCGAGACGATCACGCTGCTGCCGGAACCGGAAACCAGCGACAAGTTCGGCGAGGACGATTTTGCCATCGCCTTTGCCCGCATCGAGAACCACTATTTCGTTCACGCCGGCTGGCTCGAGGAGGGACAGTTGCTGCGCGACGCGCACAGACTGAAGGACATTCCCGGCACCATCGTCCATGGCCGCTACGACATGCCGTGTCCGGCGCGCTACGCCTGGGCGCTGCACAAGGCTTGGCCGAAGGCGGATTTCCATTTGATCGAAGGCGCCGGCCATGCCTATTCGGAACCGGGGATCCTCGATCAGCTGATCAGGGCAACGGACAAGTTCGCAGGAAAGAAATGACATCGGCCTTCGGGCCAGAGGAGGGTGCGTACGCACCCGCGCAGCCATGACAAAGCAACGCCTTTATCTCTTCGACACCACATTGCGCGACGGCCAGCAGACGCCGGGCATCGACTTTTCCGTCGAGGACAAGATCGCGATTGCGAAGCTGCTCGACGAGTTCGGCATGGACTATGTCGAAGGCGGCTATCCCGGCGCCAATCCGACCGACACCGCCTTCTTCCAGCAGAAGCGCACGGCGAAGGCAAAATTCGTCGCCTTCGGCATGACCAAGCGGGCCGGGGTATCGGCATCCAACGATCCGGGCCTGGCGGCGCTGGTACAGTCGAAATCCGACGCCATCTGTTTCGTCGCCAAGAGCTGGGACTATCATGTCCGCGTCGCGCTTGGCTGCACTAATGAGGAGAACCTCGACTCCATCAAGGCTTCGGTCGAAGCAGCTGTTGCCGCCGGCAAGGAAGCGCTGGTCGATTGCGAGCATTTCTTCGACGGCTTCAAGGCCAATCCGGATTATGCGCTGGCTTGCGCCAAGGCCGCCTATGACGCCCATGCGCGCTGGGTGGTGCTGTGCGACACCAATGGCGGCACGCAACCTTCTGAAGTGCGCGCCATTGTCGACAAGGTGATCGCCGCCGGCATACCGGGCGACCATCTCGGCATCCATGCCCATGACGATACCGGCCAGGCGGTGGCGAATTCTCTGGCCGCCGTCGAGGCCGGCGTGCGCCAGATCCAGGGCACGCTGAACGGCATCGGCGAACGCTGCGGCAATGCCAATCTGGTCTCTATCGTGCCGACGCTGGCGCTGAAGCCGGCCTTCGCTGATCGTTTTGAGACGGGTATTTCAGCCGAAGCGCTGACCGGCATATCCAGGCTGTCCCGCGCCTTCGACGAACTCTTGAACCGCGCGCCGGAAGCGCAGGCGCCCTATGTCGGCGCCTCGGCCTTCGCCACCAAGGCCGGCATCCATGCCTCGGCACTCGCCAAGGAGCCGGCGACCTATGAGCATGTCGAGCCGCAAGCCGTCGGCAACCGCCGCCGCGTTATGGTCTCCGACCAGGGCGGGAAAGCCAATTTCCTCGCCGAACTGAAGCGGCGCGGCATCGACGTGCCAAAGGACGATCACCGTCTTGATGCGCTGATCTCGGTGGTCAAGGAGCGCGAGGCGGAGGGCTACGCCTATGAGGGCGCCGATGCCTCCTTCGAGCTCTTGGCGCGCAAGATGCTGCACGGCCTGCCGGAGTTCTTCAACGTCACCTCGTTCCGCTGCATGGTCGAGCGCCGCTTCGACGCCAACGGCCAGCTGAAGACGGTGTCGGAAGCGATCGTCAAGGTGATGGTCGAGGGCGAGGAGAAGATGTCGGTCGCCGAAGGCCACGGCCCGGTCAACGCGCTCGACATCGCGCTGCGCAAGGATCTCGGCAAGTTCCAGGGCGAGATCGCCGACTTGGAGCTGGCCGACTTCAAGGTGCGTATCCTCAATGGCGGCACCGAGGCCATCACCCGTGTCCTGATCGAATCGCATGACGGCACCGGCGCCCGCTGGTGGACGGTCGGCGTGTCGGAAAACATCATCGACGCCTCCTTCCAGGCGCTGATGGATTCGATCGTCTACAAGCTGATGAAGAACCGCGACATGGCGGGGCTGGTGGCGGCGGAGTGAGCAATGGGCTTTTCTATCAGTTGGCTAGGCCTTCGCGGCCTCGGCATAGAAGAAGCTGCGGCGCTGCTTCAAGTCGAGGTTGGCGATCAAATCGACGCCTTCGACGCTCCGATGAACGCTTATGCCAATGAGAATTGGGCGATTGTCATTCTTGACGAGTGCCGCTTTCCGGGACCTCCTGATCAATTCCTCGCAGCGATTTCGAAAGGACGAGAATTGGTCGTCGTGCACATAGAAGAGCATGTCATGTTCTCGCACGCCGAACTGTGGCGTGATGGAAGAAGTGTCTGGAAGGTTGGGCATAGCGGTGACCAGAATGTCAGGGACCTCCACGCCACAGGCGATCTTTCGGCCTCTTTTGAAACTCTGAGACAACAAGCCTTTTCAAAGCAGGACGAGGAAGATGACGTCGACTATGTTTTCGACATTCCTCTTGATCTGGCGGCGGAATTGACGAGCTTCAGGCATGATGAATGGGCGCCGGACCGGCTGTTCTTCGAGCTTGTCGAGAAACGTGCCTAGTGTGCTGACCAGACGTCGTTGTCGAGGCACAGCCTGTGAGGCACCCCTTGAACCATCAGCAAAAGTCCATTGATCCATCACAACTTTGCGATGGTTTTGGCCGAGCCGTTGATCCATAGCGTTGCGCCATGGCCACCGACGCACTCGCCCTCGATGCCGACTCCAAAGCCCGCCGCGGCTTTCTGCTGGCGCTGGGCGCCTATCTCTTGTGGGGGCTGTTGCCTTTCTACATGAAGGCCGTCGCACATCTGCCGCTGATCGAGGTGATCGCCCACCGCATCGTCTGGTCGGTACCGATCGCGGCGGCAGTGCTGGTCTGGGCCGGCCGCACCGCCGATTTCAAGGCCGCCATCCGCTCGCCGCGCAGCATCGCCATGGCGGCGCTGACGGCGGCGCTGATTTCCGTCAACTGGGGCATCTATGTCTGGGCGATCTCGGTCGACCGTACCGTCGAGACCGCGCTCGGCTACTACATCAATCCGCTGGTGAGCATCGTCGTCGGCGCGCTGCTGCTCGGCGAACGGCTCGACAAGCTGCAGATCGCGGCCGTGGTACTGGCTGTGATCGCCGTTGCGGTGCTGACCGTCGATGCCGGAAAATTGCCCTGGGTGTCGTTGGCGCTGGCGTTTTCGTTCGCCGCCTACGGCTTCTTCCGCAAGACGCTGCCGATCGGTCCGAGCCAGGGCTTTCTGCTCGAAATCCTTTTGCTGTCGGTGCCGGCGCTTGGCTACATCGTCTTCCTGATCGCCAACGGCCAGGATCATTTCATCTCCAGCAACGGCACCGACACGGCATTGCTCATCGGCTGCGGACCGGTCACCGCCGTGCCGCTGCTTCTGTTCGCCTTCGGCGCCAAGCTTCTGCGCCTCTCCACCATCGGCATCATGCAATATATCGCGCCGACCATGGTGTTCCTGATCGCGGTGCTGATCTTCGACGAACCGTTCGGCGCCACGCAGGCGATTGCCTTCGCGCTGATCTGGGCGGCGTTGGCGATGTATTCCTGGTCGATGTTCCGTGGCCGTGAAATCCGCCCCGTGGCGCTGGTCGCGAAATAGGATCTCCTTCGATGTACGTGCTGCACATCGCCAACAAGAACTATTCGTCGTGGTCGCTGCGGCCATGGGTTCTGATGCGGACCCTCGACATCCCGTTCGAGGAGCGGTTGACGCCATTCCCGACCGGGCCCAGCTTTGATCTCTACCGGTCGTTTTCACCCAGTGGCCGCGTTCCCTGCCTGGTCGATGACGGCTGGGCTGTCTGGGATTCGCTGGCTATTGCGGAGTATCTCGCCGAGCGCCACCACGGTGTGTGGCCGGTCGAGGCCAAGGCACGCGCCTGGGCACGTTCGGCCGCCGCCGAAATGCATTCGGGCTTCACCGCCTTGCGCGGTGCGTGCCCGATGAATTGCGGCTTGCGGGTAAAGCCGTTTCCTATGTCTGACGCGCTGAAGCAGGATCTCTTCCGCCTCGGCGATCTGTGGAACGATGGCCTCGCCCGTTTTGGCGGACCGTTTCTTGCCGGCGGCCATTTCACCGCCGTCGATGCCTTCTTTGCTCCGGTGGCGTTCCGCGTGCAGTCTTATGGGCTCTCGTTCGAAGGGGCAGCTGCCGCCTATCCCGCGCAATTGCTTGGCCTGCCGGCGATGCAGGAATGGTATGCGGCGGGGCTCGCGGAGACCTGGCGTGAACCGGACCATGAGGCGGAGGTCGCTGCCGCCGGCACCGTCATAGAGGATCTTCGAGCGACGGCGTGACCCTCTGCTGGGCGCTACATCCGCCCGAGCCGCCGGACGAACAGGTAGGTCGCCGCCGCGATCACGATCGAAACCGCCGACACCACCCAGAACCCCATCGGCGTGTTGACCAGCGGCAGGCCGCCGACATTCATGCCGAAGAGGCCTGAAATGATGGTCATCGGCAACAGCACCGCCGTCATTACGGACAGCACATAGAGCAGCTGGTTCGACTGCATCGTCAGCTTGGCCATCAACTCGTCCTGCAACAGCCTTGTGCGCGCCTGCAGCTGCTCGCCGTCGTGATAGAGCGTGTGCGCTCGGTGCGAGAGCCTTGTCGCCATGTCGTTGATCGGGTCAGGCAGCTCGTTGCGATGCGAATGGTCGAGATGGCGGAACAGGTTTGTGAGTGTCGCCATCTGCCGATGGATGACCACCAGCTGACGGCGCGCCTCGACCAGTGACTGCCGCTCGCTGTGCCAGGCGTCGCGCACGATGCGGTCCTCGATGCCGTCAAGCGTATCGCCAAGGCCGTGAAGCTCGGCCGCCATGCCGTCGAGCGACTGGCCCATGACCGCCTCGATCAGGTCGGCAGGGGCGCGGAATTTGCGCGAGCCGCTCTCCACCGCCTTGCGGATGAGATCGACCGATTCCAGTGGTTGCTTGCGCGCGCCGATCAGCATTTTTTCATTGAGGGCAAAGCGAAAATGGCCGAGCCCGCGTGCCTCCGCCGAATAGTCGTGGCGCAGGTCCGGCAGATCGCCATAGAGCCAGTCATCCTCGAGATCGATGTGGCAGCCCTGGCTGGCGCCGAGGAAGGCTTCGCGCACTGGCGCCGGCAGCGCCGCCTCGGCGGCGATCTCGCGGCGGGCGCGCAGGTCGGACAGCTGGTAGCTGCGCCATGTCCAGGCAGCCGCAGCCGCGTCCTTGGTGCGCAGGCCCTCAGCGGTGAAATGATAGATGAAGAACAGCCCGTGCTCGTCGGGCAGGTAAGGCGACAGGGGAGTGCCTTCCGCGTTGAGAGCGATGTTCACGGCTCGCCTCGCCAGATCCAGATTTCGACTACGCCGACGCGCGGATGCCGGCGCGCCATTCCTATCACGGGTGAACCGGGATCCGTGTGACAGATTCTTGACAGGGCGATCACAGTCCGTCGTGTTCGCCGTGAGGATCAGCGCTTGGGCCCAAATCCGGGATAGGGCGCAAGCGGCACGATCGCGGCGATGTCCATCATGCCCGCCTTGATCAGCGGCAGAGTGGCGAGGTGGCCGCGCACGTCGGCGTCGCTGCCGGCTTCGAACATCATGCCGCTGCCCGGAATATCGCCGCGGCTATTCACATCTTATCAATCACCGACTGCACGCCTTCCGTCGGCGCATCGACCGACGAGCCCGCCACCATGATGGCGGCGACGATGGCTTCGGGGTCTTCGATCACCAATGGTTTGACCCGCTGGGCGGTGTGAATGAAGCCTTCGCTCGACATATGGTCGATCAGCGCCAGCATCGGATTCCAGAACCCTTTGACGTTGGCGAAGACGATCGGCTTGCGGTGATGGCCAAGCTGGCCCCAGGTCATGACCTCGACGATCTCCTCGACCGTGCCGATGCCGCCCGGCAGCGCCACAAAGGCGTCGGATTTTTCGAACATCTTGTGCTTGCGCTCGTGCATGTTGTCGGTGATCACCAACTCGTCGAGCCGGTCAAGCGCGGTTTCGGTCGCCTCCTTGTTGATGAGGAAGCGCGGAATGATGCCCGTTACCTTGCCGCCGGCCTTGAGCGCGCCTTCGGCGACGGCGCCCATAATGCCTTTGGTGCCGCCACCATAGACCAATCGCAGGCCGGACTTGGCGAGCGAGCGGCCAAGCAGGTGCCCGGCCTTGGCGTAGATTTCATCGCGGCCCGGAGACGAGCCGCAGTAGACGCAGACGGATCGAATCGTGTTCATGCGTGATTGGTGATTGGGTCTGAATGCGGGGTCAAGCCCCATAGGCTGACAAGCCCGGGCTTTTTCTTGTCGGTTCCGGCAAAACACGCTAGACCGGCGTTAGGTGGCTAAGGGGCAGGGGAAATATGGCTGTTAATCCTTTGAAGGCGTTTCTGTTCGCGGCGGGTGGGACCGTCGCGGTCATCGGGACCGCCTATGTATCGGGCGCACTCGACCCGTATCTCAATCCCACGCCTCCGGCGGAGATTGCGTCGCTGGCGCCGCCGGCTGACAAGCCGGCCGATTCAGGGACCGAGGGAAGGCTGCCGCCGGCGCCTGCCGCCCCCACCGATGCCAAGGCTGTGCCGGCACCGGCGCCTGCCGACGCAACGGCTCCCGCGACAGCACCGGCTGCGGTCGGCCCGGTTGTGCCGAGCTTCGATGTCGTGCGCGTCGAAAGCAACGGCTCGATCGTCGTTGCCGGCAATGCCGCGCCCAATTCCAAGGTCGAGATCCTCAACGGCTCGACAGTGCTCGGCTCGACGATCGCCGGCCCGGACGGCGCCTTTGTCATCGTTCTCGACGATCCGCTCAAGCCCGGCGACTATACGATTGCGCTGCGCTCGACAGCCGGCGATGTCGTTACGCCTTCGGTGCAGACCGCCGTCGTTTCGGTTCCCAAGGATGCCGCCGGCCAGGTGCTGGCGATGGTCGAGGAGCCGGGCAAGCCGGCCGAGCTGTTGACTGTTCCCGCGCCTGAGACCAAGCCTGCGGCACCGGCTGCCGGCGATCAGGCCGCTGCTCCCGCTGCTGAGGCACCTGCCGCCCCGGCCGAAACTGCGCCGGCCGCTCCGGCTCCGGCGACACCGCCGGCTGCGGCGGTGGCCGAACCCAAGATCGTCGTCGAGGCGGTCGAGATCGACGGCAACAAGATCTTTGTTGCCGGTCTGGCAGACGCCGGCCGCAAGGTGCGCGCCTACGCCAACGATATCCTGCTCGGCGACGCGGTGACGTCGCCGGACGGCCATTTCCTGGTCGAGGCGACGCGCGACATCCCGGTCGGCAGTTACACCATCCATGTCGACGGTCTCGATGCCGACGGCGTGAAGGTGGTGGCCCGCGCCGCCGTGCCGTTCGAGCGCGAACCGGGCGAAGCGGTCGCCGCCGTGGCGCCCGCAGGGACCAAGCCGGCCGAGGCAAAGCCGGCTGAACCGAAGCCGGCCGCACCGGCTGCTGCCGAAGCGCCGGCCGCACCGGCTCCTGTCGCGCCTGCGGCCGAAGCGCCAGCCCCGGCGGTTGCCGAGGCACCGGCGGTGCCGGCAGCGCCCGCTACCGAGGCTCCGGCCGTGGTCGCGGCCGCGACGCCCGACGTGCCCGAGACGGTGGCGCCGAAACTCGAACATGCCGACGGCGCCGTCATCATCCGCCGCAACGACACGCTGTGGCGGATTTCGCGGCGGGTCTATGGTCATGGCGTGCGCTACTCGACCATCTATCTCGCCAACCAGGACCAGATCAGCAATCCCGACCGCATCTGGCCAGGGCAGGTGTTCAAGGTCCCGGAAAAGTCGAAGGAAGGCGAAGCCGCCGACCTCAAGGCGATGGGCGAGCAAGCGACGACGGCGCCGGTGAAGGCGCAGTAGGCGAGGCGTTTGTGCGCCTAATCTCCCCCCTTGAGGGGGAGATGGCCGGCAGGCCAGAGGGGGTCGCCGCGCATAGAGCGCCGGCCTTCTCTTCTTTCCAAACGACGTCGCGCCCGGTCGCACGGCCCCCCCTCTGTCGCCTTCGGCGACATCTCCCCCTCAAGGGGGGAGATTGGTCGCTGCTATCCATCGGGTTAGCTTGCCTCCCATCCGTTCATCGTCTATCGCCGATGAACGATGACTGACTCTCTGGCCGAACCAGACCACGCAAACCGCGCACCGCCCGAAAGCCACGCGGTTGCCGCTCGCTTTGCAGCACTCTCACACCCGGCGCGCATCGAGATCCTGAAACATTTGTCGGCCAGCAATTCCTGCTGCTGCCGCGAGGTGGTCGATCATCTCGACCTCGCGCAGTCCACCGTTTCCCAGCATCTGAAGATCTTGGTCGAGGCCGGCTTGGTCCGCTTCCAGCCCGACCGCCAGCGCTCGCGCTATGAGGTCGACCGCGCAGCGCTGGCAGACGTTTCCGCATCGCTGACCGCGCTCATCAATTCCTGCTGCTCCGGCCGCTGAACTCCCACCCTAAAGGCAAGACAAGTGGCAGAAAAAACCGTTTCCGATAGCTCGACCTTCAGCACCTTGCGCAATCTGTGGCCGTATATGTGGCCGGCCGATCGCTCCGATCTGAGGGCACGCGTCACCTGGGCGACGCTGCTTCTGGTCGTTGCCAAGCTGACGCTGGTTGCCGGTCCGTATTTCTTCAAATGGGCGACCGATGCACTGGCCGGCGACGCCAAATCGCCGCCACCGTTGCCGTCCTTCCTGCTGGCGCCGGTCATGCTGGTCGTCGCCTACAATGTCGTGCGGCTGGTGCAGCTCGGCTTCAACCAGCTGCGCGACGCGCTGTTTGCCCGCGTCGGCCAATATGCGGTGCGCCAGCTCGCTTTCCGCACCTTCGTCCACATGCACCAGCTGTCGCTGCGCTTTCACCTTGAGCGCCGCACCGGCGGCCTGTCGCGCATCATCGAGCGCGGCACCAAGGGCATCGAGACGATCGTTCGCTTCATCATGCTCAACACGGCGCCGACCATCCTCGAATTCGCGCTGACCACCGGCATCTTCGCCTACACCTATGGCTGGAAATATGTGGCCGTGGTGGCGCTCACCGTCTGGCTCTACGTCTGGTTCACGGTCCGCGCCAGCGACTGGCGCATCTCGATCCGCCGCGACATGAACGACAGTGACACCGACGCCAACACCAAGGCGATCGACTCGCTGCTCAATTTCGAGACCGTCAAATACTTCAACAACGAGAGTATGGAGGCCGAGCGCTTCGACCGTTCGATGGCGCGCTATGAGATGGCGGCGACCAGGATCTGGACCTCGCTCGGCTGGCTGAACTTCGGCCAGGGCATTATCTTCGGTCTCGGCACCGTCATCGTCATGTGCATGTCGGCGCTCGAGGTGCAGGCCGGTACGCAGAGCGTTGGCGATTTCGTCTTCATCAATGCCATGTTGGTCCAGCTGTCGGTGCCGCTGAATTTCATCGGCTTCATCTACCGCGAAATCCGCCAAGGGCTGACCGACATCGAGCAGATGTTCGACTTGCTAGACGTGCCGCAGGAAATTACCGACAAGCCCGATGCCAGGCCGCTCGCCGTCTCGGCCGGCAAGGTCGAGTTCCGCGACGTGCACTTTGCCTATGATCCAACCCGCAAGATCCTGAAGGGCGTCTCCTTCGAAGTGCCGGCCGGCAAGACGGTGGCCATTGTCGGCCCGTCCGGTGCCGGCAAGTCGACCATCTCCAGGCTTTTGTTCCGCTTCTACGACGTTCAGGGCGGCCAGGTGCTGATCGACGGCCAGGATGTCCGTGATGTGACGCAGCAGAGCCTGCGCGGCGCGATCGGTATGGTGCCGCAAGACACCGTGCTGTTCAACGACACCATTGCCTACAACATCCGCTATGGCCGCGTCGGCGCCAGCGAGGAGGACGTCCAGAAGGCGGCCGAGCTTGCCCAGATCGGTCCGTTCATCCAACGCCTGCCGGAAGGTTACCGCTCGATGGTCGGCGAGCGCGGGCTAAAACTGTCGGGCGGCGAAAAGCAGCGTGTGGCGATCGCCCGCACCATTTTGAAGGCGCCGCCGATCCTGATGCTCGACGAGGCGACCTCGGCGCTGGACAGCCACACCGAACAGGAAATCCAGGCGGCGCTCGACCTGGTCAGCAAGGGGCGCACCACCATTGTGATTGCCCACCGCCTGTCGACGGTGATCACCGCCGACGAGATCATCGTGCTCAAGGACGGCCAGATCGCCGAACGCGGCACCCATGCCGAGCTGATGCGCCAACACGGCCTCTACGCCTCGATGTGGGACCGCCAGCGCGAGGCGACGGAAGCCGAGGAGCGCCTGCGCATTGCGCGCGAGAGCGACGAGTTGGGTGTGATCGTGCGGAGGCGCACTTCGGAGGTGAACTAGGCGCAGGTAATCTCCCCCCTTGAAGGGGAGATGTCGCCGAAGGCGACAGAGGGGGTCGCCGCGCGTGGAATGCTAACCTTCATCGGCCGCAAGAACGTCGCGTCCCGTCGAACCGACCCCCCTCTGGCCTGCCGGCCATCTCCCCCTCAAGGGGGGAGATTTGCGGCATCACCGAAAATCTCCCCTTGACCTCAACCTAAGTTGAGATCGCAAACCCGTTCCTGAGCCACCGAACCCAAGTCGTTCAAGAACGGAGACAATTGAAATGGATCAACTCAATCAACAGTTTGCCGGTGAAGCCGTGTTCAGGGTCGACAAGTTCGTCGTCCCCGCCGAGGCGCGCGAAGAAATCCTTCGCAAGGTCAGGGCGACGCATGAATTACTGCGCGTGCAACAAGGCTTCGTGCAGGACTTCGTGCTCGAGCAATTCTCGGGGCCGGGCGAATTCAACCTCGTCACCATTGTCGAATGGGAAAACCAGGCGGCCGTCGACAATGTCGTGCCGATCGTCAAGGCGGCCCATGAGCGGGCGGGCTTCAACCCGCAGGAGACGATCGCCCGGCTGGGGGTGAAGGCCGACATCGCCAACTATCAGCGCTTGCCTGAGATGTAGGAGCAATTCCAGGAAAAGTGCGCAAGCGGTTTTCCGTCCGGAATTGCGCAAAGACAAATTAGAGCGGTTCAGAAAACTGAACCGCTCTAAGACGGCCAGCCGACTCCAGGTGCTGGCGCTTCGGCGCTCAGCACCTGACCGGTGCGGGCGTCACTGACCATATGCTCGAAGCCGCGCCATTCGGCGGCGGTGATGAACAGCGTTTTGCCATCCGGGCCGCCGAGCATGCAGGCAAAACAGCCGCGATCGACATCGATCGTCTCCAGCACCTCGCCACCTTCGCGCACCCGCACGCAACGCTTGTTGGGAACATCCGCATACCAGGCAGCACCTTCGGCATCGAGGCAGATGCCGTCGGGAAACCCATCGAGATCGGCCCAGACACGGCGGTTGGCAAGGCTGCCATCGGCAGCGACGTCGAAAGCGGTCAGCCGGTTGGCATGCGATTCCGCGATGATCAGTGTCCTGTTGTCCGGCGTCACCGCCATGCCATTGGCGAAGGCGATGTTCTCGGCCACTTGCCGGACCGAGCCGTCCGGCGTGATCAGCACGATGGTGCCCGGCCCGAAATGCTCTCCCGGTGCCGGCGCCGGCCCGCCGCCGTTGACATAGATGTTGCCGCGCCCGTCGACGACGATCTCGTTCCACGGGCTGTTCGACAGCGATCGAAGGTCGGCATGGGTGGCAAGCCTGCCATCCGCCTCTTGTCGCAACAGCAGCCCTTCGCGGCCAGATATGATGAGCAGCCGGCCATCCGGCAACCAGTCGATGGAATAAGGCAGGATCGCCGGCACGGTGAGCATCACCTCGCTCTTGCCGTCCTCATCCACCGCGACGATCTCGCCAGTTCCCCAGTTGCAGACCCACAGCCGTCCATCATGCCAGCGCGGCGACTCCCCGAAAGCGAGGCCGGCGGTAACGAGACGCGTTTGGTTCTGCATTTGGGGAAACTCCTTGTTGAGCGCCGTAATGAGGACCATGATTGGCGCCGTCTCACCAAGGACGGGCGAGGCGCTGGTTCCCCGACAGCAGGTTTACGGTTTTTCGCTCAGGAAGAATGTGCCGTCCGCATGACCGTTGGCGCCGCATGATGGCGGCTCGGATCTGTCGTCTTTGCCGGTGCCGCTCTGCTCGACGACGAGCGCATCGCCGTTGCGTCGGAAAGTGACGACAAACCCGGTCGGTTGGTCGTTGTCGTCGGTATCCTCAAGTCGCAAGACCTTGCGGTTTGCGACGGTGCCGTCGATCTCGCACGACCCGCTTCCTGAGACGGGATTGATGACCACGTCTTCCGAAATCTCGACCTTGGCTCCGCCAACAGCCTTGATGTCGACGCTTCCACGCACGCTGCTCCATCTGCCGATGAGACTGGCGTCCGCCGGCTTGCGGGTGCCGGCCAGGAAAGCCGCTCGGTCGCGCAGGAATTCGCCGAGATCGAAAGTCTGCTGCTCCTTGGGCGTGTTCTCGTTGAAGCCGGCGATCTGGTCGCGATACACGATGAAATCGGCCTGGTCGTCCCGCAGCGCCTTGCCGGCAGGAGCATCGAGCGTCTTCAGCAGCGCGGCATAATTCTTCGCTATATCGGCATCGGCCTGCGCCAGGGCCGGATTGGCGCAGATTGCCTTTTCCGCGACACTGGCGGCCTTGGCGCAGTCGAAGGATGGCTTGCCTTGCGCCATTGCGTTGCCATCGGCAGCCAGCAATGCGCTCAGAACACCGCCGATGAACGCCAATCGGAAGACTGTAAGGTGCGGTTTCCCTGATTTCGGCATCATGGATGGTCGGCCTTTTCGCCGCGCACTGAGCCAGCGGTGGCTTGAATTCTGGCGGCAAAGCCGCCGACAGGCAAGGACGTCGCCGCTCCTGCCGGCCGCGGCCAATGCAGCCTTGCCCAATGTTGCGTTGCGACGACGGAGCCTTTCCGGTATTGAGGCCGGACCTGAAACAGGGACCGCCCCCATCCTATGAGCCCCATCCGATGAGCCTCGTCGACTCGGTCAAGAATGCCTTCGTTCCGATCCATCGCGAGGGCTATCCGTTCATCGCCGCCTTTGGCGCGGGCACGCTGTTCCTCGGCTATTTCTCCTCGGTGCTGTTCTGGATCGGCCTGATCCTGACCGCCTGGTGCGTGTATTTCTTCCGCGATCCCGAGCGCGTCACGCCGGTCGACGACCGGTTGGTGGTCAGTCCGGCCGACGGCATCATCTCGGCGGTCGGGCCGGCGGTGCCGCCGCGCGAGCTCGGCTTCGGAAACACCGAAATGACCCGCATCTCGGTGTTCATGAACGTCTTTTCCTGCCATGTGAACCGCGCCCCCGTGCGCGGCCGCATTTCCAAGATCGAGCACCGGCCAGGCAAATTCCTCAATGCCGAACTGGACAAGGCAAGCTCGGAGAACGAGCGCAACGGGTTGGTCATCGACAGCCCCAACGGCACCGTTGCCGCCGTACAGATCGCCGGCCTGGTGGCGCGCCGCATCGTCTGCTGGGCCGAGACCGGCGGCTCGATTGCCATCGGCGAACGTTTTGGGCTGATCCGTTTCGGCTCGCGTGTCGACGTCTTCCTGCCTTCGACCGCCGTGCCGCGCGTTGCCGTCGGCCAGACGGCTGTCGGCGGCGAAACCGTGCTTGCCGAATTCGGCGGCATCGCCGCAACCCCGCTCGTCAGGATTTCGTAAGCGGTGGGCGCGCCGTTCAAGAAATTCGAGGCACACGGCAGCGGCGGCCCGCGCATCCGCGAAATCCCGATGCGCATGGTGCTGCCCAATCTGGTCACCGTGCTTGCCATTTGCGCAGGCCTGTCCGGCATCCGCTTCGGCTTCGAGGGCCGTTTCGAGCCGGCAGTGGTGATGGTGCTGCTCGCCGCTTTCCTCGACGGCATAGACGGCCGCCTGGCGCGCATGCTGAAGGCGACATCCAAATTCGGCGCGCAGATGGATTCGCTGGCCGACATCGTCAATTTCGGTGTCGCGCCGGCGCTAGTGCTCTACGCCTTCCTGCTCGACCGCGCGGGATCGCCGGGCTGGATCGCGGTGCTGCTGTTCGCCATCGCCTGCGGCTTAAGGCTCGCGCGCTTCAACGTTCTCGACGAGGACAATGATCGCCCGATCTGGCAGAGCGAATATTTCGTCGGCGTGCCGGCGCCGGCGGGCGCCGTTCTGGTTATGCTGCCGCTCTATCTGTCGTTCCTGCGCGTTGGCGTTGAGCCCAGCCGTACCGCCGCCTTCGTCGCCAGCGGCTTCACCATCCTGGTCGCCTTCCTGCTGGTCAGCCGGCTGCCGGTCTATTCCGGCAAAAGCCTGAAAGTGCCGGGCGACAAGGTGCTGCCGATCATCCTCGCGGTGGTGCTCTACGTGCTGCTGTTGATGACGTATCCCTGGTACACGCTGACCGCCTCGGTCGCCGGCTATCTCATCTTCCTGCCCTTCAGCGTGCGCGCCTATTCCAAGCGCGCCAAGCGCGAGGGCGAAAAGGTGCCGCCTTCGGATATCGGGTAAGCACTGATCTCCCCCCTTGAGGGGAGATGTCGCCGAAGGCGACAGAGGGGGTCGGCACATCCGGACGCGACCTCGTTTGCAGCGAAGAGAAGGTTAGCGCTTCACGCGATGCGACCCCCTCTGGCCTGCCGGCCATCTCCCCCTCGCGGGGGGAGATTACGCCGCCACGCCCAGCCCCAGCTTTTCGATTGCCAACTTTCGCGTCGAGACGTAGTCGGTCTTGCCGGAGCCCAGCACCGGAATCTCCTCGACCTTGACGATGTCGTTGGGCACCATCAGCTCGGCCGCACCCGCCTGCTTGCCGAACTTGCGCAGCTCTTCCGGATCGGCGTCGTCGGCGGTGGTGACCAGCACGATGCGCTCGCCGCGCCTCTTGTCGGGCACTGCAACCGCGGCGTGGCGCTCTTCCGGCCACAGCGACTGCACCAGCATCTCGACTGCGCCGAGCGACACCATCTCACCGGCGATCTTGGCGAAGCGTTTGGCCCGGCCGCGAATGGTGATGAAGCCCTCGCGGTCGACCGAGACGATGTCGCCGGTGTCATGCCAGCCGTCCAGCGGCTGCAATTCGCCGGGGCGGTCCGCCGTCATGTAGCCCATCATCAAATTCGGCCCGTCGAGCCACAGCCTGCCGGCGTCTTCGATGCCCTCGACCGGTTCCAGCTTCATGCGTATCGCCGGCAACGGCCGCCCGACCGTGCCATCGCGGCCATGGATGGCGGTGTTGACGGCAACCACGGGAGCTGCCTCTGTCAGCCCGAAACCCTCGATGATCGAGGCATCGAAGCGCTCGCGGTAGACGCGCCGCGTCTCCGGCTTCACCGCCTCGGCGCCGGCGACGACAAAACGCAGGCTGGAGAAATCGCCGTCCTTGGCGGTGCGGGCATAATTGGCGAGGAAAGTGTCGGTGCCGAACATGATGGTCGGCTTTACCTTGCGCGCGATCTCCGGGATGATCTTGTAGTGCAGCGGCGAGGGGTAGAGGAACAGCTTTACCCCGGTCACCAAAGGCAGGATGGTGCCGCCGGTCAGGCCGAAAGAGTGAAAAACCGGCAGCACGTTGAGCAGGATGTCGGACGGCGAAATCGTGATGCGCGCCTCGGCCTGCATGGCATTGGCGTGGAGATTGCGGTGCGACAGCACCACGGCCTTGGGCGTGCCTTCCGAGCCTGAGGTGAACAGGACCACCGCCGGCTTGGCGGGGTCCTGCCGTTGCAGCGGGAACCGCCACAGCACGGCGGCTGTGAGCTTTTCCAGCGCGGTGACGCTTGCGCGTACATCCTCCAGCCACAGCATTTTGGCGCCGCCGGCCTCGACCGCGGCAATGATGTCGGCAAGCCCGGCCTTCTCGACGAACGCGTGGGAGGAAATCACCGTTCGGATCACTGCCGTGCGCACCGCGGCGGTGACGCTCGCCGGCCCGGCGGTGTAGTTGATCAACGCCGCTACCCGGCCGGCTGATAGCAGGCCGACAAAGGACAGCACCACGCCATTGGCGTTGGGCAGCAACACCCCGACCGCTTCGCCGGGCGCGGTCGTCGCCTCGAAACGGCGGCCGAGCACGCGCGCGCCGATGAACATTTTTCGATAGCTGAGCGAGCCGCTGATCACGTCCTCGATGATCGGATGCGAGGCGCCGGTGCGATCGGCTGAATCGCGCATGGCCAGGAATAGGCCGCGATCGAGGTTGCTGCCATAAAGTCTGGCCTCGGCGATACGGTCAAACAGCGCATTGGTGTTGGAAGCCTGGTCGGGATTGCGCGCCACCAGTTCGGCAATCGTCATCGGCTCCAGCACGCTGATCGACAGTTGTGGGAACCAGTGGTGGGGTGCCCGGTCCTTTGGCGTCAAGGACACCGGCAGGTCGCGCGCGCCGGCGACGAAGATCGGCACTATGGCGGCGTCGGCCTGCATGGCAATGCGGGTGACGGCACGGAAGAGGCGGAATGACTTCACATCGGGCTCGACGTCGTCGGGCAGATAGACGGCAAGCCGGCCCTTGCCCTTCAGCACCCTGACCAGCCGGCGGCTGACGAAGAGATGCTCGGCATTGAAGGCGATGGTGCGGCCAAGCTCGCGCCACGGCTCCAGCCAGGGCGAGCGCGCCGAGGCCTCGTCCAAGATGTGCAGCGTGTCGTCAGGCAGCAGCGACAGCATCAGCGCCGGCTCGAAGCGCGACTGGTGCGAGACCACATAGATCACCGGCGTCGGCGCGTTGCGGGCAATACGAATGCGCCCGTCCTCGATCCGGTAGGCAAGCTTGAACGGCACATAGAGCAGCGCCTGGGTGAAGCGCAGGTCGAGGCGAAAGGTCTCGATCGCGGCAATAAACAGCCAGGCCAGCGCGAGGCCTGCAAGCAGCGCCAGTGTCAGGATCATGCCGCGTCTCTCCCAACGTTCCGGTATCGCGGCTCTTCGTCCGCTTCGCAGCAGAGGGTAGCGCAATGGGGGGCAACGTCAATGTAGAGGAAATGCGCTCTTCCTTCTCCCCTGTGGGAGAAGGTGGATCGGCGCGCAGCGCCGAGACGGATGAGGGTTGTTCCAGCGGAGTGAGGCGTTGGAAAATCAAGACCTCTCAAGCGCTAAGTTCTTCGAGGTCACGATCCTTCCAACACCCCTCATCCGACCTCGCTTCGCGAGGCCACCTTCGCCCACAGGGAGAGAAGGCAAGGGCTGCCGCGCGCTAAGCCGCCTTCAGCCGCCCGCTGATGAACCGGAACTCCTGGCTCTTGCCGCCATAACCGTAGGCAGCCGCTGGCACCTCGTGCACGAAAGCATAGCTCTCCTCATGCACGCCACCCAGCAACTGCCCAAAAGCGGCGAAGATTGCCTTCAGATAGGCTTCCAGCTCCAGCTTGGTGTTGGTGCCGTCGACCACCTTGATGTCGAGCCAGAAGGTGTTGGCGCCGTGCTCGGCCAGCGACTTGCCGCCGGCGAACCAGTGCTGCGGGTCGACATAGCTGACAGCGACGGCGGTGATCGTCGGATCCTTGCGCAGATGGGTTGCGGTCAGGCCGGTGATTTCCCTGGCAATAGCGGCGGACAGCTTGGCGTCTGGCTTGCCGGTGACGCTGATGTTGATGATCGGCATTTTTCTCTCCATTGGTTGAGCGGCGTCTGTTTTGCCGTTGGAGAGACCATGCAATGATGGTCGGATCAAAAAAATCGAATTGTTTTGAATGAAAGGTTCTATATTACCGAAGTATGCAAGCACTCGATCCCGATCTGCTCAAAACCTTCCTCGCCTTTGTCGATGGCGGCTCGCTGGCCCATGCGGCGTCGGCTGTCAGCCGCTCGCCCTCTGCGGTGACCGCCCAGATGCAGCGGCTGGAGGAGGTCGTCGGCGAGCCGTTGCTGGTGGCGCAGGGCCGTGGCCGCGGGCTGACGCCGGCAGGCGAGGATCTGATCGGCCATGCCCGTCGCATCCTTGCCGTGCACACCGAGGCCTGGCTGGCGCTGAAAGGCGCGCGCGCCGCCGGCCGCGTTGCCATCGGCACCACGCAGGATTTCGCCGACAGCGGCCTTCCGGAGCTGCTCAGGGCCTTTGCGACCAGCCATCCGCGCGTCAGGATCGAACTGCGCGTCGGCCGTTCGGCTGAGCTTGGCGACGCGCTCCAGACCGGGCAGCTCGATCTGGCCATCATCATGCGCAAAACCCCGGCCAATGACGAAGTCGGGCTGTTCAGCGAGCCGATGCTGTGGCTGTGCTCGCAAAAGGGGCTTGCAGTGCGGGAAGAGGAATTGCCCCTGGCGCTGCTCGACCCCTATTGCGGCTTTCGCGAAGCGGCACTCGCAGCCCTCGATGCAGCCAGCCGCCGCTATCGCATCGCCGCGGGCAGCGCCAGCCTTGCGGGCCTGCGAACCGCGGTCAAAGCCGGCATAGCGCTGACCTTGCGCACCGCCCGCTTTGCCCATTCCGGCATCGTCGAAGCGCCGCGCGAACTCGGCCTGCCGTCGGTGCCGATCGCGCAATTCGCCATAAGGCTCCGCCAGGACGCCGAACGGCCGGCGCGCGACCTTGCCGCATTGCTCAGCGACAATCTCGCTTTGCCCGGCACTCCGAGCTGATTTTCAAAGAAAAAGCCGACCTTACGATCGGCTTTAAGGAGGACGGGTCGAGGGGTTTGGGGGGACTTGGGGGGTGACCCGTCGCATCAATAATGCCTGAGCCGAATGATGGTTCCATGACTCCGAAAATAATTATGGGGTTGCCATCCTTTTTCTCGCCACCAGCCAATCGCGCCCGGCATGGGCAAAAACCGCGCACAGCACGATGGCGCCGCCGATCAGGCTGGCGACCGGCGCGATCTCGCCCAGGAACAGGAAAGCGAACAGGATCGCGAACGGCACTTCGGCTGCGCCGAGCAGGCCGGATTCGGGCGCCGGGATCTGCCGCGAGCCTTCCGTCCATAGGATCGACGCTGCTGCAAACGATCCTCCGAAGGCAACGAGCAGCACCGCGTCGCGGGCTGAAACCGCCAGCGGGTCGGTGACGAACCAGCCGAAGACGAACAAAAGGAACGCCGACACCGCGCCCGCCCACACCACGGGCGTGTCGCGGAAGGCGCGTACCATGATCATGTAGAGCGCGCTGCCGGTGGTCATCAGCAGAGCGAGCCCGTCGCCGAACAAATGGCCGCTGCCGAAGCCGGAGCCGACCATAATTGCCACGCCGCATAGCGAGACGGCTGCGGCGGCCAGCGTCTGCGCCCGGAACGGCTCGCGCACCAGCACGAAGGCTAGCAGCGCGGTGATGAACGGCGCTGTGGCATAGATGACCGCGACATTGGCGACATAGGTGAACTTGAACGCCGAGATGAAGGCGATGCTGGCCGCGGCGCCCTCGACCGCCAGCAACCAGCCGCGCCAGCCGAGTCGCAGGCTCTCCCGCCCGCCGGAGCGGCGGCGGCGCCATAACACATAAAGGGTGATCAGGATCGAGCCGACAAAGCCGCGCCAACAAGTGATGGTCAGCGGGTCGGCATGGATCGATTTGGTGAGCACTCCGGTGAGGCCGAATGCGACGGCCGACGCCGAGACCAGGGCGATGCCGAGCGTGCGCTCGGCGGCGATGCTGGCCGCGCTGTTCATGAGCGTGTCGGGCTTGTCGAGGGAATCCGTCATGTCATCAGACTACGCTTGCTGTCCTGGCACCTTGCTGTCAGCAGGGGGCATCATCCCATGGCACAGCCGGCGCGCCTCTGCGCCAGCTTCGGGCTTACGTTGGGGCAGGAGCCGGCGGCATTCGCTGATGCTTACAAAGGGCTTTTACGCGGACAAAAGTCACTTAACAGTGGTCGCTGACGCTATTGCGCGCGGCGGCGGACGCGCATGTTCGGCGTCTTGCAATGCTGGACGGCCCCAGCCCAATCAGGTAATTTTGAGGCTCGCGGATTGATCGGCGTGGCTCACCCCGGCAGCGGACTACGGAGAGGGCGCGCCAATGCGTGCGCTGCATAAGTCCGGGAGTTTCGATGACCGAAGTGATCGATCGACTGGTGACGGCGATGAACGCGCATCATCTCGACGCTCTCACCGCTCTCATCCACGAGAACTATCGGAGCGTACAGCCGGCGCACCCGGGCAGAGCCTTCGTTGGGCGTGACCAGATGCGCGCCAACTGGGAGGCCATGTTCACGGGAATACCTGACTTCCACGCGGCGGTCACGCGCTCGGTCCAAGACGGTGACACGACCTGGACCGAATGGCATTGGTCAGGGACTCGCAGCGACGGGCAACCCTTCGAGGTGCGCGGGGTCACGCTGTTCGAGATCATCGACGGTCAGATTGTGGCCGGGCGATTGTATCTGGAGGACGTCGAGCGCCAGGTTGTCGGCATCGAGGACGCGGTTGAAGCCCTCTCCGGGCGCCGTCCGCCAACGGCCAGCAGTGGAACCGGTTCGTGACCTCGCCACCTCACTGCGTCGCCTGGTATAGCTCCGAAGCGGCCTCCTTCAGCGCGCGCCGGCCGTCGGGCCTGAAATACATCATGTGGCCGCCCTCGATGACGTCGAGACGGATAGGCTTGGCGTTGGCGAGCGTCGGGACCTGGTTGACCAGATAGCGCGAGGCGAGATAGGGCGTGACCAGGTCGGTTTCGCCATTGACGATCACCACGCCGAGCGCCGGGTTCAGCGAACGTGCGCGCTGTAGATCGTCCATCACCCCGACATAGCCTTGCCGGGAGCCGCCATAGTCCCAATTGTGGGTGACGTCGCCGTTGAGCAACCGGTAGCTGACGTCGGTGCGAAAATTCAGCTCGTCGCGTGCATAGGAGACAAAGGCCGAGGTCAGTGCCGGCACGCTGCGGTCGAGCACCGGATCCGGGCCGGCGCTGCGAGCGCTCTCCGGCGCGATATCGCTGGTGGCGATCATGCCGTCATAGGGGCTGAGCACGTTGCCACTGGTGCGCTGGAATTCGCGCGCGAAAAGGCTGGTCGGGATGCGAGCGAAATTGCGCTGCACGAGGTCGAGTGGCAGGCCGGTGATGTCGGCCACGCGCTGGCTGGCCAGCCGCCCGCCCTGTTCCAGCCCGCTGGTCAGAGCGGTGAGGTAGTCACCCAACGCATAGTGCTCGATCTCGGCGAGTTTCTCGCGCAGCGCCTCGCCGCTGACGCCTTCGCTGCGCAGCCGCACCGCCGCCAGCGAGGGCAGTTCCAGCGCCCAATGCAGCGGCTGGAATTCGTCCGGCAGCACCAGCGTGAATTCCAGCGCCGGCGAGATCAGCACGATGCCGTTCGGACTCAGGCCGATATCTTCCTGCAGGGTTCTGGCCAGCAATGCTGCCCGGAATCCGCCATAGCTTTCGCCGGCAAGGAAGAGTGGCGATCCGGTGCGGCCATTCTGGGCGAGATAGAGCCGGATGAAGGCGCCGATCGAACTGGCATCCTGGCTGACGCCCCAGAAATCTTTCGTGTCCTGGCCGGGCGCCTCGCGGCTGTAGCCGGTGCCGACCGGATCGACAAAGACGAGATCGGTCATATCGAGCCAGCTGTCGGGATTGTCGATCAGCTTTTGCGGCGGCGGCAGGAATTGCCCGTCGGCCCCAGTCGCGATGACGCGCGGGCCGAGTGCACCGAGATGCAGATAGGCGGACGCCGCGCCGGGGCCGCCATTGAAGACAAACGTGATGGGACGAGCCTTCTCCGCGCCCGCCGATGGCGGCAGCGTGTAGGCGACATAGAAGATTTCCGCCGTGACCTCGCCCTTGCCGGAAAGCAGCGACAGCGTCCCGGCCTTTGCCTGGTAGTCGAGTTTGCGCCCGGCAATGGTGATCGAATGGCTGGTGATCTGCGGCGCCGGCAGCAGCGAAAGCACACCGCCGGCAGGGGCAGGGCGCTCGGGCGTTTCGGCGAGGCCGGGCTGCGCGAAGGCGACAAGCACCAGGAGAATTGCGGGAATAAGCTTCAGCTTGGCACGCATGACACCTCCGGGAATGGCTCCCGCATAGGTATGATCTAGGCGGTCGAAGTCAAAGTAACTATTCGCGAACGTCGTGGCCCCTCTGTCCCGCCGGCATATCAGTGCTATCAAAGCGTGAAGGACTCGAAAGGACAGACCATGGACGCCACCGCACTCAAAGCCATGCAAGCGCCGCTCAAGGAGGCTTATCGCGGCGATGCCGCGCAGGCGCTGATCACGCTTCGCGCCAGGGGTACGATCGACGACCAGTCGATCGCCTGCAAGGTCGAGACGGGCAGGGCGCTGGCGGTGGCCGGGCTGCATCCGGCAACCGGCGGCTCCGGGCTCGAACTTTGTTCGGGCGATATGCTGCTCGAGGCGCTGGTCGCCTGCGCCGGCGTGACGCTGAAGGCGGTGGCGACGGCGCTGGAGTTCAGGCTGGGTGCTGCGACCGTCGAGGCCGAAGGCGATCTCGACTTTCGCGGCACGCTGGGTGTGGCCAAGGATGCCCCGGTCGGCTTCCGCGCCATCCGGTTGAATTTCAACCTCGACACCGACGAGCCGCAGGAGCGCATCGATTCGCTGATCAAGCTGACGGAGCGCTACTGCGTGGTGTTCCAGACGATCAACAGCAAGCCGGAGCTGAGGGTTTCAGCGCAGCGTTGATCTCCCCCCTTGAGGGGGAGATGTCGCCGAAGGCGACAGAGGGGGGGCCGGCCGACTGGACGCGACGCCCTTTGTGCAGAAGGAGGTTGGCACTCTACGCGAGACGCCTCCTCTGGCCTGCCGGCCATCTCCCCCTCAAGGGGGGAGATACCCAATTATTGCGCCGCGGGCTCTTCCGCATCGCCCTCATCCGTAAACGGCGAGGCGCTCGGCACGCAGTTGACCGCCCAGCCGGCCGGCGTCGGCTGCTTCTGGTACTCGGTGATGGCGTTGGTGCACTGTTCGCGGGTGTCGAAGGTGCTGGGCAGCACCACCATGCCGCCTTGCGGGCCGGCGATCACCAGGTACCAGACCAATGCTACGCTGGGAGCAGCCATGGGAATTCCTCACTTTGCTGGATGTCGGATTCGGATCGAACCCTAGCAACTCCCGGCTGATGGCGAAAGCAGGGCGAAGAGGGAGCGGCCCGCCGGAGCATCACAGACCCGTGAACGAACCACGCCCTCTAGAGCGTTTCACCATTTCACAGAAACGGCGAACCGCTCTATCTCTTTGTTTTCACGCAATTCTCAAGGGGAAGCGCTACGCGCTTCTCCCGGGAAATCCGCACACACATTTCCTGGAATTGCTCTAGCTTGCGCTCAGTTCACCGCAAAGCAGTAGAACAGGCCGTCGCCGCCGGTGCCTTTCAGCGCCTCCTGGCTGCAGCCGCCGCGCGAGGCGTGCGAGGAGTTCCAGGATTTCGCCGCCGCCGACTCATCAAGGCCGGTGCGGTCGTGATGGCCCATCATTGCCGCCCCTTCCGCCCCGCTCAAGGTCCAGTCGCCGCAGGTCTGGTCGGCGATCCTGGTGCCGTCGGGCTTCGAGCCGGTCAGTATGTCGTGCCGGTTCGGCTTGTCGCCGCGGCCGTTGACCACTTCGCCCTTCTCGTTCAGTGCCGTCTGCTTGGTGATGGCGTTGGCGTCGCCGTGCAGCGAGGCGACGTCATCGGCGATCTTTTGACCCTTGGCGTTGACCCAGGGACCCTTGCCGATGCGGTCGCGCGCATCGACATCGGCGGTCGAGAGATAGGCGTGCCATTCCTTGCCGGTAACCCGGGCCGCTTCCGCCAGGGACGCGCAGTGGGCGTCCGCACCCTTGAGACCGCCGAGATCGGCGCCCTTGCCGGACCCGACACTGGTGACGAAGAAGCTCATCTTGGCGTCTTGCGCGAAGGCTGCGCCAACCGTGGCGGCAATCGCAGCGGCGACAACGAGAAGAAGTCTACGCATGTCGGTCCTCCGGTTTCGAATGCCCTACGTCAGAAGAAACGTAACTGGAGGCCTGTTTAATCCCGCTTCAGCCCAGCTTTTATTCCGGCTGCCGGTAGGCGACGAAGCGCTGGTTCCTGGCTTGGAAGATCAGCCCTGTCTCTTTCAGCTCAGGGCTCGCCAGCGGCACGATGCGCTTCGCAATTTCTGAGGGGTGCGGCAGCGTCTCTGGATCCTCGCCGGGCGCGGCCTGCGCGCGCATGGCGGTGCGCGTGGCGCCTGGGTCGACGGCATTGACGCGCAGCGCCAGGCTTTGCGTCTCATGCGCCCAGGAGCGCATCATGGCTTCCACCGCCGCCTTCGATGCCGCATAGGGCGCCCAGAAGGCGCGGGCCGAATGCGCGGCCCCCGAGGACATGAGGATGGCGCGGCCGGCGTCGGAGAGCCTGAGCAGCGGGTCGACCGAGCGGATCAGCCGCCAGGTCGAAGTGACGTTGATGGTCATCACCTTCTCGAAGGTCTTCGCCTCGATATGGCCGATCGGCGAGATGACGCCGAGCACGCCGGCATTGGCGACCAGTATGTCGAGCTTGCCCCAGCGCTCATGAATGGCGCCGCCCAGCCGGTCGATGCCGGCCATGTCGGCAAGATCGAGCGGCACCAGCGTCGCTTCGCCCTTGCCGGTTTTGGCGCGCTCGGCCTTGATCTGGTCGTCGAGCTCTTCCAGCCCGCCGACGGTGCGGGCGACCGCAATGACGTGCGCGCCGGCGGCGGCAAGTTCCTTGGCGATGAAATAGCCGATGCCGCGCGAGGCGCCGGTAACGACCGCGATGCGGCCGGAGAGGTCGAGGGTCATGCGAGCGCTTTCAAGGATGGCAGTTGGGCTTTAGGCCCCGTTGTTCGCCAGCAGCGACAGCGTGCGCACATTGTCGTGGCCTTCGAAGTCGAGCAGGCGGGTCGGGTACTGACCGGTGAAGCAGGCGTCGCAGAATTGCGGTTGCTCATTATCACGACCGGCTTCGCCGACGGCGCGGTAGAGCCCGTCAATGGTGAGGAAGCCAAGCGAATCGACACGGATGAATTCGGCCATTTCCTCGATCGACATGCGCGACGCCAAAAGCTTCGACTTCTCCGGCGTGTCGACGCCGTAGAAGCACGACGCACTGGTCGGCGGCGAGGCGATGCGCATATGCACTTCCCGGGCGCCGGCGTCGCGCACCATCTGCACGATCTTCTGGCTGGTGGTGCCGCGCACGATGGAATCGTCGACCAGCACCACGCGCTTGCCCTCGATCATGCGGCGGTTGGCGTTGTGCTTTAGCTTGACGCCCATGTGGCGGATGGAATCGCCGGGCTGGATGAAGGTGCGGCCGACATAGTGGTTGCGGATAATGCCGAGCTCGAAGGGGATGCCCGCAGCCTGGCTAAAGCCGATCGCCGCCGGCGTGCCGGAATCCGGCACCGGCACGACGATATCGGCCTCGACCGGGCTTTCCTGCGCCAGTTCGGCGCCGATCCGCTTGCGCACTTCATAGACATTGCGGCCTTCAACCGAGGAGTCCGGTCGGGCGAAATAGACATATTCGAAGATGCAGAAGCGGGTCTTCTGTGGCTCGAAGGGGAACAGGCTCTCGATGCCTTTCGAGGTCACGACGACCATCTCGCCCGGCTTCAGGTCGCGCACGAAGCGGGCGCCGATAATGTCGAGCGCGCAGGTTTCGGAGGCCAGGATCCAGGCGCCGTCGAGGTCGCCCAGCACAAGCGGGCGAATGCCGAGCGGATCGCGACAGCCGATCATCTTCTTGGAGGTCATCGCCACCAGAGAGAAGGCGCCTTCGACCTGGCGCACGGCGTCGATGAAGCGCGAGTTGAGATCGCGTTCCTTGCTGGTCGCGACCAAATGCAAGAGCGTTTCGGTGTCGGAGGTCGACGAGAAGATCGCGCCCTGTTTCTGCAGCGCGCGCTGCACGGTCATGGCGTTGGTGAGGTTGCCGTTGTGAGCGACGGCAAAGCCGCCATCGGCGAGTTCGGCGAAGAAGGGCTGGATGTTGCGCATGCCGGCGCCGCCGGTGGTGGCGTAGCGCGTGTGGCCGATGGCGCGATTGCCTTGCAGGCTGTCGATGACGTGCTGCTTGGTGAAGGTGTCGCCGATCAGCCCGACATGGCGTTCGACATGGAACTGCGTGCCGTCATAGGAGACAATGCCGGCCGCTTCCTGGCCGCGATGCTGCAGTGCATGCAGGCCAAGTGTGACGATGGCTGCGGCGTCCTGCCGGCCGAAAATGCCGAACACGCCGCATTCGTCGTGAAAATGATCGTCTGCTTCGGCGGAAAGCACGTCGTCTGCGTCTGCCTTCGAAACTGCCATGGGGCTCAAGCTCCGCTAAAATGGCCATATAAGGCGAGAGCGCCGCGAAAGCAACGCACGCCGTGCGCCGTTCACACCCATAGTCAGCTCATAAATGGCGCCCGCCTAGTGGGCGCCATACCGTTCCAGGTCAGTTTGCCGGCGCGGCCGGGGCCGGAGCAGCGGGCTGTGCCGGTGCATTGTCGGCCGGAGCATCGGTCTCGTCGTCGGGCGCCGGCGCATCCTCGCCTGTTGCCGGCGCATCCGCGGCCGGTGCATCGGCTGCCGGGGGCGTTTCGGGTGCTGCCGGCTGATTCGGATTGAGCTTCTTCAGGATGGCGTTTTCCGGATCCTCGGGCAGCAGGCTTTCCAGCTTGGCGCCGATGGTTTCGAGCAGCGGCCTCGACTTGGCGTTGGCGATCCAGGCAGGAGCCTTGGCGCCGGCCAGCCAGTTGAAGAACAAGAGCGCCACCGCAACGACGAGGATGCCGCGCGCCGCGCCGTAGAGGAAGCCGAGCGTACGGTCGAGCGCGCCGATCCGGGAATCGATGATCCAGTCGGCAAGCTTCATGGTGATGACGGAAACGACGATCAGCGCGATGACGAAGACGATGCCGGCGGACGCCGCCATGGCGATCTTGTCACTTTCGACATAGGGCTGAACGTAAGGCAGCACCGGCTTGTAGAAGAAGAATGCCGCCGCGGCGGCAGCGGCCCAGGAGACGACGGACAGGATCTCGCGAGACAAGCCGCGAACCATGGCGAGCATCGCCGAGACCAGGGTGAAGCCGACGAGAATTCCGTCAAGCAGCGTAATCGGCATGTTGTTCGCCCCACTCCGATTGTCTTTTCACGGCTCGGCCGAGCCGCGTTAGTCTTCCTCGTCGACACGGCTGCGACGTGAGCCGGCTATGCGCGCCACGAGATCGGCAAGTTCGGTTGGCTGGAAAGCGCCGGCCCCGATCCCCCCGGGACCAGTACCATTGGCAACCTCCTCGCTGCCCAAGGGCAGAACCGCACTTCCAAAACCCAGCTTTTCGGCCTCCTTAAGGCGCTGTTGCGCATGCGCAACCGGCCTCACTGCGCCCGACAGGCTGATTTCGCCGAAATAGACGCAATCGGCGGGAAGGGCAAGACCGGTGAGCGACGAAACCAGTGCAGCGGCGACCGCCAGATCTGCAGCCGGCTCGGAAATCCGGTAGCCGCCGGCGACGTTGAGATAGACATCGTGGGTGCCAAAGCGGACGCCGCAATGGGCTTCGAGCACGGCCAAAATCATCGACAGCCGCGCGCCGTCCCAACCGACGACGGCGCGGCGCGGCGTGCCCAGCGAGGACGGCGCCACCAGCGCCTGGATCTCGACCAGCACCGGCCGCGTGCCTTCCATCCCGGCGAAAACAGCGGCGCCCGGTGACTTCGCATGGCGTTCGCCAAGAAACAGCTCCGACGGATTGGCGACTTCGCGCAGGCCTTTGTCCGACATTTCGAAGACGCCGATCTCGTCGGTCGGCCCAAAGCGGTTCTTCACCGTGCGCAGGATGCGGTAATGATGGCCGCCTTCGCCTTCGAAATAGAGCACGGCGTCGACCATGTGCTCGACGACGCGCGGGCCCGCGATCTGGCCTTCTTTGGTGACATGGCCGACCAGCACGATGGCTGCACCCGTGGATTTGGCATAGCGGATCATCGCCTGGGCGGCGGCGCGCACCTGGGTGACGGTGCCGGGCGCCGAATCGGCCATGTCGGTCCACAGCGTCTGGATGGAATCGAGGATGACGAGGTCCGGCCTTCTGCCGTCGGCGATTGTTGCCAGGATGTCCTCGACATTGGTCTCGGCGGCAAGTTCGACGGGTGTGTCGGCGACCCCAAGCCGTTGCGCGCGCAGCCTGATCTGGGCGACGGCCTCTTCGCCCGAGACATAGACGATGCGGTGGCCTTTTGACGCCAGTGCTGCTGCGGCCTGGGTGAGCAGCGTCGATTTGCCGATGCCCGGATCGCCGCCGACCAGCAGCGCCGAGCCGCGCACGAACCCGCCGCCGGTGGCGCGATCGAGCTCGCCAATGCCCGAAATGATGCGCGGCGCATCCTCAATGTCGCCGGACAGACTGGTCAGCACCACGGCGCGACCCTTGCGGGCATTGCGCGTGTTGGCCGGCCCCGAACCAATGCCGCCCGACGTGCCTTCCTCGACGAGGGTATTCCACTCGCCGCAAGCATCGCATTTGCCGGCCCAGCGCTGATGCACCGATCCGCAATTCTGGCAGATGAACTGGACGCGGGATTTAGCCATCAGGCGCGGCCGGCGATCAAAGAAAGACAGGTTAGCGGGACAGCGCCCCCCTCTGTCTGGCAGGACAGAGGGGGGCGCCGTGGAGAGCTGCCCTTCCAGATCTTTGATGCGACTTCTGACAAGCGGCTACTCAAACCTCTCCGCAATATGGTGCTCTTCGGCGAGGTCGGAGAAGCGGGTGAATTCGCCATGGAAGGCAAGGCTGACCGAGCCCGTCGGGCCGTGGCGCTGCTTGGCGACGATGACTTCTGCCTTGCCGCGCATCTCGTTCATGTCGTGTTCCCACTTGATGTATTCGTCGGTGCCGGGCTTGGGTTCGCGGTTCTTCAGATAATATTCCTCGCGATAGACGAAGATCACCACGTCGGCATCCTGCTCGATCGAGCCGGATTCACGCAGGTCGGAGAGCTGCGGGCGCTTGTCTTCGCGGCTTTCGACCTGACGCGACAGCTGCGACAGCGCGATGATCGGCACTGAGAGTTCCTTGGCCAGCGCCTTGAGGCCGGTGGTGATCTCGGTGATTTCCTGCACGCGGTTCTGCGAGGCCTTGGCGGATGAACCCTGCATCAGCTGGATATAGTCGATGACGATGAGGTCGAGGCCGCGCTGGCGTTTTAGGCGGCGCGCGCGAGCGGACAGCTGGGCAATGGAAATACCGCCAGTCTGGTCGATGAACAGCGGGATTTTCTGCATGGTCTGCGAGCAGGCGACCAGTTTCTCGAAATCCATCTCCGAAATCTCGCCGCGGCGGATTTTTGACGACGAAATTTCCGTCTGCTCGGAAATGATACGGGTAGCCAGCTGTTCAGACGACATTTCCAGCGAGAAGAAGCCGACGACGCCGCCATTGGCTGCCTTGAACGAGCCGTCAGCCTGCTGCGCCGGCACATACATCTCGGCAATGTTGAAGGCGATGTTGGTGGCGAGCGATGTCTTGCCCATGCCCGGACGGCCGGCAATGATGATCAGATCCGACGCCTGCAGGCCACCCATGCGGCGGTCGAGATCGCGCATGCCTGTGGCGAGGCCCGACAGATGGCCGTCGCGCATATAGGCGGCGTTGGCCATGTCGACGGCGGTCTTGACGGCGTCGGTGAAGCTCTCGAAGCCGCCGTCGTAACGGCCGGTTTCGGCCAGCTCGAACAGCCGCCGCTCGGCATCCTCGATCTGCTCGGACGGCGCCATGTCGACCGGCGCGTCATAGGCGATGTTGACCATGTCTTCGCCGACGGTGATCAGCGCGCGGCGCGTGGCCAGATCATAGATGGCACGGCCATAGTCGGTGGCGTTGACGACGGTGACGGCTTCGACCGCCAGCCGAACCACATATTGCGCCACCGTCATGTCGCCGACCTTCTCGTCGGCCGGCAGGAAGGTTTTCAGCGTGATCGGCGTCGCCACCTTGCCCATGCGGATGAGTTCGGCCGCGACCTCGAAGATCTTCCTGTGCAGCGGCTCATAGAAATGGCCGGCCTTGAGGAAGTCGGAGACGCGGTAGAAGGCATCGTTGTTGACGAGGATGGCGCCTAGCAGCGCCTGCTCGGCCTCGATGTTGTTCGGCGCCTCACGATAAAGCGGTTGCTCCGCCACGCCGAATTTTCGTGCTGCCTCTGCCATGATGTCCCCGATTTCGATCCCGGCTTCTCGATACCAGAACGCGAAAGATCCGATGCTGACTTATATGCATCAGTTGCGTCCAATCGGCGTTGATGCCCGCTGTCCACAGGGTACGGCAAACCGTCCACAGGACAGAATTCCCGTGCTCTGATTCCGATTGACTCGACAAGCGATGATTCTACGGGAGTGAAGGGAACGGAGCAAGAACAATCGGCTGAGCCTGGTGCGCGGAGGATTCCTGCCGTTCGGTTGATCAGATCTGTGAAACCGGCCGCACTCGATTGCTCGGTCAGGATGTGTGGACAACGATGTTGAAGCCTTCGTTGGGTTCCGGAGGAACGAAATAGCTCGTGAACAGATCGTAGTCCGCTTCGCTGACCTGGAACGGGTGTTCACCACGCCTGTTTCGCTCCAGAAGCCTTTGCTTGCAGACCGTATCGGGCAGATCGAGCAGATGCAGCTCGTGGGCCACGCCGGCCTGGGCAATGAGCGAACGCATCCAGTCGCGCTGGCCGACTGTGTTCGCCGGAAAGTCCAGAACGACCGAAAGGTTCTGCCGCAGGATATCGACAATGTGCGGCGCCATCGCAGCGCGCAGCTTCGTTGAAAGGCGGTCGTAGTCGTCGATTGTCTTCAGCTCATCGGAAAACAGATGCGAGGTCCAGTGATCTTCGCTGATGAGCAAAGTCGCCGGCCGCGCTGCAATGCGCTTGGCAAGTGTCGACTTCCCCGCGGCGATCTTTCCGCAAAGAAGATGCAAAACCGGTGGCGGACCCTGATCCATATCAAGGAGAATATCCGGCCCGGTGTTTCCCTGCCAGCGCGACAGGTCGGTGATTTTGTCCGCTGGGGTCAGTCGGCTGTGCCAAATGTATCGCCCCAGTCCAGACGCCGCGCAGCCTTGAACAGCTCGCCGTCGCGCTTGGTGAAAAGCGTCTCGCTGGCGCTGCCGTCCGGCCGGCACAATTTGAGCAGCACCTTGCCGGAGCTGGCTTTCGGCGGCGCAATGACGCGCGCGGCGCGGGAGGCCCCGGGCTGCCGCGACGCCGCGACGTAGATGAACTTCTCGTCCTCCCAGGGCACTTCGGCATCCTTGGCCAGGCGATGCAGGCGCGAGCGGGCGACGCGGCGCGAAAAATGGCACCAGTCGGGCGGCTCAAGTGGGCAGGGCGCTTCATGCGGGCAAGGCGCCAGCACATGCGCGCCGGCCTCCAGCAATCGCCGGCGCACCGCAAGAATGCGCTGCCAGCCGGCCGGCGTGCCCGGCTCGACAATCAGCAGCGTGTCGGCGGTCAACTGCCAGAGCCGGCCGACAAGCTTCGGAAGCGATGCAGGCGCGATCTCGTCCAGCACATAGGCGCAGGTGACGAGATCGGCAGGCTGGAGATCGGCAAGGTCGATGGTGACGTCGCCGGCGCGCCAGTCGGTGCTCGCGACAATGGTATCAAGAGCGAGCGACTGGCCGACCTTGCGCACCGCGGCGCTGGCCTCAAACAGTACCGCCTGTTCGAGGTCTGGCCAGAGGTCCGTGGTGGCCCAAAGCACCGTGCCAGGGCCGGCGCCGACATCGAGCAGGGTTTTTGGCTGGAAATCGGGTCGTGCGTCGGCGAGCGCGTCGAGGCTGGCGCGCGCGACCGCATAGGTCGCCGGCAGCCGCGTCGCCAGATAGGCTTTTACCGCCATCTCCTCGGCCATGTGCAGGCGGCCGTCGCGCAGTTCGGCACGGTAGCGGTCGGATAGCGTCTTCGCCGCCTGGCGCAACGCCGGCAGCGGTATCGTTTCGAGCAGGCGCTCGACGCCTTGTCTGAGCGGTGATGGCAGTTCCACGCTCAGGCTCCGCGCGGCGCGAGCAGTATGACCGAGGCGCCGGCGACCCCGGCAACGGCGGCTGCGATAGTGAGGATAGAGGTCATGAAAAAGGTCTCGCGAAAACGAGACCTTTTTCAGTGCCGGAGCCGGCAATGGCAAGCGGCAATGCGCAATCGAGGCGTTATTCCCGATCCGACACCTTGCGGCGGCGTGCCGGTTTGGCGGCAGCGGACCTGACAGCAACGGACTTGGCGGCGACAGGCTTGGCAACGGCAGGCTCGGCGGCTGCGGTTTCCTTGCGATGTCCCATATCGCGCATTTCCAGCGCCTTCTCGCATTTGGCCATGTAGTCGCGCGTCATCGGCAGCGTGTCGTTCTTCTTGGCGATCTGGATCTGGAAGATCACCAGATCCTGCCAGCGGAAGGCGGCTTCCGAGGCGGCGAGATAGAACTCCCACATGCGGCAGAAGCGCTCGTCATAGATCGCCTTGGCCTTGTCGCGGTTGGCGGCAAAGCGCTGGCCCCAATGCTTCAGCGTATCGGCGTAGTGCAACCGCAGGATCTCGACGTCGGTAACCACCAGCCCCGACTTCTCGATCGCCGGCATCACTTCCGACAGCGACGGGATGTAGCCGCCAGGGAAGATGTATTTGCGGACGAAGGCGCTGGTCGCCCACGGCACGCCGGAGCGGCCGATCGTGTGCAAGAGCATGACGCCATCCGGCTTCAGCAGCGTCGCCGACTTCTCGAAGAAGGTGCGGAAGTGGTTGACGCCGACATGCTCGAACATGCCGACCGAGACGATGCGGTCGAAACGCTCGTTGAGTTCGCGGTAGTCCTTCAGGTCGAAATGCACCCGGTCCTGCAGGCCCAGCGCATGGGCCCGGTCCGTGGCGACGCCGTGTTGCTCGGTCGACAGCGTGACGCCCTGAACGTCGACATCGAAGGCCCTGGCGAGGTAGAGGCCAAGCCCGCCCCAGCCCGAGCCGATATCGAGCACGGTCTGGCCGGCCTTCAGCCTGAGCTTGGCGGCGATGTGACGCTTCTTGGCGGCCTGCGCTTCTTCAAGCGTCATGTCCGGCTGTTCGAAATAGGCGCAGGAATACTGCATGTCCTCGTCCAGGAAGAGGCGATAGAGATCGCCCGACAGGTCATAGTGGCGCTGTACGTTGCGGCGCGAGCGCGAGGCGGTGTTGATCTGCTGCAAGCGGCGGAAGGCGTGGCGCAGGCCTTCGATCGCCTTCGACCAGGTGGCGTCGATGCCGCCGCTGCCCATATTCTGGAAGGCGATGCGCATGACGCCCAGCACGCCGCCCTCGAGGACATCGAGTTCGCCGTCCATGTAGGCTTCCGGCACCGCCAGCATCGGATCGAAGGTGATGGCGCGTTCGGCGTGCCTGGTCTTGATGTGCATGTGCACCGGCTCGCCGCTGCCGTCGCCGAAAACCACGGTCGAGCCCTTCGGCCCGCTGACCTTGAGATTGCCCGTACGCACCAGGCGGTCGAGAACGCGCTTCAACAGAATATTCATCACCAAATGTCCCCTCACGGTCAGACTGGCGGGTTAACTCTGCAACAATATATAGGGGTTCGAAAAGTTCCATTTGGTACAAAAATGCCCGGGCGAGAGGCCCGGGCATTGGTCCACAAAGGCTGGATGACGACAATGTGATTGGGAGCGCTGCTCCTTCGCTTGTCGCTAGGCGATCAGGCGTTGTCTTCGCCGCCTTCGAACTCGGTATTCGGGTCGAAGAAGTTCTCCGGCCGCGCATTGTCGTTGATGTCGTCGCCATAGATGGCTTCGGCGGTGGTCAGCGTTTCGCCCTTGGCCTGACGCTCGGCTTCATCGGCTGTGCGGGCGATGTTGAGGCTGATGGTGACCTCGACTTCCGGATGCAGCGCGATCGCCACATTGGTGACGCCGATGGTCTTGATCGGCTGGTTGAGCTGGATTTGGTTGCGGTTGACCGAGAAGCCTTCCGCCGTCAGCAGATCGGCGATGTCGCGGGTCGACACCGAACCGTAGAGCTGGCCGGTCTCGCCGGCCGAACGCACGGCGATGAAGCTCTTGCCGTCGAGCTTTTCGGCAACCTGGCTGGCTTCCGACTTGCGCTCGAGGTTGCGGGCTTCGAGCTGGGCGCGCTGGCCTTCGAACTTCTTCTTGTTGGCTTCGTTGGCGCGCAGCGCCTTGCCCTGCGGCAAGAGGAAGTTGCGGGCAAAGCCGTCCTTGACCTTGACGGTATCGCCCATCTGGCCGAGGCGGGAAACGCGTTCGAGAAGAATGACTTCCATGGTTTTGTTCCTTCGTCTGGGCACCGATCACAAGGTCGGCGCCGAATTGAGTGGAACAGGTCAGGAAGCTCTGAGCGCCTTGGCGCCGGTGTCGCTGTCCTGCCTGTCGCGGCAGTTAGAGGCTTTTCACCTCAACTCGGGATTTCAATGCATGTCGCCCAAAAGTGGGTCCCGGTTTTGGGACAACGACATCCATCATCAAAATACTCCCTGCGGCGCCCGTCGCCGTGGGAGAATAGAGCGGGCGGCGAACCGCCCGCTCGAAAGTCTTAGCGAACCACGTAGGGCAGCAGGCCGAGGAAGCGGGCGCGCTTGATCGCCTTGGCGAGTTCGCGCTGCTTCTTCTGGCTGACGGCGGTGATGCGCGACGGCACGATCTTGCCGCGCTCGGAAATGTAGCGCTGCAGCAGACGCACGTCCTTGTAGTCGATCTTGGGCGCGTTGGCGCCGGAGAACGGGCAGGTCTTGCGGCGGCGATGGAATGGGCGCCGGGTCGGGATCTGATTGATGTCGACCATTATTCTGCACCCCCTTCAACGCCTTCGCGCGGACGGCGCGGACCACGATCGCCACCGGCGTCGCCAAATGAGCGCGGCGGACGATCGCCACGATCGCCGCGATCACGATCGCCAAACGAGCGCGGACCACGATCGCCACGGTCGCGGTCGCCGAAGCCACCGCGTTCCGAACGCTCTTCGCGCTTCTGCATCATGGCCGACGGGCCTTCCTCATGCGCTTCGACCTTGACGGTCAGGAAACGCAGCACGTCTTCGGACAGACCCATCTGGCGCTCCATCTCGTTGAGCGCTGCCGGCGGGCAGGTGAGGTCCATAAGCGTGTAATAAGCCTTCCGGTTCTTGTTGACCCGGTAGGTGAGGGACTTCAGTCCCCAGTTCTCGACCCGGCCGACGGACCCGCCATTTGCGGAGATGACGCCCTTGTACTGTTCGACAAGCGCATCGACCTGCTGCTGCGAGAGGTCCTGCCGGGCAAGGAACACATGTTCGTATAGAGCCATAGTGGTTCAGTGCCTTTCTTCGTTTCTCTCCCGGATCCTCGCGGCAAAAGCCTCTGCAACTTCTCTGACCCGCTGGTCCCAAAGGGGCGGGGAAGAAAGGAGCATTTCGAGACGGTCGAGAGCGGAGACACGGGAGGCGGAAGCGCTTCTGGCTTCACACGCCGCTTTCCCAAGGAAAACAACGGCCCTCCGTTCAGCCCCCAGCAAGGACCGGCAGATTGCGGGCGTCTATACAGCAATTTGGCTGGAAGGCAAGGGTAGGACGCCGTTGTGTCGTAAGCACATGAGTTGTCCGGGTTAGGTAGCACATGAGTTGTCCGGTTTTATGAGCAGTCCGATGGAGGCTGCGAATGAAACGGACAGCATGGCTACAGGGCCGGCGAATGCAGAAGTACGGGGTGTTTTGGTCAGCTGGAATGGCGGCGATTTGTCGAGGGTTGAAAAGCACCCGGGATCAACTTGTATGGGCGACCTTGTCCACCGTTTCGGGGAAGAAGTCGGGCGCGGCCTTTCGCTTGCCGAACATCATGTCGTATTGGAGCAGGCGGAAATCGTTGATCGCCGGATCGACGTCCTTCTGCCGCGCCCAGTCGGGCGTCGCTTCGCCTGACGGCGTCAGCAGAAGATTGCGGTCGACGACGCGATAGCGTTCGCGCAGCGCGCCGAGGAAGCCGGTGTAGTAGGGGTGCGTGATCCCGGCCGTGGTCAGGATGTGATAGGGCAGGAAGGCTGGGCTGACCGCGCCCATATCCTGCGCCGGACCGGTGCGGTTCGACCAGATGATCAGCGGCGTCTGGTGGTGCTCGAGTGCTGCCTCCGGCGTAGCCTCCCTGCGCGGCGCGACATTGTCTTTGAGGAAGCCGGTCTCGACATAGACGGGACCGAGCGGCGGCAGATGGTCGCCGAAAAAGGCAATGACCGTCGGCCGCTCGCGCTTCTTCGCCCATTCGATCAGCCGTTCGAGGCCACGGTCGGCATCGGCCGAACCCTCGGCGTAGCTGAGCAGCGATTCCCGCGCCCATGTGCTGATGGGAGCCGCGACCTTGTGGGTCGGGTTGTAATAGCGGTACGGCTCGTAGGGGCCGTGGTTCTGCAGGCTGACGGCGAAGAAGAACACCGGGTCCTCGCTGGCGTCGGCCTCTGCGATGATCTCGTCGGTCATTGCCGCGTCGGAGGCCAGCGGCCCGCGCTTTTCCAACGGTGGCAGCGTCTCTTCCGAGCGGAAATCGTTGAAGCCGAAATCGGCATAGACCGCGCCGCGGTTCCAGAACCAGTTGGTGCCGGGATGGATGGCGCGCGCGCGGTAGCCTTCGCTTTTCAGGAAGGTCGCCAGCGACGGCGTCGGCGTGCGCACATATTGCTGATAGGGGATCGAGCCCGCCGGCAGGAAGGCATTGGAAAAGCCGGTCAGCGCCTCGAATTCGATGTTGGCGGTCATGCCGCCGAATTCCGGCGAGAACATATAGCCGGAGCGCAAAGCCCGCACATTGGGGATCGGGTCCGGCGTGATGGTGACGCCGGGCAGCTTGGTCGGATCCCAGAAGGATTCGCTCATCACCACGATGATGTCGGGTTTCTCATCCGGCACCGAGGCCGTCACATCAGGTCTGTCGATCGCATCGATCGCCTTGTCGGAATAGCCGGCCGGTGCAGAGACATGCGCCATCGGCACGTTGAGCGCGAAAGCCAGCGCAAACCCGTTGGAGGCGTAGTTCTCCTTCTGGTCCCACATGATCGGGATGATCTGCAGCCGGTCGCGGGTCCACGAGAAGGTGGCGTAATCCATGATCGAGACGAAGAAGGCGAGCAGCGGCACTGCCAGCGTCAACCGCGCCAGGCGCCCCTTGCGGCTGAGGATCGGCACCTTGCGGCGCCACCGCCGCCAGCCATAGACCAGCAACGACAGGCCGGCGACGATGCCGACCGCCATGGCGAGCGCCGTCCAGGGGCGCTCGCGCACCAGCAGCGGCATCAATGCCATGATCTGGCGCGAATAGAGGAAATCGGTCGGGTAGAGCGGATCGCCGAGATAATGCGACTTCTGGTGCCCGACAAAGGCCAGCGCCAGCGTCAGCGGCGCCACGATCATCAGGCTTTGGTGGCTGCGGCCAAGCACGGCGTCCAGTCCGATCAGCACCAGCGCAAAGACGATGATGGTGGTCCAGCCCGGCTTGAAGGGTTGCAGGAAGAAGTCGACCGTGCCGAAAAAGTCGCCGCGCACGATCCATTCGATGGCGAACACCAGGACGGCGGAGGCAAGCAGCGTGACCAGACCGTAGCGGATGACAGGCCATCTGCGCCCCGGCAGGTAGCCGGTGGACGGATCGTCTTCCAAGAACTGTGGCGCGGGTACTGCCGCGCCCTTCCTGATCCTTGCCACTTCTCTTCTTCCCCCGGCCCAAGCAACGCGTTTTTCCACTCGCGTCACCGTTCTGTCATAGAACTGTCATGCAAAAGCTAGCGCCTGTGGCGGAAATAAGAAGAGCCAGCAAACGATTCGTGAGCGGTTTTCATCAGGAGTGATCGGCAAAAAGCCTTTCAGAACAGGGACTCGGGGTCAGCTTCCGGGTGGAACGAGGGCCGAAATGCTGCTCGCGGGCTTGACTTGGCGGTCCGCCTTGCGTCACAGGCAGGAAAAATCAGCCGCTGGAGAGAGCCCAAATGGCCGTTGCATTCACCTTTCCGGGACAAGGCAGCCAGGCTGTCGGCATGGGCAAGGACCTCGCCGACGCCTTCCCCGAGGCGCGCAGGGTCTTCGAGGAAGTCGATGACGCGCTGGGCGAAAAGCTGTCGACATTGATCTGGGAAGGCCCTGAAGAGACGCTGACCTTGACCGCCAATGCCCAACCGGCACTGATGGCAGTGTCGCTGGCTGCGGTGCGGGCGCTGGAAGCGCGCGGTTTTTCGTTGAAGGACAAGGTCGCCTATGTCGCCGGCCATTCGCTCGGCGAATATTCCGCCCTTGCCGCCGCCGGCTTCGTCTCGGTCGCCGATGCCGCCCGGCTGCTGCGCATTCGCGGCAATGCCATGCAGGCGGCGGTGCCGGCCGGCGAGGGTGCGATGGCGGCGATCATCGGACTGGAACAGCCCGATGTCGAAGCCGCTTGCACCGCGGCCGCAACAGGCTCCGGCAAGGTCTGCCAGATCGCCAACGACAACGGCGGTGGCCAGCTGGTGATCTCCGGCGCCAAGGCGGCGGTGGAACTCGCCGCAAAACTGTGCACCGAGAAGGGCGCCAAACGGGCGCTGATGCTGCAGGTCTCCGCCCCCTTCCACTCGGCGCTGATGGCGCCGGCGGCCAATGTCATGCGCGAGGCGCTGGCCGGGGTAGCCAAGCATGCGCCGGTGGTTCCAGTCGTTTCCAACGTCACCGTGACCCCGACCAGCGATCCCGACGAGATCACACGGCGCTTGGTCGAGCAGATCACCGGCCGTGTGCGTTGGCGCGAAACGGTGGAGTGGTCCGGCGCCAACGGCGTCGCCACACTCTACGAGATCGGCGCCGGCAAGGTGCTGTCGGGCCTGGCGCGGCGCATCAACCGCGACATCGCCACATCAGCCGTCGGTACCCCGGCCGACGTCGAGGCGGCGTTGGCCGCGCTTTCATAATCCACTGGCGATTTGACCCCTCCCGTGGGAAGGGTGTTCTCTTAAGATCAGGAGACAAAAATGTTCGAACTGACCGGCCGCAAGGCGCTCGTCACTGGCGCATCGGGAGGCATTGGCGAGGCGATCGCCCGGGTGCTGCACGCGCAAGGCGCCATTGTCGGCCTGCACGGCACCCGCATCGAGAAATTGGAGACCTTGGCAGCCGAGCTCGGCGACCGGGTAAAACTGTTTCCAGCAAATTTGTCGAACCGCGACGAGGTCAAGGCGCTTGGCCAGAAGGCGGAAGCCGAGCTCGAAGGCGTCGATATCCTGGTCAACAATGCCGGCATTACCAAGGACGGCCTGTTCGTGCGCATGTCGGATGCCGATTGGGATAGTGTGCTCGAGGTCAACCTCACCGCGGTGTTCCGGCTGACCCGCGAACTCACCCATCCGATGATGCGCCGCCGCCATGGCCGCATCATCAACATCACCTCGGTGGTCGGCGTTACCGGCAACCCAGGCCAGACCAATTATTGCGCCTCCAAGGCCGGCATGATCGGCTTTTCCAAGTCCTTGGCGCAGGAGATCGCCACCCGCAACATCACCGTCAACTGCGTCGCCCCGGGCTTCATCGAATCGGCGATGACCGACAAACTCAACGACAAGCAGAAAGACGCGATCATGGCGGCGATTCCGACACGCCGCATGGGCACGAGTGTTGAAGTGGCCTCCGCCGTCGCCTACCTCGCCTCCAATGAAGCCGGCTACGTCACCGGCCAGACCATCCATGTCAACGGCGGCATGGCGATGATTTGACGGGACATGGCCGGGTAATAAGAAGACGTGGCCGGCTTGTGAAAAGAGACCATTTCGCCTTGGACCTTAGCCAATTTTCGTGTAATGCGGCCCGCAACCCGGCGGTTCGGGCAAAAACCGGTCCGGCGCCGTTGCGTTTCCGGCAGGACCATCTTTCAGCTTGATTAGCGGCATTCTGCCCGCTAACGAAGACAGACAAACAAAAGACGAGGATGCCCCAAATGAGTGACACCGCAGAGCGCGTCAAGAAGATCGTCATCGAACATCTTGGCGTCGATGCCGACAAGGTGACCGAGCAGGCGAGCTTCATCGATGATCTGGGCGCGGACAGCCTCGACACGGTCGAACTCGTCATGGCGTTCGAAGAAGAGTTTGGCGTCGAGATTCCGGACGATGCGGCCGAGACCATCCTGACCGTCGGCGATGCGGTGAAGTACATCGACAAGGCTTCGGCCTGACGCTATCCGCAGTCATCACCGGGGAGGACCTGCGATGAGGCGTGTCGTCGTCACGGGCCTTGGCCTGGTTTCGCCGTTCGGTATGGGCTTCGAGCACAGCTGGAAGGAACTGCTGACCGGCCGCAGCGCCGCCAAGCGCGTCACCGAGTTTGAAGTGGAAGATCTTGCCTGCAAGATCGCCCACGTCATTCCGCGCGGTGACGGCACCAACGGCACGCTCAATCCCGAAGCCGTGCTTGAACCCAAGGAGCTGCGCAAGATCGGCGACTTCATCCTTTACGGGATTGCGGCCGCCGACGAAGCGTTGAAGGATTCCGGCTGGGAGCCCGGCACAGAAGCCGAGCGATGCGCCACAGGAGTCATGATCGGCTCCGGCATTGGCGGCCTCGAAGGCATCGCCGAAAACGCGCTGATCTTGCACGAGCGCGGCCCGCGCCGCATCAGCCCGTTCTTCATTCCTGGAAACATCATCAACCTGGTGTCCGGTCAGGTGTCGATCCGGCACGGGCTGAAGGGTCCCAATCACGCCGTCGTCACCGCCTGCTCGACCGGCGCGCACGCCATTGGCGATGCCGCCCGGCTGATCATCTTCGGCGATGCCGACGTGATGCTGGCCGGCGGTGCCGAATCGCCGGTGACCAGGCTTTCGCTTGCCGGCTTCGCCGCTTGCCGGGCGCTGTCCACCGACCGCAACGATACGCCTGAAAAGGCCTCGCGTCCCTATGACCGCGACCGTGACGGCTTCGTCATGGGCGAGGGCGCCGGCGTGGTCGTGCTGGAAGAGCTCGAACACGCCAAGGCGCGCGGCGCCAAGATCTATGCCGAGGTCACCGGCTACGGCCTGACCGGCGACGCCTATCACATCACCGCACCTGCCGAAGATGGCGACGGTGCCTTCCGCTGCATGACGGCGGCGCTGAACCGGGCCAAGCTGACGCCCGCCGATATCGACTACATCAATGCGCACGGCACCTCGACCATGGCCGATACGATCGAGCTCGGCGCCGTCGAGCGGCTGGTCGGCAACGCCGCCTCCAAGATCTCGATGTCGTCGACCAAGTCGTCGATCGGCCATCTCCTGGGCGCCGCGGGGGCCGCTGAGGCGATCTTTTCGATCCTCGCCATCCGCGACAACATCGCTCCCGCCACCATCAATCTAGATAACCCGGAACGCGAAACCGCGATCGATCTTGTACCCAACACGCCACGGCATCGCCAGGTCGACGTGGCGCTGTCCAACTCCTTCGGCTTCGGCGGCACCAACGCTTCGCTGGTCTTCCAGCGCTATATAGGCTGATTGCGGTATCGACCGGCGCGCCAGCGGTCTGTCGTCAATTTTGCCATATTCGAGCCTACTCTGCCGCTGGGGATTCGTCGCATCGGCCTGAATCCGAAGGCGCTTTTTTCAAAAGCACGATGCGTAGGCTTGAAATGTTAGGGCACGCTGTGCGTCCAACCGGACGCGTGGTCGCTCTAAGAGATCAGATGGTAGGGCGCTTATGAACACCAATCCGGGCGGCAGCGGACAATTCGGACAAAACCAGCAGACCGGCCCGATCGTGCCGAAGACTGCGGCTGAGGCCTTGCGGCCGGAAGCCGGCACACCGCCGCCGAAGCGCTCGCGCGCCTCGCGCAGCCAGGTCGTGGTGTTCATGAACTTCGTCATCTCCGCGGTGATGTTGATGATCCTCGCCGCCGGCGTCTCGCTCTATTTCGGCAAGCAGGCCTTCAACGAACCAGGCCCGTCGGTCGCTGGCGACACCTTCCTGGTCAAACCAAGCACCGGCGTCCAGGATATCGCCGACCAGCTTGAACGGCGTGGATTGATCAGCGACGCCCGCATCTTCCGCATTGGCGTGCGCGTCTATGGCAATGATTCAGCGCTGAAGGCCGGCGAATACGAAGTCAAGCCGCACGCCTCCATGCGCGACATCATGGAGCTTCTGAAGAGCGGCAAGTCGGTGATGTATTCGCTGACCATTCCCGAGGGCCTGACGGTCGAGCAGGCGCTGCAGCGCGTCGCCGAGCAGGATGCGCTGACCGGCGACATGCCGGCGACCACGCCGGCCGAGGGCAGCCTTGCCACCGATACGTTGCGCTTCACCCGCGGCGCCACGCGTCAGCAGATGGTCGACAAGCTGCTCGCCGACCAGAAAGAGCTGGTCGACGAAGTCTGGCAGCGGCGCGCGCCCGACTTGCCTCTGGCCAATGTCGACGACTTCGTCACCTTGGCCTCGATCGTCGAAAAGGAAACCGGCCGGGGTGACGAGCGCTCGCGCGTTGCCGCCGTCTTCCTCAACCGTCTGGCCAAGGGCATGCGGCTGCAATCGGATCCGACGATCATTTATGGCCTGTTCGGCGGCAAGGGCAAACCCGCCGACCGGCCGATCTACCAGTCGGACATTGAGAAGCAGACGCCTTACAACACCTATCTGATCAACGGCCTGCCGCCGACGCCGATCGCCAATCCGGGCCGCGCCGCACTCGAAGCCGTCGCCAACCCGTCGAAGACCGACGATCTCTACTTTGTCGCCGACGGCACGGGTGGCCATGTCTTTGCCACGACGCTTGCCGAGCACAATGAGAACGTTGCCCGCTACCGGGCGATGCAGAAAAAGCAGGCTGAAGACGCCGCCAAGGGCGCCAAGACCCCGGGCCAGACCGATGCGCCGGCGGATGGCGACGACAGCGGTGACGCCAGTGGCGATGCGGGTGCCGCCCAGTAGCAGGCCGGCGCTTTTTGGCGGAGTGACCTTGCGCCTTGCGGACATGGGCGACGCGCTGATGCTTTGAGCGCCCAGCGCGGTTCGAAGCGTCTTTGGCCTTGCTTCGATGGCTCTGCAGATTTCAGCACTGCGAGATCAAAACGACACCGGAAATCAACACCTTGCCGGTATTGCGATTCTGACATTCGCGCTGCCCGTGATATCGAACGCGAGTGGGATTTCAGAATCGGAACACCAGGGAGACACGAGCCGCATCATGAATTTGCAGAGCATGACGGGATTTGCACGCGCCGTCGCCGAGCACGATGGCGCCTCGATCGCCTGGGAGGTCAAGTCGGTCAACGGCAAGAGCGTCGAGGTCAGGCTGCGGCTGCCGCAAGGTTTCGAGCGGCTCGAGCCGGCGGTGCGGCAGACGCTGCAGAAGCGGTTTTCGCGCGGCAATTTCCAGGCGACGCTGACCGTCGGCCGCGCTGCCGGCCAGCAAGTGCAGCCGGTGGTCAACGAAGTCTTCCTCCGGGATCTGGCCGGGTTGGCCAAGCGGCTGCAGGAGCAGTTCGGTGTTGCCCCGGCGACTGCCGACGGCCTGCTTTCCCTGCGCGGCGTGCTCGATGTCCCCGAAACCAGCGAAACCGAGGAGGTTCGAGCAGCGCTCGACACGGCGATCCTGGCGGCGCTCGGGGCGGTGCTTACCGGTCTCGAGCAGGCGCGCCAAAGCGAAGGCGAAGCGCTGCGCTCGCTGCTTTCCGGCCATATCGACGCCATCCAGACGCTGACGCTCAAGGCCGAAGCCGATCCGTCGCGCGAACCGGCGGCGATCCGCGAACGGATCGCCGAACAGGTGCGGCTGCTGATGGATGCGTCGGCCAATCTCGATGCCACCCGGCTGCACATGGAAGCGGCGTTTCTGGCCACCAAGGCTGATATCCGCGAAGAAATAGACCGGCTGAAGACACATGTAGCGTCGGGCCGGGCGCTGCTGGCAAATGGCGGCGCCATCGGCCGCAAGCTCGATTTTCTGGCGCAGGAATTCAACCGCGAATCGAATACGCTGTGTTCGAAGTCGAACGCAGCCACTGTCACCGCCATCGGGCTGGAGCTCAAGGCGGTGGTCGACCAATTTCGCGAACAGGTCCAGAATCTGGAGTAACCCAAAATGGGTGCCAAGGAGCCGATGGTTGCCAGGGATCTGGGGTCCCGCATTCGCCGACGCGGGCTGATGCTGGTCCTGTCGTCGCCGTCCGGCGCCGGCAAGTCGACGATCGCGCGCAACCTGCTGGAAAGCGACGGCAGCCTGGAACTGTCGGTCTCGGTCACCACCAGGCCACGCCGCGGCTCGGAGATCGAAGGCGTCCACTACCACTTCCGCACCATGCGCGAGTTCGAGCGGCTGCGCGATTCCGACGCGCTGCTGGAATGGGCCGAGGTGCACGGCAATTGCTACGCCACGCCGCGCGAGCCGGCCGAACTGGCGTTGGCGCAAGGGCGCGACATGCTGTTTGACATCGACTGGCAAGGCGCCCAGCAGCTCAAGGAGAAAATGCGCGCCGACATCGTCTCGATCTTCATCCTGCCGCCGTCGATGAAGGAATTGAAGGCGCGGCTGAAGCGCCGCGCCGAGGACCAGGAGCAGGTGATCGAGACCAGGCTCAAGAACGCCCGCAACGAGATCGAGCACTGGAAGGAATACGACTTCGTCATCGTCAACGACGACTTGGACCGCGCCTTCGCCGAAGTGCGCGGTATCGTCACGGCAGAGCGGCTAAGGCGCGACCGTCGGCCTGGTCTGTTCGACTTCGTATCGGGGCTGCTGGACGAGAAGACGGTGTGAAACACGATCGCGGGAATCCATCACCCACGGGCGATATCTTCTATGAGTCTGGCCAGCGGCGCTTCGTCGCCTGCAAAGCTCCCGATCATGGCGTTCAGCACACGCTCGCGCTCGAGCACATCCGCATCGAATGAGAATCCCGCATTTTCAGTCAACATTGCCAGGAAGGTAAGTTGCGTGCGGCCGTTGCCTTCGCGGAACGGGTGCACGGCATTGATCTCGGCCAAGACATGCGCCGCACGAACGGCGAAGTCTTCGATGCCGAGTCCGCGAAGACAATTGGCATCGGCAAGCTCTTTGAAGATCCTGGCCATCTCCTGATCGATGTATTCGGGGTAGCAGAACCAGTTTCCACCCTTGCCGATACGAATGGCGCGGACCTCGCCCGCCCAATCGTAGATATCCTGGAACAGGTGGCGATGGACGGCTCTATAATGCGCGTAGTCCAGCCTGCCAGCTGGAATGCGTTCATCGGCTCTGGTGAGGAAGAGCGCCAACTCGAATTCATCGAGTTCGGCTTGATCCTCGATATTTAGCCTGTTGCGGAGAACGGTGGTTCCTGGGTAGCACAGCGGATCATTTTCAGCGGCATAGACCACTGCGATCCCTATTTCTTGCTGGACGCCTGTTCCCTGATCAGTGTCCTACGCTCATCGCCGCTCAGGCCACGAGCGCGGCTATCCCTTAGAATGGCACCCATGCGTTGCGATAATTTGAGGCCTTCGACGGCGCTTATTTTTTCGCCTTTGTCGCTGGTCAGGACGAACTGGCCAATCTCGGTCGAGCGGGCGACTGCAGGGCTCTTTTTCATGCGATCACTCTATCAGGTCGACCATTTTGGGGCAATGCCGACGCTCAACGCTCCTTCGGAGAGGGAGAGCTTTTATGTCGCCAGCGCTGTAGTTGCGGCCAACGCCACCGCTTCACACCGCGTTCGTCAGCCGCACGAATTCCTCGACGCTGAGCGTCTCCGCCCGCCGGGTCGGATCGATGTTGGCGCGCATAAGCAGTGCCTCACCCCCCAGGCTCTTCACGCTCTGCCGCAGCATCTTCCGGCGCTGGCCGAAGGCGGCTTCGGTGACGCGGCCGAGTTTTTTCACGTCGGCCGCCAGCGGACTGGCACGCGGCACCAGATGCACCACCGAGGAGGTCACCTTGGGCGGTGGCGTGAACGCTTGCGGTGGCACGTCGAAGGCAATCCTCGCTTCGGTTCGCCAGCCCGCCAGCACGCCGAGCCGGCCATAGGCGTCGCTGCCGGCGCCGGCGACAATGCGCTCGGCCACCTCGCGCTGGAACATCAGCGTCATCGATTGATAGAAGGGCGGCCAGTCGGTGACGGTCAGCCAACGGATCAACAGCTCGGTGCCGATATTGTAGGGCAGGTTGGCGGCAATCCTCACCGGGCCGCCGCCTTGCGACGCGGCGCTGGCAAGAGTGGCAAAATCCGTCTTCAACGCGTCACCGCTGATCACCTCAAGTCGGCCCGGATAGTGGTTGGAGACCTCGGCAAGCGCCGCCAGGCAGCGTTCGTCGCGTTCGATGGCGATGACGCGCCGGGCACCGGCAGAGAGCAGCGCCCTGGTCAGCCCGCCGGGGCCGGGGCCGACCTCGATCACCGTGCTGTCGCCAAGGTTGCCGGCGGCGCGCGCGATCTTGCCGGTCAGATTGAGGTCTAGCAGGAAATTCTGGCCAAGCGCTTTCTTCGCCTGCAGCCCATGGCGCTCGATCACCTCACGCAGCGGCGGCAGCCCATCGATGCTCATGCGGCTGCGACCTTTGTCCCGGTATCGGCCAGCCGGCGGGCCAGCTTCAGCGCCGCGATCAGGCTGTCGGGACGTGCGATGCCTTTGCCGGCGATGTCGAAGGCTGTGCCGTGATCGGGCGAAGTGCGGATGAACGGCAGGCCAAGCGTGACGTTGACCGCCTCGTCGAAGGCCAGCGCCTTGGCCGGGATCAACGCCTGATCGTGATACATGCAGATCGCCACGTCGTAGCCGGCACGGGCGCGCGCATGAAACATCGTATCGGCCGGCAGAGGCCCGAAAGCGTCGATGCCTTGCGCGCACAGGATCTCGACCGCCGGGCGGATGATGCGCTCGTCTTCTGTCCCCATAGCCCCGGCTTCGCCGGCATGCGGATTGAGCCCGGCTAGCGCCAGCCTCGGCCTGGCGATGCCGAAGCGGCTTGCAAGATCGGCAGCGGTGATGCGCGAGATCGCAACGATCAGCTCCGTCGTCAGCGCCTTCGGCACCTCGGCAAGCGCAATGTGGATGGTGACCGGAACGGTGCGCAATTCGGGGCCGGCGAGCAGCATCACCGGCGTCACCGCGCCACCGGTATGGAGAGAGGCCAGATGCGCCAGATATTCAGTGTGGCCGGGGAAGCCGAAGCCGGCATCGTAAAGCGGCTTTTTGGCGATCGGACAGGTGACGACCGCGGCCGCATGGCCGGCAAGGCAGTCGGCGACGGCGCGGTCGATGGCCTCGATGGTGCCGACGGCATTGGCCGGGTTAGGCCGGCCGGGATCGTCGGTGAAGCGGGCCGCCAGCGGCGCCACGGGCAAAGCGTGTTGAAAGACATCAGCTGCTTGCGCCGGCACCGTCTCCGCGATTGTCACCTCGGCGCCGATCCGGCGCGCTCGCGCGGCGATCAGCGCCGGGTCGGCGAGAAGATAGAAAGGTGCTGCACCCGACTCGTGGGCGCTCTGCCACGCGGCAATCGCGATTTCCGGCCCGACGCCGGACGGATCGCCGACGCTCAGTGCCAGCGGAAGCTCTGTCTCACGCACGGCCAGGCCGGTTTCAGCGCGTGACGATCTTGGCTTTCGCCTTCAGTTCCTCGACATATTTGGCCGAGAGTTCGTCGGCGTTCTTGTCGCCGGTGCTTTCGCTCTGGAACACCATCTGGGCAGCCTTGTCGTCGGAAACCTCGCGTGACGAGCAGATTCCGATGAATTCGATGCCGCGATCGGTCTCGCGCACAGCGGTGGCGCCGCCCAGCTTGGTGGCCTTGATCTGCTCGGCCCAGTCCGGCGGCAGTTGCGGCGCCAGCACCCGGGGGAGATCGCGAACGGTGACGTCAATGAGGCCCTTGGCGAATTCACGCGTGGTGGCGCAGCCGTTGAAGCGGGCGCGCATGGCCTCGGCCTCACGCTTGCGCTTGGCGAGTGTGGCGCCGCGCTCGGCCTTCGGCACCACGAAGATCACCTGCTGCAGCATATACTCGGTGGCGCTCGGCTTGGCGCCGCCTTTTTCGAGCATGTGCTTGACCAGGTCCTGTTCGCTCATCTGTCCGCCACCGCCGCTATAGCGTGCGCTCAGCGCCTGGTTCCACGCCATCTGGGCGCGGATGAATTCCTTGAAATGCTCCTTGGTCACGCCGGACTGGGCCATGACACCGTCGAGCTGCTTAAGCTGCATCTTGTTGGTCGAGGCAAAGCGCTGATAGGCGGCCTCGACCTGGGCGTCGGTGATGCGGATGCCGAGGCGCCTGGCCTCGGCCGTGCGCAGCGTCTGGTCGATCATCTCCTGGCCTGCGTCGCCCTTCTTGCGCTGCAGTTTCAGGAAGGCAGCCCGGTGCGCAATGTCGCCGCTGGTGATCGGTATGTTGTTGACGACATACTTGATTTCACTGGCGAAGGCCGGCGGCGTCATCATGGTGACTGAGATCGAGGTCGCCGCTATCAGGAGCGCGAATCCTGCCGAAAACAGGTATTTCCTCATCGAAAGCATCCCAATTCTAAGCCCGGTTTTGGATGACCGAAACCCGTGCCCGCTTTATGCGGCAAAACGATGTCGTCAGCCGGCTCTACTGGATGGTGTCGATCGAGCTTTGTGACGAGCCGAAATCGCCGAGCGTGCGGAACGACAGGTTGAAGCCGACATTCTGCGACACTTCCCTGGTGTTGATGTCGCGCGATTCCGAGAACGTCATCAGATAGGTGAAGCAGGAATCGTTGTAGGCAAAGCCGACGCCGTCCTTGACCAGCACGCTTTGCTGCAGGTCGTAGGTGCCTGTGCCGAAGACGCGCCAGTTTTCGGCCAGGTGCGTCGAGGCGCCGAGCGTGACTTCGTGGCGATCGGTGGTGAAACCGTAGAGCGGCTGCGCCTGGATGAAGGCGTATTTGGCGCTCAGCGAAACCGGCAGGCCGGAATAGGCGGCCTTCACCTCGGCGCGGCGAACTTCGAAGCTCTGCTCGTCGAAGCGGCCGCTGAACGAACCGGAGAAGCCGCTCGGGCTGCTGAACCCGATAAGACCGACATAGTCGGAGGTCGAGGTATCGAGCCCGGATTCGGCACCCGCATTGACCAGATCCGGTGAATCGAACGAATTGCGTCCGCCCAGCTGGTAGGATTGGCCAAAGATGGCGTTGGTGCCCCAGCCATTGTCATAGGCGCCCGAATAGCGGAACCCGACATTGGCGCGGCTGCCGCCTTCGACGCGGTCGTAGCCGGAGAACTTGTCGCGCTCGAACAGCGTCGTGGCGTCGAAGACGAAGCTCTGTGCATCCTCGTTGGGAACGGCCAGGCCGCCGACATATTGCTCGTTCGGGCGCATGAAGACCTGCGCCATCGGCTCGACGATATGGCTGGAACCGGTCATCGAAAACAGCACCGGCCAGCGCATTTCAAGTCCGGCAGTCGCCATGTAACGGGCAAAGGAAGACCGCATGTCGGCGGTGGTGTCTATTCGAGGATCGGCGGCCATCGCATTAATGGCAGCGAGCGAACCTGAGGATGCATTGAGATAGTCGACGTCGCCCTGCAGAGCCAGAAGCGGCGTCAGCTGCAATCCACCATCGGTGGTGAAGGTACGCTTCCATTCGGCCTCGGCGGTGACGCGACCGGATTCGCCCTCGATGCCGCGCACGCGCTGGACGCCCGAGGCCGGCACGTAGGGGGTAAAATAGGCCTGATCGAGATCGTCACGGCGGATCACCCGCGCATTGACGTTGAACGACAGCTGGCCGCCGGCTACCGACATGTCGGGGATATAGGCATAGTCGAGCGACGGCAGCACCCAGGGCTGCTTGTCGCTGCGCGACGCGATGTTGTTGTCCAGTGCGTTTTCCTGAACCTGGAAGCGCATGGCGCGCACATCGAAATAATTGCGACCGTTGAGGCCGGTCAGGTAGACCGACGATTGATGCACGGCGTCATTGTAGCCCTCGATCGTATAGGTACGCGAGAAATTCTTGTCGCTCTGCAGCAGGATGTCCCAACCGAAGTCCCAGCGCGGATTGATGGCGAACTGGCCTTTGGTGCCCATCATGCCGCGGAACTTGTTGGGATCGCCGACATCGCCCGAATTGACATTGTGGCCAGCGCTTGTGGGGAAGGCGGAGGCATCGATGAATTCGTCCGGATTCTCCTGACGGATGCCGGCGATCTTCAGCGTGTACTGGCCATTGTTGAAGCGCTGGCGCCACTCGGCCTCGCCGAGGAAACCCTGCTTGGTATAGCCGCTGCCGGTGACGGTGAGGTCGTAGGTTGGCGACAGTGCGAAATAGTAGGGGACTTTGACGCCAACGCCGAGATCGTTGTTGAAGGCGATGCTGGGGATCAGGAAGCCGCTTTTGCGTTTGACCGTCGGGTCGGCGATCTCGAATGCCGGCAGATAGGCCAGCGGGAAGCCGAAGAATTCGAAATTCGCGTTCTCGAAGCGAACCGTCTTCTTTTCGCCGTTCCAGATGATCTTCCTGGCTTTGATCCGCCAGGTCGGCGCCTTGTCCGGTTTGTCCTCGCAAGGCTCGCAGGCGGTATAGACGCCGTTGTGGAACGTCGTCAGCACGCCGCCCATGCGTTCAGCGCTTTCGGCGGCGAAATAGGCCTTTTCAGGGGTTTCGACGCGCAACGCGTTGACGAAACCGTCGGCGAAATCGTCGGTAATATCGATATGCTGCGAGTTGATCTTGGTGCCGTCGCTGTTGACGATCTCGACATTGCCGCTGGCGACGAGCCGCTTGGTGTTGCGATCATACACGACGCGCTGGGCGACGAGCTTGTTGCCGCCATAGTCGATCTGCACGCCGCCGATGGCGGTGACCGTCTGGTTGTCGTTGTTATAGACGAGCGTGTCGGCCGCCAACAGCATCTGGGTGCCGGAGGGAACCTTCGTTGCCACGTCGGTGACGTCCTGCGCCAGCGCAGGAGCCATTGGCACGCCGCAAGCGAGCAGGCATGCCAAGGCGCTCGCCGAATAAAGACGCGCCAAACCGGCCTGCCTATGGCTGCGCAAAGCCGCCTCCCTCACTAGCCGTCTTCCTTGTACAGCAGGAATGTCACCCCAAAGAACATAGCCACGACAACCGGAACCCATGCAGCCACGGCTGTGGGCACGAATCCCGCCACGCCGAATGCCTTGACCAATACCGAAACGACATAAAGCAGAAACCCGGCGAGGACGCCACCCAGAATCATCGTTGCCGACTGCCCCATCCTCGCAAATCGCATTGAAACTGTTGCCGCAATCAGCGTCATGGCCACAAGCAGGAACGGTAACGCCACCAGCGAATCGAACTGCATGGCGAAGGCATTTGCCTTGAGGCCGAAGGAGCGGGCAACCTCAATCTTGCCGGGAAGCTCGTAAAACGGGATGGTTTCGGGGCGCGCCAGCCTTTCCTGCACGAACTCCGGCTTGAGGTTGGTCGGCAACTGGTCCGTCGTTTCCGAGCGGATGTTGCCGTCCTTGAACACCTTGACGTCCTGCAATTCCCAGTAGCCGTCGCGCAGGAAAGCCCGCGCCGCGTCCTTGCGCTCGACGATATTGCCTTTCGGATCGAGAACGAAGAACACCGCGTCGGCCATTTCCAGGCCCTGGTTGAGGATGGCGCGGGCGCCGATGATGGTGTCACCGGCGGCGGTTTTCTGGCGGATCCACGGCGTGGCATCGGCCGCCACGGCGTTCGAATTGCCGGACCGCAGCTGGTTTTCCATCTGCTCCGACCAGGAAAAGCCGTGCGCGGCGATCGGATTGAGCACGCCGACCGACAGCGCGCCGAATAACAACGCACCGATGCAGCAGGGCAACAGGAACTGCCAGGCCGACACGCCGGCCGAACGCGCAATCACCAGCTCATACTTGCGGTTGAGCGACACCAGCGTCGCCATCGCCGAAAACAGGCCGACAAACGGCACCGTCTGCAGCATGATCATCGGCATCCTCAGCGCCGAGATGGCGACCGCCGTGCCGTAGGTAAAGCCCGGCAGGCCGGTGATGCGGCCGGACAGTTCGGTGAAGTCGATCAGGAACACCAGCGCCAGAAGGCCGACGAAGAACCAGATCGTGATCGACACGTAGCGAAAGAAGAAGTAGCGGCCCAAGGTCCAGCCCATCGTCAGGCTCCCTGGCCGGATGTGTAGCGCCGGGTGAGGCGCAGCTTCAGCGCCGTCCAGCCATCGCTGACGCGGCCGGCGAAATTCGTCAGCCAGTCGGCCCAGCTGCCGGGCAGTTCCATGCTTCGCGAGGTGACGATGAACCAGATGGCGACCGCCGAGGCGACGATCGGCACGCCATAGACCATGTAGGCATATTGCGGGATCTTGTCGGCTTTCCCGGCGGCAAAAAAGCCCAACCAGCGCACGAACAGCGCAATGGCAATGGCTGTGATCAGCGGATGGATGCGCGCCTCGCGGTGTGAGCGGGCGTCGCCTGCCACGGCCAACGCGATCAGCGCGAAAACCAGCGAGTACGACCATTCGGAAAAGCGCTGGTCGAGCTCGGCCTTGTAGGCGCCGGGCCTGCGCTGGAAGATCTTGTCGTTGGCGTCCGGGTTGAGCAGGTACTGCGTCGTTCGGTCCTTGGGCAGGAGCAGGATATCGTTCGCCGCCGACATGAAGGCTGACAGATCGAAGGCGTAGGAGGTGAAGCGGATGACCGAGAGGTCGCCGGTCAGCGTCTTGCGATGAATGACGCCGTCATTCATCATCAGCACCTTCTCGTCACCCTTTTCGACGATGCTGCCGCTCTTGGCATAATAGATCAGATTGGCGCCTTCCTCGCGCGAATCGGCGACGAAGATGCCGCCAAGCCGGTTGTCCGGCAGCCGCTCGCCGACCTGCAGGAACAGCCCGTCGTCGATCTTGCGGAACGTGCCTTCCTGGATGATCAGCGACAAAAGATCGGCGCGCGAGGATGCGATCAGCTGGCGGTTCTTCTGCCTGGCATAGGGTTCGACGCCATTGTCGACAGCGAAGGAAAACACGCTGGCCGCCAGCGCGACCAGCAGGACCGGCCGCACGATCGTCCAGCGCGAGGCGCCGGCGGCGTTGATGACGGCCAGCTCGGAATCGGAATTCATGACGCTGAGCGTCTGGGCGACCGCCACCACCAGGGCGAACGGCACCACGATCGGGATGATCGTGGGGATGATGAGGGCCGCGACCTCGAAGAAAGTCAGCGCCGACTGGCCGCTGTCGGTAACGAGATCGATGCGGGCGAGCACCTGCGTCGTCCAGACAATGGCCAGCGTCCAGATCAACGCAGCGAGAAACACCGCCAGCGCGCGACGCATGATGTAGCGTTCAACGACCTTCATGTAAGGCTTTTCTCGATTTGCCGAACGGCATCATGCCCGCAGACAAGGTAGTAGTCCGGCTGCGCCTGTACAACTGGGTGTGTTTGGCCATTTCTTTCAGGCGGATCGATCCGTTTCCCGTCCCACATCGCCCGTCCCGCGGGCCGGAGTGTCGGCGGCAATGGATAAGAAAGCGAGAACATCGATGGTTAACAACAGGTTGCGGCAGGAGAGCGGGGCCGTGCCGCGACGAATCGTCATCGATTCCACAGCGCATATGGGCCCCGATTCCGGCAAAGTCTTGCCAAATGAAGGAAAACGACCAAATGTCGCGCATCTCCCCTGAAAACGCATTCTCCCAGAAAATCTGAGCCGTTTCCGAAAGCAGGACCTGATGACTTTGAGACCATTGATCGCCTTCGCCAAATTTGCCGCGCCTAAAAAGGGCAGCGTCTTCGTGCTGGCGGCCGACGATGGCGGTCTTGGCGAGCCGGCAAAGGCCTGCGATCCGGATGGAACGCTGGCGCGGGCGTTTCCGGTGGCGGATTTTTCCGGAAAATTTGCCGGTGTCGTCGAAGTGCTGGCGCCGCAGGGGACATCGCTCGACCGGCTGGTGGCGATCGGCGCCGGCAAGGTTGCCGGTCTCGATGACTTTGCCTGGCTGAAGCTTGGCGGCACCATTGCGGCGTCCCTGCGCAAGGCGACCGAAGTGGCCATCATTCTCGATGTGCCGGGCGCAAAAATTGGCGCCAAGCAAGCGGCGAACCTGGCTGCCGGCATCGTCCTGCGCAGCTACGCCTTCGACAAATACAAGACCAGGAAGGACAAGGACGACGCCGAGCCGAAGAAACCGGTCAAGGTCACCATCCACACCGCCGATCCGGCCGCCGCGAAAAAGGCCTTCGCCGACGAAGTGGCGGTGATTGATGGCGTGCTTCTCGCGCGCGATCTGGTCAACGAACCGGCCAATGCACTCGGCCCGGTCGAATTCGCCGCCCGCGCCAAGGAACTGGAAGCACTTGGCGTCGAGGTCGAGATCCTCACCGAGAAGGAAATGAAGAAGCTCGGCATGGGCTCGCTGCTCGGTGTCGCCCAAGGCTCGCCGCGCGGCGCCCGCATGGCTGTCATGCAATGGAAGGGCGGCAAGGCCAAGGATGCGCCGGTCGCCTTCGTCGGCAAGGGCGTCACCTTCGACACCGGCGGCAATTCCATGAAGCCGGCTTCCGGCATGGAAGACATGAAGGGCGACATGGGCGGTGCGGCGGCGGTCACAGGGCTCATCCAGGCGTTGGCGGCGCGCAAGGCAAAGGCCAATGTCGTCGGCATCATCGGGCTGGTGGAAAATGCCGTCGACGGCCACGCCCAGCGCCCCGGCGACATCGTCACCTCCATGTCGGGCCAGACCATCGAGGTGCTCAACACCGATGCCGAAGGCCGCCTCGTGCTGGCCGATGCGCTGTGGTACTGCAACGACCGTTTCCAGCCGAAATTCATGGTCAATCTGGCGACGCTGACCGGCGCCATCATGGTCGCGCTTGGCCAGCACTATGCCGGCCTGTTCTCCAACAATGACGAACTGTCGGACAGGTTGACAACGGCCGGCCAGGCGACGCAGGAGCGGCTGTGGCGCATGCCGCTTGGGCCCGAATACGACAAGCTGATCGATTCCAAGAGCGCCGACATGAAGAACATTGGCGGCCGCTATGGCGGCGCCATCATAGCGGCGCAGTTCCTGCAGCGCTTCGTCAAGGAAACGCCGTGGGCGCATCTCGACATCGCCGGCACCGCGATGGGCTCACCGCCGAGCGAGATCAACCAGTCCTGGGGCTCGGGTTTCGGCGTCAGGCTGCTCGACCGCCTGGTGCGCGACAATTACGAGGGATAGAGCCGGATATGGCAGACGTCCTTTTCTACCACCTGACCGAATCGACGCTGGAGGATGCGCTCCCCGGCCTGCTCGAGCGCAGCGTCGATCGCGGTTGGCGCGCCGTGGTGCAGACCGGCACCGAGGAGCGGCGCGACGCGCTCGACCAGCATCTGTGGACATTCAGGGACGATTCGTTCCTGGCCCATGCGACCGACCGCGAAGCCTATCCGGCCGAGCAGCCGATCCTCCTGACCACGAGCGAAGCCAATCCGAACCAGGCGCAGATCCGCTTCCTCGTCGATGGCGCAGCACCCGCCGATCTCGCCGGCTACGAACGCGCCGTGTTCCTGTTCGACGGCCATGACGCGGCCCAGGTCGAAGGCGCCCGCACGCATTGGAAGATGTTGAAGGAGGCCGGCCACGCGGTCACCTATTGGCAGCAGACGCCAGACCGGCGCTGGGAGCGCAAGGCTTGAGCGCTTCGCCTATGGTCTTGAAAACGACGCTGTTCTAGCCGAACGGTCTAATCTAGGGATTGCAAAAAAGCGCAACTCACGCGGCGGGCTGAGAATGCGGGTCAAGATCATCGGAACCGGGCGAGCCGTGCCCGCTCAATGCGTGACGTCGCGCAGTCTCGACGCGCGGCTGGGGCTTGGCGATGGCCATCTCGAAGCTGCCACCGGCGTCATTGAGCGCTATGTCTGCGAGGCCGAATCGCAGGTCGATCTCGCCTGTGCGGCGGCGCGCCTCGCACTCACCGATGCCGGCATCGATGCCAGCAACGTTGACCTGGTGATCGGCGGTTGCGGCGTGCCTTACCAGCCGCTGCCATCGACCGCGCCGCTGGTCATGCAGCGTCTCGGCCTGGCGGATGGATCGGCCGCCGCCTTCGACGTCAACAGCTCCTGCCTCGGCTTCCTCACCGCTTTCGAGACCGCATCGCGGCTGATCGAGGCCGGGCAATGCCGCACCGCGCTGGTGTTTTCTTCCGAGATCGCCTCGCGCGCTCTGCCGTGGCAGGATCAGCCGGAAATCGCGGCCTTGTTTGGTGATGGCGCGGCGGCCGCGGTGCTGCAGCAGGCAGCGCCTGGCGAGGGCAGGGTGGCGGCCAATCTGATGCGCACCTATCCCTCAGCCTATGAAGCCTGCAGCATCGCCTCCGGCGGCACGCGTTTCGACTTTCACCGTCAGCCGGAGGAATTTGCCCGCCACAGTCTCTTCCACATGGACGGCAAGGAGTTGTTTCGCGTGACGGCGCGTCATTTCAACGGCTTCGTTGCCGAATTGCTCGATCGTGCCGGCTGGCGGCGGGACGATGTCGATGTCGTCGTGCCGCATCAGGCGAGCCCCTTAGCGCTCGCCCACATGGCCCGCCAGACCGGCTTTGCGCCGGAGAAGCTGATCGATATCGCGGCGCGCCACGGCAACCAGATTGCCGCTTCCATTCCCTTCGCGCTCGATGTCGCGCGCCGTGAGCGGCGCGTCGGGCCGAGCGCTAAAGTGCTGTTCCTCGGCACCTCGGCCGGCGTGTCGTTCGGCGGCATGGCGCTGGAAGCCTGACCATGGGACGCGTGCTCGTCACCGGCGCCAGCGGTTTCCTCGGCTCGCATGTCCTGGCGCGGCTGGCGGCAATGGGCACACCGGCGTTCGGCCTTGGCCGCGATGCCGAGCGTTGTGCGGCGCTCGAAGCCGCCGGTCACGAGATCATTCGCCTCGATCTGTCCAAACCGTTCGATGCCGCTGCCGAACACGATCTCGGAGGCCTCGATGCGATCGTCCATTGCGCGGCGCTTTCTGCGCCCTTTGGCCGACTTGCGGATTTCAAGACCGCCAATGTCGCAGCTACCCAGAACCTCGTCGATTTTGCCCGCCGGCAAGGGGTGCGCCGCCTCGTCCATATCTCCAGTCCGTCGGTCTGTTTCGCCTATCGCGACCAGCTCAGTGTCAGCGAAGACGCTGGCCTGCCGCCGCCGGTCAATCACTATGCACGCACCAAGCGACAGGCTGAGGAAATCGTTCTGGCCTCGCCTGAAATCGGCCCGGTGCTGCTGCGTCCTCGCGGCCTCTACGGCCGGGGCGACCGCACGCTGCTGCCGCGCCTGCTGCAGGTGGCGCGGCAGCGCCCGCTGCCGCTGTTCCGCGACGGCCAGGCGCGCATCGATCTCACTTACATCGATGACGTCGTCGATGCTGTGCTTGCCGCTCTGTCCGCAGGCTGCACTGCCGAGGGTCACATCTTCAACGTCTCCAGCGGCGAGGTGGTGCCGGTGCGCCGCATTGCCGAGGCGGCCTGCGCCCGCGCCGGTGTGCAGCCACGCTGGCGCAAAATGCCGCTTTTGCCCGCAATGCTGGCAGCCGGGTTGGCGGAGACGGTGGCTGAACTTCTGCCCGGCCGGCCCGAGCCGCCGGTGACGCGCTACGGTCTTGGCCTGTTCGCCTACGCCCAGAGCCTCGACATTGCCAAGGCCCGCCGCATCCTCGGCTGGGCGCCGAAAGTGTCGTTCGAGGAAGGGCTCGACCGCACATTCGGCAAGGCGGCGGAGGGGGCTGCGTGAGGATCGTCTTCGCAAACAGCGCCTGGGTCAGTGCGGCCGAGCGCCTGATCCTGCGCGGCGGCAGCTGGGCGAAGGTCAGACTGCGTGTCCGCTACGGGCTGATCCTACATCCGCAGGCGGGTCCAGTGCTGATCGACACCGGTTACACGCCGCATGTGACCCAAGGGAGCGAGCGCAGCACGGCGCTGCGTCTCTACAGTGCGATCCTCCGGCCCGAACTCAACGAAGCCGCGCAGCCGCTGCCGGTTCTGGCGCGCTTCGGCCTGTCGCCGCAGGATGTGCGAACCGTCATTGTTACGCATTTCCATGCCGATCACATGTCGGGCCTGTCGCTGTTTCCCCATGCCCGCTTCATCGCCAAAGACGCCGCCTGGGCGCGCGCCAAGGCCAAGACAGCTCGACAGAATCTGCGCCACGGCGTTTTCAAGGAACTGTTTCCGCCGGATTTCGAGGCACGGCTCGACGGACTGTCGTCGAAGCGGCGTGTCGAGCCACGTGGTGATGTGCCCGGCGGTGCCGACCTGTTCGGCGACGGCAGCGTTATCGCCGTCGATCTGCCCGGCCATGCCGATGGCCAGTTCGGACTGTTGTTTCAAAATATGGAGCGGCCGCTGCTCTACGCCGTCGATGCGCAATGGCTGATCGCAGCCCTTGTCGAAAACCGGACGCCCGGTCTGCCGGCTGCCTTGCTGGCCGAAGATGCCGCCGCGCTCGACCCGACCAGCGCGATGTTGCGCCGGTTTCTGGCAACCGGCGGCGAGGTCATGCTTTGCCATGATCCGGCGATGACGGCGTACGATCTGGCCGGAGAGGGCGCATGAACGGGCCGGCCGAAGCGGTTCGTACGTTTGCGCTGACGCAATGGGTCTCGCGCAAGAGCCGCGCGAATTTCGAGCGCTGGCAGGCGCAGGCCTTGCGCCGCTTTCTCGAGCGCGACCTGCCGCGTGCCCCGTTCTACGGCAAGGCGCCACGTCATCTCGATGACCTGCCGGTGACCGACAAGGCGACGCTGATGGCCAATTTCGAGCGCTTCAACATCCGCGGCGTCACGGTCGCCGAGGCCTGGAAAGCGCAGGCTGGCGATGGCCGCATCGGCGATCTGACGGTCGGCGCCAGCACCGGCACGTCGGGCAATCGCGGCCTGTTCGTTATTTCGGAAGCGGAGAAATACCGCTGGCTGGGCACGATCCTGGCCAAGGCCGTGCCCGATCTACTCTGGCGCCGGCAGCGTGTGGCGGTGATCTTGCCGCAAAACACCGGGCTTTATGAAAGCGCCCGCAAATCGCGGCGCATCGATCTCGGCTTCTTCGACCTGACGCGCGGGCCGGAGAGCTGGCGCGCAGCGCTTGAGGATTTTGCACCGACGGTGATCATCGCGCCGCCAAAGATGCTGCGGCATTTCGCGGCCGAGAACTTTCGGCTCAAGCCACAGCGGGTCTTTAGCGCCGCCGAGACGCTCGATCCTGTCGACCGCCCGGTCATCGAAACATTCTTCCGTCTACCGCTCGATCAGATTTACATGGCGACGGAAGGGCTGTTCGCCGTCACGTGCCGAAAGGGCGGGCTGCATCTGGCAGAGGATTCAGTGTACTTCGAGTTCGAGCCGGCGGGCGACGGGCTGGTCATGCCGCTGGTCACCGCCTTTCGCCGCCAGACCCAGATCATGGCGCGCTACCGGATGAACGATCTGTTGCGGCTCTCCGAAACACCATGCCGCTGCGGCTCGCCGCTGCGCACCGTGGATGAGATCGTCGGCCGCATGGACGATGCTTTCCGGCTGGCGTCGCCGCATGGGAAGATTCTTGTGACGCCCGACATCCTGCGCAATGCCGTGCTCAAGGCGGACAGGCGCATCGACGATTTCCGCCTGGTGCAGACCGCGCCCGACACGATCGAGCTCAGCTTTGCGCCCGGGCTTGCCGACGAAGCCGCCGGTGCCGCGCATCAGGCCGTGCGCAATTTGCTGGCGGCGCGACAGGTGACAGCTTTGGTCAGCCTTATGCGTAGGGACCTGCCGCTGGAGACAGGCCGCAAGCTGCGCCGGGTTGAATCCCGGCTGGGAGCTGGGCCGTGAACCGGCCTGCCGCATCAGAGCCCACCCTGTTGGGACTTGGGCAACTGGACCGGGTGGAGAACAACCCGCGCGAGGTCGAGGCCTTCGTGCGGCTCTTCAACGAGGTGCCCGTGCGCGATCTCATCGGCAATTTGACGGTATCGGTCGAGACCTTCGAGATCGCCGGCCGCTCCTTTCCCCTGACGCTGAACGACAGAAGCGAAGCGCCGAATTGCTATATCTGCTGCCCGTCCAGCGCCTATATCGACTATGCCATCGACGAGACCCGCAATTTCGTCTCCTCGCCTTTGCTGCAAAAGGCGATCCGGATGCTGATCGGCCTATGCGCACCGCTGGTCAGGGCCAGCGGCCTCGACCATCAGGTGCAGGTCAACAACTGGCTCTATTCGACCAATCCGGTGCCGTTGCTCGACCGCAAGACGGTCGCTGCGATCCGCGACGATCTCACCGCGCGTTTTCCCGACCGCGCTGTTCTCATCCGTTCGCTGAACGAGATCGCCGATCCCTCGACCATCGCGGCGCTGAAGGCGGAAGGGTTCCGTATGCTGGCGGCGCGGCAGATTTACATCTTCGCCAACCGCGGTTCGGCCATGACCAACGACATGAAGCGCGACCGCAAGCGGTTGCGCACGACGGCGTTCGAGAGGGTCGGCGCTGCCGACTTTGCCGAAGCCGACTATGCGCGCAGCGAAGCGCTTTATCGCATGCTCTATCTCGACAAATACACGCCGCTCAACCCGCATTACACCGCACACTATATCAGCGAGATGCACCGTCGCGGCATCCTCAAGCTGGCGGGTCTGCGCCGTCCCGGGGGTGAACTGGTCGCCGTTACCGCGCTGTCGAAAAACGGCAGCACACTGACGCAGCCGATCGTCGGCTACGACACCGGCCTGCCGGTGAGTGAGGGCCTTTACCGCATGATGATGGCGCTGGCGCAGGACCATGCCGCCGCGCATGGCCTGTTTTTCAACATGAGCGCCGGTGCGGCCGCCTTCAAACGCTTGCGCGGCGCCGTAGCGACGGTGGAATACAACGCCATTTATGCCGGCCATCTGCCGCGCCGCCAACGCATGGCAGTGCGGATCATGGAATTTGTGCTCGCGAAGATCGGCATTCCCCTGCTCAGGAGATTTGAACTTTGAGCGAAGCACGGCTGCAAAAAGACAAAGACTATTGGCAGGCGGTGATGCGGTCCGCCGACATCAAAGCCAAGCCGAAGCGCATCCTGTTCGACGGCGCGCCGCTGGTGCTGTTCCGCTCGGCGCAAGGGATCGCTGCCCTGTTCGACCGCTGTGCTCACCGCCTGGTCGAACTGTCGACCGGCAAGGTCATTGGCGGTGAGATCGAATGCCCCTACCATGGCTGGCGCTACAATGGGGAAGGGCGATGCACCGCCATCCCCGGCCATGTCGGTGATATGCCGCACTATCGCGTCCGCCGCTACGCCGCGATCGAACGCGACGGCGTCGTCTTCGTCTCGTCAGGCACGCCCGAAGTCGAGCCCTATCTCCACTGCATGCAGGGCAAGGATGTCGTGGTGAAGCGGGTGCGCAGTTCGGCGCAATCGACGGTGCTCGACGCGGCCGAGAACATTCTCGACGCCACCCACACCCACTTCACGCACAAGGGCGTACTGCGCGGTCTAACGGCAAAACGCCATCTCGTGCGCGTCGAGGTGACCGGCGGCGAGGGCTGGGTCGAAAGCTGTTACACCGGCGAGGACCGCCAGCAGGGGCTGGTCAGCCGGCTGCTGGAAGGCGAGCGCGCCAGGACCATCGGCCGTTATCGCCATCCGGGCATTGTCGAACTGGAATATTGGGGCAAGGTTGGTCTGGCGCTGGCGACCACCTTCCATTTGCGCCAGGCCGACGAGCGGACCGTCGAGGGTGTCGGCTGGCTCATCGGTCCGCGCCAAGGCCTGTTCGGAGAGCTCAAGGCGCTGGCCTTCCGGCCGCTCTTTGCCTTTGCGCTACAGCAGGATCGCCGGGTGCTGAAATCGGCCAGTGACAATACCCTGATACCGCCGCAGGTTCAGCCGGCGATCGGCCCGCTGGATTTCCTGCGCCGAGATATAGCGGCCATCATGGATGGCAAGATGCCGTCGGCGGCAGCGGAGCCGCGGGTGTATCAGATCGAGCTCTAAGAAACTACGAGATCTCTTCTTCTACGTCTGATCCGGCCCGTTCCACTCGATGTCGCGCGTCGACGCGGCCTGCAGGCTGATGCGCTGGCGCAGTGCGGTGCCGGCAATCTCGGCCAGTGCACGCCATTGCGCTTTTCTGGGCGCGGGGTCGCCCGGCCAGTCGAGCAATTCATCGGCCTCGCGCATCGTTTGGCGGAAGCGGCCAAGACCGCCCGATCGCAGCGCCGCCGGCAGTCCGTAGATCCACATCGCCAGCCGCACCGTCTGCAGCCTGGCGACATCAGGCTTCACCTCCGGACCGTCGTCCAGCACAGCGTCGGCAAAGCGCCGCGCATCGCGGAAGAAATGCAGGCCGCTCACGGCGCGCGGATTGCACTCCAGCGGCATCACCGTGCCGTCCTTCTCGCGCATCAGGTCGAAGGAGATCTGGCCTGTCCAGGCCGTGCCGGCGACGAAGGTCTCGACAAAGCGCCGGGCAGCCGGATCCTCGACCGGCTCGAAGCAGATACCGGCACCTTTGCCGGCGCGATAGAGCGACCGGTAGAACGCCAGCGCCTTGAGCTTACCTTCGATCGCCACCGCATAGGCGCTGATCTCCTCACCGGCGATAAAGCGCTGCGCCACCCAGGGCGCGGCGGGCGAGGGGCGTATGACCGTGAGTTCGTCTGGCGATGGCCGCAGCAGCACGTCACGGGCAAAACGCGACCACACCGGTTTGAACACCAGTTCGCGCGAATGGCCGTGCACGCTTTCGAGATCGGCATCGCTTTGCAGCAGAATCGTCTCCGGCACGTCGAGGCCGAGGCTTTGCGCCAGCCGGATGAAAGCATGTTTGTCGTGGACGCGGGAAAGCATCGCCATATCGGGCGCGAACAGGCGGGCCGGCATGGTGCGGTCGCGCCAGAGTTGGCCGAGATAAAACAATTCCTCGCAAGTCGGGATAACGAGTTCGATGCCTTCCGCACTCACAAGCGCTTCCACGGATTGTGCATAGGCTTCGCCAGCAAATCGCGGCGGCGGCAGGCGATGGTAGGCGGCGCATGCCGTGCTCGCCGCAGCGATCGGTCGGGCCGGGCTGTCGGCCAGGATCACCCGCCGCCCGGCGCCATGAAGCAATCGCGCCAGATGCAAGGCCACCGGCGCGCGGGCGCCGGTGACCAGCACGGTGCTGTCTGCCCCCGCCACCCGTATCAGCCGCCCTTGTCTTGACGGAGTATTTCGCGATTGGCGCGCAGGAGTTCACGGTAGCGCGCCTTCGCTTCTGGCTCGGCCAAGCAGTAGAAACGAAACAACTCGTTGCCGGCACCCTCAAAGCCATGAAAAGCCGGCGCTTCTTTCGTTGCCTCGCTTGAGGCGCGATCGAGCGAAAACAGATCCTTGAAACCGTCCCGTCTTCCGAATGCGCAATCGTGATTTTTTCCAGCCGCCCGTTCTTGTAGACGAATGTGGCGCGCGACTGGTTGCCTTCGGGGTTTTCGCTGATCTTTTCCAGGACGCCGTTGCCTGCTTGGCTTGGGCATGTGACGGAAACATTGAGAAAGTCGCCACTGGCAAAGGCGTCCGCGCTGCCGCACATCGCCAACAGGAGTGCAGTCAGGCTCTGTACGAGACGGGATATGTTCGGCACTGCGAATGATCTCTGCTTCTGCCGCGAACATGTGGCTGCTGTCTCATGAAGTCAAACCTTGCCGTGCCGCTGGCCTGAGGGCCCGCTGCTTACGGGCGCGGGGGATGGTCCGCTGATGCGAACCATCGCCAAGTCAATATCACTCCCCACCCATCTCCTTCTTGAACGTATCGAAATCGACCTGCATGCCGTTAAAGATGGTGCTCCAGTGGCGGGTCAGAGCCGCCATCGCCACGGCTTCCTGGATCTCCTCGTCGGTCGCGCCGGCGCGCTTGGCGTCCTGGGTGTCCGACCAGACGCAGTAAGTGCACGGAATCTGCGCCGCCACCGCAAGTGAGATCAGCGACTTGACCTTCGGCGGCAGCGCCGTCTTGTCGCTGAGCTCGATGGCCTTGACCTCGGCCCACGCGCCGGGCAGACCAGCCTTCGGGAATTGCTTCACGAAGCTCGGCACGCCGCCCATGGTCGACTGGATGTCCTTGATGGTCGCGTCATAGTCATCGGCACGAGCGGGTACCGCGGCCAGCGTCAGGGTCAGCGCGCAGCGGCGGCCGCGAGCAGCGGGCGAACGAGGGAATGGGTAGATGAAAGCGTGCGATAGGCAGACATGTTTTTCTCCTCTGGTGTTTGGTAGCCTTACGGTGTAAGGTGATGCGGACGGTGAACCTTACAGTGTAAGTTGTCAAGCAGCGCCATGGACTTATCGATAAAAAAAAAGCGAGCACGCGGCCGGCTGTCCCGTGAAATGATCGAGGACGCCGCCTTCGAAGTGATCGAGCGGGAAGGGCTTGCCGGTTTTTCGATGCGCAAGCTCGCTGCCGAGCTCGGTTGCGAGGCGATGAGCATCTATCATCACTTCCCCTCGCTGGCGCATCTGCACGAAGCCCTGGTCGACCGGCTGATCGGCGCGCTCGAAATGCCCGACGCCGGCCTGCCGTGGCGGCAAAGGATGCGCATGGCCATGCAGGATTTCCGCCGCGTCGGCCGCGAGCATCCGGCCTTTGCGCCGTTCCTCGTTACCTACCGGATGAATTCGCCAACCTGCCTTGCCTGGCTAAACAGCGTCATCGGTCTGTTCGAAGCCGGCGGCTTTGGCACCGAGCTGGGAGCGCGGTTGTTCCGCACTGCCGGATATTACCTTATGGGCGCCATCCTCGACGAGACCGCCGGCTATGCCCGGGGTGCGTCGGCGGTCAGCACGGTCAGCGATGAGCAACTGGCGCGCGATTTTCCCAATGTCACGGCCGCCGGCCGCTATTTCGGCACCGCCGAATTCGACGCGACATTCGAGCTCGGCCTCGACATGCTGCTGGATGAGATGGAACGCCTGCGCGACGGCGTCAACACAAGGTAGTGTCAGGCGTCCGAAAGGCGCCGGCCAATCCAGATTTCGCGGGCCGTTACATCAGGGACGCGGTTGCCAGACGATTGCGAACGACGTTCGGCTTCTTGTCGCCAACGTACTCGACTTTCGTGTCCACCAGACGGTCGCTGTCGATCCCGGCGGCGGTCAAGATATCCTCGATCGCCTTCACGCGCTGCTTGGCCAGTTTCTTGTTCGTCTTTGCGGCGTTGGCGCCGGTGAATTCCGTGGCCGCCAAAGCCGTCAGTTCGACATTGCAGCGTGAGTCTCGGATGCTGGCGGCGAACTTCTCAAGGTCATCCTTGACCCGCGGTGAAATCACATATGACTGGCTATAGAAAAACAGGTCGACCTGCACAGGGCTGCGCTTCTCATATTGCCGGCACGATATTCCTTGCTTTGGCAGCGTGTACAGTATTGTGCTCCGCGCCGTATTGGTGTCGGCGGCGCCGTCATCAACCCAATGCGAAAGCGCCAGCACCATTTCGGGCTGGACGCCTTGCGCCTTGAGAAAATCGCCGGTGGCATCGAGCCTGCGACCAGCGACGTCGTAGGCCTTGCCGTAGTTACCTTCCTTGCTCGCCGTTGCGTAGAGCCGGTAGCCGCAATCGTGCCCAGCATCCTTGATAAAAGCCGCCAGGGCCTTCGCGGATTCCTCGGAAATCTTGCCGTCGCCCTTGTTGAACAGGACCCGGTACGAGTTCCACTGGACGCATTTCGGCCCCACGTCGCGTTCCTGGGCGATCGCGGTGAAAAATGCTGCGCTGCCGACAACGATAGTAAGGGCCAGAACAAGACTGAATGACTTCTTCATCTTCTGGTTCCTCCTGAACTCGCTCTGCTTAGTACCGCATTCAGTGCTTCGACAAGGTAATGTTCTTGCGATCGACAACGCGTGCCTGTCAGTCCCACACCAGCAACAACTTGCGCCAGAAAGCATTGGACGGCATCGGCTTCGAGCCGCGTGGCAGCCGGATTGCCAGATAGATCGTCAGCCACTTGCGATCGATCTCGCGGATCGAAACTTTCAGGTCATGCAGTTCGAAAGGTCTCGAGACGCGCGTCCATCCGGAGAATGACAAGGCGCCGACAGGAGCATCGTGTTTCCACACGAGTTTTTCTTCCTGCCTGCCCAGCGCCATGGCGAACTCGAATGGGGATGCGTCATCGTGAGCGATCTCCACCGTCGCGATGACACTTCTGGCAAAGGCCGGAAAGGCCGAATTGAGGGCGGCAACAACCGGACCATGCGTGTTCGGCCGCAGGAATATGCCGCCATTGTCACCGGCGATGAGCAGCGTCGGCAGCTCGGACGGATAGTTAGTCACAAGCGTCGCACGCTTCATCTCATCATTGGTCATTCGACGCATGCGTTGGCGCTGTTGCGGTGCGTTGAGGCGCGGGCGCCGCGCGTCGGTCGAAACGACATGGCGGATCTGGACGCTCGAAAAGCCGCCGAGTACGCGCGCGTCCGGGCGGCTGCCGCCGCATTTGACCGCAAACAGCAAATCGCGCCGGCCGGTTGCCGGCGAACTGACGGTCGCCCCTATCTCACGCGCCTCGTGCCGTCGGCTGACATCAGCCCAACCGCTCCCGCTCCCATCCTCAAGCAGCTGGGCGAGATTGCTGAAGGTCTGGTTTTCCGCGTCCACGATCGCGAGCTGAAACTGCGCGGAGCCCGTCAGTTCCTCGTCGAGATAAACCCAACAGCTTGCGCCTATGGCGCCCGGCGGGCAGACGCCTTTCAGCAAAGCCATGGTGACATTGCTGCCCCTGGCTTCGAGGAACAATTGGTCCGGCGATTGTTCGACATAGCTCAACAGGTTCGGATCGGCATCCGGATACGAACTGACATGAGCCAGGCGCATGGGCTCGGCGGAAAGATACTGCTCGCGATAAAGTGAGGAATGCAACTCCGGCACGGTCTCTTCGGTCGCCGCGTTGAGTATTTCAACCACACCCAGGGCGAAGTCGGTTCGTCCTGCATGGGCGAGAAGCGAAATTGCGGTATCCGCCCTGCCTTCGCGTGCCGCGATCTCGGCCAGCAACTGCATTGCGTCTGCTGTATTGGCGGGACCCGTACTCAATCTGAGATACCGCTCGTCATTGACGCGCAGCTCCAAATTCCAGAGGTTGAGCTCCTTCTCATGATTGTCGGTGTTCGAGCTGATGCCGAGTTGCACGAACATGTCCGTTTTCGCGAATCTGTGCTTTCGAAAGACAGCGATGATCGGCTTGCGATTCCTCAGCCACTCGGCATTTCGATTCATGCCCGTCGGTGCCGACCGGTACCAATAGAGCGGCTCCGGGACGGGGACGATCTCCAGACCTGCCAGGTCGGCACGAAGGAAAAATTCCCAATCGCTTGCGGAAAAACCCCGCTCTTCGTTCAGGTAACCTATCTTGTCGAACACCTCACGTCGGAACATCGCATTGGCATCGCCATACGGATTGTTGAGCAAGGCGATGTCCGTCGGTCCGCCGACCGGGAAGTAAAGCATGTAGCCGCTCTTGGTGTCCGGCGGCACGAAGGGCTCGTTGAGCCACTTGGCGAAGGTCGTGCAGATATCGGCGCCGGACTTTTGCATGCCGGCGACGAATGTACTGACGGCGTTTGGGAACAGTACGTTGTCGTCGTCCAGGAACAGGATCAGCGAACCCTTGGCGGCGCGGATTCCCGTGTTGCGCGCCTTGCCGAGAAAGCCGTTCTTCTGCCGGATGATCCGCCAGCCTCGCTGCTCGAACTCCGGTTCGAGCTCCGCCAACAGATTAATTGCATCGGGATCGGTGCTGCCGTCATCGACGACGATCAATTCGATGTTGGGATAGTCCTGGCGTCGAACCGAGGCAATCGCCTGCGGTAACAGGCGCACCCGGTTGTAGTGCGCAGTGATGATCGAAACGAGCGGCGGTTGGCTCCGGCTGCGACTGGAGACCTTACCGGGTTCACGGGAGAATTTTGCGTGCAGCCTGCTCCAGGTTTTCTCGCGCGCTTCGCGTTTTTGCAGGGGCTTTGCCGGGCCAAACGATCGGCTTTCCAGCACAGACGCAATTTTGGCCGCGATGGCGGAAGCTGACGCCTCCATCATGACGGCGTCAGCAGACTTCGGGTGGAGCACGTCACGAATGCTGCCGACATCTGTCGCGATGAATGGAATCTCTTCATCGAGGCATGTCATCACTTCCAGCGGGAGCTGAGTCGCTGAGTGCGTCATCGCCACCAGAGCACGACTCTGCCGCAGGTATCTGTAGATATCGGGCTCATCTCGAATGGGCACGAGCTTCAATTTGAACGGCCATTGCCGCGCACGCCGAACGATCATGCCGCCCGAATGCTCGCCCAGGACATGACCGAACGCGCCGACAACCGTCACTGTCAGATCGGTGACGCCGCTGTCGGCCAGACGATCGAGGGCATCGCAGAACAGCGTCAGTCCATCACGCGCCTCTGTGCCCGAGAAATGAACCACTTCGGCGGCGGGCCGCTCTCGCGGCCTGTAGTGATTGACAGCGAAGTTCGAACGCCACTCCTCCGGCTCGAGAGGCGCAGCAATGTGACGGCTGGTGGGCAGCTTCCATGCCGCCTTGGCCATCCAGTCGAGCAGCGACTGGCCAGCGATGACAAGATGGTCGCACATCTCGGCCGACGTCTTTTCCATGTGCGCGACGGTCATCTGCTCCTTTCGTTCGACCGCCCGGGAATTGGCTTCCAGCTTCCACATAAGCGGCTCATGCGCGAGCACGACGATCGCGGGAGGATCGGGAAAGACGCCTGTGCGCTTCGCGAGGATGGAAAAATGCGCCAGTCCGCCTTCAAGCGCAAAATAGACGACGTCGAATGCGTTCTGCTTGAGGTAGTGGTAGACAGCCAATGAGTTCTTGTCGCTGGAGTCCATGCCGCGCAGCAACTCCGGCGACGGCGGCAGCAATTCGAGCCGCACTAGGAAATTGTCGAAGCACCATTTGCGTAGCCTGGCGATTTCCTGATCATCGGGCTGGCTGCCGAGCGGGCTCGGCGCCCAAAGCAGCGTCACGGTGTCACCGGTTCTAGCCAGATGCTGCGCCAGCGCGTAGGTTACCGAGCCGTGATCGCCAGTCACCGTCGAGCCGAACTCAACCTCCGAAACGACACACACATTGCGAGGCTTCTGGCTTGCCTGTCGCTTGCCCTTGGGCATAGCGCCTGCCTTGGAACCAACGCTCAATGAGCCCCCCTTGTCAGCCGCTTCGCTCGAAACAGTCTTGCCAACAGTTGGATAATACTTTGATAATCGTCTCGCGGGGCTCACCATACCGCACCTGCCTTTCGCGTAAACAGGTTTGATGACGTTAGGATGGTTGAACTTCGATCCCCAAAACATCTCGCGCGACTGGACGACCGGCCGATTGATGTGACCGATGGCGAGATCTTGTGCTTTGTCGGACTGCGCAACGAAGCCAAATTGCTGGGGCAACTTCTCGACCACTACCGCGGCCTCGGCGTCGATCGGTTTTTCTTCCTGGACAATGGCTCCACGGACGGGACGCGCGAGTTGATCCTGGAGCAGCCGGACAGCCACTGCTTCCACACGGAAGGATCGCATTTCGCTGAAAACATCGATCCGCCGCGTTGGATCAACACGCTCATGAATGTGTTCGGCACCGGCCATTGGTGCCTTTCGATCGACGCTGACGAGCTCCTCGTCTATCCCGATTTTGAGCGAGCGAACCTGCGGCAGCTTTGCAGCTATCTCGATTCGACCGGCGCGGACGCTGTGATAGGCTCCATGATCGACATGTATGCCGACGGCCCGTTGGCCGAATACAGCTATGACGGCACGATCCCGCTTGTTGAAGCTTCACCTTACTTCGACCCGGAGCCAGGGTGGCTGCGCGCCCGCGACGGTATGTATCCACCCGAGCAGATGTTCGGGGGCGTGAGGGAACGGGTCTTCTGGCACGGCCGGTTCAAGCAAACCTTTCCCCCGTGTCTGACAAAGGTGCCGATCGTAAAATGGGGGCGGGGCACGCATTATCACGTCGCACAGCACACGATCAGCAAGGTCCGATTCAGCGAACTGCGCGTCGCATTGCTGCACTTCAAATTCGTCTGGGGGTTTCGCCAGAAATCAGCGTCGTCTCTGAGTGAAAATGCGCAACTCAAGGAAAAAACGCTTGAGGAGCGCGCCGCCTACATGGAGGCGCTGGAGCGCAATCCGAAACTCGCGCTCCGCAATCAAAGGTCTGTCCGCTATCGGGGTGACGCCGTCCAGCTCGTCGAACTCGGCTGGATGAGAACCTCGGATCGCTATGCCGAATTCGTTTCTACCCTGGACACCGCAACATCGCGGTGACGCAGCCACCTGAAGCGGCGAACTATTGAACGGGGAAAACCGGCTGATGCTTATCCGCCGTAGCGGTGACCACCGTCACCATGGTTTCCGTTCCCCTCACCGCCCGCAAACTGGGACAGACTGTTGAGAGCAAGCGCCTTACAGGCTGTCGGAGCATTCGGGTAACGGTGCAAATAGTCCTCAAGCGCCTCGATTGTGCCGGTTTTGAGGGCCTGCTCGCATGCGAGCTCGGCTTCCTTGACACCAACATCGATACTCGCCTGCGCCGCGCCAGAGAAAGCGACGCTCAAACCCAGCAGACTAAGTCCGCCCAAAAGCAAAGAATGAACCTTGCGCATGACGCACCCCACACACACAAACAACCCACTGAAATATTAGCATCTGTTAACGTTTTGTCAACCATTTCGGCAAGCTTGAGGAAACGTGGTTAACGCCACAATTGACGAGCAATTGATTGGACCGGGGCCGGAGTTGCTCTCTGAGATTTCAGTTGCTTCGGTCGGATCGCCGCTAGTCGCTGAACAGTGTCAGCTTCCGAAAGAAAGCATTGGTCGGAAAACCATTGGACGTTCCGGTGAAACGAACGGCGAGAACGATTGAAAGCGGCATCTTCCGTCGTGTGCGAAGCGCTGCCACCAAGGGGTGACGCACAAGCCTGTCTTCGATGCTCATCCAGCCTGAAAAGGCGATCGTTTGCGCGCCGATGTCCTGTTGCCAATCTATGGTTTGATCGGGGCGAGCAAGGGCGAGAGCAAAATCCATCGCCGGCGCAGCGGCATGAGCGACTTCTACGATTGCTTCCACCTTCCGGAAGAAGGCTGGAAATTGATGGTCAAGCGATGCAGCGACCGCGCCATCCCCATGCGGACGCAAGAACACCCCGCCGCCATCCGGTGCGACAAGCAGCAGCGGGAGAGCCGAGACGCGCGGCGTAAGCAACCGTGCGCTCCTCAGTATGTCGTAGTCGAGGATGATCGAACTGCCGCCGATGTCAGGACGGTCCGGTGCATTGTGGTATGTGGCGGCGGGGCGTCCAAGCAAGGTCGCAGCCGTATCGGGGCGGCCGATCGACCCAGCAATGCTCGCAAGCTTCTCTATGGCTGCATCGCTGTTCGGTTCGATGTCGCACAGCCCCAGATATTTTCGATTGCCGGGGACATATTTCAGGTTTTCGCGGGCACTTTCAATTTCGGACCGGTGCGTGTTCTGGGCGATGGCCAAATGATGCAGCAGGCGGACGTCATCGGATTGGCTCGACCTGAACGCCTCCAGGACGGGAAGCCGGTTGTCGTACCAATTCGACGTGCGAAACATTCCATCCGGTTTCGAGCGATACCAGTATAGCGGCTTTGGAATCGTCCTGATCTTGAGACCTGCGAGAGAGGCTCGCGCAAAGAACTCCCAGTCGTGCATGGCGTAGCCGGGTTTTTCTATCAAGAGCCCGATCTGCGAGAACACAGATCGGCGCATCATCGCGTTCGCGTCACCGTAGACGTTGTGGATCAGGCCGAGCACGTCGGGACCGCCCAGGGGCAGGTACTGGATCAGCCCGTCGGCGCGATCCTCGGGCACGAAATCCTCGTAGAAGATCAGTTGGAACGCAGTGCAGATGTCAGCGCCCGATGTTGCCATCGCACGCACGAAATGATCGACGGCCTCCGCAAACAGCGCGTTGTCATCGTCGACGAACAGGATCAGCTCGCCTTGCGAAGCGCGGATGCCGGCGTTCCGCGCCGCGCCGAGATGCTCGTGCGGTCGGCGCAGGATCTTCCATCCGCGCTGACGGAAGGTCGGTTCCAGCGTGTCCAGCAATCGCCTGGCTTCGTCCAGGTCGCTTCCGTCGTCGACCAGAACCAGCTCCAAGTGATCGTAGGTTTGCGCCTCGATCGCCGCGATTGCCTGTTTCAGATAGAGCGGCCGGTTGCGATGGGCCATGACAATGGAGACCAGCGGTGACGACCCGACATTTTCGTCGACGCGCCTGCGCTTGGCCGGCGTTGGCAAATTGCGCGTATCCAGCCACGATTGCCGAGATTGGCGCAGGCTGTCGACAGGCAGCGGGCGAGGCGGGTCATTGAGCGCCGCCGAAATCGCCTGCGCCAACGCGGCGGCGTCAGGATCGACCAGCCGCGGTTGCCTCGCCTGCGCATTCCAGCTCTCGGCGTTCGCGTCGACATTGGTCGCAACAAAAGGCAGTCCCGCCTCGATACATGCGGCAACAGTGCCGCCCGTCGATGCAGCGCGGGCGGGTATGACGGCAAGCGCGCCGGTCCGCGCGACGTAGTCGAGCTTTGCGGCGGGGTTTGCGTGCGCCAACAGGTTGAGCTTGAACGGCCACCGCTCGGCGCGTCTCAGAAGCAGTCCACCGCTGTGCTCGCCCATGATCTTTCCGAATGGACCGAATGCGGTGACCGTCAGCCCTTCTGGCGCTGTTGGCGCGATGATGTCGAGCGCGTCGCAAAGCAGCGTCAGGCCATCGCGGAAGCGCCACCCGGCCAAGACGGCAAGTTCTCTGGCGCTTGTCGTCACAACGGACGGCCGCGCTCCGGCTCGACCGAGACGATCCTGCAACGGCAACATCGGCGTCACGATCGCCTTCTTCACCTTCCAGCCCTTCGACAACATCCACATTCGCAAGGCGGCCGACGCACAGCTCGTCCTGTTCGCCATCTCGGCGCAGTATTTCTCCATGTAGGCGACGGCAATCGCCTCGGTGCTGTCCATGAACGCCTTGTCGGCTTCATGTTCCCATTCTTCCGGAGCGTGGGCGACGACCACGATCGGCGGCGCGGCAAAGGCCGCAGTTTCGACCGCCAGCAGCGTGTAGTAAGGCAACCCGCCCTCAAGCGGCGCGAAGACCAAATCGTGGCCGGACCGTTCGAGATAATGCAGCACAGCGGCGGACCGGCTCTCGGGCGTCGCCAGCGAAGGAAGCAACTGATCGGACCTGTCGAGAATTTCCAGACGCACCGAGGCTGCCTCCAGGTCGCGGTGGCGCGCTGCCTCCTCCCTTAGAGATGCTGCATCCCTGCCGGAAACCCACAGCAGGGTGACGTCGTCGCCATCTTCGGCGAAAAGCCTGGCCAGTTCGACCATGGCGGCGTCTTCGCCACCCTGACCGATTACACTTGTCACGACGCAGACGCGGCGAGGCTTGCCTTCCTTTGACGGCCTCCGCTCCTTGCCACCAACGGCCATCCGACTTCCTCTGATCCAATTGCGCCGAGTGCGCTCCGCAGCACAGTCGATATGCAATGATGCCCGCGCCGGGTTTACTTTTCAGTGATCATCCTTCTGCGCCATTGGTAAACCAAATCGTCAATCAGGTCCTAAAACGGCTGCACAATCAATCAACTGATACAACTTTAGCGACGCGGAATATTCAATCTTTACGCCTCCCAGCTAGTCATTGACGGCATAGCAGGAGGCGCAAATGAAAACGATAATGAAGTTTCTCGGTGCGCTCGGTTTGATGGGCGCAATGGTCTCGGCGGGCTCCGCGGGTGAATTGCTGCGACCGCGCATCAGCCTTGGCACGGCCAACGTCAAGACGATCAGTGGCGATCGCGGCGGCTATGTGATCGACTATGCCATCCGTGCGCTGAAAATGCGCCGCAGCGGCACCTTTGTGCGGTTCAACGGTTCGTGCGACTCGGCCTGCACGCTTTATCTGTCGATGCCCAAGAGCAAGGTATGCGTCACGCGGAACGCTTCGTTCGGCTTTCACCTGCCATATGGCGTTTCTGCGCGGGGCAATCAGGTGGCCGCCAATTTCATGATGAAAAACTACCCTGGCTGGGTTCGCGGCTGGATCGCCAAGCGTGGCGGGCTGAAGAGTTCCATCGCGACCATGACATACGCGGATGCGAGCCGCTTTCTGCCAACGTGCCCTTCCGAACAGCGGAGCACGACCGTCGCAAGCCTGAGCCCGACGCGTCTGCGCGGCGGCTGATTACCAACGCGGTACTGAAACATCACGACGGCGGGCGCTCGACGGCGCCCGCCGTCGCGATTCATACGGCGGGTGCACAGTTGATTGAATAGCTCACCTGGCCAAAACGGATCGTCGTTCAATCCGTTCGGTTAACCAGTTCTCAAGAGACTTGGTTAACCCAAACTTGATTTTGTTGACTCTTTTTTAGCGCAAGTCGATTCTGCGGATGGGGGTTTGAAAGGCTATCGGCCGTGGTTTGGGCCGAAGCGCAGGCTGGCGGCGGGTAGTTGTATGAGCATCGGCGGCAATACGGGGTCGGCGAGCCGACCTGAGAGCGGCCTTACGGAATCGAAGGCGGGGAGGGCTTCGTCGAGGGACTTGCGCTTCCGGCGCATGAGCCTGCGGATCATTTGCACGGCCCTGTTGTCCTGGCTGCTTTTGGGTGTCTACCGCAGCGCAATCGTTGATCCGCAAACCACGTTTCCAGGCCTTATGGGGGCCATCCCCAAGGGATTGGCATCGAGCTACTACGACTTGATTGTCGTTACCTCCCTGACCGTGGTGACCCTGATCCTGCTGTTCCTGGCAAAGGCCAGCCGTCTCGGCTCATCAATCGTTGTCTTCCTCTTCTATGTTGCTGTCGTGGTCTCTCTGGGCTGGGGATTTGCCAACATCAATCTCGTCAAGATGCTGGGCGAACCGTTCACGTTCCAGTGGCTGGTCTATGGCGACTTCCTGCAGAATGCCGATGCCAGGAACGCGATGGGCGACGCGCTCAACATAAAGGACTTCGCGACCCTTTCCGGGTCCGTCATTCTGGTGCTCATCCTTGGCTATGCCGCGGCCAGCCTGTGCCAGCGGCTGAGCGCCGCTGGCTACGGGGCCTTTCTGGGCGTGCTCGTTGTGTGTGTCGGCGCGGCCATCGCTGGTTCCGGGTACCACGTGCGGGCGGAGGCGCTGCCGGCGGCCAAGATCGACAATCCGATCCTGTATTTTGTTGAATCGGCAGTGCTCAGTCCAACGCCGGTCGTGCTGGCAATGAATGCCAACGCCAATGACCCGGATGTCGCAAGCGTCGGCGAGCGTCCGCCGGAGACGTCCACCTTCAAGGCGCCGACGCCAAACCCGATCAAGAACGTGCTGATTTTCATGATGGAGTCGGTGCCATCCAAATACATCGAGACGTATGGCGGCAAGTATCCGATCACACCGAATATCAAGAGTTATGCAAAGGACTCCATACGATTTGACAACATATATGCGCACGCGCCTTCCACGCACTACTCGGTGTTTTCTCTGCTCACCTCCATGTATAACGATATTTCATACTATGGCATGACCACCAGGTATCCATATCTGCCTCTGGACACGATCTCCAACACCCTGTCCAAGAACAATTTCCGCACAGGGTTTTTCTGGAGCGCGGATTCCCGATTCCAACGGGTCGATGAGTTTCTGCTCAACAAGGGACTGGATGTGATCCAGGACTACCGGGGGCAGAAATGCGGTACCCCGACTTTCAAGCTCAGCTCCGAGCAGTGGAAGAACATGGACTACAACAGCGATCTTTGCACGGCGCAGTCGATCATCGACTGGATGAACAAGGACGCGGGAAAACCCTTCTTCGGCATAATGTTCACGGCGATGACCCACTATCCCTACATCACCGACAGCCCGATGTTTTCGAAGATGGCGCCTTCCTCCGACGGCAACACGCTGGTCCACTACTCGGATGACCAGAAATTCAATGCTTATCTCAACGCCCTGAAGGTCGGCGATACGGCGCTTGGCGAGATCCTTGAATCGCTCAAGCAGTCCGGCAAGCTCGATTCGACGCTCGTGGTCATATTGGGCGATCATGGCGAGGCGTTCGGGGAGCATGGCGACTACATTCATGCCAGCGCGATCTACGAGGAAAACATCCACATCCCGCTCGTCATGATCAACAAGTATCTCTTTCATGACGAAGTTGCGCACCCGGTCGGCGGCATCGTCGATATCGCCCCGACGATCTTCGACATACTTGGACTTCCGCTGCCGAAGCAGTGGCAGGGGCGCAGCCTGTTCAGCGAGCAACGGCCAAACAAGACCTTCTTCTTCAATCCCTGGGCCGGGTTCCTGTTCGGCTATCGCGAGAACGATCGAAAGATCATCTTCAACGCGACCACCGGCAAGGTGGAGGAATACGACCTCAAGGCCGATTCCGATGAACGAACCAACCTCTTCACGGCCGATACCGGCGACAGAAACGCGCTGCTGCAGCCCATCGCCGGATGGGTGCAATCGCAGAGGCAGCGCGTAGCCGACCTGGTGGCCGCCGCGGCGAAAGAAACAGGACGTTGCTCCATCACCAGTCTGGAGGTCGACGCTGCCGGCATTAATCTCCAAGGCGCGCCTCGGGTCGACGTGCTGGTCGACGGAAAGACCGTCGCCGAGATCGACGTCCCGGGAAAGGAAAGCGTTGCATCGACGCCCGAAGCCGCCGTGGCGGAGCTAATGCAGGCGTCAACCGAGGCCAAGCCGTTCCACATCGATCTCAGCAGCGTGCCGAACCCGAAGACGATCGAGCTTCGCTATGTCAACGACCTGTGGGGCGGAGAGGGCAAGCCAGGTGATCGCAACCTGTTCATCAAGAGCATCAAGGTGAACGGTCAGCTGGTGCCAAACACCAGGCTGCATGTCGACGAACAGTCTCACGGCTACACCGACGACAACGGGACAGCCATGTACAGCAACGGCTCGCTATGGGTTAGCGGCCCCTTCGTCGAGGGATGTGTATAACGTGCCGCGCGCCTGACCGTCGTCCTCGATTTGCAGCCCGTGCGTGCCGCGACAGATACTGTCGGCCTCCCGGTTGACATCTTCGCGCGGCAGTCAATAGCATGCGAAATACTGATGGTTGTGGCGTGGAGCCAATTGTCAGCGCAGGACGGACCGGGCCCGTTCTTGCGGTATGCTCGGCTGGTCGACGCCCGCTTGGGAAGCAAACATCGAATGCGATCGCTCGCCATGACGACCCAGACCGGATTGCCATCTGAATCGGCGAGCGGGGCGAGGCGCCATCGACTTGCCAGGCGTGTCTCCCTGGCGCCCCTCCTGGCCATTTGGTGCCAGATGGCGCTTTGCGGAGCCGCGCACGCAGCTGCTGCTAAAGACAGCGGACCTGCGGATGCCGTTACCGTCCCGACTGCTTTCGAACTTCAGCTTGTTTATGCCGACCGCACGTGGATATGGGATAACGGAGCGGCCTATTTCGGACAGAAGGATCGACCGGTTCGGGCCTGGACCTCCGAGCAGGACACGGCTTCTGTCGGCGAAGGCAGATGGCATCTGAGCAACGATGGCAGGATGTGCATGGATCTCATCTGGCGGTCCCAGACCTACGCCGCAGCGCCGATTCGCACGTGTTTCAGCCACCGCATCCGGGGTGGGACCCTCGAGCAGCGCAAGGATCCGGACGGAGTCTGGTACAGTTTCAGGCACTCTCTGGAAGACCCTTCCGACGAGCAACGGAAATTCGAGGAAGGCGATTCAGAGGGCGCGCAGTTTGACAAGATCCGTAGCCTGATCGATTCCAAGAGTTGATGCATGCGGCCCAAAGCGTGCATCGATTTTGGGGCACTGCATGCATGAAGACAGGGATAAGCGCGCGTTGACGTGCTTTGGTCTCAGGCTCTGTCGTGAGGACTCCCCACGATTTCCAGGGCCGAGCCGTATCAAAGGCTCGCTGAGAAGCCCTCACCCACCTCAGCGAGCCCACGTCCCGACGCACAACAAACGGGACGACTACCAGCTTTGCGAGCTGGTATTGCTTTCCGATGCACCTGACATGTCTGGCGCAGTTGACTGGCGGCGCTTCGCCGTCGGCATCGGAATTGTGGACGCGGCGGCCTCCAGTCCGAAGAATGGGGCGGCTGTCCTGACGATCGTATCGATGTCGGAAAGTTCCGGCATGAAACCCAGATGTTCGCGTGCGCCGGTCGGGTCGGCGTAGAGCTCTGCCGGGTCTCCCGGGCGCCGGGGCCTGAAGACCGCCGGAACCGATTTTGACGTCATCCGGGTGACCGCCTGGAGAATCTCCTTGATCGAAACCCCGCGTCCGGTGCCGAGATTGACAGACAGGCTTTCGCCACCCGCCTCAAGATGCATGAGAGCCCTCAGATGCGCGCGGGCCAGATCGCTGACATGGATGTAGTCGCGCACGCAGGTGCCATCCGACGTGTCGTAGTCCGCGCCGAAAATCTCGATCTCGTCGATCGTGCCGGATGCGGCCATGAGCACTCGCGGGATTAGGTGCGTTTCCGGCGTGTGCCATTCGCCCAGCTCGCCCTCCGGGTCGGCGCCGCAGGCGTTGAAATAACGCAGGATCGCATATTTCATTCCGTAGGCGGAGGCATAGTCCCTGATGATCTGCTCGCCCATCAGTTTTGTGCGCCCATAGGGGCTGATTGGATTTTGCGCCGAGGTCTCCCGAATGGGCAATGTTTCGGGCACGCCGTAGGTTGCGCAGCTGCTTGAAAAGATGATGTTTTCGATCGAGCTTGCGCGCGCCGCATCCAGCACCGCGATGGTGCCCGACACATTGGTCGAATAATATTCCGCGGGCTCATGAACAGACTCGCCGACATAGGCCAGCGCTGCAAAGTGGATTATCGCCTTCGGCTGATAGGTCCTGATCGCCTGCTGCAGTACTGTCCGGTCCCGGATATTGCCGACGACAAGCGGCCCCCAGGCAACCGATCTCTCGTTGCCGCGGCTCAGATTGTCGAAAACGACGGGCAGGTAGCCGGCAGCCGACAACAGCTTGCAGGTGTGGCTGCCGATGTAACCGGCCCCACCCGTCACCAGGATTGCCGGGCGGCTCATTTACATCGCGGCTTCTTTGACAGGCCGGCTCGGGTAGAGCAGGGCGTCAAAATACGCCGTGGTATGCGCGAGCCCCTGGCTCAGGCTGATCTTTGGCTCCCAGCCAAGTTTTTCCCGGGCAAAGGAGATGTCCGGCTTGCGCTGTTTGGGATCGTCGACGGGCAGCGGCCGATGCACGATCTTCGACCGCGAGTTGGTGTATTCGATCACCTGTGTCGCCAGTTCCAGAACGGTGAATTCGGCAGGGTTGCCGAGATTGACCGGGTGCTGCGGTGCGCTCGGTGCGTTCATCAGCCGGATGAAGCCTTCGATCAGGTCGTCCGCGTAGCAGAATGAACGTGTCTGCTGGCCGCTGCCGTAGACGGTCAGGTCGTCACCGTGCAAGGCTTGGACGATGAAGTTCGACACGACGCGGCCATCGTCTGGCTGCATGCGGCGGCCATAGGTGTTGAAGATCCGCGCGACGCGGACATCGAGGCCATACGTTCTCGAATAGTCGAAAAACAGCGTCTCGGCCGAACGCTTGCCCTCGTCATAGCAGGATCGCGGACCATGCGGGTTGACGTTGCCGAAGTAGCCCTCCGGCTGCGGATGCACCAAGGGGTCGCCATAGACCTCGGACGTCGACGCCTGAAATATCTTGGCATTGTTCCGCCGCGCGAGTTCGAGCAGGTTCAGCGAACCAAGCACGCTTGTCTTGAACGTATGGATTGGATCTGCCTGGTAATGCGGCGGGGAGGCCGGGCAAGCGAGGTTGTAGATCTCATCGACCTGAAGATCCGGAGGCAGTGCGTCGACAATGTCGTGCTCGATGCACGTAAATCGCGGATCGCGCAGGAGGGCCTTGAGATTGTATCTTTTGCCGGTGTGGAAATTGTCCAGCGCGACAACGTCGTAGCCATCCAGCAAAAGACGTTCGCACAGATGCGAACCCAGAAATCCCGCCCCACCGGCAACCAGGGCGCGGCCCCGATTGGAGTTGGCGCGCCTTCGGCTGTTCCCGGACTCGAGTTTCAGAACATTGACAGTCCTACCCATACTCCACCCCTTCGCCCTTACGCACTGCGTACGCTGACGCCGGACCGGACATAGCGTTGCCCGGCGACGTTCCTGAGAACGTCACAAACCTTCCGCTTCTGCGGAATCGTCACTCCTGATGTCTGTCGATTGCTTTCTGAGTTCGCTGGGCGACGCTATACGGCCATTAGCTGCCGTTCAGCATTCGATACGCCCCGAAATCGTGGTTACGCGTCTGGTGCCACCATCGCCCATTGCTCGCCCAAATTGCACATCCCAACGTACCGAAAATATACCTGTGGAAATCATAGTCAACTAAATTAGCAAATCCTTAACCGTAATCGTTGGGGAGTGGTTAATCATGAGGTCGGCAGCGTCTGCCGCCCCATCTCGAGGGCTGATCGCGAAATTGGAAATATCCAACAAAAAATAGGGATATTTAGGAATTTTTCGATAGACGAATGCAGGGATGCGCCAGGGTAATTACAGATATGACGCGGAAATCGCCGGTCGAAAGCTAATACTTGTTTTGCATGTAAAAATTGATATTTGAAAATGTTTGAGTTTTTGAAATATCGAAAATATTGCAGCATAGCGATTTGTCCATAAATTCTTATAAAACAATGCGATCGGCGCCTGTAGCGGGTTGGCCTAAAAATGTTCGCGGCTTTCCCAATGTATGCGGTTGAGTTCGGCCCATCGGTTGGGGCGGGCGCGTTCATGGTCTTTATAGCCTGGCCGGTGTTCAGGTTATCGGGACGATAGCAAACAATACCAAGAAAGTTCAACAGTACTGACTCGCCAATCTCGGAAGGTTTGTGGCTGGTTACAGCTAAGACAAAACGTAAGGCTGTGATGCTATGCATAAAGATCTGCATCGAAGACATTTTGAATTGAAACATGTGCCACCGTGCTTCTTGTAGACTTTTGGGATCGAGCCTCCCCCGGGGCACAATATGCCCCTCAATAATCAAGATCGTGGAATGATCCTGGCACCCATCCGTTATTTAGACTTTATTAATTTAGCGATTGCTTTTGAGCGCATAGGTAGAAATCCATCGGCGACGCAGACATGACTCCGATACGGTTTGGACGGCGGGCAGCTCGCTTTGTCCAAATCCGCACACTCATTCATCTTTGTCTTGGACAAACGAGGCTCGCTGCGCAGGCCATCGCCTTTTGATCCTTGGAGCGCTATTGGCAAGCTGGTCGAACACTCGGGTTATTCTCAATGCGCTTTCTCTTCTTCCTGATCCTGCTCGCCGGTATCGCCGGCGGCGTCGTCTATCCCTGGGCGATGACGAATTTCTCCGGCCATGAGATCGGCAGCTACAGGGTCTACGAGCAGGGCCGCTTCAAGGCGGTGACGGTGGCGCTCTCGGCAGGCGATGCGCCGGTCAGGGTGCTGGTCGACCTGACGGCGCGGGCCGAACGCATCGTCTCGCAGCAGCGCACTATCTTGACGTTGACCGCGGCTGCCGGTGGCAAGACGGTGCTCGCCTCGACGCTGCAGTTCAACCACTCGGACAATCCGCGCCAGGTCAGCCCGCAACTGCCCGACAAGATCTTTCGCGACGAGGCCGGCGTGATCGCGACCGTCAGCCCCGGCTCCTATCTCTTCACCGTCGGCCCGGGCGATGCCGATGATATCCCGATGCGGGCGGTGGACCTGGTGCTGCGCGCCGGTACCGGCGAGATCGGCAGCCGCGCCCGGCCGGTCGGCTATGGATTGATTGCCGTCGGCCTGATCGGCTTCCTGCTGTCGTTGCGTTTCGGCGGCAGCCGGCCGGAGAACCCCAACTCGAAGCCGCCGCCGCCGCGCTGGGGCAGGGGCTCCTCGACGTGAGTGCAGCATGAATTACCGTCACGCCTATCACGCCGGAAATTTCGCCGATGTCGTCAAGCATGTCGTGCTCAGCCTCCTGCTCGACTATTTGAAGCAGAAGGACAAGGCGTTCCGTGTCATCGACACTCATGCCGGGATTGGCCGTTATGATCTGTCGTCGACGGAAGCGCAGAAGACCGGCGAATGGCGGGGCGGCATCGGCCGCTTGATCGACGCCCCGTTGGACAAATCGGCGGCTGCGCTGCTTGCCCCCTATCTCGAAGCGGTGCGTTCGCTCAATCCCGATGGCGGCGTGAGGAAATATCCGGGCTCGCCTCTCATCGCCCGCCATCTCATGCGCAAGCACGATCGGCTGTCGGCGATCGAACTGCATGGCGATGATGCCGCCAGGCTGAAGACCCTGTTTGCCGGCGATTTCCAGACCAGGGTGATCGAGCTCGACGGCTGGCTGGCCCTCGGCGCGCATCTGCCGCCGAAGGAAAAGCGTGGGCTGGTTCTTATCGATCCGCCCTTCGAGGAAGCCGGCGAATTCGACCGCCTCGTCGACGGGATGCAAAGAGCGCACAAGCGCTGGCCGGGTGGCATCTATGCGCTGTGGTATCCGATCAAGGACCGCAAGACGATTATCGCCTTCCGCAAGGCGCTCAAGCAATCCGGCGTTCCCAAGCTGCTCGACATCGAGTTTGAGATCCGGCCTGCATCGCGAGAATCCAGCCTCGACGGCAGCGGCATGGTGGTGGTCAACCCACCCTTCACGCTGGAGCGCGACCTGCGCATCGTGCTGCCGGCTCTGCACAGATTGCTGGCGGTCGAAAAGCCGGCGCACTGGTCGCTGGAATGGCTGGCCGGGGAATAACAACGCTTCGCTGCGGGCGCCGCACGCGCCCGCAACCTCCAGCGAAGTCATGCTTGCCGTGTCCTGCGACAGCCGCGCGGCGGTCGATGCGATGAACGAGGCGGCGGCGAAACATGGCGGCACGGCCGACATCAATGCCAGCAGGATTACGGCTTCATGTACAATCGCAGCCTGGCCGACCCTGACTGCCGCATCTGGGAAGCGATGTGGGTGGACCCGGCCGCGGTGCCGCAGGGCGACGCCAAGCAGGCCTGAAAGGCCTCGACAGAGCGCCGGCCTTGGCAGCCGCTTCCCCGAAACAAGGAGAAGGCGGGTTCTTCAAAGGCACATGACGGTGGTTTGACGGCTTCGCACCGGCAAACCAGCCGCGGGGCCGCAAACCATCGTCCGCGCGACCGCTTGACCGCGCGCCGCCGAATCCGCAGAGTGCGCGCAGTCGACCTTTGAGAGGCTGCCATGACTCGCTTTGCCAAATCCGCTCTTGCTGCCCTGATTTCGCTTTGCACGCCGCTGGCCGCACCCCTTGGCATCACCCAGGCGGTGCAGGCCGCCGATCTTTCCGTCTATTCCGACGAGGACAGCGGCGTCTGCGGGCAGGCCTGGGTGCTGAACAAGATCTCCAGCCGCTTCTCCTATCAGGTGCATCACGTGCCGCATCTGCCTGATGTCTCGATCACCGATTTCCAGCGCATTCACCAGCATCGCTATCTGCCGGCGAGCGAAGAATGGCCGATCGGCCGCCGCTATTGCGGCGCTACCGTCAGCCTCTCCGATGGCCGTGCCCGCACCATCTGGTACCTGATCGAGGAAGGCCAGGGTTTCGCCTCGATCGGCGACAATGTCGAATTCTGCGTTTCGGGCTTCGACCGCTGGATGGTCTACAACGGCCGCTGCCGCGTCCTGCGCTGAGAGCAGTACCTTTCTCCACCTTTGACGCCTGTGGCGAGATCGGCCGCAGGCGTGAGCGGTGAGGGATCTCGATCGCGCTATTCTGTTCATGCGCTGCGGCCGGAACCCGACACATAAGCGCAGATCAGCTCGACGAGTTGCTTCTGCAACTCCGGCGTATCGAGCATGTCGCGCCGCGCGGCATTGTGGATGACGCCCTCGACCGCCGAGGAGAGCACGCGGGCCACGGTCTCATTGTCCTTCCTGCGCTTGCGATACTGCGCTACCGCCGCAGTATAGTGGTCGAGATAGCGCGATTGAAACGAGGCATGAGCGGCGCGCGAGCCGCGATCGCCCGGCGCCTCGTCGAGCAGCACCTGATGCAGGGTTGGATGGATGCTGTGTGCGTCGATCATCCCGCGTACCAGCTCCTGCGCGAATCGCTTGAGCGGCTTGTCGTCCTCTGCTGATTCGGCGATCACCGACAGCACCTGATCGAAATGTCGCCGACGGATTGCCTCGACCAGCGACAGCTTGTCGGGAAAATATTGGTAGAGCGAGCCGATGCTGACACCGGCGGCGTCGGCCACCTTGTTGGTGGTGAAGCCGGCCCAGCCGAGCGTGCTCAGAACATGAGCACCGGCTTCGATGATCGCCTCGACGGTTGCGCGCGAACGCGCCTGGCGCGGCTGCTTGCGCATGCGCGAGCGCGGCTTTGCAATGCGAGTAGACATGCCTGCTCCATCAGCCGAGAATATAGACAACATACTCACATTTTCCGGAAAGGATACAGACCATGAGCGAGCGGAATCTGCTTCGCAGTCTCTTCATCTACCAAGCCTGGGCCAATGGCGAATTGCTGGAGAAACTCGCGAGCCTGGATCAGCAGAAGCATGCGAAGGAACGTCATGCTGCGGTCCGCCTGGTCAACCATAATCTCGTCGTGTCGAGAATATTCGCGGCGCATCTTTCCGGCACGCATCACGGCTACGCGTCAGACGACACCGAGGACATGCCGGCGCTCGATGAACTCAGCGCCGATGTCGCTGCGATGGATCGCTGGTATCTCGACTATCTCGAAGCCGTGTCGCCTGAACTTCTGTCACAGCCTGTGCCCTTCATCTTCACCGACGGCGACAAGGCAATGATGTCGCGCCAGGAAATGCTGACCCATGTCGTCACCCACGGCGGCTACCATCGCGGTGAGATCGGGCGGATCCTGGTGCAGATTGGCGTCAGGCCGCCATGCGATACGTTTGCCGTCCACCTCCACCAGACCGAGCCTGCGCGTCGGCTGCAGATGATGCGTGAGCCCGTTGGGGTGTAGAGCTGCAAGCCTTGGATTCCAAGGGGTACGCTGCTTCGCAGGATAAGGATCGCCGCGATCCTTGGCGCCCCTTTGCCCTCCGAGGAAACTCCCGCGCCGAGGCTGGCAGGTCCCTTCACCTGGCGGAGATATTAGGCAGAACAGAGCGGGCGCTGCTTCCTTCAAATACTGCCTTTCATCATGTCGGGCCAATCTCAAATTGTATACGAGCAAAAAGCTCGCATTCAATTTCGTGCTGTTTTTCTTGTCGTCTGAATGAAGCAAGATCAGTTGATGCGACACGATGGTTTTTTGTGATCTGCCAAGCTACGAATGACCACGCGCGATCGACGCCGCCGCAAGAGATTGAGAACTTGACGAGAAGATCGCATGAGTCGCAACGCTCAGAAATTCTGCTGCAAAAGTTCGCTGTGACGCGCGAAGATTCTTTGCCGATTTCGCTATCGATCATCGCGAACATGCTCTCGGTGTAACCGAAATTTAATCTGCAAGATTCAGTGTAATGCTTCGCTGGCTAGACACGCGCGAGTCAGATATGCATAGGCTCGCCGGGTCACTAACGGCCAACGGCACAAACGCAAGGGGCATCGCATGGCTAAGCAGTCATCCAAAGCGCCGGCATCCAAGGCACCGGCAAAGAAAGCACCAGTAAAGGCAGTGGCGGCGAAAGCGGCAACTGCAGTGAAGAAGGCAGCACCTGCTGCCAAGCCGAAGGCGGCAGCGCCCAAGGCAAAAGCAGCACCGGCTAAGAAGCCGGCTGCGAAGGCCGCTGCCAAGCCGGCAGTGAAGAAAGCAGCACCGGCCAAGGCCAAGGCTGCGCCTGCAAAGAAGGCTGCGCCGGCAAAGAAGGCGGCGCCTGCCAAGAAGCCGGCTGCCAAGGCCGCGGCAAAACCCGCCGCGAAGAAGGCGGCACCTGCCAAGGCTCCGGCCAAGGCCGCCGCTGCGAAATCTACCGCAGCCGTGAAGAAAGCAGCGCCTGCCAAGAAGGCAGCGCCTGCGAAGGCCGCGAAAAAGTAATCGCGTTTCTTCGCGCGCCGGGGACGATGCCGGGACATGAGGGCGGGCGCCTTGGATACGCCGCGCTCTCCGCTTCGGTGTTATGGCGCACGAAAAGAGGGGCGAACGTAATCTATCTTTCGCAGCTCCCAGGACTTCGCCTCACGGCGAAGTCCGGTGGGGCTTTTTTGTTGCCCTGAGCAGACCGCCTGGCTCTCGATATACCGCTTCCTCTGGCGGTCAGTTTTTTCTTCTGCTGGCATTTGCCTGTAGACGTCGATCGGTAGAAACTCACTGTCTGCGAAAACAGGGAACCGATCATGCCGAAGCTGCTCTACGCGTCCTCATCCCCTTACAGCTCCAAGGTGCGCATGGCGGCACTCTATGCCGGCATCGCTGTTGACCTGGTGCCGATCAAGACCGAGGACAAGCCGGCCGAATTGATATCGGCCAATCCGCTCGGCAAGATCCCGGTGCTGGTGCTCGACGACGGCCGCTCGATCCACGACAGCCGCGCCATCACCCAGCACCTCAACCGCGTGTCGAAGAATCTGTTGTTGCCGCGCAATGCCGACAAGCGGCTCGAAGCCGAAGTGCTGGAGGCGCTGGCCGACGGCATCTGCGATTGCGCGCTGTCGATGGTTTATGAGCGGCGCACGCGGCCCGACGAGATGGTCTATCAGCCCTGGCTCGATCGCCAGTGGACGAAGATCACCGCCGCGCTCGATCTCCTCAATGCCAATCCGCCGAAACTGCCCAAGAAGATCACGCTTGGCCAGTTGGCGCTGCGCGCCTGCCTTGGCTATCTCTCGCTGCGCTTCGCCGGCAAATGGGAAAAGGGCCGCGGCCGGCTGACCCGGTGGGCTGCGCGCTTCGACGAGAAGTTTCCGGAGCTGAAGGGGTCCGTGCCGGCGTGAGGGAGCTAAACAAAAAAAGCCGGGCGCAAGGCCCGGCTTTCTTGTGTCGTGGCTTGAACGACAGTTAGAACTTCATACCGACGCCGAAGGTGACGCGGTTGTCGCTTTCCTTGACCTTGGTGCCGACGCTGTCGAAGCTCTTGGAGCCGAAGTCGGTGTAGCGGTACTCGACACGGCCGAACACATTGTCTGTGATCTTGATGTCGGTGCCGACGCCGGCCGTCCAGCCGAGCATGGTGTTGCTGTCGCTGTCGCCCGGAACCGAGATCTTCTGGTTCTTCAGGGCGCCACCGCCGGTGCCGTAAAGCAGGATTTCCGGGGTCACAGCGTAGCCGAGACGGGCGCGCAGCGAGCCTTCGAAGCCGCCCTTGGAATTGACGCCGCCGCTGTCACCCTTGACGCCGTTGTAGCCGAGATCGGCTTCAGCACCGTACACGAAGTTTTCCTGCTGCCACTGGTAGCCGCCGAAAACGCCGCCGACGAAGCCCTTGGTCTTGATGTCGGGGCCGCCGTCGTGGACTTTGGCATGACCGCTGAAACCGTAGCCGGCGCTGATACCGGCATAGGGGCCGGCCCAGGAAGCGACGGGGAGTTCGGCGATCGGGGCAGGTGCCGGGGGCTCTTCCGAGACGACGTCAGCGGCAAAAGCGGTACCGCTGAGGGCGAAGAGCCCGAGCGCGACCGCGATCGGCGCGAATTTGAGATTGGCTTGCATTGTTGTTTACTCCTTAAGCCACAAGACACGTAGGCTTGTTTGTCTTGAGCGCCATCAACCCGTCCGGGGGATGAAACGGCTCTGGCACTCAACGGTTCCGAATGTCGTGTCAAAATGCGGCGGCAGCGAACCTGAAACTGGGTCATTCCCCGGCGCGAATGAGGCCGAAGCTTGACGTTGCATCTTCGCAACAGCGAAATGTCAGCACGCTTGCGATGCTGCACTGCACTCGGCTTGGTGCAAGGAGTCCAGCGTCCTATATTGCGGTCTTGCCGGCCCGAATCCGGACGGGTCCAGGCGCTGAAAAAGCCGTTTCGCCACATTCCTGCCCCAGGTGGAAACGGCATTTAACCCCTGGACGCGTCACAATGTGCCGGCTAGCGGAATTGAGGCTCAGATTGAGGATTGACAGATGATCGAAGCCGCCGAAACGGCGCTGGTGACGGGTGGGGCAAAGCGGATCGGCAAGGCGATCGTCGAGGATCTGGCCGCGCACGGCTTTGCCGTCGCCATCCATGCCAATCGCTCGGGCGCCGAAGCCGACGCGCTTGCCGCGCGCATCAGGGGCGAGGGCGGCCGCGCCGCCGTGGTTGCCGCCGACCTGACCGACATGGACGCCGTTGGCGATCTCGTCGGCCGCGCCGAGGCAGCGCTCGGCCCGGTCACGCTTCTGGTCAACAATGCCTCGCTGTTCGTCGACGACAGCGTCGAGGACTTCGACTGGACCGCCTGGGACCGCCACTTCGCCATCCATGTGAAGACGCCGGCGCAGTTGGCGCAGAACTTCGCCCGTGCCTTGCCGCGGGGGCAGGAGGGGCTGATCGTCAACATCATAGACCAGCGCGTCTGGCGGCCGACGCCGCGCTATTTCTCCTACGCGCTGTCGAAGTCGGCTCTGTGGGCGCAGACTGAGATGCTGGCGCAGGCGCTCGGTCCGCGCATCCGCGTCAACGCCATCGGCCCCGGTCCGACGCTGAAGAATGCGCGCCAGGAAGATCACGATTTCGACAAGCAGGTCGACGGCCTGATCCTGAAGCGCGGCCCGCAATTGGCCGAATTCGGCGCCACCATCCGCTATCTCTGGGAGGCGCGCTCGGTGACCGGCCAGATGATCGCACTCGACGGCGGCCAGCATCTTGCATGGCAGACGCCGGATGTGACAGGCATGGTGGAATGAGTCCCGCAGACCAGAAACACAAGACGCGCGCCGGCGCCGCTGACGATATGCCGCCGGACATCGACCTCGAGGATGAGGCGGCCGAGGAGATCGTCGAGCCCGAGGCCGCTGGACCCGATGTCGCCTTCACCGCGATAGACTGGGCGCCGCATGCCGGCGACGCCGACGGCATGGTCGGCGCCGAGGTCATCCAGACGCTGGTCAAGCGGCTGCCCAATGCGCCCGGCGTCTACCGCATGATGAACGCCGCCGGCGACGTGCTTTATGTCGGCAAGGCGCGCAGCCTGAAGAAGCGGGTGACCAACTACGCGCAAGGCCGGTTCCACACCGCCCGCATCGGCCGCATGGTGCGCGAAACGGCGACGATGGAGTTCGTCGTCACCCGCACCGAGATCGAAGCGCTGCTGCTCGAAGCCAATCTTATCAAGCGCTTGCGGCCGCGATTCAATGTGTTGATGCGGGACGACAAATCGTTCCCTTACATCCTGTTGACCGGCGATCATGTCTCGCCCGGTATCTACAAGCATCGCGGTGCGCGCTCGCGCAAGGGCGACTATTTCGGCCCGTTTGCTTCCGCTGGCGCCGTCGGACGCACCATCAATTCGCTGCAGCGCGCTTTCCTGCTGAGGAGTTGCACCAACTCCTTCTACGAAAACCGCACCCGGCCGTGCCTGCTCTACCAGATCAAGCGCTGCGCCGGTCCTTGCACCGGCGAGATCTCGCACAGTGACTATGCCGAACTGGTCGCCGAGGCGAAGGATTTTCTGTCCGGCCGCAGCCAGAAGGTGAAGACCGAGATCTCTGAAGCCATGCAACAGGCGTCGCAGGAGCTCGATTTCGAGCGCGCCGCCATCTATCGCGACCGGCTAGCGGCGCTGTCGCATGTGCAGAGCCATCAGGGCATCAACCCCGCCACGGTCGACGAGGCCGATGTCTTCGCCATCCACCAGGAGGGCGGCCAGGTCTGCATCCAGGTGTTCTTCTTCCGCACCGGCCAGAACTGGGGCAATCGCGCCTATTTCCCTAAGGCCGATCCGGCGCTGGAGGGGGCGGAAGTGCTGGGCTCGTTCCTGGCGCAGTTCTATGACGACAAGCCGACGCCGCGGAACATTCTTCTGTCGCGAGCCGTCCAGGACCAGGAACTGCTGGCCGAGGCGCTGTCCACCCGCGCCGGCCGCAAAGTGTCGATCTCGGTGCCGCAGCGCGGCGAGAAGAAGGATTTGACGGACAACGCGCTGCAGAATGCCCGCGAGGCGCTCGGCCGCCGGCTGGCCGAAACCTCGACGCAAGGGCGTCTGCTCGCCGGTTTTGCCGAGACCTTCGGCTTGCCGAAGCCGCCCGTGCGCATCGAGGTCTACGACAATTCGCACATTATGGGCACCAACGCCGTCGGCGCCATGGTCGTCGCCGGGCCGGAAGGTTTCGTGAAGAACCAGTACCGGAAATTCAACATCCGCTCGACCGAAATCACGCCCGGCGACGACTTCGGCATGATGCGCGAGGTGATGGAGCGGCGTTTTTCTAGGCTGCTGAAGGAGCATAGCGATGTCGCCGTGGCCGACGATGCGGCGGCAGGCGAGGCAGCCGACGACATCGAGGACGACATTTCCGGCAGTTTCCCGGCATGGCCCGACGTCATCCTGATCGATGGCGGCCAGGGCCAGATGAGTGCGGTGCGCAAGATCCTCGCCGATCTCGGCATCGAGGACCGGGTCGTGGCCATCGGCATCGCCAAGGGCCAGGACCGCGACGCAGGCCGCGAGCGCTTCTTCGTCAAGGGCAGGGACTCGTTTTCGCTCCCGGTGCGTGACCCCGTGCTCTATTTCGTCCAGCGGCTGCGCGACGAGGTTCACCGCTTTGCCATCGGTTCGCACCGCGCGCGGCGCAAGAAGGAATTGGTCAAGAGCCCGCTCGACGAGATCGCCGGCATCGGCCCCGGCCGCAAGCGCGCCCTGCTGCTGGCCTTCGGCACCGCCAAGGCGGTCAGCCGCGCGGCGGTCGAGGATCTGGTCAAGGTCGATGGCATTTCCGAGCAGGTGGCGAAACTGGTCTACAACCATTTCCACGAGAGCTGACCGCCGGGGTGCTATTTTCGTCTGGCCAATCGAATCTCGGCTGTTGACCCCCTACATCCGCTTCTGATTTGAGTACGCAGGCAGAAAGAGTCCCTGAGATATGGCCAAGCGCGCGTTCAACCTGCCCAACATGCTCACCTACGCCCGCATCATCGCGGTGCCGTTGGTGGTGCTGTGCTTTTTTCTCGAAGGGCATCTGAAATCGAGCGACTTCGCCCGCTGGTCGGCGCTGATCATCTTCCTGCTGGCCTCGATCACCGATTATCTCGACGGCTATCTGGCGCGCGCCTGGCAACAGACCTCCAACATCGGCAAGATGCTCGATCCGATAGCCGACAAACTGCTGGTCGCTACCTGCCTGCTGCTCTTGGCCGCCGACACCGACCGGCACGCTGGCATCGCCGGCTGGTCGCTTTGGGCGGCGATCATTATCCTCTGCCGCGAGATCCTGGTCTCGGGCCTGCGCGAATATCTGGCGGCGCTGAAGGTCTCGGTGCCGGTGACCCAACTCGCCAAATGGAAGACCGCCATCCAGATGGTCGCCATCGCCTTCCTGCTTGCCGGCCCTGCCGGCGACAAGATCTTCCCGCTGACCACGCAGACCGGGCTGGTGCTGCTGTGGATCGCCGCACTGGTCACGCTCTACACCGGCTACGACTATTTCCGCGCCGGCCTCAAGCACATCATGGACGAGTGAGATGACCACGCGGCTCATCTATTTTGCCTGGGTGCGCGAACGGATCGGCAAGCCGGAGGAAGACGTCGAATTGCCCGCCGGTATCGAGACGGTGGCCGACCTCTTGCGCTGGCTGAAATCGCGCGGCGAGGAGTATGAGCACGCGCTGCAATATCCCGACGTGATCCGCGTCGCCATCAACCAGGAACATGTAGAGCATCGGGAAAAGGTCGCCGGCGCGCGCGAGATCGCGCTGTTTCCGCCGATGACCGGGGGCTGACACCATGTCCGGCGTGCCGATGGTGCGCATCCAGCGCGAGGATTTCGACGTTGCCGCCGAGATCGCCAGGCTGACGCAGGGCCGCGCCGACATCGGCGCCGTGGTGTCTTTCCAAGGCCTCTGCCGTGACGAGGAAGGTCAGCTGTCGGCACTCGAGCTCGAACATTATCCCGGCATGGCCGAAGCCGAGATCGGCCGCATCGCCGCCGAAGCCATAGCACGCTGGCCGTTGCAAGGGCTCACCGTCATCCATCGCCACGGCAAGATCGCACCCGGCGAAAACATCGTGCTGGTGGTGGCGGCGTCCGCGCACCGACTGGCGGCGTTCGAAGCGGCGAATTTCCTGATGGACTATCTGAAGTCACGTGCGCCGTTCTGGAAGAAGGAGCATCGCGCCGACGGTACCGACGGCGGCTGGGTCGAGGCCAAGCAGGCCGACGACGAGGCGGCGGCTCGCTGGAAGGCGCGGCCTGAATAAATCTCGGCGTAGCCATGTATTGACCGCATTCCCTTGGCCAAATCGCATCTGGCAAAAGGGAGCAAGGGCATGCTGGACAGGATCGCTGAATTCTTCGTCTTCGGTTTTGTGCCGCTGGTCATCGGCATGCTGGCCGTTCCCGAAATGTCTGTCGCCGCCGAGAAAACCCTCAAGGGCGAGGTGATGTATCGCGAGCGCATCGCGCTGCCGCCCAACGCCGTACTTTCGGTACAGCTGGCCGATGTGTCTTTGGCCGATGCGCCGGCCGCCATTGTCGGCGAACGAAAGGTTTCGCCGGCCGGCCAGGTGCCGATCAAGTTCGAGATCAGCTTCGATCCAACGGTGATCCGGCCCAATATGACCTACGCGCTGCAGGCACGCATCACCGCCGACGACAAGCTGCTGTTCATCACGGACACACGCCATCAGGTCGATCCCCTGAGCGATGCGCCGCAGACGATCGTGTTGAAAATGGTGGCGCCGAGCGACACGCCGACTTCGGCCTCGCTGTTCGATCAGAGCTGGCTGGTCGAATATATCGACGGCATCGGTGTGATCGCGCAACCGAAGGCGACGTTCAGGGTCAGTGAAGCCGGCAAGGCCGGCGGCAGCGGCCCTTGCAACGCCTATTTCGCCACCGCCAAGGTCGAGGGCTCGACGATCGCCGTAAGCGACATAGGCTCGACCTACAAGGCCTGTGCGCCGGAGGTGATGGCCGAGGAAAAGGCGCTGTTCGAGGCGTTGGTCAAGGCGGCGTCGTACCATATCGATGCTGGCAAGCTCACCATCGCCGACAAGGACGGCCGCGACATTTTGCGGTTCAACGCGGCAAGCTGATGTCGACGAGCGGCGTGGCGGCGGCGCGGGAATCGTCTTCGCGATTTTTCCGACCCGGATCACGCGACAGCCGGGAATATTCCGGCCGCGCGAAGCGTTAACTTCCCATATGGCGGGTAGGCAAAAGGGACATGTCCCTTCACTGAAGCCGCCAGACCGAATGCGGCTCGATCTGGCCACTCAAAAAGGAGTCCAGACATGAAAAAGCACGCGCTTATCCTTGCCGCCACTGGCATATCGCTGATGGCATTTACCGGCCTTGCCCGGGCGGATGACCATCTCGTCAACGCCCTTGACCATGGTCTCAGCCCCGACAGCCGTGCGTTCACGACCAACAAGGCCGGCCACAGCGGCGACCTCGCGCCGGGGCAGGGCAGCCCGTTTGCCGGTGAGGACACTAGGACACCGGCCACCGACACCGAAGCGGCGAACGATCATGCAAATGTGAAAGAGCGCCAAGCGAAGTGACAGGAAACCCGCCGCGAGGGACGGCGGGAACTCTTGTTCGTCCAATACGCCGCACCGCCAGTTGACCACTTTGGAGCCCATCACGCCTGCGGTGGCGGCGGCGCCGGCGTCAGGCCGAACCGGCGCATCAGGTCCATGAGCCTGGCGCGGTCGGGCGGGCCACCGGCGCTGAAGATGGCGAAGGCCTCGCGAAAATAGTCCGGACCGATCGCCGCCGGCGTCACCACGCAAAGCACCTTGGCGTTCTCGGCGGTATCGTTGTCGAAGCGGTGGACCGCACCGCGCGGAATGCACAGCGCCTGGCCAGGTCCGATATCGTGGCGGTGTCCGTCGACGGTCAGCGTCAGCACGCCTTCGATCCCGTACATCGTCTCTTCATAGTGGTCGTGGCTGTGTGCCGGGGCGGGCAGGCGCTGCGAGCCGGCGACCGTCAGTTCGAAGGCGGCGATGCTGCCGTTCGATTGGTCGCCGGTCAGCAGGAAGCGGATGGCAAGGCCGCCATGGCTGATTGTCTCCTCCGCAGGATTGACGCGAACCTGGCCGGTTTTGTCTAGCATTCCATCCTCCTATGTGGTAAATCGAATTTACCGAAATGAGTAAACTCAATTTACCATAGTGTCAATGCCGCCCCCCACGGAAGATCCACCAAGGAAGCCACCGTTGATCGGTGCGCTGCTGCGCGTGCCGGCCATGGCCATTCACCGCAAACTGATCCGGGATCTGAAGGCCTCGGGTTTCGAGGACCTCAGCCCGCCGCATATGGCGGTGATCCAATATCCCGGCCCTGATGGCCTTCGGCCGAGCGCGCTTGCCGAGCGCGCCGGGATGAGCAAGCAGGCGATGAACCAGTTGCTCAAGACGTTGGAAGCGATGGGCTACATCACCCGCTCGGCGGCGCCCGATGAGAGCGGCGGGACCATTGTCCATTTCACCGACCGCGGGCGCGCCGCCTACCAGAAGATGGCCGACATCTTGCTGGACGTCGAGCGCGAATGGGCCGAGGAGCTTGGGCAGAAGCGTTTCACCGAGCTGAAAACACTGCTCGGCGACCTCTGGGACACGCCGCTCATTCGTTGAGCTCAGACCGGCTTCGCCTTCTCGAACCGCGCCCCATAGTGATAGGGCGGCACCTCGACCAGTTTAACAAGCTTCAGGCCGCCGGCTTCGGCATCCGCGATGGTCTGTCGCGGCGACAGCCTGAGTTCGGTTCGCGGGCCGCGCGGCTCGCCCAACACCGTGGTCGTCTCGCGCGGGTGCTGGTGCCAGTTGACGATGGCAAAATATCCGCCGGGAGCGAGCGCTTCGTGCACGGCACGTGCCAGCCGCGGCCGGTCGGGCACGCCGTGGAAGGCGTTGGCCATGAAGACGAAGTCAACTGGCCGGGACACCAGGCTCGCGAGTTCGTAGGCGTCGCCGGCGACGAATTCGCAATTGGCCACGCCGGCGTCGGTCAGCCGGCGTTGCGCGGCCTCCAGCTGGTCGGCGTCGATGTCTATGGCGATGACACGGCGGGCGACCGTGGCGATCGGCAGCGTAAACCAGCCGTCGCCGCAGCAGAGGTCGACTACCTCTATGCCCGGCTCCAGCCCAGTTGCCGCAAGCACGGCGGCGGGATCCGGCCACAGCGCCTCCCACCAGCCGCTCGACGGCATCTCGGTGCCCTGGAAGAAACCGGGGATGGCGCTGGTCATGGTCGGGTCGGGTCCGCTGGTGCGCTATCCGACCTTAGCGCAGGCCGATCTTCGGGGGGAGTGCAGCGAGGTACGATGCCAAAGAAAAAGGCCGGCGAAACGCCGGCCTTTTGAATGCATTCCGTTCCTATCGGCTCAGCCGACGATCTCGGTATCCGAGAACCAGTACTTGATCTCTTCGGCGGCGGTTTCCGGCGCGTCGGAGCCGTGCACCGAGTTCTCGCCGATCGACAGCGCGTGCACCTTGCGGATGGTGCCCTCGGCGGCGTTGGCCGGGTTGGTGGCGCCCATCACTTCGCGGTTCCTGGCAATGGCGTTTTCGCCTTCCAGCACCTGCACAATGGTCGGCGCCGACGACATGAATTCCACCAGCTCGCCAAAGAACGGGCGATCCTTGTGGACGGCGTAGAAGCCTTCTGCCTCACGGCGGCTCATCCACACACGGCGCGAGGCGATGACGCGCAGGCCGGCCTCTTCCAGCATCCTGGTGATGGCGCCGGTGAGGTTGCGCCGGGTCGCGTCCGGCTTGATCATGGAAAAGGTGCGTTCGATCGCCATTGGTCGTCCTTGTGATGAAGAGAGGAATTGGGTGATGAAGAGTGGAATTGGGAGTGGCGGGCTCTATACAAGCCGCTCGGTCCATTGCCAAGGGGAGGCGCCAACGATGCGCCTGGCAGCGCTGTTCGGCCGCGGCGAGACGTTGGACGGCTCTCCGGGTTGAGGTACTATCTCCGAAGGAGGTCGGTTGGCGGAAAATGAGCTGGCACGATCGCAGGCCTGGAGACATCAAGGCAATCCTGCTGATGCTTGCCGTCTTCGGCGGCCTTGTCGCTGCGATGCTGCTCGGGCTCGGCAAGAACACGAACTTCGGCTTCGGCCCGGAATGGCAATGTACCCCGATTGCAAAGGGCGACCCGATCTGTGTCAAGCTCATCCCCAAGGATCAGGCGAAGTGACCGCCATTACCGCCTGATCACCACCGGCGGCCGCCGCCGCTCCCAGCCCTCGCGCTCTAGCGTCGGCACATCATGCTCCTCGCTGGGATAGCCAAGGCAGAAATAGCCGATGAGCGTCCATTCGGGCGGCGTGTCGAGGATTGCGGCCATCTCGGCCGCATCGAGGATCGACACCCAGCCCATGCCGATGCCTTCTGCCCGCGCCGCCAGCCACAGCGTGTGCACTGCCATCACGGCCGAGTAGTCGATGGTCGCCGGCATGGTCATGCGGCCGAGCCCGTGGCCCTGTTCCGTCGTGCGGTCGGCGAAAACCGCGAACTGGCAGGGTGCTTCGTTGAGACCGGCAAGCTTCAGCCGGGCATAGAGCGCTGCGCGCTCGCCCGAAAAACATGTGAGCGCCTCGGCATTGCAGCGCTCGAAAGAGTCTCTCACGGCTGCACGCCGTTCGGCGCTCTCGACCACCACGAAGCGCCACGGCTGGCTGAGCCCGACGGACGGAGCGATGCTGGCAATCTCCAGCAGCCGTTCCAGCGTCCCTTCGGGTAAAGCCGTCCGCTCGAAGCGCCGCACATCCCTGCGCCAGCGCAGCAACGTGACGAGCCCGGCGCGGAAATCGTCGGTGAAATTGGGGGGTGGTGGCATGGCGATCGGGGGGCTTTTGTTGGGAATAGGCAGTAGGCAGTAGGGAATACAGCGCGGAGACCCTATTGCCTACTGCCTATTCCCTAATTCCTAGGCGGCTGCAGCCGCCTCCACCGTACGGCCGAGGCCGCCATGGAGGTCGAGGCAGCGTTCGAACCACTGCGCAACGATGTCGCTGTCGTCGAGCAAGCGGTAGGGCGAGGTGATGCGTGCCCATTGCAGCGCGCCAAAGACGATGTAGTCGGCATAGAGCGGCGACGCGCCACCGATGAATGGCTGATAGCCGAGCATCGAGCGTAGCGGCTCCAGCGCGGCGCGGAAGCCGGCAAGCCCGGCATCGCGGGCCGCCGTCACCGCTTCCAGTGGTTTGCCGAAGCGCTGCTCGCGGCTGGCGCGGAAATAGGCGGCGTTCTCGTCGTCCTGCATGGCGTGGATGTCGAGCAGAGCGGCCGTGGTGACATAGGGATGGATGGTGAACTGCGACCAGCGCTCGATGAAACGCGCCATCGCCTTGCCGCCGTCGCCGGCAAAAAGCGTCGGCCGCTCGGGATAGGTCTCATCCAGATAAAGCGCGATAGCGAAGGAATCGGCCACCACACGAGCGCCGTCGCGGATCACCGGCACGGTCTTCGAGATGCCGCCCTCGACCCTGGGCACGTCGAGAAAGCGGGTCGGCAGGCTGGATCTGTCCAGACTTTTATGTGCAAGCGCCATGGCAATCTTCCAGCAATGCGGGCTGAACGGACGGGTCGTGTCGCGTCCGACGAGTTCATACAACAGAATGGTCATTGGCGGCTGCGTCCTCGCGGTCTAATTAGGCGCCAGCGGTTGAAGCGGAACTCGTCGGCGGGAAGGAAAGATGAAACAGCATTTCATGATGTTTGCGGCCTACAATCAATGGGCCAATGGCCGCATCTACGATGCCGTCGCCGCGCTTGACGAAGAAGAGTTCAACCGCGACGTCGGCGCGTTTTTCGGCTCGATAATGGGCACCCTCAACCATCTGCTTGCCACCGACCGCATCTGGATGAAACGCTTCACCGGCGAGGGCGACGCACCGGCAAAGCTCGACGCCATCCTGCACCGCGCTTTGCCTGGCCTCCGGCTGGCGCGCGAGGCCGAGGACAGGCGGATCGTCGACTGGGTCGGCGGTCTGACTGAAAAGGCCTTGTCCGGCCGCTTCTCCTACATGACCGTTTCCGACATGCGCACCGTCTCGCAGCGGCTGGCGCCGGCGCTGGCCCACGTCTTCAACCATCAGACCCATCACCGCGGCCAGGCGCACGCCATCCTGACCATTCTTGGCCGGCCTTCGGTGCAGCTGGATCTGGCGTTTTTCCAGCGCACCGACGAAGGCCGCGCCTACGCCTGATGCACCTTCCAGCAATCCGAGTGGTAGATTGCTCAAATTTAAAAATTTGAGCAAGTTCGTCTAAATTCTTCTTGCCGCAGCGTAGAGATTAAAAACCACGACTCTTCATATGCACAAAAGCTAAAGAAACCAAAACACCGCTCTCCGCGTATCTTATCGAAAAAGAACGAGCGCGTTTAAATCTGCGAGTGCTGAAATGCGAAAATAGAAAACCACACAGGAGAGTGTTATGGCCAGTATCGTAAAGAGAATCGCCAGCACATTGGCGAGTGGTGCAATCATCGTTATTCTCGCCATGCCTGCGAACGCCCAAAGCGTCGGGCTTGGTGGACTTGGCGGCGTATCCGTCGGCGGAAACAGAGCCGACGCCAATGCGGGCGGGCCAAATGGAGCTGACGCAAATGCATCTTTCGGCGGTAGCAGAACCAGTGCCAACGTTTCGATCGGCGGCACAAATGGCGCCGATGGGACTGCCACCATCGGCGGCAGCAGTTCCACAGCTACGGCATCCATCGGTGGCACCAACGGCGCTGGAGCAAATGCAAGTTTGGGCAACGGCACCAACAGCGCCGTCGGCGTGACGCTCGGCGGCACGAGCGCCAATGTTGGAGTTGGAACGCCAGGGGTTCCTGGCACCCTCGGCACTGCGGCAACTGCCACCACGCCGGCTATGCCGGGCGTCGTTGCCAGCATGTCGGCCAGCCAGCTGACACGCTTGAAGAAGCGCTGCATCGATGTGCTCAGCAGCGAGGGCACCTACGACAGCGACCTGCGGCAGCTCTGCCTGATGATCTCCCGTCGCTGAGACGGGTTTCGCCGGGAGTGTCGAACCAGCCGTGAGGCTTTACGGCACTCTCCTACTGCATGCCCCGGGCTTCCCGAGGACATGCGCTGACGAGAAGCCTCCGGCCAGTCGGAAAGCCCGCCACGCGAGTGGGGGGCTTTTTGTGGCCGCCGGCATCTTCACGGTTTCGACGGGCTGTTAACCACATTACAATTGAAGGCAAGGTTTTAGGGTTTCATTTGTGTTCCTACTGCAAAGTGGCGGACACGGTGGAGAATGGCATGCGGATCGATCTGTCGCCCACGAGTTGGGGCAGGGTCATTGTGGTCACAGTTGTCGGCACGGCGATCTGTATCGCGGCTGCCTTCTTCGTCGATTCCTACAATTTTCCGTCGCTGTCGCCTGATGCGTTGCGCTGGGCGCAACTCACCGACCTGTTGCTGCCGCTTGTGCTGGGTGGATCGTTCTTTTCTTTCCTGATGTGCAAGATGCGCCAGCTGGCCATCGCCCAGAAAGAGCTGAGCATCGTCGCGGCGACCGACAGCCTGACGGCGGTGTTCAACCGCGGCGCGTTTTCAATGCTGGTCGAAGCCTATCTCGACCAGGCACGCAGCCAGGCCGTCGTCAATGCCGGCGCCCTGCTGATCGTCGACGCCGACCATTTCAAGACCATCAACGATCGACTGGGTCACGATTGCGGCGATCAGGCGCTGAAGCTGATTGCCGAGACGATCAAGGCCCAGCTGCGCGGCGCCGACATTGTCGGACGCATCGGCGGCGAGGAGTTCGCCGTTTTCCTGCCCGGCGCCGACCCGTCGCAGTCCTGGCTGGTCGCCGAGGGGATCCGGCGGCGCATCCGCGAGGTCGAATTTGCCCCGGGTGGACGACCTTGTCCGCTCTCGGTGAGCATCGGCGGCGTCGCCTTCAGCGGGCCCACCACCTATGCCGATATGTTCCTGACGGCCGACCGGCACCTCTACAAGGCCAAGTCGAACGGGCGCGACCAGGTCAGTTTTGAGACAACCGGGCCGCGCGGCCTGCTGACCGGCGATCCGGCAACGTTCCATTGAGAGGGTCGGAGCGGGCCTGATCAGCCGGATCGCTGCAACGCCGACCTGATATAGCGCGGTGGAGCTGTTACCGTCCACGATGTCGACTGCAGCGGCGCCTCATTCCTTGTCCCTTGTCGCGAGCGCCTGAATCTGCCGGTTCATGGCGCGGCCCGTCAACAATCCGTTCATCCCTTGGCCATTAATCTCTGCCGAACCAATCTTCGGCTACAACGAGGGCAGGGTGTCGGATCTCGTAGACCTCAAGGCGGTGCTGGTGATCGCGCTTATCTTCATTCCGCTGGAGCGGCTATTGCCGCTGCATGCGGAGCAATCATCGACGCGCCGGCATTGGCTGAACGACGTCGTCTACCTCTTGTTCAACGGCATTATCATCAAGATCGGCCTGCTCATCGTGATCGGCACAGCCATGCTGGTGCTCCACCAGTTTGTTCCGGCCGGGCTTACGCAGGCGGTGCAGTCGCAGCCGGTCTGGCTGCAGGCGGTGGAGGTTCTGGTGCTGGCCGATACCGGCTTCTACCTGGCGCATCGCGCCTTTCACGCCATCCCGTTCCTGTGGCGCTTCCATTCGATCCACCACAGCATCGAGGAGATGGATTGGCTGGCCGCGCACCGCGTCCATCCTGTCGACCAGATCCTGACCAAATCGGCCTCGTTCGTGCCGGTCTTCGCGCTCGATTTCTCGAGCACCGCCATACTGATCTTCACGCTGATCTATCAGTGGCAGTCGCTGTTCATCCATTCCAACACGCGTATCAAGGTCGGACCGTTGAAATGGCTTCTCGCGTCACCGCAGTTTCATCATTGGCATCATGCCAATGAGCGGGAAGCCTGGGACAAGAATTTCGCCGGGCAGCTGCCTTTGCTCGACATGCTGGGAGGCACGTTGTTCATGCCCGACAGGATGCCGCAGAAATACGGCACCGATGACCCGGTCCCGCCGCTCTATCATCAGCAGCTTGCCTATCCGTTTGTCGGCAGCACCGAACAGCTCGCGCAAGCTGCAAGGCTGGCCGAAGCCGCACCTACGTCGGCCGGCAAGTCCGATTGATCTTTTCGCCGACCAGGTTTGATCCGCCATCTCAGGCGGCGTAGCCGCCATAGCCGCGCGCGACCGGCTTGACCGAGATGATCGGCTGGACAGCGGGCCAGAGGATGCCTGCCGTTACCGCAAAGGTGATCAGGGCATCGCGCGCGGCCTCAGTCGAGATTTCGCCGGCGCGTGCCGCCTCGCAGGCCTTCACCGCGGCGCCATAGCTCAAGCGCCGGCGCGACGGCGGAAACTCGGTCAGGAAATCATGCATTTCGAACAGCGAAGCAAGCATGCGTTTGTGGCCGGCGCCAACGGTAACGGCAACCGGGGTGAAGAACATCGCGTCGTGCATTCTGGCCTCTCTGGATGTGGGGAGGGACGGCGGGCGCCGCTCTCCGATCGCGGGTTGGACGCCGAAAAACGCGGCGCGGGGCCTGAGGTTCCATGACAGAGAATTTTGCTTTTCGACGTCGCTTCCGAGGGCCGCATCCGCGGCTGCGGCCGGCGGCTATTTCCACATGCCGCGCATGCGGGCGCCGAGATCGACCCTGACTTCAGGTCTGTGGCGCGGATCGTCCTTTGCGTGGACGCTCGCCCACGAAGTCTGCTCGAAGGCGTCGAGGATCGAGGCCGGGATGAAGCGGCTGCGTGAGGCGTAAACGTTGCGGTCGCCGCGCGCCGGCTGGTTGTGCGGATAAAAGCGCTGCGGCGTCACCAGGTGCAGGCCGTCCTTGGCCCGCGTCATCGCGACGTAAAGCAGCCGGCGCTCCTCCTCGATGTCTTCCTTTGTGCCAACGCCGAGATCGGCCGGGATGCAGCCATCGACGGTGTTGAGCACGAAGACATTCTTCCATTCCTGGCCCTTGGCCGAATGGATGGTCGACAGGATCAGATAGTCCTCGTCGCGATGGGGCGGCCCGGCCTGGTCGCTGGTCGCATCCGGTGGATCAAGTGTCAGTTCGGTCAGGAAGCGCTCGCGCGAGGCGTAGCCGGAGGCGATCTGCTCGAGCTGCATGAGGTCGGCTCGCCGCGTCGTTGCGTCCTCATGCATGCGCTCGAGATGCGGCTCGTACCACAGCCTGACCTGTTCGAGATCTGCCGGCCATTTGCCTGACCTGGCGCGCAGGCCGGAATAGAGCGTGACGAATGCCGGCCAGTCCTCCGCCGCGCGTTGCGGTGGCCGGTAGCGGGCGAGCCCCATCGCCTCATCGAGCGATGTCGCCATGGTCTCGACGACGGCGCTGGCCGCCGAAGGGCCGATGCCGGGCAGAAGCTGCAGCACGCGAAAGCCGGCGACGCGGTCGCGCGGGTTCTCGGCAAAGCGCAGCACCGCCAGCACGTCCTTGACGTGGGCGGCGTCAAGGAATTTCAGACCGCCGAACTTGACGAACGGGATGTTGCGGCGCGTCAGCTCGATCTCCAGCGGCCCGCTGTGATGCGAGGCGCGAAACAGCACCGCTTGCGACTTCAGCACCGTGCCGGCCTCGCGCTCGGCAAGGATGGCCTGGCAGACATAATTTGCCTGTTCGGCCTCGTCGCGCACGCTGACCAGTTTCGGCTTTTGCGAGGATTTACGCTCCGACCACAGATTCTTGGTGAAGCGCTCTGATGCCTCGGAGATCACCGCATTGGCCGCCGCCAAAATGGTCTCGGTCGAGCGGTAGTTGCGCTCCAGCATGATGACGTCTGCGGCTCGCGCGAATTGCTGGGGGAAATCCAGGATGTTGCGCACCTCGGCGGCGCGGAACGAATAGATCGACTGCGCGTCGTCGCCGACCACCGTCAGTCCGGCGCCGTCCGGCTTCAGCGCCGAAAGGATCGAGGCCTGCAGCCTGTTGGTGTCCTGGTATTCGTCGACCAGAACATGGTCGAAACGGGAGGAAAGATGCGCGGCGATTTCAGGCTCGGCCGCCATTTGCGCCCAGTAGAGCAGGAGGTCGTCGTAATCGAGCACGTTCTGCGCCTGCTTGGCCTCGACATATCCGGCGAACAGCGCCTTTAGCTGTTCTGCCCACCCTGAGCACCAGGGAAAAGCCGCGCCCAGCACCTCGCCGAGCGGCGCCTGCGCGTTGACAGTGCGCGAATAGATCGCCAGGCACGTGCCCTTGGTCGGAAAACGGCTTTCAGTCTTCGAAAAGCCGAGCTCATGCCGGGCAAGATTCATCAGGTCGGCGGAATCCTCCCGGTCGTGGATGGTAAAGGCCGGATCGAGGCCGATCGTCAGCGCATAGTCGCGCAGCAGCCGGGCGCCGATGCCGTGAAACGTGCCCGCCCAACTCAGCGCGTCGGCGATGACGGACGCATCGCGGCCCAGCGCCTCACCGGCAATGCGCTCGACCCGCCTGGCCATTTCGGCGGCGGCCCGGCGCGAGAACGTCATCAAAAGGATCCGTCGCGGATCGGCGCCCTTGACCACCAGATGCGCCACTCGGTGGGCCAGCGTGTTGGTCTTGCCGGAGCCGGCGCCCGCAATCACCAGCAACGGCCCGGCGATCTGGCCGTCGCCATGCTCGACAGCCAGCCGCTGCTCGGCGTTGAGCTTGGCGAGATAAGCGGGCTGCAGAGTCGAATCATTGATGGCGATGGTCATCGCCCATCAAGCATCGTTTCTGCTTTGTTCGCAACGGGCTGACGCAGCCCGGCCTCTACCGGGCCTTTATCCCTGTGGGGATGGCTGGCCTACCTCCGCGGAGCGACTCCCATTGCCACCGACTGGCGTCGCAAGGCGCGTTCGTCGCCGGGCATCGGCAGCGGATCGAAATCGTCAGGCACCTCGTCGATGACTTTTCTTACGGCACGATAGGCCGCATAGGCGACCAGGCCGGTTAGGAGCAGACGGATCATGGCGCGATCTCCTTCGGGCAGCCAACCCCGGGGGCGGCATTTGGTTCCAGCCGGCGGGAGGCGTTGCTTGCGGGCGTGCAACCAAAAGCCGAACCACCTCGTTGCCTTTACGAAGGAGAGGGCAGACCTAGGAGGTTGCCATGAAGAGGCTTCTGATTCTGTTTGCCGTAGGCTTGGCGCTCGCGGCCTGCGACAGCGACATCCAGCCAACCAAAGCCCCGGTGCTCGATCAAACCCCGCAGACGGATTCGGCGCCAAAGCCGGCAACTGGTGGCGAACAATCGCCACCGGCGCAATGATCGTCTCTCGACAGGAGGTGGTGAAGCGAAACGGCGCCTGAGGGAAGAAGGCCGGCGCTGCTCGGGAGGAAGTTGAAAGCGCCGGCCAAGCGGGAAAACAGGCCCGCCGCACGACCGAAGATAGCTGAGTCTTTCCTCCGCGTCATGAGGTGGCCCGCATCGACCTGCTTAATGACGGCGCTCCTGCACAAAATCAGCAGAAAGCCCCCGAAATCCTGCAGTATCTCGCCACGACTGGTCCACTCTGCACGGGGTACTGCCGGAAAGATGAAAAAGCTTCTGTCCGGTGCCCTCATGTTCGCCTCGATCACAATCGCGGCGCTGGTCTTGTGGACCGTGGTCTACAATTATCGGGAACGGCTGAGCGATCGTCAGCTGATCGCCATTGCGGTTGCCGATGCTGTAAAATCTGCACATGGCCCGATCAAACACAGTTTTGTCGACGAGCTGATGAGGCTCAATCCGGGATGCTGCATTGTCCGGCATTCGCCATGAATGGTTGAGGTTCCCCGCGCGGCTGTACGAGGACGGCCTCTCGGTGGTGCAGATGAGCCACATGATCGGCGGGATATCCCGGGCGTATTATTTGGAAGAATTCGCAATCGACGCCGATGGCAAAATACTGGAGACCAGCGGCATTGAGGAAAATACCCGAAGCCTCTGGTAGGCAACTACGGTGACGTGCGAGAGATTGCAGCGCTGGGCAAGAACTCTCGGTAGGAGCGACCTCAGGCCATAGCCTGCCGCAGCACCGGGCCGCTGGCGATCTCGGCGTCCAGTTGGCACTGTGTCAGCGCCGCCTCGGCCATGATCCACTGCTTGAACAGGTCCACCTTGCGCGCATAGAGCGCGGTGGCCGGACTGACGAAATACCAGCCGGCGGTGTTGGGGTGATGGACGGCAAACGGCGCCACCAGCCGCTCGGCGCGGATGTCGCTCGCCATATAGGCGCGGTTGGCGACTGCAAAGCCCATGCCGGCATTGGCCGCTTCATAGGACATCATGCAGGAATCGAAATAGATGCTCTTGGCCTCGCCGAGCACGGAACTCGCGCCGGCAAAACCCAGCCACGACTGCCAGTTCTGCGTGCAGGTGTCGGAATGCAGCAGCGTAAAATGCCTGAGGTCGTCCGGCGTCACCTTTGACAGCGGCTTGTCGCCGAGAATCTCCTGGAACAGTTTCCTGCTGCATACCGGCGTCAAATCCTCCTTGAACAAGAGGTCCGCCGCCAGGTCCGGAAAGCTGCCGTCTCCGTAGCGGATCTCGAGATCGAACTCGGAAGTTGCGAACTCATTCGTGGCGTAGGAGGTCGAGACGCGCATCTCGATTTCGGGATATTGCCGCTGGAACAGCGGCAGGCGCGGAAACAGCCAGCGCGCGGCGAAAGTCGGCAGCACCGAAATCTTCAGCACATGTGCCTGCGACTGTCCGGTCGCCTCCATGCTGGCGGCCACGATCCGCTCCAGCGCCTCGCGAACGCGCGACACATAGGTCTCGCCCTCGGGCGTCAGCGAAACCGCATTGCCGCCACGCTGGAAAATCTTGAAGCGCAGCTGGTCCTCAAGGCTTTTGACACGCTGGCTGACCGCGGAAGCAGTAATGAACTGCTCTTCGCCGGCGCGCGTAAAGTTACGGTGCCGGGCGGCACTTTCCACAATCTTCAGCGAATTGAGGTTGACCTGACTGAGCAGACGCACGCGTTTCGACCTTAAGCTGGGCTTACACTAGCACCAGCATTCCTAATTTTACAGGGGTGGGGAAATTAATCGACTGTTTACCAAGTGATGTCCCCACCCTGGAGAAGTAGAATGAACGCCCATACCATTCCCGATTTGCGCTATGCGATGAGCCGTGAAGCCATTATCGGTCACGAGACAGCCTGGAAAGTGTCGAGTTTCGGCGTTGCGCAGTATCTGCACGGCTACGACCCGGCGTTGCTGGCGGCGATCGAGGAGGCTGCGTTGAAGCTCAAGGCCAGCCACGCCGTGCACAAGCATCTCGATCTGACCTTCATCACCGGCGCCGATCGCTTCATTCCGGAGATCAAGGAACTGCTGCATGACAAGCTGCGCCTGGAGCGTCTGTCCGACATGATGGGCACCAAGCTCGAGCCTTACCCGCTGTCGATCGTCGGCTCGACCGTCACCTTCATGAATCCCAAGGACGGCGCCGTCGATTGGCATTGCGACGGTGTTCCGGTCACCGAACTCATTCCGCTGTCGATCAGCAATCCGCTGGTTGGCGGCCATCTCGAAATCTACTGCGACGATTCCGAGACCGGCCGCGCCATCCTCGAATCCGGCCGCGAGATCCCGCGCAACCGTGTCATGCGCATCGACCACAAGATGAACTACGCGACGCTCGGGCAGTTTCTTGGCGTTCTGCACCGGACGGCACCGATCCAGTTCGGTGATCGCGTCACGCTTGTGCTCAACCAGCGCTCGGTGGCCAAGCCCTATGTCGACGACAACCGCATGTTCTATCTCGCCGCCGACAATGATCATGACCGCGAATGGGTCAACGAACTGGCCGAAGACGTCTGGACAAACCAGCTGCCGGCCTATCGCCGCTTCGAGGAAGAACGCCCGGTTGCGGCGGCGACCGATGCGCCGTTCCCGGGCGGGTCAAGGGAATCATGGTAGCCAGAGCGTAGAAGTGGACACCGGTTTGACCGTCGGTTCGGAAGAAATCATGGTCGGCGACGGGGACAGGGCGCCGTCCCGGCCTTCCCGGGACGGGTCGGGCTCGCCCTCGGCCCTGGTCTTCGCCGCCGGCGCGGTCGCCCTGTGGTCGACCAACGCGCTGGTCGGCAAATCCCTGCTGGCCAGTCACCCGGTGTCGCTGGTGCAGTTGCTGCAGTTTTGCGGAGCGGCGCTGGTGTTCGCCGTCATCCATTTGGCGAGCCGCAAGAACGCGGCGCCAGAAAACACAGCCACAGGCGCCCTGGCGGTCGCGGTCGGCATCATCGGCCTGGTAGGCACCATGGTGCTGCAATACATCGCCTTTGCCTCCATGCCGGTGATCGAGGCCAATCTCGTCGCCTACACCTGGCCGCTGATGGTCGCGGCGGCGGTCATCGTGCTGGGCAAACCGCAGCGCCCCGTGCTCCTCGGCTTGACTGCCGTGGTCGGCTTTGTCGGCGTGGCGCTGGTGATCTCGGGTGGTCGCGACCAGTCTTTTCTCCAGGGCAGCATCGTCGGCTATCTCGCCGCCTTCGGCTCGGCGCTGTGCATGGCGTTCTATTCGATCGCGGTCGCTCGCCTGGCCACACCGTCGGAGCGTTTGCTCTTGCCTTCGGCACTGGTCGGCGTCGGCCTGACCTTGCTGTGGTGTGTTCACGACGGCGCGGCCTGGCCAGCTGGCGCGGACCTCCTGCTTAGCCTCTATCTCGGCGCCGGTCCGATGGGGCTGGGCTATTATTTCTGGTCACGCGCTTTGAAGCTCGAAGGCGGCGGCAAGGTTGCGGTTGTCGCCTATCTGACGCCGATCACCTCGACGCTGCTGCTGACGCTGTCTGGTGAAAGGCTGACGCTGACCGCGATTGCCGGTGCGGTCCTCGTCATCGGTAGTTGCATTGCGGTGGGCATTGAACGTTCGGAGGCTGAAAACCATGCTTGACGACGATGAACGCCTCGCCAGACAGGAAGCATACTGGCTGATCAAGGAGTTCGGCGCCGAGGCGCCGCTCTATGCCGCGATGAAAGCCGAAAAGGCGATCGAGCAAAAAGACTTCGGGCGGTGCGCCCGCTGGAAACGTATTCTAGAGATATTGGCCGACTCCAGACCCGTCAGTTCCGCAACGGCGAAATCGGCCGCTTCGAAGTATTAGATTTTCTAATTTGCAACGTTGCAACCTGATGTGGAAACATCCTCCTGCACCGATTCTTGATGAGTTACTGACGCTTAACGACCTGCTGGGGAGGTGCTGTTAAGCGGATACATCGAGAACACTCTTCAAAAAAAGCCGGCAACTGCATCACCGGCGGGAGAAAAACAAATTGCAAACTCTCGACAACAAGACTGCTATTGAACTGACCGCCGACATTGTATCGGCCTATGTCGGCAACAATCCACTGCCAGCTTCTAGTCTACCGGACTTGATCGCAAGCGTCAGCGCTTCGGTTCGTAAGTTGGGCAATGCCGCCGCCGTGGAGAGCCCTGTGCTTAACCCGGCCGTCAATCCGAAGCGTTCGGTGTTTCCCGACCACATCGTCTGCCTCGAGGACGGCAAGAAATTCAAGTCGCTGAAGCGCCACTTGATGACCGATCATGGCCTCACCCCTGACGAGTATCGCACCAAGTGGAGCTTGCCGCCGGACTATCCGATGGTGGCGCCGAACTATTCCGCGACTCGTTCGGCATTGGCCAAATCCTCGGGCCTCGGCCGCAAGCCGGCCGTTCCGGCCGCCACGGCCAAGGTGACGAAGCGCAAGACGAAGGCCTGACCTAATGCATGTCGCCCAGAAGTGTGTTGCGGTTCTGGGATAACGACATGCATCAAAACAAAGACTTAAAGGGCGTCGCTTGAATCCGTTTCAGCGCGACACGCTTTAGGTCGTCTCTGAAAGTTATCAGTTTGGACGGCGCGCTTCAGGCGCGCCGTTTTCATGCCTGATGCCCCGGCCGGCCCTCCAAGCCCTTGCGAAGCGCCGCCCTCCCGTGCAAAAGCCCCGGCATGCTTATCATCAACGACCTTTCGCTCCGCATGGCCGGACGCCTGCTTCTCGACCATGCCTCGCTGACCTTGCCGGCCGGCACCAAGGCCGGCCTCGTCGGCCGCAACGGCACCGGCAAGACGACCTTGTTCAAGGCGATCACCGGCGATTTCCCTTCCGAGACCGGCTCGATCAGCCTGCCGAAGAACACCCGCATCGGCCAGGTGGCGCAGGAAGCGCCGGGCACCGAGGAGCCGCTGATCGAGATCGTGCTCAAGGCCGACCTCGAGCGCACTGCCCTGCTTGAGGAGGAAAAGACCGCCACCGACGCGCACCGCATCGCCGACATCCACATGCGGCTGGCCGATATCGATGCGCACTCGGCCGAGTCGCGCGCGGCCACCATCCTTGCTGGCCTCGGCTTCGATGATGCGGCGCAGCGCCGCCCGGCCTCGTCCTTCTCCGGCGGCTGGCGTATGCGCGTGGCGCTCGCCGCGGTGCTGTTTGCCGAGCCCGACCTTCTGCTGCTCGACGAGCCGACCAACTATCTCGATCTCGAAGGCACGCTGTGGCTGGAAAACTATGTGTCGAAGTATCCGCACACGGTGCTTCTGATCTCGCACGACCGCGACCTGCTCAACCGCGCCGTCAACTCCATCGTCCATCTCGACCAGAAGAAGCTGACCTTCTGGCGCGGCGGCTACGACCAGTTCGAGCGCCAGTACACCGAGCAGAAGGAGTTGCAGGAGAAGGGCCGCGTCAAGCAGGAAGCCGCGCGCAAGCATATGGAATCCTTCGTCGAGCGCTTCCGCGCCAAGGCTTCCAAGGCCAGGCAGGCGCAGTCTCGCATCAAGGCGCTGGAGAAGATGAAGCCGATCACGGCGATCGTGAACGACACGGTGCGGCCGTTCTCTTTTCCGGAGCCAGTGAAAACGGTGGCCTCGCCGATCATTGCCTTGAACAACGTCAATGTCGGCTACACCGAAGGCCAGCCGATCCTGAAGAAGATGACGCTGCGCATCGACGCCGACGACCGCATCGCGCTGCTCGGCGCCAATGGCAATGGCAAGTCGACCTTCGCCAAGCTTCTGTCGGGCCGGTTGAAGCAGGAAACCGGCACCATGACGGTTGCGCCCGGGCTGAAAGTGGCGATCTTCGCCCAGCATCAGCTCGACGATCTCAGGCCGGAGGAAAATGCCTACGAGCATGTCCGCCGGCTGATGCCGGAAGCGCCGGAATCCAAGGTGCGCGGCCGCGTCGCCCAGTTTGGCCTCACCACCGAAAAGATGAATACGGCGGCTAAGGACCTGTCGGGCGGCGAAAAGGCCAGGCTGCTGATGGGCCTGTCGGCCTTCGAGGGGCCGAACCTGTTCATCCTCGACGAACCGACCAACCATTTGGACATCGACAGCCGCGAATCCCTGATCCATGCGCTGAACGAGTTTCCCGGCGCCGTCATCCTGATCTCGCACGACCGCCATCTGCTCGAGGCGACGGCCGACCGGCTGTGGCTGGTCAAGGACGGCGCGGTCAATCCCTATGACGGCGACCTGGAGGACTACAAGACGCTGGTCACCGGCGTGTCCGGGGACCGCCGCGGCAAGCGCGAGGCCGAGAAGGCATCAAAGGCCGATCGCCGCCGCGATGCGGCCGCACGCCGCGCCGCATTCGAACCGCTGGCCAAGGAAATCCGCGCCACCGAGGCGCTGATGGACCGCATCCGCAAGCGCATCGACCTGATCGAGGACGAACTCGCCAATCCGGCCGTCTACGAGAAGGATCCGTCGACGGCGACCAGGCTCGCCAAGGAGCGCTCGCAACTGGCGCAGCAACTGGCCGGCCACGAGGAAAAATGGCTGACCATGTCGGCCGAGTATGAGGAAGGCACGGCGGAGTAAAGCGGCGCCGTCTCCGGGCTAACGGATGCTGTCACGTTTGATTGTGTGCTCTGAAAGAAAGCGCCGAGCGGCGGCACACATTTTTTGGGGCTGATCATAGATCGCCCGCGAAACAATAAGTCGGATGTCCCACCCGTCGAGAATCGTGTTAATGCCACATCTCGGCGTTGATGAGCATGGAGACAATGGCTTTTGGTTTCCATTTTTTAAAATATTCTTGTCATATTCGTCGTCGCGGATACAGTATTCATCGTATATAACGTCGGGATAGAGCGCTCCGTTACTCAGCGCAATGTCCATAAAATTATCCTTAATCTTTTCTGGGTTGGACAGCACAGCTGGCGTCAACTGATCATTCTCAAGATCGATAACCGTCTCAAAATGTACGAAAAAGTTCCTTTGCACCGGCCATTCGTACCAGCGGCTATCTGGGCGCTCCCCAGGGGCAATCGCGCCGTTGGTGCCTATCTCTATGGTCACGAACGCTCGTGGCAAGACGACGCGCCACTCAAGGGGCTTTGCCTCAGGCGGAAGACGTTTGCCCCCTTTGAAAGAGGTTCGTAGCACGACCTCATAAGGTTCCATGCTTTTGGAAATCATACGAGATGCGCCGAACATTGAAGTGGTGAGGCTTGCGAGAGCCCCGCCCAACAAGAGCAATCCGCCTGCCACTCCGACAACCGCAAGAATCAGCCCGACCGCAAGCTTTCGATATTTCATGGGCGACGCTCCAATGGGGCGATCACCAGTCCATGCAAGAGCTTGCCTTTGCCCATCACGCGGCTGCCAGCTGCGTCGCATGCAGCCGCCAGTTGCGCCGCCCACAGGCCCGCGAACACAATCACCTCGCCGACGACAATCGCTGCCTTGCGCATTCTCGATCACACCCCACGGATCGCCGACTCTGCCGAACATGGCAAAGCTCTCACCATGAATACTCTGGGAAACCACCATCTGCAGTTGAATTTCGGATGTGAGCCTAACAAGATGCTAAGCAAAGGTGCGGCTTCGAGGCTTCGAAACAGGAGAGGGTAAGCCTGCGCCATATCTGGCCCAACACGCCGCGTCTGGAACCCGCTAGACACGCACCATGAACCAGCACGCCAAGCTCCGCATCGGCCACTCCGCCTGTCCGCATGATTGCCCGTCGACCTGCGCACTCGAGGTCGAATTGCTCGACGGCAACCGGATCGGCCGCGTCCATGGCGCCAAGGCTAACACCTACACATCCGGCGTCGTCTGCGCCAAGGTCGCGCGCTACGCCGACCGTGTCCACCATCCGGACCGGCTGCTGAAACCGCTGGTGCGGGCCGGCGCCAAGGGCGACGGCGTCTGGAAGGACTCCAGCTGGGAAGCGGCGCTCGACCTCGTCGCCGAAAAATTCATCGCGGCGGAAGAAAAATATGGTTCCGAGACTGTCTGGCCTTACTACTATGCCGGCACGATGGGACTGGTACAGCGCGACGGCATCGACCGGCTGCGCCATGCGAAAAAATACTCCGGCTTCTTCGGCTCGATCTGCACCAATCTGGCCTGGACCGGCTGGATGATGGGGGCGGGCGCCTTGCGCGGTCCCGATCCGCGCGAAATGGCGAAGTCCGACTGCATCGTGATCTGGGGCACCAATGCCGTGGTCACGCAGGTCAATGTCATGACCCACGCCATCAAGGCGCGCAAGGAACGTGGCGCCAGGATCGTCGTCATCGACGTCTACGAGAACGCGACGATGAAGCAGGCCGATATGGGCCTGGTGCTGAAGCCCGGCACCGACGGCGCGCTGGCCTGCGCGGTCATGCATGTGCTGTTCAGGGAACGTATGGCCGACCGCGCCTACCTCGAAAAATACACCGACGACCCCAAGGGTCTGGAGGCGCATCTTGAGACGCGCACGCCGGAATGGGCGTCCGCCATCACCGGCCTTGCCGTCGCCGAGATCGAGGCCTTTGCGCGATTTGTTGGCACGACCAAAAAGACCTATTTCCGCCTCGGCTATGGCTTTGCCCGCCAGCGCAACGGCTCGGTCAACATGCACGCGGCATCCTGCATCGCCGCCGTCACCGGCGCCTGGCAATATGAGGGCGGCGGCGCCTTCCATTCCAACTCCGGTATCTTCAAGCTCAACCAGGATGTGCTGGAAGGCACCGCGATGCGCGATCCCAACATCCGCTATCTCGACCAGTCGCGGACCGGCCCGGTGCTGACCGGAGCGGCCGATGCGCTCTATGGCGGCCCGCCGGTGACGGCGATGCTGATCCAGAACACCAACCCGGTGAATGTCGCACCCGAGCAGCGGTTGGTGAAACAAGGCTTCCTGCGCGACGATTTGTTCACCTGCGTGCACGAGCAGTTCATGACCGACACGGCAAAACTCGCCGATGTCGTTTTGCCGGCGACGATGTTTCTGGAACATGACGACGTCTACAAGGGCGGCGGCAACCAGCACATCACGCTCGGCCCCAAGCTGATCGAACCGCCGGAAGGTCCGCGCACCAACCATTTCGTCATCGAGCAACTGGCCGCGCGTCTCGGCGTCGCCGACCGGCCGGGCTTTGGCCTGACCGAGCAGCAGCATATCGACATCATCCTGGGCAAGCGCGGGCTGGGCAGCTTCGCCAGCCTGAAGGAAGACAAATGGGTCGACCTGCAGCCAGATTTCGAGGCGGCGCATTTCATCAGTGGCTTCGGTCACGCCGACAAGAAATTCCACTTCCGCGCCAACTGGAGCGGGCAGGCGGCGCCTAACCGGCCACCGAAAAGCATGGGCCTGTTCGGGCCGGTGTCCGAGCTGCCGGAATTCCCCGACCATGTCGACCTGATCGAGGTCGCGGACGCCGAGCATCCGTTCCGGCTGACGACATCGCCGGCGCGCAATTTTCTGAACTCGACCTTCTCGGAAACACCGGTGTCGCGGGCCAAGGAGGGCCGGCCGGAACTCCTGCTGCATCCGGACGATGCCGCGGCTCTCGGGCTCGCCGATGGCGACCGCATCGAGGTCGGCAACCGGCGCGGCGAGGTCGTCCTGCACGCCAAGCTGTTCGACGGCATCAAGCGCGGCGTGGTCATCGCCGAAGGCATCTGGCCAAACAGCGCGCATGAGCGCGGCGAGGGCATCAATGTGCTGACCGGCGCCGATGCGCCTGCGCCCTATGGCGGTGCCGCTTTCCACGACAACAAGGTCTGGCTGCGGCCGGCTGATTGATCCGGCTTATCCGGGCAAGGGCACGGTCAGCCCGACCTTGACGCGATCCATGGCGACGAAGGTGCGGAATTTTCGCACATTCTTGCTGTCGAAGAACAGTTTGCGCGTCAGCGCCTCATAGGCGCCCATGTCTGCCACGGTGATGACCAGGATGAAGTCGGCCTCGCCGGTGACGTAGTAGCATTGCTGCACTTGCGGCTCTGCCGAGAATTGCCGCTTGGCCGCGTCGATCAGGTCAAAGCGTTCGCTCTCCAACTCGACCTCGACGAAGATGGTGATGGGCTGGCCGACCGCCGCCGGCTCGACGACAGCGATATTGCCCGCAATGACGCCGGACTGTTCCATGCGCTTGATACGCCGCTGCACCGCCGGCGCCGACAGGTTGACGGCTTCGCCGATCAGCCGCTGCGGGGTGGTGTTGTCCCTTTGCAGGATGGCAAGGATAGCGAGGTCGAAACTGTCGAGTGAAGGCGATGTAGGCAAAGGCGCTGTCCCCGGCGAAACAAACTTGCATTTCAAAGCGCCAATTACAGCGCACTTTGCGCCTCTGCTGCAATACGATTTCGTCTGACTCTCAAGGAGGCCATCCGTGTTCCTGCTCAACAGCAATACCTTGCACCGCGAACCGCTCGAACCGGTCGATGCCGAAACGCTGGGGATTGCCGGAGCCGACACGGTCGAGCGCTTTCTTGCCCACCGCGACAATCACCTGCCAACGCCGCTGCATGCGCTGCCGGCGCTGGCCGGCGGCCTCGGCCTCGGCGCGATCCACATCAAGGACGAAGGCTTTCGCCTCGGCCTCGGCAGCTTCAAGGCGCTGGGCGGCGCCTATGCCGTCTTCCGCCTTGTGCTGGAGGAGGCAAGCCGGTCGCTCGGCCGGCCCGTGGACGTAGCCGATCTCGACCGGCCCGACGTCCGGGCGATCACTGCCGGCATGACGGTGGCCTGTGCCACCGACGGCAATCACGGCCGCTCGGTTGCGCAAGGGGCGCAACTCGTCGGCGCCAAGGCTGCAATCTTCGTTCACCAGGGCGTCAGCGAGGAGCGGATAGCGGCCATCGCCCGCTATGGCGCGCAGATGATCCGCGTCGACGGCAATTATGACGATTCGGTGAGGCAGGCCGCCGAGGTTTCGGCCGAGAAGGGCTGGACCGTGGTGTCCGACACCTCCTGGCCCGGCTACGAACGCATCCCCGGTCTGGTCATGCAGGGCTATACGGCGATCGTGCGCGAAGCGTTGCACCTGTTGCCGCAGCCGCCAACCCATGTCTTCGTGCAGGCCGGTGTCGGCGGCATTGCCGCAGCGGTGGCCGGTCATCTCGCCATCGTGCTCGGTGACGCCAGGCCGACCTTCATCGTGGTCGAACCGGCGCGTGCGGCCTGCGTTGCCGCGGCAGCCCAGGCGGGTCGCGTGGTCAAGGTCGTGCACGACCAGCCAACCGTGATGGCGATGCTTGAATGCTATGAGGCCTCTCCAGTCGCCTGGCGCGTGCTGGCGCGGGTTGCCGATGCCTTCATGACGGTGGACGAGGATGAGGCCGTCGCGGTGATGCGGCTTCTCGCCCAGCCAAATGCAGGCGATCCGGCGATCGTTTCAGGTGAAAGCGGCGGTGTTGGTCTTGCTGGACTAATCCGGGCGGTGGCTGACCAGAAGGTCGAGCTCGGCCTCGATCGCAGATCCCGGGTGCTGGTGATCAACACGGAAGGCGCCACCGACCCGCATCGCTATGCCGAGTTGGTTGGGCAAAGCCCCACCGATGTGCTGGTCGGCAAAGTGCCTGCCGAGGCTTTGCAATGATTGGCATCGATGCACAGCGCCTGCTCGGCCGCATCCGTGAACTTGGCGCCGTCGGTCGTGACGGCGACGGCAGGCTGATCCGGCTCGCCGCTTCCGATACCGACAAGCAAGGCCGCGACCTCTTCGTCGGCTGGCTCAACCAGGCCGGGCTCGATGTCGCGATCGACCGGGTCGGCAATATCTTCGGCATCTGGCAAAGCCCAGATAATGCCGGGCAGGCGCCCCTGCTGATCGGTTCGCACATCGACACCGTCATCGATGCCGGCATCTATGATGGCTGCTATGGCGTACTGGCCGGGTTGGAGGTGATCGAGACGCTCAAGGCCTCGGGCTTTTCGCCCTCACGTCCAGTCGCGGTCGCCGCTTTCACCAATGAGGAGGGTGTGCGCTACACGCCCGACATGATGGGCTCGCTGGTCCATGCCGGTGGCGCCGGCGCGGACGCGATGTTGGCCGCCGTCGGCACGGATGGCAGCGTGCTCGGCCAGGAACTCGCCCGCATCGGCTATGCCGGCGACCGCGAACCCGGCTTCCTCAAGCCGCACGCCTATCTCGAACTGCATATCGAGCAGGGGCCGGTGCTGGAGCGCGAAGGCGTGCCGATCGGCGCGGTCGAGAATTTGCAAGGCATTTCCTGGCAGCGCATTACCATCGACGGCGCGGCCAACCATGCCGGCACCACGCCGATGTCGATGCGCAGGGATGCCGGGCATGCCGCCGCCCGCGTCATCACCTTCTTGCACGATCGGGCCACGGCTTCCAATGGGCCGACCGTGGTTACCGTCGGCACGATACGCTTCGAGCCGAATGCCATCAACGTCATCCCTTCGCGCGCCATCTTCACCATCGATTTGCGCGATCCCGACGAACAGCGCCTGCAGGCGCATGAGGCAGCCCTTGCCGCCTATCTCGAAGAGCTTGCCGTTTCCGAGAACGTATCGATCTCGGTCGAACGGCTGGCTCGCTTCGAGCCCGTTCTATTCGACATCGGCATCGTCGAACGGATTGAGGCTGCAGCAAAAAACCGTGGTCTCGCTGTGAGGCGCATGACCTCCGGCGCCGGCCATGATGCGCAGATGATGGCCCGCATGGCGCCGGCGGCGATGATCTTCGTGCCGAGTGCCGGCGGCATCAGCCACAGTCCGCTCGAACATACCGAGGATGCCGAGCTTGTCGCCGGCGCCAACAACCTGCTTGATGTCGCCAGTGAGCTTGCAAGATAGGTCGGGGGAGAAAATGGCTGAGCTCGATCGTGGTGCGCTGAAGCGGGAGATGACGGGCTGGCGGCGCGATCTGCACGCGCATCCCGAGTTCGGTTTCGAGGAAAAGCGCACCGCCGCCTTCGTCGCCGCCAAGCTGCGTGAATTCGGGCTGGACGACGTCACCGAGGGTGTCGGCGGCACCGGTGTCGTCGGCACGCTGAAGCGCGGCAGCGGCAACCGGGCGATTGCGCTCAGGGCCGACATGGATGCGCTGCGCATCACCGAGCAGTCGGCGGCCGCCTATCGCTCGCAGAACCCCGGCATCATGCATGCCTGCGGTCATGACGGCCACACCACCATGCTGCTCGGCGCGGCAAAACTGCTGGCCGCCGAGGGCGGGTTCGATGGCACTGTGCGCTTCATCTTCCAGCCGGCCGAGGAGTGGGGCAAGGGCGCGCTGGCGATGCTCGACGACGGCCTGAGGCAGCGCTTTCCCTTCAACGAGATTTTCGGCCTGCACAACATGCCTGGTCTGCCCATCGGATATTTCGAAACCCGCGCCGGCCCGATCATGTCGGCCGAGGATAATTTCGAGATCGTGCTTAAGGGCATCGGCGGCCACGCCGCCCGGCCGCATTCCGGCAACGAAACCCTGGTTGCCGCCTGCGCGCTGGTCACCAATCTGCAGACCATCGTCTCGCGCCGGCTGAGCCCGGCCGACATATCGGTGGTTTCGGTGACCGAACTGATCACCGACGGCACGCGCAACGCGTTGCCCGGCCTTGCCCGCATCCTCGGTGACGCCCGCAGTTTTCGGCCGGAGGTCAGCGCAGAGATCGAGCGGCAGATGCGCATCATCGCCGAGGGTACGGCCGCCGCCTACAATGTCTCCGCCGAGATCACCTACACCAGGGAGTTCGTGCCGCTGCAAAATGATGCCGACCTGGTGGATGAAGCCTTTGCCGCCGCAAGGCGTGTGCTGGCCGACAACGCCGTTGGCGTTGCGGCGGAGCCGATGACCGGTTCGGAGGATTTCGCCCGCTTCCTCGACCATGTGCCGGGCTGCTTTGTCTTCCTCGGCAATGGCGAGGCTTCGGGGCCGCTGCACAATTCCAGCTACGACTTCAACGATGACGGGCTGTTGCATGGCACGAATTTCCATGTCGCGATCGTCAGGCAAAGGCTGGGCGGCGAAGCCGGCAAATGACGGCGGCCTGATTGCCGGTTCGCCTTCGCTGCTGGCCCAAGCGGCTGCGCTATCGCCAGCCAGCTCCCGGGTTTAGTCACAAGGCCTGTAGCCGGAGATCGTACGCCAATGGCCAGGGTTTCGCTTCTGGGAATACCGCATGACGACAACTCGTCCTATCTCAAAGGCGCGGCCGCAGCGCCGGCCCTGATCCGGCGCGAGCTCAAAAGCGACGCGCACTCCTCGTGGAGCGAAACCGGCTTCGATGTGGCGGACAGTTTTCTCGACCATGGCGACATCGATTTCACAGCCGCCGGCGACCCGTGGGACCGGATCGAGGCCGAGGTCGGCCGCGCGCTGGACGCCGGCCATCCGCTGATCAGCCTTGGCGGCGACCATGCGATCGCCTGGCCGCTGCTGCGCGCCGTGCGTCGGCGTCACCCCAGCCTGACGATCGTCCAGATCGATGCCCATCCCGACATCTACGACGCCTATCAGGGCAACAAACGCTCGCACACCTCGTCCTTCGCGCGCATCCTGGAGGAGGGACTGGCCGACCGGCTGATCCAGATCGGCCTGCGCACGCTCAACGACGAGCTTCGTGACCAGCTCGAACGCTTCGGCGTCGAGGCGATCGAGGCGCGCCATTTCAGCGAGGATCTGCGGCTCGACCTCAAGACGCCGGTCTATCTCTCGGTCGATCTCGACGGCCTGGATCCGGCCTGTACGCCCGGCGTGTCGCACCGCGAACCCGGTGGTCTGACAACCCGGCAAGTGATCAACCTGATCCAGAGGATCGACCAGCCCATCGTCGGCGCCGATGTCGTCGAGTACAATGTGAACCAGGACATCTCCAACCTGACGGCGCTGGTTGCTGCCAAGCTGGTCAAGGAGATCGCCGGTATGATGATCAAGACGCATGGCGCTGCTTGAATCAATCCGGCAAGGCGGCATGCCAGACGATTGTTCGCACACGCATTTTCAACAAAAGCCGCCATGCCGTTGAAAGTAGCGATAGCCGGCGCGCTTGGCCGCATGGGCAGGGAAATGGCTGAAGCCGTCACGGCCGATCCGCGGTTGCAGCTCGTCGCGCGGTTCCATCGGGGGGGCAGCACCGGCAATGGTCTGGTCGAGCGTGACCAGGCATTGGCGCTTGCCGATGTCGTCATCGACTTCACCACGCCGGCGGCCTCCGTTGATCTTGCCCGGGCTTGCGCAGAGCGTGGTGGCCCGGCGCTGGTCATCGGCTCGACCGGCTTCAGCGTCGACGATCTCGCCGCCATCGCCACTGCTTCCAAGTCGGTCGCCATCGTCCGCTCCGGCAGCTACTCGCTGGGGCTCAACCTGCTGACCGGGTTGGTCGAGCAGGCCGCGCGGACGCTGGGCGCCGACGATTGCGACATCGAAATCCAGGAAGCGCATCACCGCATGAAGGTCGATGCGCCGTCAGGCACCGCGCTGATGCTGGGTGAGGCGGCGGCGCGAGGGCGCGGCGTGATCCTCGACGATGTGGCGAGACGCGCTCGCGATGGCGTCACCGGTCCGCGCCCTGCCGACGAGATCGGCTTTGCCGTGCTGCGCGGCGGCAGCATCGTCGGCGAGCACAGTGTGGGTTTCCTCAGCCAAGGCGAGACGCTCACGCTCTCGCATTCGGCCGGTGACCGCTCGATGTTCGCGCGCGGCGCCATTGCGGCGGCACTTTGGGTGGTGGAACGTCCGCCCGGCGAATACGACATGCGCGACGTTCTGGGGTTCGACAAAAGGGCCAGGCACTGACCCTGCCAATCCCTTGCAAGACTGCGGTTGTCGCTGTTTTCCCGCCATCGACGCACTGTATCGTGATCGATGAACGCCGGCACAGCGATTGGTCGCGCCATATAGCAAGTGCTATAATTTAACTATCTGATATCACGATAGAAAATTGCAACCGCCAAGTCATTCGGCGGATTTCAAGATCGAACTGAACGGTTCGGTTCGCACATTTTAGTGATTGGAAATGGCAGCAAGGCAGACCCATTTCGGAGTGGTCCGAGCGACGCGAATTCCTCCCAAGGCACGCCACTAGACGGACAGGACTGAAAATCTGGAGTACCTGAAATGACCAAGATCGCTCTTACCGCTGCTGCCCTCCTCGTTGTCACCGGCACCGCTTTCGCAGGCAGCGACCACTACGGCTCTGACGGTGTCAACCAGCCCGCCGTGACCGCTCCGGCCGGCAACATCGACCACAGCTATACGGCCTCGATCGGCAAGCCGGCCACCTTCGGCGGCTTCACGATCAAGCCGGACTCGAACCAGCCGCAATCCGGCCAGGGCATCTGGGGCCGTTGATTTCTACCAAATCGTCGACCACAACGAGCGGTGGGCTTGGCCCGCCGCTCTTGTTTTTTGTGCAGCCGGCTTGGGTTCCGCGCGGTCTGAATCAACTCGGCAGCAATCTATTCTATCTTCTTGTTTGCACGGCATCTTTGTAGACCGAGCTTGGCGATCCTCGTTCGCGGCCAGCCCGTTTCTGCCCCGAAAATTCGAGAAAAAAGCGCGGCGTCGGGGAATAAAGCCTCGCCGCTGAAGGTTCGTGGCGGGAGCGGGGCCATCCTCCCAAGGCGCCGTTTGACCGACAAACAAGGAACGATGAAATGAGCAAGATCACTTTCGCGGCAGTTGCCGTCCTGATGGCGACAGGCGCAGCCTTTACGGCTTCGATCCGGAAGCCTGTTCAGTCGGCTCAGCCGATTCAGGAACCGGTCAGGCCGGGCAGTGACCGCCACCGTTTCGGCAACCACTGAGCGCTTTGTCTAAAAGCCAGGAGCGGCGGCTGGGGCCCGCGCTTTTGTTGTTAGGCACCGGCGACGCGAAGGAGCCAATCTACTCCTTGTGGGGGAGATTGGCAGTTTTGCCGTCAGCCCAAATCCTTCGGCCTGATGCAATGCGTCAACCGGGCTGTGCCGAAGGCGAGGTATGCCCAGTCATCGTCGACGACAAAGCGGGCAAGGGCGCCGGTCGAGAATTTCTCTTCAAGCTTCCTGCGAGCCCGGGCATCCGATCGCGGACCGGCAAGCCGGCGCGCCAAATCCTCCAGGCCGGGATTATGGCCAAGCACCAGGACGCAGCCAGCCGACGCCGTTGCCTGTTGCACCTCGGCCAGAATGTCGCCAGCTGTGGCGCCGAAGAGCCCCTCGGCAAACTTCACAGGCACGCGCGCCGGCAGTTCGGCCGAGACCAGCCGCCATGTCTCCCGCGTGCGCAGCGCCGGTGACACCAGCGCCAGATTGGGCAGCCAGCCGCGCTTGGCCAGTTCGCGCCCCATCCGCGGCGCAGCCTTCAGCCCGCGCGGGGCAAGCGGCCGGTCGAAATCAGCAAGCGCCGGATCGTCCCAGCTCGACTTGGCGTGGCGCAGCAGGAGTAGCTGGTTCATAGGTTCGGCTCGTTGTGGGTCTAGGCCCTCAAGGCGTGATCCGCGCCAGATGCTCGAGGTCGCGTTCCTCGCGTAGCGGGTCAGGCGCCATCACCACAGACGTTCCGTTTTCGGCGTCGTCGGCAAAGTGCGCAAGCACGGTGCGGCCGCCTTCCATGCGCGCCTTGCCGTCGGCGACCAGGCCGAGCGCCAGCGCATAGAGCCGGTGTTCGGCCTTCAGCACGCGGGCGGCAAGTGTGTCCTCATTGTCGCCGACCATCACCGGCACCGCGGCTTGCGCTATGATCGGGCCGTCATCCATCTCGGGCGTGACGAAATGCACCGTGCAGCCATGGATGCGCATGCCGGCCCGCAAGGCGCGCGCATGCGTGTCGAGCCCCTTGAAGGCCGGTAGCAGGGCAGGGTGGATGTTGAGCATGCGCCCCTGCCATTTCTCGACCAGGCCGCGCGAAAGGATGCGCAGATAGCCGGCCAGCGCCACGATCTCGGCATTGAAGGCAATCAGCGCGGCGTCGATCGCCGCATCATGGGCGTCCTTACTGGTATGGTCGGCGCGCACAATGACCTTGGTCGGGATGCCGCGCGCTGCCGCGATGCCGAGGCCGGCAGCGTTGGCCCGGTCGGAGATGACGCCGACGATTTCGGCCGGATAGGCCGGATCGCTCGCCGCCGCGATCAGCGCCGTCATGTTGGAGCCGCGTCCCGAGATCAAGACAACCGTGCGTTTCCTGCTCATAGGCCGATCGAGCCCCGATAGATGACGCCGGCGTCGCGGCGCGGTACGATGCGGCCGATCGGCGTCACCGCCTCGCCGGCCTCCTGCAGCACGGCGGCGACTTGCGCGGCCTGGCCGGAGGCGACGACGAGGATCATGCCGACGCCGCAGTTGAAGGTGCGCATCATCTCTTCCGGCGCCACGCCGCCGGTTTTCGCCAGCCAGGAAAAGACCGGCGGCACATCGATGGCATTGAGGTCGAGCTCGGCGGAGAAATCCTTCGGCAGCACGCGTGGGATGTTTTCGGGGAAGCCGCCGCCGGTGATGTGGGCGAGCGCCTTGATGCCATGCGTGTTGCGGATCGCCTTGAGGATCGACTTCACATAGATGCGCGTCGGCTCGAGCAGCGCCTCGGCCAGCGTCGCCTCATCGTTGAACGGCGCTGGATCGCTCCAGGCAAGGCCGCTGACGCCAACGATGCGGCGCACCAGCGAAAAGCCGTTGGAATGCAGGCCCGAGGAAGCCAGACCCAGCAGCACGTCGCCCTCGACAATATCGTCGGTCGGCAGCAGCTGGCCGCGTTCGGCCGCGCCCACGGCGAAACCGGCAAGGTCGTAGTCCTTGTCGTGATACATGCCGGGCATTTCGGCCGTCTCGCCGCCGATCAGCGCGCAGCCGGCCTGACGGCAGCCTGTTGCGATGCCGCCGACGATTGCCGCCCCCTGGTCGGGGTCGAGCTTGCCGGTGGCGAAATAGTCGAGGAAGAACAGCGGCTCCGCCCCTTGTACGACAATGTCGTTGACGCACATGGCGACGAGGTCGATGCCTATCGTGTCATGTTTGCCGGCGTCGATGGCGATCTTGAGCTTGGTGCCGACGCCGTCATTGGCGGCAACCAGCACCGGGTCCGTGAAGCCTGCGGCCTTGAGGTCGAACAGGCCGCCAAAGCCGCCGATCTCGCCATCGGCGCCCGGCCGGCGCGTCGCGCGCACCAGCGGCTTGATCTTCTCGACCATGAGGTTGCCGGCATCGATGTCGACACCCGCCTCGGCATAGGTGAGCCCGTTCTTGCGCTTGGCCTTGTCGCCTTTGCTCATCGTCGGCGCATCCCTGTTTCCCTTGCGGGCTCTTCGCATGAATGGTTTCGGGGGGCAAGGATGACGACCGTTCCCACCGATAAAACCGTGGAAAGTGCGTGAGGCGCCCAAGCCGCCAATCTCCCCCCTTGTGGGGAAATGTCCGGCAGGACAGAGGGGGGTGTGAAGGATCGCGACGTTAATGTCGTGACGTTAATGTCGTATTGTCTGCGACAGGGGCTGAAAGCGGGCAGAGAGCAATTGCGAGGCTGGTGGGACAGCACCCCCCCTCTGGCCTGCCGGCCATCTCCCCCGCAAGGGGGGAGATCAGCAGCGTCTCCCTTGCGCGTCCCTCCGATCCCACTCATGTATCTCTCGACAAGCCACATCGAGACATGCCTTTGACCATTCCCAACCTGATCACCATCATGCGCTTCGTGCTGGTCCCGGCGGTGGTGCTGGCAATGCTCAACATGCGCTGGGACTGGGCCTTTGCCGGCTTTCTCGTTGCCGGCATTTCAGATGGCGTCGACGGCTTCATCGCTCGCCGATTCAACCAGCAATCCAAACTCGGCGCCTATCTCGACCCGATGGCCGATAAGGTGCTGCTGGTCTCGGTGTTCGTGGTCATGGGCTTCATCGGGCAGTTGCCGCTGTGGCTGGTGGTGACCATGGTGTCGCGCGATGCGCTGATCATCTGCGCCGTGCTTTTGTCCACCGTCATGGCGCATCCGGTCGAGATGAAGCCGCTTTACGTGTCGAAGGCCAACACCGCCGCCCAGATCGTGCTGGCGGCCGTGGTGCTGGGCGAACTTGCCTTTTCGATCCACCTCGACCCGCTCAGACCCGCGCTCATAATCCTGTCCGGGGTCTTGACCGTGGCTTCGGCCGCGGCCTATCTCGTGGCTTGGCTGAGACATATGAGCGGCTATGGCGAAGGCTCCACCCCGGGCACCTGACCAAGGATCCATCGAAGCGGCGGCCGAGGCCGCGGCGGCAGGCGAAGCTGCGTCCGTGGCATTCCGACGCCAGATTTTCTTCTGGCTGGGAACCGCCCTGTTCCTGGCGCTGTTCCTCTATATCTTCTCCGGCATCCTGTTGCCGTTCGTCGCCGGCATGGTGCTGGCCTATTTCCTCGATCCGGTCGCCGACCGGCTACAGCGCCTCGGGCTTTCCCGGCTGATAGCGACGGTGGTCATTCTGATTGCCTTCATCGTTATCCTGGTGCTGGCCTTGGTCATCCTGGTTCCGGTGCTGGCGACCCAGATGGCTGATTTCGCCGGCAAGCTGCCGGAATATCTGACCCGGCTGCAGGCGCTGATCACCAGCTTCGACCCTAAATGGCTGGAGCAGAAATTCGGCGTCAACGCCAATGGCCTGCGCGACGGGCTGAACTCGTTGCTCACCTCGGGCTTCGGCCTGTTGAGCACCGTCTTCATCTCGATCTGGAGTTCGGGCGTGGCGCTGGTTTCGGTCGTCAGCCTATTCGTGGTCACCCCGGTCGTAGCCTTCTACATGCTGCTCGACTGGGACCGCATGGTGGCGGTCGTCGACAGCTGGGTACCGCGCGACTATGTCGGAACGGTCAGGACGATTTCCAGGGACATCAACACCGCGACCGCCGGCTTCGTGCGCGGCCAGGGCACGCTGTGCCTGGTGCTCGGCGCCATGTACGCCACCGGCCTGACGCTGACCGGGTTGAATTTCGCCATCCTCATCGGCTTGTTCGCCGGGCTGATCTCCTTCATTCCCTATGTCGGCTCGCTGACCGGCCTGGTGCTGGCCGTCGGCGTCGCCTTCGTCCAGTTCTGGCCGGACTGGACCATGGTGGCGGCGGTCGCCGGCGTGTTCTTCGTCGGCCAGTTCATCGAGGGCAATATCCTGCAGCCCAGGCTGGTCGGCAAAAGCGTCGGTCTGCATCCGGTCTGGCTGATGTTCGCGCTGTTTGCCTTCGGCGCCCTTTTCGGCTTCGTTGGCCTCCTGATTGCTGTGCCGGCCTCGGCCGCGGTTGCCGTGCTGGTGCGCTTTGCCATTGCCCGCTATCTCGAATCGCCGCTCTACAAGGGACACTCGACCGAGCCCGTCCCGCCGCTGCCTGCCGATCGCGGCGGCAGTCACCGGACGCGGCGCGGCTGACGTGGCCGACCAGAGAACTGAACCGCCGCGCCAGCTACCGCTCGATCTCGGCCACGGAACCGGCTATTCGCGCGACGAACTGGTGGTGTCGGCCACCAACCGCGAGGCGGCGGCCCTGGTCGACCGCTGGCCGGACTGGCCATCGCCGGTGATCGTTCTGGCCGGGCCGGCCGGCTCCGGCAAGACACATCTGGGCTCGATCTGGCAGGCGCGGGCCAACGCAGTGGCGGTCGATGCCCTGCGCATCGGCAATGCCATCGCCGGGCTCGGCGGCAGGCCGGCGCTGATCGACGATGTCGACAAGACAGCGATCGACGAGGCGGGCCTTTTTCATCTCATCAATGAAGTGCGCGGCGCCGGGTCCACCTTGCTGTTGACGGCGCGGCGCTTCCCCGCCGCCTGGGGGGTAACGCTGCCCGATCTCGCCTCACGGCTGAAAGCAGCGGCAACCGTCGAAATCCACGAACCCGACGACCTGCTTCTGGCCGGCGTCATCACCAAATTGTTTGCCGACCGCCAGGTCGAGGTCGAGCCGCATGTCATCCAATATCTGGTGCGGCGCATCGAGCGCTCGCTGGCCACCGCCATGCGCGTGGTCGAACGGCTGGATCGCACCGCGCTCGAACGCAAGACGCCCATTACAAGGGCACTCGCCGCCGAGATCGTCAGTGCGATGGACGAAGGGCAGGGCGAGTTCGAAATTTAGACCTGCAATCCTGCGATGAGGATTGTGTCGCCCCGCGCTTTCTCAAATATGGAAAGTGACGTCATGTGTCACAATATGATATCAATCCAGTCAATGACATCGGAGTGATATCAATGCCAGCAGTGACCGTTCGAAATCTTCCGGAAGAAACCCACCGCGCCTTGCGTGTACGGGCTGCCTTGCACGGTCGCAGCACCGAGGCCGAGATTCGCGACATCCTGGAAAAAGCGGTGCGGCCGGATGGGCGTGTGAAACTCGGCTCCGCTCTGGCCGACATTGCCCGCCGCGCCGGGCTGACAAATGAAGACGTGGAGGCCCTGGAGCAGGCTCGCGACACGGTGCCGGCCGAACCGCTGGGGTTCGAATGATCCTCCTCGATACCAATGTCGTTTCGGAGGCGATGAAGCCCGAACCGCACCAGCTTGTTTTGACCTGGCTGAACGACCAGGCCGCCGAAACGCTCTATTTGTCCAGCGTGACGCTGGCCGAAGTGCTGTTCGGCATCGAGGCGATGCCAGCTGGTCGTCGCAAGACTGCGCTCGCTGAAACCTTCGCCGGTGTGTGCGCGGTGTTTGACCGCCGCATCCTGCCTTTTGATGCCGAGGCGGCCCGGCACTATGCCGGCCTCGCGGTGAAGGCGAGGGGTGCCGGCAAGGGGTTTCCTGTGCCCGATGGCTACATCGCGGCAATCGCATCCGCAAAGGGCTTTCATGTCGCCTCGCGCGACACGACGCCATTCCATGCGGCCGGCGTGCCTGTCATCGATCCCTGGCAGCCGTAACACGGTACGGCAGGACGCAAGGCAACTGTCCCAATTCGGGAAACATATGCTGGCATCTGTCTTGCAGCGCCCGGCTTGCCGGCTGACCCCGGCCCTGATCGCGTTCCTGATCGGGTTGTAGGCTCGCCGGGAGTGATGATTGGGGTTCTCGCCCGGCGAGCTTACCTTCAGGCAGAAAGCTCGCCAGAGTGCCCAGTAATAAGGTCGCGCGCTCCTGTCACGCCCACAATCGGGCCAGATACCGGACCAGCAGGTAGACCGCCATATGCGCCGCCACGTAGCAGGCGGCGACGACGACAAAGTAGGTCAGGCTGGCGGGCCACGACCGGGGAGGGCCCTGCCTCTTGCTAGGCCGGTTGTTCCAAATCCACAGGGCGGCGCAGATAATGGCCCAGAAGACCACGAACGGAATCGCGATGCCGACATAGGCGAAGTAGGCAGGGCCTATCAGCGACAGCCATGCCTCAAGACCAGGCATCCGGAATCTCCCCTTTTGCCAAAGTCTAGACCGACGGCAGCGATGGAAGCGAGGGGATTATCCGAGCGGAGCACCTTGCGTCAAATCTTCAGCACCACCCGGCCGAATGGGCGCTCCTCGATGAGATACCGCAAGCCTTCGGCGGCATCCTCCAGCGCAAAGACCTTCGCCACCATCGGCCTGACCTTGCCCGATACAAGCAGGTCCGAAATGACTGACCAGGCTGCTTGTCTGGCCGACGCGCTTTCGGTGAGTAGTAAAAACCCCTTAATGCTTGCAGCCTTCCAGATCAGGTCGGTGACATTGATCGTGGTTTCTCGTCCGGCGGAGTAACCGAGCGTGATCACCGATGCGCCGGGCGCTAGGGCCGGTAGCGCGGCGCTCAGGATCTTGCCGCCGATGCCGTCGATGACGATGTCGGCGCCATGGACTTCGCTAAGGCGGTTGACGCCGTCCGTCAAGCCCTCTGCGGTGAGGTCGACGACCTCGTCGAAGCCAAGCGCCTTGGCCTCTTCGGCCTTGGCGTGGCTGGTGGTGGAGGAGATGCTGTGGCTGGCGCCGAGCGCGTGCGCCAGCCGTGTCGTGGCATTGCCGACGGACCCGCCTATGGCCGGCGCCAGCACGACCTTGCCGGCGGCGAAGCCGGCATTCATCAGCGCGATGTAGGCCGTCAGATAGGCCACCGGCAGGCTTGCGGCCGTGGCGTCGTCGATCGCATCGGGGACACGCAGCAGCAATTCCTTGGGGACGGCGACATAGTCCGAATAGCTGCCGTTCTCGAACACGCCGAAGGGGCCGAGGAATGCCACCCGCGTGCCTTCGGGAAAATCGGCGTCGCCGCCCTCGATGATGCCGGCGCCTTCATTGCCGAGCACCAACGGTGCCGTCGAGCGCGGAAACTGTCCGCTCAGAATCGTATGATCGAGCGGCGTCACGCCGGCGGCCCGCATCCGCACCAGCAGCCGTCCTTCGGACGGGACAGGCTTGGGTATGTCGACCAGTTTCAGGTCCTGATAGCCGCCGAAACCCTCTGCTCTCATTGCACGCATGACTGTATTCCTTCTGTGTTGGCCTTGGCACCGGCCCGGCTGCAAGTCGCGACTGGCGGTCGCCAGCCCGGCAGGCTGGCGTTCTGTGGATTGAGGTTGAGTTTTGTCGCTCAGGCCTTCGGATCGGCGGTTGCCTTCTCCTGGGCCTCGGCCTGCGGTCCCGTCAGATAGAGATCGCCAAATTCGTCGCCGGCCTGTTCCCACATCAGGCGCGAGAACAGCAAAGGGGCGTCGAGTGGACTGACCAGGATCGAATCCGCTTCGCCGGCGGCATTTTTGTGCACCAGCGCGGAGCACTCGATAGGGGGCCGCGAACTTCGGCACGGCAGGATTCCATGAAGAAGTCGGCGCCGAAGTCGCCCCGATAGGTAAAGTCCTGAAAGTCGTAGAGCCGCACGGCATGCTTCAGCAGCGCCAGGATGTTCCGCCTTCCTTCGATCGTCGCCTCAGCACGGTGGCTTCGAGCGTGGCGTCCTCGGCGAGCCTTGCCAGCCATGGCGGCGGACCGCTGTGTTTGGGAAGAAGGGGACCTGCGTCGTTGAATTTCATGATCGGCCTCGTGCGGAGAAGGCTGGATTGGATGATCAATATGACCAGTCATCTTATGTTCAGGAAAAAAGAGAAAGCCTATGTCGGCAGCGTACCGAATGCGACGGTTTCGAACGCCGTCAGCGCGGTTGCATCCTTGTCGACCTTGGCGCGCATCATCGCGCCTTCCCAGGAGTTGAGCAGGAAGGCGGCGATGGTCCTGGCATCCATGTCGCGCCGCAGCGCGCCGTCGGCTTGCGCTTCCTTGACGCAGGATTCGATTGCTCGGCTCCACGCCGCCAACAGCACGGCCAGGCGTTCCCGCACCGGGCGGCTCTGGTCCGGCATTTCCGCGCCCATATTGCCGATCATGCAGCCGGTTCGGTAGTCTCCCTGGCGGGCGACCTCGTTGAGATGCTGAAAGTACCGGCGCAGCCGGTCGACGGCAGGCGTCTTCTCATCACCAAGCCCGCTCAACCCGTTGAGCACCCTTTGCCAGTAGCGCTCCAGGGCTTCGACAGCGAGGAGCTCCTTGCTTTCGAAATGGTTGTAAAACGATCCCTTCGGCACCTGCGCCGCTTCGGTGATGTCCTGAACGCTGGTGCCGTTGAACCCCTTCCGATGCAGGGTGTCCACGGCTGCGGTGATGATCTGTTCTCTGGTGTTCGGCCTTGTCATGGCAATAATATGACCGGTCGTCTTAAAGCAGTCAACAGTGAAGTTTGACGGTCTCGGCCAAGGTCGTTCTTCGAAATGAGAATGGACGCCTAAAGCCTGTCGCCTTTTAAAGGATTCAGGATTCCCCTTGGTTTGAGTTCGTGATTCATTGCGGTTGAAAGGAGA
>NZ_VFTC01000013.1 GCF_007003975.1 Mesorhizobium sp. WSM4306
GACCCCCACTGCCGCGACGACCCCACCCGGCGGCTTCGCCGCCACCCTCCCCTCGAGGGGGAGGGGAACTCGCATCGAGGTCGATGAAATCTGCGCCACGCTCGATGTGCCGCTCGGGCCGGAGATCGGCCAGTGCTGCGGCGGGCGCGTCGAAGTGCTGATCAGGCTCGTCGATGCGACGCTGGCGCAAGAACTGGTTGCAGCGGCGGAAGCCGAGGAGGCTCATTTGCCGCATGTCTATGTCTTCGGCGGCGGCCATGTCGGCCAGGCGCTGGCTGCGTCGCTGGCGCTTTTGCCCGTGCACGCCGTCGTCATCGAAACCCGAGCCGAAGCGCTGGAAGGCATGCCAGAAACCGTCGAGACGCGACTGACGCCGATGCCGGAGGCCGAGATACGCAAAGCGCCTGCCGGCGCCGCCTTCGCCATCCTCACCCACGACCACGCGCTGGATTTCCTCATCGTCGCCGAGGCGCTCAAGCGCGACGACGCGGCCTATGTCGGCATGATCGGCTCGAAGACCAAGAAGGCGACATTCAAGCACTGGTTTCTGAAATCGGCGGAGGGCACGGAGGCTGAGTTCGCCCGCCTCGTCTCGCCGATCGGCGGCGACGGGGTCAAGGACAAGCGCCCACCGGTGATCGCAGCGCTGGCGGCGGCCGAGATCATGACGGCGCTGGTCGTTCACAACGCGACGTCAAATATCGACCATCCGGTCCAACGAGACAAGGAAATAGCCGGCTAACTTTTCGTCACAGCTACGCCGGCCGCTTCAGGCCCAGATGCTCGCGTAGCGTACTGCCCTCATAATCCTGGCGGAACAGGCCACGCCGCTGCAGTTCCGGCACCACGAGTTCGCAAAAGGCATCGAGTTCGCCGGGAAAATAGGACGGCATGACATTGAATCCGTCGGCGCCGCCGCCTTCGAACCGCGCTTGCAACTCGTCCGCGACCTGGGCGGCTGTACCGACAATGCGCCAATGGCCGCGGGCGCCTGCGAAGTGACGGGCAAGTTGGCGGATGGAAAGGCCATCCCGGCGGGACTGTTCGACCACCAGCGCCTGCCGGCTTTTCATGCCCTCTGTCTCCGGCAACTCCGGCATGGGTCCGTCGACCGGATAGCGCCAAAGGTCCGAGATGCTGAGATAGCTGGAAAGCAGCGCCACGCCGACATCGTCGGGGATCAACGCCTGCAATTCCTCATGTTTTTCGCGCGCTTCGGCCTCGGTTTCCGCAACCACGGGCGCGACGCCGGGCATGATCTTGATGTCATCGGGCTCGCGGCCATAGGCCGCCATGCGGCCCTTGAGATCGTCATAGAAGGCTTTCGCCTCCTCGATGGTCTGCGCCGCCGTGAACACCACGTCGGCGGTGCGGGCGGCAAGGTCCCGGCCGACATCCGAGGCGCCTGCCTGCACCATCACCGGCGCACCCTGCGGCGAGCGTGGCAGGTCGAGCGGATCGCGCACCGAAAAACTCTGACCGTCATAGCCTTGAAAGCCGGCGCCTTGCCAAAGTCCAGTGACGACCTCGGCGAATTCGCGCGCCCGCTCATAGCGGTCGGCGTGGGGTTTGAGGCCCGTCGCGCCGAAATTGGCGGCTTCGATCGGGCTGGCCGATGTCACCAGATTCCAGCCGGCGCGACCGCCGCTTAAGTGATCGAGCGACAGGAAGGTGCGCGCCAGGCCGTAAGGCTCGTTGTAGCTGGTCGACGCCGTCGAGACGAGGCCGATGCGGCTGGTCTGAACGGCGAGCGCCGACAGCAGGCTGATCGGCTCGAAGCCGATCGAACGCGAGGTCTGGCTGGCGATGCCGACATTGGTTTCGCGCAGGCCGGCGGCGTCCTCGCAGAAGATCATATCGAACTTCGCCGCTTCCGCCGTGCGCACCAGCCGGATGTAATGGTCGATGTCGATGCCGGCGGTCACATGCGCCTTGGGGTGGCGCCAAGCGGCGATGTGGTGGCCCGTCGCCCACAGGAAGGCGCCGAGTTTCATCTGACGAGTCATCGGTCGCCTCCGGCAAGTCCGAGGTGCGAGCGTAGCGTCGTTCCGGGATAGTCCGGGTGGACAAGGCCGCGCTGATGCAGGTCCGGCAGCACGCGGCCGACGAAATCGTCCAGCGCCGAGGGTGGCATTACGATGTTGAACCCGTCGCAGCTTTTCGAGCGGAACAGCTCTTCCAACCTATCGGGACTGATATCCGGTCCATTGGCGCTGACGTTCACAAGCGCCTTCACTGCATGAGGATCGCGCCCGCATGCGGCGACGCGGCGCTTGAGGTCGTCGTAGCGCGCCTTGGTGTCTTCAGCCTCGTCTAGCAAGACGACATCGGCGGTGCGGGAGGCAAGATCAAGATCGGCCTCCGACACATCTGACAGCACCAGCACTGGCGTATCCTGCGGCGAGCGCGCGACATTCAGCGGTCCGCGCACCGAGAAGAACTCGCCCTTGTGGTCGAGCAGATGCATCTTGTCGGGGTCGTGGAAACGGCCGCCGACCTTGTCGAACAGCAGCGCATCCGCGTCCCAGCCGTGCCATAGGCCTTGGACGATGCCGATATATTCTTCCGTACGACGCCGGAAATCGTTATCGGAAAACCCATCCGGCCGGCTGAAATTGGCGGCTTCGCGCGGCGCCTGCGCCATGGTCGCGTGCCAGCCGGCGCGGCCATGGCTGATGATGTCGAGCGAAGCAAAACGGCGCGCCAGATTGTAGGGCTGGTGGGTGACCGTCGAAGCAGCGGCGACGAGGCCGATCCGGCTCGTCACCGTCGCCAGCGCGGCGAGTAAGGTCGTCGCTTCGAAAGGGCTCGACCCGCCGCTGCCCGGCGTGGAGTCCTCGAGGACGAGCATGTCCAGCTCGGCCGCTTCCGCATGCTTGGCAAAATCGGCGAGATCGCTGAAGGCGAGCGGTTGCCCGGAAGCAATGTTGAGCGAAACGGCGAGATGCATTGTGGTTTGCTCGTCAGTCGGCGCGGGGCCATCGAGGCGGAGTATGCAAACCTAAAGTCGCTTGCGTTTAAGGCAACCCTTGCGACTGGGCCAACGGCCCATCACTTTCCGGCCAGGCTATTTGCCGGCCAGCCCCCTATTTGCCGGCCAGAAGGTCCTTAATCAGCCGCTGGCAGCGCTCGGCCATGAAGTCGAGCAGCAGCCGCACCTTGGGGTCCTGCAGCTTCTTGTGCGGATAGACGGCGGCGAACTGCACCGGGGTCGGCGGTGTGCTGGCCAGGATCACCTGCAGCCGCCGGTCGCGGATGAAGGGTTCGACCTCGAAGCGCGGCTTGTTGATGATGCCGCGCCCCGACAGAGCCCAGCCGGTCAACACATCGCCATCGTCGGTGTCGTAGGGGCCGTGCACCTCGAATTTCTGCGGACCGGACGGCGTCTGCAGCGTCCAGACATGTTCGCGCGCCCCGGAATAGCGCAGCATAAGGCAGTCGTGCTTCTTGCCGATCAGCTCTTGCGGCTCCATCGGTTCGCCGCGCGCTTCCAGATATTTCGGCGCCGCGACCAACACCCGCTCGCATTCCATGATACCGCGCATTCTCAAACTGGAATCCTCGATGATGCCGAGCTTGAAGGCGACGTCGATGCCTTCCTTCATGATATCGATGTTGTGATCCGAGAGCCTCAGCCGCACCTCGATATCGGGGTATTTGTCGTGGAAATCCGGAATGCCTGACGCCACCAGCCGCCGGCCTAGGCCGAGCGGCGCCGTGACCCGGATGGTGCCGCGCGGCTGGCCGGACAGCGCCGAGACGGCAGCCTCGGCTTCCGTGATCGCTTCCAGCACCTGCTTGGCGCCGGAATAGAACACATTGCCGTGCTCCGTCGGCATCAACTGCCTGGTCGTGCGGTTGAACAGCCTGACCCCGAGGTGCTTTTCCAGCTCCTTGATGCGGTTGGAGGCGACCGCCGGCGAAATGCGCATGTCGCGGCCTGCCGCCGACAGATTGCCCAGCTCGACGACGCGGACGAAGACGGCGATGTTGTCGAGATAGGCCATGCGGGTTCGTGGCTCTTTATGTGGCTGCGTAGGGTAACCCTAGTATTTTCCATTTTTTTTTGAAAGTCATCGTACACCTCGCCTCTTTTCGTTTGCGTACCACACCGTAAAGTCAACCGAACGGCAGGGACGATTTCACATGATGGATTTCGCGATTTTCTGGGACTGGCTGAGTTTCGCCGTGCGCTGGCTGCACGTCGTCACCGGCATTGCCTGGATCGGCTCGTCCTTCTATTTCGTCGCCCTCGATCTCGGCCTGCGCCAGCGCCCCGGCATGCCGGTCGGCGCCTTCGGCGAGGAATGGCAGGTGCATGGCGGCGGCTTCTACCACATCCAGAAGTATCTGGTGGCGCCGGCCGAAATGCCCGAGCACCTGACCTGGTTCAAATGGGAATCCTACGCCACCTGGCTGTCAGGCTTCGCCATGCTGTGCGTGGTCTACTATGCCGGCGCCGACCTGTTCCTGATCGATCCCAACGTGCTGCCCATGTCGGTGCCCGTCGGCATCCTTTTGTCGATGGCCACCATCGGCGTTGGCTGGGTGGTCTACGACCTGCTCTGCCGTTCGCCGCTCGGCAAAAGCGACACCGGGCTGATGCTGGTGCTCTATGGCGTGCTGGTGTTCATTGCCTGGGGGCTGACGCATCTGTTCACCGGCCGCGCCGCTTTCCTGCATCTCGGCGCCATCACCGCCACGATCATGTCGGCCAACGTCTTTATGGTCATCATTCCAAACCAGAAGATCGTCGTTGCCGACCTGATCGCCGGCCGCAAGCCCGATCCGAAATACGGCAAGATCGCCAAGCAGCGCTCACTGCACAACAATTACCTGACGCTGCCCGTGCTGTTCCTGATGCTGTCGAACCACTATCCGCTGGCGTTCGCGACGCAGTTCAACTGGGTCATCGCCTCGCTGGTGTTCATCATCGGTGTCTTGATCCGGCACTATTTCAACACCGTGCACATGCGTGCCGGCAATCCGCACTGGACCTGGATGGCGGCCGCCGTGCTGTTCATGATCATCATCTGGCTATCGACGGCGCCGAAAATACTGACCGGCGAACCCAAGGCGTCCGCCGCGGCCGAGGTCTATATTGCATCAGCGCATTTCCCGGCCGTGCGCGACACCGTGCTTGGCCGCTGCTCGATGTGCCATGCCGCCGAGCCGGTCTATGAGGGCATCTACCACGCGCCGAAAGGCGTGATGCTCGACACCGACGCCGGCATTGCCGAACATGCCCGCGAGATCTATTTGCAGGCTGGGCGCAGCCATGCCATGCCGCCCGCCAACGTCACCCAGATCAGCGACAAGGAACGGGCGCTGCTGGTCGCCTGGTTCGAAGGCGCAGGGAAATAAAGCATGACCCCTAGAATTCTGCGCGGCCGCACGCTGAGCTTTTTGCGCTGGCCTGAAAGCATCGATGACCATGCCGCCTGGCGTTACGAGGAGGATGGCGGCCTGCTGATTAGCGACGGCCGGATCATTGCTGCCGGCGCCTATGCGCAGGTCGAGAAACAGGCGGGCGAAGGCGTAAAGAAAATCGACCACCGGCCGCATCTGCTGCTGCCAGGCTTCATCGACGCGCATGTACATTTTCCGCAGATGCAGGTCATCGCTTCCTATGGCGCCGAACTGCTCGACTGGCTGAACACCTACACTTTTCCCGAAGAGACCAAATTCGCCAACGCCCAGCACGGTCGCCGCATTGCGCGGCTGTTCCTCGACGAGATGGTGCGCCACGGCACGACGACGGTCGCCGCCTATTGTTCGGTGCACAAGGCGTCCGCCGAAGCCTTTTTCGCCGAATCGCATGATCGCAACATGCTCAACATCGCCGGCAAGGTGATGATGGACCGCAACGCGCCGGCAGGCGTGCTCGATACGCCGCAATCCGGCTATGATGACAGCAAGGCGCTGATTGCGGAATGGCACGGCAAGGGGCGGCAGCTCTATGCGATCACTCCGCGCTTCGCCATCACCTCCTCGCCTAAACAGCTGGAGATGTCGGGCGCGCTTTGCCGTGAGCATCCCGACCTGCATATGCAGACGCATCTGTCGGAAAACCATGCCGAGATCGCTTTCACGCAAAAACTCTATCCGCAGGCGCGCGACTATACCGATGTCTATGAGCAGTATGGGCTGTTGGGCAAAAAGAGCCTGTTCGGCCACTGCATCCATCTCAGCGAACGCGAGGCGGATGCGCTGTCGGACAGTGGTTCGGTGGCGGTGTTTTGCCCGACCTCGAACCTGTTTCTCGGCTCAGGCCTGTTCGACTACCAGCGCTTTCGTCGTCGTCAGAAGCCGTTGCGCATCGCAGCTGCGACGGACGTCGGCGGCGGTACCAATTACTCGATGCTGCGCACCATGGACGAGGGCTACAAGGTGATCGCGCTGAATGGCGAGAAGCTGAACCCGCTCCAGTCCTTCTGGCAGATCACGCGCGGCAATGCCGAGGCGCTGTCGGTGGCGGAGAAGGTCGGCACGCTGGATGAAGGTACCGACGCCGACATCACCGTGCTCGACGCCCGCGCCACGCCGGCGATGCGGCTCAGGATGGAGACGGTGGAGACGCTGGCCGAAGAACTGTTCCTGCTGCAGACGCTGGGTGACGATCGCGCGGTGCGTGAGGTTTATGTTGCGGGAAGGCCGGCCAAGAGCGACATGATCGCGGGGTAAGACCCCCTCACCCGGATTGCCGACGCTGGCGTCAGTCTCTTCTCCCCATCGGGGAGAAGGTGGCCGCGAAGCGGCCGGATGAGGGGGCCTTGGCAACGGGACCTAACCCGGCAATCCTTGTCGTACACACGACGTGTGACGATTTCGGAGAAAGAAAATGGCCGCTGCGGACGATATCGCTCTGATCCAGAAACAGGAAGAGACGCTGGTCTTCCCGGCCTTCGACGAGGCAGTGGCCTTCAAGATCGGCGTCGCGATCCGCAAGCGGGCTCTGGCTGACAATTTGCCGATCATCGTCGACATCAGGCTGTGGGACCGGCCGCTGTTCTATGCCGCGATGCCGGGCTCGAACGCCTCCAACCCCGACTGGGCGCGGCGCAAGATCAATGTGGTGAAGCGCTACCTCAAAAGCACCTACCGCATGGTGCTGGAGCAGCAGCGGCCGGACCGCACCTTCAAGATCGGCGAGGCCCTGGATATTGCCGACTATGTGCTGGCCGGAGGCGGTTTTCCCATAGCGGTCAAGGGCGCCGGCGTCATCGGCGTCATTGCTGTGTCGGGCCTGCCGGAGCGCCAGGACCATGGCGTCGTCGTCGATGCGCTGTGCGATCATCTCGGCGTCGACAAGCGCAAGCTGGCGCTGGCTGCGGAATGACTATGCTCGATCCGAAATCCTTCCTCATTTCGATCTTCAATGCCGCCGTTGCCGCCGCCGATCCGGAGCGGACAATCAGGGATCATCTGCCGGCTAGGCCCAAGGGCCGCACCATTGTCATCGGCGCCGGCAAAGGCTCGGCGCAGATGGCGGCGGCGTTCGAGAAGGTCTGGGACGGTCCGATCGAAGGGCTGGTCGCCACCCGCTACGGCTACGGCGCCAAATGCGAGCGCATCGAGATCATCGAGGCGGCGCATCCGGTGCCGGACGCCGCAGGGCTCGAAGCCTCGCGTCGTTTGCTGGAAAAGGTGCAAGGGCTGACCGCCGACGATCTCGTGGTGGCGCTGATATCGGGCGGCGGCTCGGCGCTGCTGCCGTCGCCGGCCGCCGGGCTGACGTTGGCCGATGAGATCGCCGTCAACGAGGCGCTGCTTGCTTCCGGCGCGCCGATTGCGGCCATGAACACCATCCGCAAGCATGTTTCGACCATCAAGGGCGGCAGGCTGGCGGCGGCTGCGTATCCGGCCAAGGTCGTGTCGCTGGTCGTCTCGGACATTCCGGGCGACAATCCGGCGCTGGTCGCTTCCGGCCCGACCGTGCCCGACACCGGCAGCCGCGCCGATGCGCTGGCCTCGATCGCGGCCTATGGCATGAAACTGCCGGATGCCGTCATGGCGCACATCAATTCGCCGGCCGCCGATGCGCCTAGTCCCGGGGATGAGCGCTTTTCACGCAATGAAGTGCATCTGATCGCCTCGGCCGGCGTTTCGTTGGAAGCAGCAGCCGCAGAGGCAAAACGGCAAGGCATCGAGGCCGTCATTCTCTCCGATTCCATCGAGGGCGAAGCGCGTGAGGTGGGTGGCGTGCATGCCGCCATTGCGCGCGAGGTGGCGACGCGCAACCGGCCATTCCAGAAGCCAGTGCTGATCCTGTCGGGCGGCGAGACAACGGTCACTTTGCGCGCCAAGGGCAAGGGCGGCCGCAACTCCGAATTCCTGCTCGCCTTCGCCATCGGCATCAGCGGTGCGGACAATATCCATGCACTGGCCGCCGACACGGATGGCATCGACGGCTCCGAAGACAATGCCGGCGCCTTCGCCGATGGTTCGACGGTATCGCGTATGCGAGCGGCCAGTGTGGACGCCAAGGCGATGCTGGTCGGCAACAATGCCTGGACTGCCTTCAATGCCGTCGGAGATCTGTTCGTGCCGGGGCCTACGGGCACAAATGTGAATGATCTGAGAGCGATCCTCATTCGTTAGGGCGCGGGCAGTGCCGTTAACGCAACGTTCGCGCTGCCCCTCATCCGCCTGCCGGCACCTTCTCCCCGTATAGCGACGGGGAGAAGGCAGCTGACCACGTGGCGTTGCCCTTCCTGCGCGATTAGAAAAGAGCCGAAGACAGCGTCTTTCTCCCCGTTACTATACGGGGAGAAATGTCCGGCAGGACAATGAGGGGCAGCGCTGACCGTCGATCCGATCAAGCCGCCATAAGTCGCTTCACCTGTGTCATATCCTTCAAAAACCGTTTCCTCTCAGCCTCCTTGTCCGCAGGCTCGCGGATGCGCAGGATGAACGAGGGGTGGATGGTGATGAACACACGCAGGCCGTCCTCGCGCTCCATCACCTGGCCGCGCATCTTCATCACCGGTGTCGTCTTGCCCAGCAGCGACAATGCCGCCGTTGCACCAAGCGCGACGGCAAGGTGCGGCTTGATCAGTTCGAACTCCTGGTCGAGCCACCAGCGACATGCCTGCACCTCGCCGGCATTCGGCTTGGAGTGGATGCGGCGTTTGCCGCGAGGTTCGAACTTGAAGTGTTTGACCGCGTTGGTGACATAGACCTTTTGGCGGTCGACACCGGCATCGTCGAGGATGGTATCGAAAACCTTGCCTGCCGGACCGACGAATGGTTTGCCGGCGAGGTCTTCCTGATCACCGGGCTGTTCGCCGACGAAGACCACCTTGGCGTTCTCAGGTCCTTCGCCGAATACGGTCTGTGTCGCGTCGCGCCACAGCGGGCAGCGGCGGCAGCCCTTCGCGGCCTCGCGATGGAGGCACTGTCTTCGTCCAGCACCGGTTCGACGCGCCGCACGGAAATGTGTCTGGCGGGCATTTTTGCTTCACGTGGAAGGCCTGTGGTCGCCATGATCGTGCCTCGTCCATTCGAGATTGAAATGGATAAGGCCGACGATGGTTCCTGCTGCCGTCACACCTCGTGCAGATAGAGGTGGTAGTCCAGTTCGCTGACGGTGCGGGCGACGCGCAGATATTCGGACTGCTTGATCGCCACGAACGTGCGGTGGAGATCCTCGCCCAGCGCCTCTTTCAGGAAGCTCGAGGCCCGCGCCGCCTCGATCGCGGCGCGCCAGTCGACCGGCATGGTCGTGCGCGTGACGGCGGCTTCATAGCCATTGCCAGTGGTCTCCGGACCAGGGTCGAGGCCTTCGTCCAGTCCCTTGATGATGCCGGCCAGTACCGTCGCCGCGATCAGGTAGGGATTGGCGTCGACGCCCGACGGCCGATGTTCGATGCGCCGGTTCTTCGCATCGCCCGCCGGCACGCGCAGCGCCACCGAACGGTTGTTGACGCCCCAGGTTGGCGCCACTGGCGCATAGGATTGCGAGACGAAGCGCCGCCAGGAATTGGCGTGCGGCGCAAACACCAGCATAGATTCGGCCATCGTCTGGATCAGGCCGCCGAGCCCCTGCAGCAGCGGCAGCGACCAGCTCTCGCCACCGGCCTCGGCAAACACGTTTCGGCCTACCTTGTCCTGCAGCGAGACATGGAAATGCATGCCGGAGCCGGCGTATTTTTCGATCGGCTTGGCCATGAAGCAGGCGGTGACGCCGTGCCGGCGCGCCTGCGCCCGCACCAGCCGCTTCAGCATGACCAGGTCATCGGCCGCCCGCATCACATCCTTGCGGTAGTTCAGCGTCAGTTCGTACTGGCCGGGCGCATATTCGGAAATCACCGTCTCGGCCGGAATGCCTTGCGCCTTGGCCGCGGCGTAGATGTCGGAAAACAGCGGCTCCATGCCGTGCAGATGGTCGACCGAATAGACCTCGGTCTTGGCCGAGCGGCGACCGTCGAGCACGGCGTCGGCCGGCTTCACCTTGCCGTCGGCGTCGCGCTCATTGGCAAGCAGGAAAAATTCGAGCTCGAAGGCGCCGGCGGGATAGAGGCCCTTGGCGGCCAATATGTCGACCTGCCTGGCAAGCGCCAGCCGCGGGTCCGACGACATCGGCTGTCCGTCCAGATGGTACATCGCCATAAGCAACTGGCCGCGCGGCGGGCTCGTGCCGTAGAGCGGCACCAGCGTGCCGGGGATCGGCCAGGCCCTGAGGTCGCCGTCGCCGGTCGTCCAGATCAGCCCGGTCTCGTGTACATCCTCGCCGGTGATGTCGAGGCCCAGGATCGAGATCGGCATGTGGCGGCCGCCCTCATAAATGCTTTTCAGCTCATGCCGGCGCACGATCTTGCCGCGGCCGACGCCATTGGCGTCGGTCAAGACGATGTCAAAAGCCTCGATTTCAGGATGGGCGTCGAGAAAGGCTTGCGCCTCGGCGGGCGTCGAGCCCGAAGGTGAAGTCATGATTACTCTACTCAAGGTTTGCTTGGCAGGCCGTTCGTTAGCCGCCCGTTCAGTCGCTTGTCTCATGCCGTCAGCCTTGCCGCAACTGTGGCGAAGGCGGTGATCAGCCGGTTGACCTGGGCGCCGGTGGTGGCCGGCGAGATCAGCATCATGTTGTGGAAGGGCGCGATCAGCACGCCCTGGTTGACCAGCGCGACATGAACAGCCGCTTCGAGCTCCGGCGCATGCGCTGCCTCGGCCTCGGCGCCGTCTTTGAGCGGGTCAGGCGCGCAGATGAACTCGACGCGAGCGCCGACGCGGGCGACATGCCAGGGCAGATTGTAGCGGTCGATGACCCCGGTCAGGCCGGCGTCGAGCCGCAATGCCAAGCGGTCCATCCGGTCATAATTCCCCTGCGTCATCACTTCTTCCAGCGTCGAGCGCATCGCCGCAAACTGCAAAGGATTGGCCGACAACGTCGTGCCCATGCCGGAATAGCCGGGCTGCTTGGTCCTGTTGTAATCGGCGTAGCGGGTGGCGACCTCGTCGCTCATCCCCCACACACTCGCCGGCACGCCACCGGCGATCGGCTTGCCTAGCACGAACAGGTCGGGTTGCAGCCCGAATTTCCTGGTGTAGCCGCCGGGACCGGTGGAGATGGTGTGGGTCTCGTCGATCAAAAGCAGCGTGCCGGCCGCGCGTGTCAGTTTGCGCAGCGCATCGTGAAAACCGCGATCGGGCAGCACCATGCAGGAATTGGTCAGCACCGGCTCGGCGATGACGCAGGCCACGTCCTTGTCCTTGAGCGCCGCTTCCAGCGCGGCGACATCGTTGAATTCGATAACCTTCGCGGTCCTGGTCAGGTCGCGGAATTCGCCCGCCAGTCCCGGCCGGTTTACAGCTTTGCCGTCGACCAGCCGCACCATCGTCTCGTCGACCGAGCCGTGATAGCAGCCGTTGAAAACCAGGATCTTTTCGCGACCGGTGATTGCGCGGGCAACCCGCAGCGCGAAGCGGTTGGCGTCGGTGGCGGTGGTGGCGATCTGCCAGAATGGCAGGCCGAAACGCTCTTGCAGCAGCGGCCCGATGGCCAGCGCATCCTCCGAAGGCAGCATGTAGGTCAGCCCGCGCCCGGCCTGGCGGCGGATGGCACGCGCCACCGGCGGCGGCGAATGGCCGAACATCGAGCCGGTGTCGCCGAGGCAGAAATCGTCGAGCCTGATACCGTCAATGTCGGTGATGGTGGCGCCTCTGGCGCTGTCGACCAGGATCGGGAACGGCGTCGGCCAGTCGTTCATCCAGTGCATCGGCACGCCGCCGAAGAAGCCGGGCAGGCCGTTACCCACCTTGGCCGCCGATTTCGGCCGCGCCTTGCGAAAAGCCTCGGCCTCGCTCTCCCGCAATGCAGCGACGCGGTCACGGCTGATGCCGCCGATCGATGGGCCTGAATGGTCGGTTGAATGCATGAAAATCCCCTCTCGGCCAGCACTCTAGCCAATCGCCATCTCAAACCGCAATTGGCCGCCGGGCTGCCCTGTATTGGTTCAGCGGGCATTGGGCTGGCGCTTGACCTTGAGGCCAAGCCCGGTGCCAATACGCTTAGGCATTTGGTTCTGGGGGAGAAAATGCGAGCGATCATCTGTTCGGCGATGTTGCTTTTGTCGGCTGGCGCGGCCTTTGCGAGCGGTGGCATCTGGTGTTCCGCCGATGACAAGGCGGCAAAATTCGAGGTCGAAGCCGGCGTCACCCGGGGCATGGGCGGTCCGACCTTCAACTTTCGTGGCGATCTCGAAATTCTCGGCCGTCCCGACGGCGACAGCCTGCGCAAGACCGTGTTCGAGGATTCCAACCTGACGCAGTACTGGCTGGACGACAAGGAATTGCGGCTGAACATTTACCACGAGCATCAGCTCGGAGATAAATTCAACTCGGTCGAACTGACGATCCTGACCATGACCAGCGACGAAGGCGTCTATGACGGCCAGTATACGCTTGCCGTCTACGACAGTGCCGCCGACACGGAACAGGACGGCAAGCCGAAGGAATTGACCGGCAAGGTGTCCTGCGGAGCGGAGTAGGTCAGGCGGAGATATCGATGACGCCGCAATCGCCGGCGGCGCTGCCGAAGGCGATCCGACGCTCTTCCTTGTCCCACATCAGGGACGTGATCGCGCCCTTGCCCGGCCGGCGCAACAGCACTTCCTTGGCGTCGGCAAAGCGCACCGCCATCACCATACCGTCGTCGTAGCCGACAGCGACGACGTCCTGGCTCGGATGGCAGGCAACAGCGGTCACCATGGCGTTGCCGCGGGTGCCGAGTTCCAGCGGCGCCTTGCCCATCGGGCCGTCCTTGCCGGAAAACGGCCAGACGATCGCCGCCGGCGCGCCGGAACTCGCCAGCCACTTGCCCTTCACGCTCCACGACAGGCTTTTGACCTTGCCGGGATAGCCGGTCATACGCATGTGCTTGCCGTCGGCAAGCTTCCAGCCATGCAGCGCGTTTTCCTGCATGGTGGTGATCAGGAAGGCGCCGTCCGGCGAAAAGGTGATGCCGGTATGGGCGCCGGCCCATTCGAGCTCCACCGGCTTGCCCTCGGCGGCCGGGAAATGCAGCGTCGCGCCATTGTAGCGGGCAACGCCGAAGCGCATGCCCTTGGGCGAGAAAGCCAGCCCCTCGACCGATCGCGGATGGGCGAACTCCTTGGTCTTGCCATCGGCAAAGCGCACGAAGGCGGTCTTGCCCGTGGCATAGGCGATGGCGCCTTGCGGCCCGGCGGCGACGCTGGTGATCCATTTCTTGCCAGCGCTGGCGAGTTCGTTGATCTGGCCGCCAGCTTTCACGGCAAACACCTTGCCGTCCTCGCCGCCCGTGATCAGCCGGTCATTGGCTGCGTCGTGAAAGGTCGAAAGCAACCCATCATTGGCCTGAATTGTCTTGTGGCCATTGTCGAGCCGGTGAACGGCGCCATCGGCCAGCACAAAATGCGGCACGTTGTCGAGGAAGACGGCGGCAAGGCAATGGCCATCGAGATCAAGCGGGGCAACTGTGGGCATCACATCCATTCCAATGAATTTGTCGCCATCCCCGGGAAGCCGCCAGCGCGGCCAGGTGGCGCCAACCTTCTCCCCTTGTGGGAGAAGGTGGATCGGCGCGCAGCGCCGAGACGGATGAGGGGTGTTGGACGGATTGCCGTCCTTGCCAAGCTGGAACACCCCTCATCCGACCTCGCTTCGCGAGGCCACCTTCTCCCACAAGGGGAGAAGGAAGAGCGGGCAGCGCTAGCGCCATAAAGTTCGGAAATCAAGCAGCCTGGCAGGCGTCGAAGCTCTTCTTCAGCCGCTCGGCGTCGAGTTCCCTGCCGATGAACACCAGCCGGCTCTCGTGTTTCTCGCCGTCCTTCCAGGCGCGCTGGTGGTCGCCTTCGATGATCATGTGCACGCCCTGGATGACATAGCGCTCGTCGTCGCCCTTGAGCGCGATGATGCCTTTCAGCCGCAGAATGTTGGGCCCTTCCATCTGGGTGATCTTCTCGATCCACGGGAAGAATTTCTTCGGGTCCATCTCGCCACCGCGCAGCGACACCGACTGCACCGTCACGTCATGGATGTCCGAGGGGTGCGCGTGATCGTGGTGATGTTCGTGCCCGTCATGGTCGTGATGATCATGGTCGTGGTCGTGGTCATGGTGATCATGATCGTGGGCTTCGAGGAAATGCGGGTCGTTTTCCAGCGCGCGCGACAGGTCGAAGGCGCCGCGGTCGAGCACCTCGGACAGCGCCACTCCGGCGCGCGTGGTGCGGTGGATCCTGGCCGCCGGGTTGATGGCGCGGATGGTCGCTTCGACCTTGGCCAGTTCTTCCGGCGTGACCAGGTCGGTCTTGTTGAGCACGACGACGTCGGCGAAGGCGATCTGGTCCTCGGCTTCCCTGGAGTCCTTCAGCCTGAGCGGCAGGTGCTTGGCATCGACCAGCGCCACGACGGCGTCGAGCTTGGTCTTGGAGCGGACGTCGTCGTCCATGAAGAAGGTCTGCGCCACCGGAACCGGGTCGGCGAGCCCGGTGGTCTCGACGACGATGGCGTCGAAACGGCCGGGGCGGCGCATCAGGCCTTCGACGACGCGGATCAGGTCGCCGCGCACCGTGCAGCAGACGCACCCATTGTTCATTTCGTAGATTTCCTCGTCCGATTCCACGATCAACTCGTTGTCGATGCCGATCTCGCCGAATTCATTGACGATGACAGCGTAACGCTTGCCGTGGTTTTCCGACAGGATGCGGTTGAGCAGGGTCGTCTTGCCGGCGCCGAGATAGCCGGTGAGAACGGTCACGGGGATCTGCGTCGTCTGTGCATCGCTCATGTCTTGCCTCGAATGACTGGGCCGCGAAATTCCGGGCCGCACGAAGGGATTGTTGGCCTGATATAGGATGTGTGCCGGCCTTTTGCACGAGGCAAACTGCCCAGGCGTTTGACCCAAGGGGTGACCAGCGGGCGGGTGGACCGACACATCGCCTGAGCAGGCCGTGTGTTAGCGATGCCGGCCATCCAACGTGTCGCCGGAAACGCCTCTTCGTTGACCCTGTGCGGACCGCGCCATCTCAAACCACTGCAATCGCCTTGGCGGAAACTCGTTTGTCATCTAACTGAAATAAACATCTGGCATCACCACGGTGGGCACCACAAATGCTTGCCGGCAAAGCTGTTTCGAAAGCCGGAATCTTTTTGATCGTCGATTGCCAACCGGCCGGCTGCGTCTATGCTGCACGCACCGGTACGGCCGAAGAGGGATCACCATGGCCAAGGCGGACAAGACTGCAACGATGAGCCGGCTGCATTCGGCGGCAAGGCTGGCAAGGACCGCGCTGGCGGCACGGCTTTTGGCGCATGGCTTTTATGCCGGCCAGGACCAGATCATGCTGACGCTCGACCGCGAGGACGGCCAGACGCCGGGCAACCTCGCCGGCCGCCTCGGCGTGCGCCCACCTACCATCACCAAGACCATCAACCGCTTGCAGGCGCAGGGTTTTCTGGAAAAGCGCGCCTCTTCTGCGGATGCCCGCCAGGCGCATATCTTCCTCACCGACACCGGCCGCGAAATCATCAACGCCATCGAGAAATCGGTGAAGAAGACGGAAAAGCAGGCGTTGAAGGGCCTCGACAAGAAAGAACAGAAGACGCTGTTCAAGCTGCTCGCCCGCATCGAAGCCAATCTGTCGAACGAGGAACTGGTGCTCGTCGACGACGACGGCGATATCGACGATTGATCTTCCTGACCTAAAGCGCGTCGCGCTGAAACGGATTCAAGCGACGCGCTTTAAGTCTTTGTTTTGATGCATGTCGTTGTCCCAGAACCGCAGCACACTTCTGGGCGACATGCATTAGGCCCCCGCCGAAGGGCCGCGCACCAGCGCCGACCAGCGGCCGGGCGTCAGGCCGAATGCTTTCTTGAAATGTCTGTTGAAATGGCTCTGATCGCTGAAGCCGGCGGCAGCGGCGATCTCGGCCAGCGGTTCCCCGACCACGATCATCCGCCTTGCCTTTTGCAGCCGGCGCATCAGCAGGAAACGATGCGGGCTGGTGGAATAGGTCGCGCGGAAATGGCGTGACAGCGCATAGCGGTCGAGCCCGGTGACAGCCTCCAGCTCGTCGGAACGGACGGGCCGCTCGGCATTCTCCTCGAGATAGTCGCGCGCCAGTGCCGCGGCGCGCCAGGCCGTCTTTCCCATCGGCTTTGCCGACTGTCCGGCATGACGCCTGAGATGCTGCGCCAGCTCCGCAACGAAATCGGCGACGAAAAGCCCGTCCAGTTCTTCGTCGAGCGGCGCCAAAGCCGATAGCAACGTGCCGCGCAAGGCGGCATCGCTCACCACCGCATCCCTGACGAAGGGCATCGGCGCGCCGTCGAGGCAGTCGAGCAGTAGCGACGGCTCCAGATAGAGGATCCGGTAGCGCAAGCCGTCCTCGGTGCCGGCGCCGCCATCGTGCATTTCGTCGGGATGCAGCACGATCACCTGGCCGGGCAGGCTGTGGTTCACGGCGCCCCGGTAGTGGAAGCGCTGCACACCGGAAAGCGTCACGCCGACGGCAAGCGTATCGTGGCGGTGCAGGTCGAAGGCATTGCCATGGAAATGCGCCTCGATGCGCTCGATGCCGGTGCTGCTGGGCGCCGAGACGATCCGGTCCTCGTCCGCGCACGAACGTTCAAGACCTTGTGCCGCCTCACCGTTTAGATCCTGCGCCATCGCCTATCCTGCCCTTTGCGGGCCAACTTCCGGAGTCCTCATTTTGGTGTTCGATACAAAATTTGCAATCGTGCTGAGGGACGATCTCGCGGGCTGGCAGAAGCTCAACGTCACCGCGTTCCTGACCAGCGGCATCGTCGCGCAATTTCCCGACATCATCGGCGAACCCTATCGCGACCGCGCCGGCAATGTCTTTAATCCGCTGTCGATCCAGCCGGTCATCGTGCTGTCGGCGGATGGCCCGACGCTCAATATGATCCATCACCGGGCACTGGAGCGCGGCGTGATGACTTCAGCCTATGTCGAGGAGATGTTCGCCACCGGCTTCGATGCGGCCAACCGCGCCGTCTTCGCCGAATTCGCTCCCGATGACGCCAAGATCGTCGGCACGGCGTTGCGCGCCGACAAGAAACTTGTCGACAAGATCACCAAGGGCGCCCGCATGCATGCCTAATTCGTAGGCAGTTGAGGCGCAGTGCGCTGAGCCTGTGCGCCGTGCCTGTTGTGCCAGTCGCTTTTGGCTTGCCGGGCGCAGGGGATTGCCGCAAAGGTTGAGTGTCGATCCTCCCCAGCCGGCCTGATAGTGAACGTTCCCGCAAAATCAGACGAAAGCGCAACGCCGCCCGCGGCGATGCTGTTCATGCTTTCGACCTATGTGTTTTTCACCTTCCTCGACACGTCGAGCAAATATCTGGTGCTGGCCGGCGTCTCGGCGTTGATCGTGGCCTGGGCGCGCTTCACCGTCCATGTCCTGCTTGTCGGCGTCTTTCTGCGCGGCTGGCGCGAGCCGTCGCGGTTCCGCGCCAACAATCTGTCGGCCCATATCCTGCGCGGCGGCCTGCTGTTCGGCTCGACCATGTGCAACGTCATGGCGCTCAAAACCCTGCAACTGGCCGAAACCACCTCGATCTATTTCTTCGGCCCGATGGTGATTACCGGGCTTGCCGGACCGCTGCTTGGCGAATGGGCGGGGTGGCGGCGCTGGCTGGCGATCCTGTCGGGCTTTGTCGGCGTGCTCGTCATCACAAGGCCCGGCGTTGGCGTTTTCGGCGTCGGCCATCTCTTCGCGCTCGGCTCGATGCTGTCGAACTCTTTTTACGTCATCATGACGCGACGCATGTCGGCCAGCGAAAGCTCCGAAAGCCTGATCCTGTTTTCGGCGCTGGCGCCGGCCATGCTGCTTTTGCCGACGCTGCCGTTCTCGCACGCGCTGCCGCAGGATGGCTGGCACTGGTTCATTCTGGTGATGCTGGGCGTGTTCGGCGCCGGCGGCCACTGGATGCTGGTGCAGGCCTACCGCCTGGCGACCACCACGGCGCTCGCCCCGTATCCCTATTCGCAGATGGTCTGGATGATCCTGTCCGGCTGGATCATCTTCCACCAGTTCCCCGACCGCTGGACGCTGGTGGGTGCCGCCATCATCGTCGCCAGCGGCCTCTACATCATCCATCGCGAGCACCGTCTGCGGCTGCGCAATCGAACGACTGTCGACGTCGAGGCGGAGGCGCTGGCGAAAAAACTTTGATTTGCTCCGAATCCGATGGCATAACGCCGCATTTAAAAAATTTAAAAAACTCGGGGAGCGAAGGGCTGGCACAAAAGATCAAGCTTTCGACGATCGCGGATGCGCTTGGCGTGTCCACGGCCACGGTCTCCCTCGCCTTGCGCGACAGCCCGCTGGTCGCCGGCGCCACGCGCGACCGCATCAAGGAACATGCGCGCGCCATCGGCTATATCTACAACCGCCGCGCTGCCTCACTGCGCACCTCGCGTTCGGGTATTGTCGGCGTCGTCGTCCATGACATCATGAACCCGTTCTTTGCCGAGATCCTGCGCTCGATCGAAAGCGAACTCGACCGCAGCCGGCAGACCTTCATCCTCTCCAACCATTACGACCAGCTGGAAAAGCAGCGCACCTTCATCGACACGCTGCTGCAGCTCGGCGCCGACGGCGTCATCATGTCGCCGGCCATCGGCACGCCGGCTTCCGACATCGTCATGGCCGAGGAAAACGGCCTGCCGGCGGTGCTGATCGCGCGCACCGTCGAAGGCGCCGACGTGCCGGTGTTCCGTGGCGACGATGCCTATGGCACGGCGCTGGCCACCAATCATCTGATCTCGCTCGGCCACAAGCGCATCGCCATGATCGGCGGCACCGACCAGACCTCGACCGGGCGCGACCGCTATCAGGGCTATCTCAACGCCATGGAAGCGGCGGGTCTCGAAGTCAGGCCGTCCTGGCGCATCGCCGGCCCTCGCACCAAGCAGGGCGGGTTCGAGGCGGCTGGACAGTTTTTGGCGCTGAAAGACAAGCCAACCGCCGCCTGCTGCTGGAATGATCTCGTCGCCATCGGGCTGATGAACGGCATTGCCCGCGCAGGCCTGGTGCCGGGCGCCGATATCTCGGTCACCGGCTATGACGATCTCGAGGAAGCGGCAATCGCGACACCGGCACTCACCACCGTCTGGAACGGCCAGCGCGAGGTCGGCCGCCGCGCCGCCAGCGCGCTGCTCGACAAGTTGAATGGACAGGCGGTACGGCCGTCGCAGGAACTGATCAAGCCGGAACTGCATGTGCGCCAGTCGACCGGCAAGCCGGTGGAGCGTGTATGACCAAGGCCGAACAATTGAACTCCGTCGCCGTTCTGGTGCCGGGGCATTTCAACGACCATGCGGTCGAGCGCATCGACCGCACCTTCAGACGGGTCAACATCGAACGCGCCGATCCCGCACTTGTCACCGACGAAATGCGCCGTGACGTGCGCGCCATTGCCTCCTTCGCCGGCGTCAATGCGGCATTGATGGATGCTTTGCCCAAGCTCGAACTCATCGCCTCCTTCGGTGTCGGCTATGATTCGGTGGATGCCGTTCACGCGGCCAAGAAAAACATCATGGTCACCAACACGCCCGATGTTCTGACCGAAGAGGTCGCCGACACCACGATCGGCCTTCTGCTCAACACCGTGCGTGAATTGTACACGGCCGAGAAATGGCTGCGCGACGGCAGCTGGGTGAAGAAGGGCAACTATCCGCTGAGCCGGCTGACCTTGCGCGGCCGCCATGTCGGCATTTTCGGCATGGGCCGCATCGGCCTGGCCATTGCGCGGAGGCTGGAAGCGTTCGGGCTGCCGGTCGCCTACCACAACCGGCGCAAGGTCGAAGGCCTCGCCTACCAGTACCACCCGACGCTGAAAGGCCTTGCCGAAGCGGTCGATACGCTGATTTCCGTGGTGCCGGGCGGTGCTTCCACCGAGAAGGCGGTCAATGCCGAAATCCTGGCGGCGCTTGGCGCCAATGGCGTGTTCGTCAACATCGGCCGCGGCAGCACGGTCGATGAGCCGGCTCTTGCGGCAGCCCTTGCCAACGGCGCCATCGCCGCCGCCGGGCTCGATGTCTTTGCCGACGAACCGAACGTGCCCAAGGCCTTGCTCGAAGCGCCCAACACCTCGCTGTTGCCGCATGTCGGTTCGGCCTCGCACCACACGCGCCGCGCCATGGCGGATCTGTGCGTCGACAATCTGGTGTCCTGGTTCAGCGAGCGCCGGCCGCTGACGCCGGTGCCGGAGACGGTGAATGTGAAGGCGGCCGGTTAACGCCGGGGCGCGACGGCCACATTCATTAACGTCAGCTTAACCCTTCGAAATGATTATTAATCCAATGCGTATGCGTGGATGAATACCAGAATGAAGACACTTTCCGTATTGACCGCCGCCGCAGCGCTGTTCGGCGGCGTTCAGCTGTTTCACGGTGGCGCTGGCCAAAGCGCTGCCGACGAGGTCACGCCATCCACCAGCTTCAGGCTGGTCGCCAATGGCGATGAAGGCGACTGCTCGGTCACCCGCGGCGCCGCGATCAACGATGGCCTGTCGCTGTTGACGGTGGCGCCGAATTGCCGCCGGCTGCTGCCCGGCATCGAGCGGGCGAAGTTCTGGCGCGAGGAGCAGGACGGCACGGTGGCTTTCAGCGCCGACGGCATCGACCCGATCGTCACCTTCTCGGTTGCCGACGGCGATGGCTACGAATCCTACGCGCCGGCCTCGCCGCTGCTGTCGTTGGCGACAACCGACAGTCCAGATCAATCCGGCAACTGATACGCTCGATTACTCGGCCGCAGCCCGCGCGCCGGCTTTCGCCGCCGCATGCAGGCGCACCGCATCGCCGAAAGCGCGGAAAATCTTGGCCGAGTTGCTGTCCGACTTGACCCAATATTCGGGATGCCACTGCACGCCGACGGCAAAGGCGCGGGCGTCCTTCACCGACACTGCCTCGACCGTGCCGTCGCCGGCGACAGCCTCGACCTGCAGTTTCGAGCCGAGTCGGTCGATCGCCTGGCGATGCAGAGAATTGACCTTGATGTCGCCGGCGCCGAACACGCCGGCCAGGCAGCTGCCGGGCTTGATCGAAATGGTCTGGTGAATGGCGAAACGTTCGTCCTGGTTGTCGCTCACCGGCGCGCGGTGATCGAACGAACCATCGCGCTCCTGGATCTCGGTGCCGAGCGTGCCGCCCAGCGCCACGTTCAACTCCTGGATGCCGCGGCAGATGGCGAGCAGCGGCACGCCGCGCTCGATCGCCTTGCGGATCAGCGGCAGCGTGGTGGAATCGCGCGCCGGATCGTAAGGGCCGTTGGCCTCGCTGGCGTCGCCGCCATAGAGCGAGGGATGCACGTTGGATTTCGAGCCGGTGACCATGACGCCGTCGACCGACGACAACAGCTCATCGAAATCGAGCCGGTCGCCGAAGGAGGGCACCAGCAGGGGGAACACGCCGGCGCCGGAAAGCGCCGCCTCGATATATTGCTGCGGGGCGGCATGCCAGGTGTAGTTGTCGAACTGACGGACGTCGGTCGAGATGGCGACGAGCGGCTGGTGCATTTTGGGTCCGGATTCCCTTTTGGCGCGAAGCGAATAGCTATTGTGCCTGTAAAATAGGCGATCCGAGGGCGCTTTTCCATGGCAAGTTTCGTTGTCTCGCATAGGCCACGCCATAAACGTTAGACTATAGTTGCAGGCCGGGCGCCAAGCCTGCGGATTTGTCGCCGGTGCCGCCGTCAAATCCCGCTGCCATGCTGGACTCGACCCCTTGCCCGTGTATTGTTTCGGCCAAACCGATACCGGGGCGTGCGGAGATGTCCCTGATATCGGTTTGTTGGTCCAATAGGGAGGAACTGCATGGATCGTCGTTCATTCATCCGCAAGGCAGGGGTCACCGGCGTCGGCGCCGCGGCGGCTGCCGCCACGCTTGCCGCGCCGGCAATCGCCCAGTCCAATCCGAAAGTGACGTGGCGGCTGGCGTCATCCTTCCCGAAATCGCTCGACACGATCTATGGCGGCGCGGAAGTCTTTTCCAAGATGCTGTCGGAGGCGACCGACGGCAATTTCCAGGTCCAGGTATTTGCCTCCGGCGAACTCGTGCCCGGCCTGCAGGCCGCCGACGCCACCACGGCCGGTACCGTCGAGGCCTGCCACACGGTGTCATACTATTACTGGGGCAAGGACCCGACATGGGCGCTGGGTGCGGCGGTGCCGTTCTCGCTCAACGCGCGTGGCATGAACGCCTGGCACTATCATGGCGGCGGCATCGACCTGTTCAACGAGTTTCTCGCCACGCAAGGCCTGTTCGGCCTGCCCGGCGGCAACACCGGCGTGCAGATGGGCGGCTGGTTCCGCAAGGAGATCAACACCGTCGCCGACCTTTCCGGCCTCAAGATGCGCATCGGTGGCTTTGCCGGCAAAGTTGTCTCGAAGCTCGGCGTCGTGCCGCAGCAGATCGCCGGTGGCGACATCTATCCGGCGCTGGAAAAGGGCACGATCGACGCCGCCGAATGGGTCGGCCCCTACGACGACGAGAAGCTCGGCTTCTACAAGGTCGCGCCCTACTACTACTATCCCGGCTGGTGGGAAGGCGGCCCGACCGTCCATCTCTTGTTCAACAAGGCGAAATACGAAGAACTTTCGCCGGCCTACAAGTCGCTGGTGCACACCGCCGCGCAGGCGGCAGACGCCAACATGCTGCAGAAATACGACTATCTCAATCCTGCAGCGGTGAAGCGGCTGGTGGCCGGCGGCGCGAAACTGCGCCCGTTCAGCCAGGACATCATGGCCGCCTGTTTCGAGAAGGCCAATGAAGTCTACGCCGAAATGGAAGCCAGCAACGCACCGTTCAAGAAGATCTGGGACTCGATCAAGGGCTTCCGCAAGGAGCACTATCTCTGGGCGCAGGTGGCCGAGTACAATTACGACACCTTCATGATGGTACAGCAGCGCAACGGCAAGCTGTAGGCGGGGATTAGCCCCTTCTCCCCGTCGCTATACGGGGAGAAGGTCCCGGCAGGGGGATGAGGGGCGGCGCAGGCTTCGGCGATTGATCGCCCTGGGCGTAAGGCGCGCCCCGAAATTATACCTTATCTTTCCAATCGTTTATGCTGCCCCTCACCTGCCTGCCGGCATCCTCTCCCCGTATAGTGACGGGGAGAGGGGCGCTGTCATCGCCGGTTTCGCCACTCGCCAACGTTGCAGGATGGAGGGCCGCACCTTCAACCCTTGCCCGGCACAACCAGCACCTTGACCTCACCTGGCGCGGCCGGATTGGCGATCACCGAGGGGGCTTCCTCCAGGCCGACCTGCCTCGATATGAGCTTGTCGATCTCGATTGCTCCGGACGCGACAAGGTCCGCCGCCCGCCTGTGGGTGAAGGGGTTGATGAACGAGCCAAGAACCTTCAGTTCGCGAAACAAGAGGTCGAACGGTTCGAAGGGCACCTTCATGCCTTGCGGCATCACGCCGACAATCACCACCGTACCGCCCGACTTCGCCAGCCGCATCGATTGTTCGACGGTATCGGGGACACCCGCGCATTCGAGCACCACGTCGACCCCACCGGGCACAAGGCCGGCTGGCCCAGTGATCGCCTCGATCGGATCAACGGTACTCGGATCGACCGTCGCCGTTGCGCCGAGCTCTTGCGCGAGCGCCCGGCGGGAGGCCTGCCGCGTCGACAGGATGATTGTCGACGCTCCTGCGAGCCTCACCAATTGCACGGTAAGCAGGCCGATAACGCCGCCGCCGAGCACCACCACCGATGCGCCGGGTCTGATGCCGGCGAGGTCGACAGCGTGCAGGCAGCACGCCAGTGGCTCGCAGAAGGCGCCATGGGTTGGCTTCAGGTTCGCAGGCAGAAGAAACGCCTGGCTCTGCGGCATCACGACATAGTCGGCGAAGCCACCGTCGCGATGGATGCCGATGGCCCTGAGATTGTTGCACAAATTGACGCGGCCCGCCCGGCAATGACTGCAGCGCCCGCAGGAGATGTTGGGATCGCCGGTGACGCGGTCGCCCACGGCGATGCCCGAAACCGCTTCTCCGACAGCCTCGACGATGCCGCAGAATTCGTGACCAAGTGTAACCGGCGGGCTCGAAGGGAATTCGCCGTGGAGGAGATGACGGTCGGTGCCGCAAACACCGCAAGCTTCGATGCGCACCAGAACATCCTGCGGTCCCGCAAGGGGCTTGTCCACTTCCCGCAGCGCAATGTTGCCCACGGCTTCCAGGCGCACAGCTCTCATGACGTCCTCACTCAGAGCAATTCCAGGAAAAGTGTAAGCGGTTTTCCGTCCGGAATTGCGTCAAAACAAAGAGATAGAGCGTTTCGCCGTTTCCGCTAAACGGCGAAACGCTCTAGCCATCAGTTAAAGTTCGGCGGCTGCGACAGGTCGGTCGCCGGCGCCGCCGGCTTGGCGGGCGGCGTCTCGCCGAAGTTCGGTGGCTGCGACAAATCGTTCGACGATGGCGCCGCGGGTGATGCGCCGCCGTCGGCTGGCGGGGGTGTGCCGAGAGGCGCAAGGCCCGGCATGTCCGGCAACTTGATCTCGATCGTGCCGGGGTCAACCGCCGCGCCCTTGTAGTGCATGACCATCTGCGGGAAGGCGATGGTCAGCCCGATCATGATCACCTGGATGCAGACGAACGGCACCGCGCCCCAATAGATCTGGCCGGTGGTGACCGGCGCGATCTGCTTGCCGGTCAGGCGGTCGAGATAGGGCACGCGGGCGGCGACCGAACGCAGGTAGAACAGCGCGAAGCCGAAGGGCGGGTGCATGAAGGAAGTCTGCATGTTGACGCCCAGAAGCACGCCGAACCAGATCAGGTCGATGCCGAGCTTGTCGGCGGCGGGCGCCAGCAGCGGCACGATGATGAAGGCAAGCTCGAAGAAGTCGAGGAAGAAGGCGAGCACGAAGACCAGTATGTTGACGCCGATCAGGAAGCCGACTTCGCCGCCCGGCAGCGACGTCAACAGATGTTCGACCCAGATGTGGCCGTTGACGCCGTAGAAGGTCAGCGAAAACACCCGCGCGCCGATCAGGATGAACAGCACGAAGGACGACAGGCGGGTCGTCGAGGTCAGCGCCTGCTTGATCACGTCCAGCGACAGCCGTCCCTTGGCCGCCGCCATGATCAGGGCGCCGACGGAGCCCATGGCGCCGCCTTCGGTCGGCGTGGCGATGCCGAGGAAGATGGTGCCCAGCACCAGGAAGATCAGCGCCAGCGGCGGGATCAGCACGATAACCACCTGCTGCGCCAGCCGGGACATCATGTTGACGTTCAACCGCTTGTCGGCGATTGCCACGATGTAGATGAAGAGCACGCCGACAGTGGCGCCGAGAATGTCGGCATTGTCGCCATGCGCCGGCTCAAGATAGCGGTAGGCGGCATAGGAGACGGCGACCGTCACCACCAGCGCCGCCAGCAGCGACAGCACGCCGTGGCCGAGCGTGCGGGCCTCCAGCGGCAGCGCCGGCATCATCTTCGGCCGGACGATCGACACGATCAGGATGTAAAGCGAGTAGAGGCCGGTCAGCACGAGACCGGGGATCAGTGCGCCGGCATACATGTCGCCGACCGAGCGGCCGAGCTGGTCGGCCAGCACGATCAGCACCAGCGATGGCGGGATGATCTGGGCGAGCGTGCCCGACGCGGCGATGACGCCTGAAGCCAGCCTGCGGTCATAGCCGTAGCGCAGCATGATCGGCAGCGAGATCAGCCCCATGGCGATGACCGATGCCGCCACCACGCCGGTGGTGGCGGCAAGCAGCGCGCCGACGAAGATCACGGCGTAGGCGAGGCCGCCGCGGACCGGCCCGAACAGCTGGCCGATCGTGTCGAGCAGGTCTTCGGCCATGCCGGATCGCTCGAGCACGAGGCCCATGAAGGTAAAGAACGGAATGGCCAGCAGCGTGTCGTTCGACATCACCCGGCTGCCGTAGAAATTGTCAGGCAGCGCGTGCAACAGCGGCCAGGCGAGATTGATCGAGCCGCCGGAATAGGGCGACAGCACGACGCCGATGAAGAAGAACAGCAGGCCGTTTGCGGCGAGCGAGAAAGCGACGGGATAGCCGATCAACAGGAAGATGATCAGCGAAGCGAACATGATCGGCGCCATGTTCTGGGCGATGAACTCGATCATGGGCGCGCCTCCTGGGCGAGCGCCTTGGCTTCCTCGGCGAGTGCCTTCGCCTCGAGTTCCGCCTGTTCATGCACCGATATGAATGGGTTGGGATCGTCCATGTCGCCGCGCATGATGGCGATCTTCTTGATGATCTCGGAAATGCCTTGCAGCGCCAGCAGGAAGAAGCCGACGAGCAGGATCGCCTTTGCTGGCCAGATGATCAGGCCGCCGGAATTGTTCGACATTTCGCCGCTGCGGAAGGACAGCGACACATAGGGGACGAAATAGATCACCATCAGCGTCACGAACGGCATCAGGAAGAAGATATGACCGAGAAGGTCGATCCAGTGCTGTATACGGCGTGAGAACATGCCGTAGACGATGTCGATGCGGATATGGTCGTTCTGCTTCAGCGTGTAGGCGGCGGCCAGCATGAAGGCGGCGCCGAACAGGTACCACTGCAGTTCCAGCCAGGCATTGGACGAGATGTCGAACATCTTGCGGATGACGGCATTGGCGGCGCTGACCAGGATTGCCAGGAGGATCAGCCACGATATCCATCTGCCGATGAACTCGTTCATACGGTCAATCGTTCTGGATAGAGCGAGCAGCCCTGCCATGCATTCCTCCCTTGTGCCGAAGGCGCGCCGGCTCCCCTTATTTTCCGTCGCGCCGCTGTGGCTCAACGGTATGCCGTGCGTGGTCCGGCGGGTCAACATGGCAGGGGCGCGATCAACGCCGTTGTGACTTGAGGCAGGGGATAAAGTGCCGGCCGGCTGCTGCGTCACGCAACCAAAGTCTGATGCCGGATGCGGCGATCAGGCGATCTTCTGCTGGTCGCGGCTGGGACCGATCAGCACGAGAGCTGCGACCAGGAACAGATACATCCAGCCATCGCGCCATTCGATCGGGAAATAGCCGGCCCATAACGACTCCGCCATGCCGAAGGCGGCCGCACCGAGCGCAGCCCGCGGCGGTGAGAGATAGCCGCCCACTGCCGTGACAAACAGGATTTTGAGCCCATAGACGAGGCCGGAGCCGAAGCTGACATTGCCGTAGTAAAGGCCGGCCATGACGCCGGCCAGCGCGGCGCAGAAACCGCTGAACAGCACCGCATGCCGGAACACCCTGCGCACATCCACACCGCACAAGGCTGCAGCGCGGGGATCGTCGGAGACGGCGCGCCAGCGGCGACCGAAACCCGAGCGGGCAAACGCCCATGCAGCGAGCATGATTGCCGCCAGAACAATCGCGCAGTCGATGAGCTGGATGAGAGTCAGCGTCGCCTTGAAGCTGGCGTCCTGAGCAAAAACAATGGGTTGCGCCAGCATTGGCGGCAGCCACCAGTCATGCGTATCGGCGGCAATGCGGCTTGCTTCCGACAGCACCAGCAGGATGCCGAGGGTCGTCACCACGATCGCATTGGGCGTTCGGTCGGCAAGCGGTTCGAAGACACTGCGCGACAGCACATGGCTGATCAGCGCGGCATAGAGGAAAGCGGTGACGACGCCGAGCACCACCGCCGCCAGCAAGGTCAGCCACAGCACCTGATAGCCGAAGGCCACGGTCAGGATCATCGTCTGGCCGCAAAAGGCGAACAGCGCGCCATAGGCGAGATTGGTCCGGTGCAGGATGCCGTTGGTCAGCACGTAGCCAAAGGCGAGCAGCGCATAGAGCGCGCCTGAATGCAGCCCGTTCAGCACCTGCTGGAAGAAATAGAGCATAGACAGCCTTCCGGGCGGCGGAGGCCGCCCGGGCCAAGGTTTGCATCGTGGAATCTAACTTGTCAAACGCGATTTATCGGTTAGATTTCTGATATGACTGTATCCTGGACCCCGCATCGCTTCACCGGCGGCATGCTTGCGCTCGACACGGCCAACACCGTGGTGCTGCGCAACGATCCCGAAAAAACCTTCGACCGGTTTGCCGATCCGGCCGAGATCGCGCGCTTTGCCGAGGCCGCCAGCGGCTTTCGCGGCGCCGAGCTTGGCGGCAGGCGGCTGGAGGCTGCCTCACCGAACAGGATCGCGCCGGTGGTGCTGTCGATCCGTGAGACGACCGACCGCCTGTTTCGCGGCGCGGTGTCGAAAGGTGTACTTGCCGCCGGCGACCTCGCCCCTTTTCTCAAGGCCTGCGCCAGCGGACTCGATCAGAGCCCGGCCGAGATCGGTGGCCCGGGCAAGCCGTTCGGCGATCCGGCGACACCGATCGCCTTTGAGGCGGCCCTGGCGGTTTCAGCCTTGTCGCTGCTGCGCGACAATATGGTTGCCAGGCTCAGGATCTGTCCCAATTGCAGCTGGCTGTTCGTCGACAGAAGCCGCAATTCCAGCCGCCTCTGGTGCGATATGGCGGTGTGCGGCAACCGCCAGAAAGCAAGCCGTCACTATCGCCGCCGCACGGCGGCTCAAGAGGTCAACAATGCCTAGGGTTTTTTTTCGTTCGATCCTTGTCGGCGCAGCACTCACTGCCGCCGCTGTGCTCGGCGCCTGCCGCGACACCGGCGGCGATGGCAAGCTGTTCGAAGTTTCCGGCAAGGTCGTCGTCTTCAACTACCGTCTCGCCCGGGCGACCTATATCGTGACGCTGCGGCCCCTGCAGCCGATGGGCGAGGGCCAGGTTGCGGTCGCCAGCTTCCAGAACCCCGCCGGCGGCCCTCCCCTGGTGGTCGAGCAGAAGGTCTGGCCGAAGCTCGACAAAGTCAGCCTGGAGAGCCCGGCGCTGACCTGCATCGTCAAGGACAAGCCTTATGCGATCTCCATCAGCATCAGGGGTCCTGACGGCACATTCCTGCAGAAGATCGACACCACGCTGATCTCGACGGAGGACCAGTCGATCCTGCCCGACCGGCCGCTGGTGGTCGATCAGCTCTATACGGCCAATCCCGACCTTGCCGGCCACCCTGACGGCAAGCTGCCGGGCGAGCCCAAGCCGGATTGCTCGAAAGGCTGACGCGTTTTGCCCGACGCGACTGAGTAGAAATTTTCGGTCGCCGGACAACCGCTGCGGATCGGTTTCGTGCTGAAACGCAATCCCGGCGGATCGTTCGTTGCGCCTTGCCTGGCACTTTCGATTTCGTTTGACCTGCCTTGCAAGCGGAGAAAGACTGCGCCATCTCACTCCTACGTTGGCTGCCTGCCCCCGCGCAGCCTCCGCAGAGGAAATGCCTGATGACGCTGCACGACGTCGCGCTCGACGACAAGTTCGATCTTGGCAAGGAGCGCATCTTCCTGTCGGGCGCGCAGGCGGTCATCCGCATGCTGTTGATGCAGCGCGAGCGCGACCGCCGCGCAGGCCTCAACACGGCTGGCTTCGTTTCCGGCTACCGCGGCTCGCCGCTCGGCGGCCTGGACATGCAGCTCTGGCGGGCGAAAAAGCAGCTGGCGCAGGCCGATATCGTCTTCCAGCCCGGCCTCAACGAGGAGCTTGCCGCCACCGCCTGCTGGGGCTCGCAGCAAACGGAATTGCTGGGCGAAGGCACGCATGACGGGGTGTTTTCGGTCTGGTACGGCAAGGGACCGGGCGTTGACCGGTCAGGCGACGTTTTCCGCCACGCCAACCTCGCGGGATCGTCGAAGCATGGCGGGGTGCTTGCGCTGATGGGCGACGACCACATGGCCGAATCCTCGACCAATGCGCACGCCACCGAATTCCTGTTCGTCGACACTATGGTGCCGATCCTCAACCCGGCCGGTGTCCAGGAGATCATCGACTACGGTCTCTACGGCTTTGCCATGTCGCGTTTTGCCGGCACATGGGCGGCGATCAAATGCGTCAAGGACAACATCGAATCGACGTCCTCCGTCGATGCCGCGCTCGAACGGCTGAACATCGTCGTACCGGAGTTCGACATGCCGCCCGGCGGGCTCAACATCCGCCATGAGATCGACATGCTCGGCCAGGAGGAGCGGCTGCATGAGCACAAGCGTGCCGCCGCGTCCGCCTTCATCCACGCCAACGGACTGAACCGCATCGTCTATTCCGGCGGCCGCAGCCCGAAGCTCGGCATCATCACGCTGGGCAAGAGCTATCTCGACGTCCGCCAGGCGCTGGAAGACATCGGCGTCGACGAGGCAGCCGCCAACCGCATCGGCATCCGCCTGTTCAAAGTCGGCTGTCCGTGGCCGCTCGACCTGCAGCATATCTCCGAATTCGCCCGCGGCCTCGACACCATCGTCGTCGTCGAGGAGAAGCGCTCGCTGATCGAGGTGCAGCTGCGCGAAAACCTCTATGGCACCGCCACCCAGCCGGCCATCGTCGGCAAGAAGGACGAGCGCGGCGACTGGCTGTTCCCGGCCAAGGGCGCGCTCGACCCCAACGAGATCGCCATTGCGCTGGGCGAGCGGATTCTGCGCACCATCGGTCCCTCGGAAGAGATCGCCGCGAAGGTGGCGAAGCTGCGCCAGTTCCAGGCGATGCTCGCCGACACCAGCGATATCGGTTCGCGCACGCCGTTCTTCTGCTCCGGCTGCCCGCACAATTCCTCGACCAAGGTGCCCGACGGCTCGATTGCCGCCGCGGGCATCGGTTGCCATTTCATGGCGCTGTGGATGGATCGCAACACGGTCGGCTTCACCGCCATGGGCGGCGAAGGCGCGCAATGGGTGGGCCAGGCGCCGTTCTCCAAGCGCGACCACATCTTCCAGAATCTCGGCGACGGCACCTACAACCACTCCGGCACGCTGGCGATCCGCTTCGCGCTGTCGACCGACGCCAACATCACCTACAAGATCCTCTACAACGACGCCGTCGCCATGACCGGCGGCCAGCCGCATGAAGGTGGCCTGACGGTGGACATGATCGCCAGGCAAGTGCGCGCCGAAGGTGTCGAGCGCATCGCCATCGTCACCGACGAACCGGACAAATATGCAGGCAAAGCCGAATTCCCGGCCAATGCCACCATCCATCATCGCGACGACCTCGATCTCGTCCAGCGCCAGCTGCGCGACGTCAAAGGCGTTTCGGTGCTGCTCTACGACCAGACCTGTGCGGCCGAAAAACGCCGCCGCCGCAAGCGTGGCACCTTTCCGGATCCGGACAAGCGGGTGTTCATCAACGAGCTGGTCTGCGAGGGCTGCGGCGATTGCGGCGTGCAGTCGAACTGCGTCTCGATCCAGCCGGTCGAGACCGAGTTCGGCCGCAAGCGCAGAATAGACCAGTCGAGCTGCAACAAGGATTTCTCCTGCGTCAACGGCTTCTGCCCGTCCTTCGTCACCGTCCACGGCGCCAAGATCCGCAAGGCGGAAGGCATTGCCGGGCGGACCGATCCGCTCGATGGCGTGCCGGTCCCGGCTGAATTCCCGCTCGGCAGCGAGGGCTGGGCGGCGATCATCGACGGCGTCGGCGGCACCGGCGTCGTCACCATCGGCGCGGTACTCGGCATGGCCGCCCATCTCGAGGACAAGGGCTGCGGCATGATCGACATGGCCGGCCTCGCCCAGAAGGGCGGTTCGGTGTTCACCCATGTCCGCATCGCCCGCACCCCGGACGATATCCATGCCATCCGCGTTTCGGCAGGCAAGGCCGACCTGGTGCTGGGCTGCGACCTCGTCGTGTCCGGCGCCAAGAAGGTGCTGGGTGCCGTGCGCGAAGGCCATACCATCTTCCTCGCCAACACCGCCGAGATCATGCCCGGCGAATTCGCCCGCTCGGCGGATTTCTCGCTGCCGATCGAGCGGCTGAAGAAGGCGATCCGCGCTGCCGCCGGCGACGGCAAGGCGCATTTCTTCGACGCGACGCGCACCGCCACGCAATTGTTCGGCAATTCGCTCGGCGCCAACATGTTCATGCTCGGCTTCGCTTTTCAGCATGGCGGGTTGCCGCTGTCGGCCGAAGCCGTTGAAAAGGCTATCGAATTGAACGGCGAAGCGGTGGCGATGAATATCGCCGCATTCCGCTGGGGCCGGCGCGCCGCGCATCAGCCGGAGTTCGTGCGCGGCCTCATTGCCCAGCCCGGCAAGGCCGCGCCGATCGCCGAGACGCTGGACGATGTGATCACTCGCCGTGTCGCGTTCCTCACCGCCTATCAGAACGCCGCCTATGGCCGGCGCTATGCCGAAAAGCTGGCGGTTTTGCGTGCCGCCGAGGCAAAGGCCGTGCCCGGCTCGACCGCGGTGACCGAAGCGGCGGCCAAAAACCTGTTCAAGCTGATGGCGATCAAGGACGAATATGAGGTGGCACGGCTCTACACGGACGGCTCCTTCGCAACGGAACTGTCAAAGCAGTTCCAGAGCTACGAAAAACTCGAATTTCATCTGGCGCCACCCATCATGGGCAGGCGCGGCAATGACGGCAAGCCGAGGAAATCGAACTTCGGCCCGTGGATGATGAAGGGTTTTCGCCTGCTGGCGGCGCTGAAGGGCCTGCGCGGCACGGCTTTCGATGTGTTCGGCTACAGCGCCGAGCGACGCATGGAGCGACAGCTTCTGGCCCACTATGAGGCCGACCTCGAGCTTGTCGCGGCGGCACTTGCACCGGGCAGGATCGAGGCCGCCGTGGCGCTGGCCTCGGTGCCGGCGCTCATTCGCGGCTACGGCCATGTCAGGCAGGCCAACGCCGAAAAGGCCGATGGCGAGCGCAAAAGGCTTGTCGAGCGGCTGGCCAATACGCCGGCGCGGCCTGAACTTCAGGCCGCGGAGTGATCGACACGCCTTGTTTACCTGAAGCTTGATTTCCCAATCTGTACTGCATTTGCCTGCCCTCGGCAAACGGGCCAAAGCCCCTGTTCTAAGCCTTTCTTAAGGCGGGTGTGGCATGACAAGGCTTAGCGTTGGGCCAACGGTATGGACAGAGCAAAGACCGAAGACATCCCGGCGGATGTTTATATCCAGTTTGTGCGGGCGTTGTCCGACAACGCCTACATGCTGGTGGTCGGCGGCGTATGCTACTGCATCCTCGGATTGACGATCTACCTGCGGACGCACGATCCGCTGTATCTTGGCTTCGCCTTCCTGCTGTTGTCGATCAGCCTTTGGCGTTACTTCAGCATCCGCAGCTTCCACAGGGGAGGCAGCCCTATACCCACTGTCGAAAAGGCAGAGGCGTGGGAACGCGGTTACATTCTCAAAGGCAGTGCGCAGGGCCTCGCGTTGGGGTCGTTGTGTTTCGTGTCGATCTACCTGCGTCCCGATGCCTTCGCCGAACTGGCGTCTGTGTCGTTGGCATTGACCACCCTGCTCACGGTTGTCGGCCGAAGCTACGGATCCAGGCGCATGGTGCAGATTTTTTCCGTGACCCTCATCGGGCCAGCAGCACTTGCGCTCTTCCTGCGCATGGACGTCCCCGACTTCGTCCTCGGGCTGATGATCATTCCGACGACCATCGTCACCATCAGCAGCGCCGACCATGTCCGCGACGTTCTGTTCTCGGCGGTCATCGGTCACAGGCAGGCGAAGGAGTTGGCGCAAAGGTTCGATCGGGCGCTAAATACGATGTCGCATGGCCTTGTCATGCTCGACTCGAACGGGAAGGTGGTCGTCGCCAACGCCGAGGCAGCACATTTGATGTCATTGAAATCGCCGGGCACGCTACTGGGGCGGTCGATCCACGGCCTCTTGATGCGCGGCGTTGCTGGCGGCATGCTGGCCCCGAAGGACTGCCGCTACATCGAGGCGCAACTGACGCGCGCCCTGCGCGAAGGCCGCGACCGCAAGGTGCTGGTCTCGCTCGCCAACGGCCAGCATTACGAATTCTCCGCCCGTGAAGGCAGCCATGAACTGGGCGTCATCACCTTCGAGGACGTGACGGCCCGCGTCGAGGCGGAGGAAAAGATCCGCTTCATGGCGCGCTACGACAGTCTGACCGGCCTGCCGAACCGCGCCTATTTCCACGAACTTGTCCGTGAGGCCATGGCCTCCGGCGAGCAGGAGCGGCTCTGCGGTCTGGCGGTGCTCGATCTCGACGACTTCAAGAGCGTCAACGACACCCTCGGCCATCCTGTCGGCGACGGGTTGATCTACGCCGTGGCCGAGCGTCTCGCGGCGATTGCCGGACCGGGCATCACGGTCAGCCGCTTCGGCGGCGACGAGTTCATGATCTTCTTCGACCGTGTGGATGACGAGAGCCATCTCAGCACCCTCCTCGACCATGTATTCGCGGACCTGCAGGGTGAGGTGGACGTCGCCGGCCACGGCTTGCGCATCCAGGCCAGCGGCGGCGCGGTGCTGTCCAAGGTCAAGGACACCGACGTTGATGCCATGATCGTCAAGGCCGACCTTGCCCTCTACAAGGCCAAGGAGCTCGGCAAGAACAGCTGGAGGCTGTTCGAGGCGGCCATGGACGCCGCCTTCCGCAATCGCCAGCTGATGAAGGCCGATCTGCGCAACGCCGTGCAGGCCAGGGAATTGCGCGTCGTCTATCAGCCGATCGTGGCTGTAAACACCATGCGCATCGCCAGCTGCGAGGCACTCTGCCGTTGGGACCACCCCGATCTCGGCCCTATCTCACCCAGTGTCTTCATCCCCCTGGCCGAGGAGATGGGTATCGTTTCCGACATAAGCACTTTCGTACTGGAGGCCGCGTGCGCCGAATGCGCCAAATGGCCGGCCCAGACCAGCGTGTCGGTCAACCTTTCGGCCAAGGATTTCCGCACTCGCGATATCGTCGAGAAAGTCAGGGATGCCTTGGCCAAGTCGGGCCTTGCGGCGCACCGGCTCGAAATCGAGGTCACCGAGACCGCCCTGCTCGACGACAAGTCGCTGACGCGCGAGTCGATCGAGGAATTGAAGGCGCTCGGCGCGCGCATCGCGCTTGACGATTTCGGGACCGGCTACTCCAGTCTCAGCTATCTGCACAAGCTGCCGCTCGACAAGATCAAGATCGACCGCTCTTTCCTGGTCGATGTGAACCAGAACCGGCAGTCGCTCGACCTTCTGAAGGGCATCGTCGGCCTGTCCCGGACATTGGGCCTTTCGGTCACCATCGAAGGGGTCGAGACCTTCGAGCAGTTGAAGACGCTGGTCCATTTGGTCAAGCCAGACTTCGTGCAGGGCTTCCTGTTCGGCGCCGCGCTCAGCGCGTCGGGCATCGAGACGATGTCGAGCGTCACATGGCCGTTTGCCGCTGACCTGCATATCGCCGGCAAACGGACAGCCAGCTAAACGCAATTCCAGGAAAAGTGTGAAGCGGTTTTCCGTTTGGGATCGCGTCTGAGCAAAAGCAATTCCAGGAAAAGTGTGAAGCGGTTTTCCGTCCGGAATTGCGTCTGAGCAAAGCAATTCCAGCAAAAGTGTGAGCGGTTCTCCACCTGGAATTGCATTTAAAAACACAGAGCATTGTTCACTTGACGAAATGACAACCGCTCAGGCGTCGTCCAAACCCGCTAACGTCTTGGCGCTTTCAAGATCTGACTTCAGAATAATTTCGATGACCGCCGCCAGGCCGGATCAGGCAAACACCGGCTGCGCCATTTGCTTTTTCGTGTCCAAGATCGGTGAACGACCGCGGTCATTAAGGTTAACAAGCGGTAAATAAGCAATGTTGAATTTTCAGCTTGTGTCTCATTTCAACTCGAATAGCCTACTTCCAGGCGGAATTTCGAGGACTGGCAATGGATACTGCGAGGAAGAGTGCGTCGGTTGAGGCCAGCGCGAGGATAGACTCGGCGCTCAACCGATCTATGATGCAATTGCTGGATCATGTCGAATATCGTCTCATTACCGGGGGCGAAGATCTGGAGGCGATCTACCGACTCCGCTATAAGTCCTATCTGCGCTCAGGTATGTGCGGCCCGATCGCCAGCGGCATGTTCGAGGATCGCTGGGACGATCTGCCCAATTCCTATCGGTTCGGTGTCTACTGCTACGGCGAATTGGTCAGTACAGTGCGCCTCCACTATATTTCCAGTGACCAGCCATACTCGCCTTCGATCGACGCTTATCCCGAAGTATTGCTTCCCCGGCTTGCCCGCGGGGAAACATTCATCGACGGAACCCGCTTCGCGACAGATCCCGACAGCGCGCCGGCGCCCGGAGTGCTGCCTTTCCTGACGCTCAGGATTTGCATGGCGGCCTACTGTTATTTTCGCCAGACCGCGATGTTTATCCCGATTAAGTTGGAGCATTCCGCTTTTTATTCCCGCTTCTTCAGAGCCACGCAGAGGACCGGGGGCAAGGTGTTTCCGGGCGTTCTCCCTCCGCTCGCATTGTTCGAAATTCCCGGCAATGAAGAGAATGTTCAACGGATACTCGACCGGTTGCCGTTCTTCAGATCGACAGCGACGGAGCAAAGGCTGATGTTTGGCAATCCGGCTATCAACCGGCTGACACCTTTGTCCATTATGCCAACAGCGAAATACTACCGCGACGCCGCCTGAACGGATGTTCATTCTCGCGCCATGGACCTTTCCGGTGGCTTCGTCGTTATCGCTCGTGGCGGCGGCGCCGCGTCCGTGGTGCTGCCGTAGCCCTGCCTGAAAGGCGGTTCCTGCGAATTGTTCACGTGAAAGGATGCCGACATGACCATCCACTCGCTCGCGCTCACCCCGCTGATCTCGCTGATCGCCGGCGTGCTGATCCTGGTGATGCCGCGGCTCCTCAACTACATCGTCGCGCTGTATCTGATCGTCGTCGGACTGCTCGGACTGTTCCCGCATCTCGCCGGCTGAAGGAAGCTGTCAGACGGCGAAGAAGCGTAGGGCTGCGGCCACGATCGCTTCCGGTGCATCTTCCTGCATGAGATGGCCGGAGCCCGGAACCAGCGTCAAGGCGCAATCCGGAAGCATGGCTGAGAGCGTCTCGCCGCTGCGGGGCGATATCCAGCGGTCTTCCTCGCCCCACAACAACGACACCGGGCAGCGGAATGTACGGAAAAGCGGTTCGATTTCGTCAGTGTAACGCTGATCCATCTGGGCGATCTGCCGATAGAAAGCCGACTGGCCCACAGGCCCGGTCCATGGCGCGATGTAGGGTCCCAGGTCGCTGTCGGATAAAGGCCTGTGTGCGGCGCCCGCAATGTATGCTTTCAGGATCGCCGCCTGGATGTAGTCCGGCATGCCGGCGAAAGCGGCCTCATGTTGCCGGACATACTGGACAAAGGGCGAGCCCCAGGGTCGCACCGCAACCGGGTCGATCAGCAGCAGCCGCTCATAGTCGCAACCGTCGATCAGGTGCGCGCGCAAGGCCGTGGCGCCGCCGAAATCATGGGCAATGACCTTCGGCCGATCGAGCTTCCAGAAGGCTAGCATTGCCGCCAGCGCCTTATTCTGAATGCCTAGCGAAACGTCCTGGCCTTCCCGTTTTTCCGAGCGACCGTAGCCGGGAAGATCATAGAAATAGAGCGTGTAATCGCGAGCCAACTCGGGCGCGACCCTATGCCAGACATGCGAGGAAAACGGCGTGCCGTGCACCAGCACCAGCGGCGAGCCGGAACCGGTCGTGCCCCAGGCAATGCCAGTGCCATACCAGTCAAATGTCCGTGTCAGCGAGATCATGGCGCTTCATCCGTCCAGCAAATCGTCAACGGCAATTCGAGGAGGAGCCTAGCGGTTTTCCGGTCGGAACTGCCATAGGACAAACGCTAGGGCGTTGAACGATACCATCAAACGTCGGACCGTTCCCTGCATCGCCAGGGATGGGGCGAAACAGGCGGCGGCGCGCCCACGATGACAGCGCTTTCAACATTCCTTTGAGGCTGTTGTCACTGGTCGTGCGGCAATAGCGCCATTGCTCTTGGCCCGGCTTTTCGCTATGTGCCTCAAAGATGTCTTCGAAGGGGTATTCCTATGGCTGATCACACGCCGACCGGTCCTGTCGAACTGGGCGCGAAGATGGACTATACCGAACACGACCGGACCTATCATGGCTTCCTGGCACTGGCCAAATACGGTTCGCTTTTCTGCCTTGGCCTTCTCATCGCGATGGCATTCGGCTTCTTTGCGGGCGGCTTCTTCTCGGCGACCATCCTGTTCGTGCTGATCCTGGCTGCCGGCGCCTTCATTCTCCGATAGATTTTCCAGCTTTTTGTCCACGGCGCCGCCGGAGAGCCGGCTGCCGCCGTGCGGAAAGTAAGGTTCCAGCCGAAAGGATCATGCGGTGGGACAGACGGTTTTCATCCCTCGTGAGCTCGACGCTAACGAGCCGCGTGTTGCTGCTTCGCCCGATACGGTGAAGCGACTTGCGGCGTTGGGGTTCGACGTCGTTGTCGAGGCCGGCGCCGGCGCCAGGTCGCGCATTCCCGATGACGAGTTCGCCAAGGCGGGCGCGGCGATCGGCAAGGCCGCGGACGCCGGCAAGGCCGATGTGGTGCTGAAGGTGCGCCGGCCGACGGATGCCGAGCTGAAGGGCTACAAATCGGGTGCTGCGGTCATCGCCATCATGGATCCCTATGGCAATGACGCTGCGGTCGCGGCCCTAGCCAAGGCCGGCGTCACCGCCTTCTCGATGGAGTTCATGCCACGCATCACCCGCGCCCAGTCGATGGACGTGCTGTCCTCGCAGGCCAACCTTGCCGGCTATCAGGCGGTGATCGATGGCGCATCGGAGTATGACCGGGCGCTGCCGATGATGATGACGGCGGCGGGCACCGTGCCGGCCGCAAAAATCTTCATCATGGGTGTCGGCGTCGCCGGCCTGCAGGCGATCGCCACAGCGCGCCGGCTGGGTGCAGTCGTCACCGCCACCGACGTTCGCCCCGCCGCCAAGGAACAGGTCGCCTCGCTCGGCGCAAAATTCCTCGCCGTCGAGGACGAGGAGTTCAAGGCGGCCGAGACCGCCGGCGGCTATGCCAAGGAAATGTCTAAGGAATATCAGGCCAAGCAGGCAGCGCTCACCGCTGAGCACATCGCCAAGCAGGACATCGTCATCACCACGGCGCTGATCCCCGGCCGTCCGGCGCCGAAACTGGTGTCGGCGGCGATGGTAGCCTCGATGAAGCCGGGCTCGGTGATCGTCGACCTCGCCGTCGAGCGCGGCGGCAATGTCGAGGGCGCGGTCCCAGGTCAGGTGGTGACCACGGCCAATGACGTGAAAATCGTTGGTCATCTCAACGTTCCCGGCCGCGTTGCTGCATCGGCCTCGCTGCTCTACGCCCGCAACCTGTTCGCCTTCGTCGAGACGCTGGTCGACAAGGCGACCAAGCAGCTTTCGATCAAGCGCGACGACGAGTTGGTAAAGGCGACCATGCTCACCGATGCTGGCCAAGTCGTGCATCCGAACTTCGCCAAGGCGACCGAGGCGCCGCGCACCGAGCCGGCGGCCATTCCCGCGACAATCATGATCGCTGACGCCAAACCGGCGCCGAAGAAGGCAGCGGCGAAGAAGCCTGCCGCTGCCAAGTCGCCCTCGTCTAAGTCGAAAGGGACCGCGTGATGGACGCCCTGCAGAAAGCCCTCGACCAGCTCGATCAAGCCACTGCCGCTGTCCGCCTCGCGGTGCAGGATCTCGCCAATGCGCCAGCCGGCGCCGAGGCCGCCGGCAACGCCGCGCACGCGCTATCGGGCGGGGCCATCGATCCCTTCGTCTTCCGCTTTGCCATCTTCGTGCTGGCGATCTTCGTCGGCTATTACGTTGTCTGGTCGGTGACCCCGGCACTGCACACGCCGCTGATGGCCGTCACCAACGCCATCTCCTCGGTCATCGTCGTCGGCGCGCTGCTGGCTGTCGGCATCTCGGCCTCGGGCATTGCCACCGGTTTCGGCTTCGTCGCGCTGATGCTGGTCTCGGTCAACATCTTCGGCGGCTTCCTGGTCACCCAGCGCATGCTGGCGATGTACAAGAAGAAGGACAAGTAGAGCGCCATGAACGCCAACTTCGCGTCCTTCCTCTATCTGGTCTCCGGCGTCCTGTTCATCATGGCGCTGCGCGGCCTGTCGCATCCGACCACCAGCCGCCAGGGCAATCTGTACGGCATGATCGGCATGGGCATCGCCATTGCCACCACGCTTGCTCTGGCCGTGCCTTCGGCCCCCGGCTTCGGCCTGATCGTGCTTGGTCTGGCCATCGGCGGCGGCGTTGGCGCCGTCACCGCGCGCCGCATCGCCATGACCTCAATGCCGCAGCTGGTCGCCGCTTTCCACTCGCTGGTCGGCCTCGCCGCCGTCATGGTGGCCGCTGCCGCCATCTACGCGCCGGAAAGCTTTGGCATCGGCACCAGTGGCGACATCCACGCCCAGGCGCTGATCGAGATGAGCCTTGGCGTCGCCATCGGCGCCATCACCTTCACCGGCTCGGTCATCGCCTTCCTGAAGCTCGATGGCCGCATGTCGGGCAAGCCGATCATGATCGGCGGCCGCCATGTCATCAACGCCGTGCTCGGGATCGCGCTGATCGTGCTGATCGTGCTGCTGGTTATCACCGAGGCGAAGCTGGTGTTCTGGCTGATCGTCGCCGCGTCGCTGCTGCTCGGCGTCCTGCTCATCATCCCGATCGGCGGCGCCGACATGCCGGTCGTCGTCTCGATGCTGAATTCTTATTCCGGCTGGGCGGCAGCCGCGCTCGGCTTCACGCTCGGCAATCTGGCGCTGATCATCACCGGCGCGCTGGTCGGCTCGTCCGGCGCGATTCTGTCCTACATCATGTGCAAAGGCATGAACCGGTCGTTCATCTCGGTCATCCTCGGTGGCTTCGGCGGCGAGACCGCGGCAGTGGCCGATGACGGCATCGAGCGCACGGTCAAGCAGGGCTCGGCCGACGACGCCGCCTATTTGATGATGAACGCGCAGAAGGTCATCATCGTGCCGGGCTACGGCATGGCGGTCGCCCAGGCGCAGCATGCGCTGCGCGAAATGGCCGACAAGCTGAAAGCCAATGGCGTCGATGTGAAATACGCTATCCATCCGGTCGCCGGCCGCATGCCCGGCCACATGAACGTGCTGCTGGCCGAAGCCAACGTGCCCTATGACGAGGTGTTCGAGCTCGAGGACATCAACTCCGAATTCGCGCAGGCCGACGTCGCCTATGTCATCGGCGCCAACGACGTCACCAACCCGTCCGCTCGCGACGACAAGTCGTCGCCGATCTACGGCATGCCGATCCTCGACGTCGACAAGGCCCGCACCTGCCTGTTCGTCAAGCGTTCGCTCGGTTCCGGCTATGCCGGCATCGACAACACGCTGTTCTACAAGGACGGCACCATGATGCTGCTCGGGGACGCCAAGAAGATGACCGAGGAAATCGTCAAGGCGATGGATCACTGATCCCACCGGGGCCGATAAGCATCGCTCACAAATGAAGGATGCAGTTTAATACATGTCGCCCAAAAGTGACCTCGGTTTTGGGACAACGACATGCATAAAAACAAAAGCCTAAAGCGCGTCGCATGTATCCGTTTCGACGCGACGCGCTTTTAGGAATTCACGAAAACGATTGGTCCCTCCATCGTCACCGGTGGCCGGCGTTCGCGGCAACACTACCGCGCTCGCTGGTCCAAGCGTTGATCATCGAGACAATGGCCTCCCGAATCCAGCGTTGGCCGCTATGTCCGTGACCGCGCTCGTGCCACACCATGCCCACCGCGAACCCTTCCACGGGAAACGGGCAATCGATCAGCTTCAACTCGTCGGTTCGGTCGTGGACCAGCTGTTCGGGGACCAGCGCCACAAAGTCAGACCGAGCCACGATCTCGGGAACGAGCAGGAATGAAGCCGCCGACAGCACGACGTTGCGACTGTGTCCAAGCGCCGCCATGGCGGTGTCAACCGGGGTGATGAAATCACCTCCGATCAGGGACACGATCACGTGCTCCATTCGAGCATATTCCTTGACCGTGATCCGATCCTGCAGCTGCGGATGGTCACGACGCCCGATCAGCACATAGCGATCGTCGAACAGGTGCCTCGTGCGAAGACTTGGCGGCGCGGCCTGCGGCGTCATCAGCGCCAGGTCGACATCGCCGCGCCCCATCTGTGCTTCCAGTTGCGGCAAATCAAGATTGCGCATCGCCACACGCACCCCGGGCGCACTCGTCCTGAGTTTCATGACAAGCGGTCTGATGATCGCTGCCTGCAGATAGTCCGTGCAGGCGATGGTGACCGTCAACCGGGCCTTTGATGGGTCGAAGTTTCGGTTCGTGGCCACGGTTGCGCGGACGTGATCAAGGGCATGGCGCAATGGGCCGAGCAGTTCGATCGCCTTGGCGGTCGGCGTCATCCCCCGCTGCACGGGAATGAGCAGCGGGTCGTCGAACACATGCCTGAGGCGATTGAGCTGGGCACTTACCGCCGGTTGACTGAGGTGCAGGCGCGCGGCCGCCTTGGTCACGTTCTGCTCGACCAGCAACGCTTCCAGGGTGATCAGCAGGTTCAGGTCGAGGCGTTTGCTATCCATGGCTTGGATGGTAGCTCAATATTTTCGCGATTTCCAACATAGCTCAAGGCAATGGAAACTCCCCATGCCGAATGAAAAGGCGGCCCAGCTGTGCGCTCCGGCTGCAGTAGGCAGGAACTACAAAGCGGCTCCTTTCATCCCAGCGGTCTCAAGTGGAGAATGAAATCATGAAGAAGACGGTTCTCATCGTTCATGCGCAACCCGAACCCACATCGCTAACCCACCACCTCGTCAGCGTCGGTGTCGAGGCCCTTGAGGGGCAAGGGCACAAAGTCCTGCTGTCGGACCTGTACCGCATGAACTGGAAGGCCACGTTCGATGAACATGACTTTCCGTCCCGCCTCGACACGAGCCGGCTTGGGTTTATTACCGAGTCCGAGCATGCCTATGGCAACGGGCTGCAGACCTCGGACGTCGAGGCCGAACAAGAAAAAATCCTGGCCGCTGACGCGGTGATACTGCAGTTTCCGCTTTGGTGGTTCGGTATGCCGGCGATCCTCAAGGGCTGGGTCGACCGTGTCTTTGCATACGGCCTGGCGTATGGCTTCAAGGGTGCCGGCAACAAGTATCGCTACGGCGATGGTGCCCTCAAGGGCAAACGGGCAATGTTATCCGTGATGGTCGGCGGTCCGGAGAAGGACTATTCGCCGCGAGGCATCAACGGGCCGCTCGAGCAACTGCTCTTCCCCATCACCCACGGCACCCTGTTCTTCCCCGGCATGGGCGTGCTGCCCACCCATGCGGTCTATGGAACCGGAAGCATCACGGTCCAAGGCGTGGCTGCAGCGGACGATGAATGGCGCCTTCGTCTCGAAGGTCTTTTCGAGGATCCACTCATCCCCTTCCGGTCGCAAAACGGGGGGGACTATCCGGACGCCCACGTCCTGGCCAGTGATGTTGCCGCAGGTCAAAGCGGATTGCTGGCGCATATTGCGGGCAGGCAATTTGCCCGGCGATCGGTTGAGACGGCTCCTCAAACTGCAGATATTGGGGCGTGATATGAAGACCGTCGTGATATTGACCAGACGGCCAGGTGCCGCCACAGACGGCCTGGCAAGGCTTCACCGGGCAGAGCTTCTGGCTGCCTGGGCGGGCATCGCCGCCGGTTCCGTGCGTGCGATCCATGGGTTGCTGGAGGGAGGCGGCGCGGTACTGGAAATGGAGACGAGCACGATGGACGAGGTCAGGAGCTTCGTCGAGTCCCTGCCCTATGTTGACGAAGCGTTGCTTGACGTGCGGTACTGCCCGCTGAAGCCGTTTGTGGGCTTCGCGGATCTTTTCGCGCCCGCTTGAGCCCGCTTCCCTCTCTTGACGGCTGCTCCGGTGCCATCGGCATATTCGCCTGGCAAACAAGAAGATGACCGAGGAAATCGTCAAGGGGATGGATCACTGACGCCGCTGCGTTTTTAGCGAACGAAAAGCCCGGCCCTGCGGCCGGGCTTCCTGCTTTAAAGAGCGCAGGCGGTTCAGCGACTGGGACGAACAGCGCTTCCTCATCATCGCGCTGCCTGCCGCCGAGGGCTGCCGCGGCACTGTCGATGAAGGATGCGCGAGGCCTGGCCGACCGCGGCGGCGTCGCAATCCGGATTGACAGCCGCCAGCTTGCTGGCGTCCGCCGGGCGAAACAGCGAATCCACGAGATAGGACATCCCATTGTCAGCCGATGCGCCGCCGGCATTGGCCGACGCGCCGGCCGATGCGCCATTTGGCGCGCTGGCACGAGCCAAGACTGCAAAAGTGTGGATTGGTTCACGGAGTTCCACATTGGTTGCGGTGTATTGTTGGCTCGGGGAGGCATCCCGGGCTAGCATGGAAACAATCCCGGCCTCTCGGCAGGATCTCGTCAACGGAGACGTTGGTGCCTACAGCTGTCGCATCGCCGGCTTCCAAAAAAGCCCCGCACAAGCTCAGCCAGGCGGTGGTGATCGTGCATGGCATGGGTGAGCAGCGGCCTATGGATACGCTGCGCGGCTTTGTTCAGGCGGTCTGGAGCGGCGATCCCACCCGTGCTCCGCCTTACGCCCGGATCCCTGATCCGGCCCAGCCCGACACCACGATTAACCAAAGCTGGATCACGCCCGACAGCCGGACCAAGTCGCACGAGTTGCGCCGCATCACCACGCCTTACGATGTCGATGGCCGCCGCACCGATTTCTACGAACTCTATTGGGCCGACATCACGCAAGGCACGACGCGCGGACGGCTGGCCGCCTGGGTGACGAACCTGTTGTGGCGCAAGCCCGCCGATATTCCGCCCGACGCCCGCAAGCTCTATGCCGCCACGCTTTTGATCGTCATCCTCATTCTCGGCGCGGCACTGGTGCTGGCGACGTCGATCTGGCAGCAGGCTTTGTCCGTGGCTACCGGCCTCGTGATCACCGCTCTCGCCTCTTTTGTCATCTGGGCAGTGGACCAGTTCGCCCTTCCCTATTTCGGCGACGTCGCCGCCTATGTGCGCGCCGAAGCGGCGACGATCGAGAAGCGGGCCTTGATCCGCGACCGCGGCCTGACGCTGCTCAAGACGCTCATGAAGGACGATGCTTACGACCGCATTGTGCTCGTCTCGCACAGCCTGGGGTCGATCATCGCCTATGATCTGCTGCAGATCTTGTGGGCCGAGTTCCGGCCGCGAAGACTGGAAGCCGTCCGCGACAAGGCGAAACTGGAAGCGGTCGAAGCCATCGACAACGCAACGCTCGGTTCCGATGGCTCAACGTGGCCCACGGGCATCAACGACCTCGCCGGCTTTCGACGCGAGCAGTGGGAGCTGTATCGGCAGCTCCGGGCCAAAGACGCGGACCATCCACTGCCATGGAAGATCAGCGATTTCGTCACGCTTGGCAGTCCGCTCTCCCACAGCGAGTTTCTGGTGACCTACAATCTCGCCGAATTCCGGCGCGGCCTCGCCGAGCGGCTGTTCTCGGCGTGCCCGCCGATTGCCGATGGCGGGCAGGCCGGCGGCACCGTGCTTTATCAGGAGGGTCACAGCCCCGCAGGCAAGGCGCAGCGCGCGGTGCATCATGGCGCGGTGTTTGCGGCAACGCGCTGGACCAACGTCTTCGATCACGGCAATGGCTGGGCGACAGGCGATCCTATTTCGGGACCGATGACGGAAAATTTCGGCCCCGGCGTCGAGAATATCCAGGTCGAGCTGCACAGCTCGCTCGGCCGCGTCTTCACCCACACGCTCTATTGGTCATCGACGGCAACCGGCGACGAGGTCGCCCCGCCAGCAGGCGCAGTGCCGCGCTCGCATCTGCAAGTGCTGCGCGACGCCGTCGATCTCGGCCGCAGGCTTGAGCCGAGCTGAGCGGCGGTGTCGAGAGCGGTTCATCGGTGGAGATTGGCCGAAGCCTTCCCGACTTCGTCATCCTAGGGCGAAGCAGGAGCGAAGCTCCGTCGCGAAGACCCTAGGATCCATTCCGTGACCTCGATCGAAGGGTGCAGCGAGGCAGAATTCTGCACTGTTTTCAATGCCTTAATGTTACGGCATGGATCCTAGGGTCTGCGCCGCGTCGCTACGCTCCTTGCTCCGCCCGTGGATGACGAAACGATAGGAAGTCTCAGGCCTCAAATATCCAGATTGGCTACCGACAGCGCGTTGTCCTGGATGAATTCGCGCCGCGGTTCGACCTCGTCGCCCATCAGCCGCGAAAACAAGCTGTCAGCATCGGTCGCGTCATTGACCTTGACCTGCAGCAGCGAGCGCACATTCGGGTCGAGCGTGGTTTCCCACAGCTGCTCGGCGTTCATCTCGCCGAGGCCCTTGTAGCGCTGCATGGTCAAGCCTTTGCGGCCCGTCGCAAACACCGCATTGAGCAGCGCCAGCGGCCCCGAAATGGTTTCGGAGACATCCTTGCGGCGCAGCACCGGCGGCTCGCCATAGACCTCGGTGAGGCGCGGCGCATAGCGGTCGAGCTGGCGTGCGTCGGCCGAATTGATCAGCCCGGCATCGAGCTGGGCGAACTCCTTGACGCTGCGCACCGTGCGCTCGAAGACATAGCCGCCGACACCTTCGTTGGAGGTCGACAGCCGGCCGGTCCAGCCGCGCTCTGTATCCTCGGCAATGATGTCGAGGCGCTGGGCGACGCGTTCGGCCATGGCGTTGGCGCGGCCAAGATCGTTGAGCACATCGGCATTGAGCGCGCCGGCAATCGCCGCCTGTTCGACCACGCCCCTGTTGTAGCGCGTGTGCAGCCCGTTGATCAGCTGGCGCACCGCCAGCGCGTCGTCGATGGACCCGCGCAGATCCTGTCCGGCCCGCGCTTCGCCGGAGGCGAGTGTCAGCGACGCCTCCTCCAGCCCGGAGCCGATCAGGAACTCCTCGAAGGCGCTCTCGTCCTTGATGTATTGCGAGCTTTTGCCCCGCGTCACTTTGTAGAGCGGCGGCTGGGCGATGTAGAGATGGCCGCGCTCGATCAGCTCCGGCATCTGCCGGAAGAAGAAGGTCAGCAGTAAGGTCCTGATATGGGCGCCGTCGACGTCGGCGTCGGTCATCAGGATGATCTTGTGGTAGCGCAATTTGTCGGCGTTGAACTCGTCCTTGCCGATCGAGGTACCGAGCGCGGTGATCAGCGTGCCGATCATCTCGGAGCCGAGCATGCGGTCGAAGCGCGCGCGCTCGACATTGAGGATCTTGCCGCGCAACGGCAGGATCGCCTGGTTCTGCCGCGAACGGCCGCCCTTGGCCGAACCGCCGGCGGAGTCACCCTCGACGATGAAGATTTCGGATTTCGCCGGGTCGCGTTCCTGGCAATCGGCCAGCTTGCCGGGCAGCGAGGTGACGCCGAGCGAGCTCTTGCGGGTGATGTCGCGCGCCTTGCGCGCCGCCTCGCGCGCCGCGGCCGCCTGGATCACCTTGTCGATGACGACCTTGCCTTCGGTCGGGTGTTCTTCCAGCCAGGTGCCGAGTGCCTCGTTGACCAGGCCTTCGACCACCGGACGCACCTCGGACGAGACCAGCTTGTCCTTGGTCTGTGAGGAGAATTTCGGATCGGGAACCTTGACCGACAGCACCGCCGTCAAACCTTCGCGGCAATCGTCGCCGATCAGCGCCACCTTTTCCTTCTTGGTCAGACCCGAGGACTCGCCATAGCCGGTGATCTGGCGCGTCAGCGCGCCACGGAAACCGGCCAGATGGGTGCCGCCGTCGCGCTGCGGGATGTTGTTGGTGAAGGCCAGCACGTTCTCGTGGTAGCTGTCGTTCCACCACATCGCCACTTCGACGGTGATGCCGTCGCGCTCCGCCTTGATGGCAATCGGCTTGTCGATCAGCGGTTTCTTGACCCGGTCGAGATATTTGACGAACTCTTCCAGCCCGCCATCATAGTGCAACTCGTGGCGCACGACGTCAGCATGGCGGGCATCGGTCAAGATGATGCGCACACCCGAATTCAGGAAGGCAAGCTCGCGCAGCCGGTGTTCCAGCGTGGCGAAATCGAACTCGACCATGGTGAAGGTTTCGGACGACGGAAAGAAGGTGATCTCGGAACCGCTGCGGCCTTCATAGGTGCCGGGCTGCTTGTCCTGCTCGTAGCTGCCGGTGGCCTTCAGCGGCGCATCGGAATTGCCGTGCGTGAAGCTCATTTCGAAAATCTGGCCGTTGCGGCGGATTTTCAGCTTCAGCCAGGCCGACAGCGCATTGACCACCGAGACGCCGACGCCGTGCAGGCCGCCGGACACCTTGTAGGAATTCTGGTCGAATTTGCCGCCGGCATGCAGCTGCGTCATGATCACTTCGGCCGCCGAAATGCCCTCGCCAGTGTGGATATCGGTCGGAATGCCGCGGCCATTGTCGATAACGGTGACCGAACCGTCGGGATTGAGCGTCACCGTCACCAGGTCGGCATGGCCGGCCAGCGCCTCGTCGATGGCGTTGTCGACCACCTCATAGACCATGTGATGCAGGCCCGAGCCGTCATCGGTGTCGCCGATATACATGCCCGGCCGCTTGCGGACGGCGTCCAACCCCTTCAAAACCTTGATGGAATCGGCGCCGTATTCGGCTTCGGCGCCGATGGTGTTGTCGCTCTGATCGCTCATGAAAACCTGTTGTCTAGATGCCGCTTATACAGCGCGAAAAATCGGCCCCGAATCGCGCTTCTGATATCGCCTAGATATAGGCGCTAAAGGCGGCTTTTCCAAGGTTTGCGGGGATTTCCAGCCTAAATCCCCAACCGGCAGCCGGCTATTTTTTTCGGGCGTTGGAATGGGCCAGAAGGTTGCGCAAATATTTGATCATGAATTTGTCTCCGGGCGCCAGCCGTCCCGTACGGTCGAGCTCCAGCGTCAGCTTGAGCGCCTTGGTCAGCGCCGCCTTCGGATCCCTCGCCACATAGGCATAGGCGACGTAGGCGCGCGCCAGATCGATTTGCCAGATCGCATTGTTCGGATCGGACTGGGCCAATTTCTGGGCAATGGCGAGGCTGGCCTCGAAGGCCGCCTTGGAGCCCTCAAAGTGACGTCGATCGGTTTCCAGATAACCGATCTTCTGCAAGGTGATCGACATATCGCGCTGCCAGTTCGAATTGGCAGGATCGAGCTTGGCCAGCCGATCGGCTATAGCAAGACTGTCCTGATAGTTTTGCAGAGCACCGCTGGCATCGCCCTGCTCTCTACGCACCTCGGCGACCTGTTCGAGACACACAGACAGGTCGCGCTGCCAGTCCGTGTTGCCGGGATCGATGGCGGCAAGGTCGCGCGCCGTGGCCAGCGCCTGCTGGAAGGACTCCAGCGCTAGCGGCCAATCCTTCTGGTCGCTGTAAGCTTTGCCGATCTTGGCGTAACCGACCGACAGGTCGCGCTTCAAATCGGTGTCGTTTGAGTCGCGGCGCACAAGCGCTTCGGCGATCACCTGGCTCTTGTTGTAGGCGTCGAGCGCACCGGCAGCGTCGCCACGCTCACGCAGAACGTCGCCGATTCTGGTGTAGCTGACGGAGACGGCGTGCTGGTGCCTGGGGTCATCGGGTTTATTCTCGGCCAGTGCCAGCCGAATTCTCAGGCTCTCTTCAAATGCCGTCTGGGCGCCATCCAACTGGCCGGCGGTACGAGCAAGATCGCCGATTTCGTCATAGGTAATGGTCAGGTCGCGCAGCAAATAGACGCTGTTCGGCTCGGCATTGGCCAATTGCTGCTTGATGGCCAGGCTTTGCTGATAGGCCTGGGCTGCCGCACCCACATCACCTTGCGTCGCCAGCACATTGCCGATCTTGTCATTAGCCGTGGCCAGATCGCCGAGCCAGTCTTTTTTGTCACGGACCTTTGCGGTCAGATCCCGCAGCATGTCCCTGGCCGCCTCATAGTTTTCGAGCGAGGCCGGCAGGTCACCTTGCGCCATCTTTATGTTGGCGAGCTTGATATGGCTGATGGCAAGGTCACGCTTGACGCTGGGGTCGCTCTCCTGGCGCGACCGCTGCTCGAGATTGGCCAGCAGTGCTGTAAAGGCGCGGCCGGCCGCCTCGACATTGCCGACCGTCGTATAGAGGATGCCGAGTTCTTCCAGCGTGCGGCTCTGGCGGTCGGCCTGTTCCAGGCTGAGCGAGGTCTGCCCGGCCTCGCCATACAGCGACAGCACCGTTTCATAGTCCTTGATGGCGGTGGCATAGTCGAGGCTGGCGCGCGCCGCGCCGCCTGACAGAAAGCGCGTCGCGGCCTCGGAAAGGGTTCGGCTGACGAATTTGTCCTTCAGCGTGCTGCGCGAGACATTGTCGATATCGGCGGCCTTGGCGAGGATTACGCGTGCGCCGTCGAAGGCGCCGAGCGACAATTGCTGCTCGGCCTGTCGGCGAAGGTCGGCCACCTTCGGGTCGTCGGCGGCGAACGCCTTCATGTCATCGCGCACCTTGACGAAAGCGTCAGCCGCCTCGCGCAGCCGGGCGTCCAGGCTTTCGCCGGAGAGATGGCTGGTATCGGTGCTGATCAGCGCGCCATAGAGCGGCGCCAGCGGCATATCGGCATCGCTGGCGACCCGTTCGACCGCGCCGCGCATCTCGGGCGTCACGTCGGCCATGGCGAGCAACAGCCGTTCGCGCTCCGGCAACTGCTCCTTGGCCGCCGAGGCAAAGAACAACTTCGGCAGTCCGTTTTCGACATAGGGCAACTGCTTGCCGCGGCTGAGGTCATAGACCTCCTGCTGCACCAGCGTCAGCACCGAGCGTATCTCGAGCCCGTCGGTGCCGAGATATTTGGTCAGCGCCGCTGTGAAGGGCGAATTCGCGCCGGTTCCGTCGGCGGCCGTCTCGCCGGGCGCCGCCGAAAAGGCGAACAGGATGTTTTCCGCCTTGCCGATGCGCCCGAGACCCGGCTTGACCTTGTCCACCAGATCCTTGATCAGCGATGTCGCGCCGCGCCCGTCGCCGCTAGTCCCGGAGAACGGATCGCTGCGGCAGGCATCGAGCACGATCAGCCCGACCTTGGCAGTGGCGGCAACCGCGTCGCGCACCTCTTCCAGCGGCAGGCTGGTCTTTTCCAGCTGGTCGAGCGAGGAGGCATCGGCGTCGACCGGCAACAGCCGGTTATCGCCTGAGATTTCGACGCCATGGCCGGAAAAATACACCAGCGCCACATCGGCGCCCTTGGCGTCCTCGCGAAAATCGTCGAGCGCGCGGCGCATGCGCCTGAGGTCGCGATTGGTTTCGAGAGTAACTTCGAAGCCAAGCTTCTTCAGCGCCGCTTCCATCGCCTCGCCGTCATTGACCGGATTGGAGAGCTTCCGCACCAGCCGATAGTCGTCATCGGCAATGACCAGCGCCACGCGCCGCTCCGCCACCGCGGTCGCGGTGGTCGCAAGCATCAGCAGCAAGGCAAACAAAAACCGCAAGTCGAACCGCCCCCGGCTCAGTCACCTGCCGACCATTCCATCTCTTTATGGCATGAGCAAGCCGGGGCCGAAAACCGGCTGCTTTACGCCGCCCGCATCGGCTTCAGCGCCTCGCTCCAGCGCGACAGCTCGTCCAGCATGGCTTTGGTTCCGCCCTGCACCTGCTCGCTGGCCTTGAAGGAGCCGTCGCTCTCCAGCAGTTTCTGGTAGAGCGGCAGCGCGACACCTTCGGGGATCGGCATGATGCCGACCGAGGTCAGCAGCGGCTTGAGCGCTTGCGCGGCACGCAGGCCGCCGGAGACGCCGCCATAGCTGAAGATCGCTGATGGCTTGTATTTCCATTCGCGGAGGAGGTAGTCGATGGCGTTGACGATCGCCGGCGCGACGAAATAATTGTACTCCGGCGCCACGAACACAAAGGCGTCGGCGGCATCGATGGCCTTCGACCAGGCTTTGGTGTGGTCGTTCTGATAATTGCCGAGCCTCGGGTGATGCGGTTCGTCCAGAACCGGCAGCTGGAATGCGGCAATGTCGGTCAGCACCGGTTCGAATTTGCCGTGTTCGCGCGCAAATCCCTCCAGCCAGTGGGCGAAGACCGGCCCGGCACGGCCGGGCCGCGTGCTGCCTATGATGATGCTCAGCTGGTGCTTCAAGGCGGGCTCTCCTGGGCGGTTTTTAGTATCTGTTGGTGACTGTGCCCTACTGCAGAGTGTCCTACCGGACAAGGCGCAGCCGTTTCACAGGCGGTCACGATCCGATGAACACACTATCTGTCGACGCAAGCCCGCGCTGCCACTTTCCGGCTTGCCCTTCGGTCACATGGACGCCCCGATTGCCAGCCACTACATTGAGGCATCAGCGGAGTACCTCATGGACACGCAGCCCGCTCCCTTCGTGCCGCCGGCGCCCAAGCCGCGCACGACGCCGCCTTCGACGCTGGAGATGATGCGGATCGTTTACCGCAATCCGCTCGAACTGTGGGGCGAGCACACCTACAACGAACCCTGGATATCGGCGAATGGCATCGGCGGGCACCTGATCATCGCCAACGATCCGGGCCTCATCCGCCATGTGCTGATCGACAACGCCAAGAACTACAAGATGGCGACGGTGCGCCAGATGATCTTGCGCCCGATCCTGCGTGACGGCCTGCTGACCGCAGAGGGCGAGGTGTGGAAGCGCTCGCGCAAGGCGATCGCGCCGGTGTTCACGCCGCGTCACATCTTCGGTTTCGCCGAGCCGATGCTGCGCCGCACGATGCAGTTCGTCACCCGCTACGAGAGTGGCGGTATGTCCGATATCGCCCATGACATGACGCTGCTTACCTACGATATCCTGGCCGAAACGCTGTTTTCCGGCGAGATCGCTGGTGAGCCTGGCAGCTTCGCCGGGGAGATCGATCGCCTGTTCGAGACCATGGGGCGCGTCGATCCGCTCGATCTGTTGCGCGCGCCCGAATGGCTGCCACGGCTGACCCGCATCCGCGGCCGCAAGACCATGGCGTACTTCCGCAAGATCGTCACCGATACGGTCAAGATGCGCGAGGAGCGGCTGAAGCGAGACCCCGACACCGCGCCGCAGGATTTCCTGACGCTTCTGCTGCGGGCCGAAGGCCCGGACGGGCTGACGCGCGCCGAGGTCGAGGACAACATCATCACCTTCATCGGCGCCGGCCACGAGACCACGGCGCGCGCCCTCGGTTGGACGCTCTATTGCCTGGCCGAAGCGCCGTGGGAGCGCGAAAAAATCGAGCGCGAAATCGATTCCGTGCTGGCACGCGAACCCGACCCGACGAAATGGCTCGACGCCATGCCGTTCACCCGCGCCGCCTTTGAGGAGGCGCTGCGGCTCTATCCGCCGGCGCCGTCGATCAACCGCGAGCCGATCGAGACGGAGACGTGGAACGATCTGGTGCTGCCCAAGCGCGCCGCCGTGCTGGTTATGCCCTGGGTCGTGCACCGGCACAGGAAACTGTGGGACAGGCCCGACGCCTTCATGCCGGAGCGGTTCCATCCGGGAAATCGCGAGAAGATCGACCGCTTCCAGTATCTGCCGTTCGGCGCCGGGCCGCGCATCTGCATCGGCGCCAGTTTCGCCATGCAGGAGGCGATCATTGCGCTCGCCATCATGCTGTCGCGCTTCCGCTTCGATGTGACGGCGGAAACCAAGCCGTGGCCGGTGCAGAAATTGACGACGCAGCCGCAGGGCGGCCTGCCGATGCAGGTCACGCGCCGCGTTTGACGGCGCGACGCCTTGGTTACGCGATCCCTGCGGGCTTGCGCTGGAACTGGCCGGCGGCGCGGAAGCGCCAGAGGTAGCTCGGCAGGATGGTGCCAATCGAATGCGGCTGGATGTCGAGGCCGGCAAGCGTCCTGTTCTCCTTGGTCGCCGCCTCCGAGACGATGTTGTGCTCGCGCAGCTGCAGCACCTGGTCCTTGGTCAGCAGCGGATTGGGCAGCAGGCCGAGGACCGAGGCCTGCAGATTGGCGACCCACCACGGCACCGGCACCAGGAGCCGCTTGCGTTCGATGACCGTGAGCAACTCTTCCATGCATTCCTTGAAGGTCAGCACCTGCGGCCCGCCGAGCTCATAGATCTGGCCGCCCTGGACCTTGCCTTCGACCGAGCGCGCCACCGCCTCGGCGACATCGCCGACATAGACCGGCTGGAATTTGGTGTGGCCGCCGCCGATCAGCGGCAGCACCGGCGAATAGCGCGCCATTTCAGCGAAGCGGTTGAAGAAGCTGTCCTCCGGCCCGAAATTGATCGAGGGACGGAAGATGACGGCATCGGGGATGGTCTCCAGCACGGCCTTTTCACCGAGCGCCTTGGTGCGGGCATAGTCGGACTCGGCGTTAAGGTTGGCGCCCAGCGCCGAAATATGGGTGAGGCCGGCGCCGACCGAGCGCGCTGCCTCGGCCACGGCGCGGGTGCCGAATTCGTGCACGGTGTTGAACTTCTGCCGACCGCTCTCATGCAGGATGGCGACAAGGTTGATGACGTGGTCGGCGCCCTGCACGGCGCGATCGACCGACCAGCGCATGCGCACATTGGCCTGCACAGGCTGGATCTGGCCGACATTGCCGAGCGGCTGCAGATGGCCCGCGAGATCGGGCCGGCGCACCGGCACCCGGATGCGGTAGCCGCGCTTGGCCAGCGCCCGCACGATGTGGCGGCCGACAAACCCGGAGCCGCCGAAGACGACCACGAGCTTGGGGATTTGCAGGATTTCGGTCATGGCTGGCTCCGGCGCTCGAAAGCTTGGCTGAAGCCGTTTCATAGTCCGTTTTGGGCCAAAGGCAAAGGGTGACGCGTCGTCGCTGCCACCCCATTTTCCCACCTTTCAGAACGCCTTGCCGATGCGCGCATCGACCGATTGGCGGTTGCCGCCGCGGATGACGAAGAACAGCAGGATTGCCGCCCACAAAAGCGACTTTTCAGCGCCGGAAAAGCCCTGGCCGACAGTGATCCAGTGGAACCAGACGGTGACCAGCAGCACGAACATGCCGGCAAAGGCGGCCGGGCGGGTCAACAGGCCGATGGCGATCAAAATGCCGCCGAAGAATTCGGTGCAGGACAAAAGCAATGACCAGAACGCACCGGGATAGAAGCCGAGACCTTCGACCATTTCGGCGGCGCCGAAAGGGTTGGTGATCTTCTGCGAGCCGTGGATGGTGAGAAACCCGCCGGCGACGACGCGAAGCAGGGTTTCCACGCCGTCATGCAACGACGAATACAGGCGGCCAAACACCGGGATGATCAGTCTGCCGCGGGAAGCGTCGGTGGTTACGGACATCGTAGCTCCTGTTGTTGTGTGATGACCCCTAGCAAACGCCCGATGGCTCCCGGCAAGTCAAGTTAACAAAAGTTAACTTTCACCGTCATGTTTACCGCGCTTAGCGTAAGACGCAGAAAACCCCGCCGAAGCGGGGTTTTCCGGGTGACGCAACGGTCGAGACAGGGCTCGAGGCGGCTGACCTGAGACGGCATACGCCCGCCCCGGCCCTAAACGCATTCGACAGAAGACACCGACCGGGCAAACCCGACCCGGCAGCTATTGGTCGCTGCCGCGCCCGAAAAGGTTCAACGGGCGGTGCTGCGAAAAGCTATTCTTCGGGCAGTTTGTCTGGTGCCGGGCGACCAGCCAGGCAAACCCAGACCTGGTCGGGGGTGGATTCGCTATCGACGCAATTTTGCCAATTGTGCCTCAGCCATTCGGGCGAAATGGCCACCACCTTGCCCGGGACCTTCGCCTCTGCCGGAAGAAATACGAGGACGTTGCCTGCTCCATAGCCGGAATCGCGAACCAGACCCAGGCCTGACGCCTCATGCGTTTCAAAAAGCATGTAGTCGATGACTTCCTCTATGGACGCCATCTTCCGGTAACGAAACAGCGATCCGCGAAAAAGAGGCGGATCGTCCTTCAGATGATCCAGCCTGGTCCAGGTCATTTTCGGAATATCCAAGTCGAACTCCTGGACGAGACTGCTTCAGCTCGAATAGCGCTCGGCGAATTCGGAAATGCGCTGCACCACGGCCTTGGGAGCGTTGATGCCGCGGGCCTGCGCCTTTTCCGCCGCTTCGGCGCGGGCTCGGCCCGGCACATGGACGCCGAAGCGCCGGCGCAGCCGGTCGAGCTGGTCCTTCATGCGCTGTTCGAAATCCGGATCGAGCAGTTTTGGCTCGACGGCGAGCACGAACAGGCCGGTTCCCGGGCTGTCCGGTCCGCCGGTGAACCAGGGGGCGTCGAGCGACCAGTTGGCGCCCGACAGGCCGGCCGCCAGGACTTCGACCATCAGCGCGATGTTGGCGCCGCGCTGGCCACCGAAGGCCAGCATGGCGCCTTTCATGGCCGCGGCCGGATCGGTGGTCGGATTGCCGCTGGCGTCCAGCGCCCAGCCTTCGGGGATCTTCTTGCCGTCCTCGGCCGCCTTGCGGATGTTGACGAAGGCGGTGGCGCTCGACGACTGGTCGATGACCAGCGGCGCGCCATCGGCGGCGGGCGCCGCAAACGACATCGGGTTGGTGCAATAGACCGGCTTGACCGAGCCCGAGCCGGCCAGCACCGCCGGCCCGTTGGTGGCGGCGAAGGAGACCAGTCCCAGCTGCGCGAGACGCCCGGTGAAATAACCGAGCGCGCCGCACGTATAGGCGTTCTTCTGCGAGAAGATGGCGACGCCGAACAGCTTTGCCGCCTTGGCGAGATCGTCGATGGTGCGGTCGAAGCCGGTATGCGCGAGCCCACCGCGCGCGTCGGAGAGATAGACGGCGAGCGCCGGCCTGGTGATCACCGGATCGGCATTGCCGTCGATGCGGCCGGCTTCCAGGGCTTCGAGGTAATCGATGAAGTGCGTCAGCCCGACGGTTGAAAGCCCTTCCGCCTCGGCGGCGATGATCGAGGCGGTGAGCGACTGCGCCGCCTCTTCATTGGCGCCGGCCCCGAGTGCCGCCATCCGGCAAAGCCCGGTTGCCTGGTCGAGAGAGAGTTGCATGGTGAGCCTTAATGACGGTGAATGGTGAATAGTGAATGGCCGTCTTAGGCGAGGGCGCGAAAATTGCGACCCCTTTCCGCCGACTATTCACCATTCACTATTTTACCATTCACCATTTCACTACCCAATCTTGTTCGGAATCCGCGCCTCGATCTTGCTGAAGGCAAACACCAGAATACCGGTGATCGTCATGTAGATCAGCGCCAAGAGCAGCAAGGGCTCGTAGGTGAGATAAGTGTCCTGCCGCACCTTGGACGAGACGGCGAAGATGTCGATGACGCTGATCGTCGCCACCAGCGGCGTCGACTTCAACTGCAGCACGGTTTCGCCGGTCAGCGTCGGCAGCGCCCGGTAGATGGCCTGCGGCAGCCAGATGCGGCGGAAAATCTTCCAGCGGCTCATGCCGAATGCGCGGGCCGCTTCTAGCTGTCCCTTGGGCACGCCGGCAAAGGCGCCGCGCATCACTTCGCCCTCGTAGCCGGCGAAGGACAAGGTCAGCGCCAGCACGCCGTAGGGCCAGGCCTGCCTGAGATAGGGCCACATCCAGGATTCACGGATCCAGGGATATTGCGGAAACAGCGAGCCCAGCCCGTAATAGAGCAGCCACAGCTGGATCAGCAGCGGCGTGCCCCGGATGACGGTGCAGAATGTCGTGGCCGGTGCGGAAAACCAGAACGAACCGGCGGCCTGCGCCAGCCCGAGCGGCACGGCGAGAAGGAAGCCGACAAAGCAGGTGACGGCCAGGATCCACAGCGAGCGCCAGATGCCCAGCAGGCCCATTTCGTAATATTGGGGCAGCCAGTCCCAGCGCATGAAGAAGGCGGCGCTCAGCACCAGGCCAATCGCGATCAGGATCAGCGCGATGCGATGCGGCCGCAGCCACAGCGACGTCCGTGCGGCAGCGCTGATGATGGTCGCTTCTCCGGCCATCACCGCGCTTCCTTGAGCGAAGGCATGCCGCGCCGTGACCAGGTCTCAAGGCGGCCGATGAGCAGGTTCGAAACCAGCGAAAGGATGAGATAGAGCACGCCTGCGGCGACGAAGAAGGTGAAATAGGCTTTGGTGACGCCCGCGGCCTGCCGCGTCGCCAGCGCCAGTTCGTAGAAACCGACGACCGCCAGCAGGGCTGTGTCCTTGGTGGCAATCAGCCAGAGATTGGCGAGGCCCGGTATGGCGAAGGGCAGCATCGCCGGCAGCGTTATGCGCCGCAACATCAGGCCGGGCGACATGCCATAGGCACGGGCAGCTTCAATTTGTCCCTGCGGAATGGCCAGGATCGCACCGCGGATCACTTCGGTTGAATAGGCGCCCTGAACAAAGCCAAGCACGGCGATGCCGGCGGCAAGGCCGCTGATGTCGACGCGCTGATAGCCCATTGCGGTCAGCGCCTGATTGATCAGGTCCGTCCCGGCATAATAGAGCAGCAGGATCAGCACCAGTTCGGGCACGGCGCGCACTATGGTGGTGTAAACCGCCAGCAGGTCGCGCACGACCGGGCCGCCATAGAGCTTGCCAAAAGCGCCGCCGGTGCCGATCAGGAGACCGAGGCACGTGGCGCCCAGTGCGATCTCGATCGAATGGAGCAGTCCGAGCAACAGCGTGCCGCCCCAGCCCGGCGGGTAGGGCGAAAGAAGCTCGATGATGCCGGCCGCCGAGGCCGAAAGAAATGCGTCGATCAGCGTCGCCCCCGGATTGCTGGCTCTAACCGCCGCCGGCAGCGCCGGCGACAATCATTCCTGGAAAAGGTCGGGCAGAAGAGGCATGGCTTGACGCCATGCCCCTAGCTCATGCGAGGATCGTCAGTTCGACTGCGCGCCGCCGCCACCATAAATGTCGAAATCGAAGTACTTCTTCGAGATCTCGTCATATTTGCCGTTGGCGCGGATCGCCTTGATGCCGGCGTTGATCTTGGCTTTCAGTTCGGTGTCTTCCTTGCGCACGCCGGCGCCCACGCCCGGCCCGAGCACTTCGTCGTCGGGAGCCACCATGCCCTTCAGGTCGCAGCAGGCCTTGCCCTGGTCGGATTTCAGGAAAGCATCGAGCGCGATGGAATCGGCCTGCACCGCGTCGACGCGGCCGGCCGCCAGATCCTGGTTGGCTTCATCCTGGGTCTGGTATTCCTTGATCTCGGCGGCCGTGGGGCCGAAATGCTTCTTGGCGTAGACGGCATGGGTGGTGGACACCTGCACACCGACCACCTTGCCCTTGAGGTCGTCCGGCGTGGCGCCGAATTTCTGGTCCTTCGGGCCGATGATGGCGGTCGGCGTGTTATAGTACTTGTCCGAGAAGTCGATGGTCTTCTCGCGTTCGGCGGTGATCGACATAGAGGAGACGATGAGGTCGATCTTCTTGGTCGTCAGCGCCGGGATGATGCCGTCCCAGGCGACAGGCGTAATGACGCAGTCGAGCTTCTCCTCGGCGCAGACGGCGTCGATGAAATCAATTTCCCAGCCGACCCATTTGCCTGAGGCATCCGGCGAGGTGAAGGGCGGATAGGGCTCGGCGGCGACACCGATCTTGACCGGATCGGCCTTGGCCACGCCCATGGCAGCGACGCCGAGCAGCAGCGCTGCGGCGAAGGTTTTCAGAACAGTCTTCATAGTCACGACTCCCAGTTTGTTGTTGGTTCCCGGTTTTCTTCCGTCCCGGCCTTCCTAGCCGATGTTGCGGATGAACTGCTTCAGCCTTTCGGATTTCGGTGCGCCGAAGATCTGCTCCGGCGGCCCCTCTTCCTCGACCAGCCCGTTGTAGAGGTAGACGACATGGGTCGCGACCTCGCGGGCGAATTTCATTTCATGCGTCACCAGCACCATGGTGCGCCCCTCGCGCGCCAGGTCGCCGATCACCTTCAGCACCTCGCCGACCAGTTCCGGGTCGAGCGCCGATGTCGGCTCATCGAACAGCATGACGCGCGGGTTGATGGCCAAGGCGCGGGCGATCGCCGCGCGCTGCTGCTGGCCGCCGGAGAGATAGGCCGGATAGACGTCGCGCTTTTCGGCCAGCCCGACGCGCGCCAAAAGCTTTTCGGCTTCCCTGATCGCCACGTCGCGCTTGACGCCCAGCACATGCACCGGAACCTCGATGACGTTTTCGATCAGCGTCATGTGGCTCCACAGGTTGAAGTTCTGGAACACCATGCCGAGTTTGGAACGGATGCGTTCGATCTGCCGGCGATCGGCGGGCACGGTGTGACCGTGGCTGTCGGCCTTGAGCTTGATCTCCTCGCCATTGACGCGGATGATGCCGCTGGTCGGGTTCTCCAGGCAGTTGATGCAGCGCAGCAGCGTCGATTTGCCGGAGCCAGAGCCGCCGATGATGGCGATCACCTCGCCGTCGCGCGCCGACAGCGAAACGCCCTTCAGCACATGCAACTGGCCGAATTTCTTGTGCAGGTTCTCGACATGGATGGCTTCGGCCGCAATATTCTGCGCCTTGCCGGATGGGACTGTGGCGACTCCCACCGCGCTCACCGGGTGACCTCTACCACAGGGTCGACGGCAGATCGTCGAACGTCTATCCGGCTAATCAACATACGCTGTAATGCCCACTCTAGACTTCAGCATGGACCCAACAGCGCGAGCCCGTCAATCCCGCTCATTACGGCACTTGCGGCCTTATTGTGCAAGTGTATAAATAGCTTTCGATGAAATTTTTTCCATTTTTTTCACCTCGAAAAGGGTATCGATGAGCGCTTTCGGATCACAGTCCATGGCGGCGCCGTTGCGGCGTGTGCTGATGCGGTCGGCGGCCAACGCCATGCGCGGCGCCGACAGGGCTACCTGGCATTATGGCCCGGGTTTCGACCCCGCGAAAGCGGCGTCGCAGCACGCGGCCCTCGCTGAGCTGGTGGCGGCTTCAGGCGCCGAAATCGAATGGATCGATGACAAGGCCGACGGACTGTCGGACTCGGTATTCACCCACGACCCGTCGCTGATGACCGACCGCGGCGCGCTGATCCTGTCCATGGGCAAGCCATTGCGCGAGAGCGAGCCATCGCTGCATGAGGAAACCTATACACGCCTGGGTATTCCTATCCTCGGCCGTGTCGAGGCTCCCGGCCAGGTCGAAGGCGGCGATTGCGTATGGCTGGATAACAGCACGCTGGTGATCGGGCGCGGTGTGCGGTCCAACCAGGAAGGCATCCAGCAGGTGTCCAACCTGCTGACGCCACTTGGCATTTCCGTCTACGGCTTCGATCTGCCGCTGTGGCAGGGCGAAGAGGCGTGCCTGCATCTGATGTCGGTGATCAGCCCGCTGGCCGGCGACCTCGCGCTGGTCTATTCACCGCTTTTGCCGGCGCCGTTCTATCAGTTGCTGAAGGCACGCGGCATCCGGCTGGTCGAGGGCGACGCCGAAGAGTTTGCCGCGTCCAACGGGCTCAGCCTGAACGTGCTGCCAACCAGCCCGCACAAGGTCATTGCCGTCGCAGGCTTTCCCAAGACCAGGGCCGCCATGGAAGCAGCCGGCTGCACGGTTGAAATCTTCGACGCGGATGCGCTTTGCATCGCCTGCGAAGGTGGGCCGACATGCCTGACGCGGCCCATCCTGCGCCAATGAATGAGCGCCGCAAGTTCCGTCGCGAGGGCGAGGAGCGGCGGCGGCAGGACCTGATCGACGCGACCCTAGGCAGTGTGGCGGAACATGGCCTGGAGGGCGCCAGCCTGCGCACCATCGCGTTGCGCGCCGGCGTCACCGCCGGGCTGATCCGGCACTATTTCCCCGGCAAGGAAGACTTGCTGCAGGAAGCCTATGCGGCGCTGATGGGCCGCATGACCGAGCAGGCGAAGGCGGCCTTGCTCATGGAAAACGCTTCGCCGCGCCAGCGCCTTGCGGCCTTCGTCACCGCCAACCTCAACGCGCCGATCATCGATGCGCGGGTGTTTTCGCTCTGGGCAACCTTCATCGGCCGCGCCGGTGCGGATCCGAGCCTGGCTCGCGCCCACCGCGAAGGCTATCTCGGCTTTCGCAACGAGGTGGAAGCGGTCGTGGCCGAAGTGCTTGCCGCCGAACAGCGCAGGCCGGACGCAAATGAGCTGCGCCGCCATGCCATCGCCATCAACGCGATCATCGACGGGCTCTGGATCGAAGGCTGTCTGGCCGCAGAGATGTTCTCGCCTGGCGAATTGGCGGCGATCGGCGTCAAAGCCATAGAGGCCGAGCTCGGCCTCGCACCGGAAAGGGGAAAAGACAAATGACAACGCTCGGCGAAGCCCTCATCACTTTGCTCGAGGCGCATGGCGTCGACACCGTCTTCGGCATTCCGGGCGTCCATACGGTCGAGCTTTACCGCGGCCTGGCGCGCTCAAAAATCCGCCACATCACGCCGCGGCACGAACAGGGTGCCGGCTTCATGGCCGACGGCTATGCGCGCGCCAGCGGCAGGCCGGGCGTCGCCTTCGTCATCACCGGACCGGGGCTGACCAACACCATCACCGCCATGGGCCAGGCACGCGCCGATTCGGTGCCGATGCTGGTGATTTCGGGCGTCAACGCGATGCCGACGCTGGGCAAGGGGCTGGGCTTCCTGCACGAGCTGCCGGACCAGCGCGGCATGATGGAGAAGGTGGCGCTGTTTTCGCAGCGCGTCACCGAGGCCAGCGAATTGCCAGGCGCTTTGGCGCAGGCCTTCGCGCTGTTTTCGTCCTCGCGACCGGGACCTGTGCATATCGAAATCCCGACCGACGTCATGGTCAAACCGGCCGACGGCATTGCTGCCTTGCTAAGCAATGCAGCGCCGCCGGCGCCGGATGGCGCGGCCATTGTCGAAGCCGCCAGGCTGATCGCAACCGCGCGCCGGCCGCTGATCCTGGCCGGCGGCGGCGCCAAGCGCGCCGGTGAGCCCTTGCAGCGCCTGGCCGAGCGGCTGGGAGCGCCTGTCGTCCAGACGGCCAATGCACGGGGCCTGCTGCATGCGCATCCGCTTTGCGTGCCTGCCAGCCCCAGCCTGAAAGCGGTGCGGGCGCTGATGGCCGGCGCCGATCTGGTCATCGCCGCCGGCACCGAATTCGGCCCGACCGATTACGACGGGTACAGCGATGGCGGTTTTGTCTTGCCGGCCAATCTGATCCGCATCGATATCGGCGCCGACCAGCTCGCCCGTCGCCCGGCAAGCGTCGGCATCCAGGCCGATTGCGCTGAGGCGATCGAAACCTTGCTTGCCGCGATAGGCCCTGATCATGTCGCAGCGAAGGACGGCGAGAGCCGCGCCGACGCGACACGAAAAGCGGCCTTTGCCGAACTGAGCCCGGCCTATGCAGCACAGGTGCATGCGGTGGAAACCATCCGCGACGCCTTGCCGGGCGCCATCATCGTCGGCGATTCCACACAGCCGATCTACGCCGCCAATCTCTACTATGATCATGACCGGCCGGGCGGCTGGTTCAACGCCGCCACAGGCTTCGGTGCGCTCGGCTACGGGCCGCCGGCGGCGATCGGCGCCGCGCTCGCCATGCCCGGCGTGCCGGTGGTCTGTCTCACCGGCGATGGCGGCTTCCAGTTCACCCTGCCGGAACTGGGCGCCGCGCTCGATGCGCCGGCGCCGGTCATCTTCGTCGTCTGGAACAACAGAGGCTATCGCGAGATCGAGACCTCGATGCTCGATGTCGGCGTCGAACCAGTCGGCGTGTCGCCGGCGCCACCGGATTTCTGCAAGCTGGCCGAGGCTTACGGCATATCAGCCGAACGGCTTGCCGGCACCGGCGGCCTCGCGGATGCCTTGAAGCGGGCACGGGCGGCTGGCAAAGCGCGTGTGGTGGAGATCACTGTCGAATGAGCGTGGCGCCACAAGCAGCCGATGGTTCGGAGAGCTCGTTTTTCAGCGAACCGCCGTTCAACGATCCGCTGAAGCGTCCCTATCTTGCGCCGCTGCGCTGGGCGGCGTCTTCACCGGCGTTGCCATGGTCGTTGCGCACGCAGGCGGCCAAATCCTGCATGAGCCTTGCCCGGCGGCGGGACTGGCGCGCCCGCAACGCCGCGATCGATCATTCGCGTTGGTGCTCCACCAGCAAGCCGGCCGGGGGCCTCGGCCCGATCTGGCAATACTGGGCGCAGGGCGTCGACGAGGCGCCGCCGGTGGTCAGGGCCTGTCTGCGCTCCGTGCAGCTCCACAAGGGCGAGCGCGAACTCGTCGTCCTCGACGAAAGGACCGTTGGCGACCATATCGATGTGCCCGGCCATGTCTGGGACAAGCACCGGCGCGGGCTGATGAACCGCACGCATTTTTCCAACTTCATCCGGCTGAGCCTGCTTACCCGCCACGGCGGCACATGGCTCGACGCAACGATCATGCTCAGGCAACCGGTTCCGCCGCAGATCGAAGCCGAGGATTTCTACATCCTGCGCGAGACCAATCGCGCCCCGAGGCTCGTGGAGACCTGGTTCATCCACGCCCGCAAGGGGCACCCGCTGATCGAAACCGTGCTGCACAACCTCGCCGACTACTGGAAGACGCATGACAGGCTGCTTCAGTATTTCATGTTCCCGCATCACATCGAGGCCGCCATTCTCCTCCACAGGCAATTGCAGCGCGACTTCCTGCGTATGCCGCAGGTCGGGGCCGACCGGCCGCATGCCCTGCAAAGGCAGTTGATGGAGCCTTTCGACGAAGCGGCTCACCGTACGCTCTACGATGGCTTCTGGCTGCACAAGTTGAGTTTCAAGGTCAGACGGCCGGCGGGTTGCGAGTGGCTGCTCTGGGATGCCATCCTCGACGGTTGGCCGCTTGGCCAAGCCATAAACCAGGCCTGATATGAGAGCCGCGACGCCGTTCGACGCAACCTCGAGCGATGCAAAGACGCAACACTGCCATGTCGAGATGGCGGTTGAGTGATCGCTAAAAAGGCGCGACGCTCTGCGTCGGGCGCGGCGAAAGAACGACATAATCATAAAAAATTACAGGAGCGGTCCAGGATGACGGAAACACTTCAGGGCAGGCATATCGTGGTCACCGGCGGCACTGGCGCGCTTGGTGCTGCGGTCGTCGGCAAACTATTGGCCGACGGCGCGATCTGCCATGTGCCCAATGCCCACGCGTCGGCCCCCTCGCATTTTCCTTTCGCAGCTGATGACAGCGTTCGCCTGGCGCACAATGTCGATCTCGCCGATCCCGCCAAGGTCGATGCCTTCTACGCCAGCGTTCCCGATCTCTGGGCCTCCATCCATCTGGCCGGTGGTTTTGCCGCGGCACCTGTCGAGAAGATCGAATCCGCATCCTTTGCCGAAATGATGGACACCAACGCGCGCACCGCTTTCCTGTGCTGCCGCGCCGCGGTGCGCTCCATGCTTGGCTCGGCTACGGCAGGCCGCATCGTCAATGTCACCGCGCGCGCCGGGCTCGACCCGCGCCGCGGCGGCGGCATGGTCGCCTATGCCGCCAGCAAGGCCGCTGTGGCGGCGATGACGGTGGCAATCGCGGAGGAGTTGAAGCACAAGGGCATACTGGTCAACGCGATTGCGCCCTCGACGCTCGATACGCCGGCCAACCGCGCCGACATGCCGGATGCCGATGTCACCAAATGGGTCAGCCTGGAAGCTGCCGCAGAGGCCATCGCCTATCTGGCATCGCCGGCCAATCTGGCGATGAGCGGCACGCTGGTGCCGCTTTACGGCCGAGCCTGAGGCGGCGGCGCCGCGGGGCTCCGGCTCTGCTTATTTGCAGACGAGCTTGCTGCGACAAAACCGATGCGGGTCATGGGGCCTCCGAACCGTCTGGCTTCCACTAACGGCCTTTGCCGACCTGGCGCGCATGGCGGCCGCCGACGCTTCCACCGCATAGAAGAACCTACGACTACGCCAGGTTCGAGACGCCCGCCTCCACGACCTCGACTGCGTCGCCGATCGAGATCGTGCCGGCGTTGTTCGGAATCGCATTCTGGCCGAAGATGATGCCGCCCTTGGCGGAGCGGTGGAGTTTGCCAAGCGTCTGCAACGGCTCGCGCGGGTCCGGCTGCTCGCCGCTGTGCGGATCGCGGGTGGTGATGACACAGCGCGAGCAGGGCTTTGCGATCCGCAACTCGACAGAGCCGATGCGGATCGTCTTCCAGCTGTCTTCGGGCCATGCGCCTTCTGCGTCGAGGACGATGTTCGGGCGAAAACGCGCCATCTCAATGGGCCTGGCAAGATGGCTGTTCAGATGGTCCAGCGAGCCTGTCGTGGCGACCAGCAGCGGAAAACCGTCGGCAAAGCCGACGTAGTCGCCGGGCTGGCCGAATTCCGGGTCGACCGGCCGGTTTTGCGGATCGTCGAAATAGACGAGATCGACGGGCCGGCCAAGAATCGCCGAGAGATATGCGCCGGCGGCCGGATCGGCCGACCGCGCAACAACCATGTCCTTCCAGATCTTGACCTGGCGCAGCGCGGCGCCTGGGCCTGGAGCCTCGACGGCGCGCGAACCGTGCCTGTCATGTTTCAACAGGATGCCGGTGCCGCGATGCTCGACGTCGATCGTCGTCATTGCCGGTATCTGGCGAATGGTGAGGAACTGCCCGTCCTTGTCGACGACCATCCAGCGACGGTCGCCTTCCATGCCCATGGTCTCGATATCGGCGCTAGGCACGGCATGGCCGCGCAGGCTCTTGACCGGATAGCGATAGAGTTCGACGACCTTCATGCGCGATGCTTCTCTTTTGCCCGAAGGGCGTGACCTTCCACGTTTATGCCCGCAAACGACATGCGCCCGAACCTACAGCCGCCCGTGCCGAATTGAAGGGGTTCCACCGTCTTTGTCTTGTGCCAACCGCCTCGTAAGGCCGCCGCCCCCCAGCTCTCACCGCGCATGAAAAAACCCGCGAGCCTTGCAGCCCGCGGGTTTTCTTGTTCAGTCCGCGCGCGAAGCGCGGCAGCAACCGAGGCTTACGCGTTGCGCGCGAAGCGGCTTAGCTGCCCTGCTTCTTCAGCGCGGCGCCCAGGATGTCGCCCAGCGAAGCGCCGGAGTCGGTCGAGCCGTACTGAGCGACTGCTTCCTTCTCTTCGGCGATTTCCAGCGCCTTGATCGAGACCTGCAGCTTGCGGGTCTTCTTGTCGAAGGCGATGACGCGAGCGTCAACCTTCTGGCCGACGGTGAAGCGCTCGGGGCGCTGCTCGTCGCGGTCACGGCTGAGGTCCGAGCGCTTGATGAAGGTCTCGATGCCGCTGTCGACTAGCCGCACTTCCAGACCGCCATCCTTGACGCCGATGACTTCGCAGGTGACGACCGCGTTCTTGCGCAGTTCGCCCGAAGTCGCCGCTTCGCCGACCGTATCCTTGGCCAGCTGCTTGATGCCGAGCGAGATGCGCTCCTTGTCGATGTCGACGTCGAGCACCTGCGCCTTGACCATGTCGCCGCGATTGTACTCTTCGATGACCTGTTCGCCCGGACGGGTCCAGTCGAGGTCGGAGAGGTGCACCATGCCGTCCACGTCGCCTTCGAGGCCGATGAACAGGCCGAACTCGGTCTTGTTCTTGACCTCGCCCTCGACCTGGCTGCCGACCGGATGGCTGGAGGCGAAAGCCTGCCACGGATTCTCGAGCGTCTGCTTGAGGCCGAGCGAGATGCGGCGCTTGGCCGGATCGACCTCGAGCACCACCACGTCGACTTCCTGCGTCGTCGACAGGATCTTGCCCGGATGCACGTTCTTCTTGGTCCACGACATTTCCGAAACGTGGATGAGGCCCTCGATGCCCGGCTCCAGCTCGACGAACGCGCCGTAGTCGGTGATGTTGGTGACGGTGCCCTTGATCTTCTTGCCGATCGGGAACTTGGTGCCGATCTCGGACCACGGATCCGACTCGAGCTGCTTCATGCCGAGCGAGATGCGGTGGGTTTCCTGGTTGATGCGGATGATCTGCACCTTGACCGTCTGACCGATGTTGAGGATTTCGGTCGGATGGTTGACGCGGCGCCAAGCCATGTCGGTGACATGCAGCAGGCCGTCGATGCCGCCGAGGTCGACGAACGCACCGTAATCGGTGATGTTCTTGACGACGCCTTCGACAACCTGGCCTTCTTCGAGGTTCTGCACGATTTCCGAACGCTGTTCGGCGCGGCTTTCCTCAAGCACGGTGCGGCGCGACACCACGATGTTGCCGCGGCGGCGATCCATCTTGAGGATCTCGAAGGGCTGCGGGTTGTGCATCAGCGGGGAGACGTCGCGGATCGGGCGGATATCGACCTGGCTGCGCGGCAGGAAGGCCACGGCGCCGTCGAGGTCGACGGTGAAGCCGCCCTTGACCTGGTTGAAGATGACGCCTTCGACGCGCTCGCCCTTGGTGAACTTCTCTTCGAGCTTGACCCAGCTCTCTTCGCGGCGGGCCTTGTCGCGCGACAGGACGGCTTCGCCCAGCGCGTTCTCGATGCGCTCGACCATGACTTCGACGGTGTCGCCGACCTTGAGCGTCGAGTCCTTGCCCTTGACGCCGAATTCCTTCAGCGGCACGCGGCCTTCGACCTTGAGGCCGACATCAATGATGGCCATGTCTTTTTCGATCGCCAGGATCGTGCCCTTGACGACCTGACCTTCGCCGGAGTGACCGGTGGTAAATGATTCTTCGAGCAGGCTCGCGAAATCGTCGCGAGTGGGATTTGCAGCTGACATATTTTCTCCTGGAGTGCCCCGCATCTGAAGCGGGACGGGCGCCGTGGGTTAGCGTTGCGTTGGCCTGCCGGCGTTCCGGGCTACAAAAGCCCTGGGCCGCCTAAGCGGCAATTCCGGCGCATGAAGAATGCTGGCAGGCTGGTTCGTGCCCGATATGGGTATTTTCTTCGCTTCCGACAATCGGTGGCAGCGGGAAAACCTTCAATCAGGCTTTATCTCTCTTGGCCAAGGCGTCGTCTATGATCACTTTGGCCGCCAGAAACGCGGCCTCTATAGCCATTTGCGAGGTATCAAGCAAGTGCGCGTCGGTGGCCGGCTTCAAGGGCGAGTCGGCGCGGCCCATGTCGCGCTCGTCGCGGCGCTCGATATCGGCGAGGATTTCGGAAAAATTGGCGGAGCCGCCAATGCTCTCGATCTCCGCCAGCCGGCGCTGCGCGCGCACTTCCGCGCTCGCCGTTACATAGAGCTTTATGTCGGCGTCGGGACACACCACGGTGCCGATGTCGCGCCCATCGAGCACCGCGCCCGGCGGTGTCTTGGCGAAGTCGCGCTGCTTTTCCACCAGGATGCGCCGCACGGTAGGGTAAACCGCAACCTTCGAGGCGGCCTCGCCAACCGCATGCGCCGACAGCACCCCCCGGTCGAGCTTTGCCAGATCGACCTGGCGCGCCGCGGTCTCAGCCGCGGAAACGTTGTCGAGCGGCAGCGCATGCTGGAGCAGCGCGTAGGCAACGGCACGATAGGTGAGGCCGGTGTCGAGCAGGTTCAGCCGGTAATGGTCGGCGAGCCGCCGCGCCAGCGTGCCTTTGCCGGCGCCGGCGGGTCCGTCGATGGCGATAGTGAAGGTGTGGGTCATTCGAAACCTCGATGCAAGTGCCTCACGCCATTGGCGCTCGAAGTCAACCGCCGTGACTTCCGAGGCTTCGAACTGGCTGTCCGAATTGATCTCTGCGAGATCAGGAAAGCTTTCCGTCGAATTTACGGTCCCTCCGACTTCTATATCCTTCGACCCGTCAAGGGCGGGGCCGCGAATGGCGAAGCCCACGGAGCCATCGGCATAGAATTCTATTGTTCGGTTCTGAAAATTGTCGTCGGCGACTTCATACCAGAGGTGGGACGGCTCCTCTGGTATGTCATGTTTCCAATGAACGAAAACGTATCTCACCCGATCTCCGCGCCCAGCCCCGTCATCAAATCCATGAACTCCGGAAAGCTCGTCGCGATCATGGCGGCGTCGTCGATGGTCACCGGCTTTTCCGTCGCCAGGCCCATCACCAGAAAGCTCATGGCGATGCGGTGGTCGAGATGGGTCCGCACGGTCGAGTCCTGCCCATTGGGATGGCCGCCGAGCCCCTTACCGCCGGGCTTGCCGCGCACCGCGAGCGAAGCCTCACCCTCGGTGCAGTCGACGCCATTGATCTTCAGCCCGTTGGCGACTGCCTCCAGCCGGTCGGATTCCTTCACCCGAAGCTCTTCCAGGCCCTGCATCAGCGTCTCGCCCTCGGCGAAACTGGCAGCGACAGCCAGCACCGGATACTCGTCGATCATCGACGGCGCCCGCTCTGGCGGCACGGTGACGCCGTTGAGTTCGGAATAGCGCACACGCAGATCTGCAACATCCTCGCCGCCGGCATTGCGCGGGTTCAAAATGTCGATCTGGCCGCCCATTTCCTGCAGTGTCAAAAGCAGGCCCGTGCGGGTCGGGTTCATCAGCACGTTCTCGATGACAATGTCGGAGCCCGGCACGATGAGCGCGGCGACCAGCGGGAAGCCGGCCGAGGACGGATCGCCGGGCACGGCGATGGTCTGGCCGGTCAGCTTGCCCTGGCCTTCGATGAAGATATGGCGCACGCCGCGCTCGTCGGTTTCGACCGACAGATTCGCGCCAAAACCCTTCAGCATCTTTTCGGTGTGATCGCGCGTCATCACCGGCTCGATCACCGTGGTGATGCCGGGCGTGTTGAGGCCGGCGAGCAGCACGGCCGACTTCACCTGCGCCGAGGCCATCGGCACGCGGTAAGTGATGGGTGCTGCGTGCTTCGGCCCATGCAGCGTGATCGGCATGCGGTCACCGGGCGTTGCCTTCAGCACCTGCACGCCCATCTGGCGCAAGGGTTCGAGCACGCGGCCCATCGGCCGGCCCGATAGCGAAGCGTCGCCGATGAAGGTCGTTTCCATGTCATAAGTGCCGACAAGACCCATGGTGAGGCGCGAACCGGTGCCGGCATTGCCGAAATCGAGTGGGCCTTCCGGCTGCAGCAGCGCGCCATTGCCGGTGCCGCGGATTACCCACTCGGCGCCGCGCTTCTCGATATGCGCGCCCATCGCCTTCATGGCTGCGGCCGTGCGCATCACATCCTCGCCTTCGAGCAGGCCGGTAACGCGGGTTTCGCCGGAGGCGAGGCCGCCGAACATCATGGAACGATGTGAAATCGACTTGTCGCCCGGCACGCGGGCGGTGCCGGAAAGGGCTAGGGATTTGCGGGCGGTGGCCGGCTTAGCAGCGGCGGCGTGAGACATGGAATTTCCCTGGACGGAATGCCGGCGCACCGGCGCTTTTCATTTGTTGCGGCGGTCTCGTATCACGGCGGGCACAAATGGTCATCCCCATGGTCGTCACTTGGCGCGGGGCCTTTCAGTACTTGGTTTTGTGACGCCGGCTTTTCGCTTTGACAGCGCGGTAAACTGTGGTTATGGGGACCACTCTTTTACTGACGAGGCTTGCCGTGGCAAAAAACGAACTTGGCACAAAGCGTGTCGACCCTGAGACGGGTCGAAAATTCTACGACCTGAACAAGGACCCGATCGTCTCGCCCTATACGGGCAAGACCTATCCGCGTTCCTACTTCGAGGAAGGCAAGATTGCCGCCATCGAAGAGGAGGAGGAAGTGGCCGAGAAGGAAGTAGACGCCGAGGAAGAAGAAGGCGTTGAAGTCGTCTCGCTTGAAGAGGCCGATGACGATGCCAAGGGCGGAAGCGACGATCTTCCCGATCTGGGCGACGACGAGGATGATGTCGACCTCGGCGACGACGAGGACGATACGTTCCTTGCCGACGAAGAAGAAGAAGATGACGATGTCGCGGACATGATCGGCGTCGGCGACGACGACGACGAGGTCTGATCGGCTGCGGGCGCGTACGCCCGCTGGCTTTCTTGAGCTGTGACGAAAAAGCGGTTCTTGCAGGCTTGATATTCAGGGAAGGCGGGGTTAGAAGCCGCCTGCACTAAACGGCGCGGTGTTGAAACCGCTCCGGACCTCTACGCCGGCAACGGCGCCGGCTGACTGCCGGAGTGGGGCCATAGCTCAGTTGGGAGAGCGCTTGAATGGCATTCAAGAGGTCGTCGGTTCGATTCCGATTGGCTCCACCAAACAGTCTCTTTCCGACGCTCGGTTTCGCGGCATTCATGCTTGTCGCCTGCCAGTCGGCTCCTGAACCATCATCCCCGCCGCCAGCGCCCGCACCACAGCCGATGGCGCCCGCCGCGATCTCTGCTCCGGACGGTGCAGCCGTCCTCGATCCGTCTGTCAGGGTCATGCCCCCCGGCGAGGGCATCCCGGCCAAATATGTCGCATTTTCCGGCATATGGGGCGGACGTCTCGATGGGATGTATGACGGCAAGCTCGCCGTGCTGACGATTTCGCGCGGCGGCAATGTCACCGCCACCTACGCCTGGGGCGATGTCGCCGATAACAAACCGGGCGTAGCCGACGGCGAAGGCAAGATCTTCGGCAACACGTTGAAACTGCGGCGCCTTCCCAATGGCGCTGACGTCAGCGCGGTCATGCAGGCGGACGGAACGCTGGCCGTCACCTATGGGCTTGCCGACCGCACCTATACGGGCACGTTCAGCAAGCAATAGTCGAGAGAAGGCGAAGCTCTGGCGGTCAGCCGTGGCTGGGTCGAGGCCTTCCTCGATCAGTGCAATCCGAATTCGCGCAGCAATTCTTCGCGATAGCGCACGAAGCGGGTTTCGCTGCGCTCGCGCGGGCGTGGCAGGTCGATGTCGATCAGCCTTGCCGCGCCACCTTTCTCCTTGGGCAGGATCAGCACCCGGTCGGCTAGATAGATCGCCTCTTCCAGATCGTGGGTGACCATCACCATGGTGACGTTCTCCTCGCTCCAGATGCGCGCCAGTTCCTCCTGCATGCCGATCTTGGTCATGGCGTCCAGCGCTCCCAGCGGCTCGTCGAGCAGGAGAATCTCGGGCTGGACGGTAAGCGCCCGGGCGATGCCGACGCGCTGCGCCATGCCACCCGAAAGCTGGCTCGGAAAAGCATCGGCGAATTCGGCAAGGCCGACCAGCGCAACGTAGAAGCGGGCGCGTTTCTCCGCTTCTTGCTTTGCAACGCCGCGCACTTCGAGGCCGAAGGCGACATTGCCGAGTACGCTCAGCCAAGGCAGCAGGCGCGGCTCCTGGAAAATCACGGCACGCTCGGCGCCGACGCCATGCACCGGCTGGCCGTCGATCGCGACGGCACCGCTGTCGGCAGTCTCCAGCCCGGCCAGAATGCGCAGCAGCGTGGTCTTGCCGGAGCCGCTGGCGCCGACGATGACAAGGCATTCCCCCGAACGGATGTCGAGGTTGAGCGTCCGCAGCACGGCTAGCTGGCGCCCGCCGAGGCTGAAGGATTTGGAGAGGTCGCGGATCGAGACCTCTCCGCCACGGTTGGAACCGGTCATCTCATCTCTCAGCTGTTTCGGAGCTCAGTTCGTCTTGGTCTCGCCGGGCCGGTACAGGATATCGGCGGCTTTCAGCTTGCCTTTGGCCAGGCGGCCGTCGCGCTCCAGCACGGCGACCCAGAAATCGATGTCGCGGTCGGTCGCCTGCGCACCTTCACGCAAGCCAAAGCCGGTCCAGTAGCGGGCGAGATCGCCGTTTTCGCCGCGCTTGTTCAAGATGTTGGCCACCACCTTGCGGGCTTCGTCCGGATTCTGGCGCGACCAGTCTGAAGCGCGCGCCGACTGTTCGACGAAGTTGCGCGCCGCATCCGGATTGGCGGCAATGAAGTCGCGCCTGAGCACGACGAAGCCGCCGGCGAGTTCGCCCAGCACATCGGTGTCGTCGAACACGCCGCGCACGCCGCCATTGGCGACCAGCGCGCCGGCGAAGGTCGCCTGCCAGTAGCCGAGGCCGGCTATATCAACCTGGCGCGAGCGCAAGGTCTGTTCCAGCTGCGGGCCGGGCACGACGACGAGGTTGGCGGCATCCGGCGGCAGGCCGACGCTGTGCAGGGCTTCGCGCACCGTATAGTCGAGATGGGCGCCGAGCGTGTTGACCGAGATGGTCTTGCCGGCGATGTCGGCGATCGATTTGATCGGGCTGTCTTCCAGCACGTAGAAGACGCTCTTCACATCCTTGTTGATGCCGTTGCTCGGATAGGCGGCGACGAAGTCATTGCCGCCCGAGATCGAGTTGATCACCGCCGCGGTGGCGGCCGAGCCGATGTCGACGCTGCCGGACGACAGCGCAAACAGCGATTCCGGTCCGCCCGAGGCATAGCCGACATTTTCCAGCTCGACGCCGAGCCCCCTGTAGTAGCCGAGCTCGGCGGCCAGCTCATGCGGCGAGATGCTGCCGCGGCTGGCGAGATAGCGAAATTTCACCGGTACGGTTTCGGCAAAAGCCAGGCGCGGCAGGCCGGCAGCGATGAGGCCGGCGGCAAGCGGTGCGCCGGCAAGCAGGGAACGGCGGGTGATTTTCATGATCCGGTCTTTCCTGAGTGGAGGGTGAGGGACGGGCTGCTAGTTGACTGGGTTGCTCCAGCGGCAGAGCCGCCGCTGCAGGGCGACCAGCGCCTGGTTGGCGATCAGGCCAAGCCCGGCGAGGATGACGATTGCCGCAAACATCAGCGGGATCTGGAAATTGTATTGCGCGTTCATCACCTGGAAGCCGATGCCCTTGTTGGCGCCGATCATCTCGGAGGCGATCAGGAGCAGCAGCGCGGTGGTGGCGCTCAGCCGCAGGCCGACGAAGATCGACGGCACGGCGCCCGGCAGCACGACGCGGCGAAACACGGTGAGTCGGCTCGCGCCGTAGACGCGCGCCATTTCGAGCAGCTTGGGATCGACTTCCTTGACGCCGCTGGTGGTGTTGAGCAGCAGCGGAAACAGTGTCGCCCAGAAGATGACGAAGATCTTCGAGGTTTCGCCAAGCCCCAAGAGCAAGATGAACACGGGGTAGAGCGCCAGCGCCGACGTCTGCCGGAATACCTGCAGGATCGGATCGAGCGCGGTTTCGACCGGGCGCACCTGGCCCATGAACAGGCCGAGCGGGATGGCGACCGCCACCGCCGCGCCGAAGGCAATGCCGGCGCGTTGCAGGCTGATGGCGATGTCGCCGAGCAGGCTGCCACCGGCAAGCCCCTTCCAGAGCGCTGCGATGATCATGTCGAGCGGCGGCAGCACCGCCGCGTTGACCCAGCCGGCGCTGCTCGCCACCTGCCAGAGCGCCAGGAAACCGACAAGTACACCGTAGCGCGACAGGAAGCGGACAGCCGCCCTGCCGCCGAGGCGCAGAAAGTCGTCGCCGAGCCCGCTTTCGCTGCGACTGGCGGGGATCGTGATCGGCCGATCGATGTGCTGCAATGTCATCGCGTCATCCCTTCAGCTACGAGGATCATTCGGCGGCAAGGACGGTCGAGCGGGCGACGGTCCACGGATTTTCCGGCCGCCTGAGCCCAAGATTCTCGCGCAGTGTGCGGCCTTCATAAGCGGTGCGGAAAAGACCGCGCCGTTGCAGTTCGGGAATGACCAGGTCGACGAAATCGTCGAGCGCGCCGGGCAGCCAGGGCGGAAGGATGTTGAAGCCGTCTGCCGCCTCGCTGGTGAACCATTCCTCCAACTGGTCAGCGACCTGCGTGACGCTGCCGACGATTGTGTAATGGCCGCGCGCGGTCGCCACCCATTGATAGAGCTGGCGGATGGTGAAGTTGTGCTCGTCGGCAATCTGCCGGATCAGCGCCTGGCGGCTCTTCATGCCTTCGGTTTCCTTGCTCGGCGGCAGCGGGCCGTCGAGCGGGTAGCCACGGATGTCGAGCGTCTGGCCGGCAAGCCCGTTGAGCAGCGCAACACCGTCCTCGGGCAGGATGAGGTCGTTGAGCTGCTGGTATTTGGCACGGGCTTCTTCCTCCGTGCGGCCGACGAAGGGCGCAACGCCCGGCATGATCAGCACCTGGTCGGGGTCGCGGCCGACTTCCGCCACGCGCGCCTTGATGTCGCGGTAGAATTCCTGCGCCGTCTCGAGCTTCTGATGGGCGGTGAAGATGACTTCGGCCGAGTGCGCGGCAAGCCCGCGTCCGTCTTCGGACTGCCCGGCTTGTACGACAACCGGATGTCCCTGCACCGGGCGCGGCACGTTGAGCGGACCCTTGACGCTGAAGTGCTCGCCCTTGTGGTCGATGTCGTGCAACTTGTCCTTGTCGTAGAAGCGGCCCGACTGCTTGTCGCGGATGAAGGCGTCGTCCTCCCAACTGTCCCACAGCGCCTTGACCGTCTCGACATGCTCATGCGCCCGCGCATAGCGCTCGGCGTGGTTGGGCTGGACGTCGCGGTTGAAATTGCGCGCGGTTTCGTCGCCGGCCGAGGTCACCACGTTCCAGCCGGCGCGGCCGTTCGACAACAGGTCGAGCGAAGCGAATTTGCGCGCCAGCGTATAGGGCTCCTCATAGGTGGTGGAGGCCGTGGCGATGAAGCCGAGATGCGTGGTCAACGGCGCCAGCGCCGCAAACAGCGTCACCGGCTCGAAGCCGGCGATCTTGGCATTGCCGCCTTCGCGGGCGCCAAGACCGACGGTTAGATTGTCGGCCAGGAAATAGGCGTCGAACAGGCCGCGCTCGGCGGTCAGCGCCAGCTGTTTGTGGAACTCGAAATTGGTGGCGCCGTCGGCCGGCGCATCGGGATGGCGCCAGGCGGCAATATGCTGCCCGCCTCCGGGCAGGAAGGCACCGAGCTTGATCTGCCGCGGCTTGCTATCGAACGTGCTGGCTCGGGTCATTGCAGGCGTCCTTCTGGTCTAAATTGGAAGGGATGTTGCGTTGCTGATCTTCAGGCGGCACGAACGACGCTGTAGGGCACGCCGGCCACGCGGCATGCCTCGGCCACCGCCTGCCGTGCTCGCGCCCGGACGGCTTCGGATACCAGCACGCCATTGGCGAAATCCTTGTCCGAGGCGTAGATCGCGGTCGGCAAGGTCTGCGCTTCGAAGAAGCCGAACAGCGGCCGCAACTGATGTTCGACGACCAGCGAATGCCGCTCGCCGCCGCCGGTCGCCGCGAGGATGACCGGCTTGCCGCGCAGCGATGACGGGTCGAGCAGGTCGAAGAAATGCTTGAACAGCCCGGTATAGCTGCCTTTGAAGGTCGGCGAGCCGACCACCAGCACATCGGCGCCCAGCAGCTGGTCGACAATGGCGCGGGCCGTAGGATCGAGATCGTCAAGTTTCTTGGCGAGCGGAAAGGACGGGCCGAGATCCTCGATGTCGAAAACGCTTAAAGCAGCACCTGCACGGCTCGCCACTTCACCGGCGATGTGGCTGACGAAAGCCTTGGTCTTGGACGGACGGGTCAGGTTGCCAGACAACCCCACCACCAGCTTTCTCGACATTTTTGCGGCTCCTTACACGATGGTATGTGCATTAAGGCTACCGATTTTGTAGAATTAAATGAGCGAGAAGATTTCAAAACCAGCCCGTCAAGCGAATGGAGTTTGCGGCACATCGCCTTTCCTTGGTTCATTTGGACCAAAAGCGACGCGGCAGATGCCGGTTCGATATCCGCTGGCTCTGACAAATAGACAATCCTGGTGCTTTGATGGGTATCGTCGCGAAACCGTCAAGGGTCGGCGCCATTGACACTGAGTTGCGTCAGATACGATTGAACCCAATCGGACGGGCGACGAAGTAGGAACCTGCAATGAACAGGATGCACGCATGAAGAAGATCGGCTTTCTTTCCTTCGGCCATTGGTCGCCCTCGTCGCAATCGCAGACGCGCTCGGCCGCCGATGCGCTTTTGCAGTCGATCGACCTGGCGGTGGCGGCCGAGGAGCTTGGCGCTGACGGCGCCTATTTCCGCGTGCATCATTTTGCCCGCCAGCTCGCGTCGCCCTATCCGCTTCTGGCCGCGGTCGGCGCCCGCACCAGCCGCATCGAGATCGGCACCGCCGTCATCGACATGCGTTATGAAAATCCGTTGTATATGGCCGAGGATGCGGGTGCTGCCGACCTGATCGCCGGCGGCCGGCTGCAGCTCGGCATCAGCCGCGGCTCGCCGGAGCAGGTGATCGACGGCTGGCGCTACTTCGGCTACGTGCCGCAGGAAGGTCAGAGCGATGCCGACATGGCGCGCAACCATGCCGAAGTTTTCCTCAACGTCCTGCGCGGCGAAGGCTTCGCGCAGCCCAATCCGCGGCCGATGTTTCCCAATCCGCCCGGAATGCTGCGCCTGGAACCGTTCTCGGCCGGCCTGCGCGACAGGATCTGGTGGGGCGCCGCCACCAACGCCACCGCCGAATGGGCAGGCAAGCTCGGCATGAACCTGCAAAGCTCGACGCTGAAGTTTGACGAGAGCGGACAGCCGCTCCACATCCAGCAGGCCGAACAGATCCGCGCCTTCCGCGCGGCGTGGAAGGAAGCCGGGCATGCGCGCGAGCCGCGCGTGTCGGTCAGCCGCAGCATCTTCGCTCTGGTCGATGACCGCGACCGCGCCTATTTCGGCGGCAACGACTCAGAGGACCATTTCGGCTATATCGAACCGGAGAAGCGCGCTGTCTTTGGTCGCACCTATGCGGCCGAGCCGGACGTGCTGGTCGAGCAACTGAGAGAGGACGAGGCGATCGCCGAGGCCGACACGCTGCTTCTGACCGTCCCCAACCAGCTCGGTGTGGAGTACAACGCCCATGTCATCGAGGCGATCCTGAAGCACGTCGCGCCGGCTCTCGGCTGGCGCTGACAGCCAATAGCCGTTGTTCAAGCAAATACGGCCGGGCTGTCATTAGCGATGACTGCCCGGCCGATAGCACCTGAGAGATGACGCTGTTACGCGTCGGCCTTGAAGGTCTGCTTCTGCTGGCCGAGCCCTTCGATGCCGAGCTCCACCACGTCGCCCGCCTTCAGGAACACCGGCGGCTTCATGCCGAGGCCGACGCCTGGCGGCGTGCCGGTGGAGATGATGTCGCCGGGGTGCAGCGACATGAACTGGCTGAGATAGGAGACGAGATAGGCGACGCCGTAGACCATGGTCTTGGTCGAGCCGTTCTGCATGGTCTTGCCGTTGACCGTCAGCCACATTTTCAGGTTCTGCGGATCGGCCACCTCGTCCTTGGTGACCAGCCACGGGCCGGTCGGGCCGAACGTGTCGCAGCTCTTGCCCTTGGTCCACTGGCCCTGGCGCTCGGCCTGGAAGGCGCGCTCGGACACGTCATGCGCGACGGCATAGCCAGCGACATAGTCCAGGGCGTCGGCCTCGCTGACATATTTCGCCGTTTTGCCGATGATCACGGCGAGCTCGACCTCCCAGTCGGTCTTTTCCGAGCCGCGCGGGATCAGCACGTCGTCGTCCGGGCCGACAATGGCCGAGCTGGCCTTCATGAAGATGATCGGCTCAGGCGGCACGGTGGCGCCGGTTTCGGCGGCATGGTCGGAATAATTCAGCCCGATGCAGATGAATTTGCCGGTGCCGGCAACGCAGGCGCCGAGCCGCGGCTTGCCGGACACCGCCGGCAGCGACTTCGGATCGAGCTTCGACAATGTCTCGAGCGATGCCGGATCGAGCGCCTTGCCGGCAATGTCGGAGACATGACCTGAAAGATCGCGGATCGTTCCATCCGCATCGAGCAGACCGGGGCGTTCATTCCCTATCTCGCCATAGCGCAGCAGTTTCATCTTGCTCTCCAAAATTGCGGCCCAAGGCCGCTTTCAAACTCATTCTGCCAAAGCGACGAGGGACTGGGCGGACTCTGGCTATCGGATCCGACCTTGGGCAAGCCGGACTTTAGGACTGGTCGACCCACGGACCTCCGGATCGGGAATATTGCTCAGATCGACCAGCCGCCGTCGATATTGTAGGCCTGCCCCGACGTGTAGGTGGCGCCGGCGAGATAGACGGCGAGGTCGGCGATTTCCTCGGGCGTGCCGAGGCGGCCCATCGGCTGGCGGGCGATGAAGGCGGCCCGCGCCGCGTCATAATCGCCCTGCGCATGCATGCGGTCCTGCAGCGACGGGCTTTCGACCGTGCCGGGGCAGATGGCGTTGCAGCGAATGCCCTTGGAGACATAGTCGGCGGCGACCGCCTTGGTGAGGCCGATGACAGCCGCTTTGGTGACGCCATAGGCGAAGCGATTGGGCACGCCCTTGCCGGCGCCGGCAACCGAAGACATGTTGATGATCGAACCGTCGCCGCGCTCCAGCATGCCGGGCAGCACAGCCCGAATGGTGCGGATCATGGCGCGGACATTGAGGTTGAAGGCGAAATCGAGATCGGCATCCTTCATCTCGAGGATCGAGCCGGAATGGACGAAGCCGGCGCAGTTGAACAGCACGTCGACGCGGCCGATTTCGGCGAAGCCCGCTGACACCGCCTCGTCGTTGAGAACATCGAGCTTGCGTGTCTTGATATCAGAGGTTTTGGCGAGCTCGGCCAGCAGCGTCTCATTGATGTCGGTGGCGTGAACGACGGCGCCTGCCTTGGCGAAGGCCAGCGCACTCGCTCTGCCGATGCCTTGCGCCGCCGCCGTGACGACAACAACCTTGCCTGTCAGATCCGCCATGCATTTCTCCTCGCCCCTGTCGGGCCGCTTCTAAGGGTTCAGCCGGATTTATCGGCGGCTGACCGAGACGTCATGTGCCAGCGGAGCGGCATTATGCAGCCTGCGCCTCAGTCAGATCACGGATAAAATGTTTTTTCTCGTTAAAGAACACAGATCCGGGCGTCAAGCCCGAGCGCGATCACCTTCGCGCCCGCATCTATGCAACAACATGTGTGACAACCGGGCAACCAGCCGCATCGCCGGGGTTCGTTCAGACACGACACGCATCAGCGAAATTAGTCGCCGTAAGGCACCCACACGTTCTTGACCTCGATGGCCCGGCGCAGCAAGGCGTCGCCGGCGGCCTCATCGGACGCCCAGTCGAGGCTGCGGCCGTTGCCGGTCCAGACGCGCTTGAGATTGCCGATGGAGTCGGCCTCCGCCTTGGCGCAGGTGTCGGCATCCGCGAACAGCCAGAGCCCGTCGACATCGTCATGCTTGGCCAGCACGCCGGTCAATTCCGCCGTGCGGCCGGTGACGATGTTGATGGCGCCGGCCGGAAAATCGGAATATTCGATCACCTGGTAGAGATCGGTGGCGAGCAGCGGGTATTTTTCCGACGGCACGGCGACCACGGTGTTGCCCATGGCAAGGGCCGGCGCCACCAGCGAGATAAATCCGAGCAGCGGCACGCTGTCTGGTGCGACGATGCCGACGACGCCGACCGGCTCATGCAAGGCAAGCGTGACCGCGCGCGCCGGCGGCTGATGCACCCTGCCCTCGAACTTGTCGGCCAGACCGGCATAGAGGAACAGGCGCTCGATCGACTGTTCGACTTCTTCCCGGGCGGCCTTGGCGTTGGCGCCGGTGAGTTCGGTGAGGCGCGCGGCGAATTCGCCAGCGCGGCCGGACAGATTTTCGGCGAGATAATAGAGCACCTGGGAACGGTTGTAGGCGGTCGCCTCCGGCCAGGCCTTGCAGGCGCGGGCGGCCGCGACGGCATCACGGATATCCTTGCGGCTGCCGAGACCGACTTCGCCGGCAAGCTTGCCCTTGGCGGTGGCGACGGCCAGTGAGTAATTGCCATCGGGCCGGACCTGCTTGCCGCCGATGAACAGCTTTGCGGTACGATCGATGGCTCCGCCATCCGCCTGCTCAACCGGCTGTGCCGAAGACGTCGCGGGCTTGATGACAGGGCCAAGCGGCAGTTTTGCCGCGAGATATTCGAACATGCCCTCGCGCCCGCCTTCGCGGCCAAAGCCGCTTTCGCGGTAGCCGCCGAAGCCGCAGGCGGCGTCGAACATGTTGGTGCCGTTGACCCAGACGACGCCGGCCTTCAGCTGCGGCGCGACATGCAGCGCGAGGTTGATGTTCTCGCTCCACACCGAGGCGGCCAGCCCATAGCGCGTGTTGTTGGCAAGCTCGATCGCTTCCTCGGTGTTGCGGAAGGTCATGGTGGCTAGAACCGGGCCGAACACCTCTTCCTGCGCCAATATGTTAGCCGGCGAAACACCTGTAGCGAGTGTCGGCAGATGGAAATAGCCGGAAGACGGCAGTGCTGCATCCGGCTGCCAGCAGACGGCACCCTGTTTTGCGCCCTCGGCGACCAGGCCCTTGACGCGGTCGAGCTGTGTCAAATCGACCAGCGGGCCGATATCGGTGTTCTTGTCGAGCGGGCTGCCGACGCGCAGCCGGCTCATCCTGACCTTGACCTTGGCGATCAAGGCTTCCGCAATGCCTTCCTGCACCAGAAGCCGCGAGCCGGCGCAGCAGACCTGGCCCTGATTGAACCAGATGCCGTCGACCAGGCCTTCAACAGCGCTGTCGAGGTCGGCGTCCTCGAGGACGATGAAAGCCGACTTGCCGCCGAGCTCCAGCGATATCTTTTTCCCTGATCCCGCCGTGGCTTTCCTGATGATCTTGCCGACCTCGGACGAGCCGGTGAAGGCGATCTTCTGGATACCGGGATGGTTGACGATCGCCACACCCGCTTCCGGTCCGCCCTGGACGATGTTGACGACGCCTTTCGGCACGCCGGCGCGCTCGCAGATCTCGGCGAACAGGATGGCGGTGAGCGGCGTGAACTCGGCCGGCTTCAGCACCACCGTACAGCCGGCGGCAAGCGCCGGCGCGATCTTCCAGGCCAGCATCAAGAGCGGAAAATTCCACGGAATGATCTGGCCGACGACGCCGACGCCCTTATGGCCGGGAAAATCCTTGTCCAGCGCCTGCGCCCAGCCGGCGTGGTGGATGAAATGGCGGATGGCCAGCGGCACGTCGATATCGCGGCTTTCGCGGATCGGCTTGCCGTTGTCGATTGTCTCCAGCACCGCGAACAGCCGCTGATGTCGCTGCATCGCGCGGCCGATGGCGTAGAGCACTTTGGCGCGCTGGTAGCCGGAGGACACCGACCATTTCGGCAGCGCCTTGGTGGCAGCGGCAACGGCAGCGTCAATATCGGCAGCGCCGGCATCCGACACCTTGGCCAGTAGTTTGCCGGAGGACGGTTCGCTGGTCTCGAAGGTCTTGCCGCCGGCTGCAGCCTTCCAGCCGCCGTCGATGAACAGCGCCTTGGAAAAATCGCGCGCCGCGAGCCACGCATCGGCCTCGTTGCGGGCCTCCGGCGCCGGGCCGTATTCCATGGCGTGATAGCGTTCGAGGATGTTCATGACACTCTCCAGATAATTGTCTCGGAAGGCATTCCTTCGCGATTGAACCCTGCTCCGAACCTCACGCCATCGCGTGGCGATGATTGGCCGAATAGTGCCCGGTCAGATGGTGTTCGAGCTGGCGCTCGATGTCTGTGAGCAGGCTCGAGGCGCCGAAGCGGAACAGGTCGGGTTCCAGCCAGGGCCGGCCGAGCTCTTCCTTCATCAGCACCAGCCAGTCGAGCGAAGCCTTGGCGGTGGAAATGCCGCCGGCAGGCTTGAAGCCGATGAGAAAGCCGGTCTCCTCGAAATAGGCCCTGATGGCGCGCACCATGGCCAGCCCAACGGGCAGCGTGGCGTTGACGCTTTCCTTGCCGGTCGAGGTCTTGATGAAGTCGGCGCCAGCCATCATCGCCACCATCGAGGCCAGCATGACATTGCGCAGCGTGGCGAGATCGCCGGTCCCGAGGATGACCTTGAGATGCGCATCGCCGCAGGCTTCGCGCATCGAGACGATCTCGTTGTAGAGCTCCTGCCATTTGGCGCCGAAGACCAGGCCGCGCGGGATGACGACGTCGATCTCGTCGGCGCCATCGCGTACCGATGCCTCGATCTCCTGCAGGCGCGTCGACAGCGGCGCGAGGCCGTGCGGGAAGGCGGTGGAGACAGCGGCGACATGGATGCCGGTGCCGCGCACAGCGTCCACCGCAGTGGCGACGAACGGATGATAGACGCAGACCGCCGCCGGCCGGATCTTCTCGCTTTCTATGCCGAGCCCCTCGACGATGTCGCGGCGGAACGGGTTGATCGCCTTGGCGCACAACCGGCGCACGCGCTCTTCGGTGTCGTTGGAATTCAGCGTCGTCAGGTCCATGCAGGCGACGGCGCGCAGCAGCCATGCGGCCTGGTTGTCGGCCTTGATCGAGCGGCGCTTAGTCAGGCTGGCGACGCGGCGCTCCAGCGCCGAGCGGTTGACGCTGCGCACCGATTCCATAAAGCCGAGATCAAGCCGCATGCCGGTGTTGCGGGCAATGCCGTGCGACTGTGGGACAGGGGTGTTGGCTGCCGCCCGCGCGGGCAACGGCGTGACCTTGGACGCGCCGAGATCGGCTTCGCGGATTGTGCTGCTCATCTCCTGCCCTTTCGCTCGACGATTTTACGCCGTGGTGTGTGTCGTTCCTTCCGGACCGCAAGGCGGTTTTGGGCGACACACGCCGAAGATAGCCCGTGAATCGATGCTTCACGAGTCCTTCAAGCGGTCATAGCGGAAAAAGGCGACGAAAGCAGCTGAATTTTGACCACATGGTCAAAACGCAAATCCGAGAGCGCAGGCGCCGAAGCGCCGGCAGTTCTCAGCCGACGAAGGCGCGCTCGACGACGAAAGTGGAGGGATGGCTGAGCGAGCCCTCATGGAAGCCGAGGCTTTCGGCCAGCTCCTTGACGTCCTTCAGCATATGCATGGAGCCGCAGATCATGATGCGGTCGGTCTCCGGATTGAGCTTCTCGATGCCGAGATCGCTGTAGAACTTGCCGGAGCCGATCAGCGCGGTGATGCGGCCCATGCGCGCCGATTCTTCGCGGGTCGTCGAATTGTAGAGGGTGACGCGGCCGCCGGTCAGTTCGCCGATCAGCGGGTCGTTCTCGAGCGCGGCCACCAACTCCTGGCCATAGACCAGTTCGGCATTGTCGCGGCAGGTGTGAGTCAGGATGAGTTGGTCGAACTTTTCGTAGGTGTCGGGGTCGCGCAGCAGGCTGGCGAAGGGCGCTATGCCGGTGCCGGTCGAGATCATGAACAGCCGCTTTGCCGGGGTCAGCGCGTCGACGACCAGCGTGCCGGTCGACTTCTGGCGCATGATGACGGCATCGCCGACCTGAATCTTCTGCAGTTCGGAAGTCAGCGGACCGTCCGGCACCTTGATCGAGAAGAATTCCAGCTCTTCGTCCCAGGCCGGGCTCGCCACCGAATAAGCGCGGTACACCGGCTTCTCGGCATTGGGCAGGCCGATCATGACGAACTCGCCGGAGCGGAAGCGCAGCGACTGCGGACGGGTGATGCGGAACGAGAACAGGCGGTCGGTATAGTGCTTCACCGAGACGACGGTTTCGGCATAGACATTGGCCGGAATCGGGAACTGCAGCGGACGGGCGCCAGCGGTGTTGAATGCGGATGTGGTGTTCATCAAATCCAACTCTGTCTTGCCCACTCACATATGCGGGCGCCAAACCATTTCCTGCGCACCCGGACCATTCAGGTCCCGGCGTGCCGTTCACACACTCCAAAGCGGTAAGCTCTTGTGTCCGAAATTTATTAGTATACAAACGATATTTGTGTCAAGGTAGCAGGCTAAAACAGCTTTCCAAACTGCGGCATATTCGTAGTCCTGCCATTTCGGGTTTCGACAATGAAAGAGAATTTTTCGGTGCCACAGCCGGATTCCCTGGGTAACGTCGTTGCCGGCATCGATGTCGGCGGAACTTTTACCGACCTCATTTTGATCGACGGAAAAGACGGCGGAAAGGTGCATATCGCCAAGACGCCGACCACGGTTGACAACCAGGCTTTCGGCGTTGTTTCAGCGCTTGGCGCCACCGGCTTTGCCATAGACGGCATCGACCTCATCGTGCACGGCACGACCACCACCACCAATGCAGTGCTGGAGCGCCGGCTGGCGAAAACCGGCATGATCACCACGCGCGGTTTTCGCGACGTGATCGAGCTTGGCCGCCGCACCCGGCCACAGCCCTACGGCATGACCGGCACGTTCGTTCCGATCATCCCGCGCGATCTCAGGCTGGAAGTGTCGGAGCGTGTCGAAGCCTCGGGCGCGGTACGCACGCCGCTCGACGAGACCGAGATGCGCGACGCCGTGAAGGCGCTGATCGCGGCCGGCTGCGAATCGCTGGTCATTCATTTCCTGCACTCCTATGCCAACCCCACACATGAGCGGCGTGCGGCCGAAATTGCCGCCGAGCTCTGGCCGAACAACTACATCACCACGGGCCATGCGCTGCTGTCGGAAGCGCGCGAATTCGAACGAGGGGTGACAGCCGCCGTCAACGCCTCGGTGCAGCCGATCCTCGAGCGCTATGTCGAACGGTTGCGCAAGGAACTGGCTACCAAAGGCTATGCCCGCGACTTCCTGATCATGAACGGCAATGGCGGCATGATCTCGGCCCGTTTCGTCACCCGCGAATCGGCCAAGACCGTGATGTCCGGTCCCGCGTCCGGCGTCATCGCCGCCGCCTATACGGGCAAGCGCGCCGGCTTCGAGAACCTGGTCACCTACGACATGGGCGGCACCTCGACCGACGTGGCGCTGATCCGCAATGCCGAACCGGCTGTCTCGAACGAGATCGAGATCGAATATGCGATGCCGATCCATGTGCCGATGGTGGCAGTGCACACGGTCGGCGCCGGTGGCGGCTCGATCGCCCGCGTCGATGCGGCCGGGCTGATCCAGATCGGCCCGGAAAGTGCCGGCGCCAATCCCGGCCCGATCTGCTATGGCCGCGGCGGCGCCGAGCCGACCATCACCGACGCCAATCTGGTGCTCGGGCGGCTGGCGCCGAAGAAACTGCTGGCGGTGGAAAATCCGGTCACCGTCGAACGCGTCACCGGAATCTTCGAAGACAAAATCGGCAAGGCCACCGGCCTCTCCGGCGTCGAGGCGGCGGGCGCGATCCTGCGGCTCGGCAACATGAAAATGGCCGGCGCCATCCGCATGGTTTCGGTGTCGCGTGGCCACGATCCGCGCGATTTCGCGCTGTTTGCCTTCGGCGGCGCCGGGCCGTTGCACGCATCCGCGCTGGCGCGTGAACTCGGCCTGCCTCGGGTGCTGGTGCCGGCGCGTCCAGGGATCACCAACGCGCTCGGCTGCGTCGTCGCCGATCTGCGCCACGACTTCGTCAACACTATCAACCAGCCGGTGGCTGTGCTCGATGAAACCCAGCTCCATATGGTATTGGAACGGCACCGAAACGAAGGCGAAGAGCTGATCGGCAAGGAAGCGGTGAAGCCGGAGACGATCCGCGTCACCCATTCCGCCGACATGCAGTTTGTCGGCCAGACCCACATCATCAACGTGGCGCTGCCGTCGTCCTCGGTGACCCGGAGCGAGCTGCAGGTGCTGTTCGAAAAAGCCTATTTCGCCCGCTTCAAGGTCGAATTGCCGGAAATCCGCGCCAATCTGGTCAACCTCAACACCTCGGTGACCGGCGTGCGACCGGCGATCGACCTGTCGCGACTGATCGACCCGGCCGGACGCGCCAAGACGCTTGACGAGGCGCTGCGCGAGACAAGGCCAGTCTGGTACACCGGCCGCTGGCACGACACGCCTGTCTACGCACGTGAAAAACTACCGCTCGATGCCGTCATCGAGGGACCTGCGATCCTCGAACAGATGGACGCCACCACCGTGCTTGAACCCGGCGACCGCGCACGGTCGGACGCCGACGGCAACATCATCATCGACATCGGCGAGGCCTGAGATGCAAAAGCTCGACGCCATAACGCTTTCGGTCCTCCAGGCGGCCTTGCAGCAAGTCTGCGACGAGATGGACCTGACCTTTTCGCGCGCCGCCTTCTCGCCTGTCATCGCCGAGGCCAATGACCGCTCCGACGGCATCTATTCCGCCGTCGACGGTTCACTGATCGCACAGGGCAGCCAGGGCCTGCCGGTGTTTGTCGGCGTCATGCAATATTCGACCAAAACGGTGATCGAGATGATCGCCGACGGCCGCTGCCTGGCGCCTGAACCCGGCGACATCTACATTGTCAACGACCCCTATCTCGGCGGCACGCATCTGATGGATGTGCGCTTCGCCATGCCGGTCTATCGCGGCGGCCAGATATTTTGCTGGCTATCGAACACCGGTCACTGGCCCGATATAGGCGGCTCGGTGCCGGGCGGTTTTTCCGCTTCCGCGACCGCCGTCGAGCAGGAAGGGCTGCGGCTGCCGCCAGTAAAACTGTTCAAGAAGGGCGTGCTGGACACGGAAATCTACGCCATCATTTGCTCCAACATCCGCGTTGCCGACCAGCGCATTGGCGATATCCGGGCGCAGGCCGCGGCACTACTGATCGGCCAGGATCGGCTCAACGGAATCCTGGATCGTTACGGCGACGAAACTGTTGTCGAGGCGATCGCCGAACTGCGCCGGCGCGCCGCCGAACAGATGCGCGCCAACATTTCCGCCATTCCCGACGGCACCTACAGCTCGACGGCCTTTGTCGACTCGGACGGCGTCGTCAACGAGCCGCTGACCATAGCGCTCGCCGTCGAGAAGCAGGGCGACACGCTGACTTTCGATTTCACAGGTTCGTCAAAGCCTTGCGCGGGGCCGATGAACAGCGTGCTGGCGACGACATTGTCGTCGGTCTATCTCGCCATGCGCCATATTTTCCCGGATGTGCCGATCAGCGCCGGCGCTTTCGAGCCGCTGATCGTCAAGCGGCCTGAAGGCACTTTCCTCGATGCCAAATATCCCCGACCGGTTTCAGGCTGTGCGGCTGAAGTCTCGCAGCGCATTGCCGAAGCCGTGTTCGCTGCGATGGTGCAGGCGTTGCCAGACAAGGTGACGGCGGCTCCGGCCGGCTCCAGCGGCAATTTCGCGCTCGGCGGCAACGATCCGGCGCGCGGCCGCGACTATGTCATGTACCAGATCTCCGGCGGCGGCTATGGCGGCAATTCCGGCCATGACGGGCTGACCAATGGCTGCTCGACCATCGGCATTTCGAAATCGCCGCCGGTCGAGATCATGGAACAGGCTTTCCCCGTGCTCTATCGCCACTATGCGTTGCGCGAAGGCTCGGGCGGCGCCGGCAAGCAGCGCGGCGGTTTTGGTTTGGCCTATGAGGTCGAAATCCTGCGCGGCGAGGCACGTGCCTCCTTCGTCATGGACCATGGCCGTTTCGGCCCGCAAGGCGCGCTCGGCGGCAAGGACGGCGCGGTGAATACGGTGACCGTGTTCCGCAGCGGCGAGGCACACGTGCCGCCGCATCTGTCCAAGGAGCAGGACATCGCGCTCAAGGCCGGCGACCGCGTGCGCGTCGGAACGCCGGGCGGCGGCGGCTATGGCGATCCGCGTCAGCGCGATCCGAAACTGGTCGCTGAGGATGTCCGGCTTGGCTACTACACGGCAGAGCAAGCCAAGGACCTGTTCGGGGTCCGATAAACCAACAGTCCTGGGCGAGGCTGAGAAGCAGCTTTAGGTCTGCAGCTTGGCCTTAAGTGCGTCGGCGAATTTCTGGGCGATCTTCTTGAACCCGGCTGGATCGGGATGCAGCTCGTTGGCCCAGTCGGCGGGCTTCAGCGTGCCTTGCGTGTCGACCAGATGGAAATTGTTTGCGGGCACGTCGGCCAGGCGCTTCACAACATCGCGGAACGCCGCCAACGTGTCGTGGACGATGGCCGTGCCTTTGGCCACCGACCAGTTGCAAAAATCGAGCGACGGTTTCAGCCACGGGCCGACACAGGACGGATGCGCGCCGTTCGGGATCGGAAAATCGTAGCAATGGCCGAAGATGGGCACGCCGGGCGCAACCCGGTCGCGCAGCGCGAACAGATCGAGGTAGCAGGCCTCAACCATGCCGAGCGCCTTGGTGAAACGGTTCTTGTTCAGCCCGGCGGCATGGCCGTCATTGAAGTCGAGGAAGATGCAGAACTGGTCGCCGGCAATGTCGTTGCCGCCGGCCGAGAACAGGATGGCGTCGGGCTTACCGTCCAGCCAGTTCGCCTTGTTGCGCAAGGCTGAAATCATCCGTTGCTGCTTGGGCAGCGACATCTCGTCGGTCGCCGCATCGCCGTGATGGGCGAGGTTGAGGATCGTCGGCGGCATCGGGCCGATCCGGCGCAGCTGCGCGATCACATCGGTGTCGACGAAGGGAAAGCCGTTGCCGGTCAGTGGATAGTCGAACCAGGAATCGCCCTGCGCCAACATGACCAGCGGACGGTTGGCGACGGCAGCTTCTAGATTGCCGGCGCTTTCCCTTGCGGTTTCGAGCCGCTCGATGTTGGCCTGATGCGCCTTGATGCGCTTGGCGATGTCTTCGTCGATGCGCCGTTGCGCGGCTTCCTGCACGAATTCCTGCTGGTCCATCCCCAGGTCCCTCCCACGACCGTCTATGACTGGCTGAGCATGCGCCTATGTCCATGATCGGTCTGTAATTTAGATCACAGTAAGATTTCCTGGCGAAGGACGGCTTGCCGCGCCGTGATCGCCGCAGAGCACGTCGTTTCCGTCTCCGTGAAGCCCGCAAAAGACCATAGACTTCTATCTTGTTTTTGCGCAATTCCGGACGGGAAACCGCCCACACTTTCCCTGGAATTGCTTTAGTCAACGGAGATCAGGAACATGGGTCTTTTCGGTCGTTTCGTGCTTGCCGCTTCCGCCGCCCTGCTGCTCACGGGTGCGGCCTCTGCCGAGAAACTCAGGATCGGCACCGAGGGCGCCTATCCGCCCTTCAACTACGCCAATTCGGACGGCTCGTTGGGCGGTTTCGACATCGACCTCGGCAAGGCGCTGTGCGCCGAAATGAAGGCCGAGTGCGAATTCTCCGTGCAGGATTTCGATGGTTCCATTCCGGCTCTGCAGGCCGGCAAGTTCGATGCCATCATCAACATCACCATCACGCCGGAGCGCGCCGAGAAGGTCGAGTTCACCCACAAATATTACCAGACGCCGCCGGCCATCGCCGTGCCGAAGGATTCGACCATTGCCGGCATTCGCCGGACGATCTGAAGGGCAAGGCGCTGGGCGTGCAGAGCGCCACCATCCACCAGAATTTCGCCGAGAAGAAATACTCCGGCTCGACCGTCAAGGCCTATCCGACCGGCGACGACGCCCGCACCGACATGGCCAATGGCTGCCTCGACGCGATGATGGACGGCTCGATTATCCTGACCGAATGGCTGAAGAAGCCGGACGGCGCCTGCTGCAAGCTGCTCGGCACGCTGACCGCCGATCCGGCCATTCACGGGCCGGGCGTCGGCATTGCGCTGCAGAAGGGCAACAAGGAACTGGCCGACAAGTTCAATGCCGCCATCGACGCTCTGCGCGCCAACGGCAAGTACAAGGAAATCAACGACAACTACTTTTCGTTCGACGTCTACGGAAGTTAATTCCTGACCCGATCTGACTTCGGCGGCGCCATCAGGCGCTGCCGTTTTTCATGAATGACGGAGAACTTTCTTGGTTGAGCGGCGCTCCCCCTTCTACAACAGCATCGTTGGGCTCGGCGCCACGATGGGCCGGGTCGGCGGCGAGTTCGTCTCGGCCAAATACTATTCCGGCATTGCCGACGAGCACTTGAACACGCGCAAGAATGTCGGCGTGCAGGACCTCAGCACCATGGGCAAGATGGACATCAAGGGGCCGGAGGCGGAGGCGCTGGTCAACCACGTCATCGTCAACGATGCGGCCGCGATGAAGCCCGGCCAGGTCCGCTATTCCACCGTCTGCCGCGAGGATGGCGGCGTCATGGACGACCTTACCGTGTTCCGGCTGGGTCCGGAGCATTTCATGCTGGTGACCGGCTCGGTCAACCGGCTGAAGATACTGCCCTGGCTGCACCATCATGCCGAAGCGCGAAAGGCCTATGTCACCGACATCACCGCGGCCGTGGCCTTCCCGACCATACAGGGCCCACGTTCGCGCGCGCTTCTGCAGGCGCTGGTCTCGGATGCCGATCTCAACGGGCTGAAGCGCTGGGCATTCACTTCAGGGCGCGTCGGCGAGACCAAGGTGCTGATCTCGCGCACGGGCGTGACCGGCGAACTCGGCTTCGAACTGTTCGTGCCGGCCGACGAAGCAGCTTCTGTCTGGGATATGCTGATGCGCGCTGGCAGCGATTTTGGACTTAAACCGTACGGTGTGCTGGCGATGTTCACGCTCGGGCTGGAGAAAGCCTATCCGGCGCATGGCATCGACATGGACGAGAGCCGCACGCCGTTCAATGTCGGCCTCGACCGCTTTATCAAATTCGACAAGGGCGAGTTCATCGGCCGCGAAGCGCTGATGGAGGTGCGCGACAAGGGATTGGACGACCGCTGGACCGGGCTGATCCTGGACGGCGACAAGCCTGCCGCGACGGACGCCCGGGTGACGACCGATGGCGAGGATGTTGGGGTCGTCACCTACAGCGACCACGGCTATTCCGTGGGAAAGGTGTTGGCGACCGCGCATCTGCGGCTGCCGTTCACCACCATCGGCGCCGAACTCAGCATCGACATCGACGGCAAGCCGACACGCGCGGTGGTGGCGCCGATGCCGTTCTTCGATCCGGAAGGCGCGCGGCTGCGCGCTTGAAATTTCTTTGTTTGACGCAATTCCCAAGGGAAAGCGCTACGCGCTTTTCCCGGGAAAACCGCTTCGCACTTTTCCTGGAATTGCTTAGGCGAGTTTCGCCAGCAGCCGCATGAACGTCGCCGCCTCCTTGGCGGTCAGCGGCGCCAGCGTTTCCTGGGTGATGGCGCGTGCCAGCGGGATCAACCGTTCGATCGCCTCGCGTCCTTCCGGCGTCAGATTGACCAGCAGCCGCCTTTTGTCGACTTCGTGCTTGGTGAGATCGACCAGCCCACGCGCTTTCAGCCGGTCGATGACGCCCTTGACCGTCGCCGCATCCATGGCGATCAGCGTTCCCAACTGGTTCTGCGAGGTCTCGCCGACATCGTGCAGCTTGGCGAGCGCTGCGAATTGCGGCGGCGTCAGGTCGCCGATCTGCGAGGCAAAGATCGAGACATGGCGCTGGTGCGCCTTGCGCAGGATGAAGCCTACCTGCTCTTGCAGCCGGTAATCATGATCGTCGGGCTCGTCGACCTCGACCAGCTTGAGCTCCCCGCCGCTCATCGTAAGCCATCCCAGGCCTTGATATCGCCAACCGCCAGGCCACCCATGCGGTCATGCACGCGCGGACCGCAGCTCATGGCGAGGCAGAACAGGATTTCGTCGGGGCGCGGCCCGTCGCTGAGGCCGACTTCCATGGCGTCGAAATGGCTGCGCACATAGGCGGCGTTGGTGTGACCAAGCGGTACGTCCAGCCGCGAGCCGAAGGCGCCGACCTTGGTTGCCGACGGCACAATCGCCTTGGCGTCGCCGAGCCGCTCGCGCATGGCATAGCCGCCCGGCACATGCCAGAGCGCGCCATGTTCGAGCTCACCCGCCGAGCCGACGATCGTGCCCTTGCCGTAGGCGTCGATCTGCTTGATGTCACCGCCCAATGCGGCAATGAGCTTGTCAGTGAGCAGCAGGCCAAGCGGTTTCAGATCGTCCATGGCGCTCTGCAGTTCTTCCACGTAACGCCCGGCGAACGGGTTCTTGACCAGCGCCACCGCGGCGGCGCGGCGGCGCGGCGCGGCCGCGAGCGGCCCGCCATCGTGAAAGATCTCTTCGGTCAGAACCGCGATCTTGCGGATCGGAAACTCAGGCATGGGCAACTTCCTTCCCTGGACTTTTGTTGGGCGCAGCAAGCGCCATGGAACCACTGATGCGGGTCTCGCCGCCAAGAAACAGCGCCGATGCGGCAATCAGGCCGCGCCGGCGAAAATCTTCGGCGACGCCAAGACCATTGTCCAGCGCCCGCTCCACGTCACCAAGGGCAAGCGTGCCGACGGCTTGCGTCACCAGCCGCGTGCCGAGATCGCTGTCAGGCGAGAGTTCCTGTGCGGGAACGCGCTTGATGGCGGGATTGCCCGGCAGGTCGACAGCGTTGGCAATAAGGGTCGCCGCCGCATCGGCCTCGGCGCCCGTGCGTGCCAGCACCGTGACGGCGTCGGCAATGCCAAGCGAGAAGGAGCGGCCGCGCCAGCCGCTGGTGGCGACGCCGCGCACACCGTCTGCCGAGCGAATGGTGATGCGGTCGGCCATACCGTTGCCGGTGCCGGCGATCGCAAGGTTCATCGACTGGCCCTTGCCGATATGGAGCGCGCTGTCGCCGCCATTGTTGACATAGGCGCGATCGAGCTTGCGGCCGGCAAGCAGTGCGGCGAGCATTTCGTCGGCTACCGATCCGGCAACGGCGGCCATCGGCGTGATGAAGCATTCCGCCAAGGGCATGACGGCTGCTTCCATGCGGCGCGCCGTCGGGCCGGCGAAGGCGCGCGGCGCCAGGAAAAATGCGGGGAGGCGCAATTCGGGAAGCTCCTCGACCAACTCGATCAGGATCGTCTGGAAGCGCGCGACCGCCTGGTCGTAGGCGGCACGACACTCATCCGCCTCGCCGAAGGCCTCGACGATGAGGTCGATCGGCCCGTGGTTGAGGTGCAGCCGCTTGCCGTCCTGCAGCCAGGTTACTTGCGGGCCTTGCATCACCCAGCCCCATTCGAACCGGCGCGGCGCAACTGCGCCAGCGGCGGCCAAGGATTTTGGGCCTCGGCGCCTGTGCCGCGGCGCGGATTGAGGTATTCGCCGCCCTTGGCGACGATGTCGTCGACGCTGCGTATTTCGGCCTCATATCCACCCAGCCTGACATAGTCGTCGCGGCGCAAGGTGAATTCGATCGGCGCCACCAACGCCGGCGTCGGCACATAACCGAAGGCGCCTTCCGGCACCCGGGTGACATCGACCATCAGCGTGATGCCGCCGCCCGGCCAGACATAGACCGGCGCGCCGCCGACCGTCACATAGGTCTTCAGGCCTTGCACCGAGCGGGTGAGATTGACCGGGTTTTCGGTGACGCCGGCGCGCAGCGAACCGCCTGCGCCGCCGATGAAAAGCACGGTGCACAAAGCCGGCTCGCAATTGTCCTCGATCAGGCCGACCGATTTCTGCAGCCGTTCCGGGAACGGCTTTTCCACAGGCTTCAGATCGTCATCCAGTTCGTAGTATGCGAACTGCTCGCCGGTGGTCGACACCATCAGCAGCGACAGGCCCGGGCGCGCACCTTTCTTGGCGTTCCACTCGCCGAGGATCGACAGCGGGTCGGAAATCGAGGTGCCGCCCCAGCCGAGGCCGGGCTCGGACACTTTGAAGTAGCGGCCCGGCGTCGAGCGGCGGCCGATGATTTTGATGCCGGTTTCCTGCCAGCCCAGCACCTTGCCGGCCTGATGTTCCGACACAACGCCAGTGATGTGGTCGTCGACCACCACGACCTCGTCGACCAGGCCGCGCCATTGCGTGGCGAACATGCCGATGGTCGCCGAGCCGCAGCCGACCCGCATGCGGTGTTCCTGCTTGCCGTCGATGACAGGTGGTTTGCCGGCTTCGACGATGATGGTGGCGCCGCCGTCGATGGTCAGTTCCACCGGCTTGCGGTTGCACAGATTGAGCATCGCGTCACAGGTGGCGCGTCCCTCCGACTTGGAGCCGCCGGTCAGATGATGCACGCCGCCGAGCGACAGCATCTGCGAGCCGTATTCCCCTGTGGTGACATGGCCGATCGCTTCGCCTTGCGAGCGCACGATTGCCCTCTCGGGACCGAGATGGCGGTCGGTGTCGATCTTCACCTTGACGCCGCAGTACGAAAAAATGCCCTCGGTGACCACGGTCACCAGATCGACGCCCTCGACCTCCTGGCTGACGATAAACGGCGCCGGCTTGTAGTCGGGATAGGTGGTGCCGGCCCCTATTGCCGTGACGAAGCGGCGGCCGGTGTTGACGAGTTCGCCGTCCCATTCCTCGCCTTCGGCCGTGAAAGGCACGACGGCGGCGCCGCTCTCGGCCGCGTGGTCCAGAATGGTCAGCGGGTCCATGCGCACGATGCGGCCGCCTGAGTTGCCGTAGCGGTCGCAGGCGCCGGTGCGGCCCTCGGCGATATAGCACATCACCGGACAGGCATCGCAGCGGATCTTTTCCGCCACCAGCTTCTCGCCGGGATCGTGGGTTTCGAAGCGTTCGGCAAGCTCGCTCATGCGCGTGCCTCCTTGTCGCGGATGCCATCTTTTTCGCGGATGCCAGCGCGGATGCGCGTCGGCGTCGCCGGGACCTTGGTGATGAGAACGCCAGTGGCGTGGCGGATGGCGTTGAGGATCGCCGGCGCGGTCGGGATCAGGACATGCTCACCCAGGCCCTTGGCGCCGAACGGGCCTTCCGGATCGGGAACCTCGATCAGGATGTGCTCGATCGGCGGCACGTCGCCGATGGTCGGGATGAGATAGTCGTGCAAATTCTCGGTACGGCCGGGGATGTATTCCTCCATCAGCGCCATGCCGATGCCTTGCGCGATACCGCCTTCGATCTGCCCCTCGACCAGCAGCGGATTGATCGCCTTGCCGACATCGTGCGCGGCGGTGATTTTCAACAGCTTCACTGTGCCCAGCTTGAGATCCACTTCGAGTTCGGCGATCTGCGCGCCATAGCCGTAGAGCGCGTAAGGTTTGCCCTGGCCCTTGGCATCGAGCGGCAGCGTCGGCGGATCGTAGGTCTCCTCGGCGCGGAAGACGAAACCGTCAGCATCCACATCGAGGGCAGCGAGATCGATGCGGCGCGTGGCTTCGCCTTCGCGGATGACGATCGCCGGGCCATCCAGTTGCAGGGCAGCGTTCTCCGAGACATTGGCAAAGCGCAGGATCTTTTCGCGCAAGGCACGGCCGGCCTTCTCGGCCGCCTTGCCGGTCACAAAAGTCTGGCGCGAGGCCGATGTTTTGCCGGCGTCGGGGCTGATCGCGGTGTCGGCGCTCTTCAGCCGGAATCTTTCCAACGGCAGGCCGAGCGCGTCGGCGCAGATCTGGGTGATGACGGTGTTGGAGCCCTGGCCGATGTCGACGGCGCCCTGATGCAGGATGACCTCGCCGGATGGCGCAATGCCGACCCTTATGGTCGACGGATTGGGCAACGAAGTGTTACCGCAGCCATACCAGCAGGAGGCGATGCCGACGCCGCGCTTTTTGCTCGTATTGGAGGAATTGAATGTAACTGCATCGGCCGTCGCGCGCGCCCAATGCGGCCGCAAAGCGTCGAGGCATTCGAAAATACCGACTCCCGACTCCAGCCTCTGCCCGGTAACCGTTTCGGATCCGTTCCGAAGGCAGTTTTTCAAGCGGAAATCGAGCCGATCCATGCCCAATTTGCCGGCGAGCTCATCATAGAGCGTCTCCTGCATGATCGTCGCCTGCGGCACGCCGAAGCCGCGGAAGGCGCCGGAGATCGGCCCGTGGGTGTGGATGGCGCGGCCCTCGGCCCGGTAGTTCGGCGTCGCATAGGGGCCGGAGGCGTGCACGGGCACGCGGTTGGCGACGGTCGGACCCCAGCTGGCATAGGCGCCGGTGTTGAAATCGCCGGCAAAGACCATGCCGGTGACATGACCCTCGGCATCTGTCCCGATCGTCGCCTTCATCTCGGAGGGGTGGCGCTTGGTGGTCGACATCATCGATTCGTTGCGCGTGTAGGCGAGTGCTGCCGGCCGGCCGGTCTTCAGCGCCACGAGGCCGATCAGCGGCTGCAGCGAAACGTCGAGTTTCGAGCCAAAACCGCCGCCGGTGGCGGTCGGCACGATGCGCACCTTGTCGACGGAAAGGCCAAGCACTTTGGCCGTGTCGTCGCGGTCCATGTAAGGCGCCTGGGTGCAAGCGACGACAACCAGCGTGTCGCCATCCATATAGGCATGGCCGGCTTCGGGCTCGATATAGGCGTGCTCGACATAGGAGGTGTCGATGGTACCGGTGGCGGTGACGGCAGCAACCGCAAGGGCAGCCTCGGGATCGCCGCGCTCGACAAAGCCCTTGGTCAACAAATTGTCCGGGCGGTTGGCATGGATCAGCGCGGCACCTTCGGTCTGGGCGTCACCAGGCAGCAGAGAATGCGGCAGTTCGGTCCAGCGGATCGGGAAATCCGACAAATCGAGATCGAGCATCGCCTCGCGCTCGCCGGCGACCAGCGCCACCGCCTCGCCGCGCAGACGGGCAAAGCCTTCGGCCAGCGCCGGCTGGTCGGCAAACGGGCCGATGACGCCGAAACAGTTCTTTCCCGGAATGTCGGCGGCGGTGAAGACGCCGGCGATGCCGGGATGCTTCTTCGCCCAGCCGTCGAGATCGCCGAAGGCGAAGCTGGCGTGATAATGCGGCGAGCGGACCACCAGCACCGCCAGCGCATCGGCGGGGAAGGAATCGCCACCGAATTTCTCGCCGCCGGTGACCTTTGGCACGCCGTCGAGCCGGACCGGCGACGAGCCGATCGCATGACCGGACTGCGGCAGACGGAAGTCGAGGCTGGCTGCCTGCAGGGAGGCATCCATCACCGCCGCGATGATCTTCCTGTAGCCGGTGCAGCGGCAGAGGATGCCGCCCAGCGCATCCTGCACCTCGGCCTCGGTCGGGTTCGGCTTTATCTCCAGCAGCGCCGTGCCCGCAACCAGCAGGGCCGGCGTGCAGATGCCGCATTGCGCCGCGCCATGCGCCAGGAAAGATGCCTGCAGCGCCGACAGGCGGCCATTGGCGAGGCCTTCGACGGTCGTCACCGATGTCCCGGCCGCGGAGGCAGCCGGCATCAGGCAGGCGCAGACGGCGTCGCCATCGACCAGCACCGTGCAGGCGCCGCAATCGCCGGCGTCGCAGCCGACCTTGGTGCCGGTCAGCTGCAATTCGTCGCGCAACACCTGCGACAGCCGGCGCAGCGGCGGCACGTTGACCGAGACGGCGGCGCCATTGACGGCGAAAGCGATATCGGCGCGCTCGAGGCCCATGCCCGACACGAGGTCGGGCAGAGCTTCTATCAGTTCAGACCGAACCTGGCTCATGCCGCCACCATGCTGTTGTCGTTCGTCAACCCGCAGGCTGCCAGCACGGCGCGGGCGACGAGCTCACGCGCCGCATCGAGCCGGTATTCGGCGCTGCCGCGCACATCGGCGATCGGCGACAGCTCGGCCATCGGTGCGGACATGACCGCGTCGGCGAGCGCCGGGCCGGCAGGCTTGCCACGCAGCATGGCCTCCACACCGGCTAGCCGCGCGGCGACAGCCGAACAGGAGCCGACGGAAACGGCCGCTTCCGCGACTGTGGCATTCTTAACAACGAGGCGCGCCGCAACCATGGCGATGGAAATGACGAGATAACGCCGCGCACCAAGCTTGACGAACGCTGAGCTGCCGGCAGAAGCGGTTTTCGGGATGCGGATGGCGGTGACCAGTTCGCCCGGCAGCAGCGCCGTGCGTCGGTTGCCGAGAATGAAATCCGGCAACGGCAAATGACGCGCCGCTGCCGCCGATCGCAGTTCGACCTCGGCGTCCAGCACCAGCAGACCCGGCACGCCGTCGGCGGCCGGCGAGGCGTTGCAGAGATTGCCGGCGATGGACGCGACATTCTGGATCTGCACCGAGCCGACCTCGCGCGCGGCCTGCTTCAGCGCATCGAATGCCGCCGGCAAGGGATGGCGGAGGAGATCGGTCCAGGTGGTGCGGGCACCCAAGATCCAATGGGTTTCGGTCTCTACAATGCCGCGCAGGCAAGCCAGGCCATTGATGTCGAGAACATTGTCGCGGAACGGCTTGGCGCCTTGCGCCGGATAGAAATCGGTGCCGCCGGCAAGCACGCGCCAGGCGCCCTCGCCAAGCAGAGCGAGCGCCTCGTCCAGCGTGGTGGGTTTCGCGTAACGGATCACGCTTTGCCTTCCAAGAAAATTGGCCTTCCCAAAGATTGGACCTTCCCGAGATGGGTAGCCCGTAAGCATTCGATCTGGTCAAATTCATTCGTATGCAAATGATATCAAGCTGGTGGAAATTGTCAAAGCCGGAGTTTGCGGGAAGCTGGTCACCACGCATTTGTTACGCTTGCAGAGGTTGACGCAGGCCGCCATCTGGTCAAGTTTCTGCATCCGGTCGCATCCGCGGCGTTTTTCACTCGATCCCCGCTCGAGACGAAGAAAGAGGAGAGGCGCCATGGCCGACGAAGCGCTTGTTGTCATCGACCTGCAGAACGACTTCTGCCCCGGCGGCGCACTGGCGGTTGCCGGCGGCGACGAGATCGTGCCGCTGGTCAACGATCTGATCCGGCACGCCGAGCATGTCGTACTGACGCAGGACTGGCACCCGGCCGGACATTCGAGCTTTGCCTCCAGCCATCCGGGAGCGCAGCCTTTCAGCGCGATCGAGATGCCCTACGGGCCGCAGACGCTATGGCCCGACCATTGCATTCAGGGCAGCCTTGGCTCGGACTTCCATTCGGGGCTCGCCTGGACCAAGGCCGAGCTGGTGATCCGCAAGGGGTTTCGCCCTGCGATCGACAGCTACTCCGCTTTCTTCGAGAACGACCACAAGACGCCAACCGGGCTCGCCGGCTACCTCAAGGAGCGCGGTATCGACACTGTGACGCTGGTCGGCCTGGCAACCGATTTCTGCGTCGCCTTCTCGGCCCTCGATGCGGTCAAGCACGGCTTCAAGACGACGGTGCGGCTCGACGCCTGCCGCGGCATCGATCTCAACGGCTCGGTCGAGGCGATGTTGAAGCGCATGCGCGACGCCGGGGTGAGGCTCGAAGACCCGACTTCGGACTGACCGTGAGGCGTCGGGGGAGTTTCACACGATCGTTGGCAGTTTTGGTGGCTGGCACCTTGACCGTCGCCATTCTCCTGTTTCCCGAACTGGCTTTCGCGTCGGAAACCCACGAATTGCCGGGTGCCACAATGTCACTGTGGTGGGGGCTGCCGTTTGCCGGACTGCTGCTGTCGATCGCCACCGGACCGCTGCTGTTCCACCATGTCTGGGAGCATCATTACGGCAAGATCGCCGCCGCCTGGGCAGCACTTGTGGTGGTGCCGCTGGCGATAAGTTTCGGCATGTCTTTGGCGGCCGAGGCGGTGCTGCACACGCTGCTCACCGAATATATGTCGTTCATCATCCTTCTGTTCGCGCTCTACACCATCTCGGGCGGCATCCTTGTTGCCGGCAACATCCACGGCACGCCGCTGGTCAATGCCGGGCTGCTGCTGATCGGGGCGATGCTGGCCTCGCTGATCGGAACCACCGGCGCCTCGATGATCCTGATCCGGCCGATGCTGCGCGCTAATGACAACCGGCCATTCAACGCCCATGTCGTCATCTTCTTCATTTTCCTGGTGTCCAACATCGGCGGTTCACTGACGCCCCTGGGCGACCCACCTTTGTTCGTCGGCTTCCTGCGCGGCGTCGACTTCTTCTGGACGACGGCCAACCTCTGGCGCGAGACGCTGTTCACCGGCGGCATGGTGCTGCTCGTCTTCCTGGCCATCGACATCATGCTGCACCGCCGCGAAGGCGGCATGCCGAAGATCAAGGATCCGACGCCGGATACGAAGGTGCGCCTTCGCGGCCTCGCCAATTTGCCGCTGCTGGCCGGCGTTATCGGCGCGATCCTGCTGTCGGCAGCCTGGAAGCCGGGCGTGAGTTTCTCCATCCTCGGCGTCAGCCTCGAACTGCAGAACCTGGTGCGCGATGCCGTTATTCTGGCATTGGCCGGGCTGTCGCTTGTTGTCTCCTACAAAAGCCATCGCAAGGCGAACGGCTTCACCTGGGGCCCGATCGCGGAAGTGGCAAAACTGTTTGCCGGCATCTTCATCTGTATCGTGCCGGTCATCGCCATTCTGCGCGTCGGCCACGACGGCGCGTTGGCGCCTTTGGTCGCACTGGTCACCTCGCCCACCGGACAGCCCAACGATCTGGCCTATTTCTGGCTGGCCGGCGGGCTGTCGTCATTCCTCGACAATGCGCCGACCTATCTGGTGTTCTTCGAACTGGCCGGCGGCGATCCGCAGCATCTGATGACGGAGTTCGCCTCGACGCTGGCGGCGATTTCGGCCGGCGCCGTGTTCATGGGAGCCAACACCTATATCGGCAACGCACCGAACTTCATGGTCTACGCCATCGCCCGGCATCGCGGCGTGAAGATGCCTGGCTTCTTCGGCTATATGGCGTGGTCGGGGCTGGTGCTGGTGCCGGTATTTTTGATCACCGGGTTCCTATTCTTCGGCTGATCAACCCACCCCTACATAACGCCTGACCGCCGACGGGTCGGCGCGCAGTTGCTCGACGTCGACGGTCTCGCGGTTGCGGCCGTTTTCGATGAAGCATACGCGGTCGGCGACCGACAGCACGGCATCGACGCGCTGCTCGACCAGGATGGTCGAGACACCAAGTTCGCGCAGCTTCACCACCGTTTCGCGGATCTTGGCGATCATCGACGGCATCAGGCCTTCGGTTGGCTCGTCGAGCAACAGCACCTGCGGTTCGAGGCAGAGCGCGCGGGCCATGGCCAGCATCTGCTGTTCGCCGCCGGACAAGGTGCCGGAGCGTTGCCTGAGCCGCTGGCGCAGCAATGGAAAAAGGTCGAGGACATTTTCCCGCACGGCCTTGCCCTTGCCACGCGTCATCAGGCCGATCTCGATGTTTTCCGCCACCGTCATCTCGGCGAACAGCCGCCTGCCTTGCGGCACATAGGCGACGCCGGCCTTCGGCACCTCATGCGCCGGCAGCCCGGTCAGTTCCTTGCCGTCCAGCCTGACCGAACCGGCGCGCGACGGGACCAGCCCCATGATCGCCTTCAGCGTCGTTGTCTTGCCGGCGCCGTTGCGGCCGAACAGGCACAGCACCTCGCCCTTGTTGAGCACAAGGTCGAGGCCATAGAGCACCTGAACTTCGCCATAGAAGCAGTCGAGCCCGGAGATGGTCAGCGCTTCATTCGTGGAGGCTTCGGTCATGGCGCCGTCCCCAGATAGGCTTCCTGCACCTGGGTGTTGGCGCGGACCTGCTCGGGTGTGCCTTCGGCGAGGATCCTGCCTGCGTTGAAGACGGTGATGCGGTCGGCCAGTTGCATGACGACCGGCATATTGTGCTCGATCAAGAGCACGGTGGCGCTTTTCGCGATCTCGCGCACCAGTTCGATGAAATTGTCGATCTCGCTGTCGGCCAGGCCTTGCGTCGGCTCGTCGAGAATCAGAAGTCGCGGCTTCAGGGCCAGACCCATCGCCACTTCCAGCAGCCGTTGATGGCCGTAGGAGAGCTGACCGGCCGGCATATGGGCGCGGTCGGCTAAGCCGGTGCGTTCGAGCGCGGCCATGACACCGGTGCGCACGGCGCCCTTCGAGCGGCCGTCGGTCAGCGTGCGCTGCACCGGCAGCGCGACATTGTCGTAGGCAGACAAATTGGCAAAGACGCTGGTGATCTGGAAGGTGTAGGCGATCCCCTGGCGCACCCTGAGATAGGCCGGCCGGCTGGTGATGTCGGCGCCGTCGAAGACGATCATGCCGGAGGATGGCTGGATGCGGCCGCTGATCAGGCTGACGAAGGTCGTTTTACCGGCGCCATTGGGGCCTATGACGGCGCGGATTTCACCCGGCATCAGCTGGAAATCGACACCGTCGACGGCGCGCAGACCGCCGAAATTGCGCGACAGGCCCTTGGTGGTCAGCAGCGGCATCATGGCAGCCACCCAAGCCAGCGCTGGCGGATGGTGCCCAAAATGCCTTTGGGAAAAAACAGCACCAAAAGGATAAGCGCGATGCCGACGATCAAGAGATAGGCGGAGGTGTAGCCGCTGGCGATGTCGATGACATAGTACATGAACACCGTGCCGATCAGGGCGCCCAGCGTCGTGGCGGCACCGCCGAGCAGCACCCAGAGCAGCGGCAGGATGGAATACTGCACCGAGGCGAAGCTCGAACCGACATAGCCGAACAGCAGCGCATAGGCCGCACCCGAGGCGGCGCAGATGGTGCCGGAGACGACGACGGCGATCAGCTTGTTGGAGAAGGTGTCGTAACCGAGCATTTTCGTGCGCTCCTCGTTCTCGCGCACGGCGACGAGCACGCGGCCGTAGCGGGAGCGGACGATGGCGAGCGTCACGAGCAGAACGACCGAGAACAGCGCCAGCGCGCTCATGTAGCGCACGGTTGGGTTGGTGAGGTCGAGCGATGTCGCGCCGAAGCTCAGAACCCGTGCCGGCTGCGGCACGACCAGGCCCTGGTCGCCGCCGGTCCAGGCGGCGAAATAGAGGATGACGAGGTAAAACACCTGCGCGAACATCATGGTCACGATCATGAAAGCGACGCCGTTGGTGCGCAGCGCCAGCAGGCCGATCGCCAGCGCAAGCAGCGCGCCGCAGGCGATGCCGGCGAGGAAGGCCAGCGGCACGTTCCAGCCGAGATGGATGACGGCAAGACCTGCCCCATAGAGCCCGGCGGCAAAGAACATGGCATGGCCGAGGCTGAGCAGGCCGACATAGCCGAACAGCATGTTGTAGCCCATGGCAAACGCCGCCAGAACCATGATGCGGGCGAGCAGGCCGTGATGGTATTCCGGCAGGACGAAGCTCAGCGCGAAGAGCAGCGCGATGACGCCCAGATGCAGCGCATAGGCCTTTGCCGGCGAAGCTTCGCTCATCGCGATGCCGTCCCGAACAGGCCTTGCGGCCGGAACACCAGCACCATGGCCACCAGCAGCGTGGCTATTATCTTGGCCAAAGTCGGCGAGAAGAACACCGAGATGATGCCGTCGGAGAGGCCGATCAGCACAGCGGCGACGACGGTGCCGCGCAGCGAGCCGAGTCCGCCGATGATGACGACGATGAAGGATAAGAGCAGCGGGTCCTGCCCCATCAGGTAATGCGCCTGGCTGATCGGCACGATCAGCACCGCAGCGACTGCGGCCAGCATGGCGCCGAGCGAAAAGACGCCGGCATAGACGCGGTCGACCGGAATGCCGAAGGCCTGCGCCGTCTCGCTGTCATACTGGGTGGCGCGCATGATGAGGCCGATCTTCGTGTGCGTCAGCACCAGCCAGGTGAGGACGAGCAGAAGTGCGGAGGCGGCGATGATCGACAGCTTGTAGCCGGAATAGCCGAACCAGGGCAAAAGGATGCGGTAGCTGAAGGGCGGCTCGACCGGGCGCGCTTCCGGGCCATAGAAGCTCAGGGCCAGCTGCTGGATGATGTAGAGCATGCCGATGGTGGCGACGATGGTGGCTTCCGGATTGTAATTGAGCCGGCGCAGCACCAGCCGCTCGGCGACGAGCGCGATGGCACCGACGATCAGCGGCGCGATCACCAATGCCGCGAGGAAGCCGACCGTGGGATGGCCGGGGATGGCCGTCGAGATCGCCCAGGTGAGCACCGCGCCGAGCATGAAGAACTCGCCATGAGCGACGTTGACAACGCGCATGACGCCGAACACCAGCGACAGGCCCAGCGCCGTCAGCGCCAGCACGGCGGAGGTGACGAGGCCTTCGAGGGCGGCGAGGAGGAGATGGGGTCCAAAGTGCATGGTCAGGCACAAAAGGATGCGCGAGGCACCCCCCTCTGGCCTGCCGGCCATCTCCCCCGCAAGGGGGGAGATTGGATATCACTACTGCCTGCGCCAATTGCCGAAGCAAAAGAATAGATGCCGTCGCAAATGCTGCTGATCTCCCCCCTTGCGGGGGAGATGTCCGGCAGGACAGAGGGGGGTGCCTGGGGGCTCACGCTTGCTGGAATGGCTAAGCCTACAGCGCCTGCGTCGTATAATCCCCCTCGGCCTCGTACAGCCCGTCCTCGATCTTGGTCTTGTGGACGACATTCAGCTTGCCGCCTTCGACCTTGGAGATGTTCTGGATGCCGAAGCACTGGTGGATCTTGCCGTTGAAGGTCTTTGGCCCCTGCGGATGCTCCGGCCCCTCGGCGAATTCGGTCAGCGCTTCGGTCGCCTCGACCAGCTTGGCGCGGTCTTCCGGACCCTTGTAGCCGGCGTCTTCCATTGCCTTCTTGACCACATAGAGCGTTTCCCAGCAACCGAACATATGCGAGGCCGTGGAGACGTCCTTTGGGTCGCCGACGGCAGCGCCATTGTCGTCGATGCCGACGGCAGCGCGGTAGGCTTTTTGCGCGGCCGAGTCATTGGCCTGGGCATAGCGTGGCGAGCCTTCCCAGAAATGGCTGCCGTCCAGAAATTCGAGGCCGGGGCTGTTGATGTCGGTGGCTTCAAGCGAATCCATGAAGCCGAACAGTTGCGGCCGGTTGGAGCCGTAGAACTCGCCGAGCTCCTTGACGAAGGTGAGCACGGCCGGGCCGACCATGACGTGGTAGATCACCTCGGTTTCCGCCGGGATCTGCGGAAAATATTTGGTAAAGGAGGATTCCGTCGGCGGGATGGCGATCTGGGCGATGACCTCGGCGCCTTGCGCCTTCAGCGCCGGCGGCAGGTAGTCGCGATGGTCGTAGCCGAAGGCGAAATCGGGGAATATCTGCGTTACCTTCTTGCCGGCATTGGCCGCGATCCACGGCGCCATCGACTGGATCTGGCTCTTCACATCGGTGATGCCGGGCTGGAAGACGTAGCGGTTGAGCTTGGTCGAGGCGACGTGGTGGCCTTCGCTGACGACAAAATACGGGATCTTGTTTTCGCCGGCGGCGGGCGCCGAGCCGATCACGACATGCGAGAACAAAGTGCCGAAGACGATGTCGGTCTTGTGTTGAGTGGCGAACTTGCCAACCACTTCGGCGCCACGGCCGGGATCGGTGCCGTCATCCTCGATGACCAGTTCGACCGGGCGGCCATTGATGCCGCCGGCATCGTTGATCGCCTTGACCGCGGCCGCGCTGGTCTTTTCATACCAGCGGCCATAGGCGGCGCCGATGCCGGTGCGGTGGGACTGGAAGCCGATCTTGATCGGCGCCGAACTCTGCGCCTGGCTGTAGCGGACAAAGCCTGGCGCGAGCGTCAGGCCGGCACCGGCGGCGAGACCTTTTAGCGCCGTGCGGCGAGAGAGCGCGGATTTGGAGAGATCGAAAAACCCATTCTTGTCAGTCACGGCAGTTCCCCTGTTTTTGAGTTTTGACTGTCTGTAACGAGGCAAGGCCACTCCCCTTGCGGAAGGGACGAAAATCGCATGTATACAAACTAAATCACCAAAGCTTCGACCTGGCAAGCGGGCTTTCCACATCCAGCGCCGCGCGTCCATCAGGACGCGCAAAGGACGCTGGAGCATTTGTTGTTTTGCGCATGATCCTTTCCGAAAATCGAAGCCGATTTTCGGGGTCATGCGCTGGCATGTCCACCGTCTTCTCTCATCCTGCTGTCGGCGTAGCAAGCAACCAGAGGCCGAAGATCGTGTAGGCGATCATCAGCACGGTGAGCGGCAGCTGGGTGAGTGCGGCGCGTGATGGAACCGGGTGCAGCCGCCAGGCCAGACCATGGGCGACAAGTACCGCCAGCATGTGGCCGGCGACAATGATGCCCGCCTGCACATTCCACAGCCACCAGGCGGAGCCGGCGCCGGCGACGATGCCGGCTTCGATCTGCATGTCGGCGGTGCCGAACAGGTTCCAGCCCAGTGCGAACGGGTCGGACAGAGAGGCCACCGCATACTGGCCGTCGACCAGCAGCGCCGTCAGATAGTGCGCGACATGATAGGCAAGCGCGATCGGCACGATCGACCAGACGAGCAGGCCAGCGGCCTCGCCGAGGGAATGCCGGCTGCCCGCGAGACGCTGGCCGAGGATGACGGCCAACATGAATGCAGCCGCCAGCAGCACGAAGGTGAGCACAAGTCCGAAGCTGCCGATGCCGATCAGCGCGGTGCGGCCGGGATACTCCAGCGGATTGATGCCGAACAGACCGAGCCAGAAGAAGGTTTTGGACAGGCCGTCGAAGGACACCGACGACAGCGCCAGCAGCAGAAAGGCGATGCCGCTTGCCGGCAAAGGCGTGGCGGCGAGTAGTTTCGCACCGGACCAGCAAAGATTGAGCCCGCCCGCCTCGTCGCGCTCAAGCAGGGCAAAGCGCGCCACCATGGCAAAAAAGATCGTCAGGAATTCGCCGCGCCGGCTCCAGCACGAGTAGCCGAAGGCGAGCATCGCGATGAAGGTGACCAACCAATAGAAGCCGGCGGTATAAGCCAGCCGCGCGGGATCGTCGGGCGCCGGGTCGATCAGCTCGAACCAGGCAAAGGCGAAGAACAGGATGACGGCCGGCCAGCAGCCGAGCCATGCGGGAAGGCGCGTTTCCTGCGCTTGGGCATCGCACTGGCCAATCAGGCGGGTGACGATGCGCCATGGGCCGTACCATGGGTTCAGCCACGACCAGAGATCGCCGAACAGGCCTTGCGCGATGGCGAGGCCGACCCAGAGCAGGGTCCAGATGGTTGAGGGAAGCGGGTTGGAGAGTGGGTCGCGGCTGCCGAACAGGCCGGCTGCGATGAGGATTGCAAAGCCGGCAAAAGAAATGAGGCTGACGATTGTGCGAGGGGCGTCGCTGAATGTGAAAAGTTGCAAGCGACGGCGCCAGAAGCGGTCGAGAGCATCCGGTGGCAGCAAAGCCAGGACGAGGAAGCTGACGGCGACGGCAAGTGCACCGCCGGCGATGTAGTAGCCGGTGGGGAGGAGCAGGACGTGGCCCCGATCGGAGGCGTGCGCGAAGGCGGGGGTGGGTGAGACTGAGGTGAAGGCTGAAATGACGAGAAGGAGAAAGAATGGTCGGACGTTGCGATCCTTCACACCCCCCTCTGTCCTGCCGGACATCTCCCCCGCAAGGGGGGAGATCACGCTGTTGTCTTCGGAAGGGAGCCTTTGTTTTTGAAGACATACGCCGGCTCGGATAGCTTGGCACCCTTCCTCTCCCCCGTCGATCGGGGGAGAGGTGTCGAGCGCAGCTCGACGGAGTGGGGGTCGACCCTGGCGCGGGTCAAGACGATGCTTGCGCGTGGTCCTCTTTCCTATGTCCGTTGCGGCGGTTGCCAAGTGGTTCCCCCACTCCGTCGCCGCTTCGCGGCGCCACCTCTCCCCCCTCCGGAGGGAGAGGAAAGGAGCCTCTGCTGGGAGAGCCCCAGCCCTCACACCTTGACCAGCTGCTCCACGCGGTCCTTCGCCCCGAAAATCCGGAGATAGCGCTCGATCTCCTTCTTGTCCCCGGTCGCCTTGGCCGGATTGTCCGACAGCTTCACCGCCGGGCGGCCATTGGCTTCCGTCACCTTGCAGACCAGCGATATGGCATCGAGGCTGTTGGTCTCGGTCGGCGCGCAGCCTTCGAAGTCGTTGGTGAGGTTGGTGCCCCAGCCGAACGACATGCGCACCTTGCCCTTGAAGTGCTGGTAGGTCTCCTCGATGGTCTCGACCTCGAGCCCGTCGGAGAAGATCAGCAGCTTCTGCCTGGGGTCCTTGCCTCTCTCGCGCCACCAGTCGATGATTTTTTCGCCGCCTTCGATCGGCGGCGCGCTGTCGGGGCGAAAGCCGGTCCAGTCGGCGACCCAATCCGGCGCATCGCGCAGGAAGGAAGCGGTGCCGAAGGCGTCGGGTAGCACGATCAACAGGTTGCCGCCGTAATAGCGCTGCCAGTCCTGCAGCACCTTGTAGGGCGACTGCTTCAGTTCCTTTTCCGTATTGGCGAGGGCTGCAAACACCATCGGCAGTTCATGCGCGTTGGTGCCCAGCGCTTCGAGGTCGTTGTCCATGGCCAGCAGCACGTTGGAGGTGCCGGTGAAGGCCTCGCCGATGCCTTCCTTGAGGGCCTCGACGCACCAGCGCTGCCACAGGAACGAATGCCGACGGCGGGTGCCGAAGTCGGATATGCGGATGCCGGGCAAGGCCTTGAGCCGCTCGGTCTTGGCCCACATCTTGGCCTTGGCGCGGGCATAGAGCACGTCGAGCGCGAACGGGCCGTAGGCGCGCATGGCGGCGCGGGAACGCAGTTCGTTGATGATGGCCAGTGCAGGGATTTCCCACAGGGTAGTGTACATCCAGGGGCCGCTGAAGGAGAGCTCGTACTGGCCGTCGCGCTTGGACAACTCGTAATCGGGCAGCCGGAAACCTTCCAGCCAGGCGAGGAATTCCGGCTCGAAGATCTGCTTGCGGCCATAGAAATTGTTACCGCCGAGCCAGATCATCTCCTTCTTCGAAAAGCGCAGCGTGCGGGCATGGTCGAGCTGGTCGCGCAATTCGCCTTCGTCGATATCGTCGGCCAGGCGCACCGATGTGGTGCGGTTGATCAGTGAGAAGGTGGTGTCGACCTTGGGGTACATGCCCCAGATCATCTGCAGCATCAGCAGCTTGTAGAAATCGGTGTCAAGCAGGCTGCGGACGATCGGGTCCAGCTTCCAGGTGTGGTTGTAGACGCGCCGCGCTATATCGGTTCTTGCCATGTCCTGCCGTCGCCTTCGCTGCTCGCGGTCGCTTTTCCAACGCATCTCCGGACGGAAAACCGCTGCGCACTTTTCCCGGAGCTGCTTGGCAAACCCCTAATAGCATTCAATTTTTGAAAGCGCTTCCCGCTTTCCGGGCTGGTCCGACAAAAAGGATGCCGCTCCGGTCCAGCCTCAACTCTTGGCGCCGACCACCCGCAGCGCCGGGCGCTTCCTGCGGCTGCCGATGCGGCCGGCCACTGGCGCGTCGGCGCGGCTGTCGGCCTGTTCCTTCTCGGCGAACAGCCAATCGACGAACAGCTGCACGATCGGCGCCGAGCGCATCTCGTTGCGGCAGACGACGTAGAAATCGTCGACCGCCGGCACCGACAGGCTGAACGGCGCCACCAACAGGCCCCTGGCGAGCAGCGTGCTGGCGGTAACGGAATCGCCGAGCGCCACGCCATGGCCATGCACCGCGGCTTCGATAGCGGTGCGCGCGTCTCCGAGATGGTGGCGGCGGCCACGCTCGAGATCCAGCCCGTCGGCGGCGGCCAGCCAGGTGTGCCACTCGCGGCCGTCATCGCCATGCAGGATGACATGGTCGGCCAGATCCCGGCAGGTGCGGATCGGCCGGTTGTTGATCAGAGTCGGGCTGACCACCGGAAACAGTTCGAGGCCCGACCATTTGCGCATCCAGCAATCGGTCCAGCTGCCGTCGCCATAGAGCACGCAAACATCGACCTGCGGTGCGCGGATGTCCTTGGGGTCGTTGGACGGGATCAGCGTCAGCCTGATATCGGGATACTGCGCCATGAAGCTGCCTAGCCGCGGCGTCATCCACAAAAGCAGCAACGCCGGAACGCAGGAAACAGACAGCGTGCCGGCGCTGGCCGGCCTTGTCATGCGCTGGGTGGCGGCGGCGATGCCGTCGAAAGCGGTAGACACCGCTGGCAGCAGTTCGGCGCCATGCGGTGTGAGCTTTACCCGCTGCCCGGTGCGTTCGAACAGTTTTACGCCCAGCGACTGCTCGAGCGCCTTGATCTGATGGCTGATGGCGCCATGGGTGACGTTCAGCTCACTCGCCGCCTTGGTCAGCGAGGCGTGGCGCGCCGTCGCTTCGAAGGCGCGCAGGGGATTTAGGGGCGGCAGACGCTTGGCCATGGGCAACCGGATATTCTGTGAGATTTTCTCACAACCGGCACCCTAACAATATCAATTGATTTTTCAATGCGGCTGCCGGACACTTTGTCCCAGACAGCATCAATGACGTGAAATCTGCAGGCAGCCAGCGGGACAGCGACCCGGCCGGATGACGGTCAGTTCGCAAGATGCCGCCACGGCCGCATGCACCAGCCCGGCAGGAGGAGACCGACATGGGTTATGATCGCGGCAAGCTAGACGCGTTGCGCCGCAAATATGGCGAAAGCCATGGCGGCGAGATGTTCGACCCGAAATTCCGCAAGGTCGCCGACAAGATCTTCTCCAAGAGCGGCACCAGGCTGGCGCCCTATTCCGGCATCCCGACCTTCCTCGCCGCACCCTACCGCGAAATATCGGCCGACAACCCGGATTTCGGCGATCTGCAGGTGGCCATCATCGGCGTGCCGATGGACCTTGGCGTCACCAACCGCCCCGGCTCGCGCTTCGGGCCAAGGGCGCTGCGCGCCATCGAGCGCATCGGCCCCTACAACCATGTGCTGGAATGCGCGCCGACGCATGAGCTGCGCGTCGCCGACATCGGCGATACGCCGTTCCGCAGCCGCTACCGGCTGGAGATCAGCCATGAGGACATCGAAAAGCGCACCAACCAGATCGTCGACGCCGGCGTGCTGCCGCTGTCGGTCGGCGGCGATCATTCGATCAGCCATCCGATCCTGAAAGCTGTCGGCAAGAAGGCTCCGGTCGGCATGATCCATATTGACGCCCATTGCGACACCAGCGGGCTGTTCGACATGACCAAGTTCCACCATGGCGGGCCGTTCCGCAACGCGGTGCTGGACGGCGTGCTCGACCCGACCCGCACGATCCAGATCGGTATCCGAGGCTCGGCCGAGTATCTGTGGGAGTTCACCTACGAATCCGGCATGACCGTGGTGCATGCCGAAGAGGTGACCGGGCTCGGCATTCCCGCCATCATCGAGAAGGCGCGCAAGATTGTCGGCGACGGTCCGACCTACATTTCCTTCGATGTCGACAGCGTCGATCCGGCCTTCGCGCCGGGCACCGGCACACCTGAGGTCGGCGGCCTGACGACGCGCGAAGTGCTCGAACTGCTGCGCGGCCTGAAAGGCCTCAACATTGTCGGCGGCGACGTCGTCGAGGTGGCGCCGCAATATGACGCCACCACCAACACCGCCCATGTCGGCGCCCAGGTCCTGTTCGAGATCCTGAGCCTGATGGTGTTCAGCCCGGCCATCACCGGCAGATAAGCCCGGAGCGAGATCCGGTCTCGCTCCAGCAAATCCAGGTGGCAGTCGCGCTGGAGCCGGCTGCCACTCTCAAACAAACAAGCTTCCAGAAGGGGAATACCAATGACGTTTCACATGAAATCAACCCTCGCAGCCGCACTGATGCTTGCCGGCCTCGGCCTCGCCTCTCAGGCCAATGCCGATGCCGTCGACGACATCACCAAGGCCGGCGCCATCAATGTCGGCATCTTCTCCGACTTCCCGCCCTTCTCCTCGGCCAGCGCCGATATGAGCATCAAGGGCTATGACATCGACGTGGCGCAGGCCATCGCCGATTCCCTGAAGGTGAAGCTCAATCTGGTCAGCGTCACCGGCCAGAACCGCATTCCCTATCTCACCGACAAGCGCGTCGATATCCTGATGAGCGTCGGCTACTCCAAGGAGCGCGAGGAGGTGATCGATTTCGCCGCCGCCTACGCGCCCTACTACATCGCCGTCATCGGTCCGGCAGCGCTCTCCGTCAAAGGCAAGGAAGACCTCGCCGACAAGTCGATTGCCGTCAACCGCGGCACGCTGGAAGATACCTCGCTGACCGAAGCGGCACCGGCATCGGCCGACATCAAGCGCTTCGACAACTACAACTCCGTGATCCAGGCCTTCATCTCCGGCCAGACCCAGCTGATGGTGGTCGGCAATGATGTCGGCGCCCAGGTGCTGGCCAAGCAGGACGCGCTGAAGCCGGAGCAGAAGTTCCAGCTTTTGACCTCGCCCTCGCATATCGGCCTCAACAAGCATGAGGACCGGCTGAAGACGGCGGTCAATGACGCGGTTGCCAAGATGCTGGCCGACGGCAAGTTGGATGAAAGCTCGAAGGCCTGGCTGAAGACGCCGCTCAACCCCGACAACCTCAAGGATTGAGTTCCCGTGGCTTTTGCCTGGCTCCAAGGTGCTCTGGGCGACATCACGCGCGGTGCGCTCACGACGATCCTGTTGATCGTCGTGACCACGTTCGTGGGCACGCTGCTCAGCATCCTCGGCGCTGCCGGCCGGCGCAACGGCCCGGTATTCGTGAAGCGGGCGATCGCGGTCTATGTCGAGGTGATGCGCAACACGCCGTTCCTGGTGCAGCTGTTCTTCATCTTCTTCGGGCTGCCCAGCCTCGGGATCAGGCTCGATCCGATCCTGGCCGCCATACTGGCAATGACGCTCAACATGGCGGCATACACGATTGAAATCGTCGGCGCCGGCCTTGATGCGGTGCCCGCCGGACAGACGGAAGCCGCTCTTTCACTGGGGCTTCGGCCACGCCAGGTGTTCATCAAGATCGTGCTGCCGCAGGCGCTGAAGGTGATCTACCCCGCGCTGACCAGCCAGATCGTCATCATGATGCTGGAATCGGCCGTGGTGTCGCAGATCGCGGTGCGTGAGCTGACCTACGAGGCCGACATGCTGCAAGCGCGCACGTTCCGTTCCTTCGAGACCTATTTCGTCGTGACGCTGGTCTATCTCTTGATGTCGATGGCCTTGCGCCGGCTGCTGGTCACGGGCGGACGCCGCGTGTTGGGAGCCGGCGTGTCATGATCGAATTCACCTTCTGGGACATCGTTCGCAACCTGCTGCTCGCCGCCCGCTGGACGGTGCTGTTGTCGCTCGCCGCCTTCATCGGTGGGGCGCTGGTCGGGCTGGCGGTGCTGTTCTTCAGGATCGCAGAGTATAAATGGAGCCGGCGCATCGCTTCCGGTTACATCGCGCTGTTCCAGGGCACACCGCTTTTGATGCAGCTGTTCCTGATGTTCTTCGGCCTGCCGATGCTCGGCCTGCGCATCGAGCCGTGGACGGCCGCCGTGCTCGGCCTCACCTTCTTCGCCAGCGCCTATCTGGCCGAGATCTGGCGCAGCGGCGTCGATGCGCTGCCGCGCGGCCAGTGGGATGCCGGCGCCAGCCTCGGCCTGCACCGCCTGCAGGAACTGAGGCTGATCATCCTGCCGCAGGCCTTCTCGATCACAAGGGCGCCGATCGTCGGCTTCCTGGTGCAATTGATCAAATCGACGGCTCTGACCTCGATCATCGGCTTCGAGGAGCTGGTCAGGACCTCGAACGCCATCAACAACGCCACCTTCGAGCCGTTCAAGGTCTACGGGCTGGTGGCGCTGATCTTCTTCGTCATGTGCTTTCCACTGACGCAATACGCCCGTACGCTCGAACAACGAGCGGCGGCCCACTGACGCCCAAGCGGCGTACAGTGTGTGAAGGGAACCTGCCGGATAAAAACGGCATCAACTGAGGAGAAATCGGATGAACAGACTGATCGGAAAATCCCTGACACGGCGCGGCGTGCTTGGCGCCGGCCTCGCCATATCAGGCGTACTCGCCATGCCGTCGATCCTGCGCGCGCAGGACAAGTCGCTGAAAGTCGGCGTCTATGGCGGCTATTTCAAGAAGTCCTTCGACGAGCACGTCTTCCCCGACTTCACCAAGGCCACCGGCATTGCCGTGGAATCGGTCGCCGAGCCGACCGGCGAAGCCTGGCTGGTGCAGCTCGAGCAGGCGGCCAAGGCCGGTCAGGCGCCCGCCGACCTTTCGATGATGTCGCAGACCTCGACGCTGAAGGGCCAGTCGACCGAATTGTGGACGCCGCTCGATACGTCGAAGTTCAAGCACTATGGCGACCTCTTGCCGCGCTTCATCAACAAATATCCGGATGGCCGCGTCGCCGGCATCGGCGCCGTCGCCTGGTGGATCACGCTGGTCTCTAACACCGACGTCTACAAGGACGCGCCGACATCGTGGGCAGCCCTTTGGGACAAGGCCAACGAGGATAAGCTCGGCCTGCTGGCGCTTGCCTCCAACTCGTTCCTGCTCGAAGTGACGGCCAAGACCTTCATGGGCGGCACCAATGCGCTCGACACCGAAGAGGGGCTGAACAAGGCGTTCGAAAAGCTCGCCGAGGTCAAGCCGAACGTTCGCCTCTGGTATCGCGACGAGGCGCAGTTCGAGCAGGCGCTGAAGTCGGGCGAAATCCCGATGGGCCAGTATTATCACGACGTCACCGGGCTCGCGATCGCCGACGGCTTCCATGTCCGCTCGACCTTCCCGAAGGAAGGCGGCATCCAGGATTCCGGCAACTGGGTGCTGTCGCGTGCCTCGACCAAGGTCGACGAGGCGCATGCCTTCATCGACTATATGAGCCAGCCATCGATGCAGGGCGTGATGTCGCGCAAGGTCGGCACCACGCCAACCTTGAAGAAAGAGGTGCTCGACCTCAAGCCGGAAGAGTTCGCCGCGGTGTCGTCGGATATCGATCCGATCATCCCGCGCTACGACCTCTACACGTCGAAGGCCGACTGGATCAACCAGAAGTGGACCGAGCTGATCGTCGGCTGAGCCGACGGCCCTGGACGTCAGCGGCCGCCGGGCATTGACCGGCGGCCCCTTTAGCACAGAGGGATGAGCATGCCCGGACTAGACATCAACAGCATCACCAAAAAATTCGGCAATTTCGCCGCCGTCGACAATGTCCAGCTCAACGTGCCGCACGGCACGTTCGTGTGCCTGCTCGGCCCGTCGGGCTGCGGCAAGACCACGCTGCTGCGCATGATTGCCGGGCTGGAGGAACCGACCAACGGCGCTATCGTCCTCGACGGCGAGGACATCACGCCGCTGCCGACGCACAAGCGCAATCTCGGCATGGTGTTCCAGTCGCTGGCGCTGTTTCCGCATCTCTCCGTCGGCGATAACATCGCCTATGCGCTGCGCATTCGCGGCGCCTCCAAGGAAGAGCAGAAGAAACGCGTCGACGAATTGCTGAGCTTGATCCACCTGACCGGCTTTGCCGACCGTCCGGTGGCCAAACTGTCGGGCGGCCAGCGTCAGCGCGTGGCGATTGCCCGGGCACTCGCTTTGTCGCCAAAACTGTTCCTGCTTGACGAGCCGCTGTCGGCGCTCGACGCCAAATTGCGCGAGGCCATGCAGGTGGAATTGCGCCAGCTGCAGCAGCGGCTTGGCATCACCACCATCGTCGTCACCCACGACCAGCGCGAAGCCATGACCATGGCCGACCTCGTCGTCGTCATGGGCCATGGCAAGATCCTGCAGGCGGCGCCACCGATCGAGATCTACCGCAAACCGGCCGACGCCTTCGTCGCCGACTTCATCGGCATCACCAATCTGTTGCCGGCCGAAGTCGACAGCACCGGCCGCACCACCATTTTGGGTACAGCCATTCCCGGCCTGGCCATGCCGGCGGGTCAGACAAAAGCGTCCGTCTCGGTCCGTCCCGAGGATGTGCATCTGGGCAGCCCCGGCGGCTCGGCCATTACCGGCGAGGTGAGTTTCGTGCGTGATCTCGGCGGCACCATCGAGACCTTCGTCGACGTCGGCGGCACCAGCATCATTGCGGTCACGACGCCGCGCGAGCGCCATGACGTGCCGGTCGGCGCCAAGGTCGGCGTCACCCTGCCGCCGGCCAGCTGCGTGGTGCTTGGCGCATGAGACGCGAAGCCCCGAAGTCGGTAGCCGACTACACGCCGCTGTTCTTTCCGGCGCTGATGCTGATCGTCTTCTTCGTCGTGCCGTTCTCGACGATGATCGCGGTCAGCTTCTTCAAGCGCAACCCGTCCGGTTTCTACACACCGGATTTCGTGTTCGACAATTACGCCCGCTTCCTGTCGGTGTTCTTCGGCGGCGTGCTCGGCTTTTCGCTGATGCTGGCGGTGCTGGTCGCGGTCTGCTGCGTCTGCATCGCCTTCCCGTTCACCTATCTCCTGACTCGCCGGCCGCGCCGCGTGCAGACACTGTGGCTGGTCGGCCTCTTGTCTGTGCTGTCGCTGTCGGAAGTCATTATCGGCTTTGCCTGGTCGACGCTGTTTTCGCGCACCGCCGGGATCACCAATCTGTTCGTGGCGATCGGGCTGATGGACAAGCCGGTGGCGCTGCTGCCGACCTTCGGCGCGGTGCTGACCGGCATGGTCTATCAGGCCCTGCCTTATACGATCCTGGTGCTGTACCCTGCCTTGGTCCGCCTCGACCCGACACTGCTGGAGGCGGCGCGCACGCTCGGCGCCTCGCCGATCCGGGCCTTCTTCAACGTCGTCGCGCCGGCGCTCCGTAACACCATCGTGGCGACGCTGATCATGGTCTTCGTCTTTGCGCTCGGCTCGTATCTTTTGCCGCAGATTCTCGGCCGGCCACAACACTGGACACTGTCGGTGCTGATCACCGACCAGGCGATCTACCAGTCCAACATGCCGTTTGCCGCGGCAATGGCCGTGTTCCTGGTGCTGATCTCGCTGGCGCTGGTCGGACTGACCCTTCTCGTCGGACGCCGGGAGAACGCCCTATGACCGCGACCTTTTTGCGCCGTTTCTATTTCACCATCGTCGCGCTGTTCCTGGCCGCGCCACTGATCGTGGTCGCCGGTGTGTCGATCAACTCACGCCAGGAACTCACCTTCCCACCGGTGGGTTTCTCGCTTGCCTGGTACGCCCAGATCTTCACCGATCCGGAATGGCGGCTGGCGCTGATCCATTCGGTGACGCTCGCCGTCTGTTCGGCGGCGATTGCCGTTGCGGTCGCGCTGCCGCTGGCCTGGTTCCTGTGGCGGCGCATCGCGCCATGGGCAAACATCTTTCAGGTGCTGGGGCTTGCCCCCTTCATCCTGCCACCGGTCATCACAGCGCTCGGCTTCCTCTCCTTCTGGGCGACGGTCGGGCTGTTCGGCCAGTTCTTCACCGCCATCATCAGCCACGCCATCTTCTTCGTGACGCTGCCGCTGGTGACGCTGTCGCTGGGCTTTGCCTCGATCGACCGCTCGCTGGTCGAGGCCGCCGCCACGATGGGTGCCGACGACCGCACGGTGCTGAAGACCGTGGTGCTGCCGCTGATCCTGCCTTACCTCGTCTCGGGCTACGCCTTCGCCTTCGTGCTGTCGCTCAACGAATACATCGTCGCCTATATGACGATCGGCTTCACCACCGAGACGCTGCCGATCAAGATCTTCAACGCGCTGCGCTACGGCTACACGCCGACCATGGCCGCCGTGTCGGTGTTCTTCGTCGCGGTGGCGGCACTGGTGTTCGGCTCGATCGCCCGGTTCGGCGATATACGCAGGCTGCTCGGCGCGATGTCGTCGGACGGCAACTGAGGAAGCTATACCGCAGTATCGCTCGCTCATTGATCAGACTTTCAATTTACACTCTCAACAGAATCTCGTGTGTCAACCGGCCGCGCTGAGCTCGAGCATCGATTCCGAAGACCTTGTCAGGAGGAGGGCCTTGACTTGCCCAAAGCAAACGGCAGCTTTGCGCCCAATGTCGGCCGTAGGAGTAAGTCTAGCCGTTGTCCGAAGCAGACATTTGCCAGCTATCTGCCGAAATGGTCGACCGCGAAGTCGATGAAGGTGCGCAACTTAGGTGTGATCCGCAGATCGGCGGCAAACAGAATATGCATTTGGGCGTCTGGCGGCCCGGTACGTCGGAAGAAGCCTCACTAGCCGTCCGTCCTCGACGGCATCCCTCACGAGCGCGAATGGCTGTAGCAGGACTCCCAATCCTGCCAGGGTCAACGTCAAAAGTGCCTGTCCATTCGCAGGAGAGCGACCGTCAAGCGCCGTCAGCCAAGGCCTAGCGGATGTCAGTGCTTTACCGGTCGAGACCCCAGAGGTGGGGATTTCTTGCGAAGTACTCGATCAGCATTTCGGTGAGCACCCGCACTTTGCGCGTGGGATGCTGACCCGGCGGGCGGACGACATACGCGGCCCCCGGAGGTACCGGATAGCGTGTCATGATCGGGACCAGCGCGCCGGAGGCCACATATTCATGGGTGATGCAGTCGGGGAGCCAGGCGATGCCGAGACCTGCCGCCGCGGCGGCGGCGAGCGCCGTGGCGCTATCGGCCTTGAACTTGCCCTGCGGCTGGACCGTAACAATCTTGCTGCCATCCATGAACTGCCAGGTTTCCGTTCCCTGCATGAGGGCCTGATGGGTGACGAGTTCGTCCAGAGTCTCGGGTGACCCGTGCGCTTTGATATAATCCGGGCTTGCGACAAGCTTTCCATGGATCGGCCCGACACGCTTCGCGATCAGGTTGGAGTCCTGAAGGTAGGCGCCCCGGATCGCGCAATCGAAACCCTCTGCGATGAGATCGACGAAGCGATCGCTGTAGGAAGTATGAATGTGCAGCTGCGGGTGCCGGCGCGCCATTTCCGCGAGCACGGAGGCAAAGTGGGTCGGGCCGAAAGTGAGCGGCATGGCAACCCTCAGGCGGCCGCGCAGCTCACCGGTGGGGAGGATCGTTTCCCTGGCCGTATCGATCTCGGCACTGGCTCGGGCCGCATGGTCTCTGAACGTGATCCCCGCTTCGGTGAGCGCGGCGCCGCGGGTCGTTCGTGCAAGAAGCTGGACGCCAAGTTCCGTCTCGATCCGGAAAAGCCGGCGACTGACGATAGACTTCGCGACGCCGAGCCGGCGCGCCGCAGCCGATATGCCCCCTGCATCGGCCACTGCCACGAATGTCTGTAGATCTTCAATGTCCAATTAGGCGTTCCTCATTTCGCGACACAGCTTGCCTGATTATGGCACTACCGCGTCACCAATAGGAACAGCAAATTGCGTCAAGGCAACGCCGCCCGCTGGCGCATGTCTCCCGTGAACCCATTGCCGTCGATAGCGGCAGAGAAAGGAAGTCTTGATGACCCCTCGTAACGGCCTCGATTCGCTTCTTCGCCCCGAAGATTCGGTCCTCGTTCTGATCGACCATCAGCCTTATCAGCTCGCAAACCTGAACAGCCACGATCCGCACATGGTGGTCAACAACACGACCGCGCTGGCGAAGCTGGCAAAAGCCTTCAATGTTCCGACCATTCTCACCAGCGTGATCGCGGCGCGCGGTGGACTTCTCTTCAAGCAGATCACCGACGTATTTCCGAACCAGGAAGTCATCGATCGCACCTGGGTGAACACCTGGCAGGACGAGAATGTGGTGAACGTCGTCAAGACGACCGGCCGCAAGCAGCTGATCATCGCCGGCCTGTGGACCGAGGTCTGCGTCGCGATGCCTGTGATCCAGGCCGCCGGCGAAGGCTGGGACGTGACCGTGATCACCGACGCGTCGGGCGGGATTTCGAAGGAGTCTCACGAAGTTGCCATCCAGCGAATGATCGCGGCCGGCGCGAACGTGATGACCGTGATGGCGCTCGCTGGCGAATGGCAACGCGATTGGGCGCGCACCGAGCATGTCGAGGAGCTGACCGAGATTCTCATCCAGCACTTCGGCGGCAGCGGCATCGCGTATCTTTGGGAGCAGCAGCTTCTCAACACGCCCGTTCCGCGCGCCGCAGCGTGAATCGAGCGGGGATGACGAGCGATCCCTCGGGCGCCCGAGCGTCGCTCGAGCCTCGTCTTTCCCCCTTCCTGGGCACGCGCCTCGCGCATGACAGGCGCGTGCCCTCGGGGCGGCAGCCCAAGATCTTCGATCGGTCGATGCGGGCCTCTCCTCCCGAGCCGCGCCGGAAAGCGGGTGGGCCGAGCTCACCCGACTAGATCGCAAATGATGCCTGAGGTCCTGGCGGGCGCGTGAACCGGCCTGGGTCCGGGGTCCAGGCCTCTCCCTCGCAATGTTAGGCGCGCCATCCGAGGTGCATGGACTAAAAATGGTAGAAAAGGACAGCGTCGTGATCGATTTGAACGGAAAGCGTGCATTGGTTACGGGAGGATCGCGGGGCATCGGGGCCGCGATCGCGTTGGCACTGGCGGAGAACGGCGCCGACGTTGCATTTACTTACCAGCGCTCCGCCGAGAAGGCCGATGCGGTGGTCAAGTCCATCGAAAGCAAGGGGCGTCGCGCAGTCGCTATCCAAGCCGACAGCGCCGCCCCGGAGGCCATCATGCGCTCTGTGAGCGAAGCCGTCTTGGCGCTCGGTGGACTCGATATCCTCGTCAATAGCGCGGCTATCGGCCACACCGGATCGATCGCGGACATCGACCTGAATGATTATCAGGCCGTATGGACGTCAACGTGCGAGCGCCGGTGCTGTTTGCGAAAGCAGTTATCCCGCATCTCACCGAAGGGGGACGCATCATCACGATCGGTTCGGCCTTGGGGGAGCGGGTCCCGTTCCCAGGTATAACGGCTTATGCGATGTCCAAGGCGGCACTTACCTCCTTCACCCGCGGTCTTTCGCGCGAACTCGGCCCGAACGGCATCACCGTGAATCTTGTGCAGCCCGGGGCGACCAATACGGATGCAAATCCGGCCGACGGGGAGGCTGCCGATTTCCAGCGAAGCCTGACGTCTTTGGGACGCTACGCCGAGCCGCGCGAAGTCGCGAACGCTGTGGTCTTTCTGGCAAGTCCCGCCGCGAGCGTGATTACGGGCACCATCCTGACCGCCGACGCGGGCGCAATCGCCTGAGCCGACTTGATGTTCGCCAGCAGGTCCGGGGAGACGTCATATCGAGCCGGGACCGGCTTCTCACCCGGCCCATCCCGGGGCCGCTTGGCAAAACGTCTGTGTCAAACAGGCCGCGACGGATGACATCGCCCTCCGGCAACAGGGATGTTGGCGTCCGCCGCGCCTGATCTTGCTTCGCCGCTTTTTAAGAATTCACGGGTCTCCTCGATGCCTCCCACCTCCGCCCCGGGTCTGCCGCTCACCCGCCGCGATGTCCTGATCTCGGCCTCGGCGCTTACCGCAAGCTTCACCTTTCCGCTGGGCGCCACGGTCCATGAAGGCGTGATCCAGAACTGGTGGCGGCAGGGCATGATGGGTAGCGCTGCCGCTGGCCTGGTTCCTGTGGCGGCGCATCGCGCCATGGGCAAACATCTTTCAGGTACTGGGGCTGGCGCCCTTCATCCTGCCGCCGGTCATCACAGCGCTCGGCTTTCTCTCCTTCTGGGCGACGGTCGGGCTGTTCGGCCAGTTCTTCACCGCCATCATCAGCCACGCCATCTTCTTCGTGACGCTGCCGCTGGTGACGCTGTCGCTGGGCTTTGCCTCGATCGACCGCTCGCTGGTCGAGGCCGCGGCCACCATGGGCGCCGACGACCGCACGGTGCTGAAGACCGTGGTGCTGCCGCTGATCCTGCCTTACCTCGTCTCGGGCTATGCCTTCGCCTTCGTGCTGTCGCTCAACGAATACATCGTCGCCTATATGACGATCGGCTTCACCACCGAGACGCTGCCGATCAAGATCTTCAACGCGCTGCGCTACGGCTACACGCCGACCATGGCCGCCGTGTCGGTGTTCTTCATCGCGGTGGCGGCACTGGTGTTCGGCTCGATCGCCAGGTTCGGCGATATACGCAGGCTGCTCGGCGCGATGTCGTCGGACGGCAACTGAGCGAAGCCAGGCAGCTTTGCATAGCGAGACTTCAAAATGCGGCCGATCTGGACCAGATTCAGAAGTACAAAGAAAACGTTCCAGCCGACGACGTTCATGAGCGGCGCCGGCTGGCTATAGAAATACAAGGCAAGACAGATTGCAGCCGCCGTGGTGAGAATCCTCAGCCGCAAAATGTCCAGCGTGAAGTAGGCGATCACATACAGGATGTTCGCCATGTTTATCAGAAAGTCCATGTCCCTGGTTCCAATGGGCTGGGCACTCAGACGAGACGGTCCTTGAAGTGTTCCCGAACGGCAAAGGCGATCGCGCCGCGGCGAATGCCTATGTCCTTCAGGATGTGGTCGGGCAGTTCCTGCAAGGCCCTCTCGGCCCTGCGTGCTCTCAGCCCGATCGAAACGCGCTTTAGGTAGTGAAACATTGCTTTCTCCATTCGTGGGAATCGCAGCACATGGAATGCGGCATGCCGCGCCAAGCGCCGTGCTGTTGATGTTTGCTGGTTGAATGACGCTGCCCCGCTTTGTTCACGCGAGGCAGCGACCGGAGGTCGTCAGGCGGCCGCCGTCATCGGATCATTGCGAAGGATGACCGTGTCGGCGACGGGGTAGAATTCCTCACCGGGCATACCGACGCGCTTGGCGTGATCCCGGATGGCCTCGCCGTCCTTGGCCTCGTAGATGCAGAAGGTGCCGATGCGCCCGTCGGGCTCATGCACGACATAGCTGCGGATCCAGCTGACCGTGCCCGCCATCTGTTCCTTGGCGACCTTTGCCGATTTGGCGCCGGCGGCTTCGAGTTCCTGCAGGGATGCCCACGCGCTTGGGCGGCGGATAACAAACAGGTTCATGATCTTTCCCTTTCGATTTCGCGCCAGCTCTTCGCCGGCGCTGATGATTGCCTGGCTTGTCTGCCTGGCTGGGGAAAAATTACCTTCGAGGCGGGCCGATCGTCCTTACCGGGACCTGATCTCTGGCTGATCTTTCGCTGCCACCGCCGATAAGCTCGATCAGGAGCTCGTCCCATCAAGGAGGCGGATTGGGTCAGAGGGTGAGTTCTTGCGTAGAACCGTGGACAAGCGGCTGGCTCTCGCGCGAAAAGCTATGGCGAAGCGTTGCAGCTTCCCCTTCCAGGTGCCGAGATCCCAGATGGCGGGCCGATCTCTCTGCCGCGGTGATCTCCACTTTCGCGCCGCTGACGTCGCCCGAACGCAACAAGGCACTGGCGAGCTGCAGCCGAACCCTCGCCGCATGATACTCGACGCCTGCACTGGTCCAGAGCTGCCGAGCCAACAGCAGAAGCCGGTTGCCGTTCGGGTCGCCTGGCTCGCAAAGCGCCGCCTTGGTTTCGGCTATCAAGGCCTGCGTTGCCGGTTGCCGCCAGCGTTCTGGCTGGGTATCGATTTCGTTGAGATAGATTGCCGCCTGGGCAGAGCGCCCGCCGCGCGCTGCAATGCAGGCTGCGTTCACCAGCAGGTTTCCGCGCCGCTGCAGATGGAACCACGACATCCCTTGCAGAGCCCGATCGAGTGCGGCAAGCGCCCCGTCCAGATCGCCTGTTTCGAACAACAGCACAGCATTGCCCGGCTCCGCGTCCCAGCCGAGTGCATAAGCCTGGTCGTAGTCGGCGCGCGCCGATGTGAGGTCGCCGATCATGGCAAAAATATCGCCGCGAACGCGGAAGCCTTCGCCTAGCGACCAGGATTCCTCCGCTGAGAGTTTGGGGAGCGCGTCGTTTATGCAGGTCAGGGCTTCAGGTAATATCTGCTGCGCCGCGACCACTTCGGCGCGATGAAGGTCACACGCGCCCGAGGTCTGCGCGAAACTTGCGGTGCACCAGCTTTCAAAGCCTTCGCTCCACTGGCGGGCACGGGGCCAATCGGCGTATGTCCTGCAGCTCCACAGGATGTTGCAGTAAACCAGACTACCGGTGATCGGGTCGACCTGGCTCGACAGAGCGATCGCCGCCGCGTGGTTTTGCTGCTCGCTGCCCTCCTCGATCTTGCCGAGGGCGAGGTTGAAAAACCCTTTGTATGTCAAAGTCAGAGCTCGCAGGCCGGGATCGTCGCAATTTTCAGCTATCGCGTAAGCGGCTGACGCCAGCTGCAGCGCTTCTTCGGGACGGCCGCCCGAGGATGCCAGGCGCGACCTCATCCACAGCAGATATGCTTGCGTGGCATCGTCCGGTGACTGAGACAGAAGCGAGGCAGCACGCTCCAGCCATCCCTCTGCAACGGCACCCGATCCGCGTTCGGCCTGGATCTTCGCTAGCGTGACAGCGGATCTGGCGGCGCGCGCGAAATCACCGGCCTCGACATGAGCCGACACCGCGCGGGCCAGCACAGGGACCGCCTCGGTCGGTCGCCCACCACATTCGACGACCAGAGCCCAGAGATCGACGTCAGCAGGAGAGAGACCTTCATTGTTCGCCAAATGCGCGAAAAGTTTTGCAGCCGCGCTCCAATCGCGCAGGGCTGCCAGCCTGCGGGCCGCGGCAAGCTTGTCGTCCCCTTGTAACGAAGCAGGCTGCACATACCCCAGCCCCGGTTCATCGATGGCGAAGCGATAGCCGTGGCGAACGTAGCTGTGTATTGCATCCTGCAGGCCCCCCGCGGCAAGCGCCTTTCGGGTGAGGCTGACGACGCGCTGAAGCGATGCTTCCGTCACGATGACATCCGGCCAAAGAGCGTCCATCAACTCGTCTTTGGGGACCACCCGGCCGGCATTGCGCACCAGGTACACCAGCAGGTCAAAGACGAGCGGCTGGATCTTCTGCCCAACGCCGCTCAGCGACAGTTTGCGCGCAGCTTCATCCAGTTCGAATTGTCCAAATGAGTGTTGCATCGTCCCTTTCCGATGCAACAATCTACCTTATCAGCTTTGACTAGGGGAGAGGCCTGGGCCGAACGGCAGCAAGGCTTAGGTTGGATCGGTAGCCAACGGCAGCTTTAGCGACAGCAACTGGCGGACCGATTGGTGCGCCATCAATGGCTGAAGACGAGCGGCGGTGCGATGTGGTCACGCCGCAGCCAGCGGGCCAGGAGCAGCACCGCCACCACGGCCAGTCCCGAAGCCAGGCCGATCCAGATGCCGACGCCGTGCAGGCCGAAATGGAAGGCAAGCAGCACGCCAAGCGGCAGGCCGATGCCCCAATAGCCGATGGCGGCATAGATCATCGGCACCTTGGTGTCGTGCAGGCCGCGCAGCATGCCGGCAGCAACAGCTTGCGCGCCGTCGAAGATCTGAAACAGCGCGGCAAAGGCCAGGAACGACACGGCAAGGGCGATCACTCGGGCATTGACCGGATCGGTCATGTCGATGAAGGCACCGATCAGCAGATGCGGCCACAGCACCATCACCAGCCCCATCAGCGCCATGAACGAGACGCCGATGACGAAGGCGGTCCAGCCGGCGCGTGAGACGCCTTCCGGATTGCCGGCGCCATGGGCCAGGCCGACGCGCACCGTGACCGCCTGGTTGAGACCGAGCGGCACCATAAAGGAGATCGAGGCGATCTGGATGGCGATGGCGTGCGCCGCCAGCGAATCCGCATCGATCAGGCCCATCAGCAGGGCGGCGGCGTTGAAGATCGTCACCTCGAAGGCGAGGATGCCGGCGATCGGCAGGCCAAGCCGCAGCAGGCCCTTGAAGCGCGGCCAGTCGGCGCGCCAGAAACGGCCGAACAGCCGGTAGCGGCGGAACTTCTTCTCCAGCATCACCACAGCGGCCAGGCCGCAGAACATCAGCATGCTCGACAGGGTGGTGGCAAGTCCCGAGCCGGCAATGCCCATCGAGGTGACGCCGAGATTGCCGAACATGAACACCCAGTTGAAGAAGGCGTTGAAGGCGACGGCGACGAAGACGATGACCAGCGCCCAGCCCGGCCGTTCCAGCGCCGAGATGAAGGAGCGCAGTACGATATAGCCGTAGAAGGGCAGAACCGCCCATTCGAGCCAACGCAGATAGATGCCGGCCTGGTGGGCCAGAACGGGCTCCTGTCCCATCGCCAGCAGGATTGCTTCACCATGCCAGAGCACGATCCAGATCGGGATAGAGATCAGGATTGCCAGCCACAGGCCCTGACGCACGGTGCGGCGCAGGTCGCGCACCGAATGGCGGCGGCGGCCGAGCTCGGTGGCAATCATCGGCGAGGTCGCCAGCATCAGGCCGAGACCGAAGATCAGCGGCATGAAATAAAGGTTGGCGCCGAGCGCGCCGCTGGCCAGCGTGTCCGCTCCCAGACGCCCCATCATCATGACGTCGGTGGCGGTCATCGCGGTCTGGCCGAGATTGGTCAGCACCATCGGCCAGGCCAGCGCCAGCGTCGCCCTGATTTCCTGACGCCAAAGATTTTCCGGCGCACGAGCGCCGGCTTCGATCGCAGACATTGTCCTGCTCTTTCCGATTGCGGCGCGTCGGCAATAGGCCGGAAGCCGCACTTCCAAACGGCAAAACCTTCGGTTTCGCAGCGTTTGCGCCGTTCTATTGGACGAAATGCGACATTAAGGCAAGGGAGGAGGGACAGGCAGCGATTGAGCCAGAGACGCGAGACCCTCCCACCCGGCCGTCCTTAGAGCGGTTCAGCGTTTTCACGGAATCGCTGAACCGCTCTAAGTATTTATTTTGACGCAATTCCGGACGGAAAACCGTTACACACTTTTCCTGGAATTGCTCTAGATCAGCCGATGCTTTCGCCGCCGTCGATGACCAGTGCCTGGCCGGTCATGAAGGATGAGCGGTCGGAGACGAGGAACAGGATCGCTTCGGCGATCTCCTCGGCGCTGGCCCAGCGACCCATCGGGATCTTGGTGCGGACATAGGTCTCGATCGCTTCGCGTCCGCCCATCTGGGCGATGAACGGCGCGTTGAAGGGCGTATCGACCCAGCCGGGGCAGAGCGCGTTGACGCGGACATTATGCCGAGCATAGTCCAGCGACATCTGTCTGGTCATCGCCACCACCGCATGTTTGGAAGTGGCATAGGCGATCATCTCGCGGTCGTAGAATACGCCGGAATTCGAGGCCGTGTTGAGGATAACGCCGCCACCTTGCGCGACCATTGCCGGCATGACGATCCGCGCGGCCAGAAACTGCGCCCGCACATTGAGCCGCCAGGACGCATCCATGCCGTCGACTTCGACCTCGGTCAGCGCCCCGCCGACCTGGATGCCGGCATGATTGTGCAGGATGTCGATCCGCCCATGCTTGTCGAGCGTGCCACCAATGAGTTGCTCGACAGCCGTGTCGTCAGCGACATCGGTCGCGATCGCTTCTGCCTGCCCGCCCGCCGCGCGGATGTCGCAAGCCGTCGCCTCGCCGCTGGCCTGTTCCCGGTCGGCGATGACCACGACCGCGCCCTCCCTGGCCATGATCATGGCGCCAGCGCGACCGATGCCGGAGCCGGCGCCTGTCACCACGGCGATGCGGTCTTTGAGGATCATGATCTCGGCTTTCAGTTTGCCGGCTTGCGCTGGCGCAGCTGCCATTGGGCAAGCACCACAAGCAGGACCGAGGCGACGAGCACAATCGTCGCAATGGCGTTGATTTCCGGCGTGACGCCGCGCCGGATCGAGGCAAAGACGTAGATCGGCAGCGTCGTCTGCGCGCCGGCGACGAAGAAGGCGACGATGAAATCGTCGAAGGAAAAGGTGAAGGCGAGCAGGAAGCCGGCGACCACCGCCGGCATGATCTGCGGCAGGACGATCGAGCGGAACGTGGTCAGCGGCGTGGCGTAGAGATCGCTCGAAGCTTCGACCAGGTTGCGGTCGAGGCTGGCGAGCCGTGTGCCGACGATCATCGTCACCAGCGCCATCGAGAACAGGCCATGCGCGGCGATGATCGATCCATAGCCGAGCGACAGGCGCGGCGGCTGGTCGTCCGGCCAGATCGAGGCGAGGAGCGGATTGAGCACGCCAAACAGCTGGACGAGCGCGACCAATGTCGAGATGCCGATGACGACGCCGGGAACGACGATCGCGGCACCTATCAGCGCGTCGAAGACGGCCCGGGTTCTGACACCGACCCGTGCCAGGCCGAGCGCGGCCGCCGTGCCGCACACTGCCGCCAGAAGCGCGCTGGTGGTGGCGATGAACAGGCTGTTCTTCAGCGCCTCAACCAGGAACGGGTTCGACAGCGCCGTGCCGTACCACTGCATCGAAAAGCCGGTGAACTCGCTGGCATGGCGGCCGGCGTTGAAGGAAAACAACACGACCAGCGCGATCGGCAGATAAAGGAAGGCGAAGACGGCGGTGACGAAGGCGCGCATCAGATCAGATCCACCCTGCGGGTGCCCGACACCCGTGTCGAAATGCGGTTGGCAGCAATCAGCACCACCACCGAAACCGCCACCAGCGTGATGGCGATGGCCGATCCGAACGGCCAGTTGCGCGACTGCAGGAACAGGTCGACCAGCGCGTTGCCGATGAAGAACACCTTGCCGCCGCCAAGCAGCGTCGGGATGAGGTATTCGCCAAGCAGCAGGATCATGACCAGCGAGAAGCCGGTCATCACGCCCGGCAGCGACAGCTTCAGCGTTACGCCCAGGAAGGTCGAGAGCGGCGTCGCGCCGAGATCGGCGGAGGCTTCCAGCAATCGCCGGTCGAGCCGTTCCAGGCTGACATAGATCGGCAGGATCATCAGCGGCAAATAGCCATAGACGATGCCGAGCAGAACGGCGCCCGGCGTGTTGATCAGCCTGACATCCTCGATGCCGATAAACGCCAGCAGCGCCGGGATGCCGCGTCCGCCCAGAATGTACATCCAGGCATAGGTGCGCATCAGAAGGCTGGTCCAGAACGGAATGACGACCAGCGCAAGCAGGATCAGCCGCCAGCGCTGCGGCGCCTTCAAGGCAAGGTAGTAGGCAACGGGGTAGGCGACGAGCAGGCAGGCAAGCGCACCCACCGGCGCCAGCATCATCGTGTTCCAGAAGGCTGTCGCCCGCGCCGGAAGATTGGCGTATTGCGCCAACGTGAAGGCGGCCTGGTAGCCACCCTCCGGCGCCCGCTCGCCGACGCTGAACACGGCAATGGCTATGAACGGCAATACCAGGAACACCACCAGCCACGCCGTTGCCGGTGCAAGCAGCAGAGCTGTCAGAAAATTGTGCCGAAATCTGTTGCCGCGCATGAAAACCGCCCCGAGGCCGGCGGACATAGGCCCGCCGGTTTTCCGTTTCATTCAGGCGAGCCTCAGGCCGATTTGAATCGGGCCATCAGTTCGGCGCGGCCGGGATCGGTCAGCGTTGCCGCCGCGCCGAATTCCAGCGGCGTCAAAAGGTCGGCCGCCGGATAGAGGATCGGATTGTCCAGCACTTCCTTGGGCAGCAGCTTGTTGACCCGCGCATCGGTCGACGGCGCGCCATTGGCGAGGTGCTCCTTCACCGCGACCTCAGGGTTCATCAGATAGTTGAGCAAGGCATAGCCGGCCGGCTTGTTCGGCGCGTCCTTCGGGATGGCGTAGAAGTCGGTCCAGATCTCACCACCCTCCTTGCCCAGCACATAGGCGATCTCTGGGATATCGCGATGCAGCTGCGCGCCGTCATTGGTCCAGCACATGGTCATCCAGGCGTCGCCCGCCCGCATTCCCGGCTGATAGTCGGACGAAACCGCGAACAGATGCGGCTTGACCTTGAGCAGCAGTTCCTCCGCCTTGGCGAGCTCGTCCTGCTTCAGCGAGTTGAAGGAATAGCCGTAATATTTCAGCGCGTTGCCGATGGTGGTCAACTGGTAGTCGTGCACCATGGTGCGGCCGTCGCCTTCGGTCATGGCGGTGTCCCAGAACTCCTTCCAGCTCGTCATCGGCTTGGTCAGCTTCTTGGTGTTGACGGCAAAGCCCGTCGTGCCCCAGTTCTTCGGCACCGCGTAGGTCGTGCCGTCGATCGTGCCTTCCGAAGTAAAGCGGGGGTCTTCCTGGGAGCCGTCGAAATTCGGCAGCTTGGCCATATCGAGCGGATCGATGATGCCAAGCTTCTTGTAGGTCGAGATCGTGTAATTGGTCGGCACGAACAGGCTCCAGCCCGAAGCGCCGGCCTGCAGCTTGGCCAGCATCTCCTCATTGGAGCCGAAGACGTTGACCTCAACGGCGACGCCGGTGTCCTTCTTGAAGTTTTCGAAGGTCTGCGGGTCGTGGTAGTTCGGCCAGGTGGCGATCGACATGCGGTCGCCAAGGTTTTCGGCGGCAAAGGCCGGCGTCGGCATGATGCCGATCTCGCGCGCCATCACCGCGGTTGCGATGCCAAGGCCGGTGAGGCCAAGGAAGTCGCGGCGGCCGATCGAGCCGCGCTTCAAACGCATCAGTTGGTCGACGAATTTCTCAGGGCTTATCGGCAGTCCGTCACGATATGATTTCGACATTTTTTGCTACCCTCTGGTTGGTCCCGTTGTTCTTGATCTCCGGGAACGCCAGCGGCGTCCCGGAGGCAAAGCCGATGGCGACGGGTTCACCCGGCTTGAAGAGATTGCTATGGCCGATCACATGGTCGGCCTTGGCCAGCAGCGTCCCGATGCCCTGGACCTCGATGGCGTATTCCGCCGTCGAGCCCAAAAAAATTCGGTTGCGCACGATGCCCTTGAACGGGCTGCCTTCCGTGGCGCCGAGGCTTAGCGATTCAGGGCGCAGGCTGACCGAAACGCTCTCGCCCTTCTGCAAGGCGGTTCGCTTGCGCGCCGCAATGACGGTGCCGTCGGCGAGCGCCACATTCACCAGATCGCCCGTATGCCCAGCCACCTTGCCGCTCAACAAATTGGTCTTGCCGACGAAATCGGCGACGAACAGGTCCGCGGGCTCGTCATAGATCTCGCTCGGCTGCCCCAGCTGGACAATGCGGCCACCATTCATGACGCAGACGAAATCGCTCATCGACAGCGCTTCCTCCTGGTCGTGGGTGACCAGCACGAAGGTGATGCCGATCTCGCGCTGCAGGTTCTGCAGCTCGATCTGCATGTCGGTGCGCAGCTTCTTGTCGAGTGCTGCCAGCGGTTCGTCGAGCAGCAGCACCGCCGGCTTGTTCACCAGCGCGCGCGCCAGTGCAACGCGCTGCTGCTGGCCACCGGAGAGTTCGTGGATCTTGCGGCCGCCATAGCCGGCAAGCCGCACCATTTCGACCGCTTCGCCGGCGCGCCGGCCGATTTCCTGCGACGACAGGCGCGGCCGTGCCTGGCGCAGCCCGTAGGATACATTGGCTTCCACATCGAGATGCGGAAACAGCGCGTATTGCTGGAACACCATGTTGACCGGCCGGCGATAGGGCGGCGTGCCGGCCATGTCCCGGCCGCGGATCAGCACCTGACCTTCGCTCGGCTGCTCGAAGCCGCCGATCATACGCAGGCATGTCGTCTTGCCGCAGCCGGACGGGCCGAGCAGGGCGACAAAGGCGGAGGGCGGAACGGCGAGATCGATGCCGGTGACCGCGGTCACCGCGCCATAGCGCTTGGTGACGCCGCGAAACTCGATGTCGGGCACTGCGGTCAAACTGCTGGCTCCAGCAACAGGGCTACTTCAAGACGCTACCAGAGCCAATGGCGGCTAGTATATACCTCGCAGGTGGTATATCTGATCTATTTTCTCGTTTAAGGGGGTATGGTTTGAGTGTGTCCCGCAGCGACGAATACGCCCAGCTCGCTGCGCTTGTCGCGGCAACGCGAGAGACCAGCGGCGACCTTTTCGGCCAGGCAATGGTCGGCTGGCTGCGGCAGCATGTCAGCTTCGACCACTGCGTGATCTTCGGTTATCGCGGCGCCTCGCGGCCACTGCTGCTGTTCGAAACCTTCTCGCCGGCCGAAAGTCATGTCTTCGTCACGCTCTATCAAGAAGGGCCTTATCTGCTCGACCCGTTTCATCACGCGGCGGTGGAGCGCAAGGAAGGGTTCTGGCGCATGCGCGAACTGGCGCCGGACCGCTTCTACGCCAGCGAGTATTTTCGCACCTACTACAGCCAGACAAGGCTCGCCGAGGAGGTCGGCTTCTTCGTGCCATTGCCCGGCAAGGATGCGCTGGTGCTGTCGCTGATGCGATTGCAGGCCTCGGGGCCCTTCGGCACCGCCGATGCCAGGCTGCTGCGCGACATGGCGCCGGCGGTGATCGGTTTCGCCCGGGTGCGCTGGCCAGCTCTTGCGTCCGATGAGCAGGACGAAGCGGAGCAAGACGAGACGATCGCCGCGATCAACGAGTTCGACCGCGCTCACATCTGGGAGAGCCTGTCGCTGACCCCGCGCGAAAAGCATGTCGTCGATCTGGTGCTGCAGGGGCATTCCACCGAATCGATCGCGAGAGCGTTGCGCATCGTGCCGGGAACCGTGAAGGTTCATCGCCGCAACATCCACCGCAAACTCGGCATCAAGTCCCAGGCCGGACTGTTCGCCCGCTTCATCGAGATCATCGAGAGCCGGCGTTGACGTCGTGAAGGCAGAGATCGTTCACTTGCCGTCGACAGACTAGAGCGTTTCCCCGTTTCAGGGAAACGGCGGAACCGCTCTATCTCTTTGTTTTTACGCAATTCCGGGCGGAAAACCGCTCACACTTTTCCTGGAATTGCTCTAGGAACTGTCCGAGACCGGATCGCATCCGGATTTCGCCCGGAGAGCGGACGATGGCATTCAGGCGCAGAAAGAACACGGCCGCGATCCCGCGCACGGTGCCTGCCTTCGAGCACATCGTCACCGAGGCGAGCGACAGTTTTCTGTGGCGACTCGACGACTATCCCTGGGAGCGCAATGTCTGGAATTTTCATCCGGAATACGAAATCCATCTCCTGAGGAAGTCTTCCGGTGTCGTGCTGGTCGGCGATCACATCGGCGAATTCGGGCCGGGCTACCTGACCATCGTCGGTGGCGGGCTGCCGCATGATTGGGTGACGTCGGTGCAGCCCGGTGAGCTGATCGAGGGCCGCGACATCGTTCTGCAGTTCGATCCCGAAAGGCTGCGCGGATCGGCCGGGTTATTGCCGGAACTGCGCGAACTGGAGCCGTTCCTGGAGCGGTCGCTGCGCGGCATCGTCTTTCACGGCAAAACCGCGCTCGAAGGTGCCGCGCTGATGGAGCGGATGGGCACGGTGCATGGGCTGGCCCGGCTCTGCCTGTTCCTTGAGCTGGTCGACCTGCTGGCCAGGACCGACGAATACGAATTGTTGTCCTCGCCGGATTTCTCACCCGCCCTGGATGCAACCTCGCTGGACATCATCCAGCGCACGCTGACTTATCTGTTCCAGCATTTCGCCGAGGATCTGAAGCTGCCGGAGGTGGCCGAACTGGCCGGCATGAGCGAAAGCACGTTTTCGCGCTTCTTCCAGAAGAACACCGGCAACTCTTTCAGCGACCACATCGCCAAGCTCCGGCTCTGGCAGGCCTGCAAGCTGCTGGCGGACACGGACATTCCGATCACCGACATCTGCTTCCAGGTCGGCTATATGAACATCTCCAACTTCAACCGCGCCTTCCTGCGCAAGCACAGGATGACGCCGTCATCCTATCGCAAGCTGTCGCGGCAGCGGCTGACGATGCGCGCCTGAAACCCGGCCTTCCCGGCCTATCGGTACTCATCTGACGGACACCGTTCCCAAGGAGCCGATTTTGCAGCGCACAATGCATAAAAGTACAGGTCTGCTGCAACGGGGCTTCTAGCGCGGCCTTTAGCAACTCCTCATTTTGGCGATGGGTGGCTTGTCGCTCGGGCGATGGCGAGGATCGCGCAATCCGAGGACTTCCGCTTCCTGCGACTGTACCTGGAGGAGAAAATCGATGAAACCAATTCGGCTCGCTGCGAGCATAAGCGCAGCTTTCATGCTTACAACGACCCTCTCGACCATGGCACTGGCGGCGCCGGTCTGCTCGGCGCCGGTCAAGGTGCTGGCGCAGCCGCGTGACGGCCTGACGCTGCTGGAAGAGTCCAAGGACGAGTTCCAGAAGCTCGCCGGCGCCAGCTTCCAGATCGACTATCTCAACGAGAACGACCGCCGGGCAAAATCGCGCGCCGATGCGTCCACCGTCGGCAACTACAACGTCTACTACGTTGACGAAGCCAATGTCGCGCTGTTCGCCTCGTCGAAATGGATCGTGCCGCTCGCCGATTATTATCCGGCTGATTATGACTATGCAGATTTCGATCCGGGCCGGCAGAAGGTCGCCACCTATGACGGCAAGGTCTGGTTCGCGCCGCTGACCGGCGGCGGCGACCTGATGGTCTACCGCAAGGACGTTCTGGAAGCCGCCGGGATCCAGCCGCCGAAGACGCTGGACGAGCTGATCGCCGACGTTCCTAAGCTGACCGATCCGGCCAAGGGCATGTATGGCATTGCACTTCGCGGAGCGCGTGGTTCGGGCGCCAATGTCTGGCGCTGGATGCCGTTCTTCAAGGCCTATGGTGGGAAATGGTTCGACGGCGACAAGCCGGCTTTCAACTCCGAGGCTGCCGTCAAGGCGACCGAGACTTATCTGAAGCTGTTCAAGGATTCGGCGCCCGGCACACAGACCGGCAGCTGGGATGAATCGACCGGCGCGTTCCTGTCGGGACAGGTCGCCATCCTCGTTGAATCGACACCGCTGTCGGGCATGGCGGTCGACCCGAAGACGTCGCAAGTGGTCGGCAAGATCGGCTTCCTGCCGCCGCCTTCGCCGCTGACCGGCGGCGGCTATGGTCATGGCCTTGCCATTGCTGCCAAGGCCAATGCCGATGACGCCTCGAAGCAATGCGCCGGCCTGTTCATCGCCTGGGCGACGTCGAAGGAGAATGAAAAGCGCCGGCTTGACGCGCACCAGTTCGGCGAGCTCAACCGCACCAGCATCTTGTCCAGCAAGGAGTTCGCCGACATCTATGGCGCCGATCTCGGCCAGGCACTTGCCGAGACCGGCAAGGTGACGGCGGTCAACTTCTGGCAGGATCCGCGCTGGCCGGATCTCGGCGACCGCTTTGGCATCATCCTGGAAGAGCTGGTCACCGGCACACGCACCGACGTCAAGGGCGGCCTCGACGAACTCGAGGCCTACGCCAACGAGCTGGTGAAGAAGAAGTAATCCTCCCGCCCGCGGCGCGCGGCCCACGGCATTCGATTGGATGCCGAGACCTGTGCGCCGCGGGTCTCCCACCACTCTTGCAAGGCTCAGCCGAGGATTGGTAATGCGCCGACGCTCTTCCCTGCCCGTGACGTTTCTGGTTCCGACGCTCGCCATTCTCCTGGTGCTGTCGATGGTGCCGACGCTCTACGCCATCGTCATCGCCTTGCAGAACCGCGAACTGAGTTCGTCGGACTATTCCTGGGTCTGGTTGTCGAACTTCATCGATCTCTTCCTCGACCGGCGTTTCCTCAACGCCGTCTGGGTGTCGGTGAAATGGGAAATCGTCACCGTCGTGGCGACAATGGTTGTGGCGATCGGACTCGGCGTGCTGATGTTCGAAGTCGCGTCACCGAGGCTGCGCAACATCTACTGCCTGCTGTTCATCATCCCGGTGCTGTTGCCGCGCGTCTCGGCGGCCTTCGTCTGGAAGTTCGCCTATCATCCGCTCTACGGCATCGCCACCTACCCCTACCGGTTGATCACCGGCGGGCTCATTTTCGACCCGCTGTCGAAACCATCGACGGCGCTGTTTGCCGTCGCCTCGGTCGATGTCTGGCAGTGGGGACTGTTCTTCGCCGTCATCGTGCTGAAGCTTTTGGAGACCTTGCCGCCGCAGCCGATCGAGGCGGCGCGGCTCGACCATGCCAGACGCTGGCAGATCCATGCCTATGTGACCTTGCCTATGCTGAAGGCGCCGCTGATCAGCCTGATGTTCGTCAAGATGATCGAGTCGTTGCGCTCCTTCGACCTGATCTATGTGATGACGCGCGGCGGGCCGGGCGTAGCGACCGAGACGCTCGACATGTACGCCTTCTCGCAGGGCTTCATCGAATCCGGCAAGGTGTCCTACGCCTCGGCCATGGCGGTGCTGATGATGATCGCGACCGTCATCACCTTCACCATGCTGTGGAAGCGGGTGCAGGCATGAGACCATATCGCATCAGACTGGGGCGCCTCGTCGGCAAAACAATCCTGGCGCTGGCCGGCTTCGTCGCCGTGTTCCCGCTTGCCTGGACCGCGCTCAACTCGCTGAAGAACAATGTCGACATCATCACCCGCGTGCCGCGTCTGGTGTTCACGCCGACCTTCGACAACATCGCCTACATCCTTGGCCGCGACAGCGTCATGACCGGGCTCTACAACTCTGTCGTCGCCTGCGGCTGCGCGGTGCTGATCGGCGTCGTGCTCGGCCTGCCGGCGGCCTATGCGGTGGCGCGCTATCCCAACCGCTTCGCCGGCGACATCCAGTTCTTCGTGCTGTCGCTGCGCTTCCTGCCCCCGGTCGCGGTCGCCATACCGCTGATGGTGATCTGGCTGCAGATCGGCCTCTACGACACGCTGCCGGCGCTGATCGTCACCTACTCGCTGCTCACCATCTCGGTGATCATGTGGCTCGCCATCCCTGCCTTCCAGAGTGTGCCGAAGGAGATCGAGGAAGCGGCCTTCGTCGACGGCTACGGCGCCTATTCAGTGTTCTGGCGGATCGCGCTGCCGGTTGCGGCGCGCTCGCTGATCGGCGCCGTGGCCTTCAGCTTCGTGCTGGTGTGGAACGAGTTCCTGATCGCGCTGATGCTGTCCAGTTCCAACGCCAAGACCTTGCCGATCGTCGCTTCCGAACTTTCCCAGCAAGGCATGAACGTGCCGTGGGGCATCCTCAACGCCTCGGTCGTGCTGTTGTCGCTGCCGCCATTGCTGTTCCTCGGCGTGCTCAGCGGCTTCCTGAATTCCGTTTTCCGGCCAAAAAAGACTTGATGCGAGGATTTTCGATGCGGGCACTGGTGCTTGAGAAAAAAGGCGAACTGTCGCTGCGCGAAATCGCGCTGCCGCTCGACGTCGGACCGGACGACGTCAAAATCGCCATCCACACGGTCGGCGTCTGCGGCAGCGACGTGCACTATTACACGCACGGCGCCATTGGCAGCTATGTCGTGCGGGCACCTATGGTGCTCGGCCATGAAGCCTCCGGAACGATCGTCGAGGTGGGCGCCAATGTGGAGACGTTCAAGGTCGGCGACCGCGTCTGCATGGAGCCGGGCGTGCCGAACCTGTCGTCGCGCGCGACAAGGCTCGGGATTTACAATGTCGACCCGGACGTTTCCTTCTGGGCGACGCCACCGGTGCACGGCATTCTTGCGCCTTATGCGGTGCACCCGGCCGCCTTCACCTATAGACTGCCGGACAATGTCTCTTTCGCCGAAGGCGCGATGGTCGAGCCCTTTGCCATTGGCATGCAGGCGGCCAGCCGCGCCCGCATCGTGCCGGGCGATGTCGCTGTGGTGGTCGGCTGCGGGCCGATCGGCATCATGATCGCGCTTGCCGCCCTTGCCGGCGGCTGCTCGAAGGTGCTGATCTCCGATTTTTCCGCGCCCAAGCTCGAGATTGCCGCGCAATATCCCGGCATCGTTCCGGTAAACATCGGCGAGCAGGCGTTGGCCAACGCGGTCGCGGCTGCTACCGACAATTGGGGCGCGGACATCGTCTTCGAGGCGAGCGGCAGCCCGAAGGCTTTCGCCGATCTGTTCGACGTCGTGCGACCCGGCGGCGCCGTGGTGCTGGTAGGCTTGCCGGTCGAGCCGGTCAGCCTCAACGTTCCGGCGGCGATCTCCAAGGAAGTGCGCATCGAGACGGTGTTCCGCTACGCCAACATCTTCGACCGCGCGCTGCAGCTCATCGCCTCGGGCAAGGTCGACCTCAAGCCGCTGATCACCGGCACCTATGATTTCTCCGACAGCATCGAGGCGTTCGAGCGCGCGGCGCAAGGCAACCCGCAAGACGTCAAACTGCAAATCCTGCTCACCGGCGAGAAGGGCTGATCATGTCCGCAATCGTTTGCTCCCATGTCGATAAATCCTACGGCGCCACCACCGTCATCCACGATCTCAATCTCTCGATCGAGGAGCATGAGTTCGTCGTGTTCCTCGGGCCCTCCGGCTGCGGCAAGTCGACCTTGCTGAGGATGCTGGCGGGGCTTGAGGATATCAGCGGCGGCGAGGTGTCTATCGGCGGCAGAGTGGTCAACGATCTCGAACCCGGCGATCGCGGCATCGCCATGGTGTTCCAGAACTATGCGCTCTACCCGCACATGACGATCTTCGACAACATCGCCTTCGGCCTAAAGCGGCAGAAGGTGCCTGCGGCCGAGATCCAGAAGCGGGTCGAGGCTGTGGCAAGGACGCTGGGCCTCGAACCCTACCTCGCCCGCAAGCCGACGGAGCTTTCCGGCGGCCAGCAGCAGCGCGTGGCGATTGCGCGCGCCATGATCAAGACGCCGAAGGTGTTCCTGTTCGACGAACCGCTGTCCAATCTCGACGCCAAGCTGCGCAACCATATGCGGGTCGAGATTGCCCGGCTGCATCAGTCGCTGAAGACCACCACCGTCTACGTCACCCACGACCAGCTCGAAGCGATGACGTTGGCCAACCGCATCGTGTTGCTCAAGGACGGCGTCATCGAGCAGATCGGCTCGCCGGCGGAGATTTACAGGCAGCCGGGCAATCTGTTCGTCGCTGGCTTCATCGGCACGCCGAACATGAATTTCATTGATGTGGCGGTCGGTCGGAAGGACGACCGCTGGGCGCTGACCGGCGCCGGCACGACCTTTTCCTTCGAAGGCTCCGGTTTCGACCTGCGAGGCGTCGATCGCGCGGTGCTTGGGGTCCGGCCTCCGGACCTGAAGACCGCCGACGCCGGGGACAGCACCAACCTCCTGCAAGGCACTGCCGATCTCATCGAGTTCCATGGCAATGACGCGCTGGTGACGTTCGCCTGCGGTGGCAAGGAGGTCAGCGCGCTGGTGCCGGCCCGCGAATGCCCGGCATTGCGTGCGCCGGTGCGCTATACGTTCGAGGAGGAAAGCATCCACCTGTTCGATGCGACGTCTGGCGTGTCGTTGCGCAGGCAAGAGAAGCTCAGTTGATCGCGTCGAGCGCCTGCCGCTGGCGGTGCATTTCGAGGAAGATCTTGTAGTCGCGGTCGAAGCGGCCTGAAGCAGCGGGGTTCGAGGCGCGTGTCCTGCCGCCTTGCTGCATGGCGACGCAGGCGGCGTTCAAGTCCGGAAACAGCCCTGCGGCGGTTGCAGCGACCATGCCGGTGCCGAGCAGCACCGCTTCATCGGCGAGCGGCTCGATCACCGCGCAGCCGGTGGCGTCGGCATAGAGTTCCATCAGCAGCGGGTTCTTGGTGTGGCCGCCGGTGACATGCAGCGTATCGATGAGGTAGCCATTCTCGTTCAGCGCCTCCAGCACATGGCGCACGCCGAGTGCGATGCCGACGGCGGTGCGCCAGTAGAGCTTGCACAGGCTGTCGAAGGAAGAGTCCAGCGTCAGCCCGCTGACGACGCCGACGGCATGCGGATCGGCAAGCGGCGAGCGGTTGCCATGGAAATCCGGCAGTACGTGCAGCCTGGCGGCGAGCTTGTCGCCCTCGGCCATGCGTAGTTCGGCGACGCGCCTGGCAATTTTGGCATGCATGGCGGCGTCCGGCTCGCCGCCGGCGCCATGCCAGCGGATGATGTGGTCGAGCAGCGCGCCTGTCGCAGACTGGCCGCCTTCCGACAGCCACAGCTTCGGCAGTGCGGCGCCAAAGTATGGGCCCCAGACGCCGGCAAAGGGCTGCGGGTCGGGCGACATAGCCATGACGCAGCTCGATGTGCCGGCGATCAAAGCGAGATGCCGGCCGATATTTCGTTCGTCGCCGGCGAAACCGCCGAGCACGCCAAGCGCACCGGCATAGGCGTCGATGACACCGGCGCCGACCCGGCAGTTCTCGGTCAGGCCAAGCTCGGCCGCCGCATCGGCCGAGAGCATGCCGATATTGGCGCCAACCGCACTCGCCTTCTCCGGCAAATTGCCGTGCTCGAACAGATCGCTTAGCCCGACAGTCTCGAAGAAGTCGCGACGCCAGCCGGTTTCTTCGTGCGCGAGATAGGTCCATTTGGCGGTCAGCGTGCATTGCGAGCGCGCCAGCGACCCGGTCGCCTTCCAGGTCAGGAAATCGGTGAGATCAAATAGATAGCCGGCTTCATGCCATGTGCCGGGCAGATTGCGCTTCAGCCACATCAGCTTCGGCGTCGCCATCTCCGGTGACATGACGCCTCCGATATAGTCGAGCACGGCGTGGCCGCTTGCCGTGCATTCGTCGGCCTCGGCGATGGCGCGGTGGTCGAGCCAGACGATGGTGTCCCAGCGCCGCTCGCCTGTCACCGATACACTGAGCTGGCCGCCATCCCTGTTCAGCACCACCAGCGAGCAGGTGGCGTCGAACGAGATGCCGACAATATCTTGCGGCGCCACGCCTGCCTTTTCGCGCGCGGCGCGCACCGCAATGCACACTGCCGACCAGATATCCTGCGAATTGTGCTCGGCGTGGTCGGCCTTCGGCTGGTTCATGACGATCGGATGCTCGGCGCGGCCGAGCAAGGTGCCTGACGTGTCGAGAATGCCCGCGCGGGCGCTCCCGGTGCCGACATCGACCGCGCAAACGAAGCTTTTCGTCAAGATGCTTTTACTCTCGCTCCCAGGCCTGCAATCAGATCGGGCAATTGCAGCATGTCAGCGAATATAAAGTCCGGTTCACTCGACGCAAGCCGCGCTTTCAAGGCCGGGTTGCCGGCGTGCGAGCCGCCGGTGAAGGCAAAGACGCGCATGCCGGCGGCCCGGGCCGCGGCGATGCCGGCTGGGCTGTCCTCGACGACGAGGCAGTTGCTCGGATGGGCCCGCATCGAGGCGGCGGCGTGGAGAAAAAGATCCGGCGCCGGCTTGCCGCGCGCGACCATGGCTGCGCTGAACAGATGCGGCTCGAGCAGGCCGAGCAGGCCGGTGACGTCGAGCGCATAGCGGATGCGGTCGAGCGTGCCGGAAGAGGCGACGCAGCAAGGTACGCCCAGTTTCGGCAGGACCTCCCTGATGCCGGGTATCGGTTTCAGCTCCTCGCGGAATTTGCGCATCAGTTCGACGCGCATGTCGGTCAGATGACCGTCGGTGATGTCAATCGCGAAATCGCGGCCGAGAATTTCCCGCACGCTCTTCATGCTCTTGCCGAGGAAATGCTCGTAGGCCGCATCCTCGCTGACCGAGCCGCCGGCAGCCGAGATCATGCCGAGCAAAGCCGAGACGGACAGCGCCTCGCTGTCGACCAGCACGCCGTCACAGTCGAAGATGACCAGTTCGGGCGTCATTGCGGCTCGCGTCAGAGCTTGCCGGCGATGTAGCGCGTCAGCGTCGCGCGCGCGCCATTCGCCCACAAGACGTTGAGCGCATGGGCGAAGGCCTCGGCGAAAGGCGCCGAGCGGCCGACATCGCCATAGATATCCTCCATCGCAAGCCAGGCGCCGGGCGTGTCCTTCGCCGCCTTGGCGGCTGCCTGCAGCCGGTCCCAGCTCGGATCGTTGGCTTCGATGACGGCGCCGCTGTCGGTGGTGCCGAAGCAGTAGCGGCACCACAGTGCTGATTCCAGCGCGAGACCCGCGACGCTTTTGCCGGCTTTCAGCCGGTTTGCAATGGTCGGGATTATGAATTTCGGCTGCCGGTTGGAACCGTCGAGGCAAAGCCGGCGGATGGTGTCGCCGATCTTGGGGTTGGAAAAGCGATGCTCGATGAGCTGGTAATAATCCTCCAGCACGGTGTCCGGCACCGGCGGCACGGTCGGGATGATCTCGTCATGTTCGAGCTTGGCCAGGAAGCCGCGCACCAGCGGCTCCTGCATCGCCTCATGGACGAAATGGATGTCCATCAGTCCTGCCGGATAGGCGATGGTGGCATGGCCGCCATTGAGGATGCGGATCTTCATCAGCTCATAGGGGGCAACGTCCTTGACGAACTGCACGCCGACCTTTTCCAGCGGCGGGCGACCGTCGGTGAAATGATCCTCCAGCACCCATTGCTTAAACGGCTCGCAGAACACCGGCCAGTTGTCTTCGAGGCCGAACTCCGTGGCCAGGATGCCGCGCTCGCGATCGGAGGTCGCCGGCGTGATGCGATCGACCATGCCATTCGGGAAGGCGACGTTGTCGCTGACCCAGTTGGCCAGATCCTCATCGATCAGGCGGGCGAGGCCGATGACGCCGTCCGATGTGACATGGCCGTTGTGAGGAATGTTGTCGCAGGACATGACGGTGAACGGCACGATGCCGTCGGCGCGGCGGCGCATCAGCCCGGCAAGGATGAGGCCGAACACCGTCTTCGGCGTCGTGCCTGCCTGCGCATCGGCGACGATGTCGGGATGGGTCGGGTTGAACTTGCCCGACGCCGGATCGATGAAATAGCCGCCTTCGGTGATGGTCAGCGAGACGATCTTGATTGCTGGATCGGCAAGCTGGTCGATGATGGCATCCGCATCGCCGGGCGTCAGGAAGTCGATCATCACGCCCGTAACGCGGGCGCTCATATGATCGGAATCCTGCTCGACCACGGTGGTCAGCCAATCCTGTTCCTGCAGCTTGGAACGGCCGACCTTCTCGCCCTCGAAGACGCCGGCGCCGATCAATGCCCAGTCATGGCCGATGCCCGCATTGAAGAGGTCGTCGAGATAGACGGCCTGGTGCGAGCGGTGGAAATTGCCAACGCCGAAATGGACGATGCCGGGTTTGAGCCTGGCGCGGTCGTACTGCGGACCGGCAACCTTGGCGGGGAGCTTGGAGAGGGTGGAGGAAGAGAGTTTCACGGTCATCTGCTTTACCCTTTTGCCGGTGCTTACCCGTTCGCCGGCCTGACAATTCCGCCCTCAACCCTTCAGGAGAGTGCGGGGCGGCACGCGCCTTTGGCATTCATGCCGCCCCGCCCCGCGACGCCTTTCTCCCCGGAGGAAAGGGATAGGCGCCTCCCCCCTCAACTCGTCCGCCTCAACTCATCCATTGGCCGCCATCGACATTGTAGGTCTGGGCGACGATGTATTCGGCGTCATCGCTGGCCAGGAACACGGCCATGCCGGTCAGGTCCTCCGGCTTGCCCATGCGGCCGTAAGGCACGCCCTCGCCGACCAGCCGCTTCTTCTCGCCCTTCGGCCGGTTCTCATACTTGGCGAACAGCGCGTCGACCTCATCCCACATGTCGCTGTCGACGACACCCGGTGCGATGCCATTGACGTTGATGCGGTGCTTGATCAGGTCGAGCCCCGCCGATTGGGTCAGCGAGATGACCGCGGCCTTGGTGGCGCAGTAGACACCGACCAGCGGCTCGCCGCGCCGTCCGGCCTGACTCGCGATGTTTATGATCTTGCCGCCCTTGCCGCGTGCGATCATTGAGCGGGCTGCGGCCTGCAGCATGAACAGCGTACCGGCGACGTTGACCGAAAACAATTTGTCGTAGCTCGCCTTGGTGATATCGATGATCGGCGCCAGGTCGAACAAAGCGGCGTTGTTGATCAGTATGTCGAGGCCGCCGGTTCTTGTCTCGACCGCCTTGACCGCCGCCTCGATCGAAGCGAGGTCGGAGACGTCGAGCCTGACCGCATAGGCCTTGGCGCCAATCTCTGAGGCTGTCTTTTCGGCAGCCGCCAGATTGATATCGGCAATGGCGACGGTCGCGCCCTCGCGCACATAGGCTTCGGCGAAGGCCCTGCCGATGCCGCGCGCGGATCCGGTGATCAGCGCCGATTTGCCTTTCAGCCTCACTGCGTCAGCGCCTTTCCGTCGGGGCCGAAGCGATGCATCCGAACCTTGTCGGGCGTGAGGTAGATGGTGTCGCCGTGACGGACGGGCATTTCGCCGTCGGCGCGCACGGTCAGCGTGCCTACCCCATCGGCCTGGACGTGCAGGAAGGTGTCGGATCCGAGATGCTCGGCAACGCCGACGGTGGCTTTCCAGTCGCCCGCCGTGGTCGAGATGTTCATGTGCTCGGGACGGATGCCGATGGTCTTTGCGTTGTATTTCGCGGCTGGCGCGCCTTCGATCAGGTTCATCTTCGGCGAACCGATGAAGCCGGCGACGAACAGGTTCTTCGGCGACTTGTAGAGTTCCATCGGCGAGCCGACCTGTTCGATGTTGCCAGCGTTGAGCACGACGATCTTGTCCGCCATGGTCATGGCCTCGATCTGGTCGTGGGTGACGTAGATCATCGTCGTCTTGAGCTGATGGTGCAGCTCGCTGATTTCCAGCCGCATGGTGCCGCGCAGTGCGGCATCTAGGTTGGACAGCGGTTCGTCGAACAGGAAGGCCGAAGGCTGGCGCACGATGGCGCGGCCGATGGCGACGCGCTGGCGCTGGCCGCCGGAGAGCTGGCCGGGCCGGCGCTCGAGGTAGTTGGTGAGGTTGAGCACGCGGGCGGCGTCCTTCACCTTCTTGTCGATGGTCGCTACATCCTCGCCGGCCATCTTCAGCGGGAAGCCGATATTCTTGGCCACCGTCATATGCGGGTAGAGCGCATAGGACTGGAACACCATGGCCAGCTTGCGCTTGGCCGGCGCCTCGCCGGTGACGTCGCGGCCATCGATGTTGATGGTGCCGCCGCTGGTATCCTCGAGACCGGCGATGAGACGCAGCAGCGTGGACTTGCCGCAACCCGACGGGCCGACGAAGACGACGAACTCGCCATTCTCGATGACCAGGTCGAGACCCGGAATGATGACCGTCGATCCGAAATGCTTGGAGACGTTCTTGAGCGTGATGTTTCCCATGGTTTCCTCCCCGAGGGGTAACTATTTGGTTTACGCAATTCCGGACGGAAAACCGCTACACACTTTTCCTGGAATTGCTTAGCCGGTTGCTTCAGGCAGTTTCGGTTTACTTCACGGCTCCGAACGTCAGGCCGCGCACCAGCTGCTTCTGGCTGAACCAGCCCATGATTAGGATTGGGGCGATGGCCAGCGTCGAGGCCGCCGAAAGCTTGGCCCAGAACAAGCCTTGCGGGCTTGAGAACGAACTGATGAAGGCCGTCAGCGGCGCCGCCTCGGTGGTGGTCAGACGGATGGTCCAGAACGCTTCGTTCCATGCCAGGATGATGTTGAGGAGCATGGTCGACGCTATGCCCGGCACAGCCATCGGGGTCAGCACATAGGCGATCTCGCCCCACAGGGTAGCGCCGTCCATGCGCGCCGCTTCGAGGATTTCGCCAGGGATTTCGCGGAAGTAGGTATAGAGCATCCAGATCACGATCGGCAGGTTGATCAGCATCAGCATGACCATCAAGCCGATGCGGCTGTCGAGCAGGCCGGTGTCGCGGAAGATCAGGTAGATCGGGAACAGCACCGCGACCGCCGGCATCATCTTGGTCGAGAGCATCCACATCAGGATGTCCTTGGTCCGTTTGCCCGGCGAAAAGGCCATCGACCAGGCGGCCGGAACCGCGACGATCAGGGCCAGGATGGTCGAGCCGACCGAGAGCAGCACCGAGTTGAAGAAGAACTTGAAGTAGCCGCTCTGCGCCTGGACCTCGGTATAGCTCTCGAACGTCCCCGACGGGATCAGGGCGAAGCCCTGGATGGCCTCCTGCTCCGACTTGAACGAGGTGATGATCGTATAGAGGATCGGGAAGAAGATCAGCAGCGCGACGATCCAGGCGGCGCCGGTCGCAATGACCTTGTGTTGGGTGGTGACTGCACGTGCCATGGATCAGGTCCTCCCGTATCTGCGATGGTGGAGGCAGGGTCGACCCCCACTCCGGTTTGCTGCGCAAACCACCTCTCCCCCGTTCGACGGGGTAGAGGAAAGGCGCGGCTTCGATGCAGGCGTTTCCTCTCCCCCGGGCAGGGGGAGAGGTGTCCCGCGCAGCGGGACGGAGTGGGGGTGGTTCAGCGCAAGCGACATCATCTCCCCCTTACTTGTCCAGGTTCTTGCCGACTGCGCGCATGGCGAAGAAGGCGACGATGTTGGCGAGAATGACGGCGATGACACCGCCGGCGGATGCCTGGCCGATTTTGAACTCCAGCAGCGCCTTCTGGTAGACGAGGAAGGGCAGGTTGGTGGAGGCGTAGCCGGGGCCGCCATTGGTGGTGACCAGGATCTCGGCATAGACCGACAGCAGGAAGATAGTCTGGATCAGGATGACGACGGTGATGGCGCGCGACATGTGCGGCAGCGTCAGATAGATGAAGCGGCTGACGAAGCCGGCGCCGTCCATCTCGGCGGCTTCCTTCTGTTCACCGTCCAGCGACTGCAGCGCGGTCAAAAGGATCAGCGTGGCGAAGGGCAGCCATTGCCAGGCGACGATGATGATGATCGCCATCATCGGATGCTGCCCGAACCAGTCGATCGGTTGAGCCCCGAGGAAGCGCGCAATGTCGGCAAAGACGCCGTATTGCGGGTGCATGATCATGTTCTTCCAGACAAGCGCCGCCACCGGCGGCATGACGAAGAACGGTGAGATGACGAGGATGCGCACGATCCCCTGTCCCCACATCGGCTGATCGATCAAAAGCGCCAGCAGGATGCCGCCGATGACGGTGATCAGCAGCACGCTGCCCACCAGAACAAGCGTGTTGAGGATCGACTGCAGGAAGGCCGGGTTGGAATAGAACAGCGCGTAGTTGGAGAAGCCGACGAACCCGTCGCGGATCGGATTGAGCGGATTGTACTGCTGGAAGGAGAACCACAGGGTGATGACCAGCGGCACGATCATCCAGACGAACAGCAGCACCACGGATGGCGCCATCATGAAACGGGCAAGCGAACGGGTCTGCTGAGTAGCCATGACGGTCACCCTTCAAGGTCAGCCAAATTTTCAAGTGTGTGAAAGAGGCCGCCCGAACTGGGATTCGGGCGGCCGTTGCCGACCAGGAAGGCGGCCGGCAGTCGGCACCGGGAGGAGCCTTACTTGATATAACCGCCTTCGGTCATCGTTGCCGTGGCGGCGTCCTGGGCCTGCTTGAGCGCATCGTCGACGCTGGACTGGCCGGCAAGCGCCGCCGAGAACAGCTGACCGACGGTGGTGCCGAGACCCTGGAACTCAGGGATGGCGACGAACTGGACGCCGACATAGGGCACCGGCTTGACGGTCGGATGCGTCGGGTCGGCGGCGTTGATGGAGTCCAGCGTCATTTTGGCGAACGGAGCCGCCTTCTGGTATTCGGCATTGGCGTAGAGCGAGGAGCGCGTGCCCGGAGGAACGTTGGCCCAGCCTTCCTTCGCCGCGACGAGCTCGGCATAGTGCTTCGAGGTCGCCCAGGAGACGAACTTCTGAGCCGCATCAGCCTTCTGCGTACCGGCGGGAATGGCCAGAGACCATGCCCACAGCCAGTTGCCGCGTTTGCCCAGACCGTTGTCGGGAGCAAGAGCATAACCGACCTTGTCGGCGACAGTGGACGCTTTCGGGTCAGAGACGAATGAGGCGGCGACGGTGGCGTCGATCCACATGCCGCACTTGCCCTGCTGGAACAGCGCCAGGTTTTCGTTGAAGCCGTTGGAGGAGGCGCCCTCCGGGCCGTCGGCCTTCATCAGGTCGACATAGAATTGCAACGTGTTCTTCCACTCCGGCTGATCGAACTGCGGCTTCCAGTTCTCATCGAACCAACGAGCGCCGAAGGAGTTCGACATCGCGGTCAGGAAGGCCATGTTCTCGCCCCAGCCGGCCTTGCCGCGCAGGCAGACGCCGTTCACGCCATTGGCGCGATCGGTCATCTTGTCGGCGGCCTGCTTGATGAAGTCCCAGGTCGGGGCATCGGGCATGGTCAGCCCTGCCTTCTCCATCAGGTCCTTGCGGTACATGACGAAGGAGCTTTCGCCGTAGAAGGGCGCGGCATAGAGCTTGCCGTCGACCGATAGGCCGCCGGCGATGGCCGGGATGATGTCCTTGGCGTCATAGTCGTCGCCGAGCTTGTCGAGCGGCAGCAGCCAGCTCTGCTTGGCCCAGATCGGAACCTCGTAGGTGCCGATGGTCATCACGTCATACTGGCCACCCTTGGTGGCGATGTCGGTGGTGACGCGCTCGCGCAGCACGTTCTCCTCGAGCGTGACCCAGTTGAGCGTGATGTCGGGGTTTGCCTTGGTGAAGTCGTCCGTCAGCTTCTGCATGCGGACCATATCGCCATTGTTGACGGTGGCGATGGTGATGGATTCGGCATGCGCGGCGAAAGCGAAAGCGCTGGCCGACAACAGGCCCAGAGTGAGCGTGCGAAGTTTCATCAAATTCCTCCCATGAACCAAGATGAGCATTTGCCTTGGTGCTGAGCAATTACTCACTCGGTGTTAATTATGTCAAGCCGGATTCGATGCTGCAGCGCAGCAAGCGAGGGCGCCGCGCGGTGTCGGGCGGGGAGAGAATATTGAATGGATTGGGAGGGCTGTCGGGCGCGATTACCAGACCGGCTTGATGCCAGCCATCGCAACCCCATCAATCATGGAGCCAGGGCAAACCCTCAGCCGTGGGCCGGATAGCTTCCGACGGAATATTCGAAAACCCCGCCATCGCGGGTTTGCTTGGCTCTGGTCAGCGTTTCCGTCACCCGGATCCAGCTAGCTTCATCCTTGCGCAGCCTAACTTCCCGGCCGATAGCCTTTACGGCAGCTTGAAACGGCGCCAATGCTTCGATCACATGCGTCATGCGCACGGTGTTGTTTTCGATTTCTTCGACACGATAGACTTTCATCAGCCCGCTGATCGATCCTGTTTCAATCTGCTCAGGATTGATCCAATTCAATTGGGCCGCCACAAGCGCGCGGTCGGGTCGAGCCGGCGATATTGACAGTGTTTTTGTCAGGCTTGGTTAACCGGGCGGCCCGGCCGCGCCATGTCAGCCCACGAAAAGCGAGAATTGTCGAGAATCTGCGGCTCGACCCTGGAGACTCGACAAGCACCATTCCCGACTCAGTTTTCGCCTTAAGCGCAAGCGATCTCGGCCAGGATCCAGTCGCGGAAGGCGCGGATCTTCGGCACGTTACGGCGCGCCGTCGGATAGACCAGCCAATAGGCGTGGCCGTCGTCGCCAACCAGATTGAAGGGCTGGATCAGGCGGCCGGCGGCGAGCTCGGTCTTGAACAGCGCCGTGGTCAGGATCGCCACGCCATGGCCGGCGATCGCCGCATTCGCCTCATAGGCCTGCGCGCCCATGCTGGTGCCGGGACGGCTGGCAAGTTCATCCGCCGGCACGCCGGCCAGGGCGAACCATTCCCGCCACCAGATGTCGCCGGGATCGAGAATGGGCAGTTTGAACAGGTCGGCCGGTTCGTGGACGCCACCGATGCTGGCGGCGAGTGCCGGGCTGAGCACCGGGGTGAAATCGGCCTTGAACAGAAGGTGCGTTTCCACCCCCGGCCATTTGCCGCTGCCTGAGCGGATGGCGATGTCCATGTCCTCGCGGGCGAAATCGATCACCCTGTTCGAGGTATCGACGCGCACCGCCAGCGACGGATTCGAGAGCTGGAAGGAGCCGAGATGCTGCGCCAGCCAGTTCGAGGCGAAGGTCAGCAGCGTCGACACGCACAGCACGCCATCAGCGCCGCCACGCGCGGCGGAATAGGCGCTCGAGAGCAGGCTGAACGCCTCGCTGACGGCGGGCGCCAGGCGCTGGCCGGGTTCGGTCAGCACGATCTGGCGCGGTTGGCGCAGGAACAGCGGCGAGCCGATACGCTCTTCCAGCAGCTTGATCTGGTAGCTGGCGGCGGCCTGCGTCATGCCCAGCTCCTGCGCGGCCTTGGTGAAGGAGAGATGTCGCGCGACGGCCTCGAACACCCTGATTGCCTGCAGCGGCGGCAGTTGGGCGAGCTGTGGTGCCTTGAGTTCGGGCATAAGCCCTCCTTATGAGTCATGATCGACGTTTGATTGGAAGCAAGAGTCAATCAGACCGATATTTGGTGTCGAAGATCAATACAGTTCAAGCATAGCGGAGACTGAAGATCATGACCACGGTACAGCAAAAGCTCCATTCGACCCCGGCGCAGAGCTGGTTTTCCGTGCTGGCGCACGAATTCTCGCAGCTTTTGAGCCGCCGGCGCGGCTACGTCGACGTCCGGGAATTGTCACCGCATCTGCAGCGCGACATGGGCTTCCTCGATGGCAACGACGTTTGCGGGCGGCATAAATAGCCGTGCCGATTTTATCAGCCGTGCCGATTTTATCGCTGGCTCAGGCGTCGAGCAGGGCCGCGGCGGTCCGCTCGTCGGTGATGAGGCCATTCACCAGCCGCCGGTTCACCGCGGCCAGAATGCCTGGCAATTTGCGCTCGCCCATGGCGAGCGCAATGACCAGCGACTTTTCGCGTGACGGCAAGGCGGCCGACGACACCCGGTCGTTGGTGATGCCGTCGATCATGCGGCCTTCCCTATCGAACACCCAGCCGACGATCTCGGCGACCCCGCCGGCCTTCTGCAGCGCCTTCAATTCACTTTCCGAGATGAAGCCGTCCTCATAGAGCGGCGCCTTCGGGCCGAGATCGCCGATGCCGACAAAGGTGACGTCGGCTTCCGCTGCCAGCGCCAGCGTCGGCTGGATCATCGGCTGGGCAAGCAGCATCTCGCGCTCTTCAGGCGACGAGGCGATGACCGGCAGCGGCATCGGGAACGAGCGCGCCTTGACCCTGTCGGCCATGGTGAAGATGACGTTGTAGAAGGCGGCGGAACCGTCGGGCGAGATGTTGCCGGTCAACGACACCACCTTGTGCTGCGAGCATTCCATCGGCGGCAACTGCTCGATCGCCGCCTTCAGCGTGCGGCCGGTGCCGATGGCCATGACGATCGGCGTCGGCGACCTGAGCCGCCGCTCGATCTCGGCGGCGGCCGCCTCGGCAATGCCGATCGTGGTCGAGGACGAGGTCGGATCGCTCGGCACCACTTCAACCAAATCGAGCGCGAAGCGCGACCTCAACCGCGCGGCCAGGTCGAGGCAATTGGCGATCGGGTGGTCGACGCGCACCTTGATCAGCCCTTCCGATACCGCCAGCGACACCAGCCGCTGCGCCGTCTGCCGGGAAATCCCGAGCGTAGCGGCGATCTGGTCCTGCGTGTTGCCGGCGACATAATAAAGCCAGCCGGCGCGCGCCGCCTCGTCCAGCCTGTTGCTGCCACCGTCCTGCCGCGAATTCAAAGTCTGCCTCCCGAGAGCCCGCCCCCTTTGGGCGAAGCGTCATAGTTTTGCATGGGAATGCTCCGGCGCGCAATTGTCTATGCGGAGGGCAATTGCTTGCTACGTTTGCCTGACTGCAGCGAGGCAATCGCCCCAGCCAAAATTGCCGGCGAGCGGGTTCGGCGGTTTATCTCCCGATACAAACGCTTTAAGGGGATCGGCAAAAGGAGCCTCGCATGACGTCGAAAGCGGTTTTCTGGGATATGGACGGTACGCTGGTCGACAGTGAGCCGCTGCATGAGGCCGCCCTGGTGGCGGCGCTGCGCAGCGTCGGCATCGCGCCGCCGGTCAACCTGCACGAGCGGGTGCTGGGCATCGCCGCCGGACCGGTCTACCAGATGCTGCGCAGCGAGTTCGGCCTCGACCTCCCCTTCGACGACTGGATCGTGCGCAAATACGATCACTATCTGCCAATGGCAGCGACGCTGAAGCCGCGCCCCGGCGCGATCGAAGTGTTCAACGCATTGCGGGCGCTCGGCGTGCAGCAGGCAGTGGTGTCCAATTCCGACCGGGTGATCGTCGACGCCAATCTGAGCGCGGTTGGCCTGATCTATCCGGGCATGCGCACGATCAGCCGCAACGATGTGCGCGAAGGCAAGCCGCATCCCGAGCCCTTCCTGCGCGCCGCCTGGCTGGCCGGCGTCAATCCCGAGGATGCGGTGGCTGTCGATGACAGCGTGACCGGCGCCACATCCGGCCTGGCGGCGGGGATGCGGACGATCTTCTGGCCTGAGGCGCCGATGGAAGGCCCGCCGGGTGCGGTGGTGATCAATAGCGCTGAAGAACTGCGGGCTCAGTTGGGGCTCTGATCAGCCTCCTTCTCCCCGTCACTATACGGGGAGAAGGTGCCGGCAGGCGGATGAGGGGCAGCGCTGACCTGGCAAGCTTCGGCGTGTCCAGACGCTGATTTCTGAAACCTTGGCACTGCCCCTCATTGTCCTGCCGGACATTTCTCCCCGTATAGTGACGGGGAGAAAGTGGCTGTGGTGACGGCTTCGCCAAGTACCGGCGTTGCGAAATGGTCGCTCAGCTCCGGTAAACCGGCTCCTCCTCGTCGAGGATCGCCTTGAGCTCGGCAAGATGACGCTCGGCCTGACCGGGATAGTCGTCCATCTCGCTGGCGGCCTTTTCGGCAACGGCGTCGGAGAGCGTGCGCAGCGGACGGCCGGTCCACAGCGCCTTGATGTAGGTTTCGGCGGCGCGCTCGAAATAGAACATGCGGTTGAAGGCATCGGCTACGGTGTCGCCGATGACCATCACGCCATGATTGCCCATCACCATCACCTTGACCTTGGGGTCGGTGAGCAGTTGCGAGCAGCGCTCGCCCTCTTCCTCGAAAGCCAGTCCGCCATAATGGGCGTCGACGACGTGGCGGTTGAAGAACATCGCCGAGTTCTGGTCGATCGGCGGCAGGGTCGAGTCGGCCAGCGAGGCCAGCACAGTGGCGTGTATCGAATGCACATGCATGGCGCAGCGGGCGTGCGGCACGTTGCGGTGGATGGCGCCATGCAGGCCCCAGGCGGTCGGATCGGGCGCATTCGGACCGGACAGTGTCTCGGGATCGTTGGCGTCGATCAGCAAAAGGTCGCTCGCCTTGATGCGCGAGAAATGCACCTGATTGGGATTCATCAGGAATTTCGTGCCCTCATCGTTGACCGACAACGAAAAATGATTGGCCACCGCCTCATGCATGTTGAGCCGTGCGGTCCAGCGGAAGGCAGCGGCAAGATCGACGCGCTCTTCGTAGTAGGGCAGGTTGGTCAGCGTTTCTTTCTGCAGGCGGGCAATGCTCATCTGAACCTCCGTTTTCGAAAGAATGCCGCGCCTGACCCCGGCCAGCAACGGCAAACTGGTGGGTCAGGCCGGCTTGCAGGTCAAGCGGCCGGCCGGGCCGATTGCAGCCCACCATGCTCGACGATGAAGTCGATCACCTCCTGCAGGCCCTTGCCGCGCGACAGGTCGGTGAAGCCGAACGGGCGCTTGCCGCGCATGCGGGCGGCGTCGCTCTCCATGACATCAAGGTTGACGTTCACATAGGGCGCGAGATCGCTCTTGTTGATGATGAGGAAATCGGAACGGGTGATCGCCGGCCCGCCCTTGCGCGGGATTTCCTCGCCCTGGCAGACCGAGATGACATAGAGGGTCAGGTCGGCAAGGTCGGGCGAGAAGGTGGCGGCAAGATTGTCGCCACCGGATTCGATGAAGACGATGTCGAGATCCGGAAATCTTTTGTTCAGCCCGGCGATCGCCTGCAAATTGATCGAGGCGTCCTCGCGGATGGCGGTGTGCGGGCAGCCGCCGGTCTCGACGCCGACGATGCGGTCTTCCGGCAGCGCCTGCAGGCGGGCCAGCATCATGGCGTCTTCCTTGGTGTAGATGTCGTTGGTTACCACGGCGATGGAAAAGTCGTCACGCAGTGCCTTGCAGAGCTTTTCCGTCAGTGTCGTCTTGCCGGAGCCGACGGGGCCGCCGATGCCGATGCGAAGGGGACCGTTGGCCTGGGTCATGCCGAAAACTCCGTTATGGCGAGAATTGCGAAGCTGAGCCCGATCAAAAGGCACAGCGGCGAATAGAGACTGACATCGAGCCGCGCAAAAGGTTGCTCCGGCGCCAGCCGGCGCCACCAAGGGGTGAAGCCAGCAATGCCACGACCGAGGAAAACCAGCCCGATGAGCAGCGCTGTGGCGGCGAGGCCTTCCCTTGGAAAGGGCGAAGCAAAGACGCCTTCAAGCGCCAGCGGCCACAGCGTTGCCAGACACAGGCAGGCGGCAACGGCAAAACAGGCAAAGGGCGTCGGCATCTCGTCGACGCCGCGAAAGCCGACAACGGCGTGGGCGCAGGAGGCGCCGTCCCTGCCCGGCCAGATGCCGCCAAGGCCCCAATAGACATGCAGCGCGGTGATCAGCAGCAGGACGGCCGAAAGTGCGAAGGCGAGTGTGGTCATGAGCGGAACAGCCTGGAGTATTGCGTCTCGTGCTTCATCGCCATGACGTCGGAGATGAAGGCGCATCCGCCGAGATCGGCCAATGTCGAGCCGGCGGCGCGCGCGGCAGTCGACAGCGCCAGCGGTTCGAAGCCGGCGAGCAGCACAGTCGCTCCGCTTTGGCCGACGACGCCGAGCCGGATCGCGGCTTGGACGAGGTTGGAGAAGAAAGTCTGCAGGAAGGCTGACAGCGCGTCCTGAAGCGCGATGCCGTTGCCGCCGGCAACGGCGCCGACAGCGACACAGTAAGCGCATTCAGCCGGCAAGCGGCCCAGCACCGGATTGGGCCAGGCCGACCCAGCTTTCAGGAAAGCAGCGCCTTGCAGCATGGTTTCGGTGTGGCGCTCCTGCGAGCCGGCCAGCGCTTCGGCGAGATCGGCAATTTCATGGAGGTTACCGCCGTCGCGGGCGCGCCGCCAGGCCTCTGTAAACAGCACGGCGTCGTTCCAGCCCGAGCCCATCTCGATCAGCGTTTCCAGCCAACCGGCGAGGCTTTCGCCGTCGGCGACCAACCCGTCATGCACCGCCCGTTCGAGACCGTGGCTGTAGGAGAAGCCGCCGACTGGAAAGGCCGGCGACAGCCAGGCCATCAGCCGCAACAGAGCGATGCCGGACGGCTGATCAGTCATGATCGTGATGATGCCCGTCATGGGAATGGCTGTGGGAATGGGAATGCGACCCGCTGTGTGCGTGAGAATGCGCCTCGGCGTGCGCATGGCCGTGATCATGGCCGCCGGAATAGGCGCCACGCACCGGCTTGAACGGCTCGGAGACCTCGCGCACGGTGGCGCCGAGCCCTTCCAGCATCGCCTTGATCACATGGTCGCGCAAAATCAGGATACGGCCGGGCTCGATCGCCGCCGCCAGATGCCGGTTGCCGATATGCCAGGCTAGTTCGGTCAGATGTACGGCGTCGCGGGCGCGGATGTCGTAGACCTCTTCGGGTGCTGCTGTGATTTCGACATGGCGGCCGTCCTCCAGCACCAGCCGATCGCCATCGTTCAGAGTGACCGGTTCAGGCAGGTCGACCAGCACCTTGCTGCCGTCGGCAAGCTCGATGGCGCGGCGGCGCAGATGCCGCTCGTCATGGGGCAGGACGGCGCGGCCGGACGGCGCTGTGGTTCCGGCGCCCCCGGCAGGCAGCACCGATACGGCGCGTGGAAACTTGGTGAAATCGGTGTTGAGGTTGAGTTTCATCGTATAGCTCCGCCAATAGAGCGCCGCGCGTCCTCTTGGACGCGCAAAGGACGCTCTAACACTTTTGAATCTATGCATCGGCCCAAAAATCGATCACGATTTTTGGGCCGATGCATTGGCTTGCGCCCGCGCGCGGGCCGGCCGCGACAGCAGGCGGTCGAAATAGGCGTTGACGCGCTCGGACTCGATCGGGAATTTTCCAGCGCGAGCCCAGTTGCCCATGTCGCCCAACAACACGTCGACGGCAGAGAACCGGTCGCCGAGTGCAAACGGCCGGTCGCCCAGCCGGCGATCAAGCGCCTTGGTCTCCGAGGCAAAGTCGTAGGCGGCGGCCGGGCCGACATCGACCCGCACTTCCTTCGGCAGCAGGAAGCGATGGCGCACCTTGTTCCACAGCGGCGCCTCGAACTCGCTCTGGGCGAAATGCATCCAGGAATCCATCTCGGCGCGCCCGGCGACACCGGGGCTGGCGCCCATGCCTTTGTCGGCATGCTTGTCGGCGAGATAGACGCAGATCGCTGCCGAATCGGTGATCGTCAACTCGCCGTCGATGAGGATCGGCACCTTGCCCGACGGATTGAGCGCATAGGCTTCGGGCGATCGCAATTTGACCTCGACGAATTCATAGGGCTGCCCGAGTTCCTCGAGCATCCACAGAACGCGGCTGACCCGGGATCCGCGCGATCCGATGGCCTTGTACATTGGTTGAACCCTCTTTCCTCGCGACCCTAAATGATTGCGCTCGCTCAGACGATGGTGTCGAAGAGCCGCAGGATGAACGAGACCTGGTAGATCAGCGTGCCGACGACGAAGGCGATGTGGAAACGGCGGTCGTGCACCAGGATGGCGGCAATGCACAGCACCACGAACACCGGCGTCCGGAACAGATATTCATTGCCGTAGCGGGCGAAATGCTCGGGACCTTTCAGCAGCGTGTCGACGACATCGAGCAGGTAGGTGGTCGCCAGCAGGCCGAAAAACCAGCCGCGGCGCGAATAGAAGAAATCCTCGTAGCTGGTGTAGTCGAGCATCGAATCCGGAAACAGCAGCGCGCACAGCAGGAACAGCGTGATGGCGTAGAAGATCAGGAACAAATATTTGCCGAAGATCCAGATCTCGATGGCATAGAGACCGAATTCCCACCACCAGAAATGCACCAGCAGCAGCAGCATGGAGGCGACCCAGGCTAGGTGCACGGGGTAGAGCTTGTACTGGCCGGGATGCTGGACGATGCGCGCGAGCCCCGACAGCAGGCGAGTGACGCCGAGGCCGATCACCATACCCATGACGATGCGGATGTGCGGGAAGATGTCGTGGGCAGAGGCGATTTCGGTGGCCATTCGTCTGCTCTATCGGCTGCTTCTAATCATACCAGAGCCACAGCATTCTATATCCGGCAGGAACTTCAACCTGTTCGGCGGGCAGATGATCCACATCCCCCTCCCAGGTTTCGTCCGGCTCAAAGCCTGAAGGCAGCCAGCCAATCACATGTTCTTCGCTGGCGCGGGTTGTGATGACGATCTTGTCTGAGAACGGCCATTCTCCATCATCACATTGGACGATTGCTATGCGGACGTCATGAACGTCAGGCCTTTTTCGTACCGACTGCAATGCAGCTAGAATTGTATCGTTATCCGGCTGCTCCGGACTGTTGCACAGCAGTCCGGCTTCGCCTTCAGCCCCATCGAAATACTCTTCCAAAGTAACAAGCGGCATAGCGAGCGGAGCGACGCCGCCATTATATTTTTGCAGCGCGCCCATTCGCGAAATCAACGCCAGTTTCTTTTGTTCATCCATGATGGGTTCGATGCTTTGCGGTTGCATCAACCCTAAAACAGAAAATACCGCTGCGCCATCGGCAGCACGGTTGCCGGCTCGCAAGTCAGTAGCTCCCCGTCGGCGCGAACCTCGTAGGTTTCGGGATCGACCTCGACATGCGGCGTGGCGTCGTTGAGCACCATCGAATGCTTGCCTATACCGCCGCGGGTGTTTTCCACCGCAACGAACTGCTTGTCGACGCCGAGGCGGCCATGCAGGCCCGACTCCAGTGCTGCCTTGGAGACGAAAGTCACCGACGAGTTGGTCCTGGCCTTGCCGTAGGCGCCGAACATCGGGCGGTAGTGCATGGGCTGCGGGGTCGGGATCGAAGCGTTGGGGTCGCCCATCGGGGCCGCTGCGATCATGCCGCCGATCAGCACCATATCAGGCTTCACACCGAAGAAGGCCGGGTTCCACAGCACCAGATCGGCGCGTTTGCCGACCGCGATCGAACCGATGTCCTTCGACAGGCCATGCGCGATGGCCGGGTTGATGGTGTATTTGGCGATGTAGCGGCGGACGCGGAAATTGTCGTTGTTGCCGGTTTCCTGCGGCAGCGAACCGCGCTGGCGCTTCATCTTGTCGGCAGTCTGCCAGGTGCGGATCGCCACTTCACCGACACGGCCCATAGCCTGCGAGTCCGAGGAGATGATCGAGAAGGCACCGATGTCGTGCAAAATGTCTTCGGCGGCGATGGTCTCCTTGCGGATGCGGCTTTCGGCAAAGGCGATGTCTTCGGGGATCGACGGCGACAGATGATGGCAGACCATCAGCATGTCGAGATGCTCGGCCAGCGTGTTGACGGTGTAAGGCCTGGTCGGATTGGTCGACGACGGGATGACGTTGGGCAGGCCGCAGATCTTGATGATATCGGGCGCATGGCCGCCGCCGGCGCCTTCGGTGTGGAAGGCGTGGATGGTGCGGCCCTTGATGGCGGCAACGGTGTTTTCGACAAAGCCGGATTCGTTCAGCGTGTCGGTGTGGATCATCACCTGCACGTCATAGTCGTCGGCTACCGACAGGCAGCAATCGATGGCCGCCGGTGTCGTGCCCCAGTCCTCGTGTAGCTTCAGAGAGCAGGCGCCGCCCAGCACCATTTCCTCAAGCGCCGCCGGCAGCGCGGCATTGCCCTTGCCCGACAGGCCGATGTTCATCGGGAAAGCGTCGAAGGACTGGATCATACGCGCCATGTGCCACGGCCCGGGCGTGCAGGTCGTGGCCAGCGTGCCATGCGCCGGGCCGGTGCCGCCGCCAAGCATGGTGGTGATGCCTGACATCAGCGCTTCCTCGATCTGCTGCGGGCAGATGAAGTGGATATGCGCGTCGAAGCCGCCGGCAGTGAGGATCTTGCCCTCGCCGGCGATGATCTCGGTGCCGGGGCCGATGATGATGGTGACGCCGTCCTGCGTATCGGGATTGCCGGCCTTGCCGATGGCTGCGATGCGCCCGTCGCGAAGGCCTATGTCGGCCTTGAAGATGCCGGCTGTGGCATCGATCACCAGCGCGTTGGTGATGACGGTGTCGGCCGCGCCCTGCGCGCGAGACACCTGGCTCTGGCCCATGCCGTCGCGGATGACCTTGCCGCCGCCGAATTTCACCTCTTCGCCATGGATGGTGAGGTCCTTTTCGACCTCGATGAACAATTCGGTGTCGGCAAGCCGTACCTTGTCCCCGACGGTGGGACCGTACATCTGCGCATAGGCGGCGCGGGTGATTCTAGCCATCAGCAAATGCTCCCAAAAACCGGTCTGGCCGAAGCCGAACTCCACATCGTCGCCATCCAATGGTCATGCAATGACCCGCTCGGTGACACCTTCTGATCCCATTTGGCGGTTGAGGTGGGCGTGCCACCCTGAACCAACCGTTTGCCAAAAACTTGGCCCAATCGATGGAAGGAATATCCATGCGCAAAATCATCGTTCTTGCAGCCGCCGCAACGCTCGCCTCCGCGACAATTGCCGGGGCCCAGCAGCAGCCGGCGCCGCAACCGAAACCAACCGCACCTAGCGCTCAGCCGGCGGCGCCGGCGATCCAGAGCGTCAACATCGTCGATATCACCGAGCTGCCTGAGGCCACCCAGACGCAGGTCAACCAGGTGATCGCCAAGCGCGGCGATGCCGGGCTGCAAAAACTGCGCAGCTCGATCGATGCGACACCACAGCTCAAGTCGGCGCTCGAAGCCAAGGGGCTCACCTCGGCACAGGTTGTCGCCGCCAGCATGACCACCAATGGCGCGCTGACCCTGGTCACCAAGAAGGCGAGCTGACGACAGCGCCTGGCGGGCCGATGTCCGGCCCGCCGGCCCTATCGCGGAGGGAACCTTCGCCGGACGGGAGTCGTTTGGCTTCTTTGGCGCCGAACGGCGTTGCGCAGAAAAGTTCGCCGGGAGCGATCTATGCCGACCATTCCCTTTGCCGACGCCAGATGGCTCCAGACCATAGCGACTTGCGTGTTCCTCGCGGCCTACGGACCGCCTGCCGTGCAGGCCGTTGAAAGTGCGGACACCGTCAACCGGATCGTCGGCTCCGATGTCCGGCAGGAGGAGACACGGACGGCGACGCAGACCAAGAAGATCATCTCCGCGATCGAGCGGACGCGTGAAAACATCGGCACCGTGCGCAAGACATCCAAGCTCGACAGCGTCGATATCGTTTTCCTCACCGATGCGGCGCGTAGCGAGGGCGGCCCGCCGCCGGCTGTCGAGAACAAGGTCAAGGAGCACCAGGACGACATTACGGAATTGCGCGAGGAGATCGAGGCCAACGCCTTGCTGTTCAACGCGATCGATTCCAGGCGCGTGCTGGCCCAGGACGTACTGGCCGTCGAATTCGACGATCCCGGAAGGCTCGTCATCTATGCGGCCGCCAAGCCGCCGAGCTGAATTGGAGACGCTCGACGCCGTCGATCTCACAGTCTGCCCATGATTTTCTGCTGAAAACCGTAGACCTCGCGTTTCCCCCCGAGCGGCACCAGCGTGACGTCGCGCTGCTGTCCCGGCTCGAAGCGCATCGCGGTACCGGCGGCAATGTCGAGACGCATGCCGCGCGCTTTGTCGCGATCGAATTTCAACCCCTCATTGGTTTCGAAGAAATGGTAGTGGCTGCCGACCTGGATCGGCCGGTCGCCGCTGTTGGCGACTTTGAGCGTCACGGTCGGCAGACCCTTGTTGAGCTCGATGTCGCCGCTTGCGGTGATGACTTCGCCGGGGATCATCTCAGGCCTCACAGAACGCCGAAGACCATGCCGACGCCGACCGCAGCACACGCCGCACCGGCAGCGCGGGCAAGGCCGCGAAAGCGCATGCCGAGACCGAGGCCCGCCGCGATGCCTATGGCATGGAGAAGCGCGGTGGCGACGGCAAAGCCTGCCATATAGCCAAGCCCGCCGGCATTTTCCGGCACTTCGGTGCCATGGGCATGGCCATGGAACAGCGCGAACAGGCCGATGATGGCGACGCCGGCCGAGACCGGCAGATCGACCGCCAGCGCAACCAGCAGGCCAAGAGCGACGACGGAGGCCAAAATGCCCGGTTCGACGAAAGGCACCGGCACATGCAGCATGCCGAGCACGCCACCGGCCAGCATGACACCGACAAAGGCGAGCGGCCAGGCCCAGATCGCCTTGCCGCCCTTGAGCGCGGCCCACAGGCCGACGGCGATCATCACCGTCATGTGGTCGAGCCCGGACAGCGGGTGTGCGAAGCCCGCCGCGAAGGACGAGGTCGTGCCGATGCCGACATGGGCATAGGCGGGCATGGCCGCCGCCAGCAGCAGGATTGCGGCGAGCGTGGTGCGTTTGGTCGAAGCGGAGATCATCGGTCTACCTTCCAATTCAGGATACAATCACGCGACCTTGCGGGGACCGCAGCCTTCGGCCTTGAGCACGCGGCTGGTCGATGCCGGATATTTCTTCAGCTTCTCTGTCGGCCGGATCGGCCTGGCCGAAAAATTGCCACCGCAGTTCGGGCAGACGCCACCCAGCACGTTCTCAACGCAGTCGGCGCAAAAAGTGCATTCGAAGGTGCAGATCAGCGCATCCATCGCTTCCGGCGGCAGGTCCTTGTCGCAGCATTCGCAGTTGGGCCTGAGTTCAAGCATGTTTTCCTCTTCACCTGATCGGTTCGTGCACGGTGACCAGCTTGGTGCCGTCGGGAAAGGTCGCCTCGACCTGCACGTCGTGGATCATCTCGGCGATGCCTTCCATCACCTGCGCGCGGGTGATGACATGGGCGCCGGCCTCCATCAGTTCGGCGACCGGGCGGCCGTCGCGGGCGCCCTCGACGACGAAATCGGTGATCAGCGCGATTGCTTCGGGGTGATTGAGCTTGACGCCGCGTTCCAGCCGCTTGCGCGCCACGATCGCCGCCATGGCGATGAGCAGCTTGTCCTTTTCACGCGGCGTAAGGTTCATGCGCTTTCCTGGATTTGGCCTGGATTTGGTTCAGAGTGACCATAATTTGGGCAGACCGGCCCGCCCGTTGAGCAGTTCGACGAGCGGAACCAGCCGCTTGCGCAGCTGGTAACCGTCCTCGGCAAACAGCCTCGCAAGAAGCTTGCCAGATTGTTGCACGCTCCAGGCGCTGGCATCGCCATTCGTGCCGATGATGTCGCGGGCCGACTCGAGCAAGGCTTCGGCCTGCGGTGAAACCATTAGCAGCGTCGCCACGGCAATGGCGCCGCCGGCAACCGCCGGGCGGCGAAGGGCGGCTGCAATCGCAGGTCCGATGCGGAAATCCTCGGCATGAATGAGCGCACCGTCCTGGCGGACCCGCCAACGGTCGTGGAAATGGCCGTGCGCGGCCTGTTCGCCCATGGCCAGGCGGCCAAAGACGGTGGCCTCGAGCAGCAATGCCTCGGCGCCTGCTTCAAGCTCGACGTCGAGGGTGCGGGCAAAGGCCGAGCGGTCGAAGACGATGGTTTCCTGCGGCAGCCAGGCAATACGGCCATCCGCGCCGACGCTGAGCTTTACCCGCACTTCGGCACGGTCGCCTTCGGCGCGATAGATCTTTTCGCAAGCCTGGGTGGTTATGGAAGCGGAGGCACCTGGCCCGATATCGATCTCCCAGCCAAGCCGATCGCCGCCGGTCAGCCCGCCCGCGGTGTTGATGAGCACGGCTTCGAGCGGATCGGCCGCGACCGCCGGCATGCGGATCTTGGCCGATCCATCCTGATAGAGGCGCGACAGCCTGGTGCGGCCGGCGCTGACGCCGCATGCAAGCCGGGCCGCACCAGCGACGCGCTGGGCCGGCAGCACCGGGGTCAAGCCATGTTGCAACGTATCCATCGCCCCAACGTTAAGCACTCCGGCTGCTTTGTCGATATGTAGCTTGTTGATATAGCTTGTTGCTTGACAGCGTTTCCGTTTCTATAGAGGGAGCCTCTTTGGAACGGTCATGCCGCGCCTGGCGGGGTTTTGAAGGCGACGGCGATTTTCAGTCCAGGCAACAGGGCGCCAACCAATCGGCACCGTGAAATGATAAAATTGGGGAAGGAAACGAATGGCTGACGAGCTGGCAACGGAAATCATCGCCAAGATCAAGGCACATGCAGAGCCCGGCGGCGAAGAGATCACCACCAATACGGAATTGACCGCGCTTGGCATCCATTCCCTGGAACTGACCGAGATCATCTTCGATCTCGAGGAGCAGTACGGCATCGAGATCGAGATGAACACGGTCGATGCCTGGAGCAATCTGAAGAATGTCGGCGACATGGTCGAGGCTGTTCGCGCGCTGATCGCGAAGAAAGCCTGAATGCACAAGCGCGTCGTCATTACCGGCATAGGCGGCATATGCGGCCTCGGCACCAATGCGCCCGCGATCTGGAACGAGATGCGCGCCGGACGTTCCGCCATCGGCCAGATCGACAATCCGCTGCTGCATGATTTGAAGACCAAGGTCGGCTGCGAAATCAAGGCGATGCCCGACCATGGCATCGGCCACAGGCAGACGGTGTCGATGGACCGCTTCAGCCTGCTGGCGGCGATTGCCGCGCGCGAGGCCATGCAGCAAGCGGGGCTCACCACTGACGAGGCCACCACCAGGCGGATGGGCACGGTTGTCGGCGTCGGCGTCTGCGGCTGGGAGGCGATCGAGGAAAATTATCGCGCCATCCTGATCGACGGAAAGAACCGGGCAGGCATCTTCACCGTGCCGAAAGTGATGCCAAGCGCCGCGGCCGGCCAGGTCAGCATGGTGCTTGGCCTGCGCGGCCCGGTGTTCGGCGTCACCTCGGCCTGCTCGTCCTCCAATCACGCCTTTGCCTCGGCGGTCGACCAGATCCGGCTGGGCCGCGCCGACGTCATGGTCGCCGGCGGCACCGATGCGCCGCTGGTCTGGGGCATTCTGAAGGGCTGGGAAGCGCTGCGGGTGCTGGCGCCCGACACTTGCCGGCCGTTCTCGGCCGACCGCCAGGGCCTGTCGCTGGGCGAAGGCGCCGGCATGGCGGTGCTGGAAACCTACGAACACGCCATGGCGCGCGGCGCCGACATTCTGGCCGAGATTGCCGGCGCCGGGCTTTCCGCCGATGCCTCCGACATCGTCGCGCCGACCGTCGAGGGTCCGACGACGGCGATGCAGGCCTGTCTTGCCGAGGCCGGGCTTAACCCCGAGGACGTCGACTATCTCAACGCCCACGGCACCGGCACCAAAGCCAACGACCAGATCGAGACGGCGGCGATCAAGCGCGTGTTCGGCGACCACGCCTACAAGCTCTCGGTGTCGTCGACCAAGTCCATGCATGCCCATTGCCTCGGCGCCTCGGGCGGCCTGGAGATGATCGCCTGCGTGATGGCGATCCGCGAAGGCATCGTGCCGCCGACGGCCAATTTCCGGCAGGCCGACCCCGATTGCGATCTCGACGTCACGCCCAATGTGGCGCGCGAGCGCAAGGTGCGGGCGGCGATCAGCAACGGTTTTGCCTTTGGCGGCACCAATGCCGTGGTGGCGTTCAAGGCGGTCTGACGGCAAACGGCTGACCCTTGACCGCTGGTAAACACGGTGTGTGCACCGCCGGCCGGTTGATCGGCAAACACGTGGCGGATAATCCTTCGCAACCCGCCGAACGGCGCGACGCCAGCGCCAAATTCCCGACCGGAGCTTCGATGACCGACCTGTCCGCTTTTCCGATCACCAAGCGTTGGCCGGCCAGCCATCCCGACCGCCTGCAGCTCTATTCGGCGACGACGCCGAACGGCGTGAAAGTGTCGATCGCGTTGGAAGAACTCGGCCTGCCCTACGAGGCGCATCTGGTCGACATCGGCAAGGACCAGAGCTGGACGCCGGAATTCCTGGCGCTGAACCCGAACGGCAAGATACCGGCCATCATCGATCCCGATGGCCCGGGCGGCAAGCCGTTCGGCCTGTTCGAATCGGGCGCCATCCTGCTCTATCTCACCGACAAGACCGGCAAGCTGATCCCGGCCGACCCGGCGCGGCGCTACGAAACCATCCAGTGGGTGTTCTTCCAGATGGCGGCGATCGGGCCGATCTTCGGACAGGTCGGCTTTTTCAACAAATTCGCCGGACGCGAGATCGCCGACAAGCGACCGCTGGATCGCTACCGCAACGAGTCGCGGCGGCTGATCGGCGTGATGGAGACAAGGCTGAAGGGCCGAAAGTGGATCATGGATGACGATTTCACCATCGCCGACATTTCGATGCTGGGCTGGGTGCGCAATCTGATCGGCTTCTACGAGGCGCGGGACCTCGTCGGCTTCGACGATTTCCCCACCGTCGCGGCATGGCTGGAACGCGGCTTGGCGAGGCCGGCCGTACAACGCGGCCTCACCATCCCCGCCAAGGCCTGATGATCAAAGCCGCTTGAAAGCGGCTCCGACCTCTTTTGCTTGACGCAATTCCGGACGGAAACCGCTTCACACTTTTCCTGGAATTGCTCTACTTTGCCTTGGCTTTGCCCTTGGAACCGCCTCTGCCGATCACAGACGAGGCGAGCGAGGCCGCGCCCCTGGCGGTGGCGACAACCGCGCCGGCGGCAACGTTGGCTACATTGCGCATGGTGCCCACCGAGCTGCCGCTGGCTGCCGGCTTCTTGGCCTTGGCAGGCTTTGCCGCCGCCTTGGCCGCTACGCCCGGCACCACCTTCTTCGGCGCCGCCTTGCCGAAAGCCGGCTTTACATCCTTGGAACGCGCCGCAATCGCCGGGCCGGCGCCTGCTTTTGCCTGGGTGGCTTTTGCCGGCGTTGCCCTGGACTTGGCGGCTGCGGGTTTTCTTGCCTTGGTTGCCATCGGACGAAATCCCTCTGTGGCAGAATTGCCTCGTCCGCGATAACGACCTGAAAGTCTTAAGGTTCCCGTTCGGAAATCCTGAGAATTAAGCGGGATCGCCCACAACCAGGTCGGCGGACCTACGTCGGCCTAGCACGCGGTCGATATTGGGCATGTCGTTGGAAGCGATCCAGGCGCGGGCGTCTTCGTCGGAACGGCCATGCTCGTGCCAGCGCTCCAGCAGGCGGCGCTCGAGTTCGGCGCGCGGCACATCGACAAAGATGGTGAAGTCGAACAGCGGCGCCAGCCGCGACCACGGCTCCTCGTCGAGCAGCAGGTAATTGCCCTCGACCAGGATGAATTTGGCCTCGGCGGCAACGATGGACGCCGCGGCGCGCGACAATTCCATGTTGCGGTCGAACACCGGAATGGCGATGTCGGGCTCGCCCGAACGAATGCGCTTCAACAGCGTCTCAAAACCGGCGAAATCGAAGGTTTCGGGCGCGCCTTTTCTTGGCCGCAGACCGCGCTGGTCGAGCACGATGTCATCATAGTGAAACCCGTCCATCGGCACGACTTCCGAAGCGCCTTCCGGCAACAGATCATGCAGGCCGGCCGACAGCGTCGACTTGCCGGCGCCGGGCGGGCCGGCAATGGCGACGATGAAGCGCTTCGCCTTGCCGGCGCGCTTGAAGATGGTGGCGGCGAGATGGGCGATTTCGGACATGAGAGCCTTTTGGCAGCCGGATGGTTCCAGCCCGCATCTTGGCTGCTGTTGGCGGAAATTTCAAACCCTGAACTTGCGATGCCGGAAGGCTATGCTGACTTGCCGATGCGCAGGAAATCGCTGTCGAAAGCGACGTCGCGGGTCGAACCGTCGGCTGCAGTCACGCGCATATGCCCATCGGCCGTCGCGATATCGCGCGGCGGCTCGCCGCCTGCCTGCCGCAGCGCGCCGATGACATGGCGGAAGGAGACTTCGCCGCCGAGCGCAAAGGCGGTAGCCACGCCTTCGCGCTTCAGCCAGTTGTCGCCGATGGAGGCGGCATGGCCGACGGCGGCGCGGCCATCCTCGATGCCGAGCACGCCGCGATGGCGGCCGCTCCATGGCGCGTAGTCGCGGCCGCCATTGCTGAACCACAGCATGGTGACCGGCAATTCGGCCGGGTTCTTCAGCACCAGCACCAGATCCTGCTCGGCCCGGCGCGCCAGCGCCGTCCAGCCCGGGCCGCCATGATCGGCCTCGACCATGGTGATGAAATCCTCGCGCTGATCCTCCATGCGGTAGTCTGTGAGATCGAGCGTGCCGCCGCCGGCGGCCGGAAAGCGCGTCAGATCGGCCGAGCGCGCGGGATAGGCAAGCTTGAAGCGGCCGCGGGCCGGATCGGGCTCTAACGGTGTGTCCAGCGTCGCGGCAAAGCGCTTGGGTGAAAAGGCCAGCCGGCCGCCGTCGCGCATTGCCGTCATCGGATGGTGAGCGGCGGAAACGGCACCCGAGCCGCCGGAAAAGACATGTTCCTGGTAGAGGAACGGATGGCCATCGCGCAGGGTGAAAATCTTGTCGACCGTGGCGCCCATCACCGTGCGGCGCAAGCGGAAGACCGCCCGCCAGCCGTCTGATGTCGCCTCATTGGAGACGACATCCCAGCCGCTGTTGGCAGGCCAGCCATGCAGCGGCGCGGCCTCGATATCGCTCGCCGAAAACGGCGCGCACAGGAAATCGCCGGACAGCCGCACCGTGCCCTCGGGCAGGTCCGGCGGCAGCGTCTCGCCGGCATCAACCCAGGGCGCGCGGTGCAGTGCTTTCAGCTGGCGGCCATCGCTGTCGACGGTCATGTCCGCGATATGGCCGACGGTAAGGTCGACCGTGACCGAGATGCCTTTTGCCTTGATCGTGACCGTATCCATCCGTGCACCTGCTGATTCTGATGGCAGCGAACAGACCCGCTCCGCGCAGCTCGCGCAAGCGCAGCTTCCGGCATTTTGCATCAGACCAGTTCGCTGCCCATCATCGAAGGTGGCTAACTTATCGAAGGTCAGCGCCGCCCCTCACCTGCCTGCCGGCATCCTCTCCCCGTATAGTGACGGGGAGAGGGCGCTTGCGTCGCGACTTTCGCCAATCACCAGCGCTGCAAGAAGGGCGCCGGCGTTGCGGCCAGCCCCTTTCTCCCCGTCACTATACGGGGAGAAATGCCCGGCAGGGCAATGAGGGGCGGCGCAAACGGTCGGAACGGCAAGGCATATAGACCAAGACCGGCCCCGCCCCCTACTGCCGCTTGTATTCCCGCACCGGCGACTTGGTGCCGTCGGTGTAGGTGACCTGCACCGCCATCGAGGTCACGCTGTCGGCGACCTTGAAGTAGGGCTGGTAGTCGTAGGGGATGGCGTAGGGATCCTTCTTGTCGCAAGGCGGCAGCTTGATCTCCTTGTCGAGCGCGGTGCCGTTCAGGCTGTAGCGCACCTCCTTGATGCCGCAACGGAACGACAGCATCTGGGAGAAGTAGACCAGGCCATGATTGCCGCTGGCATCGAAGGCGATCCACGACGTCCAGAACTGGTCGAGGATCTGCTTGTTGCCCTGCTGGAGGGCGGCTTCCGGATCGAAACTTATGTTGAACGGCCCGGTCTCGCGGCCCCTGAGATCGAGATATTTTACCCCGATGACGGTTGCCGTGGTGCTGTCGGGCAATTCGAAGCTTGGATTGGGCATCGGCTTGCCGGTGCGCTGGTCGTTCATCGCCATCAGCCCGGTATCGGTGAACGGACCGGACTCGCCCAGGCGCCAGGAAATGCCGGTTGCCGCCTCGGGCAGCGAGATGGAGATCGTCCAGCCGGCATTGGAGCGCATCGGCGTCAGCGACGGGGCAAAGCGGGCGGGGTCGAGCACGTCGCCAAGGGCCGTTAGCCGGCTGCGGCTATGGTCGAGCCAGTCGGCAAGTTCTCGCTGGTCGACGAAATATTTGAGCAGCCCGCCATCCTTTTCGTAGGAGACGAATTTGGTCAGCGCGGTCGCCTCGCTGCGCTTGTCGGACAGCGACTGGGCGCCGAGGCGGTCCTCGGAAAACTCCTGCGCCAGCAGATAATAGGCCGGCGCGAAATCCGGATTGGCCGCGATGAAGGCGTTGAGCTTGTCGGGGCGCTGGGTGTCGTCGAACTGCATGACATGGACCAGCTTGATCGACAGTGCCTTGGCCTTGTCGGCAAGCTGGCCGAACACTTCGCGCGCACCGGCCTTGCCGTCCTGCACGCGCAACAGCGTGGCAAAGCGGGTGTAGGGGTCAACGGCGTCGACATCGAAGCCGGCAAAGGCCAGATAGGAGCGGCGGGCATTCAGCATATCGCCCGAAAGTTCGTAGACGCGGGCATTGTGGTAGAATTCGTCCGGCCGCTTCGGCTCGGCGATCGCTCCGCCTTGCGCGGCCAGCGCGGCAAAGCCCTTGGCGATGGTGTCGATGGAGGCGGCGATCTGCTCGGTGGTCGCCTGCAGCTTGTCGGCCTGCTCGGCCTGTTTCTGCTGGCCGGCGGCGAGCGTTTCGGTGGTCTGCTTGACCTGATCGACGGTCTTTTGCGTCTGCGCGCCCTGCTCGGTCTGCTGCTGCTGGTTGGAGGCGATCTCCTCGGTCTTTTTCGCCACCGCATCGGTCGATTGCTTGACCTGGTCGACGGTCTGCTGCGTCTCGGTCACCGTCTGCTCGATTTTGGCCACCCTGGCCGAGACGATGCCCAGCTGCTGCTGCAGCTGCGCGATGGCCGGCACCAGGCCGGCGATTATCCCGTTCTGCGAATTGGTCTGCTGTTGCAGGCCGTAGACCCCGCCGGCGACGGCGGCAGCGCTGGTGGCGAAGATCAGCGCCGGCAGCGCCTTGGGGGCGAGCACCAGCCTGAGCACGATGGCGATGGCGATGATGGCGGCGGCAACCGAGGCGACCAGCGCGATATAGGCGGCGAAGGGCGCCAGCGGATTGAGAATGTCGGAAGCAGCACCACCGATGAAGGCGACGCTGCCGGCCCATTTGCCGGTGCGGCTGAGCGAAGCCCTGATAAGAGATGGCGCGGCCGCGCCGATGTCACCGGTCATTGTCAAATCCCCCAAGCAATTGCCGCCTCTATATCAGCAGCGTGATCCCGCAGGCAAAACAGGACAGGAAACAGGCGATTTCGGGGCGGAATGAGTGCGAATTCCTCGCCCCCGCCAAAGCGGGGGAGAGCGACTATCTGGGGTGTCAAGTTGCATTTGCGAATTCGGTTCTCGCGTCGCGTGCTTTTGCATTGAGGA
>NZ_VFTC01000014.1 GCF_007003975.1 Mesorhizobium sp. WSM4306
GGCGTGGGCGGGGCCCCGGGGCCGCGCTGCCCCGCCGCATCATGAAGAATGCCGATTTCGAAGGCATGGTCGAGACCTCCGACGAGTGGATCGCCCAGCGCACCGGCATCCGCCAGCGCCATATCGCGGCTGACGACGAGACGACGGCGTCGCTGGGTGAGGCGGCCGCACGCGCCGCCCTCGACAGCGCCGGGCTGACGCCGGCCGACATCGATATCATCGTGCTGGCGACCTCGACGCCCAACAACACCTTTCCGGCAACCGCCGTCGAGATCCAGAACCGGCTCGGCATGCATCACGGCTTTGCTTTCGACATGCAGGCGGTGTGCTCGGGCTTCGTCTATGGCGTGACCACCGCCGACCTCTACATCAGAGGCGGCTTGGCGAAGCGCGTGCTGGTGATCGGCGCCGAGACGTTTTCGCGCATCCTCGACTGGAGCGACCGCTCGACCTGCGTCCTGTTCGGCGACGGCGCCGGTGCGTTGGTGCTGGAAGCGGATGAAGGCACCGGCGGCATTGCCGACCGTGGCGTGCTGGCGATGAGCCTGCGTTCCGACGGCGCCCACAAGGACAAGCTTTTCGTCGATGGCGGCCCCTCGACCACCGGCACGGTCGGCCACCTCAGGATGGAAGGCCGCGAAGTATTCAAGCATGCCGTCGGCATGATCACCGACGTCATCGAGGCGACGTTCTCGCAGGCTGGCATCACAGCCGACGATCTCGACTGGTTCGTGCCGCATCAGGCCAATAAACGCATTATTGACGCTTCGGCCAAGAAGCTCGGGATTGCCGAACAAAAGGTAGTGGTCACCGTCGATTTGCACGGTAACACCTCGGCTGCCTCCGTGCCGCTGGCGCTTTCGGTGGCCGTCGCCGACGGCCGTATCAAGAAGGGCGACCTCGTGCTCCTGGAAGCAATGGGCGGCGGCTTCACCTGGGGCGCGGTTCTCGTTCGCTGGTAAGTGCCGAACGGTCCGGTTCGGTCCTTGACCTTGCCGGATCAATTACTTAGGCTCTGCCTTTGCTTGTATCGATTTATGTTTTTAGAGCTGATGGGACGGTCGCATGGGGGGAAAGACACTTACGCGCGCCGACCTTGCCGAAGCTGTTTACCGCAAGGTCGGCTTGTCGCGCACTGAATCGGCGGAACTCGTCGAAGCGGTGCTGGACGAAATCTGCGAAGCCATCGTACGCGGCGAGACGGTAAAGCTGTCGTCCTTCGCCACCTTCCATGTTCGTTCCAAGAACGAACGCATCGGCCGCAATCCCAAGACCGGCGAGGAGGTGCCGATCCTGCCACGCCGGGTGATGACCTTCAAGTCGTCGAACGTGCTGAAGAGCCGTATCCTGCGCTCGCACCAGAACAGCAAGGCCAAGGGCGGCAAATAGGTTTCTGCAGCAATTCCAGGAAAAGTGTGAAGCGGTTTTCCCGGGAAAGCGTGTAGCGCTTCCCAAGGGAATTGCGTCAAGGACACACAAAGCTTCGGTTGAAAACGGTCGCCGGTTTGACGCCGGGCTTGAATGTTGTTTCATAAACCGCTGAAATAATACCCGATTCGGCAAACTCGGCCGGATCGCCGTCCAGCGTGAGGATTTCGCCCATGGACAAGAGCCCCGACGCTTTCCGCACCATCAGTGAGGTCGCGGAGGATCTCGATCTGCCGCAGCACGTGCTGCGCTTCTGGGAAACCCGTTTCAACCAGATCAAGCCGATGAAGCGTGGCGGCGGACGCCGCTACTACCGACCGCAGGATGTCGAACTGATCAAGGGCATCCGCCACATGCTCTATGACCAGGGTTACACGATCAAGGGCGTGCAGAAGCTGTTGCGCGAGAACGGCAACCATTTCCTGGTCGCGATCGGCAATGGCGACATGGCTGCCGTCGAGGCGATCTCGCAGCGCAAGCAGGCCGATCAGGTGCCGCTGACGCCGGCGGCGCAGCCGCGCGGCATGGATGACGAGATGCTGGTCGGCCAGCCCAAGGTAAAGCCCAGCCGCCGGTTTTTCGGCCTGGGCAAGACCGAGGAGGAAGGTCCGGTTCAGCCCGGCGCGTCGAAACTGTCGCGCGACAACCGCGCCTTGCTGCAGGAGGCGCTGTTCGACCTCCTCGAATGCAAGCGTCTGCTCGATCAGGTGCGCTAGACCTCTCGGTCAATTGCCAGAGGCAAGCAAAATCGGAACCGGCTCTGCGGCCATGCGTTTGGCCTTCTCTGAAAAGAAGGAAAACAATCATGGTATCGCTTTCGACCCTCTCCGATCTCGATCTCGAAAAGCAGGTCGCGACCCTTTCCAAGGAGCTTGCCGCCGTACGGAAAGCCATGGCCAAACGCGGCGGCGGTTACTACGAGGACGGGCGCGATGCTGCCTCCGACTACTATGCGCAGCTTGCCGACCGCATCAGCGATGCCATGCCCGCAATCAGGAAGCAGGGCAGGGCGATTGAAAAGACGGCGCGCGATCATCCGGCGACGGCGGCTGCCGTGGGTCTGGTCGTAGTCGGCCTAGTCGCCAGTCTGTTGCTCAGCCGGCGCTAAAGCAATTCCAGGAAAAGTGTGAACGGTTTTCCGTCCGGAATTGCGTAAAAACAAAGAGGCCTCGCACAAAAGAAAATGGCGGCCGTCCCGCGGACGGCCGCCATTTGCTTGATCAGGGGCCGATTACTTGGCGAGCTTGATCTTGCCCTGCGGCGAAACCTGCGCGGTCTGGCTGCACTTGCCATAGACCGTGCCATTCTTGTCAGTGGCATCGGTATAGGTGCCCTTGCACTCGATCGAGAGCACCAGGCAATGGCCGGAGCCCTTGCAAACCGCGCCGCCGTCGCCCGTGGGATGCGTGCCGTTGGCGAAAGCCGAGGTCGAAACCGAGGCTGAACCGAAAGCCGCGACGACGAAAGCCGCGGCGAGCGCGATGCGCTTGAAGTTGGTCATTTGAGCATTTCCTTCTCTGGATCGAGGATCGCCATCGTGGCGTCCTTCTGGGTTGGGATCGCCTTCTTGGCGTCCATGCCGGGTTAGTGCGGCTCCCAGAGGAAAGGTTCATGCGTGGTTCGAATTTTCTTCGTGTTTTTTCGCTAAGGTGATTTTTAGCCTTCATTAACAGCCGGCGCCTGGCGGGAACGGCCGGCATCGATCATGCATTTGGCGGGAAGCGCGCTGGCATGGACGCGCGGCATGCCATGCGAAGGTCGCACGGTGGTGTGCCGAAAATGGCCGGCCAAGACCGAGTCCGCCCCGGCTCATGTCAGGTGGCGGCAGCAGTCGTTGTCGCCATCTTGGCACCACGCTTTTTGCCCCGCCCGGCTGCGGCTATAACGCCAATCCAAAGATACCGGCGGAGGAGGCGGGGCGTGGTCGCAAATTACATCGACGAGTTCATCATGTTCTGCGTTGGGCTGTGGGCGACAGGCGTTGGCTTTGGACTGCTCCAAAGTCCTTTTCAGGCTCGGTCAGGTCAGCAGCCGTGGTTGCTGCAGGTCGCGAAGCATTTCAAATGGATGGGACCGCTGTTGATTTTGATCGCGATAGTGCTCGCATTCGCGGCGCCATCCTAGCGGGTTTTCGGCAACGCACCGAGACGCTCGCGGTGTCCTGCAGCATGCCTCGCAACCGCTGTGCTCCTCGGCCTTGTGCCTGACACCTTCGTTGGTTGCTCGCCTTCGGGCGCTTGGGCGCCATCGAATCCTGTCTTCATCTCGCCACGGCTCGCCGGCAAAAACCAATGGGAAGGCGGCCTTGGCGAGGACTCCAAAGCCAGCCTTCCCATCGGGCAAGTCAGCCGGCTCAGGCCTTCTTGGCTTCCACCTTCTTGTGGTGATGGTGATGGTGGTGATGATGGCGGTGATGCTTCTTGTGGTGCTTGTGGTGATGATGATGGTGGTGATGCTTCTTCGCCACCGGAGCTGCGTCCGCGCTGCTGGCGCCGATGATCGGCAGCGAGACAGCAAGGGCGAAAGCCAGCCCGAGAGCCGACAGGAGGGACTTCTTCATGACTTCGTTTCCTTTTCTGCGCGGGCTGAATTTGACCGCCACCAAGCAAGATCGGTGACATGAACCCCGCAGCCATGACTATCGCCTCCGAATTTTTCGACAGTTTTTCCCGACTGTAGAATCTTGTTTCTGGATTGTGTCTGGCGCCAGCGCAGGCGCAGCAACCGCTTTCACATCGGCGGAACGACGCCGTTGTTGCCGACCACGACCCGGCCGGCGGTCAGCGTGCCGTCGCTGCCACGCTCGGCGTTGACGAACACCGCGGCACCGGGCTGAAGGTCGGCCGCTGTGGCCGGCGCGAAGGTCACCACCGGTGTCGTCTGCGGGATCGCGATCTGCTTTTTCTGGCCATTGTCGTAGGTGAGCGTCACCGTCCGGCCCGCAATCTCGGTGACATCGGCAACCGTGCCGTTGGTCATCCGGCTGTTGGGCTCGAGATCCCACGGGCGGTCGCCTTCGCCGGCGCCTTTGAGCGCCGCCGGGAAGATCACCACCTCCAGCGCGCCGCTGCCGCCATCGGCCTTTGAAACCGAGGCAATTCCGAGGAAATCGCCTTGCTTGATATCCCCGGCCTCGGCCTTGGCGACGCCGGAAATCTTCCAGCCGTCAGCCAGCGCGATGGCGTCGGTGGCGCCTTCACGGGTCTTCACCGTCAGCGTCGATCCGGCAAAGGCGGCAACGGTGCCGCGAATGCGCACGGCGTCGGCGGCTTGTGCCTCGACCAGGCTGGCGCCGGCTAGGCCTGCGATCGTGGCGAGCACGATGGCCGATGTCTTCAATGTCATTGGTCTGATCCTCTTGGGGAAAGCTGGTCCGATGCGGTTGCCAGCGACATCAGGCTAACGCGCGAGTGCCCCGAAACCGCTGAACACTTCGGCGTGCGGTCCTTCAAAAGAACTTGATTAGGAGGATCGGGCGGAGATCCCATATGTGGCCGGAGCCAGCGATTTTTAACGCCGGTTCACGATGCCGTGACGGTCGGTTTGGGTCTTGGCAAATCGCCCTTGAGCGGGCATTGTCCCCGCTCTCAGGCAACACCTTTATCATTTGATCCAAAACTCTTTAGCCCCATGGAGTTGCCAATGCCCCAAAATGCAAAACACGAACCCTTCTCCAGGCTGGCGGCCGATGTTGTGCTTGAGCACCCAGGCCTCAAAGCCATCCGGGAAACAAAGGGATACAGTATTGAAGAGCTTTCCCTGACCTGCGGTCTGTCGACCAGCGAGATTGCCGACATAGAGAGCGGTAAGGACACTGACCCGTCGAAACTTCGGCGGATCGCCGCAGCATTGCAATTGCCGGAAACGGCCCTGATCGATGCCCCGGCGCCAACAGCGCCTGTAGAAAATCGGTCCGTTTCATAAACGACGCCGCCAAAGCGTCTCTCAACAAGCTCGCCATGGTTTGCCCTGGCGAGCTTTTTCATGTTCGAGTGGTAGGTGGCTGCCCGCCGGATCGAATGGAGGAGAAACACCGGAATGAGCCTTGAGACTGTGCGTGCCTTTCTGGCTGCCCGTGCGCCAGATATCGAAGTTGTAGTCACCGAAGCCAGTTCGGCTACGGTGGCGCTGGCAGCCGCAGCACATGGCGTGGAACCGGCGCAGATCGCCAAGACCATCTGCCTGCGCGTCGGAGAGCAGACCATGCTGATCGTGGCCGGCGGCATGTCGAGGCTCGACAACCGCAAATTCAAGGACCGCTTCGGCGGCAAGCCGCGCATGCTTGACGCCAATGAGGTTGTCGCCGCCACAAGCCATCCTGTCGGCGGCGTCTGTCCATTCGGCCTGCCGGCGCCGCTGCCGGTCTATGCCGACGTCTCGCTGCGTGCCTTCGATGAAGTCGTCCCCGCGGCCGGCGCCACCAACGCCGCCGTACGGCTCAGCCCGCAGCGCATGGCCGAGATCGTCAACGCCGAATGGGTCGATGTGTGCCAGTAGCGAGCTGAGCGGCTGGTAGAAGATAGGGCGACTCACTATACGTGATGGAATGAACGACGTTTTTGGTTACATCGCCTATGGTGAGAATGAGCTTTACCATCGCGGTGCGCTACTCAGCGCCCTCAAGCTTTTGCACCATTGCCCGGCCGCTAGAATAGTCGTCGCAACTGACAGGACTGAACTCTTTCGCGCTTATCCTGTTGAGACAATGCTCATAACGACTAGGCAGAAAGAGCAGTGGTCTTTCGGAGGAAGCTACCATTTCGGCATCAAGGCCGGGGCTATGCGTGAGCTTTTGCAGCGAGCAAATCGGCTCCTTTTCATGGACACCGACATGTATCCGGTGGGGGACCCATCGAAAGGCTTCCGCTCGATCTCTGCGACCCATTCCTTTATGCGCCTGTGCGAAGGGCCGCATCGCATCTATCGGAGCGCGCTGCCGGGCAAGAACATCAGCATCGGTGGCCAGATCCTGAGCGGCCAGGAACCGATGTGGAACAGCGGAATCGTAGGAATCCACCGCGACAATCTCAGTGCCATGGTGGACGCCTTCGCAGCTATCAAGGCCGTTTATGAGGTGACCGACACGTGGGCGCCGGAACAGTTCTGCCTCGGGGTAGCCCTTTCTCAAAACGGCCGAACCATCAGCCCTCACGGCCTGCCGATCCGACACTACAACACCCGAGGCAAAAAGCAGTTTGCTGAGCCGCGTGTTCATGCGTTCTTTAACGCTTATGGCAAGGTGCCAGTCGGCCAGCAGGTTGCAAAAGCCGGTCGATATCGTCTGTGGCGAACTCCTGCGGATTTCTTGCGCCAGAAGCTCAGGAGATCATCGTGACGGGTTGGCTCCGCATGAGGAATCCGTTTCGATCCAAGCTGCCCTCAAGCGTGACCGTCGGACGTCACACCTATGGGGTGAGCCGGAAGAAGGTGCTTGGAGCGTCTGACGCCACTCCGCTGACGATCGGGGCGTTCTGTTCGGTCGCCGGTAACGTCAGTTTTGAATGTTCCGGGGGAAGTCACGTGCCTTGGGCTGCAACGACTTTTCCGATCCACAGCCGCATGATGGACTCGACCGATCCCAATGCGCATGGTGGCAAACCCGTCGGCATTACCATCGCCAACGATGTCTGGATCGGCCGTCATGCGATGATCATGCCAGGCGTCCACATCGCGGATGGCGCTATTGTAGCGGCCGGCGCCGTTGTCACCAAGGACGTGCCGCCATATGCGATCGTCGGCGGGGTTCCGGCCAGGCTTATCCGCTATCGGTTTTCGCAGGACGTCATTGCGAAATTGCTGGCGATCCGGTGGTGGGAATGGAGCGACGAGAAGATCAAGCAGGAGGCTGCTTTGCTCACAGGCCCCATCGAGCCTTTCCTGGGGCGACACGCCGGCGTGACGCCGTAGGAAACGCATTTTGCGATTGGCTGTAATGCGGCTGAGAAATCGCGTGGCCACTTTGGGGGAAGCAGCTAGCCGCCTGTGTTGTTTGGTCGGAGTGGCCGGATTCGAACCGACGACCCCTTGACCCCCAGTCAAGTGCGCTACCGGGCTGCGCTACACTCCGGACCGCGCAAAGCCATATATTTTCAAGGGTTATGGTGCAAGCGCTAAAACGGCGCGTTGGACCGGAAAAGTCGCCAGGCATCCGGCCTTGTCGACGCTACGCCAAGGCGATATGGCTCGCCCATATCGATTAGAAGGATTGCGCGTGGCAAGTTCCTGTTTTTTTCTAGCGGCTGACGCCAACTATTTCCCGTATGCATGCCTGGCGGCGCGCAGAATTCTGGATGTTTCGGGAGACGCAACGCCAGGCTTCATCCTGCATGTTGGTGCACGCGATGCCGATATGCGTGTTGCTGAGCGCCTGCTGAAGAATCGCCTTCGCATAATGGACGTCTCGGCGTTGTTTGCGCAGGCCGGCCATACTTTCCGGCCAAGCAATGTCGGCACTTTTGTGCGGCTTTTCGCCGACCAACTGCCTCAGTTCGCGGACTATGATCGCATCGCCCATGTCGATTGTGATGTTCTGTTCAATCGGGATATCGGTGACCTGGTGGGCCAGACTTTGCATGCTCCGTTGTTGGCCGCCCATGACGACTATATGTATTTCCGCCCGAGCTACCGGCAGAAGTTGTCGATGCAGCCGGGAGCGCCTTACTTCAATGCCGGTATCATCGTCTTCAATATGCCGTTGGTGCGCGAACAGGGCCTCTTGCACCGCGCCAGGGACGTGGCCGTTGCCGGGCAGATGAACGATCAGAACGCGCTGAACATCGTCTTCGAGGGCAAGTGGCAGACGATGCATCCGAACTGGAATTTGATGTCCAACGATACGAAGGAATTTCGGTTCGCCCAAGCCTATGCACGGCATTTCGCCGGCGGCAAGCCGTGGGGGAACCAGGTCGACGTAGAACTCGAAGCGCTTGCCGTCTGGCGCGATCTCGCAAGGGATACGCCCTGGCTTCAGCCCTTCCGGCAGCGCATTCCCTTTGAGCGAGGCATCATGAGGCGGTTCGCCCGCAGGTTCGACGGCATCATGGGGATGCTGCCGAACAAGGATCGGTATCGGCGGCGCGCACGGTATGATGGCGGCAAGGTGCATAAGATGTATGCCGAGCATGCCCTTGCCGGTGCGATGGCCGTGCAATTTCCCGAAGTACTCGGCGGTTTCGCTTGAGATATCCGCGACTTCAATCCGTAAGGCGAAGGGCAGGAGAATTAGACTGTGTCGCAAACGTCATGCTTCTTTTTCGCCGCCGATCAAAGGTATTTTCCGTACACCTGCTTGGCAGCGCGCCGCGTGCTGGATGTCTCTGGCCCCGTCGACGGCTTTATTTTGCACACCGGTATTATCCCAGCCGAAGACCGGTCTGCCGGCGAGCGCTTGCTCGAGGGAAGGATCGGCATCATCGACGTAACGAAGTTCATGGAGGCGACGAACTTCAACCGTGGAACGCATCCCACTCTTGCGACCTACATCAGGCTGTTCGCGGATAAATTGCCTGAATTCGAGCCATATGACCGCATCGCCTATTCCGACGCCGACGTGCTCTTCAACCGATCGATAGCCGATCTCTGCAACACACCGCTCAACGCGCCGTTGCTGGCCGCTCACGACGAGCAGACCTACTTCGACGCGAAGTACAGGCAACATCTGCCGATGCAGCCCGGTGCGCCGAAATTCAATGCTGGCGTTCTTCTCTTCAACATGCCGCTGCTCAGGGCTGAGGGGCTCCTGGAGCGTACGCGGCAGCTGGCGTCGGAACATGTCTACGGGATGGATCAAGGCGCGTTGAACGTGGCCTTCGAAGGCCGGTGGCAGACGATGCATCCGTTCTGGAACGTGATGACCAACTACTCCAGTCAAATCCCTTTCAGGAGATCCTACGCCCGCCACTTCGCCTGGGGCAAACCTTGGGAGCCTCGCCCGGTCGGTGTCGAGGTCGACGCCATGGCGATCTACCGCGATCTGGCGAAAGGCACGCCCTGGGCCGGCCGCTTCAGCCGCAGCTGGCCGATCAAGCGAGGCATCATGAAGAACCTCGGACGCAAGTTCGACGCCATCAGCGGCATTTTGCTGAACGACGAGAAGCGCAAACGCAGGGCGAGGTTCGACGCGGAAAAGGTCAGTGCAATCTTTGCCAGCCATGCCGACAATTCGATGCTGGCCGTGCAATACCCCGAACGGGTCGCCGGTATCGCGAGATAGGTGAAATATCTCTGCAATCCGTCAGCAGGGCGGAGTCATCCGAACTCGGCGGTTTTCCCACCGCTTCGGATTGTCTCCGCCCTCAATTCCCTCTGATGCCGGTATTCCAGCGCAATCGCGCCCCAGATCAGGCCGAGCAGCAGGTAGACGTGGCGCCAGTGGTCGATGTCGATGAAGGTGCCGAGCCCGATATTGCCGATGAAGGCGACATAGGCGCAAAGCAGATAGGGTTGCCAGGGCCGGTCGCGCAAAAGGATGCGGAAGCCGGCCGCGATCGTCCACAGCGTCAGCGTCAGGAACGAGACGAAGCCGAGCCAGCCATAGTCCATCAGCGTCTTCAGCCAGATGTCGTGCGTGTCTTCGCCAAAAATGGTGCCGAACACCAGCGGGCCGATGCCGAGCGGATGCTCGAGCGCCATCTGGAAGCCGATCGTGTAGCGGGCGAAACGGCCAAGCCGAGCCGTGTCATAGCTCTGTTCCAGCTGGGCGCGGCTGGAAAACATTTCGCTGACACCCGGCAGCTGCAGGATGACGATCATGGCGACCACCAGCAGCGCGACGGCGGCAATGGTCATGATGACGACGCGCAGCCGGAACTTGCCGCTGTTGCTTTGCAGGAACAGGGCGCCGGTGAGCAGGATCGCCGAAACGGCGAACATCCCCCAGGCGCCGCGCGAAAACGAAAAGAAGATACCGGCGGTGATGATCAGCAACGGCACCGCCAGCAGCGGCATGCGCGCGATCGACCCGGTCAGAAGCAGATAGAGGAGATAGATGCCGGGCAGCACCAGGAACGGTCCGAACACGTTCGGATCCTGGAAGGCGCCCTGGGCGCGGTCGTATCTGGTGAAGATGTCGGCGCCGGGGAAGGCGTGGAAATAGCCGGCAATACCAAGCAGCGCTGTCGCCACGGCGGAGAAGACGTAGGCGATGAAGATCAGCCGGTAGAGACCAGGCTGCACTGCCGTCACCGAAGAGAAGAACACCGCGGTGAAGGCGAGGAACAGCGAGACGGCGAGATAGAGCGGCGTGTTGGCGAGATCGGCCATCTGCGTCATGGCCATCATGCCGCCGATGTTCATCGTGATCAGCAGCACCAGCAGCGGCACGGCAGCGCGCGATATGCGCAGGCCAAACAGCGCCCACACCCCGATCAGCCCGACCATGAAGAGATCGTAAGGCGCCGGTTCGTCGATGACGAAGCCCGAGAGGAAGACGCCAAAAAACACCGCGCCTGAGGATATCAGCGCGATCAGCTTGGCGTTGACCACCGAAGGCGGCAACGTGTTGACCGCGGCCCGCGACAACGTGTTGACCGCAGCCCGCGGCACCTCATGGGAAATCGCGCTCAATAGGCGTTTTCCGTATTGAGCAGCCGCAGCGGTGTCAGGCACAGGATGCGCAAGTCGAACAGCATCGACCAGTTTTCGATGTAGTAGAGGTCGTACTCCGTGCGCATGCGGATCTTCTCATTGGTATCCATCTCGCCACGCCAGCCATTGATCTGCGCCCAGCCGGTGACGCCTGGCTTGACCTTGTGGCGGGCAAAATAGCCGTCGACCACCTCGTTGTAGAGCAGGTTGTGCGACTGTGCGGCGATCGCATGCGGGCGCGGACCGACCAGCGACAGCGAGCCGAACAGCGAGTTGAAGAACTGCGGCAGTTCGTCGATCGAGCTCTTGCGGATGAAGCGGCCGACGCGGGTGACGCGCGGATCGTTCTTGGTCACCGTCTGCTTGGCGCTCGGGTCCGAGCGGTCGGTGTACATGGAACGGAATTTATAGACCTCGACGATTTCGTTGTTGAAGCCGTGCCGCTTCTGCTTGAACAGCACCGGCCCCTTGCTGTCGAGCTTGATGGCAAGGGCCGTCACCAGCATCACCGGTGAAAACAGGATGATGCCGATCAGCGAAAAGACGATATCGAAAGCGCGCTTGGCGACCGAATCCCAGTCGTTGATCGGCCTGTCGAAGATATCGAGCATCGGCACCGAGCCGATGTAGGAATAGGCGCGCGGGCGAAACTGCAGCGCATTCGAATGCGCAGAGAGCCGGATGTCGACCGGCAGCACCCAGAGTTTTTTCAACAGCTGCAGCACCCGCGTTTCGGCGGTCAGCGGCAGTGACACGATCAGCATGTCGATGCGCGCGATGCGGGCGAATTCCATCAGCTCCGAGATGGTGCCGAGCTTGGGGTAGCCGGCCACGATCGGCGGCGAGCGCTTGTCGCCGCGATCGTCGAAGATGCCGCAGATGCGGATGTCGTTGTAGGGCTGTTTTTCGACCGAGCGGATCAGCATCTCGGCCGCCTTGCCGCCGCCGACGATGACGGCGCGGCGTTCCATGCGGCCGTCGCGCGCCCAGCGCCGGATCAGCTTCGACATCACCAGGCGCAGGCCAAACAGCAGAAGCAGGCCGATGACGAACCATGTGCCGAACAGCAGGCGCGAATAATCCTCCGACATCTTCATGATGAAGGCCGTCAGCGCCATCAGCGCGAAGGTGCCGGCCCAGACCGCCAGCACGCGGCCGAGGTTGGAGATCGGCCGCATCAAGGCGGAGATCTGGTAGCAATCGCTGACGTCGAGCAAGACGACGGCCAGGAACGAGGCCGCGGCGATGGTCAGCGGATATTGCCAGGCGAGGTAAGTGAAGAAGCCGACAAAATGAAAGTAGAGCACGAGTCCCGACAGGAACAGCAAGGCGAATTCGACGATGCGCAGCACGCCGCTGACCATGACCGGCGACATCGTATCGCGCCGGTATTGCGAGGCGACCTGGCGGGCAACACTGTTCATGCCGCCGGGCGTGGGGCTCTCGGCAGGACCGTCGAATTTGCGCACCGCATCGGCCGAAAAGCGGCGCGTGGGGTCGGTCTCGTTCATCGGGTTTCCCACAAGCTTCCGCCATGACCATAGCAGAAGAGAGCTAAAAAAACCTTGAGACAACCTGTGGTTTTGGCAAGTAGCCTATTTGCTGAGCGCGGCGAAATAGGCTTTTTCGATTTCGGCAGCCATCACATCGGCGCCGAAGCGCGCCTTGAGGCTGGCGGTGTCGGGCATAGCGCGCCGATAGGCGTCGAGATCGCCTAGTGCCTCGCCCATCTTGTCACCGAGGTCGCGCGAATCGGGACGGATCAGGGCAGGGGATCCCTCACCGAAGATTTCGGGTATGCCGCCGACTGCGGTGGCGATCATCGGCCTGACGGCGGCCAGCGTCTCGAGTACGATATAAGGCATGGCTTCCGCGCGCGACGGCACGACCACGAGGTCGGCCAGCGCAAAGGCGTCCCTGGCTGGCATTGGCGGCAGGAAGCGAACCTGTTTTTCGAGCCCCAGCCGTTTCACCTGCGTGTGGTAGCGTGGCAGGTCGTCGCCGTCGCCAACCATGACTGCGGTCAAGCGACGCTCGAGCTGCGTGCCGGCCAACGCCAGCGCGTCGATGAAGATGTCCGGGCCTTTGAGGTCACGCATCATGCCGATGTAGAGCAGGTCAGCGGCATCAGGCACGGTTACAACCGGCTCGAACTCAGCAGCGCGCAGGCCGTTGTAGACCAGCGTGTTCGGGATTGGCGGCTCGCCGACCTTCCGTCGGTAGGTGCGCCGCTCATAGTCGGAGACGAACAGCAGGCAGTCGGTGAAGCGCGCCATGAAGCGCTCCAGCGCGAAGAACAGCTTCCCGGTCGTCGTCGTTTCGTCATAGTGGAGGGAGCCACCATGCGGCGAATAAAGGCGGGCTACGCGAGACCTTGATACCCGCAACAATGAGCCGAACAGACGGGCATAGGCGCCACCTTTGGCGCCGTGCCCGTGCAACACGTCCGGCCGCAATTCCTTGATGATTCGATAGGTACGCCAGGCCGAGGCGAGGTCGCCCGGTCCGACATGGCGCTGCATTGGCGTGCGATGGATACCAAGCGCCAGGCTGTCCTTCATCTGGTCGAACAGGTGTTCCTCGTATTCGCCGCCTGTGGTCGAATCACAGACGATGCCGACAACGTGCCCGGCGGCGAGTTGTGCCTCCGTCAGGTCGCGCACATGCCGGAAGATCCCGCCGACGGGTGAGCGAAAGCAGTGGACGATCCTGAGCTGGTCCGCCACGTTGATGTCAGAACAGGCGTTCGCGAACGTAAACGGTATCGCCAGGCAGCAAGGGGTCGGAGGTAACCACCCTGCCGGTCATCACCTTGCCGTTGATGTCGCGGGTGATGTCGACGCTTTCCTGGTTGGCGCGCGGCGAGAAGCCGCCGGCAATCGCAATCGCCTTCTGCACGGTAAGCCCCGGCACATAGGAATACTGGCCGGCCGCGCCCACTTCGCCCATGACGAAGATCGGCCGGTAGCGGTCGATTTCGACCGACACATCGGGGTCGCGCAGATAGCCCTGGCGCAGTTTGTCGGCGATCTCTTTTTCCAGCTGCTGGGCCGTGTGGCCACGTGCCGGCACGGCGCCGACCAGCGGGAAGGACATGTAGCCGGACTGGTCGACGCTGTAGGTATTGGTCAGCCCGTCCTGCTCGAACACGGTGACGCGGACACGGTCGCCCGCGCCGAGCCGGTAGGGCTGGTCGAGCACTTCGTGGAAGGCCGCCGGCGTCGGCCGGTAGCTGGAGCAGCCGGCGAGCATCGACACGGCCAGCAGAGCGCGAAACAGACCAGCAGCGCTTTTCATGATCGGACACACACCTTCGTCGCTGTGGCCGCCATGACGCGGCGGCAAACCTTAGGGATCTGGGTTTGTTATCATCCTGTTAGGGTTAATGGCCGGTAAAGGGACGCAGCCGATTTGGCGGCAATCGACAAAAGCCGAGTAGTTTCGCGGCCTTTGTTTGCCCGCTGTCAGCAAACCCTAACGGGTGCTTACCGCGATCTTAACGGCTGGGTTACCATAGTTGTTTACGGTAACATCTAGACTCATGTTCCGGAGCAGGAATGCATGTCCGTTCAGTCCGCGGCCGCAGATGTCGATGTCGACCTGAGACAGCTCTTCGCCAGCCTGGCGAGGAACTGGCTGCGCATCCTTGTGGTCACGCTCATCGTCACCGGTCTCGCCTTCGCCTTCGCCTGGCTTGCCACGCCGCATTACAAGGCGACGACGCAGCTGAAAATCCAGCTGAACGAATCGGCCTATACGCGGCCTGCCGGAAACAATGAAGACGACAGACCTGTGCTCGATGCGGAAGGTGTAGCGACCGAGGTTCAGGTCATTTCCTCGTCCGACATTCTCAACAAGGTGGCTCGCGATCTGAATCTGGGCGAAAAGCCCGAGTTCAACGATGCGCTCGACATGTCGCCGGTAAGCTGGCTTCTGGTCACTGCTGGCCTGAAAAGCGATCCGGCAGAGATTCCGCTCGATGAGCGTGTACTGCAGAAGATGCGCGACAAGCTCAATGTCTATGGCGTGGAAAAGACGCGTGCCATCGCCGTCGAATTTTCCTCGGAAGATCCCGAGCTTGCCGCCAAAATCCCGAATGAGATCGCCAGGGCCTACCTGGCCTATCAGGCGGATGCAAAGACCAAGTCGAACGCTGCCGCGACCGCCTTCCTGGGGCCGGAGATAGACGAGTTGCAGAAGCAGGTCAGGGATGCCGAGGCCAAGGTCGCGGCCTTCCGTTCCGCGCAGTCGGACCTGTTGATGGGCGGCAACAATTCGGTGCTGGCGACACAGCAATTGTCCGAACTGTCGACCGAACTGTCGCGTGTGCGCGCCAACCGTGCCTCGGCCGAGGCAACGGCCGAAAGGGTGCGCCAGGCCTTGCAGGCCGGTGGCTCGCTGGACGCTGTACCCGAAGTGCTGTCTTCCGATCTGATCCAGCGGCTGCGTGAGCGTCAGATCGAGCTCAGAACCAACATTGCCGATCTCTCCACCACCTTGCTCGACAACCATCCGCGCCTGCGGGCGATGAGATCGCAGCTTGCCGACCTCGACGGCCAGATACGCAACGAGGCGCAAAAGGTTATGCGAGGGTTGCTGACCCAGGCTCAGACCGCCCAGGCGCGCGAAAACCAGCTCATGTCGGACGTCAACAAGCTGAAGGCGGCGTCGTCGCGCGCCGGCGAGGAGCAGGTCCAACTGGATGCGCTGCAGCGCGAGGCGAATGTCCGGCGCCAGCAGCTTGAATCCTATATGGCGAGTTTCCGCGAAGTGTCCTCGCGCAAGAACTATCTGCCGGTCGATGCCAGCGTGTTTTCCGAGGCGCGCGTGCCATCGGAACCCTATTTCCCCAAACTCGTCCCGATCGTCGGCGCCGCTTTCGTCGGCTCGCTGCTGCTGATGTCGATCATCACGCTTCTGCAGGAGCTGTTTTCGGGCCGCGCCATGCGTCCGGCCCCCGGCGCCCGATTCGAGCGTATCGAACAGGTCGCAATGCCAGTCGCGTCGGCGCCGGTCGTCGAGCCGGAACCGGTGGCAGCTAAGACCGAGGAGGCGGAAGACCGGCCGGCGGATATGGAGCATGAACTGGAGCCGAAGGCGGTTCCCGAGTCGGCCCCCGCAGCGCTGGAAGAAGCAGCGGCCGCAGCCGCAGACGCGGAACCCGAACCGGTGCGCTCCAGCCTCGGCGAGATCGACGTCGAGAAAGCGGCGGAAAAGCTGATCGCCAGCGGTGCTGCGCGCGCCATCTTCGTCTCGCCTGAAGGCGACGAGGCCGCGGCCTCGGCGGTGCTGGTGGCGCGCGAAGTCTCCGACGCCGGCCTGCGCGTGCTGCTGCTCGACCTGACCGCATCGGGTGCAGCCTCGCGGCCGATGCTGGACAGCGGACTGTTCCCCGGCATCACCAATCTGCTGGCTTCGGAAGCGCAGTTCAGCGACGTCATCCACGCCGACCTCTATTCAGACTGCCATGTCATTCCCGTCGGCACCGCCGACCCGGTTCGCGCCATGCGCGCCGCCGACCGGCTGCCGATCATCATGCAGTCGCTGACCACCGCCTATGATCTGGTCATCGTCGAATGCGGACCGGCCGACGCGCACAGCATCAGCCGACTGGTTGGCGACAGCACCGAGGTCTTTCTCTCCATGCTGCAAGCGGACGATGAGGTGGCGCAGGCCGCCGTCAAGCTGATCGCAAGCGGCTATCCCGACCTCACTCTGGTGACGCCGATTGGCCATGAGACGCCGGGAAACCCCGTGCCGGGACGACGTAGCGCCGCCTGAGACATCAGACAATTCTACTTAGGCGGCGCCCACCAGTTTCTTGCCCCACCAGTTTCTTGCAGAGTCGATCGTCCATAGCGCGCCGGTTCCCAAAACCAAAGCCGCCAGCTGCGCGGCGCGAAGAAACGCAAGCGCCTCGCCAAGCCTGTCGGACTGCGCCCGGATCTACCCTAACTCCAGGGTCGTCACGCCAAATATTCGGCGCGAGTCGACCTTCGGAGGCGTGCCTTTGTACATGCGGGTGGTGGTGAAGGTCGGCCTGAAACCAATCGCTGCAAGCGCCGTAGTGAAATCGATATTGTCGGCTGGAACGTCGATATGCAGGTCGCCGCCTTCGCATGCACAAGCCAGACCGCCCAACAGTTGCATCGCGGTCTCGGTGTCGTCGGCAAACAGCGGGCCGATCTTGTAACCCGAACGGCAGCGACGAGCCACGGCGTAACCAATAGTACCGAGTGAACTGATCGCGGCGAACCCGACATGCGGTGGCTGCGACCAACGGTGCAGGAAGGCTCGCCGAGGTGCGGGGAAGCAGTGGGCGTCATAGGCGATGATGTCGGGCACGAGTTGCGTGGTTATCATGCGCACCCCTTCGCTTCGGACGGGCGGGGTTGCGGTACGGCCGCTGAAGCGAATGGTTTCGTAAGCTGGCCTGAATCCCTTACGCCGATAGTTGGCCAACTGTGCTGCGACGCCGTCGAGGCCGACTGTTCGGCCGGCCAGCCTGGCCATGCCGACGCTCCACACCGCTTTGCCGTGGCCTTGGCCGCGCATATCTGGTCGGCAGATGTAGAGACCGATGAAACCGAAATTGCCGCCATAGGCGACAGCCGAGATGGCTGCGACCAACTCGTTGCCGACAAAGGCGCCGATGAAGCCTTCAGGGTCGGTTGGCTGAAACGCGGCGGCATCGTCGAGGCCGGGGTTCCAGCCTTCGGCGGCCGCCCAGTCGATTAGAACGGCCAGTTCTTGCAGCGACAGCGCACGGATGGTCGGCTTCATGGCTCACTCCGCGGCGATAGTTCCGGGCGAGAAGGATTTCAGCACGCCGCGATAGGACTTGGCCAGCGGGCTGGCATAGGCACCGCGCTTCGAGGTCGACAGCCCCAATGCGATCAGCGCCTCGGCCTGCTTGACCGCCGCGCCGACGCCGTCGATGACCGGCAGGTCGAACTCCTCCTGCAACTGGTGGGCCAGGTCGGCCATGCCGGCGCAGCCGAGCACGATGGCTTCGGCCCGGTCTTCGTCGATAGCGCGGGCGATCTCGGCGCGCAGTTTCTCGACGGCGCCGGATGTAGTGTCTTCAAGGGAAAGCACGGGAATGTCAGCGGCGCGCACGCGGGCACGCCCGGCCATGCCGTAGCGTTGCACCAGGCCCTCGACAGGTACACGCGAGCGTTCGGTGGTCGTTACGACGGTGAAGCGCTGGGCAATGTAGGAGGCGACACTGAGTGCGGCCTCACAGATGCCGATGATCGGAATGGAGGCCATGGCGCGTGCCGCGTCCAGGCCGGTATCGTCGAAGCAGGCGATGATGGCGGCCTGCGCCCCGGCACGTTCGCCGGCGGCGATCTCCATCAAAAGGCCGGGCACGGCCAATGCCTCGTCATAATAGCCCTCGATCGAGGCCGGACCCATGGCGGAGGTGACAGCGATCACCTCGGTCCAGGCGCCGGCGACGGCTCGCGCCGCTACTGCGATCGTGTGGGTCATGCTCGCCGTCGTGTTGGGGTTCACCACCAGTATCTGCACGATCACGTTCTCGCCCGGCGGCGGCCGACATAGAGGATGGCGCCCAGCGTCGCTAAGATCACCAGGAAGGAGAACACGGTGGTCACCGTGCCAAGCGCGTAGAGCACCGGCGTCGTGACATTGGTGGTCATGCCGTAGATTTCGAGCGGCAGCGTGTTGAAGGTGCCCGACGTCATCAGCGTGCGGGCGAACTCGTCATAGGACAGCGTGAAGCCGAACAGGCCGACGCCGATCAGGCTCGGCGCGATCATCGGCAGCACGACATGGGCGAAGGTCTGCCAGGAGGTGGCGCCCAGGTCGCGCGCGGCTTCCTCGTAGGCCGGCGAGAAGCGGTTGAAGACGGCAAACATGATGAGCACGCCGAAGGGCAAGGTCCAGGTCAGGTGCGCGCCGAAGGCTGATGTGTACCAGGCCGGGCGGAAGCCGACCTGCTGGAAGACGACGCCGATGCCCAACGAAATGATGATCGAGGGAACGACGAGGCTGGCGACCGCCAGGTAGAACAGCGCGGTGGCGCCGCGAAATTTTTGCCGGAAAGCGAGTCCCGCCAACAACGACACCACGACGGTGACGATCATTACCATCAGGCCGAGCACGAGCGAGCGCTTGAAGCTGCCGCCGAAATCGCCGACCGCCTGGCGCTCGAACAGATTGGCGAACCAGTGCAGCGACACGCCATTGAGCGGGAAGGTGAGGCCGCCGGTCTCGCCCTGGAAGGAGAGGATCAGGATCGCCGACAGTGGGCCATAGAGGAACAGGACGAACAGAGTGAAGAAAGCTGCCAGCACGTAAAATTCGAGGGTGCGTTTTTCGTGGCTCACCTCAAAGCTCCCGGCGGATATCGACGATGCGCAGGATGCCGGCGACCATCAAAAGCACCAACACCAGCAGAACCACCGCATTGGCGGCGGCGGCCGGATATTGCAGCAGCGACATCTGGTTCTTCATCATCAGCGCCACCGAAGCGCTCTGTCCGCCCGACATCACCTGCACAGTGGAGAAATCAGCCATCACCAGTGTGACGACGAAGATGGTGCCGATCGCCATGCCGGGCTTGGCCAGCGGGATGACGACGTTCCACAACACCTGCCAGCCGGACGCGCCGGCATCCCGCGCGGCCTCGAACAGCGAACGATCGATCCGCATCAGGGTGTTGAAGATCGGCGTCACCATGAACAGCGTGTAGAGATGCACCATGGCCAGCACGACGGCGAATTCGGAATAGAGCAGCCATTCGATCGGCTTCGGCACCAGCCCCATATGCACCAGCGTCGAATTGATCAGGCCGTTGCGGCCAAGAACCGGGATCCACGAGATCATGCGGATGATGTTGGAGGTCAGGAACGGTACGGTGCAAACCAGGAACAGCACCATCTGCATGGCCGTGGTGCGGATGTGGAAGGCAAGGAAATAAGCCACCCAGAAGCCGATGAACAAGGTCAGCGCCCACACGATGGCAGCGAATTTGATGGTGTTGAGATAAGTCTTCCAGGTCACCCAGGAGCCAAGCACGTCGGAATAGTTCGTCGTCAGGAAATCCGGATACATGGCGGCGAAGTCGTAATCCCAGAAGGATACGACGACGATCATGATGATGGGCAAAAGCAGGAACGCACCGAGGATGAGCGCCAGCGGTGCCGACTGCAGATAGGGCGTGACGGCACTGAGTGACAAACGGCCGCGCTTGCTGGGTGCGGCGGCGGCGATGGCGGGGCGTTCGAGCGCGACTGTCATCAATGCTCCCGGTGCAGGTTCGCGGTGGGGCGGGACGGCCTTTCCTTCTCCCCTTGTGGGAGAAGGTGGCCTCACGAAGTGAGGTCGGATGAGGGGTGTTCCAGGGAAAGCCAACGTCTCACTCCGCTGGAACACCCCTCATCCGTCTCGGCGCTGCGCGCCGATCCACCTTCTCCCACAAGGGGAGAAGGCGGCGGCGCGGGCTGTTCCCTTACGCCGCAATAAACTCGTTCCAGCGCTTCACCATGTAGCGGTCCTCGTCCATGACCGAGTTCCAGCAGGCGACCTTGCCCATGCGTTCCTCGAAGGAGCCGCCGTCGCGCACGGCGCCGGCCTTTTCCATGACGGTGCCGTCGGGCGCCTTGATCTCGCCCTTGGCCGGCTTGCCCTCGATCCAGTAGCCCCATTCGTCGTCGGACATGAACTTCTTGGCCGAGACCATGTTGGCGGAATAGTAGCCCTGGCGGTTGAGATAGCCGCCGACCCAGCCCGACGTGTACCAGTTGATGTATTCGTAGGCCGCGTCGAGCTCGGCGCCTTTGAGATGGGCGGCAAGGCCAAGGCCGCCGCCCCAGGAGCGGTAGCCTTCCTTGAGCGGCTGGAAGCGGCAGGCGATGCCCTTGGAGCGCACGGCAGCGACGGCCGGTGACCACATGGACTGGATGACCACTTCGCCCGATGCCATCAGGTTGACACTCTCGTCGAACGACTTCCAGAAGGCGCGGAACTGGCCGGCCTGCTTGGCTTTGATCAGGAAGTCGATCGTCTTGTCGATCTCTTCCTTGGTCATGTTGCCCTTGTCGGCATATTTGATGTTGCCGGTGGCCTCCATGATCATGGCCGCATCCATGATGCCGATGGACGGGATGTTGAGGATCGCGGTCTTGCCCTTGAACGCCGGGTCCATGATGTCGGCCCAGGTGGTGATGTCGCGGCCGACGAGGTCAGGGCGGATGCCCAGCGTGTCGGCGTTATAGATCGTCGGCACCATGGTGAACCAGTTGGTGGGGGCCTTGGCGAAGGTCTTTGAGTCCTGCGCCTCCACATAGCCGACCGTGTGCGGCGCGGTGCCCTGGGCAATGACGCTGTCGGGGGTCAGTTTGCCGGTTTTGAACAGCGGCACCAGCTCGTCGTAATATTTCAGCTTGCTGACATCCATCGGCTGCAGCACGCCGCTCGGGAACACCTTCTTGCAGATCCAGTATTCGATGTCGGCTATGTCGTAGCTGTCGGGTTGGGTCACGGCGCGCTGGGCGGCGGCGTCCGAATCGGTCGCCGTCATCTCAAGCGTGATGCCGAGGTCGGCCTTGCACTTGTCGGCGATGGCGTTGAGGTTCGAGACGCCGGTGCCGAACTGGCGCAGCGTGATGTTGGACTGCGCCCAGATGGTCGGGAAGCCGGTGATGACGCCGGAGCCGGCGGCAAGGCCGACGGCGGCGGCGCCCGTCTTGAGCAGCGAGCGGCGCGAAATGCCAGTCTTGGTTTGCGGTGTGTTTGTCATGCTTATTCCCCTGTTTTGTTTTGCTTCGTTGAATTCATGAATGAAGGCGCCCGAGGACGATGGCGTCTTCGGAATCCCAGGCGAGCGGTACGGCGTCGCCAATGGCGACGGGTTTGGCGAAGAAGTCGGAATCGTCGACGATGACCGTGAAATCGTCGATGCCGGCGCCGGCCACCGACAGCTTCACCGTGGCGCCGCGATATTCGATGTTGGAGACGATGCCGGTGAAGCCGAGGCCGGGCGAGGGTGACTCGCCGATGCGCACATGGTCGGTGCGGATCGCGATTTCGATCGAGGCTCCCGCTTCCTGGCCTTGTCCGCAGGCAGCGAGCGAGCCGCCGCCATTGACGTCGAAAACGACCATGCCGTCGCGTGCGCCGGTGACCCGGCCGGATATGACATTGTGGTCGCCCATGAAGCGCGCGACGAAGGCGGTGGCCGGGCGTTCGAACACATCGCGTGGGGGTGCCGCCTGTTCGATGCGGCCGTCATTCATCACCACGATCAGGTCCGCCAAGGCCATGGCCTCCTCCTGGCTGTGGGTGACGTGGACGAAAGTGATGCCGAGCGAGGTCTGCAATTTCTTCAGTTCGGCGCGCATGCGTATCTTCAGGAACGGGTCGAGCGCCGACAGCGGCTCGTCGAGCAGCAGCGCCTCAGGGTCGGTGATCAGTGCGCGGGCGAGTGCGACGCGCTGTTGCTGGCCGCCGGAAAGCTGCGCGGGGCGGCGCGTCGCATAGGCCTCCATCTGCATCAGCTTGAGCATGTCGAGCGCCTTGGCGCGGCGCCTTTCCTTGTCGACCCCCTTCATCTTCAGGCTGAAGGCGACATTGTCGATGAGGTCGAGATGCGGGAATAGCGCATAGGACTGGAACATCATCGCCGTGCCCCGCTTGGCGGGCGGCAGATCGGTGACGACTGTGTTGCCAAGCCGGACATCGCCCGACGAAATGCTCTCGTGGCCGGCGATCATACGCAGCGTCGAGGTCTTGCCGCAGCCCGAGGGGCCCAGCAGGCAGCAATAGGTGCCCGCCGGTATTTTCAGGCTGATGGCCTCGACGGCAGTCGTCATTCCGTAGACTTTCGAAACGGACACGATGTCGATCTCGGCGGCTTTGGACATTCAGACTTCCCTGTTTGGTCGCATTAACCAAAGCATCATGCGTGCCAATTTCGCGGTTAACCGCCAAGCGGTTGAATTGTCTGAAAAATCAGGCTTCGGCAGCGCTGCCTATCCGGCGAGCTTCCTTGTGCATTGCACAAATTTTGGGCGATTGTGCGCGATTTGCACAAGAATCGTATGCAATCTTTTTTAGCTTCGTGTCCACATTGCCTCTCGTGCGCAGACGACGAGTCGCGCTAGAAGGGGGCGGGAACCATCATCGCCATGAACATTGCCGACCAGATCTATTCCGCAGCCGACAGCGCCAATCAGGATCGCGCCCAGGCGATCCGCGACAATCTGCGCGACGCCATCGTCGACCGGCGGCTGGCGCCAGGTACCAAGCTGTCGGAAGGCGAGGTCGGCACGCTGTTCGACGTCTCGCGCACCGTCGCGCGCGCGGCGCTGCAGATGCTGTCCTTCGAGGGGTTGGTGCGTACCGAGCGCAACCGTGGCGCCTTCGTTGCCAACCCGTCGCCCGAGGAAGCACGCCAGGTGTTCGCCTCGCGCCGGCTGATCGAGCCGGGCATCGCGATCGCTGCTTGCGGGCGGGTCACAGCCGCCGATGTCGCCGCGTTCCGTGCGCAACTCGACGAGGAAGGCCGCTTCATCGCCGAGCGCGGCCCGACCGCGAGGCGGTCCGAAATCAAGGCATCGGGCGATTTCCATCTGCTGCTCGCCTCAGTCGCCGGCAATGCCATCCTGCAGCGCTTCATGGAGGAACTGGTGGCGCGTTCGTCCCTGGTCATCGCCCTTTACGGACGGTCTGGCGTTTCGGCCTGCGGGCATAGCGAGCATACGGAAATTGTCGGCGCGCTGGAGAGGAGCGACTCCGGCTTGGCAAGCCGACTGATGCTGCACCATATCGACCACATAGAAGCAGATCTCGACCTGCGAGTCAGGGCCGGTCCCGCGCTCCGCGAAGCTCTCAATTTTTGACGCTAGTTTTCGTCGTCCGTGGAAGTGGGCGCTGCCTGTCCGGCCGCCTTGCGGCGTAGCATCTTGGTCAACTTCCAGATCGTCGGGCTGTTCTTGATGAAGGCTTTCGCCCGCGCGCCTTCCCGCAGCCCCGACGCGAGGGCGCGTCCCCTCAGTGTCAAGGGCGCCAGCACCTCGAAATGCTGGGTCTCGATATCGCACCAGAGGCGCTTGTAGGGCTCGTCGCCGACCGAGAAATCATAGACTTCGAAACCCGTCTCGCAGGCTTCCTGGATGTTGTCGAAGAACAGGAAGTCGCCGGGGCTGGTGTGGCCGAGATCGTCCTCGGCAATGGCTCCGAATTCGCAGATCAGGCGTTTTCCCGAACGGCTCGAGCCGGTGATGGCGCGCAGCTTGCCGGCGACCTCAAGCCCATGCAGCACGAAGGCCGGTTTCTCCTCGGCCAGCGCGCCGGCGAACAGGGTGCGGAAGAAAGCACGCACCTCCGGTTCGCCGAAGACATTGGCGATGCCCATCTTGGCGAAGCGGAACTCCTTCATCTCGAAGAAAGCAGCGAGCAGCCTGTCCACCTCATCCGGTGTCCGCGCTTCGATGCGGCGATGACTGCCGACAGCCTCGAACTTGCGCGTTTGCGAACGGTGCTTCTTGCGCTTGCGCTTGCCGCTCGCGCGGGAGAGCAAAGCATCGAAACCACCATCGAGGTCGACGGCGAGCGACAAATTGGGGCTGGGGAAATGCGCGAATGCCGCCAACGGATTGGCAATGCCATCGAGGTCGGGCAGCAGCCTTTCCAGCGCAATGAGGTCGATGTCGGGACGCGCCTTGCCGATCGCCGTCACCAGCCTGCGGATCGCCCCGGCATCAGTCTTTGCCAGCCAGGCTTCATCGGCGGCGGCGAAATTGCCGTTGGCATGACGTCCGCCCATGAAGCGGGCGACGCGGAATGGACCAGTTCGCGTGATTTCCAGTGCCAGCGAGAAGACCGGCCGGTCCTCGATTTTCAGCGTGGCGACGACGGCATCCGGATTGGCTTGCGCTGTCCATGCACGGGCCCAGGCGACGCTCTGCGCCGGCGCAAACAGCGCGGAACGGCAGAATTCGCCGTAAGAGGCGAGCGCGGCAGCGTCGGCGACCGACACCGACAGGCTGGTCCGGTCGGCAGCCATTGCGCGCGCGGACGCCTTGCTTGCGGCGAGCCGATTGCCGTCAAATGACGCGGTGGCGTCAACCATACCTCAATCCTTAAGGCGTATTCGTCGCGATCAGGGAGTTCGCGTCGGTGCGTTCCGTGCTTGGATTGAGCCTAGGCGCAAAAGGTGAATGAATGATCGACGGCGGGGAGGCAGTTCGGAAACTGGCGCTTAACATCGCCCGCTTTACCGGCCTTGCACCGCTGGCCAAGCCTTTCGTCGGCGGCATCGGCGCCATCCTGATGCTGCACCGGGTCACCGCCACGCCGGAGAAGCCCGACGGCGTCAACCGTCATCTCAACATCGCCCCGCGTTTCCTCGACGCTCTCGTCGCCGACATGAAGGCGAGGGGCTATGCCTTCGTCACGCTCGACGAGGCGATCGAGCGCATCAAGGCCGGCGGCAAGGACGGCCAGTTCGCCACCATCACCGCCGATGACGCCTATCGCGACAACATGACCGAAGCGCTGCCGGTGCTGGAAAAGCACGACGCGCCGATCACCATCTATGTCGCGCCGGGCCTGATCGACGGCAGCGCCGATTTGTGGTGGGACGTGGTCGAGGACATCGTCAACGCACGCGACCGGCTGACGCTGGCGACGCCGAAGGGTCCGGTTTCGATCGACTGCTCGACCCACGGCAAGAAGCTCCAGGCCAATGCGCGCCTGCACGCTTACCTGACGCTTGAGGTGCGCGAGGAGGATCAGCGCGCCGCGCTGCGCGATCTCGCGCGCTCGAACGGCATCGAACTCGATGGCCTGCGCTCAAGCACGCTGATGAATTGGGACGATATACGCGCCATGGCCGGGCACAGGCTGGTGACGATCGGCGCGCATACGGTCAACCATCGCAATCTGAAGCGGCTCGACGAAGCCGATGCGCGCCATGAGATCGGCGACGTCAGGCGCCAGCTGCAGGCGCAGCTGGGCGAAGAGCCGCGCCATCTCGCTTATCCCTATGGCTACGCCAGCGCTGTCGGCTGCCGCGAAGTGGGCTTTGCCCGCGACGCCGGCTACGCCTCGGCGGTGACCACTCGACATGGCGTACTGCATGCCGAGCATGCCGGCTTCCTGCACGCGCTGCCGCGCATTTCGGTGAATGGCCGCTACCAGAGCGTCGCCCACATCCGCACCATGTTGTCGGGCGTAACGACGCCGCTGGCCAATGCCGGCAAAATGGTCGTGACAATTTAGCCTGGGCGCTTTTCAGCCTTTCGGCCGCGGCTCCAGGATCAGCCATTTGATGATGCCCATCGCCGGCAGCACCCAGAACAGGCCGCTGAACAGGAAGAACAGGAAATGCACCAGCGGGCCGGATTCCGATAGCTGCGCCACCGCTATGATCGACGCGACCAGCGCATAGATGATGACCAGCGCGACCAGCAGGAAGGTTCCGATCAGCTTTTTCAGGCGGATGGGCATGAGGCGTTCTCGTTGATCGCCTTCGCTTAGGCCCAACCGGGCGCCTGTGCAACCCGCCAGTTGCGGCGCGACGGCGTGCCGCGCCGTCCGGTCTTGTCAGCCGGGTTGGGATGGTTCACCAATCCGCCACTTGCAACTGCCGGGACCAGCCCATGGCCGCCATCTCAGCCGCCACGCCTTCTATGGATCGCGACCGCGATCTCTCCAACCGGGCGCTGGTGCGCGGCTGGCTCTATGTCGTGCTTTTGGTGCTGTTTGCGCTGGTGCTGGTCGGCGGCGCCACAAGGCTCACCGAGTCCGGCCTATCGATCACCGAATGGAAGCCGCTCCACGGTGTGATACCGCCGCTCAACGACGCCGAGTGGCAGGAGGAATTCCAGCTCTACCAGAAGATCCCGCAATATGCCGAGCTCAACAACGGCATGAGCCTCGACGCCTTCAAGTCGATCTTCTGGTGGGAATGGGCGCATCGCATCCTCGCCCGCAGCGTCGGACTCGTCTTTGGCTTGCCGCTGCTGGTTTTCTGGGCGACGCGCCGCATCGAGCGCGGCCTTGGGCCAAAACTGCTCGGCATTCTGCTGCTCGGTGGTCTGCAAGGCGCCATCGGCTGGTGGATGGTGGCCTCCGGCCTGGTCGACCGCGTTTCCGTCAGCCAATACCGGCTGGCAACGCATCTGACGCTTGCGGCCCTGATCTTCACCGCCACCATGGTCGTCGCGCGCGGCCTGGCGCCGCATTCGGAGCCTGCCGCCGATCGGTCGACGCAGCGGCTCGCCGGCTTCATCGTGCTGTTGGCGCTGGTGCAGATCTATCTCGGCGGTCTGGTCGCCGGCCTCGATGCCGGCCTGAGCTACAACACCTGGCCGATGATGGACGGCAAGATTGTCCCCAGCGACCTGCTTCTGCTCGAACCGGTCTGGCGCAATTTCTTCGAGAACCCGAAGACGGTGCAGTTCGTCCATCGGCTGGGGGCCTACACGGTCTTTGCCGTCGCGCTTTGGCATATGATCGCGACACGCCGGCGGCTGCCAGGCACGACGCATGCGCGGCGCGCGACGCTGCTGTTCCTGCTGGTATTGGTCCAGGCCTCGATCGGCATCGGTACGCTGTTGATGCAGGTGCCGCTGCACATGGCGCTGACGCATCAGGCTTTCGCGCTTGTCCTGCTGGGTTTTGCCGCCGCGCACTGGCGCGGCACCAAGGGCGCCTATCCGTTGCCGCACGAGATATCAGTCAGAAGCTGAGCCGTACCTTCCGCACCGCCTCTGCGACCGCCAGCTCGCGAGTTTCGTCGACTCTATTGCCGTCTTCATGATGCCATGCGGCCGACAGGCAACCCCAGGCGATTGCGTGGTCCAGAATTCCAGAAAAAGTGTGAGCGGTTTTTCGTCCGGAATTGCTCCAAACAAAGCGATTGAGCGGTCCGCGGTTTCCACGAAACGGTGAAACGCTCTAGAGGCCGAGCATCAGGTCCATGTTCTGCACAGCCGCACCTGAAGCGCCCTTGCCGAGATTGTCATAGACGGCAATCAGCAGCGCCTGCGCCCTATCGTCATTGGCAAAGACATAGACCTTCATGCGGTTGGTGCCGTTATAGACCTCCGGATTGATCTCCGGCATGCGCTCCATATGCGCATAGGGCGCCACTTCGACCACGCCGCCCTTGATGGCGGCGAAATGGTCGGCGATAGCGGCGTGCAGTTCGGCCCCGGTCGGCACATGGTCGAGGCCGCCGAGCTGCAGCGGCACCACCGTGATCATGCCTTGGGCGAAATTGCCGACCGCCGGCTGCATGATCGGATCGTGCGACAGCTTCGCATAGGTCCTGAGCTCCGGCACATGCTTGTGCTGCAGGGTCAACCCATAGGGCAGGAATTCCGAGGCATCCTCGCCCTGGGCGACATACTCCTCGATCATCGGCCGGCCGCCGCCCGAATAGCCCGAAATGCCATTGACCGTCACCGGGAAGTCCGGCGGCAGCAGGCCTGCCGCCACCAGCGGCCGCAATGTTGCGATCGGTCCTTGCGGCCAGCAGCCGGGATTGGCGACGCGCTTCGCTGTGGCGATGGTCTTGGCTTGTCCCCGGTCCAGTTCGGCAAAACCGTATTCCCAGCCCTCGGCGACGCGATGCGCGGTCGAGGCGTCGATCACCTTGGTGGTGTCGTTGGCAATCAGCGACACGCTTTCCTTGGCGGCCGCATCCGGCAGGCACAAGATCGCGACATCGGCGGCATTGAGGAATTCGGCGCGTGCCGCCGTTTCCTTGCGGCGCTCGGTCGGGATCGAGATGATCTCGAGATCGCCGCGCTCGGCCAGCAGCGCCCGGATCTGCAGGCCGGTGGTGCCGTGTTCGCCGTCGATGAAGATTTTCGGTTTCATGGTCCTGCCAAATTCCGTTCTAATTCAAACCTAGATGCCCTGGCCGTGGTTCGCCGCGCCATGGTTGCCGTTGTTCAGCTCTTCGGCCCTGGCCTTTCGTTCGGCCACCAGGCCGAGATAGTGCATGGCCACCATCGAACCGGCGATCGCCGTTATATCGGCGTGATCGTAGGCCGGCGCAACCTCCACGACGTCGGCGCCGACGATATCGACCTGGCCGAGCTGGCGCAGCGTCGACAATATCTTGGCCGAGGACGGTCCGCCAGCGACAGGCGTGCCGGTGCCGGGAGCGAAGGCCGGGTCGAGGCAGTCGATGTCGAAGGTCAGGTAGGTCTTCCTGCCGCCGGTGCGGTCGACGATGGCGTAGGCGATATCGGACGCCCGCATTTCCTCGATCTCGTGGCCGTAGAGAATTTTGATGCCGAATGTATCGGGGGCATGCGTGCGGATGCCGATCTGGATCGAACGGTCTGGATCGATGATGCCCTCATTGACGGCGCGGCCGACGAACGAGCCATGGTCGATGCGCTTGCCGTCGTCCGGCCAGGTGTCCTGGTGGGCGTCGAACTGCACCAGCGCCAGCGGCCCGTGGATGGCGGCATGCGCCTTGAGCAGCGGCCAGGTGACGAAATGGTCGCCGCCGAGCGAGAGCAGGAAAGCGCCCGATTTCAGGATCTTCGCCGCTTCGCGCTCGATCGTGCCGGGCGTCTTCTGGTGATTGCCCGAATCGAGCAGGCAGTCGCCACAGTCTACGACAGCCAGATGCTCGAACAGGTCGCGTGAGAACGGATATTGCGGATCGTTGTCGAGGATCGCCGAAGCGCGGCGGATCGCCTGCGGCCCGAAGCGAGCGCCCGGCCGGTTGGTGACGGCGGCGTCGAAGGGAATGCCCCATACGACCGCGTCCGCGCCCTTTACATCCTTGGTGTATTTGCGCCGCATGAACGACAGCGCGCCGGCATAGGTCGGCTCGAAGGATGGCCCCGTCTTGGAGCGGGCGGTGAAGGCGTTGTCGATGGTCTGGTTCGCCATTACGGGTCCTCTTTGTTCATCGGGCTGCCACAACTACAGAACCGGCACGCAAGATGCCAGTCACAGCTTGGCGAAACGACGTGGCGCTCTCCCGGGGCGACACAGGATTTTGTCGCCAAGGCGCAAGGCCCTTCTCGATCCTGCTCTGGCGCGCTGCTGGCATGGTTTCAGCACGACTTTGTTGCAGCGGCGCGACAATCCACTAGCCGGCTTCGTTCACCGGCCTGTCACTGACGTCGCCTATCCCCGGGGTCGATCCGGCAAGGAGCGATTCTCGATGCGGACCATCTGCCTTCTGTTTTGCGCAGCACTTGCCGCCTTCACTGGCCAGGCCTCGGCAAGCGAAACCCGCGCCAGGCAAATCCTCGACCGCTTCGAGCACGCCAACCAGTGGCGCGACCATGTCATGGTCGCCGCGCACCGCGCCGGCAGCATGCAGGCCGGCAAGACGCTCTATGCTGAAAATTCGCTCGCCGCCGTCGAAGGCGCCATCGCCATCGGCGCCGAGATCGTCGAGGTCGACATCAGGCGTTCGAAGGATGGCGAGTTCGTCGTCATGCATGACAGCTGGCTCGACCGCACAACCACTTGCAAGGGCGAGGTGGTCAATTACACGCTGGCTGAGCTCAAGCGCTGCAGGCTGGTGGTCGAAGGCACCGGTGCCGTCACCAATGAGGCGGTTTCCACGCTGCGCGAAATGCTGCTGGCGACCAGGGATCGGATCCTGATCAACCTCGACAACAAGCTCGATGTCCAGGCGCTGCCAGGCATGATCGCCATTGCCCGCGATCTCGGCATGGCCGAACAGGTGATCGTCAAGGAGAACCTGTGGAACCGGCAGCGGATCGACGTCGTCAAGGGGACGCTCGATGCTGCCGGCGGCGGCTTCCAGTTCATGCCGATCATCGCCGACGACGCGGTGCATGACGCTGCCTTTGCCGAGCAGGTCGGCAAGGCTTTTGCGCCGGGCGCCATCGAACTGATCAACTGGCGGGCAGGGGCGCAAACGCTAACTGAGACCGGCGGCCCGCTGTTCAGCACTCGCATGCGGGCGGTGTCGGTGCGGGGCGGCTGGCACATCTGGGCCGACACCTACGCCATCGTCAACAAGCCGGGCGGCTTCCTCTCCGGCGGCCGCGGCGACGAACTGGCGGTCGCGGCCAGCCTGCCGGCCGAGACGTACGGTTTCTGGGCCGAACGCGGCGCCACCATCATCCAGACCGATGAGCCGAAGGTTGCGATTGGCTGGCTGGTGGCAAATGGGTTTCGTGTGCGTTACGCGGATGATCCGCGGCCGGCCGAGCCGGCGAATACGGCGAGTATCAACTAGAAATTCAACGCCGGCGCTGCACCCCCACCCGGCGCTACGCGCCGACCTCCCCATCGAGGGGAGGTAGGAGTCGCGGCAATTCTGCGCTCGACTTTGCTTTGTCGAATTATCGAAGAATCGGAGCATCGGCTGAATGTAAAGCGCGACCTCCTACCTCCCCTCGATGGGGAGGTCGCGCCGAAGGCGCGGGTGGGGTGACAGCGCTGCCCGCAAAAAGCCTCACGCCGCTTTCGCCACCCCATCCAGCTCCCGCAAAACCTCATCCGACAGCTCCAGTTCCGCCGCCGCCAGGTTCTCCCTCAAATGCCCGACTGACGATGTCCCCGGGATCAGCAGAATGTTCGACGAGCGCTTGAGCAGCCAGGCGAGCGCAACCTGTAACGGCGTGGCGCCGAGCCGCACCGCGACGTCCGACAAAGTCGACGACTGCAATGGGCTGAAACCGCCGAGCGGGAAGAACGGCGTGTAGGCGATACCGTCGCGTGCCAATTCGTCGATCAATCCGTCGTCATCCCGATGCGCCAGATTGTACTGGTTCTGCACGCAGACGATCTTGGCGATCCGGCGGCCTTCCTCGACTTGCGCGCGGGTGACGTTGCTCAAGCCGATATGACGCACGAGGCCCTTGCGCTGCAGCTCGGCGAGCGCTGTCAGTTGCGCCTCGATCGAGCCCTCGGCCGGGCCCATCGGGCTGAACATGATGCGCAGATTGACGACGTCCAGAACCTCAAGTCCAAGGTTCCTGAGATTGTCGTGCACGGCTTGCTCAAGCTCCTTGGGCGAATAGGCAGGCAGCCAGGAGGCATCGTTGCCGCGCCGCGCGCCGATCTTGGTGACGATGACGAGGTTTTGGCGGTAGGGCGCCAGCGCTTCGCGGATCAGCAGGTTGGTGACGTGTGGGCCATAATAGTCGGAGGTGTCGACGTGGTTGACCCCCGACGCCGCCGCCTCGCGCAACACCGCTATGGCCGCGTCATGATCCCTAGGCGGACCGAACACGTGAGGGCCGGCAAGTTGCATGGCGCCATAGCCGAGACGCTTCACGGTGTAGCTGCCGAGGGTGAATGTGCCGGATTTGTCTAGACTGGACATGTGCTTCTCCTTCGCTGTCGGCGAGTGAGATAGGACATTGCCGCTGTCCTGATAACCGGGTATAATCGGCACGACCTGTGCGGAAATAAAAACAATGGCGACTGATCTCAACGATCTCCAGGCATTTATGGCCGTGGCACGCGCCGGCGGCTTTCGCGAAGCGGCTCGCGTGACGGCAGGCAGCGCGTCAGTGCTCAGCGAAGCCATCCGTCGTCTGGAAACCCAACTTGGTGTGCGGCTCTTCAATCGTACCACGCGCAGTGTCGCCCTGACCGAGGCAGGCGCCAGCCTGCTGGCGCGTCTTGGGCCCGCGCTGGGTGAGGTGGAGGCCTCGCTCGACGTCGTGAACGGCTTTCGCGACAGACCAGCCGGGACCTTGCGCCTCAATGTGCCAATCAGCGCCTCGCGGCTGGTCCTGCCAAAAATCGTTCCGGGATTTCTCGCGGCCTATCCGGCCATCCGGCTGGAGGTGATTGCGGAGGAGAACTTTGTCGATTTGCTAACGGCCAGTTGCGATGCCGGCATCCGCTACGACGAGCGGCTGGAGCAGGATATGATCGCCGTGCCGATCGGCCCCCGTGTCCAGCGCTTCACCACCTCCGCCTCTCCGGCCTATCTTGATCGGCACGGCCGGCCGCAACACCCGCGTGACCTGCTTGGCCATGCGTGCGTGCGTGGTCGCTTTCCCAGCGGGGTCATGACGCCTTGGGAATTCGAGCGCGACGGCGAGGTGGTGCGGGTCGATCCCACCGGACCGTTGGTCGTCAGCATCGGTGGCGGTGTCGATCTCGCCGTCGATGCGGCAATCGCTGGCGTCGGAATTCTGTGGCTCTTCGAGGACTGGGTGCGTCCGCATTTCGAGAGCGGTGCGCTAGAACCCGTGCTGGAGCCGTGGTGGCAGGAGTTTTCAGGCCCGTTCCTCTACTATCCCGGGCGCCGTCTGGTGCCAGCGCCGCTGCGCGCCTTTATCGATTACATCAAGTCGGCCACACCACGGTCGGCGCCGTCACCCGACCCGGCGCTTCGCGCCGACCTCCCCATCGAGGGGAGGTAGGAGGTTGCGCCAGCGCCGCGGTAGAACAATCCGTCCTGATCAGCTTAAACCAGGCCAATCGTCCGGCTATTGAAGCGCGGCGCCCTACCTCCCCTCGACGATGGGAAGGTCGCGCCGAAGGCGCGGGCGGGGTGACTGCCGAGACCCAAAACAAAAAGGCCGCCCGGAGGCGGCCTTTTCGACATGGAAATTCGTAGCGCTTAGCGCTTCGAGAACTGGAAGCTGCGGCGGGCCTTCGCCTTGCCGTACTTCTTGCGCTCGACGACGCGGCTGTCGCGGGTCAGGAAGCCGCCCTTCTTGAGCACGGCGCGCAGCGTCGGCTCGTAATAGGTCAGCGCCTTGGAGATGCCGTGACGAACCGCACCGGCCTGGCCGGACAGACCGCCACCGACAACGGTGGCGACGATGTCGTACTGGCCGGCGCGGTTAGAGGCGATGATCGGCTGGTTGAGGATCATCTGCAGGACCGGACGCGCGAAATAGGTCGCGAATTCCTTGTCGTTGACGATGATCTTGCCGGAACCCGGCTTCACCCAGACGCGCGCAATGGCGTTCTTGCGCTTGCCGGTGGCATAGGCGCGGCCCGACTTGTCGAGCTTCTGGACATGGACGGGAGCAGCCGGCTGCGTGTTGGTGTTGCCGGTAGCCGTTCCGAGTTCTGCGAGCGAGGAAAGCTCAGCCATCTTACGAAGCCTTCTTGTTCTTGGCGTTCAGCTTGGCCACGTCGAGGGTGACGGGCTGCTGGGCGACATGCGGATGTTCCGTGCCTGCATAGACGCGGAGGTTCTTCATCTGGCGACGGCCGAGGGGGCCGCGCGGGATCATGCGTTCGACGGCCTTCTCGACGACACGCTCGGGGAAACGGCCCTCGAGCAGCTGGCGCGCGGTACGCTCCTTGATGCCGCCGGGGTGACCGGTGTGCCAGTAATAGACCTTGTCGGTGAACTTCTTGCCGGTGAACACCACCTTGTCGGCATTGATGACGATGACGTTGTCGCCGTCGTCGACATGCGGGGTGAAGGTGGGCTTGTGCTTGCCGCGAAGATGATTGGCGATGACAGTGGCGAGACGGCCGACGACGAGACCCTCGGCGTCGATCAGCACCCACTTCTTCACCACATCCGCAGGCTTCTGCGAAAAGGTTGCCATGGTTTTCTGCTTTCGGTTAGGACCTGCCCCAATGATGGAGAAGGCGTTTCTTGTTGCTTGGATTGGCAAAAGGCACTTGCCCGCCGCCAATAACAAAACGGCGGCCTTTGCGGCCGCTGCTTCGAGAAGGCTTATAGGCGAGGGGACTTTTCGCGTCAAGGCACAGGAAAAGTCTGTTTGCGCGTAAAATATAGCAAAAACAAAGGCTTAAATAAAAGGTATTATTTTACCACATCAGGCCGGCGGTTCGACAAGGCTAATGCTTGGCTTCGATTTCTTTTCGCGCTGCGCTGGAGAGGAATGCCGACCGTGTTATGCCGCGCTCGCGTGCCGCAGCGTCGATCGCTCGCAACACGCCACGCTCGAAGGTCACATTGGCTCTGACGACGGCGCTGTCATTGTCGATAAGCGGCACCGAAACCAGATAGCCGCCTTCTGCGAGCGCGTTGCGGATATCTGGAAGCGCGAGGATCGCTTCGTGGCTCGACGGCTCAGGAACGGCCATATCTTCCGCCCACAATTGAAGAGCCTCAACAGCATTTGGCACGATATCTTCCGCTTCATCCGCAGCTGAAAAGCAGCCGGGGATATCGGGAAAGCGGATGCCGAATGCACTGTCGGGGTCTTTGTCGACCAATGCGAAGTAGTTCTTCATGGCGGTCTCTCCGGTACGCTTCAACCCGTTCTTATCCAGCCTGCCTGCTTGGCGATTGCACGAGCGGTACCGATTGGCAGATCCTTCTCGGGATGAGGAACAATCAATACAATCGGACCCTTGCGGAATTTGTGATGCGAGCCTCGCACAGAGATCAGTTCGAAACCCTCATCCTTGAGGCGCTTTACGATCTTGCGGCTGTCGCGTTCCAACAAACGTCACCTATGCGCATATATATACACATCGAATGAAAATTCAATCGTCAGGATGGTGCCCGCTTCGGCGGGATCGAATAGGTGCCAGTGGCATGAGCCACCGTGTGCCCGTCCGGTCCGGCGACGATGTCGATATCGAACACCATCAGGCTCTTGCCCAGCTTCAGGATGCGGCAATGGCCGTCGATCGGCCCCGCCTCGGCCTTGCGGACAAAGTTGATATTGAGGTTGGTGGTCACCGATAGGGCATCCGGTCCGGCGTGGCTGAGCACGCAGACATAGCCGCCAATGTCGGCCAGCGTGAACAGCGACGGACCCGACACCGTGCCACCGGGCCGCAAATGCCGCTCGTCGGCATTGAGCCGCACCGTGCAGCCGCCCGGGAACACATCCAGCGCTTCATAGAAGGTGAACTCGTCGTTGAGCTGCGGGTAGACGCTGGCCATCACCGCATTGACTTCAGCCGCCGTCAGCACCGGTTTGAGATTGTCCTGGGCGGGCATGTCGGTTTCCCCTTGGCATCTGCGCCTGTATGAACGTGGTCCGGTGCCTGTTGCAACCGTCGCCGATGGCGTCAGATCGGTGCGTCGCTTGTGCCAGCATCGGTTTCAAGGTGTTGGACGATCGGAGATCGCATACTAGATTGTAGTCATCCAACTCGACTGGGGAGAAGCGGCCCATGGCCGAAATCGTCGCGATCAAGCCGCCCGAAGGTCCGGTCGTGGCCCGGCTGGACAAGGGCGTGCTGCGCCTGACACTCGCCAATCCGCCGGCCAATGCCTTGTCGCTGTCCGTCATGGCGGCGCTAAGCGCCGAACTCGAGCGCGCCAAGACCAACAAATTCATCCGCGTCGTCGTCCTGGCGGCGTCCGGAAAAGTGTTCTGCGCAGGCCACGACCTCAAGGAAATGACCGCGCGCCGCGCTGACCCGGACAAGGGCAGGGGGTTCTTCGAGCAGACATTTTCGGCTTGTGCTGCCCTGATGCAGGCGATCGTGCGCCATCCCCTGCCGATAATCGCTGAAGTCGATGGTCTCGCCACCGCCGCCGGGCTGCAGCTGGTTGCCAGCTGCGACCTCGCCATTGCCTCGCACGAGGCCACCTTCTGCACGCCGGGCGTCAATATCGGCCTGTTCTGCTCGACGCCGATGGTGGCTTTGTCGCGCAACGTCTCGCGCAAGCACGCCATGGAGATGCTTCTGACCGGCGAGACCATCGACGCGGCAACCGCCAAGGAGTTCGGCTTGGTCAACCGCGTCGTGCCGCGCGAATACCTGAATCAGATCGTCACCAAATACGCGCAAACCATTGCTTCCAAATCATCTTTGGTGATCAAGACCGGCAAGGAAGCCTTTTACGCGCAGGCCGAAATGGGCTTGGCCGACTCCTATGCCTATACCGGACGCGTCATGGTCGAGAACATGCTGGCGCGCGACGCCGAGGAGGGCATCGGCGCCTTCATCGGCAAGCGCAAGCCGGAATGGCCGGAAGACTAAAACATGGAACCGCGCATCTCGATCATCACCATCGCCACCGACGATCTCGACCGCGCCGTGCGCTTTTACGAGGCGATGGGCCTGAAGCGTCACGCCGGCATTACCGACGGTGTCGCTTTCTTCCAGATGGGGGGCGTCATTCTCGGTCTGTTTCCACGCCAAAGCGCCGAAGAAGATTCAGGCGTCACCTTCGCCAAGGCGCCGTCGGCGGTCTACCTCGCCTACAACACCCGCTCCGACGCCGAAGTCGACGAGGTACTCGCCATGGCGGAAAAAGCCGGCGGCAGGATCGTCAAGCCGGCGGGGCGCGCCTTCTGGGGCGGCTGGTATGGCTATTTCGCCGATGCCGACGGCCATGTCTGGGAAGTCGCGCACAATCCGGCCTTTCCGATCGCGGAGGACGGCACTATCTCGCTGCCGGACTGACGGTTCGACGTGGCCACCCGTCAGCAGCTAGTGGATGGAATCTAACACTTGGTGCCGCGCTTATGACGGCTGCGATGATCTCGTCAGAGTCGGCGGTCCATGCGAACTGTTTTGCTTTTTTTGGCGGTTGATGGCGGCATGGAGGTCGACGACGGAGTTGAAGACGCCACACTGAGACGGCGCCTCGACAGCTTGGCGAAGAAGCCCCCGACGGCGTGGAGCCACGAGCATGAAGTCGGCGTGCGGTCGAGGGCCTGGATCTACACGCTTCCGTAGGCTTCAAAGTGCTCTACCGAGGACGATTCAATCATCTCCTGCTCGTCACCATGATAGACAAGCGTGGCCTGCCAGTTCGGGCCGAAGGCCCTCTCGACAGCCTCGATGTTCTCCCACACCATGAACATGCAGAACGTCCGTTGGCCGCTGCCTGGCATCGGCCTACCGGGGTGGTGTGCGACCAAGCCTGGCTGCGCCATCAGCCATGGTAACGAAAGACGCTCGACCCGATCTTGCCAGTCGCTTTCGCGGCCGGCCAGGACCGTGCCCCGAAATATCCGAATGATCGGCATGCTTCCTCCTCCTCTAACTGATGCTTCTCTCGCCATAGGTTATGCTCTTTTTGCCGGAATCATAATCTTTCTGTCGGGATTCGAATCTCTTCTCCGCTGCTAACCATAAACAAAATCAACCGTTTACAAGAAAGGCCGCTACCATCATCCACACTGGCAGCCGGCAATGGCGTAGCCGCACCACGTGCTGTCATTCCGGGCCTTCGAACGCCACCGCCAACACAGGAGCGGCAGGCCGCGAGGGCCTTCTCCAGACTTTCTACGCGGGTACCAAGCGTCAGGGCTTCGCCACTAGCGCGTGGCTGTTCCGCACCAGCCGCTTCGGCCTCGATCCGATCGATCTTCAAGACACCGACCATTTTGCATGATGCGCGATTTCTGCGGCGATCCGGATGGCTTTCTCGCCGAAGCGCTGTATGAGGACGAGGCATGAACCACGACGCCTACGACAATGCCTATATCGGCGGCATCCTCAATTCGGTGAAGACCATAGCCATGGTTGGTGCGTCGGCCAACGACGTCCGGCCGAGCTTTTTCGTGCTGAAATATCTGCTGGCCAAGGGCTTTTCGGTGTTTCCGATCAATCCGGGGCAGGCCGGCAAGGAAATCCTCGGCCGCATGACCTATGCCAGCATTGCCGATCTCCCTGAACCGGTCGACATGGTCGACATTTTTCGCGCCTCGCCGGCGGTGCCCGGCATTGTCGATGAGGTGCTTAAGCTCGATCCCTTGCCGAAAGTGATCTGGATGCAGCTTGGCGTGCGCGATGACGAAGCGGCTGCGCGTGCCGAGGCGGCGGGGATGAAGGTGGTGATGAACCGCTGCCCCAAGATCGAATATGGCAAGCTGTCCGGCGAGATCGGCTGGACCGGCGTCAACTCCGGCGTCCTGTCGTCCAAGAAGCCGCTGATGCGGTCGGGATTCCAGAGTTTCGGCGTGCGCCAGAAGTGATGTGCGAGAACGCCGGCGGACGCATTGCGGCTCAGGCAGAATATTATTCCGGGAAGAATTGGATTTTCCTGCGCGTTCATCGCAGATGATCCGCCGAAAGGTATTTTCTTCTTTGCATTCGTGACCGCGCTTCGCCAAGAATGCCCGGCGATTTTCAGAGGATTCAGGAGAGGGAGGTTTCGATGACCCGTACGCCCGGTTTCAACACGCTCGCCGTCCATGCCGGCGCCAAGCCAGACCCGGCGACGGGAGCGCGCGCAACGCCGATCTACCAGACGACCTCTTTCGTCTTCGACGATGCCGACCATGCCGCCTCGCTGTTCGGGCTGAAGGCCTTCGGCAACATCTACACCCGCATCATGAACCCGACCCAGGCGGTGCTGGAGGAGCGGATCGCGGCGCTCGAAGGCGGCACGGCCGCACTTGCCGTCGCTTCCGGCCATGCCGCGCAGGTGATCGTGTTCCACAATCTCATGCGGCCCGGTGACAATTTCGTCGCCGCAACAAGGCTTTACGGCGGCTCCATCAACCAGTTCGGCCACGCCTTCAAGAACTATGGCTGGGAGGTACGCTGGGCCGACACCAACGACATCTCGACCTTCGAGAGCCAGATCGACGACAAGACCAAGGCGATCTACATCGAGAGCCTGGCCAATCCGGGCGGCGTCTTCGTCGACATCGAAAAGATCGGCGAAATTGCCCGCAAGCACGGCCTGCCGCTGATCGTCGACAACACGCTGGCCTCGCCGTATCTGGTGCGGCCGATCGAGCATGGCGCCGACATCGTCGTCCATTCGCTGACCAAATTCATCGGCGGTCACGGCAATTCGATCGGCGGCGCCATTGTCGACGGCGGCACCTTCGACTGGTCGAAATCGGGCAAGTATCCGATGCTGTCGGAGCCGCGCCCCGAATATGGCGGCCTCGTCCTGCACGAAACCTTCGGCAATTTCGCCTTCGCCATCGCCGCGCGCGTGCTCGGCCTGCGCGACCTTGGCCCGGCGATCTCGCCCTTCAACGCCTTCCTGATCCTGACCGGCCTGGAAACCTTGCCGCTCCGGATGCAGCGCCACTGCGACAATGCCGTCACCGTCGCCGGCTGGCTGTCCAACCATTCCAAGGTCGCTTGGGTGAACTATCCCGGTCTGCCCGGCGACAAGAACAACGCGCTGCAGAAGAAATACTCGCCGCAGGGAGCGGGCGCCGTGTTCACCTTCGGCCTGAAGGGTGGCTATGAGGCTGGCGTCAAATTCGTCGAGGCGCTGGAACTGTTCTCGCATCTGGCCAATGTCGGCGACACCAAGTCCCTGGTCATTCACCCGGCCTCGACCACGCACCGCCAGCTTTCCGACGAGCAGAAGGTCAAGGCCGGTGCTGGGCCGGACACGGTCCGGCTTTCCATCGGCATCGAGGATGTCAACGACATCGTCGCCGATCTGGAACAGGCGCTGGCCAAGGTCTGATCATGGCTGAACCGAAATTCGTGTCCATCGGCCTCGACAGTGTCGACGCCGAACATGGCGCCCCGGCGCCGGATCGCCTGATTGCGGGCGATCCGAAATTCCGTACCTGGAATGTCGAGGAGCGTGATGGCGGCCTCTACGCCGGCATCTGGGAAGCGACGCCCGGCAAATGGCGCATCGTCTATGACGAGTGGGAGTTCTGCCACATCCTGTCCGGCGTTTCGGTGGTTGCCGAGGACGGTGGCGAGGCGCGCACGGTGCGCGCCGGCGACAGTTTCGTGCTCAGGCCGGGCTTCAAGGGCACCTGGGAAGTGCTTGAAACGACTCGCAAGGAGTATGTGCTCAAGCTCTGAAGGAACTGGTTTGGCGGTCAAGCAGGCCGACCGCCATTGGCAAAGGCCATGCTGTTTTGCCACTGTATGTTGTCGGTTTGCTGTTGGGCGGACGCGGTTGCGATGCAGGCGCACAGCAAGGCGAGGGCGAATGCTATCGCCCGGGTCGAAAACAGTCTCATTTTAGCACCCCGGCCCTCGCGTCAGAACCCGACGGCGAGCCTTTCCAGCCCATGGAAGTGGTAAGTGTCGCGGAAGCGCGGCTCCTCCGCAAGATGGAGTTGCGGCTGCCGCTCGAACAGGGTTTTCAGCGACACCTGCAATTCCAGCCGAGCCAACGGCGCGCCGATGCAAAAATGGATGCCGGCGCCGAACGAGACGTTTTTCTGGTCGGCGCGGCCGGGCCGGAAGACCTCGGATTCGGCAAAGGCAAGCGGGTCGTGATTGGCCATGCCGAGCAGCAGGCCGATAGTCTCGCCCGGTTGTACGATAACCCCTGATGTCGCCTCGATCTCATGATAGGCATAGCGGGTGAACATGTGCAGCGGCGCGTCGAAGCGCAGGCATTCCTCGACGGTGGCCGCGGTAGCCTCCGGCGAGGTGAAGAAGCGGCCGGGGTCGCCGCCTTGTGCCAGCAGCGTGCGCACGGCATTGCCGGTCTGGTGGACCGTCGCCTCGTGACCGGCATTGAGCAACAGGATGGCGGACGAGACCAGCTCATCCTCGGAGAGTTTCTGGCCATCTTGCTGCGCCGCGATCAGCAGCGACAACAAATCGTCGCCGGGCTTTTTGCGCCGCTCGGCGACGTAGCCGCGCAAAAAGTCGGAAAAATCGTGCGCGGCGCGATTGGCCGTTTCCTCTGTCTCGCGGGTGCGGCCATGCATGTACATGGCGACCATCTGGTGCGACCAGTCGAGCAGTTGCGGCCCCATCTCGACCGGCACGCCGAGCATTTCGGCAATGATGGTGATCGGCAAGGGCGCGGCGAAAGACGGCAGCAGGTCGACCTGGCCCGGCTCGAACCGGTCGATCAGCTCATTGGCCAGTGCTTCGACGCGCGGCCGCAGCCGCTCGACCTGCCGCGAGACGAAGGCGCGGTTGACCAGGGTCCGCAGCCTGGTGTGCACCGGCGGCTCCAGCTCCAGCATCGAATTCACCTCGATGCCGTCGAAGGCGGCGAGATGCGAGCGATCCTCGCCGATGCCGCGGCTGTCGGGAATGCCGGCCGGATTCTGGCGGCCGAAACGGCGGTCGCGCAGCAGCCGGTTGACGTCGTCGAAGCCGCCAAAACACCAGAAGCCGAATTCTTCCCAGAAAAAGGCGTTCGATCGGCCATGCAGGAAGGCATAGGCATCGTAAGGGTTCTGGAAAAACGCCGGCTCGTGCGGGTCGAGCCGCAGGCGGCGCGCGGCTGAATCAAAGGAGAGGTAGGGCGGCATGGATTTGGTCATGCCAGACCATTAGCGCGGCTTGCCAGCTTGGTGCCAGACCGTATGTTGGCTGCCGACGGGCCTATAGATTGAACCAACCGAGACGGCCCTCGACGACGTGCCGAACTCTAATCCTGGCAGTGCCTCGCAATATGCACGCGGCGCCAGCTGGTCGAGCCGTCCTGCACCACCACCCGGCGCGCAATCCTCCGGTATGACGGCGCAATCTCGGTGACGTGCCGCCGCTCTGGCCGCACCAGCACTTCATGGGCAGCGCTCTCATATTCGGCCGGCAGCACAACCCGACGGGTGCGTTCTGGTTCAACTACCACCGTTTCGGCGACACGCGCATAGCGGGCCTTGCGCCAGACCTTGCACAGCACCCGGCGTCCGTGGATGACGCGCCATTCCCAGGCATAGCCCCCATCGTCGACCTTGACCGTGTGATAGACGGTGCGGGTGATGGCCGGCACGACCTCATAGGTGACGCGGGGCGGCGCGATCTGCTCGACGCGCTCCATCGTGCCATAGATCGGCGGATCGTAATCAACCAGCTGCCCGCCGGGGCTGACCATGACGTCTTCATAGACGGTGTCATAGAGCGCCGGCCTGTGCACCGGCTCGTAGCATTCGACGGCGCGGCCACCGCCGACCGCTTCGGACACCATGCCGAGACCGGCCAGGCCGGAAATGGCGAGGCAAGCAGTTTTCCTGATCATGGCACTCCCCTGTGTGAACTCGAAAAACGCAGGTTCAACGTTGAATTGTAGGGGATGGTTCTTCTGGGGAAAGCGGTTTCGCCGCATTTCGTTAAGCGATGCGGTTAAGGAATTGCTACACCGAAAGCGCGACCGGCCACATTCGGGCTTCCCCTTGCGCGGAAACCTTGATTCAACTTAACCAGATGGCTAGGAGAAGGCGGCCTTGCGCTAGGGTGAGCCGGCATCCTATTTACATCCTAACCGTCCAGAACCGATTCTGCCCGATTGCTAATGTTTCCGGCGCCGGAATCCCCATCTCCAAAAGGGATAGTCCATGAAGAACCCCGTCGAAACCTACATGAACCTCGTTCCGATGGTGGTCGAGCAGACCAATCGCGGCGAGCGGGCTTACGACATTTTCTCGCGCCTCTTGAAGGAGCGCATCATTTTCATCACCGGCCCGGTCGAAGACGGCATGGCCACGCTGGTTTGTGCACAGCTTTTGTTCCTCGAGGCCGAGAACCCGAAGAAAGAAATCAACCTCTACATCAACTCGCCGGGTGGCGTGGTGACCTCGGGCATGGCGATCTACGACACCATGCAGTTCATCAAGCCGGCGGTGTCGACGCTGTGCATCGGCCAGGCGGCTTCGATGGGCTCGCTGCTTCTGACCGCCGGCCAGAAGGATATGCGTTTTGCCACGCCGAACGCCCGCATCATGGTTCACCAGCCTTCCGGCGGCTTCCAGGGCCAGGCTTCCGACATCGAGCGCCACGCCCAGGACATCATCAAGCTGAAGCGCCGCCTCAACGAGGTCTATGTCAAGCACACCGGCAAGAGCTACGAAGAGATCGAAAAGACGCTTGACCGCGACCATTTCATGACCGCCGACGAAGCCAGGGATTTCGGCCTCATCGACAAGGTCATTTCGTCGCGCGAGCCGGTCGAAGGCGCTGCCGCATAAGGCTGCATGGCAGTTGAATGGCGGGATAACGCGCTTTTGCTGGAATTTGCGGCATTTCGGCCACAATTGGCTGTTCCCTCGGCGGATGGGATTGCCTACGTTAATGCTATGTTGATTTTCGACGGCTTAGCTTTGTGCGGGGTTGGCGCGAATCATTGCTACGTTTTCTGATTTGTGTTTCGTACGGATTGCGTTGCGGGAGCCGGGACACTGGCGGCGGCGAATTCCCGCGATAGATAGAATATGCGCCGTTTCAGCCAGACGATCGGCGGGCGGCGATGAAAGGACAGGAAAATGAGCAAGGTCGGCAACAACAGCGGTGATTCCAAGAACACGCTTTATTGCTCGTTTTGCGGCAAAAGCCAGCACGAGGTGCGCAAGCTGATCGCCGGCCCGACGGTGTTCATCTGCGACGAGTGCGTCGAGCTCTGCATGGACATCATCCGCGAGGAGAACAAAACCTCGATGGTGAAGTCGCGCGAGGGCGTGCCGACCCCGCAGGAGATCCTCAAGGTCCTCGACGACTATGTCATCGGCCAGCCCTACGCCAAGCGCGTGCTGTCGGTGGCCGTGCACAACCACTACAAGCGCCTGGCGCATGCCGGCAAGAACAACGATGTCGAACTGGCGAAGTCCAACATCTTGCTGATCGGCCCGACCGGCTGCGGCAAGACGCTGCTGGCCCAGACCCTGGCCCGTATCATCGACGTGCCCTTCACCATGGCCGACGCCACGACCCTGACCGAAGCCGGTTATGTCGGTGAGGACGTCGAAAACATCATCCTGAAACTCTTGCAGTCGGCGGACTACAATGTCGAGCGCGCCCAGCGCGGCATCGTCTACATCGACGAAATCGACAAGATTTCGCGGAAGTCCGACAACCCCTCGATCACCCGCGACGTGTCGGGCGAGGGCGTGCAGCAGGCGCTGTTGAAGATCATGGAAGGCACGGTCGCCTCCGTGCCGCCGCAGGGCGGCAGGAAGCATCCGCAGCAGGAATTCCTGCAGGTCGACACCGCCAACATCCTGTTCATCTGCGGCGGTGCCTTCGCCGGGCTGGACAAGATCATCTCGGATCGCGGCCGGAAGACTTCGATCGGCTTCGGCGCCATCGTCGCTTCGCCCGAGGATCGCCGCACCGGTGACGTGTTCCGCCTGGTCGAGCCCGAGGATCTCCTGAAGTTCGGCCTCATTCCCGAGTTTGTCGGCCGTCTGCCGGTCCTGGCGACGCTTGAGGACCTCGACGAGCCGGCGCTGATCCAGATCCTGACCGAGCCGAAGAACGCCCTGGTCAAGCAGTATCAGCGGCTGTTCGAGATGGAGAGTGTCGACCTGACCTTCCACGAGAATGCGCTGTCGGCGATCGCCAAGCGCGCCATCGAGCGCAAGACAGGCGCCCGCGGCCTGCGCTCGATCATGGAAGCGATCCTGCTCGACACCATGTTCGAACTCCCCGCGCTGGAAGGCGTGCGCGAAGTGGTGATTTCGGAAGAAGTGGTGACCGGCAGCGCCCGGCCGCTCTACATCTATTCCGAACAGAAGGAAAAGAAGGGCAACGTCAGCGCGTAAGCTGTTGACGATCAAAGCCTTTGATCTTGAACGGCGCCTGCGGGCGCCGTTTCCTTTTGCGGATTGAAAAGGCGCCGGGGCTGCAACGTTAGGTCGCATTTGAAGCAAGAACTTTGTCGGATGTTATCCTGATGCCGCTAGGCTTTTGGCGGCATGGGGTGGCGAATGGCAGTCGTCGACGTTGAGCCGGTTGCGGCCGACCGAACAGTAATGCTCGATATAAAGCAGATCTGGGCCGAAGCCGAAGCGCGGGCCGGTTCGCTCGATGACATGGCTTTGCGCGCCGCCTCCTATCACGAACTCTACACGAGCGGCGGCCGCAGCTTTCCCTTTGCGTTGATCGCCGCGCATGGCGCCTTGTGGGCGCGCTGGTACCTTAAGATCGCCGACGCCGCGGCGAGGGTGCTCTCGGTGATCGATGTCACCACCTCCTTGTCCCGCGCCGAATGCATCGCCTCCTACGACAGGTTCGTCGACAAGTTCCGCGACATCAATCGCGTGGTGTTCAGGGAGACCTGGGTGACGCTGCATTTGCTGCGGCTCGATCCCGACCTCCGCATCTGGCCGGTCGTATGCCGGGGCCGCTGCGGCACGCGATCGCCAATGCCGAGAAACAGGCCATGGCAGGCGTGCAACCGAACGACGACGACAAGCGCCGCCTCTACCAGGATTATTTCAGGTGGGAGCAGGTCGTGGTCGTCGGGCCCTTGGTTCAGGCCGCTATCGACGAGTTTCACTGGGAGCTGGCGCGATGGTTCTGCCGCCGTCCCTGGGTGTGGTTCTCCTATTTCCGGGTTGGCAAGGCACTGGTGTTCCGGGATTTCACGGATGCCGAGGAACGCACGGAAAAAGGTTTGGCGGCTTTCGATTGGGCAGCGCGCAAGGGCTGGGACAAGATCGAGGCCAACCTTCTGAGCAATCCGCTTTTTCCGAAGTCGGCTCAGGCTCCCGTCTTTGGTGGACAAATCCAGCCTTCAGCGGCCGAATTTTCGCCCGACGCCGCAACGCTGCCTTGATGTTGCGCCTCTCTAGCTGTTGTGGGCTGGCCGCCTTGCCGCGATCCGGCCGCAATAGCCGAGGAACTGCCGGTGTTAACCCTTGATCTTTGCCCCTCGTGCATCCAACTAACACTGGAAGGCCGTGGTGCCGAATTCTGTGCTGTAAAACTCCCGTCACAAACGGTGGTAGGCGGAACGACCCACGGTCGTTAATATGAGATTCGCGGTTGGCTAAAATAAGCGGCCGCGACATGAAAGGTTGGACAATGGCCAAAATATCCAAGGCTCCCAGCGACGGCGTCTTCGCAGTCCTCCCACTGCGCGACATCGTGGTGTTCCCGCACATGATCGTTCCGCTCTTTGTGGGGCGTGAAAAATCGATCAAGGCGCTGGAAGAGGTTATGGGTCAGGAAAAGCAGATCCTGCTTGCCACCCAGATGAATGCCGCCGATGACGATCCCGAGCCCGATGCGATTTTCGACATCGGCACGCTCGCCAATGTGCTGCAATTGCTGAAGCTGCCCGACGGCACCGTCAAGGTGCTGGTGGAAGGCGCTTCGCGTGCCAAAATCGTCTCGTTCACCGACCGTCCGGACTTCCACGAAGCCCGCGCCGCCGCGCTGGTCGAGCCGGAGGAGGAAGAGGTCGAGGTCGAGGCGCTCGCCCGTTCGGTCGTCACCGACTTCGAAAACTACGTCAAGCTGAACAAGAAGATCTCGCCCGAAGTGGTGGGCGCCGCCAGCCAGATCGACGACTATTCCAAGCTCGCCGATACGGTTGCGTCGCACCTCGCCATCAAGATCCCTGAAAAGCAGGAGATGCTGGCCACGCTTTCCGTTAAGGAACGGCTGGAAAAGGCCATGGGCTTCATGGAAGCCGAAATCTCCGTCCTGCAGGTGGAGAAGCGCATCCGCTCGCGCGTCAAGCGCCAGATGGAGAAGACGCAGCGCGAATACTACCTCAACGAGCAGATGAAGGCGATCCAGAAGGAGCTCGGCGAAGGCGAGGACGGCCGCGACGAGGCCGCCGAGATCGAGGCGCGCATCAAGAAGACCAAGCTTTCCAAGGAGGCCCGCGAAAAGGCGGAAGCCGAACTGAAGAAGCTGCGGACGATGTCGCCGATGTCGGCTGAATCGACCGTCGTGCGCAACTATCTCGACTGGATCCTGTCGATCCCGTGGGGCAAGAACTCCAAGGTCAAGCAGGACCTGGCGTTCGCGCAGAACGTGCTCGATACCGATCATTTCGGGCTCGACAAGGTCAAGGACCGCATCGTCGAGTATCTCGCCGTGCAAAGCCGCCAGAAGAAGCTGAAGGGGCCGATCCTGTGCCTCGTCGGCCCTCCCGGCGTCGGCAAGACCTCGCTCGGCAAGTCGATCGCCAAGGCGACCGGCCGCGAGTTCATCCGCATGGCGCTCGGCGGCGTACGTGACGAGGCGGAGATCCGTGGTCACCGCCGCACCTATATCGGTTCGATGCCCGGTAAGGTCATCCAGTCGATGAAGAAGGCCAAGAGGTCCAACCCGCTCTTCCTGCTCGACGAGATCGACAAGATGGGCCAGGACTTCCGCGGTGATCCGTCATCGGCCTTGCTCGAGGTGCTCGATCCCGAGCAGAACTCGACGTTCATGGACCATTACCTCGAGGTCGAATACGACCTGTCGAGCGTGATGTTCGTGACGACGGCGAACACGCTGAACATCCCTGCGCCCTTGATGGACCGCATGGAGATCATCCGTATCGCCGGCTACACCGAAGACGAGAAGATCGAGATCGCCAAGCGTCACCTGATGCCCAAGGTGGTTCGCGACCACGCGCTGCAGCCGAAGGAATTTTCGGTCAGCGAGGACGCGATCCGCGGCATCATCCAGACCTATACCCGTGAAGCGGGTGTCAGAAGCCTGGAGCGCGAGCTGATGAAGCTCGGGCGCAAGGCGGTGACCGAGATCCTGAAGACCAAGAAGAAGACGGTGAGCATCACGGCGGCGAACCTCGCCGACTACCTCGGTGTTCAGCGCTTCCGCTTCGGTCAGGTCGAGGCTGACGATCAGGTCGGTGTCGTCACCGGTCTTGCCTGGACGGAAGTCGGCGGCGAGCTGCTGACGGTCGAAGGCGTCATGATGCCCGGCAAGGGCCGTATGACGGTGACCGGCAATTTGCGCGACGTGATGAAGGAATCGATTTCGGCGGCGGCCTCTTATGTCCGCTCAAGAGCTGTCGATTTCGGCATCGAGCCGCCGCTGTTCGACAAGCGCGATATCCACGTGCACTTGCCGGAGGGTGCCACGCCGAAGGACGGACCGTCCGCAGGTGCCGCCATGGCGACAGCCATTGTGTCGATACTGACGGGTATTCCGGTTCGGGCCGATGTGGCGATGACTGGCGAGATAACGCTTCGCGGCCGCATCTTGCCGATCGGCGGCCTCAAGGAAAAGCTGCTTGCCGCACTGCGCGGCGGCATCAAGAAGGTGCTGATCCCGGAAGACAACGCCAAGGATCTGGCGGAGATTCCGGACAACGTGAAGAACGGCATGGAGATCATTCCGGTCTCACGCGTCGGCGAGGTTCTGAGGCACGCGCTGGTGCGCATGCCGGAGCCGATCGAGTGGGTCGAGCCGGTCAATCCGCCGGCCACGACCGACAGCGCCGACGATGCTGGAAAGTCGCTTGCACATTAGAAAATACTAAAGGTGCAGTGCACAAAGAGAGAGCCGGGCCTTGAGCCCGGCTTTTTCATGTGAAAAACCCACCTTTTCCGGGCTTTTTCGAACTTTTTCCGCGCTTTTCGACTTGGTTGCGAGAACGCTTCTTTCTAAAGTCCGTTTCCTGCCGGATGAGTCGAAGAGTTCCGGTTTTTCTCATGGAAGGGAATTTTTATGAACAAGAACGAACTGGTTTCCGCTGTCGCTGAATCCGCTAGCATTTCGAAGGGTGACGCACAGTCGGCGGTCGATGCGGTGTTCTCCGTCATCACTGGCGAACTGAAGAAGGGCGGCGATGTACGGCTCGTCGGCTTCGGAAATTTCACCGTATCCAAGCGTGCGGCGTCGACTGGCCGCAATCCGCAGACCGGCGCGGAAGTGAAGATTCCGGCGCGTACCGTGCCGAAGTTCTCGGCCGGCAAAGGCCTCAAGGACGCGGTCAACTAAGACCATTTTTTCTTTTCAGAGAATCTTGAAAAGCCGGGTTCGCCCGGCTTTTCTTTTGCCTCGATGGCAACGCGACGCGGCAGGCCGTCAGCCCGCTGAGGCGAGCCTTCAGCCCACCGGCGCGTCGGCCCTCATCAGGCCTTCCCGCTTGAGATCGACCCAAAGTGCCGCGGGCAGCTTGGCGTCAAGCAGTGCGCGGTTGCTTTCAACCTCGGCCGGCCGCTGGCCGCCGGGGATGACCGACACCACGGACGGGTGCAGATGCGGGAACTGCAGCGCTGCCTCGATCAGCCTGATGCCGTGGCGCTTGCAGACGGCTTCGATGCGCCCGACGCGATCCATGATGTCCTGAGGCGCCTCGGAGTAATTGTAATAGGCGCCTGGCTTCGGCCCGGTCGCCAGTATGCCGGAATTGTAGGGGCCACCGAGCACGATGCCGATGCCGCGCTTCTCACAGAGCGGCAGGAAGGTGGCAAGCGCTTCCTGCTCCAGCAGCGTGTAGCGCCCGGCCAGCAGGAACAGGTCGAAATCGCCGCGCTCGGCCAGCGTTTGGCAAACCTCCCATTCGTTGATGCCGCCGCCGAACGCCTTGATCACACCCTGGTCGCGCAGCGCCAGCAGGCCGTAATAGCCCGAGGCCATGAACTCCTCGATGCGCTGGTCGGACGCTTCCTTGCTGCCATGGGTGAAGATGTCGAGGTCATGGACGAAAAGGATGTCGATGCGGTCGACGCCGAGCCGTTCCAGCGATGCCTCGAACGAGCGCATGACGCCGTCATAGCTGTAGTCGTAGATTTCGCGGCGCGTCGGCGTGTCGAAGAACTTGCCGATGGCGGTGCGCTCTTCCGGCGGGCAGACACGCAGCAGGCGGCCGACCTTGCTCGACAGCACATAGTCATCGCGCTTCCTGCCGCGCAGGAAGGCATTGAGCCGGGTTTCGGCGAGACCTAAGCCATAGAGCGGCGCGGTGTCGTAGTAGCGGCAGCCGGTCGCCCAGGCCGCCTCCAGCGTCGCATTGGCATCCGCATCGGGGACGGCGCGGTAGAGGTTGCCGAGCGGCGCGCTGCCGAAGCCAAGTTCGGTGAAGTCGATGCCGCCATTGCCGATGCGGTCGAAATGCCGTGTCTTCATGTCGCTTGAGATTTCCTGGATTGATTTGTCTGACATGACACTATCACGCCGGTGGCGCAGCAAAAGCCGCGGCGGCTGTTGGACACGCATTTTCGCGGTGATAGCATGAACAAAAACAAGCCTTTCCCCGCAAATTCGCAACCGGAAATCCCGGCCACAACCTTGGCGGAACCCTGATGACGAATGCCGGCTCGGATATGTTCGCGACCGCCCTGCAAGAGCTGGGCGCCGTGCTGGCGCGCATCGACGAAGCCGGCATCGACACTGCTTGCGCAACGCTCGCACGCGCGCAGAAGATCGTCGTCTATGGCTGCGGCCGCGAGGCCTTGCAGCTCAAAGGCCTCGCCATGCGGCTCTATCACCTTGGGCTCGACGTGTCGGTGGTCGGCGACATGAACACGCCACCTCTTGGCCCGGGCGATGTGTTCCTGGTCAGTTCAGGCCCGGGCGAGACCACGACGGTGCTTACCCTGATGCAGGTTGCCCGACAGGCAGGCGCGACAGTGCTGCTGCTCACTGCCGAGGCTGGCGGCAGTGCGGCGGCTCTTGCAGACTACACCCTGCTTATCCCGGCGCAGACCATGGCGCGCGACCAAGGGCCGCAAAAGACATCGCTGCTGCCGATGGGCTCGGTCTTCGAAGGCGCACTGTTCCTGCTGTTCGAGGTGATGGTGCTGAAGCTCAAGGGGCTGACCGGCCAGTCGTCGGAGGCCATGCGCGCCCGCCACACCAACATGGAGTAGGCGCGATGCGCTACGAATTGATGCTGCCGCACCAGATCCGCAAGGCGATCGCCGAGAACTGGCCGGTCGCCCTCCCGCTTGGCGTGCTCGAATATCACGGCGAACACATGGCCGTCGGCATGGACACGCTGGCCGTTATCAAGACGCTGGAGCTCTACGAAAAGGGGAGCGACATCGTCATCCTGCCGCCTTTCTATTACGGCGCGGCGAGCTATGCGGTGGCAGCGCCCGAAGGCAGCGGCTCGGTGCAGGTCGGCGGCAATCAGCTGGCGCCGTTCGGCGAAGAGCTGTTCTACAGCCTGCTGCGCGTCGGCTTTCGCAACATCCACGCCATCATCCACCACCAGACCGAGAATTTCGCGGCGGGGATGCCGACCGATCTCGCCTTCAAGACCGCCGGCCGCCAGGCGATCTTCCGCTTCCTCGAGAAGCAGCGCGGCGAGGGCTGGTGGGGCGCGAACGAGATGGCCGACTATTATGCCGGGCACGCCGCGGGAGAAAATTTCTTCAACTGGGTGCAGGTGCATCCGCTGATGTCGGCCGCCATGAACGGCAAGTACCCGTTCGACCATGCCGGCATCGGCGAGACCTCCCTGATGCTGGCGCTGTGCCCGGAAGCAGTCGATGCCGGACATTTCGCAGACAACACAAGCTGGTACACGGCAAGCGCGCCGGAGGCGTCCGCCGAACTCGGGCAAAAGGGTGTCGCCATGATCCTCGATCACCTGCGCGCCATTTTGAAGCCCTGATCATCGGCCGCCTTTTGGACGTTACGGCTTTTTCACCTTCCGCCGCCATCGTCGGCTTGGAGGCTTGGCATGGACGAGATCAGCAGGGACGGGCGGTTGCGGCACGACATTCCGATGCATGTCGCCACGCGCCTCTTTCTCGGACTTGCCGGCCTGTTCTGCATTGTCATGCCGACATGGGAGCTCTATCGCGGCGTCTGGCCGTTGAGCGTCGCCAGCCCGTTCTTTCTCTTCATTATTTTCGGCGCCTATGCCGTCGGCATCCCGTTTGTATATGCGGCCATCTTCAGCCCGGCGGTGCGCTGGATCGTCCGCCGCGGGCGCATCGACATCGTGCTGCGCAACCCGATCTTTCTGCGCCGGCATCATGTGCTGCCGGAAGACATAGCCGACTTCAGCCTGAGGAAAATCGAGTGGGACAGTGGAGGTCCGACCTACACGGTCGTCCTGACGACGGTGAAGGGCGAACGGTTTGAGACGCGCGACTTCAGCACCGCCAAGACCGCGGAGAAGTTCCGCGACCGGATAAAATCGGTGCTCATGGGGGCATAAGCGGCCTTGCCGCGCTGCCCTGTATTGGATCCTACTTTATCGCCCCAGCCGTCATGCCCATGATAAGATACCGCTCCAGCGCAATTCCGATCACCGCCAGCGGCGCGATCGCGGCGGTGGCGAGCGCCGCCATCGACCACCAGTTAATGCCTTGTGAGCCGGTCTGGCTGGCCACCATGACCGGAATGGTCTTGGCATCGGTCGAGGTCAGCAGCGCGGCGAAAAAGTACTCGTTCCAGCACAGCACCATTGCCAGGATGAAGGCGGCGACCATGCCGGGGAGCGCAATCGGCATGACTATGCGGAAAAAGGCGCCCCAGATCGACAGCCCATCGACCAAGGCGGCCTCCTCGAGCTCGACGGGGATCGAGTTGAACTGGTCGCGCATGATCCAGATGACGATCGGCAGCACCATCAGCGTGTAGAGCAGGATCAGCCCGATGCGGGTGTCGAGCAGGCCGACTTCGCGGTAGAGCACCAGGAAGGGCAGGGCCAGCACCACCGGCGGCAGTATCAGCTGCGACAGGAAGAAGAACGAGATGTCCTCGTTCTTAAACCAGGCGAACTGGTAGCGATAGCGGGTCAGCCCGTAGGCGGCGAGGCTGCCGATGACGATCGCAAGGCTCGATGCACCGACCGAGGTGATGACCGAATTCATGAAGCGCTTGAAGAATTCCTCGCGCACCGTCGAGGTCTGGAAGATCGAATCCGGCGACAGGCCGAGCGAGCGCCAGCCCTTCCAGTCCGGTTGGAAGTCGACAAAGGGGATGAGGTGGCCCTGGGTGACGTCGACGGCCGTCTTGAACGAGGTGGTGATCGTCCAGTAGATCGGGAACAGGCAGATGAAGGCCCAGAACGCCAACGCGCCATAAATGAACGCGCGATTGGCCAAAAAGCCCACCGGCGATCGGATTTCGGAAGCGACATAGTCGGTGGTCTGGACGCTCATGCTTCCCCGTCAGTTCACGTTGCGCACGAAGCGGTTGGCGAATTTCAACAGCCAGGTCACGAACACGACGATGATGACGAGATAGGCCATCGCCAGCATGGTGCCGTAGCCGACATTCGAACGGTCGCGGTATTCGCGGTAGATGAAGCTCGAGACCGAGTCCGTGGCACCGCCGGGGCCGCCGGAGGTGACGGTGATGATAATGTCGGCAAGCTTCAGCTTGAAGATGATGCGCAGGATCACCGCCGTCACCGATACCGGCAGCATCAGCGGGAAGGTGACCTGCCAGAAGGTTTGCCAGGTCGTGGCGCCATCGACGCGTGCCGCTTCCAGCACGTCGCGAGACATCGCCTGCAGGCCGGCCAGCAGCATGATCATCATGAACGGGATGAAGGTCCAGGCGTCGAGCACCATAATCGAGATGCGGGCGGTGATCGGGTTGGAGAAGAAGGCGGGGTTTTCCCAGCCGAGATGACGCGCCAGCGTCGCCGCCGGCCCGAAGCGGTACTCCATCAGCGATTTGCCGATCATCCACGACACCGCCACCGGCGACAGCATCAGCGGCATCAGGAAGACGACGCGGAAGAATTTGCGCGCCCGGATCTGCGCGTTGAGCAGCAGCGCCAGGCCGAAGGCGATGACGTACTCGACCAGCACGGCGAGCACATAGAGCACCATGTTGAACAGCGCATTGCGGTAGTAGGGGTCAGCCAGCATCTGCCAGAAATTGTCGAGCCCGTTGAACTTGCGGCCGGCGAAGGACGACAAGTTCCAGTCGGTCAGCGCGATGTAGAAGCCGAACAGGGTCGGGAAGATCACCATGGCGATGGTGAACAAAAGCGCGGGCAGCAGGAACAGCGCGCGCTGGCCGTCCTCGCCGCGCGTCAGCACCTGGCCGACGCCAAGCGCCACGCCCCACAGAATGTAGGCGTAGACGATGGGGCGCCAGGTCTCGAAACCGAGCGTGGTGACTTCGCTCTTGTAGAGGATCTGCAGCGCGATCACCGCCAGCAGGCCAAGCGTGGCTAGCGCCATCACGGCAAAGCCAAGCTGCTTGCGGCTTGGCGAGATCAGATCGGCTGGACCGGCGTTTGCCGGCCATGCATTGGTGGTCTGGTCAGCCACGCGTCCCGTCCGTTCAAAACTATGCCTGCGACCGGCCCGAGCCGGTTAGGTCCGGCGGCTTTGCGCCGCCGGCCCATTTCACGATAACAGTCTACATGCCGAGCGAGGCCTTGTAGAGCTTGATCTGGTTTTCGCGGCCGATCTGGTCGGTCAGCTTTTCCCAGGCCGCGGCAATGGCGTCAGCGCCTTCCTGCGCCTTCATTTTGCCGGCGAATGTGTTGGCCAGAATGTCCTCGGCAGCGGAATAGTACTGGAAGATGCCGGGGATGCGCGGCTCGATCGCCGCGTTCGGATGGTTGTAGCTGTCGGCTTCCGACTTGAGATACGAGGTGATGAACGCCTCGTCGTAGCCTGCCGCCACCCATTCCGGAATGTCGAAATGCGAGTTGCGGTAGGGCTGGAAGCCCGACGGATACATCGCCGTCCAGATCGACAGGTCCTTGCCGCCGAGATGGGCGGCGGCCGACCATGCCGCCTTCTTCTTCTTTTCGTCGCCATCGACGCGGGCCATGACATAGACGCCCCAGCCGAGATAGGCGCAGTTCGGCGCATAGTTCGGGCCGCTGGCGAGCTTGTCCCAGGCGCCGGTCTTGGAATTGTAGACATCGTCGGATCCCGGCAGGATCGAGAAGCCGGTGACGTCGCCGACGACCGAGCTATCGTTGGTCTTGACGTTGGAGCCGACGTCACCCCACCAGGTGACCATCGAGCCGGTGCCGGCCAGGAACTGCTGGAAGGCGGTGGTATTCGGATCGGCATTGATCTGGTCGGCCGGTTCCGAAGGCAATGCGTCGATGACGTCCTGGATGGCGCGCACCCAGGCCGGATTGTTGACGCGCGGCTTCATTGTGTCGGCATCGAACAGCCAGGCCTTGTCGTCTGGATGCTTGGCATAGGCGGTGGCGCGGCTGCCGAGGAAGTAGAAGCCGAAACCACCCCAGGCCTTGGGCGCATCGAGATAGCCAAACACGTCCTGGCCGTTGAACTGCTTGCCCTTGAGGAATTTTGTGACGGCCTGTACTTCCTGCCAGGTCTTCGGCACGCCCCATTCGGTGGTCGCGCCGCCATCCTTCCACGCCTTGGCGAGGTCGGCATCGGCAAACACGTCGGTGCGGTAGTTGAAGTTATGCGCATCGCCGTCGACGGTGACACGATACTGCTTGCCGTCCCAGGTGCCGACCGGCGGCTGCAGATAGGCAACGACATCCTTCATGTCGATCTGCTCTTTGACCCAGTCCGGCATTTCGGAGGTCAGGCCCTTGCCGCAGACATCGCCTTCGAAGGGCGCGCCCATCTCGATGATGTCGAAGTCGACGGTGCCGGTGGCAATCGACTGCTGCAGGCGGGCGTTGTAATCAGCCTGCGCCAGATCGATCCAGCTGATCTTGGCGCCGGTATAGGCCTCCCACGGCTTCAGGAAGCCGCGGAACAAAACATTGTGAAGGTTCTGGTTGTTGAGGCCCATGAAGGTGAGCTCGACGCCGGCGAATTCGCCTTCCTTGACGTTGGCCTTGGTAGCTTCCAGGCAGAGTTCGCCGACCTTCTGGAAGTCGGAATCCGTCGGCTGGCCTTTGCCGACGCCGGGGATCTGCAGGATTTTGGAGCGCAGCTCGCTGGCGGCGGCAGCCGGGCGCGTGAAAGCGCCGAGCCCGGCGCCGGAAGCGGCGGCGATCGCGGCCATCGAGGCCGCACCTTTGAGTATGTCACGCCGGGTCGCACCCGCGCGGACGAGTTTTTCGTACAGACCGACTCTCATCTATTCCTCCCAGAACACAGTCGTGAATTGAAATACCAATCCTCGGACGCCGAAACGCCTGCGGTTCTCCTATATCATACGGGGACGTGGGACCCCACCCTGCGTCGCCTGAAGCTCCGATTTTCGGGAAAAAATCCGACTGTCGGATTGGCACTCGCCACTATTCGCGTAATCGATTACCTTGTCAACACGAATGACTTTTTATCTATAAGATACTGACTTGCCCTTGCCGTTGGCAATGGCTAGCTTCACCGCGAGGAAAGGGGGGACGATGGCTCAAGTCGCGATCACCAATGTGGCCAAGGCGTTCGGAACCGTCAAGGTCCTGCACGATGTCAGTGTCGATATCGCCGACGGGCAGTTCGTGGTGCTGGTCGGCCCGTCGGGGTGCGGCAAGTCCACGCTGCTCAGGATGGTGGCGGGGCTGGAAACCATATCCGGCGGAACGATCGCCATCGGCGACCGTGTCGTCAACCATCTGCCGCCGGCTAAGCGCGATATCGCAATGGTGTTTCAGAACTACGCGCTCTATCCGCACAAGACCGTCGAGCAGAACATGGCCTTTGCGCTCAAGCTGCGCAAAACCGACCCGGCCGTGGTGGCCGAACGGGTCAAGCGTGCGGCCGACATCCTCGACCTCAATCCCTATTTGAAACGCTATCCGCGCCAGCTCTCCGGCGGCCAGCGCCAGCGCGTCGCCATGGGCCGCGCCATCGTGCGCAACCCGCAAGTGTTCCTGTTCGACGAACCGCTCTCCAATCTCGATGCCAAGTTGCGGGTGCAGATGCGCACCGAGATCAAGGAACTGCACCAGCGGCTGAAGACCACCACCATCTACGTCACCCACGACCAGATCGAGGCCATGACCATGGCCGACAAGATCGTCGTCATGCGCGATGGCCGCATCGAACAGGTCGGCGCGCCGCTGGAATTGTTCGACCGGCCGGCCAATCTGTTTGTCGCAGGCTTCATCGGCTCGCCGTCGATGAACCTGCTCAAGGGCGTGGTGAGGAAGGGCGACAAGCCTGTGGTCGAGATTGCCGGCACGCCGTTCCCGATTGCCGCCAACAGTAAGGTCGTGGAAGGGCGCAGTGTCGTCTACGGCGTGCGGCCCGAGCATCTCGAAATCCACCCCGACGGCGTGCCGGCGAAGATTTCGGTGGTCGAGCCGACCGGCTCCGAAACGCTGGTCTTCCTGCGCTTCGGCGAGGGCGAGATGGTGGCGCTGTTTCGCGAACGCCACGACTTCAAACCGGGCGACACGCTGCACCTGAAGCCGCGGCTTGACCAGGTGCATCTCTTCGACGCCGAGACCGGCAACCGGCTCTGATTTCCAATCGACTTTTGACCAAACCTGTTTGACGAGGACTGCCATGCTCAAAGGGATCAACCCGTTGCTGAACGCCGATGTGCTCCAGGCGCTCAGGGCGATGGGCCACGGCGACGACCTGATCATCGCCGACACCAATTTCCCCGCCGATTCGGTGGCGCGCCAGACCGTGCTCGGCAAATTGTTGCGCATCGATGCGCCCGCGGCCGATGTGGTCAAGGCGGTGCTGTCGCTCTATCCTCTCGACACTTTCGTCGACGATGCGGCCGCCCGCATGGAGATCGTCGGCAAACCCAACGAAATTCCTCCGGTGCAAAAAGAGGTGCAGAAGCAAATCGACAAGGCCGAGGGCAAGGCCTGGCCGATGATTTCGGTCGAGCGCTACGCCTTCTACGAACGCGCCAAAAAGGCCTATTGCGTCATCCAGACGGGCGAGCGCCGCTTCTATGGCTGTTTTGCCTTCCGCAAGGGCGTCGTGCCGCCGGATGCGGAGTAGCACAATGGCGTCCGGCAAGCCTGTCGTCATACTGGGCGTCTTCGTCGCCGACACCGCCTATCGCGCCGATCGTCAGCCGCGCATGGGCGAGACCATTCTTGGCAATTCCTTCAAACTGGGGCCGGGCGGCAAGGGCTCGAACCAGGCGGTAGCAGCCGGCAAGCTCGGCGCCGACATCACCTTCCTGACCCGGCTTGGCGTTGATGCTTTCGCCGACATGGCCAAGGCGACCTGGAAAGATGCCGGCGTGAAATCCGCCGTCATCGACACGCCGCAGAGCTATACCGGTGCGGCCTACATCTTCATCGAGGAGACGACCGGCAACAACGCCATCATCGTCAGTCCAGGTGCTGCGATGCTGATCTCGCCTGACGACATCGAGGCCAATGCCGGCCTGATCGGTTCGTCCGGCGTCTTCGTCACCCAGCTCGAGCAGCCGATCGATGCAGCACTGCGCGCACTCGAGATCGCGCGCGGGGCAGGGGTGACCACCATTCTCAATCCGGCGCCGGCGGCAAAACTGCCGGACCGCATCTACACGCTTTGCGACTACGTCACCCCCAACGAAACCGAGGCCGAGGAACTGACCGGCATCAAGGTCGCCTCCATCGACGACGCCCGCCGCGCCGCCGACAACCTGCTTAAAAAGGGCGTCGGCTCGGTCATCATCACGCTCGGCGAAAAAGGCGCGCTGCTGCATACGGCAAACCGTTCCGATCATGTCCCCGTGGTCAGCGCCGGCCCTGTGGTCGAAACCACAGGTGCGGGCGATGCCTTCAATGGCGGACTGGCCGCAGCGCTCGCCAAAGGCGTGGAGCCGCTGCAAGCGGTGCGCTTCGCCTGCGCCGTCGCCGGCATTTCGGTAACGCGACCGGGCACCGCGCCGTCGATGCCGACGCTGCTGGAGGTCGAGGCGCTGCTGGCGAAAGTTTGATCTCGACCGCGTCCCATTATGGGGCCTTACCAGTCTGGATCGTCGTCGAGCCAATAGGCATGAAGGCAACCGAATTGGCGCGGCATGCCAAGGCGCCGTTTGGCGTCAAAAGCCATCTCCGAATGAGTCCACTGTGAATTGGTCTCTGTCACATTGGGCACGATTGTGTACTCATCCGCGATCAACCGCAGCCTCATTTCCTCGAAGTGCCGTTTGAAACCATTCTCGATTCGGCTTTGCACGTAGCGCCGTCCGTGCATGCATTCCTGGCTCAGGATGCCGGAATACATCTGGGCGCTGATCGTTCTCAGTGCGTCTTCGGAGATCTGCTTGTTGGTGTCCTTGGACCAGCATCTGCCTTCCGACGCCACCAGCGTCGCTGCCAACAAGCCTGCCAAAAAACGCGCCACCTTGGTCCCTTCCCGACCAGGGTGGCATATTAGCCACAGATAATGTTAATCGGCAATCCGGTCTTGCGCCATTGGCATAGATGTCCGGTAATGGGTCACCGTGTCTGGCACCGCAATTGCACTGTCAGCAACGCCGGGGGCATCCATCGCTCCTGGCAAGCCGGGGGGCGATTGGGGCCCGCTGCTTCTCAAAATGAAGCGGCGGGCTCTTAGGTGCCGATTTGAAGCCGCCTGAATCGCCGAAACATTGGGGTGCTGGGCTACCATGTATTTTCCGCAATTTCTCGTGGGCATGTTCGCAACGTCGTTAGTCGTTGCGATCTGGGCCGACATGGCAACTGGCTCCGTCTGGAAGGCGCTCGGCTGGGCTGTTCTTGCAATGGCAATTCTCCAGCTTGGATACATCGGCCTCGTCGTCCGTCTGATCTACAGGCGGGAAACATCGGAAGGCGTAGAGGGAGTCGAGGGAAATGGTGCGAGCGGGGCTCGAGTTCGCGACCTCCGGCGTGACAAGCCGGCACTCTGAGCTACACCGGGCGCTGCCATTGATCGCTGCAAGGCGATCAATCTGAACTAACGCATCCAAGGAGACATTTTTGACATCAACGTCGACATTTCTCCGGCACCAAGGATCGTGACCCTTGAAGAGAAATGGCGCGAGTGACGGGGCTCGAACCCGCGACCTCCGGCGTGACAGGCCGGCACTCTAACCAACTGAGCTACACCCGCGCATGGACGAGCACGTGTCAGCCGTGTTCGTCGTTGGGGCGGTGGATAAGGGGTTCGCCACCGGGTGTCAAGCGCACCTCGACAGCATAACAGCAAACAGGAGAAGGTTTTTTGACAGGCGGCACTTTGTCCGGGAAAACCGCTATGCGGCTAAGCTCGCGCCTGCTCATTTGGCCTTGCGAAGCCAGTCCCGACCGCTTAAAGGTCCGCCCCGGAGCGGGCGATTAGCTCAGTTGGTAGAGCGCTTCGTTTACACCGAAGATGTCGGCGGTTCGAGCCCGTCATCGCCCACCATATCCCGCACGCCGGCCCATGCCTCGATGTCCATTGCCTTCATGTTCGCAACTCAGCTGCGTATGACCGATAGCGAGGACGCGGCCACAATCGGCCGCGCCCGACTTGCTGCCGGTGTGCTAGCTACTGCCTGATGTAGCAGGTCTTCTTCGCCCGGGGAGCGGGATCCTCGTCGAATGCGTCGTTGCCGCAGCGCACGCCGTTCCTGAACACGCCTTGCGTGAACTGACCGCGCGCGCCGTATCTCACCAGTCTGCGGCCACGGAAATCGCAGTACTGATTCTCCCTGGCGCAGGCCACCCACCTGCCGCGGCCCTGGCCGTAGTCGTCGTCACCGTAATTGTCGTCGTCATTGTCGCCATAATCGTTACCGCCGCCGCGCCTAACGATGTAGCAGGCCTTGTCGCGGCCGGGCGCGGGATCGCCAAAGACGCGATTCGAGCAGGGCACGGCGGGGCGGTCGAAAAAGCGGGAGGTGGTCTGGCCGCGCGCGCCGTAGACCACTTCGGCTGGATAGGGCAGGCGGCAGATGCCGCCCTCGTCAGCGCATCGCTGCATGCGCTGGGCCGACGCGGTGGCCGGGAAAAGAACAGAAGCGGCCGAAACAAGGCCAACCAGGCAAATGAATGTGAGCGCCATCCGAATCAGGGCGTTGGAGGTTTTTGACACGATTTGTCTCCCTTATGATTCACGCGAGCTATCCTATAGCAACCTGGCTAAATGCACGATGAATGAAAGCCATCGCAAGGCAGGCACCATGACGGGGGCGAGATCCAGACATGGGGCAGGGAGCTGCTGCCCATTTGGATTTGATAAGGGTCTTCGGTAGCAATGTCGCACTGGGCTCTTGGGGAGAGACAAGAAATGATCGACCATTCAGGGCGCTGGCTGTTGCCGCTGGCAATCTTGCTGGCAATCTGCGGCGCTGGGCGTTTCGCCTATGCGACGGATGCCGGCGATGGCGTCGACCAGCCGGCGGCTAAAGCGGCCCTGCTCAAGGCCTATCCCGGACTTTTCACCATCAAGGGCAATGTTTTGACCTGGACCGACGGCACCACGATGGTGTGGGACGACGGCAAGGCGCGCGACGCCGAGGCGCTGCTGGAGAGCCCCGACATCGAAGACATGTTTCGCTACGTCTATCCGACGGCAGCGGCGGGTGCGCTGGTCCCGGCGGACGATTTCGATCCCGGCCGTATCCGCAACGAAGCCTTCTTCGAGAAGCTCTACGGCAAAAGTGCCGCGGAAGTGGGAAAGCACATCGCCAACGTCAAATGGCTGCCGAAACTTGCCAAGAAAACCGTGCAGGTCACCAGGGTTTTCGGCATCAACGACCGGCTGGGCAAGGTCTCCGATGCGCTGGAGGCGATGCCAGCGGAGCTGAGCCGTTACGGGCTCAAGCCCGGTGGCGGCTTTGTCTGGCGGCCTATCGCCGGCACAAACCGGCTGAGCGTCCACTCTTTCGGCGCAGCCTTCGATATCAATGTAGGTTTCTCCGACTATTGGTATAACAACAGAAACAAACCCGACCCGAACGCGCACATTCCATTCAAGAACCGGATTCCTCTGGAAATCGTGGAATTGTTTGAGAAAAACGGCTTCATCTGGGGCGGGCGCTGGTATCATTATGACACCATGCATTTCGAGTACCGGCCCGAATTGTTGCTTTACAAGAAACCCGGCTGATCACGGCGGCAGCAGCCGGAAATCCTTGCCTTCGGGCAAAAGCTGGCCGCCGTCGACGACAATGGTGGTGCCGGTGATGTAGCTGGCGTCGTCGGAGGCCAGGAACAGGAAGGCGTTGGCGACGTCGCGCGGGCTACCGAGGCGTCCCAACGGGATGGAATCCTCCATGTTCTTGATGTAGGCGGCACCGCGATGCAGCTCGATCGCTTCGGTCAGGATGTTGCCCGGCTCGACGCCGTTGACGGTGATGCCGTAGCCGGAAAATTCCAGCGCCGCCGAGCGGATGAAGCCGTTGATGCCAGCCTTGCTCGCGGCATAGTGGCCGTGACCGGGGCTGGTGACGTGCGGGCCGGTGATCGACGAGGTGTAGAGCATGCGCCCGTAACCTTGCGCCTTCATCGGCGCCAGTGCCGCCAGCGTGGCGTTGAAGGTGCCGCGCAGATTGACCGCCATGACCCGGTCCCAGTCGTCCGGGCTGGTGTTTTCGATGAGCTGCCAGGGATAGATGCCGGCATTCTGCACAACGATGTCGAGGCGACTGTGAAGGCGGAGCGCCAGTGCCACCGCAGCCTCGGCGTCGGCCATCTGCGAGATGTCGGTACGGATGAAGGCAGCGCCGAGCTCGTCCGCGGTCGCTTGGCCTGCCTCGACCTCGCTGTCAGCCAGGATCAGCCGCGCGCCTTCCTCGGCAAAGCGCTGCGCAATGCCTTTGCCGATGCCGCGCGCGCTGCCGATGATCAGCGCGACCTTGTCTTGCAGCCGTCCGCTCATGCGAGCCGTCCTTTCACGCCAGTCTTTGGCGAATGGTTTGCTTGAAGGCGTCGAGCAGCACGGCGGCGAGCACCAGCAGGCCGTGGATCACCTGGGTAAAATTGGCCGGCAGGCCCATCAGGTTGATCGCTGTGTTGATCGAGGACAGCAAAAGCACGCCGGCATAGACACCGGGCAGTGTGCCGACGCCGCCTTTCAGGCTGACGCCGCCGATGACGACGGCGGCAAAGGCGTTGAACAACAGCCCGGTGCCGAGATTGGCGGTGGCGCCGGAGGTACGGATGGCGAGCAGCCAGCCGGCCAGCCCGGCAATGGCGCCGGCAAGCACGAAGGCGATGACCAGATTGCGGTTGACGCGGATGCCGGCACGGAAGGTCGCGGTCTCGTTGCCGCCGATCATCACCAGGTGGCGGCCGAACGGCGTCTTGGCCATGATCAATGAGAAGAGAACAAAACAGGCGACGGCGATCCAGGCGGTCAGCGGCAGGCCGGCCAGGCGCTGGATGCCGAACCATCGGATGGCCGGCGCCAGATCCTGCGCCGAGCGGCCGCCGGAGATGACCAGCACAAGGCCGCGCACCCAGATGTAGGATGCCAGCGTGATGATGAAGGCGCTCATCTTCACCTTGACCACGAGATAACCGTTGAAAGCGCCGATGATGCCGCCGACGACCAGTGCAATGAGCAGCGAAACCGGAACCATCAGCCATTGCGGACTGAGCTGTATGCCCATGCCGATGCCCGACGAGCAGAACAGGATGCCGACCGTCATGGCGCTGAGCGCCGCCACCGATTCCACCGACAGGTCCATGTGGCCGGCAATGATGACAAGCGACAGGCCGATCGACATCACGCCGAGCACGCTTGAGGCCTCGATGATGTTGGCGAATATGCCGAGCTGGAAATAGTTCGGGACGAAGATGGAAAAGACGATCAACACAAAGACCAGCATGAACCAGACGAGGTTGTCGAGGACGAACTCCAGGGCTTTGCGGGTGCGCGGGTTCATGGGCTGATCCGGTTGGCGCCCCCGCGAAATCAAATTGATTTCGTCAGGCTAAGGCGCGGCTTCAAGTTCGCCACAGCGTCCTTGTCAGACGTGGCGTTGTGAAAGAGCAGGCTCCGGGCGGCCTGGGCGGCCCGGAGCGCTTGGCACGTGACTATTCGACCGACTTGATCGTGTCCGTCGGCGGCTTCTGGTTGCCCCAGAAGGCCGGATTGTCGACGTTTTCCTTGGTGATGGCGGCGCCCGGGATCTTGATGTTCGGGCCCCAGGCTTCCTTGGTCACGGTCGACTTCAAGCCGAGCACGTCATACTCGCCGGGCTTGATTTCCTGCTTGCCGGCGATCTTGTCCATGAACATGGCGACGGCAGCAGCCTGCGCGTAGAGCGGCTGCTCGACTTCGACATTGAGCCAGCCCTTGCGGATCAGGTCGAGACCGACCGGAGCGCCGTTCGAGCTCATCAGCATGACGTCGCCCGGCTTCTTGCCGGCGGCCTCGAGCGAGGCAACGGCAGCGACCGACAGGTGCGCGGCATGGCTGAAGATCAGGTCGATGTCGGGGTTGGCCAGCATCTGGTCGGCAACGATGGTGCCGGCATTGCTGGCTTCCCACTGCATGGCGGGCAGCGAGATGATCTTGACGTCCGGGAACCCCTTCATCTTCTCCTCAAAGCCTTTCTGGATGTCGAGCGTGTAGGGGTCGCCAGGATCACCGAGCACCTGCAACACCTTGCCCTTCACCGAACCGTTCTTGGCTTTCAGAAGCTTTTCAGCCTGCTCGGCGGCGACGTAGCCGATCTCCACGGTGCCAGCCACCGAGGTGAAGTCGGACGGGGTCGAGGTGATCTGGCGGTCGAACTCGACCACCGGGATGCCGGCCGCGCGGGCTGCCTCGATAGACGGCTTCAGCGCGTTGAAATCGACGGCGGCCAGGATGATTGCCGCCGGCTTCAGCGCGATGACGTCGTTCATCTGGGATTGCTGCGCGTCGGTCTTGTTGTCGGCGTTGAGTGTTTTCACCTCATAGCCGACCTGCTTGAGGAACAGCTCCAGCGCGCTCACAGAGCCGGTCTGGAATTCATCGAGCAGGGTGGGAACCATATAGTAGACGGTGCCCTTGGTCTGGGACATTGCCGGCGTGAGCGAGGCAAGAGCCAGTGCCAGGATACCGAGGACAAGAACTAGTATTCGCTTCATGTCGTTCGCTCCTCTTTTATACCGGACCCCTCGTTTGCCCCTCAACCTGCCGGTCCGGCACCGGCAAGCGTCTCACCGGTGATCATGTTGATCACCGCATCGGGACTTGTTTTGTTGCGCGCGACATCGCCGGCCACGACGCCTTGCCGGATCACCACGATCCGGTCGGCGACCTGGAAGGCCTGTTGCATGATGTGGGTGATGATGACGACGCCGATGCCCTGGTTGGCCACCTGGCGGATCATCTCGAGGCCGCGTCTGGTCTGTTCTACGCCGAGGGCCGCGAACGGCTCGTCGAGCAGCACGAGCTTGCCGCCCCAATGCACGAAGCGGTTGAGCTCGATCGCCTGGCGCTGGCCGCCCGAGAGATGCTCGACATTGGTGCGCAGCGACGGGATGCGGGTGCCGGCACTTGCCAGCGCCTTGCCGACGACGGCTTCCATGGCGCGCTCGTCGAGGATCGGGATGCCGAGCACTTTCCTGGTGATTTCGCGTCCCATGAAGAAATTGGCGACGACGTCGACATTGGTGCACAGCGACAGGTCCTGGTAGACGGTCTCGACGCCGGCCGCCTTCGCCTCGGCCGGCGTCTTCGCCAGGAATTCCTTGCCCTCGAACAACATGCGGCCGGAGCTCGGCTCGAGGCCGCCGGCGATGATCTTGACCAGCGTCGACTTGCCGGCGCCATTGTCGCCGAGCAGGGCCACGACCTCGCCCTTGCCGATGGAGAAGCTGATGCCTCTCAGCGCCTGGATGGCGCCGTAATTCTTGGTGACGTTTTCGAGTACCAGCAGCGGTTCGGTCATGCCGCCACTCCTTTGCTCTGCATGAGGTCTGACCTGCGCTCGCGCTCGGCGATGAACATCTGGCCGAAGCGTGGCGACAGCACACCGGAAACGGCCAGCGCCGCGGCCCCGCGCAGCACTGAATGCTGGCCGCCGGTTGCGACCATGACACGCGGCGTCTTACGGTCGCGTCGCGCCGAGATCGAATTGGGAAGCTGTGCCGCCGCGCCGACCAGTTTTTCCAAGAGGTCTGTTTGGGCGAGCCCGCCGAGGATGACCGTCTCAGGGTCGAACAGGTTCTCGATGGTGACGATGGCGTTGCGGAAGATCGGCGCGACTTCGGCCACCCAGGCGGCTTCGCCGATGTTGCGGCGGCGCAACGCCTCGAGCGAGAGGTAGCGTTCGAGGCAGCCATGGTTGCCACAAGGACAGAGTTCGCCGCCGGCAACGGCCGGGATGTGTCCGATTTCGCCGGCATTGCCCCAGGCGCCACGCATCACCGCGCCGTCATGGACGATGGCGCCGCCCAGGCCGACGCCGAAATAAAGGTAGTAATATTCGGAAAAGCCGGCGCCGAGGCCATAGAGGCGTTCGCCCATGGCGGCCGCCGCCATATCGGTCTCGAAGAAGGCCGGCAGCCCGGTCGATGCCGCCAGCCGCTCCGGCAGCGCGACATCCTTCCAGCCGGCCATGGTCGTGGGGCCGACGAAGCTCATCGATTCCACGCCGAAAGGCCCGGGCAGCGCCATGCCGATGCCAAGCACGCGGCCGCCGGGCCGCAATGCGGTCAGTTCGGGCACCATGGCGCCGATCAGGTCGAAGGCATGGTCGGGCGTTGCATGCGGCGCCTCGCGATGCGTGCTTTCGATGACATCGCCGCTCAGATTGATCAGCGCAGCGTCGATGCCGAGCGGGGTGAGGTGGATGCCGACGGCATAGCCGCCTTCAGGGTTGATACGGAGCGTAGCCGGCGGCAGTCCGCGCCCGCGCGGCTCTTCGCGCAGCGACAGCACATAGCCGTGCTCTTCGAGCTCGCGAACGATGGTCGATACGGTCTGGACGGTGAGGCCGACGCGGCTGGCAATGTCGCCGCGGGCAATGGGGCCATGAAGGCGGATGGACTCCAGCACGATGCGCCGGTTGTAGGGTCGTCCGAACTCCTGATTGGTTCCCCGCAGTGCCATTTCCCTCTCCCTGGAGAGGCAAGACTTGCACAGGCAATTTATTCAGTCAAATGGAATTCAAAAATAATTTGTGACGGTTCCGGACGCGGTGCAGGACCTGTCCCATACGCTGCGCTGGCCGATTGCAGCCGGGTTAAAACCACCGCAATGGTGAATGACGTCAGGCGGGCGCGGGGCTTCGCCCGGCCGATGATCCAGCAGGGAAAACCGATGATCGAACTGCCCTTTGCGCGCGGCGAATACCAGGAGCGGCTCACAAAAATCCGCGCCGAGATGACGAAGCGTGGGCTCGAACTGCTTGTTGTCAACGATGTCGCCAACCAGCATTACATCACCGCCTATGACGGCTGGTCGTTCTACACGCCGCAGGTGGTGCTGGTTCCGATCGAAGAGGAGGCCGAGCCGGTCTGGATCGGCCGCGCCATGGATGCGGCCGGCGGCCTGCTGACGGCCTGGATGAAGCCTGAGAATGTGGTTGGCTTTCCGGAAGACCATGTCCAGCGCGCCGATCGTCATCCAATGGACTGGATCGCTGCCTGGATCGTCGCCAAGGGCTGGGGCGCCAGACATATCGGCGTCGAGCTCGAAGCCTATTATTACTCGCCAAAGGCGCATGCCCGGCTCGTCGCCGGTCTGCCCAATGCAAAATGGCACGACGCCGATCTGCTGGTGAACTGGATCCGTGCGGTCAAATCGGCGCCAGAGATCGCTTATCTGCGCAAAGCGTCGACCTTGGCCGAAGCGGCTGTCGCACGGGCCTTCGAAGTCATCGCGCCTGATGTGCGCGAATGCGATGCGATCGCCGCCATCCAGGCGGCGCAGATTGCCGGCAGCCCGGACTTTGCCGGTGATATCACGGCGCTGCCGCCGACGATCCTCGGCGGGGAAAATGCTTCGGCGCCGCACGTCATGTGGAGCGACAGGCGGTTCGGCAAGAACGAGACGATCGCTCTGGAACTCGCCGGCGTCTGCCGCCGCTATGCCGCAGGCCTCGCCAGGACGATGCAGCTCGGCAAGACGCCGACGCGTGTCGCCGACACGGCAAAGGCGGTGATCGAAGGCATGGATGCTGTGCTCGATGCGGTCCGTCCCGGCACATCGGCCGAAGCGGTCGAAGCCGCCTGGCGCAAGGTCATCCAGCGCTACGGTCTGAAGAAGGAATCGCGCATCGGCTATTCCATCGGCGTCGCCTATCCGCCTGATTGGGGCGAGCACACGATCAGCCTTCGGCCCGGCGACAAGACGGTGCTGCTATCAGGCAACGTCGTGCATTCCATTCTCGGCATGTGGATGGAGGGCTGGGGCATCGAGGTCAGCGAGACCATTCTGGTGACAGAGACCGGCAACGAAACGCTGACGAAATTCCCGCGAGACATCCACGTCAAATCCTGAACGGCCGGCGCCGCGAACGGTGGACAAATCACAACGCTTGCGTACTTGGTGGATATTTTCGGCTTAGGTGGGTTCGCACCGCAGGGGACGCGAGCGACCAGTCGATCGGACCCCTTGATCCTACAGATACTGCTCGACCTTCTTGCCCACGGTCAGGAAGCGCAGCGGGTCGATGGCTTCGCCATTGTGGCGGACCTCATAGTGCAGATGCGGGCCGGTGGAGCGGCCGCTGCTGCCGGTCTTGCCGATAGTGTCGCCGGCGGCGAGCTTCTGCCCGACGGCCACATCGATTTCGCTTAAATGGCCATAGCGCGTCGCAAATCCATTGCCATGATCGACCTCGACCATGCGGCCATAGCCGCCGTTCCAGCCTGCCTTGGTGACGACGCCGGCCGCCGTGACCTTGGCGGCCATGCCGATCGGCGCGCGGAAATCCATGCCCGAATGCAAGGCTGCGGTGCCAAGGATCGGGTCGGTGCGGACGCCGAACGGGCTGGTGACGGAGTGGCCAGGGGCGGGATTGGCCAGTGGCAACCGCCGCGCCTCTTTCTTCAGCTGGTCGAGCGTATCCAGTGCCTCGTCGAGCTCCTTGACCTTGCTGTCGAACATCATCGAGGAGTCCAGCGGGATCAACGGTCCGCCGACATCGCTTTCGTCTTTGCCGAAATCGCTGTCGACCGGCAGGCCGGCTGCTTCCAGCGCCTGGGTGATGGCATCGGCATTCTTGTAGGCATTGTCCGCAAGCGTGGCGATCCGGGTGAGCTGCTGGCTTTCGATGGCCTTCAGCGAATCGTTGATCGAGACGAACAGTTTGTCGGCACGGTCCGCCGCCGTTTCGCTGGGCAGCGGATCGGAGCGGGTCGACCACAAAGAGAACGGCCTGGTGTCGGCCGAACCGAGGCTGGCGACCGAATATGCCAGGGGCTCGCCGCCGGTCAGTTCGGCATGCTCGTCGGGCTTTGCTGCCGCTGCCGCATCGGCGGTTGGCGGCGTTCCGACTTCGCTTTCGGCCCGTTCGAGGATCGGGCCGAGGCGGCCATGGCGCTGGCTGAGCTGACTCTGCCGCTCGAGCAGTTCGCTGACCTTGGTTTCCATCAGTTTCTGGTCGAGAAGCTGGCGGCTGGTGATGCGGTCGACCTGGGCGCGCAATGCCGAGATGCGATCCTCATAGGCCTGTTGCATGCGCGCCTGCCGCGCCGTGGTGGCGCCGATCAGATCGTCGCGCAGCACCAGGTAGGAGGTTGCCAGCAGATAGCCGATGGCGATTGCCGCTAGTGCCGAACCAAGAAAGGCGACGAGCCACGGCCGGATGGTGAAATGTCGGATTTCATTGCCCCGCGCAATGATGACCGTATGGGGCTCCTTGCGCCTGCCGAAGACCGCTGACTGACCGGTTGGGTTCACGGGACCAAGCTTTCGTTACGACACCAACGAAGCCTGATTACACATTATTAGGGTTAACAAAGCTTTGCCGTGGGTGCCGGCCGGTCAGGATTGCGCGCGAAACGAGTGGCGGGTTGCGGGCAGGGTGGTGAGACCGGCGGCGTGTCAGAGCGCGCGCACCGCCTCCAGCACCGCTTCGGCATGACCTTTTACCCGGACCTTGCGCCAGATGCCGGCGATCCGGCCGTCCTTGCCGATCAGGAACGTCGCTCGTTCGACACCCATATAGTTGCGGCCATACATCGTCTTTTCGACCCACAGATCGTAGGCCTCGATCACTTTGCGCTCCTCGTCGGCAACCAGGTCGACGGTGAGATCGTATTTGGTTTTGAACTTGTCGTGCTTCTTCACGCTGTCAGGCGACAGGCCGATCACGACGGCGTCGGCCTTTTCGAACTCCGGCTTCAGCTGGGAAAAGCTGATCGCCTCGTTGGTGCAACTTGTGGTGTCGTCCTGCGGATAGAAGTAAAGTACGACGGGTTTTCCCCGCAACGCGGCAAGGCTGAGCGAGCCGCCGCCATCGCGCGGCAGGTCGAATTGCGGAGCAGCGTCGCCAATGTCGAGATCAGCCATATCGATGCCCTTGTTTGAGGTTACGCGCCAGGCTGCATCGTTATAGTGTCGAGCGGGGATTCGTCCACGATCGAATTCGTACAACGGAAAATTGCGTGGATCAGGAAGAACCGCAGCACGAGAAAATCCGGTTCAGGCGTGACGAGATCACCGACCTGGGGACTTTCCCGTCTGCCTGCAGTGTGCCGCCGCTCGGCAAGGCGCGGATCGGCCGTGGCTTTCGCATCCTTGCCCGCCTGTTTGCCGGCGTCGCAGCCTTGGTGCTGCTGGCCGCCACCGCTGTCTATGTCATCGGCGCCACCGGCATCGGTAGCGAGCGGCTGCGGGCGGAAGCCGAAACGGCGATCGAGAAACTCGCCGGTTTCGACGTCAATGTCGCCGTCGGCCCGGCCCGGCTGACACTGGACGGATCGAGCTTCATTGCGCTGCAGGTCAACGACGTCAGCGTCAAGACCGCCGACGGCAAGCCGATGGCCGACGCCGGGCGTGTGCGTTTCGGCATCCGGCTAATACCGCTGTTCTCGGGCGAGGTGCGGCTGACCAGCGCCAGGATTTCCGACGCCCACATTGTCACTGCGGCAATGCCGTCGGGCGGCGACTGGACAGCCGAGCTGCGCAATCAAGACGGCCTGATCGATCCGGAAAAGCTGGCCGCCGCTGTCTTCGGCCACGTCAACCATGCGCTCGATGCCGTGCGCGAGGATTCGATGCGCCGGATCGATCTCAAGAATGTCGAGTTCGAACTGCCCGACGCGGGCTCGGTCAAGCTGGTCAACATTGCCAATGCTACCGTGCTGCAGTCGGGCCCGGGCAGCATGGAGTTTTCGTCCGACGCGGATATCGATGGCCGGGCGCTCACGGTCACCGCTGCCGCCACCCGCGATACGACGTCCCTGCGGGTCACTGCGTTGAATGCGGCCGTCGACATGGCGGCCATTCCAGAGACAACGCCAGAGGCCGGTGGGAAAACCGGCGCGATCGCTTTGAAGCTGACGGGCACCGAAGGCTCGGGCGAAAGCGATTCCCGGCTGACGGCCTCGCTGTCGCTAACCGGCTCGGTGCTCGACCTCGGCACACGCGGGCTGTTGCCGGCCGATGTCGATGTCGACGCCACGCTTGTCTCCGGCTCCAACAAGATCGATGTCGGCAGGCTGGTTTTGAAGACCGGCCGTTCGACGTTCAATTTCGCCGGCTCGATCGGGCCCAAGCCGGCGACCGGCGCTGCCGGTGAGGAGCCTTCCTATCGCTACGACCTGACCAGCGACGGCTCGACGCTGGCGCCGGCGGAATCGCCTGAGCCGGCGCTGAATTTCTTTGCCCGCATCGCCGGCGTCTACCAGATGAGGAGCCGCAAACTCGTCGCCGAGCAGATCGGCATCAGGTCGGGATCGGGCAGCGAGGTGCTGGGCACAGCCGCACTTGCCTTCATCGACAACGGGCCGCCAGGCATTTCGCTGTCGCTCAACGTCCACGACATGCCGGTCTCGCACGTCAAGCAATTGTGGCCCTGGTTTTCCGCCAAGAATGCCCGGCTGTGGGTGCTGCAGAACCTGTTTGGCGGCCGTGTCGTCGATGCCAGCCTGCAGTTCCAGGTCGTGCCGGGGCGGCTCGGCAACGGTGTGCCGCTTTCGGCCGACGAAGTGTTCGGCCGCTTCGAGGTCGAGGGTTCGCGCTTCGACACCGCCGGCCGCATCCCGCCGATCCGCGATGCTCTCGGAGTTGTTTCGTTCCACGGCAATAATGTCGACATCGCGCTGTCCTCCGGCAGCGTCTATATGCCGAGCGGCCGCACCGTGGCGGCAAGCAATGGCACGCTGTCGGTGAAGGCTGCGAACCACCCGCCGGTGATCGGCGCGCTCGACATCGACGTCGCCGGCGAGGCGCCGGCCATCGCCGAGCTCGCCTCCTACGAACCAATCAACGCCATGCGCCATGTCGGCATCGCGCCGGACGACCTGTCCGGCACGGTGACCGGCCACGTCAAGGCCGACATTCCGCTGCAGTCCGGTGTCGACACTTCGAAGCTCGATTGGCTGGTGTCGCTCGACTACAAGGACCTGTCGCTCGCCAAACCGTTCGAAGACCAGACGATAACCGAGGCTGATGGTTCGATCGAAGTCGGGCCCGACAAGGCGGTGATCTCGGCCGACGCGAAGCTGAACGGCATTCCGGCTGAACTCGATCTGATCGAGCCGCTCGGGGATGACGGACCGCCGCGCAGCCGCAAGGTGGCGCTTGTGCTCGACGACAAGACACGCGCCATCGCCATGCCCGGCCTGTCGCCGCTGATTTCGGGAACCATCAAGGTGGCGATTGACAAGAGCGGCGACGGCAGCCAGAACGTCGCGGTCGACCTGACCAGCGCCAGGCTGGACATTCCCTGGGCCGGCTGGAGCAAGGGGCCGGGCATTCCAGCCAATGCCACTTTCACCATGGCGAAGTCTGGCGATACCACGACGTTGTCCGACTTCGACCTCGACGGAAAGAGCTTTTCCGTCGAAGGCGATGTCGTGCTGGTCAAGGGTGCGCTGTCTTCGGCGCGCTTCAGCAAAGTCGCTTTGAACAGGGGCGACGACGTTGCGGTGACGGTGAAGCGGTCGGGCAAGGGCTTTGCGGTCGATGTCAGCGGCAATGCGCTCGACGCCCGCTCGCTGATCAAGCAGTTCACCTCCGACGTCGATACCGCCACCAAGACCACAGGCGCGGCTGCGGTTTCGGTCAGCGCCGATGTCACTTCGCTGACCGGGTTCCACGACGAGGTCCTGTCCAATCTGAAGCTCGACTACAGCGCCGCCGGCTCCAAGGTGAACGGACTCAAGGTCAGCGCCACGGCAAGTTCGGGTGCCGCCATCACCATCAGCAACACCGCAGGCAATGGCGCGCGCGCGCTCAACATGAAGTCGGCCGACGCCGGCGCTATATTGCGCTTCCTCAACATCTACGAACACATGGAAGGCGGCTCGATCACGCTGGCGCTCAGCGGCGCGGCCGACGGGCCGATGCGGGGTCAGGTCGACTCAAGCAACTTCTTCATCGTCAATGAACCGAAGCTCGCTTCGATCGTATCGACCACGCCGGCGGGCGACAGCCGCAGCCTGAACGAAGCGGTCAAAGGCAAGATCGACACCTCGCGGGTACAGTTCGAGCGCGGCTTTACCGAGATCGACAAGGGAAGCGGTTATCTGAAGCTGGCCAATGGCGTGCTGCGCGGTCCGCGCATCGGCACCACGTTCCAGGGGACACTCTACGACCAGAACAACAATATGGACATGACTGGCACGTTCATGCCGGCCTATGGCCTCAACCGCATCTTCGGCGAATTGCCGCTGGTCGGCGCGCTGCTCGGCAATGGCCGCGACCGCGGCCTGATCGGCGTCACCTACCGGCTCAAGGGCAATGCCAACAAGCCGGTGCTGGACATCAACCCGCTATCGGTGATCGCGCCGGGCATTTTCCGCTCGATCTTCGAATATCGGTAGGGGCTCGTCAGGCCGGCCGCACCAGAACGTGTTTTTTCTTGCCCAATGAAAGCTTTGCGACGTTTTCCGGACTGAGATCCCGAGGCGTCACCATCCTGCGGTCATCCGATATTGGCTGGTCGTTGAGGCGCACGGCGCCGCCCTGAATGTGACGCCGCGCCTCGCCGTTGGACCCGGCAAGGCCTGCGGTGACGAGCAGCGACAGGATGCCGATGCCGGCTTCGAGCGCTGCGCCGTCGACTCCGACGGTCGGCAGGCTTGAGGCGGTCACGCCTTCCTCGAACGTCTTGCGCGCGGTTTCCTCGGCTGCGAGCGCCGCCTCTCGGCCGTGCACGATGGCCGTGGTTTCCGTCGCCAGCACCTTCTTGGCCTCGTTAATCTCGGAACCGCCAAGGGCGGCCAGCCGCGCGATCTCCGACAGTGGCAGGCGGGTGAAGATCTTCAGGAAGCGCTCGACGTCGGCGTCCTCGGTGTTGCGCCAGTACTGCCAGAAATCATAGGGCGAGAAGAGGTCGCCGTTCAGCCAGACCGCGCCCTTGGCCGACTTGCCCATCTTGGCCCCCGACGATGTCGTCAGAAGCGGTGTGGTCAGCGCATAGAGCTGCGGCGTACCCATGCGGTGGCCGAGATCGACGCCGTTGATGATGTTGCCCCACTGGTCCGAACCACCCATCTGCAGCCGGCAATCGAGGCGGCGGCTGAGCTCGACGAAATCATAGCCCTGCAGGATCATGTAGTTGAATTCGAGGAACGACAGCGACTGTTCGCGATCGAGCCTGAGCTTGACGCTGTCGAAGGTGAGCATCCGGTTGACCGAGAAGTGGCGGCCGACATCGCGCAGGAACTCGACATAGTTGAGCTTCATCAACCAGTCGGCATTGTTGACCATGATGGCGTCGTTGGCGCCATCGCCGAAGCGCAGGATGCGGCCAAAAATGCGCTTGATGCCTTCGATGTTGGTGGCAATCGCCTCCGGCGTCAAAAGGCTGCGCTGGTCATCGCGGAAGGACGGGTCGCCGATCATCGAGGTGCCGCCGCCCATCAGCGCGATCGGCCGATGACCGGTCTCCTGCATCCAGTAGAGCATGGTCGCCGAAATCAGATTGCCGATGTGCAGGCTGGTCGCGGTGGCGTCGTAGCCGACATAGGCGGTCACCGTTTCCTTCGCGAAAAGTTGATCCAGCCCGGTCTCATCCGAGATCTGGTGGATGAAACCGCGCTCGCTCATGACGCGCAGGAAATCGGATTTGAAGGCAGACATTGTTTCTTCCTGAAAGCGCCGGACCCCAACTGCCCGGGCGTTATACGAACGCGGGCGTTTAGCATCCAAGCGACCGAAGCAAAAGTGGTTTCCGGTTTTGCGTCCGCAGAGACGGCATATGCTGCGCTGCCGCGCGCGCTTGCTTCATCGTGCCGGCTGGCGTAATGAGGCGCCGCGCCAACGGGTTCATGCAACCTTCGATCCGCTGGAACGGCACCGCACGGCATCCGCCAAAATGCCATATCCTGTGACAGAGCCCGACGCGACATATGCCGGACGCATTGATATCCATCGTCATTCCTTGCCGCAACGAGGCGGCGAACCTGCCGCTTCTGATCGATGAGATCGAGGCCGCCATGACCGGACGCGACTTCGAAATCATCGTCGTCAATGACGGTTCGACCGACGATACGGCTTCCGTGCTTGCCGCCGAGGCGGTCAAACGCCCGTTTCCGCTTCGTCAGCTGCGCCACGAAAAATCCGCCGGCCAGTCGCTTTCGGTGCGCTCCGGCGCCTGGGCGGCGCGCGGCGCCATCGTCGCCACCATCGATGGCGACGGCCAGAACGATCCCCAATATATCCCCGTGCTGGTCGACGCGCTGCGCCAGGCGGGGCCCGATGTCGGCGCCGCGCAAGGGCAGCGGCTGAAGCGCCGCGACAGCAAGATCAAGCAATTGGCGTCGCGTTTCGCCAACTGGCTGCGGGGCGCGATCCTGCATGACGACACCCGCGACACCGGTTGCGGCCTGAAGGCGATCCACACCGATATCCTGCGCAAACTGCCGTTCTTCGACGGCACGCATCGGTTTGTTCCGGCGCTGGTCATCCAGGAAGGCTACCGCGTCGTGCACTGCGACGTCGTCGACCGTTCCCGCCGCCACGGCAAGTCGAATTACGGCATCTTCGACCGCGGCCTGCAAGGCGCGCTCGATCTGGCCGGCGTCTGGTGGCTTCGGCGCAGGCGCCGCAGGATGCCAAAGGTAGAGGAAATCACGCATGGCTAATGTGTTTCAGGAACTGGCGACCTGGCTGCACCAGGTTTTCATCAAGCAGTTCGATGCCTGGATCCTGCTCGGCTTCGTCGCCCAGTTCTTCTTCACTATGCGCTTCGTCGTGCAGTGGCTCGCCTCGGAAAAGGCCAAGCGCAGTGTCGTGCCGGTCGCTTTCTGGTTCTTTTCGCTGTTCGGCGGCGGCCTGTTGCTGATCTATGCCATCGTGCGCCAGGACCCGGTGTTCATCGCCGGCCAGGCCATGGGCATGCTGATTTACGTCAGGAATCTCTGGCTCATCGCCAATGAGCGCAAAGCGGCGGCGATGACAAAGGTCGACTGAAGAAAGTCTGGTCAAGGCAGGATCCGGTGGTCGCGATGAACAGGAACTACGTCCTGCTTTTGCTGTTCAGCCTGCTGCTGACGGCTAGTGGGCTGGCTTCGCTGCCGCCGATCGACCGCGATGAATCGCGTTTCGTCCAGGCCACCAAGCAGATGGTCGAAACCGGCGATTATGTCGACATCCGCTTCCAGGACATGTCGCGCTATCAAAAGCCGGTCGGCATCTACTGGCTGCAATCGTCGGCCGTGGCGCTGAGCGGCGAGGGCGCCGGGGCGCCGATCTGGGTCTATCGTCTGGTCTCGGCGCTGGGTATCGCCATTGCCGTGGTGGCGATCGCCTGGACAGGCGCCAGTCTTTTCGGCGCCAATGCCGGCCTCGCGGCCGGGCTGATCATGGCAGCGATCTTCGCCACCGCCTTCGAAGGCCGCGACGCCAAGACCGACGCCATGCTTCTGGCCTGCTGCGTTGCGGCGCAAGGCGCCCTGGCGCGGATCTACACCGCCTCGCGTCGCAACGAACCGGTGGCCGGCCACCTCTGGTGGATATTCTGGGTGGCGCAGGGCATTGCGATCCTGATCAAGGGGCCGATCGCGCCTCTGTTGTCGGCGCTGACAGTTGCCGCGCTGTTTGCTTTCGAGCGCGATGGGCGCTGGTTGAAGAACCTGAAAGTCGGCCGCGGCCTTTTGATCGTGCTGTTGATCGCACTGCCCTGGCTCGCGCTGATCACCTGGAAGAGCCATGGCGCCTTCCTGCAGCAAGCGGTTGGCAAGGACATGCTGGGCAAGGTCGCCTCCGGCGAGGAATCGCACGGCATCCCGCCCGGTTTCTATGTGCTGACCTATTCGCTGTTCATGTGGCCGTTCGGGCTGATTGCGGTCGGCGCCGGGCTGCAGGCGCTCAACCGCTTGCGCGACGATCCGCGCCTGCGCTTTTGTCTTGCCTGGTACATCCCGTTCTGGCTGGTGTTCGAGCTGATCCCGACCAAGCTGCCGCATTATGTGCTGCCGGCCTATCCCGGCATGGCGCTGCTGGTCGGCTGGCTTCTGACCCTGCAGCCGGAAGACGCCAATGCACCGCTCAAGCGCTGGCAGTCATGGCTTTGGTGGTCGACCGCCTTCGGTCTTGTCCTGGTCAGCATCGGCCTGGCCGTTGTCTCGGTTGGCGCGCCGATCTATCTCGCCAAGGCATTCTCGTGGTGGAGCATTCCGGCCGCACTTGCCGCGCTCGTCACCGGCTATCTCGCCTTTCCCCGCCGTTTGCAGGTGCCGCTCCCCCGCATCGGCGCGATCGCGGCCGGCGCCGGCATCACCCTTGGGTTGCTGTTCGGGATGATTGCCCCGTCGCTGAAGCCGATCTGGCTGAGCCCGGCGATCAAGGCCGCGGTCGACGTGAACCGTCCCTGCGACACAACCGTGCTTGCCTCGGCGCCATATCACGAACCGAGCCTTGTCTTCCTGGTCGGGACCAAGACAATCTTGACCGACGTCGACGGCGTCGCCGGACACTTGCTCGGCGATCCGGCCTGCGCGCTCGGGCTGGCACCTGTCGCCGACGAGAAGAAGCTGAACGACATGCTGGCCGCGCAAGGCAAGACGGCCAACCGCCTGGCCGAGATCGACGGCCTTAATTATTCCTCGGGCGACAGGCTGTCACTTGGCCTCTACCGGGTGGCCAAGTGAAAACCGCCGTGACGCCCTCTGTGGTGTTTCGTCGGTCGCGCGACAATCTCCTCGACACGATGCGCATCGTGCGGCGGCGCCTGGCAACGCGCCCGGCCCGCTACCCGAAAATCCTGTGGTCGGTCTGGGCTGTGGCCTGGCTTTTGCTGACGATCGCGGTCTCGATCCGTTTTGACGACGCAGCAGGGGCGATGGTGAGGCAGTGGTCGCCCGGCTTCAAACGCTTCACAGAATTTTTCACCGTCTTCGGCCTGGGCGGCTGGTATCTCATCCCGTCGGCACTGATGCTGCTTGCCGCGAATCTGACGGATTGGCGCAGTCTTTCCAGGCGCGCGCGGATGACCCTCTACAACTGGACCTCTTTTGCTTTCATAGTAGTGGGTTCGATCGCAGCGTCCGCTCTGGTCGTCAATGTGCTGAAATATGGCGTCGGAAGAGCCAGGCCGATGAATTTCAGCAAGCTCGGCGATCTATCGCTGCATCCTTTTGCAATGGAGGCGAGCTTTGCCAGTTTCCCGTCGGGCCATGCCACGACGATGGGCGTCATTTTCGGACTGGCGTTGCTGATGTTACCACAGCGCAAATGGATGCTGTTGGCCGTGACCCTGGCCATCGCGTCGACCCGGATTTTTGTCGGCGCACACTATCCGAGCGACACCGTCGCCGGCTTCGGTCTCGGTTGTGCCGTTGCCATCGCTACCGCGCTGGTCTTTACACGGCTGGGGTTTATCTTCCGCCACACGACAAACGGATTGCCGGTTCCTAAAACGACGTTCCGGCTGTTCCGGCGGGCTCGCAAACCAGACCGCAACGGTGCACCGCGGCAAACGAATCTCGGCATTGGGGCAACCCGGGCAAACCCTTGAATTGCCTGCGCCCTTGCATCCAGCGATATATAGCCGCTGCGGCTATTGGCTGTCGATGCCGCCCCAGCTCCGAACCAGCCCGGCCATGTCGGGCGCGCCGGCGGCTTCCTTCTCCAGCCCTTCGGCGACACCGACGCGATCGGCGACAGGGCGGTTCTGGCTGACCTTCCACTTGCCGCTGATCTCGGCGATCTCGATCTCCAGCCCGATGATACCCTTGATCTGCGACTGGATGAAGGTCGGCGGCGCATCGGTGACCGCCCAGGGTGTCTTGCGGGCGCCTTCCTGGGATAGCGTCAGATCGGAAATCTGCTGCGCGATCCACTCCGCATCGTCGATCACTCTGACCGTTCCGCGCACCTGGACGATGGCATAGTTCCAGGTCGGCACGACCTTGCCGGTCTCGCGCTTGGTCTCATACCAGGACGGCGTCACATAGGCGTCGGCGCCCTGGAACACGACCAGCACGGGCGATGCCGGATTGTTGGCGAGCAGCCGCCATTGCGGGTTGGCCTTGGCAAGGTGCGCCCGCAGCCTGCCGTTCGGCCCCGTCTCGGCGTCGAGCAGGAACGGGATGGCGTTGGCGATGGGGCCGTCCTGTCCATTTGAAATCAGCAACCCCAGCGGATGGGCGCGGATCAGGCCGTGCAGGACGTCCTGGCGCGTCTCTATGAAATGAGGAGGTTGATACATTATCGGTCACGCCTTCTTCGGCTTCCTGAACCGGCATTCTGCACCGTTCAGGCAGGCCGCGCCACATGTCAGGCGGGCCAGATCATATGGATCAGCAGAAACGGCATTCGCGCCCGTCACGGGCACGAATGCGCATGGCACAGAGAGGCCAGGCCTCTAGCGCAGCCGCTTCGGCCGCGGGTCGGACAATTCGCCGGCCAGCCGGCGGTCGAGATAGTCGGCGCATTCCTCGAGCAGCAGGTCGGCATCATTGGAGAAGAAATGGTTGGCGCCGGGCAACGTCTTCTGGGTGATGGTGATGCCCTTTTGCGTGTGCAGCTTGTCGACCAGGCCCTGCACATCCTTGGGCGGCGCCACCTTGTCGGCATCGCCATGGATGATCAGGCCTGATGACGGGCAGGGCGCCAGGAACGAGAAATCATAGGTGTTGGGCTGCGGCGCGATCGAGATGAAGCCTTCGATCTCGGGACGGCGCATCAGAAGCTGCATCCCGATCCACGAGCCGAAGGAATAGCCGGCTACCCAGCAGCTCTTGGAATCCGGATGCAGCGACTGCACCCAGTCGAGCGCTGCGGCCGCATCCGACAATTCGCCGGTGCCGTGGTCGAATTCGCCCTGGCTGCGGCCGATGCCGCGGAAATTGAAGCGAAGCGTGGTGAAATCTCGCTTCTGGAACATGTAGAAGAGGTCATAGACGATCTTGTTGTTCATCGTGCCGCCGAACTGCGGGTGCGGATGCAACACGATGGCAATCGGCGCGCTCTTTTCCTTGGAAGGTTGGTAGCGGCCCTCCAGGCGGCCGGCCGGACCGGTGAAAATGACCTCAGGCATAAAATACTCCACGTGGCATAAGAATGCGCGGCGCCCGGAACAACTCTTTCCTCTGGCCTTGACGCAGGGCGAGCGTCTTCTTAGAAGCTAGTTTAGAATTGTTCAAAACTGGATGGCCAGCCGTGACGGCCCGGCCATCCCCGCCGCAAGCCGCGTAAATAGGACGTCTTGCCTTGCAATTTCAAGGAAATAACGCGCTATCCCTACGGAATGGGTTTTGACGGGATCGATTGAGCGAAAATGGCCGCAGCACGCGCCTATCTCGACTACAATGCCAGCGCGCCGCTCCTCAGTGAGGCGCGTGAAGCGATGATTGCCGCGCTCGATCTCGTCGCCAATCCGTCCTCGGTGCATGCCGAGGGCCGCGCGGCGCGCCGGCTGATCGAGAACGCCAGGCGCGACGTGGCTCAGCTGGTCAATGCGAAACCCGAATATGTCGTGTTTACCTCCGGCGCGACCGAGGCTGCCTCGACGCTTTTGACGCCGGATTGGCAGATGGGCCGTGGCACGGTGCGGATGAGCCGGCTCTATGTCTGCGAAGCCGATCACCCTTGCCTGCTCAATGGCGGCCGTTTTCCGGCCGCGCAGGTGACGCGGATCGGCGTCGATGCCAACGGCATCGCCAATCTCGCTCAACTGACAGCCGCTCTGGCCACGCATGACAAGGCTGAAGGCCTGCCGCTGGTGGCAATCCATGCCGCCAACAACGAGACCGGCGTCATCCAGCCGGTCGAGGTCATCGCCGCAATCGTCAAGGCGGCGGGCGGCATTCTGGTGGTCGACGCAGTGCAGGCTGCAGGCCGCGTTTCCATCGATATGTCAGCGCCTTACGCCGACTATTTGATTCTGTCCTCGCACAAGATCGGCGGCCCCAAGGGCGTTGGCGCCATCGTTGCGGCAGCCGATCTGATGATGCCGAAACCGCTGATCAATGGCGGCGGCCAGGAAAAGGGCCATCGCGGTGGCACCGAAAACCTGGCGGCCATCGCCGGCTTTGGCGCCGCAGCGCGGCAGGCTTTGGCCGGATTGCAGACCATGGACGCGGTGGGGCTTCGCCGCGATGAAGTCGAAACCATCATCAAAACACTGGTGCCGGACGCAGAAATCTTCGGAACCGGCGCGCCAAGGCTTGCCAATACGACATTCTTCGCTATTCCCGGCGTCAAGGCCGAGACGGCCCAGATCGCTTTCGATCTGGCCGGCATTGCGCTGTCGGCGGGCTCGGCCTGTTCGTCGGGCAAGGTCGGGCCGAGCCATGTGCTGAAAGCCATGGGTTATGGCGACAGCCTCGGCGCTTTGCGCGTGTCCGTCGGCCACGCGACGAGCGCCGGGGATATCGATCTGTTCCGCACTGCGCTGGCGGGGATTGCCCAGCGCCGGGCGGGCAGGGAACAAGCCGCCTGAGGCGGCGACAAAGAATTCAGGCCCTACGGCCTGGTAGAGCCGTGCGTCTGCAAGTGGCCGGGTGAATTCCCGGTCGAGACGCACTATATGGAACTTACGCCGCCTTCGGCGCCTCACGGGGCAGCCCTTGGCGATGCCATAGTTTGAAAACTGTCGGGCCTTGACCCCGGCGTGGATGGAGAACGCTTATGCCTGCTGTGCAGGACACGATCGATCGGGTCCGAAAGATCGACGTCGACCAATACAAATACGGATTCCAGACAGAGATCGCCGTCGACAAGGCCCCCAAGGGCCTGAGCGAAGACATCATCCGTTTCATTTCGGCCAAGAAGGATGAACCGTCTTGGATGCTGGAATGGCGTCTGGAAGCCTATCGGCGCTGGCTGACGCTGGAAGAGCCGACATGGGCGCGCGTCAACTATCCGAAGATCGACTTCCAGGACATTTACTACTACGCGGCGCCCAAGAGCACGCCCGGCCCGACGTCGCTGAGCGATGTCGATCCCGAAATCCTGAAGGTCTACGAGAAGCTCGGCATTCCGCTCAGGGAACAGGAAATCCTTGCCGGCGTGCAGAAGACCGACGCCTCCGATCTCGAGGAGCCCAGCGACAATGTCTACAAATCGGGCCGTGTCGCGGTCGACGCGGTGTTCGATTCCGTCTCCGTCGTCACCACCTTCAAGAAGGAGTTGGCGCAGGCCGGCGTCATCTTCTGCTCGATCTCGGAAGCCATCCGCGAGCATCCGGAACTGGTGCAGAAGTATCTCGGCTCGGTCGTGCCGACCTCCGACAATTTCTACGCCACGCTGAATTCGGCTGTGTTCACCGACGGCTCGTTCGTCTTCGTGCCCAAGGGCGTACGCTGCCCGATGGAACTGTCGACCTATTTCCGCATGAACGAGAAGAACACCGGCCAGTTCGAGCGCACGCTGATCATCGCCGAGGAGGGGGCGTATGTCTCCTATCTCGAAGGTTGTACGGCGCCGCAGCGCGACGAAAACCAGCTGCATGCGGCGGTCGTCGAACTCGTGGCGCTCGACGATGCCGAGATCAAATATTCGACGGTGCAGAACTGGTACCCCGGCGACGCCGAGGGCAAGGGCGGCATCTACAACTTCGTCACCAAGCGCGGCGACTGCCGTGGCGACCGTTCGAAGATCTCGTGGACGCAGGTCGAGACCGGTTCGGCCATCACCTGGAAATATCCGAGCTGCATCCTGCGCGGCGACGATTCCTCTGGCGAGTTCTATTCGATCGCCGTGTCGAACGGCTACCAGCAGGTCGACAGCGGCACCAAGATGATCCATCTCGGCAAGAACACGTCGAGCCGCATCATCTCCAAAGGCATCGCCGCCGGCTTCTCGCAAAACACCTATCGCGGACAGGTCTCGGCCCACCGCAAGGCGACCAACGCCCGCAACTTCACCAATTGCGACTCGCTGTTGATCGGCGACCAGTGCGGCGCGCACACCGTGCCCTACATGGAAGCCAAGAACTCGACGGCGCAGTTCGAGCATGAGGCGACGACGTCGAAGATTTCCGAGGACCAGAAATTCTACGTCATGCAACGTGGCATTCCCGAGGAAGAGGCGATCGCTCTGATCGTCAACGGCTTCGTCAAGGATGTCATCCAGCAACTGCCGATGGAGTTCGCCGTCGAGGCGCAGAAGCTGATCGGCATCAGCCTTGAGGGCTCGGTCGGCTGACCGGAAAGATATTCAGGAAAGAAAAGAATGCTTGAGATCAAGAACCTGCATGCCCGCATCGTCGATGACGGCACCGAGATCATCCGCGGCCTGAACCTGACGGTGAAAGCCGGCGAGGTCGCCGCCATCATGGGCCCGAACGGCTCGGGCAAGTCGACGCTGTCCTACATCCTCGCCGGCCGCGAGGACTATGAGGTCACCGAAGGCGACATCCTCTACAACGGCCAGTCGATCCTCGAAATGGACCCGGCCGAGCGCGCCACGGCGGGCATTTTCCTCGCCTTCCAGTATCCGATGGAGATACCGGGCGTCGCGACCATGGAATTCCTCAAAGTGGCGATGAACGAGCAGCGCAAGGCGCGCGGCGAGGAGCCGCTGAAAATCCCGGAATTTTTGAAGCGGGTGAAGGAAGCGGCCGCCTCGCTCAATATGGACATGGCGATGCTGAAGCGGCCGCTCAATGTCGGCTTCTCCGGCGGCGAGAAGAAGCGCGCCGAGATCCTGCAGATGAAGCTCCTGGAGCCGAAACTCTGCGTGCTCGACGAGACCGATTCCGGCCTCGACATCGATGCGCTGAAGATCGTCTCGGACGGCGTCAACGCACTGCGTTCGCCCGACCGCGCCATCGTCGTCATCACCCACTACCAGCGCCTGCTCGAACACATCGTGCCGGACTCGGTGCACGTCCTCTACAAGGGCCAGGTGATCAAGTCCGGCGACAAGTCGCTGGCGCTCGATCTCGAGGCCAATGGCTATGCCGGCGTGATCGGCGAAGCCGCGTGAGATGCCAGAGGCGAAGCTTATGAACATGCACTCGACACCCCAGCGCACCCAGGCCGAGACGGCGCTGATCGACGCCTTCGGCGAGCGGCTGTCGCTGCTGCCCGGCGACGGCGCGGTGATGCTGAAGCGCGACGACGCCATCGAGGCGATCAAGCACGGCCTGCCGACGCGGCGCATCGAATCCTGGCATTATACGGATCTGCGCCGCCTGCTGGCTTCGGTGCCGGCTTTCGATCCCACGGCCGCCGCCAAGGCGCTGGCGCCAATCGTCGAAGGCTCCGCCGTGTTGGCCGTACTGAACGGCGTCTCGAGCGCGAAATTCCCCGCGATCGAGGGCGTGATTGTCCATCGCCTGTCGGAAAAGCTGACCGATGGCTCGATCGCGCCCGGCCTCGATCCCTATGGCAGCGATGACGCCATCGGCGCGCTGAACACCGCCTTCGTCGCCGACGGCTATTTCGTCGACATCGCCGATGGCGCGGCACTGGAAAAGCCGATCGAATTGCAGAACCTGCAGGCCGGCGGCCAGGTGCATGTGCGCTTTCCCGTGCGTGTCGGCGCGGGCGCCAAAGCGGCTATCGTCGAGCGTCAGGCCGGCGAGGGCGCGTCACTGGGCAGCTCGGTCAGCCAGCTCGTTCTGGGCGAAGGCGCCGAGGTGACCTGGCTGATCGTCCAGGAGCAGGCGGAAACGGCCACGCATCTTGCGCAGTTCAAGGCGCATCTCGGCAAGAATTCGAAGCTGACCGTGTTCTTCATGAATGCCGGCGGCAAGCTTGTGCGCCAGGAGATCGTGGTCAGGACGACCGGCGAAGGCGCCGACTTCAAATTGCGCGGCATCAACCTTTTGGCCGGCGACACCCACACTGATGTGACCATGGTGCTCGACCATGCCGTGCCGCACACGACCTCGACGGAAGTGATCCGCAATGTCGTGACCGGGAAGGCGCGCGGCATCTTCCAGGGCCGCATCAATGTCCATCAGTACGCGCAGAAGACCAACGCCAAGATGGCCTGCAACACGCTGCTTCTGTCCGATGACGGTGAGTTCTCGACCAAGCCTGAGCTCGAAATCTTTGCCGACGACGTCGTCTGCGGCCATGGCGCGACCGTCACCGAGATCGACCACAACCATCTGTTCTACCTGATGGCGCGCGGCATCGACGAGAAGACCGCGCGAGGGCTCCTGGTAAAAGCGTTCGTGGCCGAGGTGATCGAGGAACTGGACGACGAAACCATCGTCGAGGCCCTGGAAACACGGCTCGACGACTGGTTCGTGGCGCATGGGTAAGAGGTGATTCGCCTAGCGAACACCCCTCATCCGACCGAGCTTCGCTCGGCCACCTTCTCCCACAAGGGGAGAAAGAAGAAGCGCCCAGCCTTCTCCCCTTGTGGGAGAAGGTGGATCGGCGCGTAGCGCCGAGACGGATGAGGGGTGGGTGACGGAATGAGGCTTTGAAGTTGTAATGGACCAAAAACTCGAAACCACCCCTTATGACGTCGAGGCGATCCGCCGCGACTTCCCGATCCTGTCGCGCGAAGTCTACGGCAAACCGCTCGTCTATCTCGACAATGGCGCCTCGGCGCAGAAGCCGCAGGTGGTGCTGGATACGATCCAGCACGCCTATTCCCAGGAATACGCCAACGTCCATCGTGGCCTGCATTTCCTGTCCAACGCGGCGACCGACGCCTATGAGAAGGCGCGCGAGACGGTGCGCCGCTTCCTCAACGCGCCGAGCACCGACAACATCGTCTTCACCTCGAACACGACCGCGGCGATCAACACCGTCGCCTACGGCTATGGCATGCCCAACATCGGCGAGGGCGACGAGATCGTGCTGTCGATCATGGAGCACCACTCCAACATCGTGCCGTGGCATTTCATCCGCGAACGCCAGGGCGCCAAGCTGGTATGGGTGCCGGTCGACGATCTCGGCGTCTTCCACATCGAGGAATTCGAAAAGCGCCTGACAGCCAAGACGAAGCTCGTCGCCATCACGCATATGTCGAATGCGCTGGGCACGGTGACGCCGATCAAGGAGATCGTGCGCATCGCGCATGCCCGCGGCATTCCGGTGCTGGTCGACGGCAGCCAGAGCGCCGTGCATATGCCGATCGACGTCCAGGACCTCGACTGCGATTTCTTCGTCTTCACCGGGCACAAGGTTTACGGCCCCTCGGGCATCGGCGTGCTTTACGGCAAGAAGGACATTCTGCAGGGCATGCGCCCGTTCATGGGCGGCGGCGAGATGATCGAGGAGGTGACGGAAGACATCGTCACCTACAACGAGCCGCCGCATCGTTTCGAGGCCGGTACGCCGCCGATCGTCCAGGCGATCGGTCTGGGTGCAGCCCTCGAATACATGGAAAAGATCGGCCGCGAGCGCATCGCTGCCCACGAAGCCGATCTCAAGACCTATGCGCATGAGCGGTTGCGTGCCATCAACTCGCTGCGCATCTTCGGCGATGCTCCCGGCAAGGGCGCCATCATTTCCTTCGAATTGCAGGGCATTCATGCCCATGACGTGTCGATGGTGATAGACAGGCAAGGCGTGGCGGTACGCGCCGGGACCCATTGCGCCCAGCCGCTGTTGAAACGCTTTGGCGTAACCTCCACATGCAGGGCATCGTTCGGCATGTATAATACCCGGGCCGAAGTCGACGCTTTGGCCGAAGCGCTTGAAAAGGCGCGCAAGTTCTTTGGATGACGACCATGGATGATGCGAGCCACACCACCGCGCCGGAAGCAGCCATCAATCCGCTGGTTTCCGCTTCGACCATTCCGGCCGATGAACTGGCGCGGCTGACCGACGATATCGTCTCGGCGCTGAAGACGGTCTACGACCCGGAAATCCCGGCCGACATCTACGAGCTCGGCTTGATCTACAGGATCGACATCGAGGACGACCGCTCGGTCAAGATCGACATGACGCTGACCGCGCCCGGCTGCCCGGTGGCCGGCGAAATGCCGGGCTGGGTTGAAAACGCCGTCGGCGCCGTCGAAGGCGTCTCCGGCGTCGAGGTCAACATGACCTTCGACCCGCCATGGTCGCCCGACCGCATGTCGGAGGAGGCGCAGGTGGCGGTGGGCTGGTACTGAGGCTGGCAGAGACTGGCGTACTTGCGCCAGTGGTAAAACTTCACCATTTTAGGTGCGGAATCATTCGGCGGGCCTTGAACCTGCATGGAATGGAAGAGGAAAAAGAATGGGACGCTTCGCCGTCATCACGATGACCGAAAAGGCCGCCGACCGGGTGCGCGAGATCGTCGCCACCCGCGACAATGCGCATGGCATTCGCCTCGGCATCAAGAAGGGTGGCTGCGCCGGCATGGAATACACGGTCGACCTGGTGACCGAGCCCAACACCAAGGACGACCACATCGAGCGCGATGGCGCCCATGTCTATGTCGCCCCGGAAGCAGCCCTTTTCCTGTTCGGCACCGAGATGGATTTCGAGCAAACGACGCTGCGCACCGGCTTCACCTTCCACAACCCGAACCAGAGTTCGGCCTGCGGCTGCGGCGAATCGGTTGAGCTCAAGCCCGCCGATCTCAAGGCGCTGGCAGAAGCACGCGCTTCCGCCTGAGGTACTTCCTTCGCCCCGTTTACGGGGAGAAGGTGTCACGAAGTGACGGATGAGGGGCGGCGCTTCCCTATCCGAGGTCTGCGCCGCCCCTCCCGTGAACGGGGAGGAGCACGCTACTTCACCCACATCCCTGTCCGCTTGTGCCAGTCAGCGATCGATTCCTCGGGATAGACGTCGAACACCTTGTCTTTCTTGCCAATCACCGGCTCGACCCAGTTCGCCTTGTATTTCAGCATCAGATGCACCTTTTCCGGCGGCTTCGGCAGTTCGCTGTCGATCGCCGAGGCGAAGGGGTGCACCAGTTCCGGCCAGGTCGGATCGTAGAGCCATAGCGCCGAACCGCATTTCTTGCAGAAATTGCGCTCGCCTGTCGAAATCTCGCAGTTAGGATGCTCGTCATCCTCGATCTCGGCCTGGTAGACGCCGAGGCTGCGCTTGCCCTTGATCTTCAGCGTCTTGTAGTCGGCGCCGAGATTGATGGCGAAACCGCCGCCGCCCTGCTGCTTGCGGCAGATCGAGCAGTAGCACAGCATGAACGGCACCGGCGTATGGCTCTCCACCTCGAAATGGACGGCATCACAGCGGCATGAACCCTTGAGCAGAAGCGGCATCGCAATACTCCGGTGAACTGGCTTCAACTTGTCAGCATGGTTTTGGTTGCGGCGATGACAAGGCAAGATCGCGATGACATGATTGCGGCATGGACAATGAGCGCATTGCCGAACTGTTCGAAGGCCTCGGCCCGGTTAGTATCCGAAAGCTGTTCGGCGGCAAGGGCATCTATTTCGACGGCGTCATCGTCGCCATCGTGCTCCGCGGCGAATTGCTGCTCAAGGCCGACGAACAAAGTGCGCCGGAATTCGAAGCCGCCGGCTGCAAGCAATGGACCTACACCGGCACGCGCCACGGCAAACTGGTTGCGATGCCGTATTGGAGTATTCCGGACGATGCGTTCGACGATCCGGATGAGATGAGGGTGTGGGCACGCCGGGCGTATGAGGCTGGGCGAAGGGCGGGGAAGTAGCGGAAACGCCGAGTTCCTTCACACCCCCCTCTGGCCTGCCGGCCATCTCCCCCGCAAGGGGAGAGATTGGATGTCATCAACGCTTTCGCCAATCTTCAACGTCGAAGAAAGCAGGCGAGGGTGAAACTGCCGATCTCCCCCCTTGCGGGGGAGATGTCCGGCAGGACAGAGGGGGGTGCTGTCCCGCCGGCGTAGAAGACAGCCCTACAGCGCCTTCGCAATCCTCGCCGCCAGCCGCGCATTGTTTTCGACCAGCGCAATATTCGTCTTCAAACTCCGGCCGCCGGTCAGTTCAAGGATTTTGCCCAACAGGAACGGCGTCACCGCTTTCCCCGTCACATTCTGCACTTCGGCCGCCTTCTGCGCGGCCTCGATATAGCCGGCCATCTCGTCGGCCGGGATTTCGTCGTCCTCCGGCACCGGGTTGGCGATCAGCATGCCGCCGCCCAGGCCCAGCGCAGCGCGGGTCTTGTAGAAATGCGCGATCTCTTCGGGCTTGTGCAGCGTCAGCGGGGCGCGGAAGCGCGACTGGCGCGACCAGAAAGCGGGCATGGTTTCGCAGCCATGGCCGATCACCGGCACGCCGCGCGTCTCCAGCACTTCCAGCGTCTTTTCGATGTCGAGGATCGCCTTGGCGCCGGCCGAGACGACGATGACCGGTGTGCGCGCCAGTTCGTCGAGGTCGGCGGAGATGTCGAAACTCTTTTCCGCGCCCTTGTGGACGCCGCCAATGCCGCCGGTGGCGAACACATTTATGCCGACCATGTCAGCCGCGATCATGGTGGCGGCGACCGTGGTGCCGCCGGTGCGGCCTTCAGCGACCGCAAAGCCGAGATCGGCGCGCGACAGCTTCATGGCGTCGCCGGTCATGGCCAGCGACTCGCGCTCGCCGTCCGACAGGCCGATCTTGATGCGCCCGGCGACTACGGCGATCGTCGCTGGCACCGCGCCATTGTCCAGAATGATCTTTTCGACATTGGCCGCCATGGCGCCATTGTCGGGGTAGGGCATGCCATGGGTGATGATGGTGCTTTCCAGGGCCACCACGGGGCGACCGGCGGCGAGCGCCTCGGCCACCGGCGGGTGGATGTCGATGAAGGGGCGGGCGCTTTGCGGTGTCATGACGGTCTCCGGTCCGAAGTGCTGCGCATCCCCCTGGACGGCGCGCTCCGGCGATGGCAATTCGCCGCCCTCATGCCATTTCCTGCGCGTCCGGCACAAGAGCCAGCGCCTCTTTGAAGGTCGCGGTCGTAAAAGCCGGCACGGCGTCCGCACTTTCAATGGCGAGCGTCGCCGCAGCCACGCCCTCGCGCAATGCCTGGCGCAGGGGCAGGCCGCGCAGCAACGCAGCGATGGTAGCACCGGCCAGCGCATCACCGGCGCCGGTGACGTCGGCGACCTTTCTGGGTGTCGGCGGCAGGATGGAAAAGGCACCGGCTTCGTCGAAACCCAGCACCGGGCCTTCGCCTGCCGTCACCACGCCACTCCTGAGGCCGCTGCAGCGCAAACCGTCGACAGTCTCGCGCTCGCTGGCATTCGCGCCGACGCCGGCCAGCACCATGGCCTCGCGCCGGTTCATGAAGACCTGCGCGAGCCCTTTCAACACGGGTATCAGTCGCACGACCTTGGCCGGCGAGATGGCGATGGCGAACACCGGCTTGCCGGCGGCGAGCCCCACCAGCCGCTCCAGGGCCGTTGCCGGCAGATTGGCGTCGCACAGCACCGCGTCGGCCTCGGCGATCACCTCGCGCACCTTGGAGCGGCGGATCTGCTTGGGGAAGGCGAGATCGTAAAGCGCCATATCGGCAAAGCCGGTGATCAGCTCGCCTTCGCGGTCGATCAGCGCGGTGTAGCTTGGCGTTGTGCGGTCGAGGAACACCGCCGACAGGTCGGCAATGCCGGCCTCAATGATGGCGCGCGCAACCGTCTCGCCCGCTGCATCGCCGCCGCGCATCGACATCAGCGAGGCCGAGACGCCGCGCCGAACGAGGCTGCGCAGCGCGTTGAAGACGCCGCCGCCGACATCTTCGCGCATGGTACCGGGGTTGGAGGCGGCGGGCACGTAAGCACCGGACACCTGGCCGCGCCGGTCGATATGGGCGCCGCCCACCGCCAGGATTTTTGCAGATTTCACCATGCCGGCGATATGACCTTTGTTATTCGAGCCGCACAAGCGCTAGGTTGTGCGCCAGCGATTCGGCGGAGCCAAACTGCCGGAGCGCTTGGCCCAATACGGGATGCGTGCGAAAACCAAACCATGAGACAAAAAAAGAACAAATCCGGATAAAGATTGATTTTCAGATATTTGACCCCTCTTGCCAAACGAGAACAAAAAAGGTACAAACTGGGCAGGGATTACGGATTGTCCGGCCTTAATTGACGACCAAGGGGTGATGTATCATGGCTCAGAATTCTTTGCGGCTTGTAGAGGACAAAGCGGTGGACAAATCAAAGGCTCTGGACGCGGCGCTGTCCCAAATCGAGCGCGCCTTCGGCAAGGGCTCGATCATGCGGCTCGGTGCCAATGAGCAGGTCGTCGAGATCGAAACTGTGCCGACGGGATCGCTTGGCCTCGACATCGCGCTTGGCGTCGGCGGCCTGCCGCGCGGCCGCATCGTCGAGATCTACGGGCCGGAAAGCTCGGGCAAGACGACGCTGGCGCTGCACACGGTGGCGGAAGCCCAGAAGAAGGGCGGCATCTGCGCCTTCGTCGATGCAGAGCACGCGCTCGACCCGGTCTATGCCCGCAAGCTCGGCGTCGACCTGGAAAACCTTTTGATCTCGCAGCCCGACACCGGTGAGCAAGCGCTCGAGATATGTGACACGCTGGTACGCTCCGGCGCCATCGACGTTCTGGTGGTCGATTCGGTGGCGGCGCTGACGCCGCGCGCTGAAATCGAAGGCGAGATGGGCGATTCGCTGCCCGGCCTGCAGGCTCGTCTGATGAGCCAGGCGCTGCGCAAGCTGACCGCCTCGATCTCGCGCTCCAACACCATGGTCATCTTCATCAACCAGATCCGCATGAAGATCGGCGTCATGTTCGGCTCGCCCGAAACCACCACCGGCGGCAATGCGCTGAAATTCTACGCTTCGGTTCGCCTCGACATCCGCCGCATCGGCTCGGTCAAGGACCGCGACGAGGTCGTCGGCAACCAGACCCGCGTCAAGGTGGTCAAGAACAAGCTGGCGCCGCCCTTCAAGGTGGTCGAGTTCGACATCATGTATGGCGAGGGCGTCTCCAAGACCGGCGAGCTGGTCGACCTCGGCGTCAAGGCCGGCGTGGTCGAAAAGTCAGGCGCCTGGTTCTCCTACAATTCGCAGCGTCTCGGCCAAGGCCGCGAGAACGCAAAGCTGTTCCTGCGCGATAATCCCGACACGGCGCGCGAGATCGAACTGGCGCTGCGGCAGAATGCCGGGCTGATCGCCGAGAAGTTCCTCGAAAATGGCGGCCCTGAGCGCGGCGAAGACGACGGCTTCGAGGAAGAATCCGGCGCCATGTAGGGCAATGGTCAGAGTTCGGCCATAAATCCGGTCTATTATCTGATGCTTATGTAACCGAGTTCTTTAGTATCGCGTTCCAAACCGCCGGCCTTCGAGCCGGCGGTTTTCGTTTTTGGGCAAGCGTGAAGGCAGCCTGGCAGCTGCTGGATTGGCCCAATTCCGTGTTTCTGGACAGGGTGAAGCGTGCCCGCTAAAAGGCCAAGTCGATCTTCTAAAAAGCAGAGACCAGTTTCCGCCGGCCGTGCCGGCGGTTTTCGCGAAAAGGCAGCAGTGATGAGTGGCGTGAACGAGATCCGGTCGACATTCCTCGACTATTTCCGCAAGGAGGGCCACGAGGTCGTGGCCTCGAGCCCGCTGGTGCCGCGCAACGACCCGACGCTGATGTTCACCAATGCCGGCATGGTGCAGTTCAAGAACGTCTTCACCGGTCTCGAGAAGCGCTCCTATTCGCGCGCCACGACCGCGCAGAAAAGCGTGCGCGCCGGCGGCAAGCACAATGACCTCGACAATGTCGGCTACACCGCGCGCCACCTGACCTTCTTCGAGATGCTCGGCAACTTCTCCTTCGGCGACTATTTCAAGGAGCGCGCCATCGAGTTGGCCTGGAACCTGATCACCAAGGAGTTCGGGCTGAACAAGGACAAGCTGCTGGTCACCGTCTATCACACCGATGACGAGGCGGCCGGCTTCTGGAAGAAGATTGCCGGCTTCTCCGACGACCGCATTATCCGCATCCCGACCTCGGACAATTTCTGGGCAATGGGCGACACCGGACCGTGCGGTCCGTGCTCGGAGATTTTCATCGACCGCGGCGAGCACATCTGGGGCGGTCCTCCCGGCAGCCCGGAAGAGGATGGCGACCGCTTCCTCGAATTCTGGAACCTGGTGTTCATGCAGTATGAGCAGGTCACCAAGGAAGAGCGCATCGACCTGCCGCGGCCGTCGATCGATACCGGCATGGGCCTGGAGCGGATGGCCTCCATCCTGCAAGGGGTGGAAAGCGTTTTTGAGACCGATCTGTTCCGTCATCTGATCGATGCGGCGTCGTCCGCGCTCGGACAGGGGCCTGACAAAGAGACGGTCGCCTCCTTCCGCGTCATCGCCGATCATCTGCGCTCGTCCTCCTTCCTGGTCGCCGATGGCGTGCTGCCGTCGAATGAAGGCCGTGGCTATGTGCTGCGCCGCATCATGCGCCGCGCCATGCGCCATGCGCAGCTGCTCGGCGCCAAAGAGCCATTGATGTGGAAGCTGGTGCCGGCGCTGGTGCGCGAGATGGGCCAGGCCTATCCCGAACTGCTGCGCGGCGAACAGTTGATTACCGAAACGCTGAAGCTTGAGGAGACGCGCTTTCGCAAGACACTGGTGCGCGGCCTCGGCCTGCTCTCGGAAGCGACGGAAACGCTGCACGCCGGCGACATGCTGGACGGCGAGACCGCTTTCAAGCTCTACGACACCTATGGCTTCCCGCTCGATTTGACGCAGGACGCGCTGCGCCAGCGCAGCATCTCGGTCGACCTTGCCGGCTTCACTCATGCGATGGAGCAGCAGAAGGCCGAAGCGCGCAAGCATTGGACCGGGTCCGGCGAGGCCGCCACCGAAACGGTGTGGTTTTCGGTGCGCGAACAGACCGGGGCCACCGAATTCCTCGGCTACGAGACTGAAGCTGCGGAAGGCCTCATCCAGGCGCTGGTCAAGAACGGCGAGACCGTCGACAGCGCCGGCAAGGGCGATGCGGTGGCGGTGGTCGTCAACCAGACGCCGTTCTATGGCGAATCCGGCGGCCAGATGGGCGACACCGGCGTGATCTCCGGCGAAGGTTTCTCGATCGAAATCTCCGATACGCAGAAAAAGGCTGACGGCCTGTTCGTGCATCTGGGCAAGGTGGCGAGCGGCACGGTCAAGACCGGTGCCGCCGTCGAGCTGAAGGTTGATCATGCGCGCCGCACCAGGCTGCGCGCCAACCATTCCGCGACGCATCTGATCCACGAGGCGCTGCGCGAAGTGCTGGGCACCCATGTCGCGCAGAAAGGCTCGCTGGTCGCGCCAGAGCGGCTGCGTTTCGACATCTCGCACAACAAGCCGATCTCGGCTGAGGAGCTCGAAGAGGTCGAGCGCATGGCCAACGAAATCGTCGTCCAGAACAGCCCGGTGACGACGCGGCTGATGTCGGTCGATGACGCCATTGCCGAAGGCGCCATGGCGCTGTTCGGCGAGAAATACGGCGACGAGGTGCGCGTCGTGTCGATGGGCACCGGCCTGCATGGCGCCAAGGCCAACCGGCCCTATTCGGTCGAACTCTGCGGCGGCACCCATGTGCGGGCGACCGGCGATATCGGCCTGGTCCGTGTCGTCTCCGACAGCGCGGTCGCCGCCGGCGTGCGCCGCATCGAGGCGCTGACGGGCGAAGCCGCGCGCAAACATCTCGACGAGCAGGACAGGCGTCTGAAGGCCGTCGCCTCGACATTGAAGATTTCTCCCGCCGACGTGCCGGCTCGCGTCGAGACGCTGCTCGAGGAACGCAAGAAGCTTGAGAAGGAACTGAGCGAAGCGCGCAAGAAACTGGCGCTCGGCGGCGGTGCCGCGGCCGGCGGGCCCTCAGAGAACGAGACCGTCGCCGGTGTCGGCTTCCTCGGCAAAGCGGTTTCCGGCGTGTCGCCTAAGGATCTGAAGCCGCTGGCCGATGCGGGAAAAACCTCGCTCGGCTCGGGCGTGGTGGTCTTTGTCGGCGCCGGTGAGGACAACAAGGCAAGCGTCGTCGTCGCCGTCACCGACGACCTCGTCGGCCGCTTCAGCGCCGTCGACCTGGTGCGCGTCGCCTCGGCCGCATTGGGCGGGCAGGGCGGAGGCGGGCGGCCCGACATGGCGCAAGCCGGCGGCCCGGATGCCTCGAAGGCCAATGATGCGATCGCCGCGGTGAGGGCAGCGCTGGAGGCAGCCTGAAAGCCAGCCTATGCCCGATAGTCCCGGCAAGAAGGTGCTCGTCCTCGGCGGCTACGGACTGATCGGCGAAGCCGTCGTCGGCCGCCTCGTCGGCGACGGGAATCAGGTCACGGGCCTTGGCCGCGATATCAGCGAAGCCGCGCGGCGATGGCCGGCGCCGCGCTGGATCGCCGCCGACATGTCGAAACTGCTCGCCGCTGAAGATTGGCTGCCGCTGGTTGCCGGCATGGATGCGGTGGTCAATGCGGCGGGTGCCTTGCAGGACGGCCCGCGCGACCGCCTCGACGCCATCCATCGCGGCGCGGTCGTGGCACTGGTCGCGGCCTGCGAACAGGCCGGGGTGCCCCGCTTCGTGCAGATCTCCGCCATCGGTGCCGATCCCGCCTCATCAGATGTCTTCTTCAGTACCAAAGGTGAAGGCGACAAGGCCGTCGCAGGTTCTTCGCTGGAATGGACCATCCTGCGCCCGGGGCTGGTGATCGCACCCGCCGCCTATGGCGGGACGGCACTTTTGCGCGCGCTTGCCGCCTTTCCTGGCTTCGTACCTGCCGTCATGCCGCGCCAGCCGATCCAGACCGTGGCCGTCACCGATGTTGCCGAGGCGGTGTCGCGCGTGGTCACCGGATCTCTACCGTCGCGTCTTTCCATCGATCTCGTCGAGACCGAGGCGCGGTCTCTCGCCGACGTGCTGGTGGCCTTCCGGGCATGGCTTGGCCTGCCGCCGGCCCGCGTGGTGCCGATGCCGACCTTTCTCGGCCGGATCGCGGCTTCTGTTGCCGATGGCCTCGGCCTGCTAGGCTGGCGTTCGCCTCTGCGCAGCGCAGCCGTCGCCGCGCTGGCCCGCGGCGTGACCGGCAATGCCAGGTTTTGGAACGAGATTTCCGATCAAAAACTGCAGCCGCTGGAGGCAACTCTCGCCGCCATGCCGGCCCATGTCCAGGAGCGCTGGTTCGCTCGGCTCTGGTTGCTGAAACCGGTCGTATTCGGGGTGCTGTCGCTGTTCTGGCTGGTGTCCGGAATTGTCGGCTTTGTTAGGCACGACGCGGCCGCCGATGTTGTGGTCTCGCATGGCCTGTCGCCGGCGCTCGCGCTCTGGATGGTCCTTGCCGGGAGCGTTGCCGACATTCTCGTCGGAGCCGCTGTTCTCGTGCGGTCCTTCGCGCGCATCGCACTGATGGGGATGATTGCCATCACCTTGGCCTATCTTGGCGCAGCAACCGCGCTTGCTCCCGATCTGTGGCTCGATCCTCTGGGGGCAATGGTCAAGGCCATACCTGCGCTTTGCCTTGCCCTGGTGGCGCTGGCGATATTGGACGAGCGATGAGCCCCTGGGTCGACCTCCTTCGCTGGGCGCATATCATCGGCGCCACGGTTCTGTTCGGCACCGGCGCCGGCATCGCCTTCTTCATGCTGATGGCGCAGCGCACCGGCCGCGCCGAACTCGTCGCCCATGTCGCCGGCACCGTCGTCATCGCCGACACGATTTTCACCGCGACCGCCGTCATCGTGCAGCCCATCACCGGCGTGCTGCTGGCGCAAGCCATCGGCTGGCCGCTCTCCGAAGGCTGGATCGTGCTGTCCCTGCTGCTTTACGTCGTGACCGGCCTGTTCTGGCTGCCGGTGGTCTGGATCCAGATCCGCATCCGCAACCTGGCGCGGCAGGCGGCTAGTGAAAACGCGCCGCTGCCCCCTGAGGAAAAGCGCCTGTTTCGCATCTGGTTTGCGTGCGGCTTTCCGGCGTTCGCCGCTGTGCTTGCCATTCTCTGGTTGATGGTGACAAGGCCGGCAATCGGCCTTTAGGCTACGCCGCCTAGCCCTGCCTTGCCGCCTTCAGCGCGCGCGTCATTCTGCTGGAGTCGCCCCATGTGGACAGCCAGATCAGCACGTCGGTGGCGACCGAAATCAGCGACCGCAGAATGTTCAGCGCCGGGCCGGGTGATTTCAACTGCTCTTCGGCGTGATGGAGATGCGCGAGCTCTTCCTCGCGGATTGTCAGGATGATGCCGCGCAGGTCGCGGTCGCGGTCGGCCAGAAAGAAAAGCTGATCGTCCAGATGGCGGTGAACTGTCGCTTCGACCGCCGCTGTGCAGGCCCAGATGCCTTGCGGGCCGAGCAGGGCGGTCACAAATCCCAGCAGCCAGCCGCCCCAGCTCCAGAATTGCATCACCCGGCACGGTCGCGACTGCCGCGCCGGCATGGCGGTGCGGAACGCGGCGCAATGCGTGCGTTCGTGCCCGAGCATCTCCGACAAGGATGGCACGCAATCCGGCCAGAAGCGTTTGGCGACAAGAATCTGGGCCGAATAGATCCTGATCGCACCGAACTCACCGGCGTGGTTGACCCTGACTATTCTGGCGACCGTGAGCGCGTCCTGGCGAGAAACGTCAGCCATGGGCGCCCAGCCTTCTCAACCGGCCGCCAGGCTCGGACGCTTTGCAATTCGGTCCCACCAGGCCTGCATGTCGGCAAATTCAGCGAGCAGCTTCTGCCCCTCGGGAACCTTGAGGAAATACGCGATGATGGACGCCGCGTGCAGATCGGCCAGCGTCAGCTGATCGCCGAGCAGCCACGGCCCGGAAGGTTTGAGTGCTGTGAGCACCCTGAGCACCGTTTCGGCCAGCCGCAGTCCGTTGGCGATCAGCGCCTCGTCTGGCGCTGCGCTCTCCAGCCGCTCGACGGCGACATCCCAGACCATCGATCTGTAGGCATAGGCGTCGAGCATGCCGATGATCTGGTTCATCCGCGCGCGGCCGTGCGGGTCTTTCGGCTGCAGCGCCGGGCCGTCGAAGGCCTCATCGACATAGCGGGCGATCGCGCTGGTTTCGAACAGGCGAAAGCCGTCGTGCTCAAAGGCCGGGATGCGGCCGAACGGGTGATGCTCGAAATACCAGGTGGGAATGCCCTCCGCAGCGAAGACATCGACCGGCACAAGCTCGTAGTCGATGCCCTTTTCCGCCAGCACGAGGCGGACGATGCGCACATAGACGCTGTAATCAGCGCCGTAGAGGGTCGGCTTGGTCATCGCTCAGCCCTTCGCTCCTGCTCGCATTGCTCGTCCAAAAAGCGAAGGCTCCTCTCGGAGCCTTCGTTGTCGGCTTATGCCATCGCTTTCTGCAGATTCTCGTCGATCTTGTCGAGGAAGCCGGTGGTCGAAAGCCATGGCTGGTCGGGGCCGATCAGCAACGACAAATCCTTGGTCATGAAGCCGCTCTCGACCGTCTGGATGCAGACCTTTTCCAACGTGTCGGCAAAGCGCTTCAATTCGGCATTGTCGTCGAGCTTGGCGCGGTGGGCGAGCCCGCGCGTCCAGGCGAAGATCGAGGCGATCGAATTGGTCGAGGTTTCCTCGCCCTTCTGATGCTGGCGATAGTGGCGGGTAACGGTGCCGTGCGCGGCTTCCGCTTCCACCGTCTTGCCATCCGGCGTCATCAGCACCGAGGTCATCAGGCCGAGCGAACCAAAGCCTTGCGCCACCGTGTCGGATTGCACGTCGCCGTCATAGTTCTTGCAGGCCCAGACATAGCCGCCCGACCATTTCAGGGCGGAGGCCACCATGTCATCGATCAGGCGGTGCTCATACCAAAGCTTCTTCGCCTTGAACTCGGCCTCGAACTCCTGCTCGTAGACCTCCTGGAAGATGTCCTTGAAGCGGCCGTCATAGGCTTTGAGGATAGTGTTCTTGGTCGAGAGGTAGACCGGATAGTTGCGCAGCAGGCCGTAATTCAGCGAGGCGCGGGCGAATTCGCGGATAGACTCGTCGAGATTGTACATCGCCATGGCGACGCCGGCGCCGGGCGCATCGAACACGTCATGCTCGATCACCTTGCCGTCCTCGCCGACGAATTTGATCGTCAGCTTGCCCTTGCCGGGGAAGCGGAAATCGGTGGCGCGGTACTGGTCGCCGAAGGCGTGGCGGCCAACGATGATCGGCTTGGTCCAGCCGGGCACCAGTCGGGGCACGTTCTTCATGATGATCGGCTCGCGGAAGATGGTGCCGCCCAAAATGTTGCGGATGGTGCCGTTCGGCGACTTCCACATCTTCTTCAGCTTGAATTCCTCGACGCGCTGCTCGTCGGGAGTGATCGTCGCGCATTTCACGCCGACGCCCCATTTCTTGATGGCGTTGGCCGAATCGATCGTCACCTGATCATTGGTGGCGTCGCGATGCTCGACGCCGAGGTCGTAATATTCGAGCTTCAGGTCGAGATAAGGGTGGATCAGCTTGTCCTTGATGAACTGCCAGATGATGCGGGTCATCTCGTCGCCGTCGAGTTCGACGACCGGGTTCGCCACCTTGATCTTCGCCATGGAAAGAATGCCTCGCTTATGGGGAACAAAACGGCCTTGCCCGCAGGGCTTTCGACCGGGGATGCCGAGCGTATATCAAAGCCTATTTGGCCACGCAAACGCCGATCGGCGCTGAACGGGCCGTCCGTGCTGCGACCCGGTGTTTTGCAAACGCTTCATTTTGGCGGCCGGATGTGGCAGGGAACGCTGAAAATGCCGCAAACAGCAGTTCATTGAGATCATGTCCGCCGCGCAACCTCCTGAAAACGTCTCCGCCGCCGGCCCGGCGATCATTCTCGTCGAGCCGCAGCTCGGCGAGAATATCGGCATGGTCGCGCGCGCCATGGCCAATTTCGGCCTTGCTGAACTCCGGCTCGTCAATCCGCGCGACGGCTGGCCGAGCGAGAAGGCGCGCGCCGCGGCGAGCCGCGCCGACCATGTCATCGACGCCGTGACTGTATTCGATGATCTGGCGTCCGCGGTCGCCGATCTCAATTTCGTCTTCGCCACCACGGCGCGCGAGCGCGACGGGTTCAAGCCGGTGCGCGGTCCGGTCGAGGCGGGCAGGGCGCTGAGGGCGCGTCAGATAGCTGGCCAGCGCACCGGGATCCTGTTCGGACGCGAGCGGTTCGGCCTCTACAATGACGAGGTCGGGCTCGCCGACGAGATCGTCACTTTTCCGGTTGATCCCGGCTTTTCGTCGCTGAACATCGCCCAGGCCGTGCTGTTGATGTCCTATGAATGGATGAAGTCAGGCCTGGAGGATGAGACGACGACCAATTTCTCCAGCCCGGAAATGAAGCCGGCGAGCAAGGAAGAATTGCACGGCCTGTTTGCCTATCTCGAAGGCGCGCTCGAAGCGCGCGGCTATTTCCGCCCGGCGCCGAAGAAGCCGAAGATGGTCGACAACCTGCGCGCTGTCCTGACACGCGCCGGGTTTGCCGAGCCGGAACTGAAGGTGCTGCGCGGCATCATATCGTCGCTGGACCGGTTTTCGCCCGCGATGCCGCGCGGCGACGGTTCGCCGGGAGACGATCCGAGACGGCTTCCGGCCGCCGCGCGAAACCGGAAGACAGACCAAGAAGGTTAAGATCAGTAAGCTTCGAACGTCCGGCGTAACCGAATATTATCTGGTGCTGATCTATCGTTGTGAAAACAGTGGGTCGCACATGTTCACCTCCAATATCGGACGCATGCGCTTCTTCTTCTATTCCCTTGGGGTCGCTTTCCTCGAGGCCATGGTTGCTATGGTGTGCATTGTGGGGACGATGGGCTTTGAGGGCTTCGTCAACTCCGCGCCTGGTCCGTCGCGGCAAGGGATGGCCGGCGCGGTCCTCGTCGTTTCGCTGCTGGCCGTGGTCATGCGTGGCAATATTGCCTGGCGGCGCAGCCGCGACGCCAACGGCAAAGGCTGGATCTTGTGGTCCTACACCGTATTCTGCGCCATCTACGCCTTTCTGCAGGCAGGCACACTGCTGGTCATCGATTTCAACAATCCGGAAAGTACGCCCAGTGGTTTGAACCTGCTTGCGCTGTCGATCTTCGGCCTGTGGTGCACGATCCTGGTGGCGAAGCCGGTGGCGGGCAGCAATATCGATGAGCTGACATCGGTTTTCGATTTCGAGGGCGCTGTTCCGTCGGCCGGCGGCCGGATGGCCACCACCAGCACTGCGCCATCCACTGCTCGCGTCGCCGCACCGGCCACACGCGCGGTGCCGTCTGTCCAACCGATGGGCCGGCCAAAGCCCGCCGGCTTCGGCAAGCGTGGGCTGTAGAGCAATCGGAAAGCGGTCTTCGCCGGCTTTTTGCGCAAAACTTGACCGAATTCGCCACTTCAAGACCATGATCGTTGCGGATAGAACGGCATCGGCCACATCACCGGCCAGCCCTTCTGATCTCCAGCCCCTTTCCATGGTCCGACATCAATGAGCGATCGATCAAGCCACCGCCCGATCCTGATGTTCGATTCCGGCGTCGGCGGATTGACGGTGCTGCGCGAAGGCCGCGTGCTGATGCCAGACCGGCGCTTCGTCTACGTCGCCGATGACAAGGCCTTTCCTTATGGCGCATGGGAAGAGCCGGCGCTGAAGGCTCACATACTCGATCTCTTCGCCAAGCTGCTCGACCGTTTTCAGCCGGCGATTTCGGTCATCGCCTGCAACACCGCCTCGACGCTGGTGATCGATGCGTTGCGCGAAACATTCCCCGGCCATCCCTTTGTCGGCACCGTGCCGGCAATCAAGCCAGCGGCCGAGCGCACCCGCTCCGGGCTGGTCTCGGTGCTGGCAACGCCGGGCACGGTGAAGCGCCAGTACACGCGCGACCTGATCGGCAAATGGGCGCAGAAATGCCATGTACGCCTGGTCGGCAGCAACAATCTGGCGGGACTGGCCGAGGCCTACATGCGCGAGGGCTTTGTGGACGAAGAGGCCGTGCGCGCCGAGATCGCACCGTGCTTCGTCCAGCATGACGATTTGCGCACCGATATCGTCGTGCTCGCCTGCACGCACTACCCATTTCTGGCCAACCGAATGCGCAAGACCGCACCCTGGCCGGTCGACTGGATCGACCCGGCCGAGGCGATTGCCCGCCGCGCGCTGTCGCTGCTTCCCGCAGTCGACGGGCCGTTACCGCAAAGCGAGCCCGATATCGCTGTCTTTACCTCGGGAAAGCCGGATTTCGCCATCAGCCGGCTGATGCAGGGGTTTGGATTGAGTGCGCGTTAGGCTGGTTCGAAGACAATAAGGCGTTGATCCGGATCGGCCGAAACAAGCCTTAACGTCAGGCCGTCGCCTTGGCCGAACCCCGAGGCCTTCACATTCGCAACGACAGGCATGTCCGAGAGCTGTACGCGCATACGCTGGTCGGCGACGTCGGTGACGACGGCCTTGAACATTTCACCCTGGCGTCCCTTCAGCATCACCGCCTCGGCAAGGTCGATGGCCGCGTGGTTGATCTGCGAGGCGCGGGCATCCGCGCGTCCCATCACCGTGGGCAGTCTGGCAAACGCCTCGGTGACGGCCTGCGACACCGGCTGGCCGTTGGCAATTGCCAGCACGCAGCGCACGACGTAGCGGTCTGCCAGCCGCCTCAGCGGCGCGGTGGCATGGGCATAGGTCGCAGCCATCGCTTCGTGCCACGGGACGACGCCTTCCTCATAGAGTTGGTAGGATGCGCCGGAGCCGGCACGGCGGATTTCCAGCATCAGCGCTGCCTGTTGCCTGTTGCTGGGATCGAGGGTTCGCTGATAGTCGCGCAGACTGGTCGAAGCCGCCCAGGACAGGCCGAGAGCCTGTGCCGCGCTGCGCAGTCTTTGCACCTTGGAAGCATCCGGCGGCGCCATCACCCGGAACAGCCCGGTCCGGTGCGCCAGCATGGCGTCGGCAATCGCCATGTTGGCAGCCAGCGAAAGCGCGGCGTTGTCTTGTTCGGATTGCAGCAGCGGTCTGAACGAAAGCTGGAATGTGCCATCGGCAAGCTGTTCCACCTCCTGCTCGGGCGGGTCGACGCGGGAAGCGCCACGGCGCTCTTCATTTGCCGCCATGCGCCGCGCAATTTCGGCAAAGCCGGTCGGAACGTCGGCGGCCCGTACGCTGTCATAAGCGAGCTTGGCGCGGCTCTGAATGATTGCGCGCTCCGCGCCATCCAGCTTTACCGCGCCGTCCCTGGCGATCCGAACCGTGAAGACAACGGCCGGACGCGGCCCGCTGGGCAACAGGCTCGCCGCACCCTCGGCGATCACCTGGGGATAAAGCCCGGCCTTACCATCCGGCAAATACAGGGTCTCGCCCCGCGCCCAGGCTTCGAGATCCACCGCGTCGCCGTCCTCGACGAACCAAGCCACGTCGGCAATGGCATAGTGCAACAGAAAGTCGCTGCCGCTCGCCTCGATCGAAAAAGCCTGATCGAGATCGGTGGAAGTTGCCGGATCGAGTGTCACGAAAGGCATCGCCGTTCGGTCGGCATGCTGGCTGGGCACCCGTCTGGCGGCCCTCTGTGCCAGGGCTATCACGTTGGGCGGAAACCCGTCCGGCACATGGAACTCGGTGCGGATTTTTGAAAGGCCGTCAGCGAGTGCCTGCGAGGGATCGGTCAACGATTTCATGGCGCCGTCCTACACTGGCGTTTCGGACACGGGAAGGCCGATTTGCCGGCAGGCGGGCCGGCCTTGGGGAGACACGCGCGCTGACCGGGAGTTGGCCGCCAGAGCTGGAACTCTCGCCCAAGCGCAACGTTTCTTCTTCTGGCAGCAAAGGAGGAACCGATATGCCTGCAAAATCACAAGCCCAGCAAAAGGCCGCCGGGGCCGCGCTTTCGGCCAAACGCGGCGAAATCAAGAAAGGCGAACTCATAGGCGCTGCACGCGAAATGTATGAATCGATGAGCGAAAAGCAGCTTGAGGAATTCGCCGAGACCAAGCGCAAGGGGCTGCCCGAGAAGAAATCGGCGGACTGAGACCCGGATATTGTGCCGTCAAAACAAAAGCCCGCGGCCGAGACCGCGGGCTCTTCACTTCAGGCCGAAGCCGAAACTACCAGCGCCACCAGCAGCGCTTCACCTTGTAGCGGATGACCTTCTTGTGGCCGTGCCGCCAGACGACCTTCTTCGTCACCACGATGCGGCAGACCTGATAGTGTCTGTGACCGTGCCAATGCCTGGCCATCGCCGGCTCTGGGACGGCAATCGACATCGATCCTGCCAGGACGGCTGCACTTACCAACGAAAGGAAGAATCTTTCCATACGACTTCTGGCTCCTCTAGCTCCAGTCCCTTCCTAATGCCGTTGGCAACGACCCCGCCACATCCGGCACCGCACTTAACACCAGAAAAGCTATATGGTTGCCGCAGCCGGCGCCAGCCGCGAGCTTGACACCGGTTAAATCTCCGTTTAACGAGCCCACCAACACCGGGCCGCAATGCTCGGTGGTTTCTTTTGCATGGCAAGCCCGGGAAATCAGGTTTATCGTTTCCTTGGTCTTGTCCAGACTGACGTGTCCCGTGGGTTTTCCATCGCATTGCGTGGAAGACCCTGTCAGGTCTCGAAAACGGAGGCCAGAGGAGGGCGCGTTTCCTTCACCCGGACCATGAGGTTCCGGGTGGTTTGTTTTGAAAGGGAATGCGATGAGCAAGCGCGAATCCGCGAAGTACAAGATCGACCGCCGTCTCGGCGAAAACATCTGGGGCCGCCCGAAGTCCCCGGTCAACAAGCGTGAATACGGCCCCGGCCAGCACGGCCAGCGCCGCAAGGGCAAGCTTTCCGACTTCGGCCTGCAGCTGCGCGCCAAGCAGAAGCTGAAGGGTCACTATGGCGACGTTTCGGAAAAGCAGTTCCGCAAGGTCTATGAAGAGGCTGACCGCCGCAAGGGCGACACCTCGGAGAACCTGATCGGCCTGCTCGAGTCGCGTCTGGATGCGGTCGTCTACCGCGCCAAGTTCGTGCCGACCATCTTCGCCGCCCGCCAGTTCGTCAACCACGGCCACGTCAACGTCAACGGCAAGCGCGTCAACATCGGCTCGTACCGCTGCAAGCCGGGCGACGTCGTCGAAGTGCGTGAAAAGTCGAAGCAGCTGGTCATCGTTCTGGAATCGGTCGGTCTCGCCGAGCGCGACGTGCCGGACTACATCGAAGCCGATCACAACAAGATGGTAGCAACCTTCTCGCGCATCCCCGGCCTCGCGGACGTTCCGTTCGCCGTGCAGATGGAACCGAACCTGGTCGTCGAATTCTACTCGCGCTGATCGGCTCTTTGCCGCAGATATCGAAGGCCGCCTTTCGAGGCGGCCTTTTTCTTTGGGCGTCGCGCTTTGCGATTTTCGAGCCAATGCGCTAATCCGGGCGCAACAGGGATTTGGGCCGACGCGCCATGAACATGCTGCCAAACGCCGATTTGCTTGAACCGGCCGCCGATGCCGAAGGCGGTCTCCATCCGCTGTTCGCCGACGTGCCGTCCTCGGTCGAGTTCAACAAACTGCGCAAGCGGCTGTTGCGGCTGACCCGCCAGGCGATCGAGGATTTCGCCATGGTCAGGCCAGGCGACCGCTGGCTGGTGGCGCTGTCCGGCGGCAAGGATTCCTACGGACTGCTCGCCGTGCTGCTCGATCTCAAATGGCGCGGTCTGCTGCCGGTCGAGCTGCTCGCCTGCAATCTCGACCAGGGTCAGCCGAATTTCCCGAAGCATATTTTGCCGGATTATCTCGACGCACACGCCATTTCCCATCGCATCGAGTACCAGGACACCTATTCGGTGGTCACCGACAAATTGCCCCAGGGCAGCACCTATTGTTCGCTGTGCTCGCGGCTGCGGCGCGGCCATCTCTACCGCATTGCGCGCGAAGAGGGCTGTTCGGCGCTGGTGCTCGGCCACCATCGCGAGGACATTCTTGAAACCTTCTTCATGAACCTGTTCCATGGCGGCCGCCTTGCGGCCATGCCGCCAAAACTGCTCAACGACGACGGCGACGTCATGGTGCTGCGGCCGTTGAGCTATTGCGCCGAGGCGGATCTGGAAAAATTCGCCGGCGCGATGAAATTCCCGATCATTCCCTGCGATCTCTGCGGCAGCCAGGAAGGCCTGCAGCGCAATGCCACGAAGGCAATGCTCGACGACATGGAAAAGCGCATGCCGGGCCGCAAGGACACGATGCTGCGCGCGCTGTCCAACACCAGGCCTTCGCATCTGCTCGACCGCAAACTGTTCGATTTCACTGCCCTCAACGGCAGCCTCACCGCGGGACAAGACATTTCCGATGATATTTGACGACCGTGCGATCGACTGGCTGGCCGAACTTCTCGCCGACGCAGCCAGGGCCGAAATCATGCCGCGCTTTCGCCGGCTGGGCGAGGGAGACGTACGCCAGAAGACTTCGGCCGCCGATCTGGTGACCGAGGCCGACGTCAACGCGGAGCGGCTGATCACGGCGAGGCTGCGCGAGCGCTACCCCCAGGCAATGATTGTCGGCGAGGAGGCCTGTTCCGACAATCCGGCACTGCTCCAGGGGCTCGGCGATGCCGATCTCGCCTTCGTCGTCGACCCGGTCGACGGCACCTTCAACTTCGCCTCCGGCGTGCCGCTGTTCGGCGTCATGCTGAGCGTCGTGGTCAAGGGCGAGACAGTTGCCGGCATCATCCATGATCCCGTGGGCAAGGACTGGCTGATCGGCGCCAAGGGCGCCGGCAGCCATATCCGCCATGCGCACGGCACGCTGGAGAAGGTGCATGTCGCCGATGCCGTGCCGGTCTCGCAGATGACCGGTTCGGTTTCCTGGCAATATCTGGCGGAACCGCAGCGCTCGCTTCTGGCCCGCAACCAGACCAAGACTCTGTCGCAGTTCGGCTATCGCTGCGCGGCGCATGAATACCGGCTGCTCGCCAGCGGCCATGCGCATTTCGTCGTCTACAACAAGCTGATGCCGTGGGACCATCTGGTCGGCGTGTTGATCCATGCCGAGGCCGGTGGCTATACCGCGCGCATCGACGGCAGCGCCTATTTGCCGTCGCATGTCGATGGCGGCATCCTGGTCGCGCCCGACAGGGAAAGCTGGCAGGAGTTGCGCCGCGAACTCTGGGCTGAGTAGGACCAATTCCTGCTCAGGCGTTTACGTCGCCAGGCGTCCGGCCTCCAGACCAAAATTAATGCAGGTCGGTGACGTGCCCTGAAATGGGCGGGTTGTGCGGCTGGAACATCTTGCCGCGCTCGGCGATCAGGATCATCAGCAGGGCCGCGACCGAGACGCTGCAGAAGCCGGCCGCCAGCGGCGTCACCGTGCCGTTGAAGGCCTGGCCGATCAGCGTGCCGAGAATGCCGCCGAGAAACGTCTGCATGAAACCCAGGATCGACGACGCGGTGCCGGCCAGTTGCCCGAGTGGCTCCATCGCAAGCGCGTTGAAATTGGCGCCCAACGCGCCGAACGGGATCATTGCGCTGGCGAAGAAGGTGATGAACAGCCAGAGCGGCATGTTCATCTCCAGCGAAACGGTGAGCCAGGCAAGGCTGATCACCAGGAACAGCAGCAGTGCGCTCTGCGACAGACGGCGCATGCCAATGCGGCCGACCAGGCGCGAGTTGAGGTAATTCGAAAAAGCAAGAACGCCGGCGACACCGGCGAAGATGACCGGAAACATCTCGCCAACATGAAAAATGTCGACATAGATCTGCTGCGCCGAGGCAATGAAGCCGAACATGGCGGCGAAAATGAAGGTGCTGGCAAAGGCGTAGCAAAGCGCAATGCGGTTGGTGAGCACGATGCGGAAACCGCCGAGGACGGATGATACTGTCAACGGCCGGCGATATTCCGGGTGCAGCGTTTCCGGCAGCCGCAACAGCGACCAGGCCGACACGACCAGCGCTCCGACCGCCATGGTGACGAAGATCCAGTGCCAGCTCGCGAACAGCATGATGAACTGGCCGATCCCCGGAGCAATCACCGGGATGGCCATGAACACCATGAAGATCAGCGACATTACCTCAGCCATGCGCCGGCCGTCGAACGTGTCGCGCACGATCGAGACAGCAATGACGCGCGTGGCCGCGGCACCGATGCCTTGCACAAGCCGGCACAGCAGCAGGATGGGGAATGACGGGGCGATGGCGGCAGCCGCCGCCGCCACGACGTAGATCGCCAGCCCGACGACCAGCGGCGCGCGACGCCCGAACCGGTCCGAGATCGGTCCGAAGAAAAGCTGTCCGCCGCCGAAGCCCAAGATGTAGGCGGTGATCACATATTGGCGGTGGTTTTCATTTTCGACGCCGAGCGTGGCGCCGATCTGCTGCAGCGCCGGCAGCATGATGTCGATGGCCAGCGAGTTCAACGCCATCAGCGCCGCGCACAGCGCGATGAATTCCCAGCGCGGAATAGGCAAGTTGCTTGCCTGTTTCGGCGCTTGTGACTGCTGGTCCACGGCGAGTCCGATCTTCAAAACGAATATGCGCCGGCATGCCGGCGCATCGATTCGTCCTCACCCGAAAGGGGAGGTAACATTTTGCCGGGGCGGGGCTGCCCCGGTCTCAAACCAGAATCAGGCGCCCCAGAATCAGGCGCCCCAGAATCACGCGGGAGCTTTGACGCTGACGCCCTTTTCGACGAGGAAGGTCTGCAGTTCGCCCGCCTGGAACATTTCGCGGATGATGTCGCAACCACCGACGAATTCGCCCTTGACGTAGAGCTGCGGGATCGTCGGCCAGTTCGAGTATTCCTTGATGCCCTGGCGCAGTTCGGCCGAGGTCAGCACGTCGACGCCCTTATAGTCGGCGCCGATGTAATCGAGGATCTGCACCACCTGGCCGGAAAACCCGCACTGCGGAAAACCGGGCGTGCCCTTCATGAAAAGGACGACGTCATTGCCCTTCACTTCGCTGTCGATGTAGTCGTTGATGCCGCTCATGGAATATCCTTTCACGCCTGTGGGAGTCAGGCTCGAAGCATAGTCATCAAATAAACCCATAGATGGGCCGAAACAAGATGTTTGCGCCGCTGCCGCGGAAATGGCGCAAAGGATAGCCTGTCTTGGGCCAAGCATCCCGCCCGATTGCAGTCTCCGGAAGATGATGAAAAAACGACATGGCGCCGCCCTTCTGATCGCAATCCTGGTGGCGGCGACAGCCATTATTTGGCGGCCGAGACGCCCGGAGCCGCCACCACCGCTGGTTATCGGCGGCGAATTGCCCGCACCCTGTCGGAATGTCGCTTTCGAGGCCGTGACCTATGTCGTCTGCGAGATCGATCTTCGAGCCAACAGCATCGGAGTTTTCCATGCCGGTGCCGACGGCAAGCCCTTCGGCTCGCTGGAGGCCTTTGACAAGGCGGTTGCCGGCGAGGGCAGGCCGGTGCTGCTCGCCATGAATGGCGGCATGTATCATGAGGATTTGTCACCGGTCGGCCTGTTGGTCGAAGACGGCGTTGAAAAGTCGCCGCTCAACCTTGCCGATGCAGACGGCAATTTCTTCCTGAAGCCGAACGGCGTCTTTCTGGTTGGCAAGGACGGCAAGGCCGCGGTCATGGAAAGCAGCGCCTATGCCGCGGCCAGGCCTGACGTCGCTCTCGCCACGCAGTCCGGCCCGATGCTCGTGATCCATGGCCAGATCCATCCGCGCTTCGAGGCGAATGGCACCTCGCGCTACGTCAGAAACGGCGTCGGCGTGCGCGACGAAAACACCGCGGTGCTGGCTATCTCGCGCTCGGAAGTGAGTCTCGGCAGCTTCGCGCGGCTGTTCCGCGACGCGCTTGGCTGCCGCAACGCGCTGTTTCTCGACGGCGCGGTCTCGGCGTTGTCGGATGGAAAGAGAATGATCGTCGGCGGTAAGTATCCGGCCGGGCCGATCATTGCCGTTTCGGCCAGGCAGCCGCTGACGCAGTAGGCGAGCCTGGCTTCAGTCCGGCACGCTGGTCTGTAGGGCCAGCGCGTGCAGCACGCCGCCCATTTTGCCCTTCAGCGCGTCATAGACCATCTGGTGCTGTTGGACGCGGCTCTTTCCCCGGAAGCTCTCGGCCACCACCTCGGCCGCATAGTGATCGCCGTCGCCGGCGAGGTCGCGGATCGTCACCTTGGCGTCCGGAATGCCGTCCTTGATCAGTTTTTCGATGTCGTGGGCATCCATTGCCATGGCAAAATCCTGTTCTGGGCGGCGGCTAGGCAGCTTGTACGATATGACTCGGGGGGTAAGCCTAAAGCCTTTCCGGCTCGGATTGAAGCGGTTCCGTCGGTGACGCAGTCTCTAAGGGCCATCCTGCCGCGGGTGGACCACACCATCCTCGGTGATGTCGTCGCGGGTTGAGAACCCCCGGCCAAGGCTGAAGGTCAGGACATAGAGCGGAATGTTGATCACCAGGCTGACGATGGGAAGATAGCTGGTCATCTGCCACAATGGCGAGAAGAATGGTTGGCCGTAGCCGTCGCAGGCCAGCGACGAGCCATATTCCCACAGCGCCCCTATGACCGCAGCAACACTAAAAAGCTTGATGCAGGTGACGACATGTCTTGCTCGCGCCGGCTCCGGCAAAAGCCGGATCCAAAGCACCAGGCAGATGATCGGAACCGCATAAAGGAGGTTCTGCAGGACCAGCATCGGAAGCGCGCCGTTGGCCGCCTCAAGGAACTGCTCGCGCCTTTCCAGCAGTGGACAGACCTCGCTTGAGGTCGTCGAGAGCAGGAAAAAGACGAACGGACCGAGGAACCAGAAGAAGAACAGCGACGGCCAGAAGACGACAGCGATCAGCGTCCGGGCAGCCAGTCTGCTCAACTGGCCTTGTCCATGAAGCGCGGGAACCAGCCTTCATGGGCGGCGGTCAATTCGCTGACCGGGATCGCCCTGGCATCGCCGAGTTTAAGCTCGCGCCCGCCGGTCGAGCCGATCCATGGCGCGAAGATGCCGAGCTTGCTCTGCTCCTCGCGGATGGCGTCCCATTCCTTGCTCTGCGGATCGAGCGACAGCGTCAGGAGATAGCGGCCCTGGTCTTCGCCGAACCAGACCGGGATCGGATTGGTGCCGGCAAGACCGGGGATGGTGGCGCCGATGCCGGATGCCATCGCCATTTCGGCCAGCGCCACGGCGAGGCCGCCATCCGAAAGGTCGTGCGCGGCAGTCACCACGCCCGACGCGATCAGCGCGCGCACATGGTCACCGACGCGCCTTTCATGCGCGAGGTCGACCGGCGGCGGCGGCCCGTCGGTGCGGCCATGAATGTCTCTGAGATAGGCGGATTGGCCGAGATGGCTGCCCCAGCTTGGCGGCGCGCCGACCAGCAGAATCATCTGGCCCTCGGCAGCGAAGCCGATGCGAGCCATCTTCGACCAGTCGGCAATCAGCCCGACGCCGCCTATGGTTGGCGTCGGCAGGATGCCTTGGCCGTTGGTTTCGTTGTAGAGCGAGACATTGCCCGACACGATCGGGAAGCCAAGCGCGCGGCAGGCATCGCCAATGCCTTTCACCGCGCCGACCAGCTGACCCATGATCTCGGGCCGCTCCGGATTGCCGAAATTGAGGTTGTCGGTCGCCGCCAAGGGCAGCGCGCCGGTGGCGGTCAGATTGCGCCAGCATTCGGCCACCGCCTGCTTGCCACCCTCATAGGGGTCGGCCTCGCAGTAGCGCGGCGTGACGTCGGAGGAGAAGGCGAGCGCCTTGGTCGCATGGCCCTCGACCCGCACCACGCCGGCGTCGCCGCCCGGCAGCTGCAGCGAATTGCCCTGGATCAGCGTGTCATACTGCTCCCACACCCAGCGGCGCGAGGACAGGTCCGGCCCCCCGAGCAGTTTCAACAGCGCGTCGGCAACATCGGCCTTCGGTGCGTCGCCGGCCGCCAATGCCACCGGCTTCTTCGGCTCTACCCACGGGCGGTCATATTCCGGCGCCTTGTCGCCAAGGTCCTTGATCGGCAGATTGGCGACCTCGTCGCCCTGATGGATGACGCGAAAACGCAGGTCGTCGGTGGTCTTGCCGACGATGGCGAAGTCGAGGCCCCATTTGTGGAAAATCGCTTCGGCTTCCTTTTCCTTCTCGGGGCGCAGCACCATCAGCATGCGCTCCTGGCTTTCCGAGAGCATCATCTCATAGGCGCTCATGCGCTCTTCGCGCACCGGCACCTGGTCGAGCTGAAGTTCGATGCCGAGGTCGCCCTTGGCGCCCATCTCGACCGCCGAGCAGGTGAGGCCGGCCGCGCCCATGTCCTGGATGGCGATGACCGCACCCGAGGCCATCAGCTCAAGGCAGGCTTCCAGCAGGCATTTTTCGGTGAAGGGATCGCCGACTTGCACGGTCGGCCGCTTCTCGTCGATCTTGTCGTCGAACTCGGCGGAAGCCATCGTGGCGCCGCCGACGCCGTCGCGGCCAGTCTTGGCGCCGAGATAGACCACCGGCAGGCCGACGCCCTTGGCCTCCGACAGGAAGATCGCATCGGTCTTGGCAAGACCTGCGGCAAAGGCGTTGACCAGGATGTTGCCGTTGTAGCGAGCATCGAAATTGACCTCGCCGCCGACCGTCGGGACGCCGAAGGCATTGCCGTAGCCGCCGACGCCGGAAACCACGCCGGAGACCAGATGTCGCGTCTTGGGATGGTCCGGCGCGCCGAAGCGCAGTGCGTTCATCGCCGCGATCGGCCGCGCGCCCATGGTGAAGACGTCGCGCAGAATGCCGCCGACGCCGGTCGCCGCACCCTGATAGGGCTCGATGTAGGAGGGGTGGTTGTGGCTCTCCATCTTGAAGACGACGCAGTCGCCGTCGCCGATATCGACGACGCCGGCATTCTCGCCCGGCCCTTGGATCACCTGCGGCCCGGTGGTGGGCAGCGTGCGCAGCCACTTCTTCGAGGATTTATAGGAGCAGTGCTCGTTCCACATCGCCGAGAAGATGCCGAGCTCGGTGAAGCTCGGCTCGCGCCCGACCAGATCGAGAATGCGCTGGTATTCGTCGGGCTTCAGCCCGTGCGCGGCAATGAGTTCCGGAGTGATCGGCACGGAATTGGAAATGGTCATGGGCAGCGATTGGTATCCACGGGAGAGGGGATTTCTGAGTCCCCTCTTATCGCAAGCTTTGGCGTGATACACCCCATCCGCTGACGAAAAACGCCGGAAAGCCACAAGGCGAGGGGGCATCGGCGGCCGTCGGGGAACGCTATGGCATTCCGGCCGTTAGATCTCCAATCAATCAGGAGATCTGGATATGGCCACTAAGCAAGGCAAGAAAGACAATCGCCTCTCGGACAAGGAAGCTATGCATCTTGCCGAGATCACCGACGTTTCGCCGCAACAAGCCAAGGACCTGGCCGAGAAACACGGCAAGGAAAAGGGCGCGAAGGAAGCCAAAAACTTCAAGGCAGAGGGCTGACCGAGGCCAAGGCCGCGAGCACCAATTAAGCCTCAACGGATCAGGAAGACCTGTCGTAGCCGGCGCGGCCTTCCTCCAGCAGCCGCCGGATCACCGCGATGCCGCCGGCAATGTCCTCGCGCCGCCTTGGCTGTGAGACGCCGAAACGAACACCGTGAAAAACCTGCTCGGAGCGTCCGGCCTTGAATTCGTCCTCGTCGTCGAGGAGCACGCCATTTTCGAGGCATGCATTACGGAAGGTGCCGGACAGCCAGGGATCGGGCAGGGTGAGCCAGACGAAGGGCACGCTGTCGTGTGACTTGAAGGCGAAGCCGGCCAAAGTCTCGCGCACGATGGCGATGCGGGCGGCGATTTCGGCGATGCTGCGCCGGCGGATATCGCCGGCCTGCCCGGACAGCACCAGCCGCGCATTCACCTCCGCCAGCAGGAACGGCATGCCGCCGGTCATCATCTTGTGGGCGACGCGGATGCGATGGCGATAGGCGGGCGGGCAGGAGAGCCAGCCGCCGCGGACGCCGGCGGCGACCGATTTCGACAGGCCGCCGGCAACGATGGTGCGCTCGGGCGCATATTCAGCGATGAGCGGCGTCGGGTCGTCTGTCAAGCCACCATAGAGATCGTCCTCGATAAGGATGACATTGTACTCGCGCGCGACGCGGGCGATCGCCTCGCGGCGCGAAACCGAAAGGATCGCCAGCGTCGGGTTCTGCACCGTCGGCATCAGGAAAATCATTTTCGGGTGCTTTTGCGCGCAGACGCGCTCAAAATCCTCGGGATCGAGACCTTCCTCGTCCGATGCCACCAGTGCAATGCGCCGCCCGATCAGCCCGGCGCTCCGCGCGATCTGCGAATAGGTGAGGTGCTCGAAGGCGACATAGTCGCCAGGCGTGGTCAGCGCCGCGATCGCCGCCATGACAGCGGCATGGGTGCCGAGCGTGGGAACGATGGTCTCGGCAGCCGGGCGGAACGAATTGCGCGATAGCCAGCGCGCGCCGGCCTCGAACCAGCGCTCCGGAAAATCCCTGGTGTAGCTTGAAATCTCATGCGGATGGTCCTGCACCGTGCGCAAAAGCATGTCGGCGACAATAGCGCCCTGGCCGATGTCGGGCGCGGCCGTGCTGTCGAAGCGCAGCTTGCCGGGCGGCGCATCGACATAGCGGGTGCCTTGCACCGCGGGCTCGGCGAATTCGGGGCTCGCCGCTTCCGATTGCTGGGCCAGCACATAGGTTCCGCGTCCGACCTCGCCGCTCACCAGCCCTCGTTCGCGCAGCAGCTGATAGGCCCGGCCGATCGTGCCGACGGTGGTGCCGATGTCATAGGCGAGATCGCGCTGCGGCGGCAATTTTGCCCCGGCATCGATGATGCCCTTGTCGATGTCGGCCTCAATCCTGTCGGCAAGGCGCTGATAGAGCGGGCCGGAACCGATGGTGAGATCAGGAAGCCAATTTGTCATGGTGACAATTTTGTATATTGCACCGAATTAGGAGTCAATACATATCAACGCCGTATCGAAACGGGTACAATTTGCAACCTTGGCAGAAAGACAATGGATACAACAGAGACAATCCGCTGTGCGGGCATTGAAATGGTCGGGCCGCGCCCATCGGGCCGGCGTGGCTTTGTCAGCCGCGTGGTCTATGTCGTCAGGTCGCTGGCGCGATGGATCGACGCGCTGGTCGAGCGCCGCCGCGGCCGGCTGGCCTTGCTGGAAATGACCGACGAGCAGCTTAGGGATATCGGTGTTTCGCGAGGCGACGCCCACCGCGAAGGGCTCCGGCCGTTCTGGGATTGAACCTTAGTTCGGTCAGCGGCGCGCGCCGGATGTTCTCATGCGTGAGACGCCCTTGTCGGCAAGCACGGCGAGGATGCACAGCACCAGAAAAACCCCGGTGACGGCCAGCGCCGCAAGCGCGACGCTGGTCACGCCATTCTTCGCGACGTCGAGGAATGGGTAGGGCACTTCGCCTGCGATCGGCGCCCGCGCCAGCGCATAGGCGAGATAGGCGATCGGATAGGCCATCCACCAGGAGATGTCGCTCCAGCGTGTCCTGCCGTCGGCGCCCGCCACCAGCCACCACAGCACGAACAGCACCGGCGTCACATAATGCAGCAGCACGTCGCAGAGCAGGAACAGGCCCTGCGGCTGCCAGAGCTGCGCCAGAACCGTCGCATAGACGATGAAGACCAGGGCGATGGAAACCGCGACGCCTGTGCGCATCCGCGGTCCGGCGAAGGCAGGCAGCCAGGCATAGCCCGAAGGCGATAGCAGCGAGGTGTGGACCAGCACCGCACCGATGTTGGTCAGGATGGTGAAGAAGCTGAACAGGAAGACGATGGAGCCGAGAAAGCTGCGGCCGGCTTCCATCGACGCCGGGATGGTGATGCAGGCTTGTAGGACAAGCCCGGCCAGACCAATGACCAATCCCGCAATCTGCAGGAAGCGGCCCATGGCGTCAGGCGGCCGCGTTACACGAGGGATTGCCTGTCTGCCAGCGCGCAATGTCGGAGCCGATGCGAGCGCCGAGCGGATCGTCCATCAGCGGACCGAACACGTCGATGCGGCTGGAATTGCCTTGTGCCTGCACGACCAGCAGCGGCTTGCCGCCATAGTGCTTGGCCGGCACCAGCAGGAAGCGCGGTGTGCCGCTGAACGAATTCAGCTCATTGGCCATCTGATACGACTTGAAGGCCGGATCCTTGCTGGCGATCCAGCATTTGTGCGCCGATATCGCCACCTGCTCCATGGCGAGCAGCGAAGCGCTCTTGCCCACCGGCGCCGGCGCGCTCTTCGGGCTGGACTGGCAGGACGCCAGCGCCAAGCCGGCGGCAGTCAGGAGAGCCATCCGGGCAATCGTCGGTCTCATGGTCAGCCGCCCCCGCGCTTTGAAAGGAGTTCGAAAAAGGATATCAGGCGGCGATGCCAAGCGCGCCTTCGAATAGCGCGCGGCCATCGCTTCCGCCATGCGCGGCCTCGATCAGGTTTTCCGGATGCGGCATCAGGCCGAGCACATTGCCTTTTTCGCTTATGATGCCGGCAATGTCATTGATCGAGCCATTGGGATTGGTGCCCTCGGCATAGCGAAACACCACCTGTCCTTCGCCTTCGAGGCGGGCAAGCGTGTCGGCATCGGCAAAATAATTGCCGTCATGATGCGCCACCGGGGTGCGGATGATCTGGCCCGGCTGGTAGCGGCGGGTGAACATGGTGTTGGCGTTGGCGATTTCGAGCTTCACCTGCCGGCAGACGAATTTCAGTGACGCATTGCGCATCAGCGCGCCGGGTAGCAAGCCGGCCTCGACCAGGATCTGGAACCCGTTGCACACACCAATGACCATGACGCCCTGGGCCGCCTTTTCGGCGACCGCCCGCATCACCGGCATGCGCGCGGCAATCGCGCCGCAGCGCAGATAGTCGCCGAAGGAGAAACCGCCGGGGATGGCGATCAGGTCGACATCGGGGATTTCGGTGTCGGTCTGCCAGACGGTCGCCGGCGCCTGTCCCGAAATCTTGGTCAATGCGGCGATCATGTCGCGGTCGCGATTGAGGCCGGGCAAGAGGACGACTGCGGATTTCATGGCAATTCCTGTTCGCTGATCTCAAGCAGATACCGGGGCGGAACGTGATTGGTCAACCAGACGCCGTTGTCGGAGAGAAAGAATATCTCGCCGTCCCCCGCCATGGCTGCCGAGTCGACCTGAAGGATAACATCTTTTCCCTTGCGCCGCCGCGCCACGATGCGGGCCGTTTCGACATCCTTCGACAGATGCACATGCCGGCGCGACTGGCTGGTCAGGCCCTCGCGCAGGATGGCAGGTAGGGACTCTTCCTTGGTGCCGTGATAGAGGATCGCCGGCGGGGCGATCGGCGCCAGCCCGAGATCGACATCGACGCTGTGGCCCTGCACGGCGCGGATGCGATTGCCGTCGATGGCAAAGCGCTTTTTCGGATTTTCCTCGACAATGCGCACAATCTCCGTCGCGGATGCGCCAAACTTCGATTGCAGCACAGAGCACAGCTTGTCGAAATCAGCCCAGCCGTTTTCATCGAGCGAGAGCCTGGCCTCTTCCGGCGCGTGCCGAAGGACAAGGCTCATAAATCTTGAGATCTGCGTATCGTTGGTCATCTCAATGCGGTCTTCGGATGTCGGCGGCTGCTGCGCAGGCACGTGTCTAACGAGGTCGCGGACGTCGGTCAAACAGGTCCTGGACCGACAAATTCAGCGCATCGGCGAACCAAATGCGCTCGTTTAGCAAATGGTTAGGTATACAGGTATCCTTGGCTTGTGCAGGGGGGCGGATATCTCAGTAGAATGCCACGTTGTTAACGACATTGCTGCATAAGCGAAAAAAACTGGCTGCAATTCGGGGCTCTCGTGGATTACGACAAGAATAGAGAACGCGAATACAAGCAGCGAATGATGTGGACGGCGACGACCATTGTGGCGGCGCTTGCCGCGTTCGCCGTCATGGTATTCTGGAATGCTTCCGCATCCATGCGATCTTCGTTTTCCGCTTGGCTTTCCCTTGACGTGGATTTGGCTGGTTGCGCCGTTTCTTTCGCACAGTTGCTGATGGCCGGAACGGCTCTTTCGATCGGCCTCGGTATCATTTCCGCAGGCTTGGTGGCGTCAAACGCCATGGATATCTTCAGCTACAAGAGAAATCTCAGGGTCTACCGAAAGCAGCTGTTCGTCGGGATATTTCTTGCCGTGCTTTTGTTGTTCCCGCTCATGGCGGGAGATGGGGTGTGGCACACCGGTGGGCGTCGCGGCATTTCGCGGGTGGATCTCGTCACCGCCTGCGCGGCGAGTTTTCATACGACCTTCTACCGATTGCACATGCACCTTCTGATCGCGCTGTTACTGGGTTGGGCAAACATCCTGGCAATGCTGAATTTGCGATGGATGATTGCCGAGAACCGCGATCCGAACCAGCTTTCTGATGACCCGCGGATCAGGGCCATTCAATTGGCCGCGATGCAGCGGACCAAAAGCGCCCGGGGATCCGCCCGTGTGGTCATGAAACTCGCTTTGACCGGGTTTGCGGCATTGTTCTTCGTTCTCGGCGCTTCGTCGATGCGCCCCGCAGTCGCCCGTTTCATCCATACGTTCACCTGGGAGCGCCAAACGGCAAATGTGGTCGAGACCGGCATGCAGTGCGCATTGGAGGTGAAAGTCAGGAGGCGCTGGGAGGAGCGGTCGCGTGTCGATTGCTCTTCCGATGCCGCCGCAATTCCTCCGACGCCGGCACCCGGCGCCGCATCCTTGCGCATCACAAAAATTCCGACAGCGAAGCTCACCTATCATCCCCCAAGCGGTGGCGAATACACGTTCGATGTGGCTGGAGACTTTTATGTGAAGATGCCGACATCGGTCGGCACGGAGATCGAAGTACTTCGAAATCCGAAGAGTCCCGGTTCGATCGACAAGATTTTCGACGGCGGTGATATCGAGCGAATGATCTACAAGCTGCTTGCAATCATAGCAGGCGCCGTCGCCATCTACTATTTATGGCTTCGCAAGCCGCAGAACCCGCGCCCGGTCTAATCAGGCGAGGGTTACGCTGTAATTCTCAATCACCGTGTTCGCCAGAAGCTTGTCGCACATGGCTTTCAGATCTGCCTCGGCCTTGGCCTTGTCGGTTTCCGAGAGCTCGAGGTCGAACACCTTGCCCTGTCGCACCTGGCCGACACCGCCGAAGCCCAGGCCCGACAGAGCGTGCTCTATGGCTTTGCCCTGGGGGTCGAGCACGCCGTTCTTGAGGGTGACGGTGATGCGGGCCTTGATCATGCTGGACAGGTTCCTGTTCGATTGTCGGTCTTAGTGCGGCTTGCCTTTGATGCCTTCGGTCGAAGCGACGAGCACCGGGCCGGTCGGGCGCGGCGGCTCGTTCTCGTTCATGATGCCGAGGCGGCGGGCAACTTCCTGATAGGCTTCGACGAGGCCGCCCATGTCGCGGCGGAAACGGTCCTTGTCGAGCTTGTCCTGCGTCGCCACGTCCCACAGCCGGCACGAATCCGGCGAGATCTCGTCGGCAACGACGATCCGCATCATGTCGCCCTCGAACAGGCGGCCGCATTCGATCTTGAAGTCGACGAGCTGGATGCCGACACCCATGAACAGGCCGGAGAGGAAGTCGTTGACGCGGATGGCGAGCGCCATGACGTCGTCGATTTCCTGCGGGCTTGCCCAGCCGAAAGCGGTAATATGCTCTTCCGACACCATCGGGTCGTCGAGCGCATCGGCCTTGTAGTAGAATTCGATGATCGAGCGCGGCAAAACGGTGCCTTCCTCGATGCCGAGGCGCTTCGACAGCGAGCCGGCGGCGACATTGCGCACCACCACTTCGAGCGGAATGATCTCGACTTCCTTGATCAACTGCTCGCGCATGTTGAGCCGGCGGATGAAGTGGGTCGGAATGCCCATGCGGTTCAGATGATTGAAGATGTACTCGGAAATGCGGTTGTTGAGCACACCCTTGCCGTCGATGACCTCGTGTTTCTTCTTGTTGAACGCGGTCGCATCATCCTTGAAGAACTGGATCAGCGTGCCCGGTTCTGGTCCCTCATAGAGGATCTTGGCCTTGCCTTCATAAATGCGGCGGCGATTTTTCATCTGATTTTTTCTCTGGATTTGCGGGCAGGCGGCAAGCGACCAGTTCCTGTCCGTCTGCCTAAATTAGCGCGGCGACGGGTGGGGTTCAATGCCGGGTCTATCCCAATCACAGCGTTTGCTCAATCGGCAAATCCTTTCGATCGACCGGTTTCAGGAATGAAATGCCGCAGCGCAGCAAATGATGTAGCATATTGACCGACCCGCGCCCTTTTGGTTTGTGCTGCGGCAACACACATATCCACCGCCAACGCGAATCGATTTCACCGGAGGGAAGCCATGAGCAGCATGAAAGACCGCGAAGAGGGTTTTGAGCGCAAATTCGCCTTCGACGAAGAACTTCGCTTCAAGGCAGCGGCGCGCCGCAACAAGGCGCTTGGCATGTGGGCCGCCGAAAAGCTGGGCAAGTCCGGCGCTGACGCCGACGCCTATGCCAAGGAAGTGGTTGTTTCCGACATCGAGGAAGCGGGCGATCACGACGTGTTCCGCAAGATCCGCAAGGATTTCGACGCCGCCGGGGTCGACCAGTCGGACCATCAGATCCGCCGCACCATGGACGAGCTGATGGCGCAGGCGATCGAGCTGATCAAGAACACCTAGAGCATGATCCCGAAAAGTGGCGGCCGGTTTTCGGAGAAGATCATGCTCCAAATCAGATAGAGCCACTTCTGGACCAATCGACCGCCCGGCCCGGCCGGGCGGTTTTTCTTTGCCTTTTCAGCCTTTTCCGGCTGAAACTGTGCGCAGGCCTGCTGAAGGGCCCGTGCCAACAAGGAAAAGCGCCGATGTCCCTGAAATCACGCCTGGCGGCGGATGAAACGCTGTTCACCGCCTGGTCCGGGGTTCCGGACGCTTTGACGGTGGAAATCATCGCCAAGCAGGGTTTTGACGCCGTCACGCTCGATATGCAGCATGGCGGGCACCATGAAGACTCGGTCTTGCGCGGTCTCGTGCCGGTGCTCGCCGCCAACAAGCCGGCGCTGGTGCGCATTCCGGTCGGGCGCTTCGACATGGCCAGCCGTGCGCTCGATTTCGGCGCCGAGGCGGTGATTGCGCCGATGGTGAACTCGGTGGCCGATGCAAAACTGTTCGCCGCCGCGATGAAGTACCCGCCGCTCGGCGAGCGCTCCTGGGGTCCGACCTATGCCTTTCCGCGCCACGGCAAGGGCGACCATGCCGAGTGGCTGCGCGACACCAATCAGCGCACAATGGCCTTTGCCATGGTCGAAACGCGCGCCGCGCTCGATGCGCTGGACGGCATTCTCGACACCCCCGGCATCGACGGCATCTTTCTCGGTCCGTCGGATTTCTCGATCGCCTGGTCGAACGGCGCCACCATCAATTCGACGCTGGAAAGCATGATGGAAACCGTCGCCTCCATCGCCGAGCGCACGCGCAAGGCCGGCAAGCATGCCGCGATCTATGTCATCGAGCCGGCGATTGCCGGTCGTGTGGTGGCAATGGGTTACCGGCTGCTGGCAATGGGTTCGGACCATGCGCTGATTTCGCTCGGCGCAAAGACCCTCATCAAGAGCATGAACGAGTCGATCAAGGGCTAAGGCTTAGTATCTTGCCCCTGAGCCGGTCAGGCCTTGAGGTCGGTCAAGAACTTGGCGAAGGTCATCGATCCCTCCGGCCAGGGGCCGAAGCCGGCATCCTCGTTGAGGTGACCGGTTTCGCCGGCGTCGATGAACAGCGAACCCCAGGCGCCTGCAATGTCCTCGGCAACCTCGAAGGCGCAGAACGGATCGTTGCGGCTGGCGATCACGATGGACGGGAAGGGCAGCGGCCCGCGCGAATAGGGGCCGAAGGTCATCAGGTGCCTCGGCCGTATCTCCGGATTGGCGACATCGGGTGGCGCGACAAAAAAGGCGCCGGCGACCGGCTTCCTGAATTGCGGAATGGCCTGCACCGCCGCCGCCACGCCCAGCGAATGGGCAACGATCACCACCGGCCGCTCCGCTTCGTTGACGGCGTTCGCCACGCTCGCCGTCCAGTCCTCGCGTACCGGCTTCGACCATTCTGCCTGCTCCACCCGGCGCGCCGTCGACAGTTTCGACTGCCAGCGTGTCTGCCAGTGTTCCGGGCCTGAATTGGTGTAGCCCGGCACGATCAAGATATCTGCGTCTTTGACTTTCATGCCGCTGAGATAGCGAGCAGCTCCGTCTCGTGCAACCATGCTGATGCACGCAATGCATCGCAATTGTGAACAACGTGTTCGATTCTTTCCGTCTTGTGTGAACGATCGGGATAGACGATCTGAGATGTCAGATTGGGACCATCGACAGAATTGCTGGGCGCCTCGGACAGTGCGCCGAATGGAGAGTTTTATGAGCGAACTGCCTTTTGCCGCGACTACCCCCGTCAGTGTGTCACGCGTTGGCCTGAAGGCGCGCGATGCCGAGAGCCTCGCGGCCTATTACCGTGCCGTTGTCGGCCTGCAGGAATTGAGCCGCTCCGACGGCGCGATCACGCTGGGCGCCGCAGAACGCCCGTTGCTGGTCATCGAGCCTGACGCGGCGGCCAAGCCGGACGATCCACGCAGCGCCGGCCTGTTCCACACCGCTTTCCTGCTGCCCAGCCGCGCCGATCTCGGCCGCTGGATCAACCATGCTGCCGCCAACAAGATTCGTATCGAGGGCGCCTCCGATCATCTGGTCAGCGAGGCGCTGTACCTGACTGACCCCGAAGGCAACGGCATTGAAATCTATAGAGACCGCCTGCCGGAGGAGTGGAAGTGGAACGGCGACAAGATCGCCATGGCGACCGAGCGGCTGAATCTGGCCGCCGTGGCTGCCGGCGTGCCAGCCGGAGACGCCGGCTGGCAGGGCGCGCCGCAAAACAGCATTGTCGGCCATGTCCATCTGCGCGTCGGCCGGCCTGAAGAGGCCGAAGCCTGGTGGCACCAGGAGTTCGGCTTCGACACCGTGGCGAAATATGGCGGCCAGGCGGTGTTCCTGTCGTCCGGCGGCTACCACCACCATATCGGTGGCAATTCGTGGCACAGCGCCGGCGCCGGCCGCCGCGATCCGTCGCGCTCGGGCCTGGCCTGGGTTGAGATGCGGTCGGATAAGGTGACCAAGGAAACGAGCCGTGAGGATCCATGGGGCACGGTCATCCGCACCGTGCCCGGAGTCGCCGGCTAATCGCTTCAGCTCTTATACGGAGTTGGCGGCATAACCGGTCAGCAGCCCATGAGCCCAGCTGTCGAAGCCGGTGTCTGCCGCGTGGCTGGACGCCTCGGTCCAGTCATAGCTGACCGTATGATGGCTGAACGACCATTGTCCGTTCCTGCGCGTGGCAATGGCGTAGCGGGCATGCGGGCTGCCGGTCACGGTGAGTCCGGGAAACGCCTGGACCCCGACGCTGCCGGGATTGAGGATCGCTTGCCGGTCGGAAAGCCGCACGACGCGCGGCGTATGGGTGTGACCGCACAAGGTGAGCCCGGCGTCGATGCCGCCGAGCTTGTGCCTGATCTGCTTTTCAATGGACGGGTAGAAGTGGTCGCCGCCGTCTTCCTCGAGCAGGAATACCTCGTCGTCGCTGGGGCTGCCGTGGCACAGCTGGATTTCCGGGGAGAGCGACAGGGTGACCGGCAAGCCGAGAGCCAGATCAGGGATGTCCGGGAGAGGCGCTGGTGGGCGAAAGCATCGACATCTTCCAACCCGGAAGCGGGGGGCTCGACCAGCACGCGGTCGTGATTGCCGCGCACGGTAGGCCAATTCTCTGCAATCAGATATTGCGCGGTTTCTTCAGGCCATAGCGGCCCGGACAGACAATCACCCAGATTGACGATAATATCGGGAGAACTGTCCTTGATGTCAGCATGAACCGCCTCAAGCGCGCGCAGATTGCCATGGATATCGGAAAGGACCGCCAGCCGCATGGAAACTCCTATCCAAAAACGCGCTTGAAAATCGTGTCGACATGCTTGGTGTGATAGCCAAGGTCGAACTTTTCGCGGATTTCAGCCTCGGGCAGGGCTGCGGTGACTTCCTTGTCGGCTAGCAATTCCTCAAGGAAATCAGCGCCTTGTTCCCACACCTTCATGGCGTTGCGCTGCACCAGGCGGTAGGCGTCTTCGCGGCTGACGCCGGCTTGTGTCAGCGCCAGAAGCACGCGCTGCGAATGCACGAGGCCGCGGAACTTGTTCATGTTCTTCAGCATGTTGTCGGGATAGACGAGCAATTTGTCGACGACGCCGGTGAGTCGCGACAGCGCGAAATCCAGCGTCACCGTGGCGTCCGGGCCGATCATGCGCTCGACCGACGAGTGCGAGATATCACGCTCGTGCCAGAGCGCCACATTCTCCATCGCCGGCAGCGCCATGGAGCGCACCATGCGGGCAAGCCCGGTGAGGTTTTCAGTCAGCACCGGATTGCGCTTGTGAGGCATCGCCGACGAGCCCTTTTGCCCCGGCGAAAAATACTCTTCTGCTTCCAGCACCTCGGTGCGCTGCAAATGGCGAATTTCGGTCGCCAGCCTCTCGACCGACGAGGCGATGACGCCGAGCGTGGCGAAGAACATGGCGTGGCGGTCGCGCGGGATGACCTGAGTCGACACCGGTTCCGGCTTCAGCCCGAGCTTTTTAGCCACATGCTCTTCGACATAGGGGTCGATGTTGGCGAAAGTGCCGATGGCGCCCGATATGGCGCAGGTCGCGATGTCCTCCCGCGCATGCACCAGCCGCTCCCGGCAGCGCGAGAACTCGGCATAGGCCTGCGCCAGCTTCACGCCGAACGTGGTCGGCTCGGCATGGATGCCGTGGCTGCGGCCGATGGTGACGGTGTCCTTGTGCTCGAAGGCGCGGCGCTTCAGCGCCGCCAGCAGGCCGTCAAGATCGGCGAGCAACAGATCGCTGGCGCGGCTGAGCTGCACCGCAAGGCAAGTGTCGAGCACATCCGACGAGGTCATGCCCTGGTGGATGAAACGCGCATCCGGCCCGACGAATTCGGCGAGATGGGTCAGGAAGGCAATGACGTCGTGCTTGGTGACGGCCTCGATCTCGTCGATCTTGCCGACGTCGAATTTGGCCGCGCCACCCTTTTCCCAGATGGTTTTCGCCGCTTCCTTGGGGATGACGCCCAATTCAGCCAGCGCATCGCAGGCATGGGCCTCGATTTCGAACCAGATGCGGAAGCGGGTTTCTGGCGACCAGATGGCGACCATTTCCGGCCGGGAATAGCGAGGGATCATCCGTCAGTCCTGATATGTCGGTGGTTAAGTCCGCCTCCTAACAGAGGCGGACCAAATGCTCAACGCTGCTGGCGCGCAAACCACACGCTGGCGACGGCAAGCGCGATGAATCCGAGTGGAAAATAGAGCCTGATACCCAGCACCACGAACTGGTAGAGCGCCGTCAGCGAGGTGAACACCAGTTCGAACGCCCAACGGACGGTGAAGGCCTCGGCATGCCATTCGGCATAGTAGGAGCGGTACTGCAGCGCAAACAGCCCGCCGGTGAAGGCAATCGTCGCGGCAAGCAGGCAGATGAAGGCGGCGGCGAAGGCCACTTCCGCCTGCCGGTCGAGCGAGATCAGCCGCGCAGCGAACAGGCCGATGGGGAAGGCGATTGCTGCGGCCATGGCATAGAGCAGGACGACGAAGCGGATTTTTTCCGGCGTTTCCCAATTGTCGAGCCAAAGCCCGGTCAGCGCGCTGGCGCCCATCGCCACGGCCCACAGCAAGGCGCCGAGAAGCGCCGCGACCGTCGACGGCACCGCGCGGCGGAGGCGATTGCCAGCGCGCTTGCGCCAGCTGGATTGATCGAGCGATGTCACAGGCGGCCGGTCACGGCGATCCAGCGAAAATCCGGCCCTTCGAAGCCGTATTGGCGCACCGCGATCAGCACCGCATAGGCGCTGATACTGTCCATCGAAAAGGTCTGCACCGCGCCGATCCGGTAGCCGTTCGGGCAGCCGCGGCTTTTCGGGATCGATTTGTCCTCATGCAGAAGATGCGTCTGGCCGCCATCCCGGGCTTCGATGCGCAGCAACCGAAAACCATTGATCTCGCCCTGGCTCTCACAGCCCGCCGTATTGTTCATGCCGTCGAGCCGGAATTCCAGCGGCGGGTCGACCGGCGAAAAGATCGGCCGCGGGTTGACCACCATGCGGAACGGGTCGGCCGACAATTCGGTCACCGGGTTGAAGCCGGCGGTGATGCCGCGGTTCGCGGCAAGTTCTGCCTGGGCAATGATCGCTTCGCCCTTCTGCCTGGCCTGGAGACGGGCCGTGTCGAGCGAGGCGGTCTCGTCCTCCAGCCGGACACGGATCGGCGTGCCCTTCAGGAACGTGTCGTCGGCAGTGTCGATGTAATAGCGGTTGGCATAGGGAAAGCCCGATCCGTCCGCGACGCCGTATTCCTCGAAGGCGAAGACGCCGCCGTCTCCGGTGAAACCTAGAATTTCGAGTTCGGCGACATCGCCCGCCCGGGCGGCCATGCCAGATGCCAGCTGCACCAGCAGGCAAACGCCAATCAGGACAAGATTTCGCATCGGGGTTCCGCTCCGGCCGCCATGGTTCGATCGTTCCCTATCATGAGACAGTCAAAACATCGTGCTATGCAAAAGGCGATGCATCCAATTGCGCCTCTGTTTGTTATCGTCGATCGCTTTCAAAAGGAGAACTCCCCATGACCGAGGTCAGCAAGATTCGCGAACATATGGAAGTGGTCGGCGCAGACGGCGTTCATCTCGGCACCGTCGACAAGGTCGAGGGCGACCGGATCAAGCTGACCAAGGCCGACAGCGGCATGGGTGGGCACAGAGGCCATCACCACTACATTCCCCTGGGCCTGCTGGCTGAGGTCGATGGCAAAAAAGTCTGGCTGTCGGCGAATTCGGACGTCGCGGTCAGGTTCGAGGAAGAAAAGTCCGACCCGACCTGATCGGATTACGCGCCTAGCGCGACGACCACACCGGAAACAGATCGCCATCGGCCGGCGTCGCGGCATGGATGCCGCGGCTGATGGCGCGCGCCATGGTGGCGCCGGCCGCGGCAAAGAAATCGACCGCGTCGTCGGCGTTAAGCTCGATACCGCTCTTGCCGGTCGCCAGCGCAAACACCAGATCGCCGTCGGCCGGCGTGTGCACCGGCCAGATGGCACGCACGAAGCCATCATGCGCCGATATGGCCAGTCGCTTGGCCGCCGCCTTGGTCAGCACGGCGTCGGTGGCAATGACGGCGATGGTGGTGTTGCCGCCGGCCTCGCCCGTCCCACCCACACGCTTGTCGCGGTATTTCAAAAGGATCCGCCTGGCGTCGTCCGGCATCGGCGAGGGATAGCCGAGGCCGCCAAACTCATCGCCGATCTCGAAAGGTGCAGCCCAGAAATACCGCGTCCACGCGATCGTCACCGAACCAGTCGGATTGGCGGCGGCGAGCGCGCCGATGGTGATGCCGCTGTCGAGCACGGTCGAGGCCGAGCCGAGGCCGCCCTTCAGCCCGGAACTCAGCGCCCCGGTGCCGGCGCCGACGGTGCCGAGCGGAAAGTCGGTGACAGCATTTTGCGCCGCCTCATAGCCGAGGTCGCGGTAGGGCGGATAACGGCCCCAATCCTTGTCGCCGCCATTGCGCAGGTCGAACAGGATCGCTGTCGGCACGATCGGCACGCGGAAGCCGCCGACATCGACGCCGATGCCTTTTTCACGCAACGCCGCCTGCACGCCCGAGGCGGCGTCGAGTCCGAAGGCCGAGCCGCCCGAGAGCACCACGGCGTGCACTGCTTCGATGGAATTGTGCGGTTCCAGCAGGTCGGTTTCACGCGTGCCTGGCGCGCCGCCCAGGATCTGCACGCCACCGACCGCCGGTTCGTCGCACAGCACCGCCGTCACCCCGGATTTCAGCCTGGCATCGCTGGCGTTGCCGACCCGCAGGCCGGCGACATCGGTGATCAAATTGCGCGGCCCGGTGCGAAACATCAATTCGTCTCCGCCGGCACGAAACGTGTCCCGTCGAAGCGGAAGGCGCGATAGAGGTTTCGGGTCAGATCGCCTTTGTCGTCGAAGCGCAGCGGGCCGATCGCGGTGGTGAAATCATGCCCGGTGAGCATATCGGTCAATCCCTTGCCGGAACTCCCCGACTCAGCGGTGGCTGCTTTGGCGATCTCCACCGCAGCGTAGGCTGGTAGCGTATAGCCGTCCGGCGCAAGGTTTTTTGCTGCAAAGGCGGCCAACACCTTGGGGTCGGCAACATCGGCCCATTCCGGCGGCGCGATCATAAGTGTGCCGACGGCGTAAGGCACGTCACCGGGTGGCGTGCGCAAGTTCTCGCCGCCGGCAAAGGTGATGCCGGCCTCGAGCTGGCCGGCGTCGCGACCCATGATGGCGATGTCGTCGCCGTCGCCGCCGGCAAAGACATGGGTCGCGCCGGCCTTCTTCAACCGGCCGATCAGCCCGATCTGGTTGTCGAGTTGCGGCCGGAACGTGTCGGTGAAGACCGGCTTCAGCGCCGCCTGTTCGGCCGCCGCCCGCAACGTCTCGGCGATTTCGCGGCCATAGATGGTGCCGTCATCGACAATGGCGAACAGTTCACTCTGCCACAGCCGGGTGAGGATGGCGGCCACCGCATTGCGTTCGTCGTCGCCCCGCGGCCCCAGCCGATAGACCGGCCAGCCGGTCTTGGCGCGGCGATCGGTCAGGCTTTCAGTGCGCACGCCGACAGTGATCACCGGTATGTTGGCGTCCTTCAGGATCGGCAGCGCCGCCTGGATCGCCTCGGTGCAGAGGAAGCCGACGACGATGTTGACCTTCGCAGCGGCAAATTCCCTGGCGGCGGCAGCCCCGCCATCGGCGGTGCAGGCATCGTCGACCGTCCTGATTTCCAAGCTGTTGGCTTCCGCTGCCAGGGCAGCGCCGGCCTCGATCTGCTTGCCGAGGATCGCCGACGGACCGGACAGGGGCGCAGCAACGCCGACAAGCGGCGTCTGCGCGCCGGCGCTTGCCGGCAACAGCCAGAGAAGTGCCGCTATTACCGCTGTTAGGGGTCGCATTCTGACGAAGAATTCCTCCGTGCCGGTCGCATGCTTCCAGCGTCTCTTGCGCCAAGACCTAAAGGCTGCCCGCCCTAGGCGCAACACGCGAATTTGCGGATTGGCGTCAAGCACTTCGCTTGTGGCCTATTGTGTGCCGCCATATATAACGCTTGGATTCCCGCTTATGGAAAATCATCGGTGCTGAAGTTGAACGACATAGGGCCGCAGGCCTATCGCGACGCGATGGCGCATTTTGCCGGCCACGTCCATGTGGTGACCACCGACGGTCCCGCCGGCAAGCGCGGCACGACGGTGATCGCCGCCTGTTCGGTGTCGGACACGCCGCCGACAGTTCTCGTCTGCCTCAACCGCGAGAATGCCAAGAACGAGCTGTTCGTGCAAAACGGCCGGTTTGCGCTGAACACATTGGCTTCGCACCAGCAGCCGCTATCGGTGGCGTTCTCAGGCCTGACCGGCCTGTCGTCCGGTGCGCGTTTCGCGCTCGGCGAGTGGGATGTCATATCGACCGGCGCCCCGACGCTTAAAGGCGCTCTCGCCGTTTTCGACTGCGAATTGATCGACACCAAGGATCTCGCCACCCATCGTGTGCTTTTTGGCAAGGTGACAGGTCTGCGCATGGGCGATAATTTGCGGCCGCTGATCTACCACGCCCGCGACTACCACGTGCTGGAAAGCGGAGCAGAGGCGTCGACGGAGAAAGAATGACCGAGCTGAAACCGCGCCCCGCGCCGCGGACGATCGACGAAACGCTCGATCTCCTGACCGGCGCGGACTATGTCGCGGACCGCTCGCTGGCAACCGTGCTGTTCCTGTCGCTGCGCATGCAGCGGCCGCTGTTCCTCGAAGGCGAGGCCGGCGTCGGCAAGACCGAGATCGCCAAGGTGTTAGCGCAGGCGCTCGGCCGCCGGCTGATCCGCCTGCAATGCTATGAAGGCCTCGACGTCTCCTCCGCCGTCTATGAGTGGAACTATGCCGCGCAGATGATCGAGATCCGCATGGAGGAGGCGGCAGGCTCGGTTGACCGCTCCGACATGGAGCGCAACGTCTTCTCCGAAAAGTACCTGATCCGCCGCCCGGTGCTCGATGCACTGACCGGCAAGGTGGGTGCCGCCCCGGTGTTCCTGATCGACGAGCTCGACCGCACCGACGAGGCCTTCGAGGCGTTCCTGCTCGAGATCCTGTCCGACTTCCAGGTAACGGTGCCCGAACTTGGCACCATCAAGGCGGAGGAGCCGCCGATCGTCATCATCACCACCAACCGCACCCGCGAAATCCATGACGCGCTGAAGCGGCGCTGCCTCTATCATTGGGTCGACTATCCCAACGCCGAGCGCGAGCTGGAGATCGTGCGCCGCAAGGTGCCGCAAGCCAACAGCCGGCTTTCAGCCGAAGTGGTGTCGTTCATCCAGAAATTGCGCCAGGTCGAATTGTTCAAGGCGCCGGGCGTTGCCGAAACCATCGACTGGGCCGGCGCGCTGACCGAACTCGACAAGGTGGCGCTTGATCCGGAGACCGTATCCGACACAATCGGTGTGCTGCTGAAATATCAGGACGACATTGCCCGCATCGGCGCGGGCGAGGGCCGGCGCATCCTCGACGAGGTCAAGGCCGAGCTTGCGGCGGCGGAGTAGGGCCAGTGCTGCGTCCAGACCCCAAAGAGGCGACGGAAGACGGGCGCATAGCCGACAACATCGTCTATTTCGCCCGCACCTTGCGCAAATCAGGCATGCGCGTCGGGCCGGCCTCGGTCAAGGATGCGATCGAGGCGGTGCTCGCCGCCGGCATCGGCTCGCGCGACGATTTCTACTGGACGCTGCATGCCGTGCTGGTGTCCAGGCACGAGGATCATCCTGTCTTCGACGAAGCCTTCCGGCTGTTCTGGAAATCGCGCGAACTGATCGAAAAGCTGCTGGCGATGTTTTCGCCGGTGGCGCCCGACACCAGGGAGAAGCAAAAACCCCGCGCGGCGGAGAATCGCGTCAGCCAGGCGATGTTCGAAGGCCACCAGAAGAACCAGCCGGTCAAGGAAATCCCCGAGTTCGAGGTCGACGCTCGCTTCACCTTCTCGGGTAACGAGGTGCTGCGAGCTAAGGACTTTGCCCAGATGAACGCCGCCGAGATGGCGGACGCCAAGAAGGCCATCGCCCAGCTTCGGCTGCCCTTCGACATGGTACGGACGCGGCGGTTCAAAACCGACCCGCATGGCCGCCGCATCGATCCGCGCGCCATGATGCGGTCGGCCGCGCGCACCGGTGGCGACCTGATCCTGCCGAAATTCCGCTCAGCCCGTGAGGTGCACCCGCCGCTGGTCGTGCTCGCCGATATTTCCGGGTCGATGAGCCAGTACACGCGCATCTTCCTGCATTTCCTGCATGCGCTGACCGAAAAACGCCGGCGCGTGCACACCTTCGTCTTCGGCACGCGGCTTACCAATCTGACCCGGCAGATGCGCCATCGCGACCCCGATGCCGCCCTTGCCGACTGCTCGGCGGCGGTCAAGGACTGGTCCGGCGGCACCCGCATCGGCGACACGCTGGCCGAGTTCAACCTGACATGGTCGCGCCGCGTGCTCGGGCAAGGCGCAGTGGTGCTTTTGATCACCGACGGGCTGGAGCGCGACGATGTCACCGGCCTGTCGGAAGAGATGGAGCGCCTGCACAAATCCTGCCGGCGGCTGATCTGGCTGAACCCTTTGCTGCGCTTCGACGGCTTCGAGGCCCGTGCCCGCGGCGTCAAGGCGATGCTGCCGCATGTCGATGAGTTCCGCTCGGTGCACAATCTCGATGCGCTGGCCGACCTCTGCGCCTCGCTGGACAAGAAATCGGCTGCTTCGGTCGATCCGCGCCGCTGGCTGGACGCTGGTGTCAGGCGCGCAGCATAGCCATATGTTTACTTCTGCAAAAACAGACTCTGAGAGAAGCGATCATGGACAACAGCATCTATCTCGATGAGGCCCGCGACCCGCTGATCATCGCGGAGGGCTGGATGAAGGATGGCAAGGATGTCGCCATTGCCACCGTGGTCGAGACCTGGGGTTCGGCGCCGAGGCCTGTCGGCAGCCATCTGGTCATCGATGCCGAAGGCAATTTCCACGGCTCGGTCTCCGGCGGCTGCGTCGAGGGTGCGGTGGTGAGCGAGGCGATTGACGTCATCGACTCAGGCAAAGCCAGGATGCTGGAATTCGGCGTTGCCGACGAAACCGCCTGGCAGGTCGGCTTGTCCTGCGGCGGCTGCATCAAGGTCTATGTGGAGCGGCTCGGTTAGTATGGACCCGCACGCCCTCAAAACCCTGAATGCCGAACGCCGCGCCCGCCGCGCGGCGATCCTGGTCACCGATCTCGGTGACGGCCGCGACCGCATCGTGCGCGAGGGCGATCAAGTCGCCGGCGAACTCGGGCAAGCAGTCGCCAAGGCGTTTCGCTCAGGCAGTTCCGGTTCAGTCGAGGCGGAAGGGCGCACCTTCTTTCTCAACGCGCATCTGCCGCAGCCGCGCCTGGTGGTGATAGGCGCCGTCCATATCAGCCAGGCGCTGGCGCCGATGGCGAAGATCGCCGGCTATCCCTTGGAAATCGTCGATCCGCGCACCGCCTTCGCCACGCCCGACCGCTTTCCCGATGTGGAGCTGCATGCCGAATGGCCTGAGGATGTGCTGAAGCGCCAGCCGCTCGACAGCTACACGGCGCTCGCAGCCGTCACCCATGATCCCAAGATCGACGATTTTGCGTTGAAGGCGGCGCTCGACGCCAATTGCTTCTATGTCGGCGCGCTTGGCAGCCGCAAAACCCACGCCAAGCGCGTCGAGCGCCTGCTGGCGCTGGGCGCCAGTGCCGATCAGATCGCCCGCATCCATGCGCCGATCGGCCTCGACATCGGAGCGGCAAGCCCGGCCGAGATCGCCGTCGCCGTTCTGGCGCAGACGATCCACGCCTTTCGCTCGCGCGGCCTTGAAGCCAAAGGCGCTGCGGCGTGAAATTCGGTCTGGTCCCGATCGATCAGGCCGAAGGCGCGGTGCTCGCCCATGCCACTACGGCCGGCGAGCGGCGTTTTCGCAAGGCGCACAGGCTGAATGCCCAAGATGTGGCGGTGCTGAAGGCGGCTGGCATTGCCGAAATTGTTGTCGCGGTGCTTGCCGCCGACGATCTCAGCGAGGATGCGGCGGCTGAAAAGATTGCTGCCAGCATGGCCTACCGCAACATCGAGGCGAAACCGGCCGCAACTGGCCGGGTCAACCTCCATGCCAAGGCCGCCGGTGTCTTCACCGTCGATGCCACGATGATTGACGCCATCAATACCGTCGATCCGACCATCACCATCGCTACGTTGGCGCAGCACGCGCCGGTCGAGCAGGGCCAGATGGTGGCGACGGTCAAGATCATCCCGTTCGCCGTTGCCTCGGCCCTGGTCGATGCCGTGACGAAAATCTGCTTCGGCGGCGAGATCTTCGCCGTCAACGCCTACCAGCCGGTGCGCATCGGCGTCATCCAGACGGTGTTGCCGGGCATCAAGGCCAGCGTGCTCGACAAGACGCTGCGCGTCACCGAGGCGCGGCTGGCGCGCTCCGGTGCCCGGCTGACCGCCGAGCGCCGCACGCCGCATGAAATTGCGCCCGTCGCTGAGGCAGCGGCCGCGCTGGCGCATGACAACGACATGGTGGTGATCTTCGGCGCCTCGGCGATGAGCGATTTCGCCGATGTCGTCCCGGCGGCGATCGAGCGCGCAGGCGGGACCGTCATCCGCGCGGGCATGCCGGTCGATCCCGGCAATCTGCTGGTGCTCGGCACGCTCGACGGCAAGCGCGTCATCGGCGCGCCCGGTTGCGCGCGCAGCCCCAAGGAGAACGGTTTTGACTGGGTGCTCGACCGGTTGATCGCCGGCCTCGATGTCACGGCTGGGGATATTGCCGGCATGGGCGTCGGCGGGCTGTTGATGGAAATCCCGACCCGGCCGCAGCCGCGCGAGCCGCTGCCGACGAGAGGCGGGTTGAAGGTCGAGATCGTGCTGCTCGCCGCCGGCCGCTCCAGCCGTATGGGCGGCCCGAACAAGTTGTTGGCCCTGTTCGACGGCAAGCCGCTGGTGCGCCGTACCGCTGAACGGGCGCTGGGTTCGAAGGCCTCGGCCACCGTTGTCGTCACCGGCCATCAGCGCGAGCGGGTGCGGCAGGCGCTGGCGGGCCTCGATGTGACCTTTGCCGACAATCCCGATTTCGCCGAAGGCCTGTCCTCATCGCTCAAAGCCGGTATCGCCAAGGTCCGAGCCGACGCCGTCGGCGCCATGATCGTTCTCGGCGACATGCCGGGTATTTCCTCGGCCGACCTCGACAGGTTGATCGACGCCTTCCGCAGGGACGGCGGCCATTCGGTGGTGCGCGCCGCACATGACGGCCGCCGCGGCAATCCGGTGCTGTTGCCGCGCGCGCTGTTTCCAGCCATCGCCCATCTCGAAGGCGACACCGGCGCCCGCCATCTGGTCGAGGCCGAAGGGCTCGACGTTATCGATGTCGAGGTCGGCGACGGCGCATCGATCGATGTCGACACACGCGAGGCAATGGAAGACGCCGGCGGCGTGCTGCAGGATTGACAAACCGAAGCCGAAAAACGCATGGCTGAAGGATGGCTATCCGTCTGCAGTTTCTAGGTCTCTCCCTCGCCGCAATGGCTTTTGCCGCGTCAGCTACCCAAGCCAGCGCGCTCGAGCTGAAACCCTACAAGGACGATCTCTTCGCCTATCCGGCGACGCTATCGTCCACGGACAAGGGCGCCTATACCGTCATCGACTACCGTGAGATGCGCGACATCAATGCGCGGGACGAAGTGCCGGAAAAGCGCGTGCATGCGCAGTATACCGACACCGGCGTGCGGAGGTTGCAGCAGGACTTGATGCTGAAAACCGATGCCGGCGATGTCCGGCATGTCGCTGTGGGCAAGACCGAGGGCGCCGGCATCATCGTGCTCTACCTGCACGGGCAGGGCGGCAGCCGCAAGCAGGGTGTCGACGACTTCACCTTCGGTGGCAATTTCAACCGCATCAAGAACCTGATGGCCGGCAATGGCGGCCTCTATCTGTCACCGGATTTCACCGATTTCGGCGACAAGGGCGCGGCCCAGGTCGCCGCACTGATCGGCCACTATGCCGAGGCCTCGCCGGAGGCGAAAATCTTCGTCGCCTGCGGCTCGATGGGCGGCGCGCTGTGCTGGAAGCTGGCCGGCCGCAACGATACGGGACGGCGCATAAGCGGGCTGCTGCTGCTCGGCTCGCTATGGGATGACAGTTTCCTGTCGAGCCCGGCCTACAGGCGCCATGTGCCGGTGTTCTTCGGCCAGGGCAGCAAGGACCCCGTCTTTCCCGTGGAGAAGCAGGAAGCCTTCTTCCGCTCCATCATTGCGAACTCGAAAGCCTATCCCTATCCGACCCACTTCGTCCGTTTTGAAACGGGCACCCACGGCACGCCGATCCGCATGGTCGACTGGCGCCAGACGCTGAACTGGATGCTGTCGAAAGCGCCCTGAGCCGACGGCACCCGATCAAGGCGCGGTGTTGTAGTCGACCACCGTCTGCGGGTTTTCCTCGCCGTCATAAGAGGCGTCCACGTCATACTGGACCAGCGAAAAATCACCGTTGCGGAACAGATAGGTGCCGCTGTCGGAGGCATCGCCGACACCACGCCATTTGTTGAACGTGCGGATCGTCCTGGTTTCTTCGTCATATTCGGGATTGGTCGCCCAGCCGGTCGTGTGGAAGCCGGTGACGGTCACACCGAGTAGTTTGCCGTCGCTGTCGTTGTTCTCGTAGCGTATGTCCAGTTCCGGCTCGGCGAACTGCAGCTGCAGCACGCCGCCCAGCTCGTCGGTCATGTAATAGATCGATGCGGTATTGTAGGCTGCGGCAGTACAGTAGAATTCGAAAAGCCGTGTCTCCTTGTCGGGATCGCCTTCAGCCGCATCCTTGTCCTTGTATTTGATCGAAAAAGCATTCGGCTCCTCGCCGAGGAATTGCTTGTCGCACTGGTCGCCAAAAGTCGCCAGGAAGGCTTTCTTGGCCTGCTCGAGCGCGGTGTCCTTTTTCGGCGGCGGCGGTCCGTCGCCGCAGCTTGGCGGCAGCGCCTCCTCGAAATCGGCCTTGGACGGCTTCAGGGCGCCCTTGTCGATGAAGATCGGCTGGAACGGCGGAGCCTGGACCTCAGCGTTAACCTGGCGCAGCGTGTAGCAGCCGGCGAACACCGCCTCCTTGCCGTCCTTGCCGGTGGCGCGGATGGCGACGGGGACGCTGTAATAGATGCTGCCGGCCGCACCTTCGTCGGAAATCGCGCCGGTTTCGACGTCGACCTTGTCGGTGCCGTCATAGCCCTTGACGAAAGTGTCAAAATCCTTTGCCGGCTTTGTATCGCCATAATAACCCCAGGCGCGCGCGAATTCGTGCCGGTTGATGGCGCTGTAGAGCGAGCGGATCACGGCCTCGGCGCTCGATCGGTCATCGACGTAAGGTGCTTCGGGGTCATCGGCCAGCGCCGCATGGGCCATGCCGACAAGGGAAAGAATGGCAGTCGCTGCGAGAAGGATGCATCTCATAGGGAATCTCCGCTCGATAACGAAGATTCTACCACGGCGATTGCGGCGACGCAGTGACGCCCTTCACCAGCAGCCTTGAAGAATCGTGCGCCGAAGCGCTACGTCCAGCTATCGGCGCTTGGCCGCAAGGAGATTACAGACGTGACAATATCGATGTACGAAGCCTCGGTGCCGGTGTTTTCGGCCAGGCTGAAGGCGCTGTCCGCCGTGCTGTCGGCAGCCGAACAGAATGCCGCCGACCGCAAGATCGATCCGCAGGTGTTTTTGACGGCGCGGCTGGCGCCGGACATGTTTGCGCTGGTCAGGCAGGTCCAGATCGCCACCGACCACGCCAAGGGCGCGCCGTCGCGGCTGGCCGGCCGCGAAGTGCCGAAATACGAGGACAATGAGGTGAGCTTCGCCGACGTCCAGGCGCGGATCGCCAAGACCATCGACCATCTCGCGACTTTCTCGGCAGCCGATCTCGACGGCTCGGATGAGCGGATGATCGAATTGAAGCTGGGTGGGAAGGACGTTTCGCTGACGGGCCTGCAGTACCTGCTGCACGGCGCCATGCCCAATTTCTATTTCCATGTGACGACGGCGTACGACATCCTGCGCCACAACGGCGTGCCGCTGGGCAAGGCGACTTTCCTAGGACGTTGAAGGCGTTAGGTTTCCCGGCCGCTGCCGGGAAACCTCGTCTTGCGCCGGTTCAGCGGACGGACATTTCGCGGGCGATGCGCGGGAAATCGGCCGGCTTGATGCCGATGTCCGCGCGGTCGGCATTACTCATCGAATGCAACAGCGCCAACGCGGAACGGTAACGCTGATGCTCCTGCGGACGCGGACGGGCAAACATTTCAGTGAAGAACCCCATGATTCGGCCCCTAGTTGTTCCTCCACGTCAACGAATATAGGAAAAATGTGAAGATTGTGCAGTGCAGCATTTGCATGGCAGCCATGCCATGCAAATTTTTTTCGGCACGATTGGCCCATTTGCTGAAACTCTTGGCACGCCCCGACCGTACGCATAGACGCTGGCACATGGCCGGCTTTTCCTCGCCACTCCTGGCGAATTTTCCGGACTGCATGAAAATGCAGTCCGGCTTTTTGTTGGGCTTCCCTCACATCAACCGATCCGCGCAAGCCCGGCGAACGCCTAAACTGGTTAAGATCAGTGGCATTCATTTTTAACGAGCCGGTTCTACGGTGCGACCGGCTCTATTCGCATGCGCAAAACGAGAGGGAGGCTGACATCGGCGCCAAGCGGGATTTCGCTTCCTTGCTCGACGATCTGTTCGTCGCCTCCGACAACGACGAGGCCGGTGAGGAGACAGGCGCGCGGCCGTCGATCCCGTTCGACTATTTGTCCGTGGCCGACGAGCTTCATTCCGGCCGCATCAAGGTCTCCGGCGAAACCTTCACCGCCGAATATCGCGAGTCTGGGTCCGATCTTGCCGCCGAATTCGCCGCACTTCTCGACCAGGCCAAGCTGGCACTGGCCGGCGAGGAAGCAAAGCCCGAGGAAAGACTGCCGCCGATCGATCCCGAGGCGATCGCCGTCGAGCTCGGTCTAGATCATCCCATCAAGAACGCCGATCTCGGCCGCATGCGCCGCAGCTTTGCCTTCGCCAACCATCCCGATCGTGTCGCGCCCCATCTGCGCCAGCGCGCCATGATCCGCATGCAGGTGGCCAACATGCTGATCGACGAAGCCAAGCGGCGCGCTGTCGCCGGCGCAAGGCGCTGATTTTTTCTCCTTCACGCGAAAGCCGGGTTCCCTGAGGCTTGGAGAGCGTCCCTGCTTTCCCTATAGATGCGGCTTCATTTTCCGCGCAGCCGCGCAAAAATTCCCGCCGGAGAAACTCCATGCACAAACGCCGTCTCGGTCGGACCGATCTTCTTGTTACCCAGATCTGCCTGGGGTCGATGACCTGGGGCCAGCAGAACACCGAGGCCGAAGGGCATGCGCAGATGGATCTGGCTTTTGAGCGCGGCGTGAATTTCATCGACACCGCCGAGCTCTACCCGATCCCGCCCAAAGAGGAGACGCAGGGGCGGACCGAGAAGTTCATCGGCAGCTGGATGAAGGCCAAGGGCAATCGCGACAAGGTCATCCTCGCCTCGAAAGTGGTCGGCCGCACCGCCAACCGCTGGTTTCGTGGCGACCGGCCGTCAAAACTGGTGCGCGCCGACATCTTTGACGCCATCGACAAATCGCTGGCCAAGCTCGGCACCGACTATCTCGATCTCTACCAGATCCACTGGCCGGAACGCGACATCCCCTGGGGCGCCAACCCGACCCGCGTCGGCGCCACGCCGCGCCGTGCCGACGCCGTTGGCGCGCCGGCCGGCGAGACGCCGATCGCCGAGACGCTCGCCGTCTTCGAGGAACTGGTGAAGGCCGGAAAGATCCGCCATCTCGGCCTTTCGAACGAAAGCTCCTGGGGCGTCATGCGCTTCATCGCCGAGGCCGACAAGGGCGTCGGTCCGCGCGTCGTCTCGCTGCAGAACGCCTACAATCTCGTCAACCGCACCTTTGAGGTGAACCTCGCCGAGGTCTGCGAACGTGAAGAGGTTGGCTTTCTCGCCTATTCGCCGCTGGCGCAAGGCTATCTCACCGGCAAATACGACCACGGCGCGCGCCCGCAAGGCTCGCGCTCGCAGCTCTTCAACCGCGGCCAGCGTTACGAGACGCCGAATGCCGCCGAGGCGCAGCTCGAATACAATGAGCTGGCGCGCTCCTTCGGCCTCGAACCGGCGCTGTTTGCCAATGCCTATGTCGCCAGCCGGCCATTTGTTACCTCCAGCATTATCGGCGCGACGACGATTGCGCAGCTTGAGATGGCGCTGTCTTCGGCGGACGTGACCTGGACCGACGAGATGCAGAAGGCCGTCGACGCGATCCACCAGCGCGTCGGCAATCCGTGTCCGTAGGCGAGTGCTCCGGACGGAATTGCCGGGCAAAGACAAGAGGAAGGGGACAGCAATGGATTTTCCGATCGGGACCGTCAGGGGGAAATTTCCGGCGCTGGACCTGACCGACAAGGGACGCCGGCGCATCTATCTCGACAATCCGGCCGGCACGCAGGTGCCGCAAGCGGTTGCCGATGCGGTGGCGCGCTGCCTCTTGACCACCAACGCCAATCTCGGCGGCTATTTCGAAACCACGCTTGCCGCGCAAAAAGTGGTCGACGACGCGCATGCGGCGATGGCCGATTTCCTGGGTGCGGCAAGCCCCGAGGAAATCATCATCGGCGCCAACATGACGACGCTGACCTATCACATGTCGCGCACCCTTGGCCGAGGTTTCAAGCCGGGCGATGAGATCATCGTCACCCGCATGGACCATGAGGGCAATGTCTCGCCATGGCTGCAGCTGGCCGAAGATCTTGGCCTCGTCCTGCGCTTCCTGCCTTTCGACGAGAATAGCTGGCAGGTCGAGGAGACGGCGCTCAGCGCGCTGCTCACCGATAAGACGCGGCTGGTGGCGCTGAACTATGCCTCGAACCTCACCGGCTCGATCAACCGGGTCAAGGCGCTGACGGCGATTGCCAAACAGGCCGGCGCGCTGGTCTATGTCGACGCCGTGCAGTTCGCGCCGCATGGCCTGATCGACGTGCAGGATCTCGGCTGCGATTTCCTGATCTGCTCTGCCTACAAATTCTTCGGCCCGCATATGGGCATATTGTGGGGACGTCGCGACGTCATCGACGCGCTGCAACCCTACAAATGCCGCTGCTCGTCCAACGGCCTGCCGGAGCGTTTCGAACTCGGCACGCCGCAGATCGAACTGATGGCCGGGCTGACCGCCGCGGTCGACTATTTCGCCGAGTTGGGCGCCGCAGCCGGCGAGGGCGGTTCGCGAAGGCGCAAGATCGCCGAGGCATTCGAAGTCTCGATCGCCCATGAAAACCCGCTGGCGCTGAGGCTGATCGAAGGCCTGTCCGATATCGAGGGCCTGACCGTTCGCGGCATCACCGATCCCAAGCGCGTCAGCGAGCGCGTGCCGACGGTGTCCTTCACCGTCGACGGCATCGTGCCGGAGACGATCGTGCGGCAGATGAATGCCGAAAACATTTTCCTGTGGTCCGGCCACAACTACGCCTGGGAGATCGTCCATCAGCTCGGCATTCCGGCCGAGCAAGGCGTCGTGCGCATCGGCATTGCGCATTACAACACGGCGGCCGAAATCGATGAGACGCTGGAGAGCGTGCATCGGGTCATCGCCATGTTGAGACAACAGCGCTAGTCAGCTAGCGCTGCTTGCCGCCGAAACCGGTGAGGAAGGCGGTGAGGTTGTCGCCGAGCGCGTCGCAGAGATAGCCGCCTTCCTGCACGATCACCGTCGGCAGGCCAAGCTTGGCAATCGCCTCGCCGATGCGCGCGAAGCCGGGCGTGGTCACCGAAAGCCCGCCGAACGGATCACCCTCGAACGCGTCGAGACCGAGCGCCACAACCAGAGCGTCCGGCGAAAAGGCGCGGATACGCTGGAACGCCACCTCGAGTGCTTCGAGAAACGCCGCATCGGCGGATTTGCGCGGCAGCGGCAGGTTGAAATTATAGCCGAGGCCCGGCCCTTCGCCGCGCTCGTCGGCATGGCCCCAGAAGAACGGATAGAAGCGTACCGGGTCGGCATGCAGCGAGACGGTGAGCACGTCGGATCGCTCGTAAAAGATGCCCTGCGTGCCGTTGCCGTGATGCAGGTCGACATCGAGGATCGCCACCCGAGCGGCCTGCTTGCGCAACATCTGGGCAGCGACCGCCGAATTGTTGATGAAACAGAAGCCGCCGGCGACATCGGCAAAGGCGTGGTGGCCCGGCGGCCGGCAAAGCGCATAGGCGGCAGGCACGCCAGCCATGACGGTTTCGGCTGCCTCGACCGCGCTCCAGGCGCTCCACAGCGCGCTCTGCCAGGTCTCGGCCGAAATCGGGCAGGCGGTGTCGGCCATGTGGTAGCCGGCCTGGCCGACCGCCGAGGCCGGATAGGCGCCATCTCGGGCGAGGGGATGGATGTTGGGGATGACTTCCGCCGAAGCGCCTTCAATGCGCTGCCAGCGCGCAAAAATGTGTTCGAGGAAGGCGAGATATTCGGGCGTGTGTACCGCCGCCACCGGGCCGAGGCCATGATCCCTAGGCCGTTCGACCGTCAATCCGGCAGATCTTGCGCCGGCTAACAATCTATCGGCGCGCGCCGGCTGTTCGGGATTGGGCTGAGGTGCACCGCTGGACAGAAAGGCTTTCGGGTCGTGGCGTTTCTGCTCCTCGGCAAAGAAGGCTTTCATTCCGTTTCCCCATCCTGCACTGCATCGGCAAAGGCAAAAAACGCCTCGCCGACGATCTTCTGCGTCTGCTCGTAATGCGCCCAGCCTATGCCCAGCCGCTCATAAAAGGCCTTGGCGCCCTCATTGTCGGTGTCGACCGACAGCCTGAGATAGACGCCGCCATCCCTGCGGCAGTCGCGCGCGACGCGGCGCAGCAGCTTTTCGCCGATCTTGCGGCCGCGAAACTGGTCCTCGACATAGAGGTCCTGGATATAGACGCCGGGGCGGCCCATCCAGGTCGAGAAGATCGGGAAATGCAGGCAGAGCCCCGCAAATTCGCCGCCGACTTCGGCGATCAGGGTGGAGAAGGCAGGCTTTTCGCCAAAACCGTAACGGCGGAGATCGTCGGCGGTGGAGGTGATTTGCTGATGCGCGCCGATATGGGTGCCAAGGCGCAGAAGCGCGGCGTAGATGGTGTCGACGTCGTTGATGGTGCCGGGGCGGATGACGATATCGCCGGCCATGCTGATCTTCTCTGCCATGGATCAGGCCACGGTTCCGGCTGAGCCGTTCAGCAGATCGTCAAGTTCGCCGATATCGTCTTCCGAAAAGACGCGAATGCCGTTGGCTTCCAGGAGCGCGGTGGTCGTGCCGCGGCCGGCCACGCGGCTACCCGAAAAACTGCCGTCATAGACGAAGCTTGAACCGCAGGACGGGCTGCCGTCAGTGAGAACGGCATAGCGGCATCCAGTTTCCCGGGCGAGTTCCAGCGTAATCTGACCGGCTTCGAGATAAAGTGCGGTCACATCGTTTCCTGTCTGCTCAACCACCTGGCCTTGGCCGTGCAGCACAGCGTCGCCTGCGCCGCGAATTTCTGCCGGAGGGCGCGGCGTGGAGAAGCCTGCCGCAACCTCGGGGCAGATTTGCACGACCCGCCCTTCCGCCTGCCACCGCGTCAATACGGGATGGTTGTCGAGCCGGTAGGAGCCGTTGTAGCGCACGTGGCTGCCAAGCAGGCAGGCTGAGACCAGAATCCGTTCCATGTCAGCCTCCTTTTACCACGCGATCCCGGGCGCCCCTAGAAGGCTACCCGGTCGCCACCCTTCAGCGCCAGCATGTCGCGCGCCTCCGCCGGTGTGGCGACCTCCAGCGACAGGCCGTCGAGGATAGCCCGGATGCGGCGCACCTGGTCGGCATTGGATTTCGCCAGTTGGCGGCCGTCGTAGAGACTGTCCTCGAGCCCAACGCGGACATTGCCGCCCATCGCCGCCGCAATCGAAATCAGCGGCATCTGGTTGCGGCCGGCGGCGAGCACCGAGAACTGGTAGCTGTCGCCGAACAATTTGTCGGCGATGCGCTTCATGTGGATGAGATTGTCGGGATCGGCGCCGATGCCGCCAAGGATGCCGAGCACGAACTGGATGAACAGCGGTCCCGACACCAGGCCGCGGTCGCGGAAATGCGCGAGCGAATAGAGATGGCCGACATCGTAGCATTCGAACTCGAAGCGCGTGCCGCAGCCCTTGCCGAGCTTTTCCAGCACGCCTTCCATGTCGGCGAACGTGTTCTTGAAGATCGTGTCGCGCGTGGCTTCGAGCAGCTTCGGTTCCCACTCGTGTTGCCATTCCCTCGGCTTGTCGAGCATCGGGAACAGCGCAAAATTCATCGACCCCATGTTGAGCGAGCACATTTCCGGCTGTGCCCGCAGCGGCGCGGCCAGCCGCTGGTCCAGCGTCATCAGTGACGAGCCGCCGGTGGTGATGTTGATCACCGCATCGGTCGCCTGCTTGATGCGCGGCAGGAACTGCATGAACACCTCGGGGTCGGCGGTTGGCCGGCCGTCCTTGGGGTCGCGGGCATGCAGATGCAGGATCGAGGCGCCGGCTTCGGCTGCAGCGATGGCATCGGTCGCGATCTGGTCCGGCGTCAGCGGCAGATAGGGTGACATGGACGGCGTGTGCACCGAGCCGGTGACCGCGCAGGTGATGATGACTTTTCTCGCCATTTTTCGCCCCTCAGCCTTCGACCGGAAGATCGAGTTCGACGGCCAGCACTTCGAGAGAGTCGCCGATAATGGAAATGATCTCACCGACCTGCTCAGCCGTGACGATCATCGGCGGGGCGACCATGAAATTGTCGCCGTCGACGCCGCCCTTGACCCTGCGGCCATAAATGATCAGCCCGCGTTCATAGGCGAGGTCGAGCAGCCGCTGGGTGGCTTTCTTGCCCTGATCGATCGGCCGCAGCGTCTCGGGGTCGGCGACCATTTCGGCGCCGGTGAGCAGGCCCTTGCCGCGCACATCGGCGATGAACGGAAAGCGCTTCGCCAGACCTTTGAGCCCGTCCATCAGCACGTCGCCCATGGCGGCAGCATTGGCGATGAGATCGAGCCGGTCCATTTCGCCGAGCACGGCAAGGCCGGCGGCGCAAGCGAGCGGATTGCCGGCATAGGTGTGACCATGCTGGAAACCGCCCGAGGTCAGCAGTGGCTCGACCAGCCGCATCGGGGCGGCAAGCGCGCCGAGCGGCGCATAGCCGGAGCCCAGCCCCTTCGACAGCGCGACGATATCGGGCTTGCAGTTCCAATGGTCGCCGCCGAGGAATTTTCCCGTGCGCCCGGCGCCGCTCATCACTTCGTCGTGGATGAGCAGAATGCCGTAGCGGTCGCAGATCTCGCGGATGCGCGGATAGTAGCTGTCCGGCGCCACCAGGGCGGAAGTTGCGGCACCGCCGATTGGCTCCACAATGAAGGCAAGCACGCTGTCCGGCCCCTCGGCCTGGATTTTCTCCTCCAGCATGTCGGCATAGCGGATGCCGCGCTGTTCCATCGACAGGTTGTCGCGGTCGCGCCAGGCTGTCGGCGCCGGCACGGTCGGCATCACCCGCATCATCGGCGTGAAGGTTTCGGCCAGTGCATCGTCGCCGGTGATCGACAACGAACCCAGCGTGCCGCCATGGTAGGAGGGAAAACGGGTGATCACCTTCCAGCGCTTGGGCTGGCCGGTCGCGACCGCCCATTGCCGCGCCAGCTTGATGCAGGATTCCGTCGCCTCCGAACCACCGGAGACGAAGAAAATGCGGTCCATGCCTGCGGGCAGTTTTCCGGCCAGCTCCCGCGCCAGCTCCTCGGCCGGTTCGTTCTCGAAATGCAGCCGGTAGGCAAAGGTGGCACGGTCCATCTGCCGCTTCATGGCGTCGAGCACATTGCGGTTGGAATGGCCGATATTGGCGACCATCGGCCCGCTCGAGCCGTCGATGAAACGGCGGCCGTCCTGCGTCCACATATAGATGCCTTCGGCGCGGTCGATCAGCGGCCGGCGCAGGTTGGACAGGTAGAACAGATGCGAAGGCGCGCGCGCTTCTGGACCGGCGGATGAGGGTTTCTGCATGTCAGGACTTTCCGAGATAGCGGTCGATTACATTCCTGGTCACGCGCTCGACCATCGGATCCTGCCTTAGCAGGCCGGCGACCCATTCGCAGCTTCCGGCGTGGAAAACTTGGCCCTTGCCGCGCGGGAAATTGACGATCATGCCGTTGCCGCGTTTGACTTTTTCGAGATTGGCATCCGTGGCTTCGCCGAACTGCGTCTCGGCAGTGAAGCGGCCGTCCTCGTCGGTCAGAAACTGGTCCTCGATCGGAATGTCGGCGCTTTCCTCCACCTGAGATGCCATGCCGACCGCCAGCACCTGCAGGCCGTCTGGCGCGCCGCTGTCCGGTGTCGGGTAGGGCAGGCCGCCGCGGATCTCGAAATCGAGCCCATCGACCTCGTAGCCATAGACATGGCTGTCGGCGCCGAGCAGGTCGCCATAGTAGATGCCGGTGCCGGCAAAGGCCCAGTGCTCGGGCCGGTAGACCGGAAAGCCGCGCACGCCGCGCGGCGCGCAGCCGCCCCAGCCGGCATAGACGCCGCGCGTCGCGTTGAGGCCGAAGGTCATTGCACCGGGACGGCCGATCTCCGGCGCCTCCCAGGAGTTGGTGGCGCGGGTCACGTCGCCGCGATAGGCGGGGTCTTCGGCCCGCGCCCGGTATTTGTAACAGACCTGCCGGCGGCCTTCGTCCTCCAGCCTGGTCTGCCACATGAAATTGCCGGCAAAGCGCGCCGCATGTCCGCCGCCTTCGACGTAATTGTCGACCGCGTCGCGCATTTCCCAGGTCCAGTATTCGTCATGGCCGACAAAGACGACGCAATCATAGCCGTCGAGGATCTCGGGCGAAAAGTGCAGATCGTGCTGGCTGGCGAGATCGACGCCGTAGCCGGCGCGCTCGGCAAAGCGGAAGAACTGGCTGTCATAGCTCGCCCAGCCGGAGGAGGCGTATTTCTTCGAATGCCCCGTGGCGTACGCCCATTCCATATGGGGATAGCGCGGCACGGTTTTCGGCGGCACCGCGACTTCCAGCGGCACGCGTGGCGCGTCCTTGGGCAGCACCACAAAACCGCGGCACCAGGGACGCTGCGTCGACACCATCGTTGCATAATGATTGCGGTTCGGCCCGGTGATGCCCTGATAGTGGTTGGAGCCGCCCCAGGTGTTGTAGGAAAGCCAGGTGCCGGTCGCCGCCACCTGCAGCACCCGGCCGGGTTTTCTGCCGGGCTGGGGCGCGACGATGATAAGATGGTGGCAAAGGATAGGCTTGCCGTCGCGACCGTCCGCCGTCAGCGTCAGCCGGTAGGCGCCGGACGGCCAGTCGATGCCGACCCGAAATTCGAACGACGCCTGCCAGCCGCAGCCTTCGACCGAGCACTGGTCTGGCGTGTCCTGCCAGCGCGCCGACAGGCCAGTTTGCTCAAAGACCGTTGTCTCCGTGCCGCCGTCGCGGACTATGGCTAGACCGAACGTCGGCGCTGTCGAACTGACATGCAGCGTCACGGTTTCGCCGACACGGTAGGAAAAGCGCTCCGAATAGCACCAGATCTCGCCGCGCTCGCCATCCATTCCCGGCCATTCGTAATAGTGGCCGCGCACCGCTTCACGGCGCTGCTCCGGCGTCAGTCCGAAATCGGGAAATTCTGTCGGTAGCGTGATCATGAAATCCTGAAGCAGCGAAGGCCGCCATTTCGGCCATCTGCCGGCCAAGCGTCAAATGGAAACGATCGGGCCAGCAATCGCTTAGCCGCTCTTGGCCGCCCCCGGCAAAGCGACTATCTCAGGCGAGGCGGTATTGTCCGCCTCGGGAGCCCGCATGCTGAGAGTGCAGAAGGTCAAGGTCGACGACATCTACGTACCGACGGCGCGCAAGAAGACGCTGCATCCCGAAACCGTGCGCCATCTGGCCGAAGACATTCTGGAAAACGGCATGAAGACGCCGATCCAGGTCCGCCATGACGGCAAGCGCCATATCCTCGTCGAAGGCCTGCATCGGCTGGAAGCCGCCAAATGGCTCGGCGAGACCGAAATCGACGCCTATCTGGTGCAAGCCAAGCGCCACTGAGGCGCGCTCTTCGATCGATAACGGCTGACCGATCTTTGCCATGCAGATATTTCGCGGACTATGTCGGCCCGAGCTGCGCTCGCTCGTCCTTGGGGCACTACCTGAGGAGAACGACATGTCCAGATCGATCTATTTCGCCATTCTTGCCTCGGTCGCAGCCTTGTTCGCAGCGCCCGGCCCAGCCAATGCAGAGGAGACGAAGCCCGCCATGACGACCGATACCAACGCACTGCCGAAGCCGGAGAAGTCCGGCCTGCTGCCGATCAACGGCCTGAACTACTACTACGCTGTCTACGGCAAGGGCGAGCCGCTGCTTCTCTTGCATGGCGGTCTCGGCTCGATCGACATGTTCGCGCCGATCCTGCCCAAGCTTGCCGAGAACCGCACGGTCATAGGCGTGGACCTGCAGGGGCATGGCCGCACGGCGATTGGCGACCGGCCATTCAGCCTGGAGGCGATCGGCGACGACATGGCTGATATCATCAAGGCGCTCGGCTACGACAAGGTCGACGTGATGGGCTATTCGCTGGGCGGTGGCGTTGCCTTCCGCATGGCTGTCCAGCATCCCAAGGCGGTCCGCCGGCTGGTCCTTGTGTCGACCGGCTATGCCCCCGACGGCTTCTATGACGAGATGCGTCCGCAACAGGCGCAGGTGAGCGCCGCTGCCGCGCCGTTCATGAAGGACACCCCGATGTACAAGTCCTACGTTGCAGTGGCGCCGTATCCGGAAGACTTCCCGAAACTGCTCGATGCGCTGGGCAACTTCATGCGCCAGAACTACGACTATTCCGCCGATGTCGCGAAGCTGAAGATGCCGGTCATGCTCGCCTATGGCGACAGCGACATGTACAAGCCAGAGCACGAGATCAAGTTCTACCAGATGCTCGGCGGTGGATTGAAGGATGCCGGCTGGATGCGCGAGAACCTGTCGCAGAACCGGCTGGCCATCATCCCCAACCGCACCCACTACGACGTCTTCTTCGCGCCGGAACTGACGGCCGCGGCGCTGCCTTTCCTCAACGGCGAAACCAAGGTGAAAACCTGGGACGAAGTCGTCAGCGAAACAGAGTAGGTCTGCCGAAAGTTGAAGCCGGCCGTCTCCAGCGAGACGGCCGGTTTTTTGTGCCTGCGAAACTACGAAGCCTTGGCGCGGCGCGGCTCGCGCAAATGCTTGATGCCGCTCATCTCGACGAAGTTCGTGGCGGACTCCCAGAGATAGTCGCCATAGAGGAACGGCTCGAACGGGGCGGCGCCAGCGAGCGGCAGCGGCGCGATCTCCGCGTCGACGCGCGGCTCGTAGAAGAACGGGATCGAATAGCGCGCCGTCCTCGGCGCAATCACCCTGTGCCGCGTCGCCCGCACCCGCCCGCCGGTCCAGCGCTCGAGCAATTGGCCGAAATTGACCGCCAGCGTGCCGTCGGCGGGCGGCACGTCGATCCATTCGCCGGCAAGGTTTTTTGCTTGCAGCCCCTCGACGCCATCCTGCGCCAGCAGCGTGATAAAACCGGAATCGGCATGTTCGCGCCCGATGATGGTGCGCGTCTCGCCTTTGTGGACGACGGAAAACTCCGGTCCGCTCAGATCGACGCTGATGTTGGCATCGCGCAAGGGATAGCGGATCAACCGCAGCGTCGAGATGCCACCATCGAAATCCGCGTCGAAGATTGTCTCCGGCAGATCGAGCCCGCGCGCGATCGAGCGCATCAGCGCGTTGCCGAGCGCTTCCATGGCCAGATAGTAGCTTGCGGCAGCTTCGCGCCAGCCGGGCAGCACTGCCTCAGTTGGCAATGGCGTCGGCTCGCGCAACGGGTCGTCCGCGTCGCCGGAGCCGGCGGTTTGCACATGCGCAATGTCCGGGCCCATGTCGATGCCTTCCTTGTAGGAAACGGCGGTCGGCTGCAGCGGGAACCAGCCGCGGTAGACGTTCTTCTTCGTGCGATCGAAATTCCAGCGAAGCAGCTTTGCCTTCTCGGCCTCGGGCAAGGCGAAGATGTTGAGCAACTGTGCCCGCTTGTCCCGTGTCAGCCATTCATCGCCCGGAAAATCCCGGATCGCCATGAAACCGATGCCGGAGGCCGCGGCCAGGATCCGCGCGTCGGTGCGCTCGCGGCCGGGCGAGGGCGGCCCGAACAGATCCGCGACGGCAATGGTTTCGATGTCCTGCGCCATGATTTCCTCCCGGTCGACCCAGCCATAAAACAGGCGCGGCTGCCGGCTGGCTGTCAATCCTTCGCCGCTGCCTCGGGTTGGGCCAGCGGCAGGCCATCGGTCGTATCAGCGCAATCGATAGCACCATCAGGGCTTTTCAATTGACCGAAAGCTGCCAGTCGATACTTTCCAGGGATCTCCAGCGCGACGGGTTCAGATGATGGCGAAATATGAGGGTGGGTGCCTGTGCGGGGCGGTGCGTTATGGCGCTGAGGCGCCGCCGGTCAATCAGCGCGTCTGCCATTGCCGGCGCTGCCAGAAGGTCATCGGCGCGGCCTTTAACGCGCGTCTGCTGTTTCGCATCGATGACGTCACCATCGAGGGGCAGGTGGCGACGGTCAATACCTCTGCGGACCTCAAGCGCGGCTTCTGCGCCGCTTGCGGCACGACGCTGTTTTCCCGGCGCGACTCCGCCGGCATCGTTGGCATCACCACCGGTTCGCTCGACGATCCCTCGCTGTTCAAGCCGGAAATGCATATGTGGACAGCCTCGAAGCAGCCTTGGCTGCGGCTCGATGACGGGCTGCCGCAACATGAAGGTGCGCCGCCTCCGAACTGACGCCGATCTTACCGGAAATTAATCCCGAAAACACGACATAGCCGGCAAAGCGTCATTGGCGGGCCATGATTGCCTGCCTATCTATCGGCTGCGGGCCTGGTTTTCGAGGAGGACGACCGATGAGCGACAGAATCAACACCCTGGACGAGCTTTTGAGCGATCCGATGGTCCTGCTCGTGATGGAGCGTGATCGTGTGCGCCCCGAACAGGTTCGCCTGCTGCTCGAACGAGTGCGTCGCCCTTCTGTCTATGGGCCGCTGGTGCCGCCGGCACATGTCGTCGCCAAGACCTGCCTGCAGCAGTGGTTGGGCAGATAGGTCAGCCGGAGTTTGCCGGCAAATAGCTGTAATGGCTGCGGAAATAGGCCAGCTTGAAACCGAGCTGCGCATAGTTGCGATAGGCCGGACCGTCGCGGTCGGGGTGCGGCGCCTCGATGTCGGCGACAAACAGTTTCGCGCCGGCCGCCAGGCCGTCGCGCACCATGGCTTCGCCGAGCATGGCATCGAGATCGAAGCTTGGCGCCATGATGCCGGGCACCGGCGCGTCGATGCCGCTCCAGGCGGTGCCGTCAACGCCGATGAACAGCGAGCGCACAGCCACCACCGCACCGTCCCGCCGCGCCACGTAGTGATGCCAGCCCTGTCGGCCGACCAGCGTCAGCAGCCACGGTGAGGTCGGCAGCCGGTACTGGCTGTCGATGAAGCCTGCCCATTCGCTTGCCGTTGCCCGCGTCACGCGTTCGACCGCAATACCCTCGGTCGGGAAAAGCGGTTCTGCCGCCAGAGGTGCTGCCTCGCGAAAAATCCGTTCCCAGCCGCTCAGGTGCTGCAGGCCGCGCGCCTCGAGCCAGCATCTGAGCGCTGAGGGCTCGGCGTGCGGATTGGCATAGAACCACGGCCTCGCAATGCCGGCGGCGCGGTACTGCGCCAGGAGCGCGTCAAGCTGGCTCTGTGTGGCTGGGCGGTCGACGCCGAAATTCTTCACGCAGTTGAAATGGATGAACGGGATTGCCGTGCAGGTGGTCCAGACCAGATTGCCGTCTTCGGCGATCGCCAGTCCGAGCCGCGCGGCAAAGTCGGCGGGGGCGGCGCGATAAAGGTCCAGCCAGGCGTTGACCTCGGCGCGTTCGATGGTGCGGCTGAAATCGCGGGAAACGTCTTCCATCGCGATAGCGGGTTGATGCGTTTCGGGCAGGGCAACGGGTTGCAATTCGGACAGTGCGGCGGACGACACGACCTTCCTCCCGGCTTTTTACCTTACGATGTAAGGTTAGGGCAAGGTAATATAAACACGAACGTTGTCAAGCGGGATTGGGGAAAGCAGGGGAGAAGGGGGGCCACGACGGGTCGCTGGTTTATGGCTAATATTTGATTCAAACTTTGTTGGCAATTTATCGTTAGTAATCAAAGCCAGTTTGTCCGGCGGCGTCCTTCTGCCTTCGGTCTGTTGTGTTTTGCGTACAGGTCCAGATGCGGATTTCAGGCGTCGTCGGTTTTATGGTGGCATCGCTGTGCCTTGCCGGCTGCTCGTCCACAGCGGGCGTCGATGCCTTGCAGCCGTCGAACGAGACGACCAGTTCGGTCGTGCGGCCAAGAGCGCCGGTCGCGGCGGCTCCGGTGGAGACCGCCGGCCTCGCGCCGATGCGGTCCGACATGGTGACCGACGACACTGTGGCCGACAATGCCGCGGCTGACAATGCGCCGCCCTTCTCCATGGTCGAGGAAGAGGAGGCCGTTGTCACGGACACGCCTTCGGCCGATGGGAACACCAGCCCACAGCTTGAGCCGGTTGCGCTGATGTCGCCGCCAAAGCGGCTGACACGTGCGGCACCGGCCATGCTGACCTCGCCGGTGACCCGTTACGGCTTTCGCGACGCGAAACCGATCAATTTCGGCAAGGCGTCGCCGCGCTATCTCGCCGTGCACGGCGTCGACGTCTCGCGCTGGCAGGGCAATGTCAACTGGAGCAAGCTGCGCGCCCAGGGCGCCAATTTCGCCTACATCAAGGCGACCGATGGCGGCGACCATCTCGACCCGATGTTCATGAAGAACTGGCGCAATGCCGACGCCGCCGGGCTGAAGCGCGGCGCCTATCATTTCTTCTACTGGTGCCGCACTGCCGGCGAGCAGGCCGACTGGTTCATCCGCAATGTGCCGAAAGTGGACGGCGCACTGCCGCCGGTGATCGATGTCGAGTGGAACGGCGAATCCTCCTGCAAGCGGCGGCCTTCGCGCGCCACGGTGCTGGAGAAGATGCAGGTGTTCATGGACAAGCTCGAGCGCCATTACGGCCAGCGGCCCATCATCTACACCAGCCCTGATTTCTACCGCGACAATCTCAAGGGCGCCTTCCTCGAATACCCGTTCTGGCTGCGCGCTGTGGCGCGGCATCCCTCAAAGGTCTATCCCGGCCGCAAATGGCTGTTCTGGCAGTATTCCGGTTCCGGCCTGTCGCACGGTGTGACCGGTCGCATCGACCTCAACGTCTTCCATGGCGATGAGCGTGCCTGGCGGGCATGGGCAGGCGGGCAGACCACGGTCGCCGACGCCAACTGAGGGCGCGCGTGGGCTGACAGCCTCGCCGGTAGCGCCGTGGCCAGTTGGGCGGCGCCTTGGCTTGAATTTTCAGCGTCTCGCTAACGATGCGCTCACTCTGTCCTTTAGCGGTATCGCAACAGCCCTCCGGTAACGTGCCCGTGATCGGGTTTCGGAGGGGTCCATGCGCAATCCAATTGTGGCCATCGCTGTTGTCGCCGCTGTCGGCTACGGGTTTTTCAATTCGCTCGGGCATATGCCGGGTAGTGGCGACACGCTGGCGGGGTCGAAGCAAAACGTCGTGTCCTATTCCACCGAGGACAAGGCGATGCAGGCTGCCAAGGACAGCGGCCGCTCTACCCTCAAGCGCTTCCACGAATTGATGGCTGCAGGCACGCCCGGCACCTACACGGTGAAATTCCCGCTGACCCAGAACGGCGCCACCGAGCACATCTGGATGCAACTGGTCGGCTACAGCGACGGCTCCTATATCGGCCTGCTCGCCGACGTTCCGGTCAACGGCAACAAGTACAAGATGGGCGACAGGATGACGGTGACCGAAGCCGACGTCGAGGACTGGATGATCAAGAACGGCAAGGTGATCTACGGCGGCTACACCACCCGCCAGGCGCTTGCGGATATGCCCAAGGAGCAGGTAGCCAAGTATGGACTGACCTTCAAGGATTGAACGGCATCTCTTCCTTCTCCCCTTGTGGGGTGAGAAGCGGTCCGCGTTGGCGGACGAAAAGCCAATTGCTTGGCTTTTCGAGCTTCGAACGCCCTGAGCCTGCGAAGGGCAAGGGGTGATAGCCGATCCACCCTGCCGGGTCCCCGCTGCTTCGCAGCGTCCCGGCGTTCGCCGGCCTTTCATCGTGCCACTGGCACGATGAATTCGCTGACGCGAACCGGCTGCTCACCCCACAAGGGGAGAAGGTAGAACCCTCCGGTCCTAACGCCTTTCGCGCTCACGTATGTCAGCCGTCTGCGCCAGCACCCAGTCCCGGAACACCTTGATCTTGGGTGTGTTGCGGCGGCTTTCCAGGTGCACCAGCCAATAGCCGTCGCCGTCGGAGCCCAGAACGTCAAATGGCTGTATCAACTGGCCCTTTGCCAAGAGCGCGCTGTAGATGTTGCGGGTGAGGATCGCCGCGCCCCGGTCGGTCAGCGCCGCCATGGCATCATAGGCCTGCGAACCCAGCGTCGGGCCGGGAATGACGCGATCGGGCTCGAACGGCACGCCGGCCGCCTCGAACCAGATTTTCCACCAGGGATCGTCGGCACAGCATAGCGGCACCTTGTAGAGATCATCGGGCCGGTGGATGCCGCCGACGCTCTCGGCGAGCCTTGGGCTGAGCATCGGCGTGTAGTCGGCCTTGAACAGATAGTGCGCCGTCAGACCGGGCCATTTTCCGCTGCCGGTGCGGATGCCGACATCCATGTCGCCGCGCGCAAAATCGACAAGCGCCTGCGATGTATTGACCTTCACCGCGAGGTCGGGATGCATCAGCTGGAATGTTCCAAGCCATACGGCCAGCCAGTTCGTTGCAAAGGTCTCCATGGTGGTCACGGACAGCACGCCGGTCGCTCCACCCTTGGTGACGACCCAGGCATCGGCCAGCGCCGAGAAGGCGCCGGATGCATGTGGCGCCAGCTGCTGCCCGGCTTCGGTTAGGGCAATCTGCCTTGTTTTCCTTATAAAAAGCGGCGTTCCGGCACGCTCTTCCAGAACCTTGATCTGATAGCTGGCGGCGGACTGGGTCATGCCGAGTTCTTCGGCCGCCTTGGTGAAACTGCCCAGACGCGCGGCGGCTTCAAAGACCCTGATGGCCCCTAATGGCGGTAGCTCCCAACTCATGACGCATCAATCCTCCTGATGCATACTACGCGACGTTCGATTGGAAACCAAGACCGGAAAACGGCATGTTGTGTTCATCAAATCGAACCCTGGAGGATACGGCAATGACCACCACCATCGCTCTTTACAACACGCTTCGCCGCCCGGTACTCGACCTCTTCACCGCACCGTTCCGGCCCCGCAAGCGGGGCCTGCTCGACCACCGCTCGCTGTCGGATCATTTCCTCAGGGATATCGGTATGCTGGACGGACGCGTGCCTCCCGGCACCATTCGCTAAGCAAGCTCTTTTGACCAGGGGAGGGAAGATGACTGTGCTGTCCGAGGATCTGGCCAAGAGCCGCCAAACGATCAACGCCTATGAAGATTATGCCGAACGCTACGACGCGCTGGTGCGGCATGTTCCGAACCAAAGAGAACAGAAATGGCTGAAGCGCCTGGTGAAGATTGCCGGCGAAGGCGGCCGGGTTCTGGAAGTCGGGTCGGGATCCGGATATGATGCGGACTTCGTCGAGGGGCTCGGCGTCAAGGTCCGGCGCACTGACGCGACAAGGCGCTTTCTCGAGCTGCAGGCCGCACGCGGCAAGCACGGTGAGTTTCTCGATCTCATTACCGACGATCTCGGCGGCCCCTATGACGCGGTCCTGGCGCTCTGCGTCCTGATCCATGTGCCGCGCGAGCAGACCGACCAGGTGCTTGCCAAGATAGCCGGATCGCTGCGGCCGGGCGGCGCCTTCCTCGTCTCGATGCGCATCGGCGATGGCGAGAAGAGCGGCGAATATCATACTGTCTACTGGCGCAGGGACGACTTCGCGGCGCGTCTCGAAAGCGCCGGGCTGGTCCTCGTCGGGGATGAATTCAACGTCGGCCGCGATCGCGAAGAGTGGACCACTTTCCTGGCTGTGAGGCCCTCATGACGCGTCGCGGACTGCTAGGCAATCGCCGTCAGAAGTAAGGCTTCAAGTTCTCGCGAATGCGGTCCAGCACCGTCTTTCCCGAGGTATCGGCGACGAAGGTCTTGCCGGTGATGGTCTCATAGGCCTGCGTATAGACCCGTGACGTCTGCTCGATCAGCTCGGCCGGGATTTTCGGGATACGATCCTTGTAGGGATCGCAGCGCGCCGTGACCCAGGCACGAATAAAGTCCTTGTCGAAGCTCTGCGGCCGCTCGCCGGCCTTGAAACGCTCATCATAGCTTTCCGCGAGCCAATAACGGCTTGAGTCGGGCGTATGGATTTCATCAGCAAGCACGACAGTGCCATCCTTGTCCGTGCCGAACTCATATTTGGTATCGACCAGGATCAGGCCGCGTTTGGCGGCCAGCGCCTTGCCGCGCGCAAACAGCGCCAGCGCATAGCGCGAGACGGTCTCCCATTGCTCTTCCGACAACAGGCCGCGCGTCAGGATATCGTCGCGCGTCAATGGCTCATCATGACCGCCATCGAGCGCCTTGCTGGTCGGCGTGATGATGGTTTCGGGCAGCTTCTCGTTGTCGCGCAGGCCCTCCGGCAGGCGGATGCCGTACATGTCGCGTTCGCCGTTCTTGTACTTCGTCAGGATCGAGGTGCTGGTGGTGCCGGCGAGATAGTCGCGAACGACGATTTCCACCGGCAATATGTCGAGCCTGGTGCCGACGACGACATTGGGGTCGGGATAGTCGAGCACGTGGTTGGGGCAGATGTCGGCGGTTTCCTCGAACCAGTAGCGGGCCGTCTGGGTCAAAAGCTCACCCTTGAGCGGGATCGCGGTCAAAATGACGTCGAAGGCGCTCAGCCGGTCGGTGGCGATGATGATGCGACGGCCATCCGGCAGATCGTAATTCTCGCGGACCTTGCCTTTGTAGTGGTTCGGCAATTCCGGAATGAAGGCATCGGAGAGAACGCGCAGTGCTGTCATTCGGTGTCGTGGCTCCCAACGACGTGAGTTTCCGGGGCGACTATTAGCAAAGTCAATGGCGCTTCGATACCGAACAGACGGCAATCGCCTGTAGAAAATCCCGTCAGCCCCTACGCCATCATGCCATCGGCTTGGCATGCCGAATGTGCCGACTTTTGCGATTCAGCAAGACATTGCCGTCGCCGTGCTGTCTATGTGCAGTTTCCAGCACTTCCGGGGATGGGGGACGCGGTGGACGTTGAGCTCAAATTTCTGCTGATCGGATTTGCCTGCGTGATCGCGGGCAGCCTCTCGTTCATCACCTTCGTCAAGTGGCGAGAGGTGCGGGCGCTCAGCCACTGGCTGCCGACGCCGGGAAAGATCATCTCGTCGCGCGTCGAGGCGCGTGAAGTCAGAAGGTCGGGCGTCGGTTCGGACAGCAGCGATACCACCGAGATGCGCAATTTTCCCGCGATCACCTTTGAATACAAAGTCGGCAAAAAGACTTTTCGCGGGTCGCGCTACAGCGTGAAGGAGAATCTGGGGAATTTCGAAGTCAACGAAACCCTTGCCCAGTTTCCCCGCGGCGCCGAGGTGACTGTTTTCTACAATCCGGCCGATCCGAGCAAGGCCGTGATCGAGCGCACACTGCCGGACGGCGCCTTCAAGTTCATGGTGAAACTCTCGGCCGGGTTGGTGATCGGCACGGTGGTGCTGGTGTTTTTCGTCGGCGGTGCGCTTGAGGCGATCCGGCCGCATCTGCCCAAGCCGCAGAACCTCGGCGTCGCGGCGTTTCTGCTGTTCATGGGCCTGATGATCTTGCGCATGGGTTTCGCCCAGAGGTCGCTCGCCCGGCAGGCGGAAAAATGGCCGGTTACCCCCGGCCACATCGAGTCCTCAGGCCTGCAGGCGCTGCGAAACTACAGCGCCTATCGCTGGCGCACCGTCTTCAAATCCCGCATCGTCTACACCTACGGCGTCGCCGGCCAGCGCTACACCTCCGACCGCGTCGCCTTCGGCGCCACGGTCACCGCTTCGCTGCCCGGCCTCGTCAGCGGCCAGGCACGCAGCTATGCCGAAGGCAGCAAGGTCGACGTACACTACGATCCCGCCAATCCTGCCTCGGCCGTGCTGGAATGCCGGGTGCGCGGGCTCTGGCTGCTGGGGGTCTGTTCGGCTGCCTTTCTCGGCGGCGCGGCCTGGCTGGTCGGTTTTATCTGAGGCGCCTTCAGCAGCGCAGGAGAGGTCCGCTGTCGAAACCGGGCCAGGTGATGCGCACGGTCTCGCCATGCCTCTCGATATGGATGACACGAGAGAATGGCTCCGCAAGCGACGTGTCCGAGCCGTAGCATTGGCTGGCATGCACAACCCAGCCGGCGGCGATTTTGCGAAAACTCGCGTGTTCGCAGCCGAGCTCGGGAAGTGACAGGGCCGCTTTGTCCACCGTGAAGACCGTCCGGCGCTGAACGTCGGCGGCCGCACTACAGTTCAGCCGGTTGTGGGACCAAGTCCCGACATAAGGTGGCGCGGCCAGCGCGGTGCCGCTCGTGCATGCGGAGATTGCCATCGTCATTGCCAAGCGCCGCATCACCTGTCTCCTCGGTCCGCTAGCTCGATCGTACAGCAGTGTTGGATTGTGCGGAGTATTCGTCCAGCAAAAAATAAAAATGGCCATTCTGGACTCCGCTTTTGGCCGGATTCCACTTTTGGCCGAATGATGCGACTGTGTGGGCCGGCACGCACCAGTCCAAACAAAATCGCCAAATCCTGGAGGATCTTGTGCGTCTTCAACGCTCTGAGGCACGGCGATGAGCACTCGCATCGAAGATATGAGAAACCTCGGACCGGCCATGGCGCTGATGCTGGCGGAAATTGATATTCTCTGTGAGGAGGATTTGCGCGGTTTCGGCGTGGTTGAAGCTTATCACCGGCTGAAGTTCCGGTTCGGACGGCAGGTGACGATCCTCGCACTCTATGCGATGGAGGCGGCACTTCGCGGTTGCGACTGGCGAGCGCTTGATACTGAAACCAAGGAGCATCTGCGTGAGCAGGCGCACCAGAACAGGCATTGAGTACCGGCAGGGAGCGGATAAACGCAGCCGAGCCGGATTTCCCTTATGCTTTTGCGCGGATGATGCGACTGTGCGGGGCCGGCACGCGGCCGGGCAACGCTTTCCCAGAGACATTTGATGATTACCCGCAAACTGGCCTTCGTTTTCCTCGGCCTGCTCATCGCCGTACAGGTCGCGAGCGCAAAGGAGTGTCTGCTGAGCCACGCCACCTATCGCGAACCGCGCTCGGGTGCGGTGATGCAATTCCGACCGCTCGCCAATGAGCCGGCGGCGCTGACGGCCGATGTGTTTTCGCTGATCGTGCCCAACACCAAGACAAGCCTGCCAGCCGACATCACCTGGACCAATGGCAGGAACTCGTTTCCGCTCGGCACCATCCGGCACGCCTGCACAGACGACGACCGCGAGGCGGGGGCTGGAGGATGGCAGCGGTCTCTGCCGGATATGGATGGGCCAGGTCTATGCCTTGACCGGAGGCGGCGCAGAGCAGTTGAACTCGCGCGAAGCGACACCGGCGCCGAAAGGGCTGTTACTGCCCGATTTCGGCGCAACCTTCACCGAGTTTGCCGATTTCGCCAACGCCAATCCGGATGGCTCGGCATGGGACGCCTTCACTTTGACAGGATGCAGCAATGAATAGCGCCATGAAATCGATTGTCTGGGTTTGCGCCCTGTTTGCATCGGTTACGATAGCTGCCGTGGCAAGCGCAGACGAGCCGGCGCCGTCGCGCCCGCCGCTCGACAAATGCGCTTGGGAAAAACTGACCGACAAAACGGCCGGTCTGGCTGCCTGGGCGCAGCGCTGCGATTTCGGCTTTCGCCAGATCCATTTCGAATTCGTCGGCAACGCGCTCGCCATCAAATACAGCGATGGCGGTGCGCCCGATCCGCTGGTGGAGGTGCTCGACATTCTATCAGGCGAAACCGCCGAGTCCGCGGTGCTGCGCCTGTTGCTGGAAAAGACCGACAAGGCCGTCAGCGCCCGCTGCGTGCTCGCGCCCTATACCGAGGGCACCGTGCCCGCCGGCGTCAAGCGCTACACATTCAGCCCCGACGCGGCCTACGCCAAGGAGCTGCAGGCGGCCGCCAATGACGAGGTCCCCGACCCGCCCTGCGGCGACTGGGGCGAAATGCCGGATGGCATCCAGTATTTCGAGGCGCCGGCAGGCGAGGGGGACAAGTTGCTGTTCGTCCGGGTGGGTCAGGACGAGCCGCTGTTTGACGAACAGACGCTGCGGGTGTTGCCGACGGGTTGAGGGCGGCTCTCCCTTCTCCCCTTTGTTTGGACTGGGGACATCGCGAACAGGTGTGCGAGGACATCGCGAACAGTTTTGCGCGTTTTGCGCGAGGGGGTTCGGGATAAAAAAAGTCGAATGATCTTAAGCGCTTAACTATGCGAAGCAGCAATCCTTCCAACACCCCTCATCCGACCGAGCTTCGCTCGGCCACCTTCTCCCACAAGGGGAGAAGGGGACGACGTGCCCGATCGCGGCCCTCAAACAAATCGGCCCGATCCTGCGACCGGGCCGACGATGTTTACGGTTTAGCGGCATCAGTTCTCAGCTGCACCCGCTCGTAGCGCCGCAAGTATCGCACTTCTCACACGTCCCGTTCCGCACCATCGTAAAGTTCTGGCACTCGGAGCAGGAGTTGCCGGTGTAGCCCTGGAGCAGCGACTTGGCGCGGCGGTCGGCTGCGAGCTTTTTCGCCTCGGCCGCTTCATTGGCGGCGGCGTCGGTGAACAGCGCTGCGGTGGCGTCGGTGGACGCCGCGTCCACAACCTCCTCGAAGGCGATGTCCTCGGCCAATTCCTTGGCCCGCTCCTCATAGTCGCGCTTGTAGGCGACCGCCTCGTCACTGGCCGGCTTCAGCGCCAGCACATTGGAGCCGGAGAAGGCGGTGGGCGCCGAGCGGGTAGGGGTGCCGGCGCCGGCAAAGCCCTTCGGGTCGCTGCTCGTTGCCCGCGACACCAGCTTCACCGGCGAGGCGCCACGGGTCAGGCCCTTGGAGACCGCGTCCGTCTTGCCTTCGCTGATGCCGCGTCCCAGTGCCGTGTTGGAAAAGTCCGACTGGTCGACATGGGCGAGGTCGTTGCGGCCGAGATAGGAGATGGCGAGTTCGCGGAACACGTAGTCGAGGATCGACGTCGCGCTCTTGATGGCGTCGTTGCCCTGCACCATGCCGGCCGGCTCGAATTTGGTGAAGGTGAAGGCGTGCACATATTCGTCGAGCGGCACGCCGTATTGCAGGCCGAGCGAAATGGCGATGGCGAAGTTGTTGAGCAGGCCGCGCAGCGTTGCGCCTTCCTTGTTCATGTCGATGAAGATCTCGCCGAGACGACCATCGTCATATTCGCCGGTGCGCAGGAAGATGGTGTTGCCACCGATCTTTGCCTTCTGGGTGTAGCCCTTGCGGCGTCCCGGCAGCTTCTCCTGCTCGCGCGACACGCGCTCGATGATGCGCTCGACAATCCGCTCGGTGATCTGCGCCGCGCGCGCTGCCGCCGGGGCCTGGATCAGCTGCTCGACCATGTCGTCCTCATCCTCCTCGCCATCGGCGAGCAGCGAGGAATTCAGCGGCTGCGACAGCTTGGAGCCGTCGCGGTAGAGCGCGTTGGCCTTCAGCGCCAGCTTCCACGACAGCATGTAGGCGCCCTTGGCGTCTTCCACCGTCGCATCGTTGGGCATGTTGATGGTCTTGGAGATGGCGCCGGAGATGAAGGGCTGTGCCGCCGCCATCATCTGGATGTGGCTGTTGATCGACAGCGAGCGTTTGCCGATCTTGCCGCACGGGCTGGCGCAATCGAACACCGCGAGGTGCTCGGGCTTGAGGAAGGGCGCGCCTTCCAGCGTCATCGCACCGCAGACATGGATGTTGGCGGCCTCGATGTCCTTCCTGGAGAAGCCCAGCGACGGCAGCATCTCGAACGAGAAGTCGTTGAGCTGCTCGTCGGTGAAGCCGAACGTCTCCTTCACCCAGTCGGCGCCAAGCGTCCACTGGTTGAAGACGAACTTGATGTCGAAGGCCGACTTCAGCGCCGCATTGAGCGCGGCGATCTTCTCATCAGTGAAACCTTTGGCCCTGAGCGAACCGGGGTTGACCGCCGGCGCCTGGTTCATGTTGCCGTGGCCGACAGCATAGGCCTCGATCTCGGCGATCTGGCTCTCGGAATAGCCGAGCGTGCGCAGCGCTTCCGGCACGGCGCGGTTGATGATCTTGAAGTAGCCGCCACCGGCGAGCTTCTTGAACTTCACCAGCGCGAAGTCGGGCTCGATGCCGGTGGTGTCGCAATCCATGACCAGGCCGATCGTGCCGGTCGGCGCGATCACGGTTGCCTGCGCATTGCGGTAGCCATGCTCTTCGCCGAGTTCGATGGCGCGGTCCCAGGCAGCCTTGGCATGCGTGGCCAGGTCCTGCTGCTTGAGGTCGGAAGCGACCAGCGGCACCGGATTGACGGTGAGCTTCTCATAGCCGCCCTTTTCACCGTAGGCAGCGCGGCGGTGGTTACGCATGACGCGCAGCATGTTCTGGGCATTGCGGTCGTAATCGGCAAAGGCGCCGAGTTCACCGGCCATCTCGGCCGAGGTGGCATAGGCAACGCCGGTCATGATGGCGGTGAGTGCGGCGCAGATGGCGCGGCCCTCGTCGCTGTCATAGGGAATGCCAGACGTCATCAAGAGGCCGCCAATATTGGCGTAGCCGAGGCCGAGCGTGCGGTATTCGTAGGACTGCTTGGCGATCTCCTTGGACGGGAACTGCGCCATCATGACGGAGATTTCGAGGACGACGGTCCACAGCCGCACCGTGTGCTCATAGGCGGCGATATCGATCGTGCCGTCGGCATTGCGGTAGGGGAGCAGATTGATCGAGGCGAGGTTGCAGGCCGTGTCGTCGAGGAACATGTATTCCGAGCACGGGTTGGAAGCCCGGATCGCACCGGCCGAAGCGCAGGTGTGCCAGTCATTCATCGTCGTATTGAAATGCAGGCCGGGATCCGCGGACGCCCAGGCGGCGTAGCCGATCTTTTCCCACAGGTCGCGTGCCTTCAGCGTCTTCAGCACCTTGCCGTCCTTGCGGGCGGTCAGGTGCCAGTCGGCGTCGTCCTCGACGGCGCGCAGGAAATTGTCCTTCAGCGACACCGAATTGTTGGAGTTCTGGCCGGAGACGGTGAGGTAGGCGTCCGAATCCCAGTCGGTGTCGTAGGTCTTGAACGACATCGAGGTGTAGCCCTGCTTGGCGAACTGGATGACGCGATAGATGTAGTTCTCCGGCACCGCCGACTTCTTGGCCGCCCTGATCTCGCGCTTCAGCGCGGTGTTGAGCGCCGGGTCGAAGCAGTCGTCGGCATTGCCTTCGCAATTGATGCAGGCCTTCATGATCGCTTCGAGATGCTTCTTGACGATCTTGGAGCCAGTGACCAGCGAGGCGACCTTCTGCTCTTCATTGACCTTCCAGTCGATGAATTCCTCGATATCGGGATGGTCGGCGTCGACAATGACCATTTTCGCCGCGCGCCGCGTCGTGCCGCCCGACTTGATGGCGCCCGCCGCACGGTCGCCGATCTTGAGGAAGCTCATCAGGCCCGACGAGCGGCCGCCGCCTGACAGCTTTTCGCCTTCGCCGCGCAGCAGCGAGAAGTTCGAGCCGGTGCCCGAGCCATATTTGAACAGGCGCGCTTCACGCACCCACAGGTCCATAATGCCGCCTTCGTTGACGAGATCGTCCTGCACGCCCTGGATGAAGCAGGCATGCGGCTGCGGGTGCTCGTAGGAAGACTTCGACTTGGTCAGCTTGCCGGTGAACGGGTCGACATAATAGTGGCCCTGGCTCGGACCATCGATGCCGTAAGCCCAGTGCAGGCCGGTGTTGAACCATTGCGGCGAATTCGGCGCCACGCGCTGGGTGGCCAGCATGTAGGCGAGCTCGTCGCGGAAGGTGAGCGCGTCGTCTTCCGACTTGAAGTAGCCGCCCTTGTAGCCCCAGTAGGTCCAGGTGCCGGCAAGGCGATCGAAAACCTGGCGGGCGTCGATTTCGGAGCCGTAGCGTTCGGCTTCCGGCAGTTTCGCCAGCTCGACCTCGTCGGCAACGGAGCGCCACAGGAAGGAGGGGACGTCGTTCTCCTCGACCTTCTTCAGGCGCGCGGGAACGCCGGCCTTGCGGAAATACTTCTGCGCCAGGATGTCGGCGGCAACCTGGGAGAATTGCGCCGGCACATCGATGTTATCGAGACGGAACACCACCGAGCCATCCGGATTCTTGATCTCCGACAGCGCCTTGCGGAATTCGATCTCCGCATAGGCTGATTGTCCTGGCTTGGTGAAGCGACGCTCGATGCGCATTGGTCCGGTCCCTTTGTGTCTATATATAGCGCTTTTCCCCAGGGATTTCTGCCCCACAAGCCGAAAAACGCAGTCCGCCGTTTGCCGGCATTGCGAGCAGCGCCGGCACTCTCCTTTTCGCAAGCGCCGGCATGCAGACAGCAATACGCCTTCCCAAGCGTTTGCCCGGGCTGCAGACCGACCCTTGCGGGTCCCTCAACTGAAACTTTGATCGATTCCCTCGTTCGAGGGAGGTTCACATTATCTAGCGTCGAGACTGCCTGCAAACACTAAATATAGTGTTAACAGATGATTTTTTCCAGTCCGACAATTCTCCCTTTCGTCACCCCAAGCCCCACGATCCCAACGCTTCCGCCAGCCTCGTAAACAGGCGGAAATCTGGGCAAAAACGCACAAAATCCGGGAAAAAAGACCGGGCTCTGAACTCTCCGGTCGCGCCCTCAACAAGAGCACATGGCACATAAAAGGCGACTCGGTTTGCGCCGTCAAGGATTCGTTTGCGTAGCTTTTGTGACCCCAACATCTTGTGTGTCACATATGTGGATAACGGGGATAGAAAACCGCCTGGACGGAATTCGCCTTGGGCCAGGTCCGGCGCCGCCATTTCGGCCTTCGGTCCCCAGCCTTTTCATTTTAGCTGGCGTGCATTATGTCTTTGGCGTCGCGCGGGGGCGCGTCTTGTCAATTCTGAGAGCATCCGTTACGCCCCGCCCATGACAGTTACCGTCCGTTTTGCCCCTTCACCAACCGGCCGCATTCATATCGGCAATGCCCGCACCGCCTTGTTCAACTGGCTGTTTGCCATGAACAACAAGGGCCGTTTCATCCAGCGTTTCGACGACACCGACATTGCCCGCTCGAAGCAGGAATTTTCCGACGCCATCCTCTACGACCTTCACTGGCTGGGGATTTTCCCCGATGCCACCGAATACCAGTCGCGGCGCTTCGAGGCTTATGATGCGGTAGTTGAACGGCTGCAGGCGGCAGGCGTGCTCTATCCCTGCTACGAAACCCCCGAAGAGCTCGATCTGCGCAGAAAAGTGCGCCGCACGCGCGGCCTGCCGCCTGTCTATGGCCGCGAGGCGTTGACGCTTTCGCAGGAGCAGATCGCCGAATACCGATCGGACGGCCGCCGGCCGCACTGGCGCTTTCTGCTGCCCAACTTCACCAGCGACCCGCTGCAGCCGGAACGCACCGAAGTCCACTGGAACGATCTGGTGCGCGGCGAGGAGACCGTTGATCTGGCCTCGCTGTCCGATCCGGTACTGCGGCGCGAGGACGGCACCTATCTCTACACGCTGCCTTCGGTGGTGGATGATATCGAGATGGGGGTCAGCCACGTCATCCGCGGCGACGACCACGTCACCAACACCGGCGTGCAGATCGCGCTGTTCAAGGCGCTGGGCGCCGAGCCGCCGGTCTTCGGCCACCACAATCTGTTGACCACGGCTTCGGGCGAGGGGCTGTCGAAGCGCACCGGCGCTCTGTCGATCGAGAGCCTGCGCGAGGACGGCATCGAGCCAATGGCGGTCGCTTCTCTCGCCGTGCTTGTCGGCACCTCGGAAAATGTCACGGCCATGCATGACATGCCGGCACTGGCCGAGCGCTTCGACCCTGCAGCCACCTCGAAATCGGCGGCAAAATTCGACCCGGACGAGCTGTTCGTGCTCAACCGCGCGCTCATGCACCACATGCCGTTTTCCGAGGCGCAGGACCGGCTGATCGTGCTCGGTATCTCCGGCGACAAGGCTGAGCCGTTCTGGTTGGCGGTGCGCGGCAATATCGACCGGCTGAGCGACGCGGTCGGCTGGTGGCGTATCCTTGCCGACCGGCCGCAGCCGGCGCCGGAATTTTCCGATGAGGATCGAGACTTCCTGCAGCAGGCTTTCGACCTGTTGCCGGAAGAGCCATGGACCGGCACGGTCTGGAAGGACTGGACGGCCAAGATCAGGGAAGCCAGCGGCCGCAAGGGCAAGGCGCTGTTCATGCCTCTGAGGCTGGCGCTTACCGGACTTGCTTCCGGGCCGGAGCTTGCAGATCTATTGCCGCTGCTGGGTCGGGAAGGAACGCTGGCCCGACGACCCTGACCTTGCGCTGGTCGGGCGGGATCAGCGATACCGGCGACACCGCCGGTTTGACGGCAAGTCGCTTGATGGCGTCGCGGCCCAGCCCACCTTGCATGTTGGCCAGCGTCTCCGGATCCGCGCCGGCATCGGGCTTTGCCGCCGGCACCGGAATGGACGGCGTCGCCTGGGTGTCAGGCTGCGATTGTTCGGGCGGTGGCGGGTTACCGCCGATGATCTCGAAATTTCCGGCCTGCGCATTGCAGCCGCAGGCCGGCGGCCGCGACATGTTGGGCTGCTTGTAGAGATAGGCGGTCGGCAGTTCGCTATAGGGCCTGCCGGTTACCGACGAGGTCATGTTGGCCGAATCGTCATCCATGCCGCTTGAATAGAACACCTGCATCTCGGTGCCGGGGCAACTCGATTCGCAGTTCTTCTGGTCGCGCTCGAAATCGCCCAGCGAGGCTGAATTCGACATCGGGAAGAAATAGCCGTCGCAGGTGCGCACACAACTCGTATGGAACTCGCCACCGACCGCCGGGAAATCCGGCACGCCGGGCTGATTGAGCACGCGGCGCACATTGCGCTCTTCGTCGGGATCGTCGGGCTGATCGAGCGTGTCGATCTGCCCGCTGCCGCCAAAAAGCTGGTCGAACAGATTGCCGTCGTCGGGTTCGCGGCTGGCTTCTTGCTCCTGCCGGCGCGGCGCCGGCTCGTCGCGGCAGCCATTGGCGTCGAGCGCGGCCAGGATGCGGCTGCGGTCGCGCCGCGAGCCCCCGCCGGCAAGCTGGGCGCGCTTGGCTTGCAACGCATCGAGATTGGCGTTCATGCGATCGATGCTGCTGTTCAGCGCAGCACATTGGCTGACGTTGCGCGAAAACAGCGAAAACCCGCAATTCGCATCGCTCGCACGACCGCGCACCTTTGACAACTGTTCGAGCTGGCGAGCGATGGCGTTGTCATACTTCCGCACCATGCCGGACTTGCCCCCGCCATTCGATGAAGAAGCAAGCTCGGCTTCCAGCTGCCGGCAGACACGCGAAGCGGCTTGCGGTTCAGTGGTGGCGACGGCCGAAAGCACCAGCGCGCCGAGCAGCGCAGCCAAATGACTCAGCCTCCACTTTCCGCCCGTCATTGCCCGAAACCCCGCTTGCCTGCCTGTGTACCGGATTCGCGGTTAACCGATCCCTCAATCTACAACCAAAGATGTCTTAGCCCATAGACGTGTTGCAAGAGGTGTTCGGACAAGGCGGCAACGGCGCCATATCACCGCTGCATGAAAAAGGCGCAATCGGTTGTGTGCGTCAAGTTCTGCAAAAAGGGGCGGCCATGTCGCTGGTCATGCGGCTTGGCGCAGAGCGAGCTTCTTG
>NZ_VFTC01000015.1 GCF_007003975.1 Mesorhizobium sp. WSM4306
TCCTGTTCGAGCCAGCCGAATGCAGAAACTTCTTCAAGGCTGCCGGATATGAGGCCAATTAATAGCGACACGCTTTAACCCGGACAACTCATGTGCTTACGACACGTGGCGTACCGTTCGATTGCCAGCTTGACAGAAAGCTGACAATGTATCATATCCAAAAAGCTGACTATGTGTCATATTATTCCGTGCGGCGATCAAGACCGGTCAAGCCGGCCGTTCCAGGGAGGCGATTGTGGGAGAGGCGACCAGCCAGTGGAGCAATTGGTCGGGCTATGTCACGGCCACGCCGCAGGCTTTTGCCGAACCGCAAACTCTCGATGCGTTGAGCGTCGCCATTCGTAATTCGCCGGGACCGGTTCGTTTCGCTGGCACGGGGCACTCCTTCACGCCACTGGTCAAGAATGACGGAACCATCCTGTCGCTCGACCGCTTCGAAGGCCTGAAGGCGCATGATCCCGAAAGTCTGACGGCGCGGGTCGGCGCCGGCACCAAGATCGGCACGATGGCCGAGCTGCTGCACGGCGTCGGCCAAGCGCTGCCGAATATGGGCGACATCGACAAGCAAGCGTTTGGCGGGGCGCTGGGCACCGCGACGCATGGCTCGGGCATCACACTCGGCGCCTACCATACGCAGCTCGAGGCGATACAGATCGTCGACGGGCGCGGCGAGGTCAAGGAGTTCGACCGCGCCAAGAGCCCCGACATGGTCGATGCCATGGGCGCCTCGCTCGGCGCCTTCGGCGCCGTCACCGAGGTGACGATCCGCAACATGGCGAATTACCGGATGCGGCACCGCCGCTGGACGGCGCCGATCGGCGATGTGCTGTCGCAATTCGAAAGCATCATGACGGCGCATCGTTCCGCCGAGTTCTACTACGTGCCGTTCTCCGGCCAGGCGCTGCTGATCGCCAGCGATATCACCGAGGCGCCGGCGACGGTGCGCCCGCCGACGGAAGACGACGATGCCGTCACCACGCTGAGGAAACTGCGCGACTATCTCAGCTGGTTCCCCTGGCTGCGCCGCCGTCTCATCGGCTCGGCCTTCGCCAAGGTGCCGGCCGAGGACTATGTCGAGGACTGGCTGAATGTCTTCACCTCCGAGCGCAACGTCAAGTTCAACGAGATGGAGTACCACCTTCCGTTCGAGGAAGGGGCGGCGGCGCTCGGCGAAATCATCGCGATGCTCGAGACGCGGTTTCCGGAGGTCTACTTTCCGATCGAAGTTCGCGTCGTCGCGCCTGACAACATCTGGCTGAGCCCGTTCTACAAGCGCCCGACCTGTTCCATCGCCATCCATCACGGCGTCGAGCGCGATCCGATGGCGTACTTCAACGCCGCCGAGCCGATCTTCCGCAAGCGCGGCGGCCGCCCGCACTGGGGCAAGATGCACAGCCTCAGCGCCAAAGAGCTGAGCACGCTCTATCCGCGCTGGAATGATGCCATGGCGGCGCGCCGGGAGATGGACCCGGACAACCGTTTCGTGTCGCCCTACATGGCCAGGCTGCTCGGCGTCGCGGGATGAACCTGACCGACACCTATTTCGCTGAACTATCGGGTGCGCTCAAGGCGGCCGGGATCTTCCAACCTTGCCTGGTGCTCGATCTCGACCGGCTCGATCACAACATCGCCGCGATCAAGGCGAAGTTCGCCACGGGCCTCGACCTGCGCATCGTCGACAAGTCGCTGCCTTGCCTGCCACTCATCGAGCACATCCGTGCGGCATTCGCGACCGACAGGCTGATGACCTTCCATCTGCCGATCAGCGCCGAAATGCTGAAAGCCTTTCCCTATGTCGATCTGCTGCTTGGCAAGCCGATGCCGGTCGACGGCGCAAGGCACGCGCTGACCAAGGGTGTTCTCGCCGGTCTTGGCGAAGCGACGTCGCGCATCGTCTGGCTGATCGATACGGAAGAACGGCTTGCCGCCTATGGCGCGCTTGCCGCCGAACTCGACCGCGAGCTTCGGATCTGCTTCGAGGTGGATGTCGGGCTGCATCGCGGCGGCATCGGCAACCCCGATGTGCTGGCGCGCGCGGTGGCCACATTGGCGAACTATCCACGGCTGAAATGCGAAGGCGTCATGGCCTACGAGGCGCATATCGGCCACATCCCCAAACTGCTGGGCGGACCGGTGAAAGCGCGCGCCAAAGCGGTCAGCCTGTTTCGTCAGTACGTTGCCTGCCTTGCCCCCGACCAGCGCAGGATCCTCAATCTTGGTGGCAGCAGCACCGCATTGCTTTACGACAGCTGGGTCGGCGCCAATGAATTGTCGATCGGATCGGCCTTCGTGCTGCCGACCGATTTCGATGTCCCCAGCCTCAGCCAGTTGCAGCCGGCTGCTTTCATCGCGACGCCGATCCTGAAGGTGGTCGACGTCCAGCTGCCGGGCCTCGACCAGCGCTCCTGGCTGCTGCAGAAGCTCGGCCTGCTGCCACGGCGCGGCTGTTTTCTCTATGGCGGCAAATGGATGGCAAAGCCGGTCCATCCCGCCGGGATGAAGACCGACAAGACGTTCGGCTTTTCGACCAATCAGCAATTCATGGCGCTGCCCAACGATGCCAATGTCGGACCCGATGACTACGCCTTCCTGCGTCCGACGCAGAGCGAATTCGTGCTACAGCAATTCGGTTCGATCCAGGTTTATTCCGGCGGCAAGATCGCCGCGCAATGGGCCGCGCTGCCGTCTTCGTAGGAGCAATTCCAGGAAAAGTGTGAAGCGGTTTTCCGTCCGGAATTGCGACAAACAAAGAGATCGAAGTGGAGGAGGATAGGATGGTCGCCAAGGCAGTCAAAACCCAGCCCGTGCAGCCTGAATGGGCCGCCGAACTCGACCTCGCGCTAGCCGATCTCGACGCCAGGAAGGACGGCTGGGCGCAGACCTCGAATAGCGAGCGGATCGCCTTGCTGCGGCAGATCAAGGGCCATATCCGCGAGGTCGCCGAGGCATGGGTCAAGACGGCGACGCGCAAAAAGGGCATTCCGACCGGCTCGCCGCTGGAAGGCGAGGAATGGCTGGCCGGTCCGGCGGCGCTGATGGACGGCTGCAGCCAGTTCATCCACACACTGAGCCTGATGGAGGGCAAGACATTCCTCGACAGGCTGCCGGTCCGCACTTTGCCCAACGGACAGGTGGCGGTGACGGTGGTTCCGAACTCGGTCTGGGACAAGGTGCTGTTCACCGGTCTGAAGGCCGAGATCTGGATGCAGCCCGGCGTGACCAAAGCCAACCTCGCCGAGAACACCGCATCGGCCTATGACGCGCCGGCGAGCAGCCGCAAAGGCAAGATCGGCCTCGTGCTCGGCGCCGGCAACGTCGCTTCGATCGCGCCGCTCGACTGCCTGCACAAACTGCTCGTCGAACACCAGGTCGTTCTTCTCAAGATGAACCCGGTCAATGACTATCTTATCGATTTCCTGCGGCCGGCGCTGCGGCCGCTGATCGAGTTCGGAGCGCTGCGCATCGTGCGCGGCGGCGCCGACGTCGGCGCTTATCTCTGTAACCACGATCTCGTCGACGACATCCACATCACCGGTGCCGCCGCCTCGCATGACGCCATCGTCTGGGCTCCCGGCGAAGAAGGCCGCAAGAACAAGGCAGCGGGCACGCCAAGGAACAGCCGGCGCATCACCTCGGAACTCGGCGGCGTGGCGCCGACCGTCGTGGTTCCCGGCCCATGGTCGAATGCCGACATCGCCTATCATGCCGAACTGATCGCGACCCAGAAGCTCAACAATTCCGGCTTCAACTGCATCGCCTGCCAGATGCTGGTGCTGCCCGAGAATTGGGACAAATCCGACGCGCTTCTGGCAGCGCTCGAAAAGGTCATGCAGAAGGCTCCGTCACGCCCGGCCTACTATCCGGGCGCCACCGAGCGCCTCGCCGCCTTCGAAGCGCATGCCGACAGCGTGCAGAAATTCGAGCGGCCCGGCGGGCCGGCCTGTGTGGTGGTGCCGTTCCGGCCAGGCACTGACGCCTATCTCGAAAATGCCGAAGTGTTCGCGCCGGCGCTCAGCGTCTTGCGGCTGCCGGCCGCCAACGCCGAATCCTATCTGCGCGCTGCTGTCGCCTACGCCAATGAAAAGCTGCACGGCACGCTGGCCGCCAATATTCTCATCCATCCCAAGACGATCGCCGAGATCGGCCGGCCGCGCTTCGAAGAGATCGTTGCCGAGCTGCGCTACGGTGGCATCGGCATCAATTCCTGGAGCGGCGTTCTGTTTGCGCTGCTGCGGCCGACCTGGGGCGCTTTCCCCGGTCACACGCTCGACGACGTGCAGAGCGGCATCGGCGTCGTCCACAACACCTATTTGTTCGACAAGCCCGAGCGCAGCGTGCTCGAAGCGCCGTTCCGCATCATGCCGAAGCCGGTATGGTTCCTGACCCACAAAAGGGCGCACATTGTCGGCCGGCTGATCACCGAGTTTCACTACCGGCCGAGCGTCCTGAAACTGCCGCGTATCATCTGGAACGCGCTGCTGGGCTAGCACAAGCAGGCGATGATAAAGACAGAAAGCCAAAGCGGGAGTTACGACAATGGCTGACGCGGATGCAATCATCGTTGGCGGCGGCCTGGCCGGCCTGGCCGCCGCCGCCGAACTCGGCGATGCCGGCAAGCGCGTGATCATCGTCGAGCAGGAAGGCGGCGGTTTTCTCGGCGGCCAGGCATTCTGGTCGCTCGGCGGTCTCTTTCTGGTCAATACGCCCGAGCAACGCCGCTTGCGCATCAAGGACAGCCGCGACCTCGCCTGGCAGGACTGGCTGGGCTCAGCCCAGTTCGACCGGCCCGAGGATCACTGGCCAAGGAAAGTGGCGGAAGCCTATGTCGATTTCGCCGCCGGCGAGATGCGGCCCTGGCTGCACGGCATGGGCATGCGTTGGTGGCCGGTGGTGGGCTGGGCCGAGCGCGGAGGCGCGCTGGCCAATGGCCACGGCAATTCGGTGCCGCGCTTCCATCTGACCTGGGGCACTGGGCCGGGCGTGGTTGCGCCGTTCGAAAGGCGCGTGCGCGAACACGTCGCCAAGGGGTTGATCACACTGAAATTCCGCCATCAGGTCAGCCGGCTGGTCAAGACTAACAGTGCGGTCACCGGCGTGGCGGGCGAAATCCTGGAGGCGTCCAACGTCGAGCGCGGCAAGCAATCGAACCGCACGGTCGTTGGTGACTTCGAACTCTCGGCCGGCGCGGTCATTGTCACTTCCGGCGGCATTGGCGGCAACCACGATCTTGTCCGCAAGGTCTGGCCGGTCGACCGGCTCGGGCCGGCGCCGAAGCGGATGGTCGCCGGTGTGCCGCACCATGTCGACGGCCGCATGGTGGCGATCACGCAGGACGCCGGCGGTGCCGTGATCAACGCCGACCGCATGTGGCACTATGTCGAAGGGCTCAAGAACTGGAATCCGATCTGGCCGAACCATGGCATCCGCATCCTGTCGGCGCCGTCGCCGCTATGGTTCGACGCGCTCGGACAACGCATGGAGGCGCCGTTCTTCCCGAGCTTCGATTCGCTCGGCACGCTGAAGCGCATCCTGTCGACCGGGCACGATTATTCCTGGTTCGTGCTGACCAAAACGATCGCGTCGAAGGAGTTCGTGCTGTCGGGCTCCGAGCAAAACCTCGACTTCACAAGCAAGGATTGGCGGGCCGTGCTGAAGAACCGGCGCGGCGGCAAGGCGCCGCCATCGGTGGCGGCGTTTCTGGACAAGGGCGAGGACTTCGTCGTCCGCGAAAATCTGGCTGATCTGGTCGCCGGCATGAACGCGCTCTCCGGCGACAAGCTGCTCGACTACGACCGGCTCAAGGCGCAGATCGTGGCGCGCGATCGCGAGGTCGAGCATACCTACTCCAAGGACGCGCAGGTCACGGCCATCCGCGGCGCCCGCAACTACATCGGCGACAAGATTTTTCGGGTGACCAAACCGCACAAGATACTCGACCCCAGACACGGGCCGCTGATTGCGGTGCGCCTCAACATCCTGACGCGCAAGACGCTGGGCGGCCTGCACACCAACCTCAATTCGCAGGTTCTCGACGGCGATGGCGAGCCCATTGCCGGGCTCTATGCGGCGGGCGAGGTGGCCGGCGGCGGTGGCGGCGGCTATCACGGCTACAATGCGCTGGAAGGGACATTTCTCGGCAGCTGCATCTTTTCCGGCAGGAATGCAGGCCGGCATGCGGCGGGCAGGTGACGCCCTTGCCAACCCTGCCATCGACGCCGAGACAGGCCATCATCGGGCGCCATGGCGGGATATTGCCCGACGACAGAGCAGATTGTTAATCGTCCTGCGCTATTGGCAGTCTGGGGGTGAATGGGTCTGGTAATCTGATCGTGTTCACGGGTCGACTATGGCAGTACTTGGCACCCTTCCTCCCGATCTCACCTGCCGGCCAATTCGCCAGGGTGATTGGGACGGCGTAGCCGATTGCCTGTGCCGGGGCTTTCCAGAACGCAGCCGCACCTACTGGATGCGGGCGCTTGCCCGTTTGTCGCAGCGACCCATCGTCGCCGATTTTCCACAATACGGCTTTGCCTTGGAGCACGCAGGCCGGATCGTTGGCGTCGTGCTGACGCTCTACGCCCGCTTCCCTGGCCCGGAAGGCGACGAAATCCGCTGCAACATTTCAAGCTGGACGGTGGACGAAGGATACCGTCCCCAGGCCATGAAGTTGATTTGGGCGATCCTCAGGCGGAGGGATGTGACCTTCACGAACATTTCGCCGGCGCCGGCGACCTTGAAGGCCAACAAGGCACTCGGCTTTCAGCTTTTTTCCAAGGGACAGTTTGCCTTCCTGCCCGCCTTGAGTTCGGGGCGGGGGTCGTGTCGGGTGCTTGAGGTTCGTCCCGATCTTGCCGAATTGGCGATGCTCTCCGACGGCGAAAGATACATCGTCCTGGAGCACGCCGCGCTGGGCTGCATCTCTCTGGTCTGCATTTGCGACGGGGTGGCGTCTCCGCTGGTGTTGATGCCGCGCCGAATACTGCATGGTCTCATGCCCTGCGCCCAGATCGTCTATTGCCGCTCCCTGGCGGATCTGAGCCGATGTGCCGGCGCCGTGGGGCGTTTTGTCTTGCGAAGGGGGATCCTGCTTTGCCTCGTCGACGCCAAGGAGCCTATCCCTGGCCTGTTCGGCCGCTACTTCGCAAACCGGGGGATAAAATACTTCAAGGGTCCGAAGCCGCCGGCGCCGGGCGACCTGACCTTCACCGAACTTGTGGTGTTCGGACCTTAATCGCCCTCTCTTTGTTTTAACGCAATTCCGGACGGAAAACCGTTTACACTTTTCCTGGAATTGCTCTTGCCGCCGCCAACTCGCGCCAGCGCGTGCCCAGCGACACACCGACAAGCAGCAGGCAGAAGCCGAGCGCCAGCGGCGAGTAGAAGGCTTCTTCCTGCAGCACGGCATTGGCCGAGATGGTAACGATGACGACGAAACCGAACAGGAAATCCGGGTCGCGGGTTTCGATCAACTGCCGCCGTGCCGCCATGGCGAGCGCCGCCAGGAAGCCGAAGAAAACCAGGCTGCCTATTCCCATCTGATAGAGCATGACGCCGACCGCGCTCTCGACGGGAACGGAGGCGACACCTTCCGCCTGGGCGTTGGCCCAGCTGAGATTGAGGCTGGTGCTCGACAAATTGCCGCCAAAGCCCAGTCCCTGTCCAAGCGGGTTGGCCAGGAAGTCGCGCAGGCCGGCTGTCAGGCCAAGCACGTGATAGTCCCCATGCGTCGCGCCATAGCCGATTGCCGCGGTCGTCCAGGCTAAAGCCAGGACTATGACGGCGGTGAGCGTAAAACCGGCACGGGAGGGGCTGTAGATCAGACGCATGGCGAGCGCGATGAGCAGCAGGAACGTCGCACCCTTGGAGCCGATGACGAGCAGCAGCGGCAAGGCCGCAATGGGCAGCAGCCAGCGTCCCCTGAAGAGCAGCCAGGCCGATATGATGCTCAAGCCATAGGCATAGCTGATCGGATGAAAATTCGGGCCGCCGACACGAAAGACGCTGGGCAGGATGTCGTTGAAGAACGGCGTGTTGAAGAAGGTCGTGGTCATCACGTCCTCAAGCCCGCGGAAAACGAAGCCGGTCTCCTGCAGCGCCTTCTCCCAGACGCCGGTCTCGATCTGCCGCGATATGCTGCGTTCGATGTAAAGGTCGCCATGGAAGAGGCTGAGGAAATTCATCGTGAAGATCAATTCCAGATATCCGTAGACGACCGCGCCGGCACCGAGCCACAACATGCTCTTGCGCAGGTCGACCGGATAGAGGCTGGCGGCGAGCACGGCGATGTGGAAGCAGGCAAGCGGCGTGATCGTGTTGCGGAAATAGACGACCGCATCCTTAGGCTGGCCGTGCACGACCCCCAGGGCAAGATAGAAGGTGATGGTTCCACAGAGCACGAGGCTGAGCAGCAGCCAGAAGCGCAATTCGATCAGGGCGCGCACGCGGTGCTGGAACGACGCGGCAAGGAAAATGCCGAAGGCGCTCATCAGGATAACGAAATTGGTACCGCGCAGCGAATCGAACGTATCGTTGTCTGGGATGTAAGGGGTGTACCAGGTGACCACGAGGTTCTGGTAGAGGAAGGCGCAGATGATCAGGACGGGAACGCCCGCGGGCAGGGCGTTGGACACAATTAGCGTCAGGAGGAAGGTCGCGGCAATGCCGAACGGGGTCCAGACGGCAAAGGCCGAAACCGTCAAGACAACAACGATCAGCGACACGCAGACATGCAGCAGTGCGTCGTCGCGCGGGGCTTCCAGGCTTTGCGCGCGCAGGCCGACTGGCCGATAGGCTCCGGTGACGCTCATAGCTGGCCCGCCTCGCCCAGGAGGGCAGCCATCATCGAGGCGTCGAAACCTTCCATGCTCAGCCTGCTGGGGATGAAGCCAAAACCCTGGTCGAGCTCCCAATAGGTCCAGCCGATATGGTTGGCTTCGGCGGCCTCACGCACGGCACGGACCCAGGCGGCGCGGCTTTGCGCATCGACGCAGAAATTGAGCACACCGAACTCGTTCAGCATCACCGGGCAGTCATGAGCCGCCGACCAGCGTGCGGCCTCGGCAAAGTTCGAAGCAATCGCGGCCGCCGTCCATGGGTTCGAAAGTTCTTTCTCGATCAGGGAAGCGGCCTCGTCGTCGCCGGCAGTGCGCAGTCTTGCGATGAGGTCGCGAACCGCAGGGGTCTCCCTTGTCGCGGGAAAGGGCAGGTTAGCCATGCGCGCCAGCGGCGAGGTATCCCAGTTCTCGCATTGATGGGTGAACGCCAACGGTGCGTAGAAATGGATGGCGGCGATCTGGTTGTCGTCGGCCAGAGGCGGCGTGTCGGCTATCTCCCATATGCCCTGGAAGCGTGCCGGGCCCCAGACCAGCGTGTGGCGCGGACATGTTGCGCGCAACGTCTCGGCGAGCCTGCCGCGCAGCGCCAGCCAGATGGCGCGCGCCATCGGCGGCTCGTTCAAAAGCTCCGGATAGACCGAAGCCGCCGGCAGATCGGCGATCACGGGACGCAAGGCCGTCCACGCCTGCACAACCTGTTCGCTTGCGGCCTCCGGATCGCGCTCGAAAGCGGCGTGAAGGTCGGCGGACGGGTGCATGTCGACGAGAACGGCAAAGCCCAGCCCGGCAAGGTCGGTGACGCCGTCACCGATACGGCGGAGCCCGGCCGTGTCGCCGGCCGAGATAAGATCGCTGTTCACCGGCAAGCGGATGGTTTCGAACCCCGACTGGCGCAGCTTTTCCAGCGTCGCAGTGGCGGGAGCAGTCCCTGCCTCGCGATCGAGCCATCCCGGAAGGTTGAAGCCGCGCGATGGAACGCTGCGCGCGGTCGCCGTGGCGGAGGCCGGAAAGGGGAGGGTGGCAAGCACAGCCCCGCCGGCCAGCGCGAGCGCTTGCCGCCGCGACATCACCGGCAGCGATGTCAGATCCGCCGGCACGGATCAGCTCCTCGCGGCCAAACTGCGGCGCCAATCGGCGGCGCCGGAAGGCTGCATTGGCGTGCGCGCGACCGGCTGCGCAGTCTGCGGTGCGATCACCAGTGTGGCGCTGCGTCCGATCTGGGCGACGCCCAGCCGTTGCGCCAACAGGGCGGCAGCGTCGGCTGCCTGCTCCGACGGGGTCAGCGCCAGAAGCGTCAGATCGGCCCGCGTGAAAAACTCCGGGGACCAGGCCTTTTCGCTGAAGGCCGGGGCGCTGACGAGGATGAAGTCGAAGGCGTTCCCAGCCTCGGTCAGAACGTCGCCCAAGGTCCGGCCGCCTTTTTGCCCCTGCGGGCTGCAGATGGCGGTCCTGAGGCCGCTGGCGCTGTCGACGAATATTCCGGGGCCGTGGTCCGCCGAAGCCGATGGCTGGCCTTCGATCTCAACGACCAGCACATTCTGCTCGACGCGCTGCAGGCTGATTCCGATCAATGCGCCGGCAAGCCTTGCCTCGAGGCTGCCGCGCGTCGAGGACACCGCCAGCACAAAGGGTTTGGGATGGTCGTGCAGGCGCAGGATGATCTGCCGCATCAGCTTCAGCACGTCGCGCGAAAGCGCCTCGTCGCCGTCCTGGAACAGTGAGGCCCTGATTGCCTTGATGCCTGAAAGCGCCGTGCCGCTGGCAGGCAGGCGGTATTCGCCCAGACTGGCCGGCAGCGGCTGCGGAGCCGGCTGGGCAGCGGCACGCGGTGCGTCCTGCCTCGGCTGGACCACCGGCACCACTTCTTCCCTGGGCGCCTGCGGTTCGTCTTCGGGCCGGCGGACCGGGCCGAACGCCAGAGCGAGACCGCATCCGGCGAGAAGTCCGAGAACCGCGCTCACCGGCAGCAGCAGGGCCGGCTTTGGCCATGTCGGCTGCAGTGGCGGCGAAGCCTTGGCGATCGTGCGCGCCTCGGAGGTCTGGACGCCCTCCATCTGCGAGGTTTCCTTGGCGCGCTTGAGATAGTCGTCGAGCACGCCGCGAGCGGCCTGGGCCTTGGAATCGAGCTGCCGCAGCTGCACCTGGGCAAGGCTCGAGTCGGAAGACTGCTGGCGCAAGGCTTCGAGCTTGGCCTGCAATTTGCCAACATTTTGCGCGGCAAGATCGTAGCTGGCCTTCAACTGCTGCCTGATGCGGTCGGCCTCGGCGCCCATGAGCCGGTTCATCCGTTCGAGCTCGGATCGCAGCCGAGCGATCGCCGGATGGCGCGGCCCATACATGGTTTCGAGATTGGCGAGTTCGGCGGCGCGCTGGTTATAGTCGTCGCGCAATTTTATGGCCGAGTTGGAGGACAGGATTTCCGCCAGCCTGGCCAGACCCGCAGGCGAGCTGCCCACGGCAAGCGCCTGATTGTAGCGGTCCCTTGCCTGATCGGCGTCGCCCTGGGCGGTGATCAGCTGCGTGGTCAGCTGGTCGAGCTGGAATTGCAACGTGCCGCCGTCGGTCGGATCGACGATCCTGTGCGTCGTCTTGAAATCCTCGACCGCGCGCTCGGCGTCGCTGACGTCCTTCTGCAGGCCCTTGATCCTTTCGTTGAGGAGGGAGTTCACATCGCTGTTGGCGCCTTCGCGTTCCCCGGCAAGGCCGGTCCGGTAGCGCTCGACGATGGCGTTGGCGATGCGCGCGGCCGTCTCCGGCGATTTCGAGGTAAAGCTGACATTGATGACATAGGTGAGCCCTTCGCGCTCCACCGTCACCGCTTTTTGAAAGCGCTTGAAGGTCGCGTCGCGCGTAGCCTTCTTGTCCGATCCGAATATGGAAAACAGCCGCGATACGAGGCCACGGCCCGAGAATTCGGGGTCGCTCTCCACTGTCTGACCGTTGAACACGTCTCCCAGCAGGTCCTGCGATTCGATGACGAAGACCTGGCTGGCAATGGCGGCGCTGTCGGAGCCGATGCCGGGAAGAACATTGTTGAAATTGGTGGAGCGCGAATCGCGCGGGTCGATCAGGATCGAGGCCGTTGCCGTGTAGCTCGGGCTGGTCACCAAGAGATAGAGCACCGTCAGCAGCAGCACGGCACCTGTAATGATAAAAATCATCAGGCGACGACCCCAAAGAATCGCCCACAGCGCCGCGATATCAAACAGGGGTGGAAGCGCGCGATCGTCGATGCTGGCAGGACTCATCATTTTTCCTCTGCAGAGTCACGTCACTCTACACCTCGCACTATTCCCCATTATCGTTAGCCTTTCGTTAAGGTTACCAAAGCGTTTCACCTTTGTATGCAGGTGTGCCGGTAACCATTCGTTGCGTTCGGGCTGGCGCTTGCGGGAGTTTTTGTTCTATTCAGGGACAGGTTTCAGGGTCGGTTCGGCTGCCGCGGGGGCAAGGCCATTGCCGGTCGTCACAGGAGCCGATCTTGGATGGCAACATAAGCGACAACAAAGCCGCAATGGCTGGGAGCGGCAATCCGGCAGCCGACATGCGCATGTCCATCCCCGCGCTCGCCAGGAGCGGGGCGGTCGCGGGTGTGATCAAGCTCGCCAGTGCCGGCCTGTCGTTCCTGATGTTCGTGGCTGTGGCGATGGTGATGGACGAGCGGCAGTTCGGCCTCTACAGCGCCACCTACGCCGGCGCCAGCCTGGTTTCTTTCTTTGCATCGGTTGGCCAGCAGAGCACCGTGCTCAGGTTCTGGCCGCAATATGCCGGCCTCGGCGACCTCAATTCGGCGCATGGCATGATGGCGCGCGCCATATTGGTGGCGCTGCTCGGGCTTGTCGTCTCCAGCCTGCTCATCCTGGTAGCGGGGTTTTTGCCGTTCGTCGGCGGCGGCACGCCCGAATGGCTATCACTGTGCCTGGCTGCCGCGGTGCTGTCGTTCTCGCTCGGCTGGTCGGAATTCACCTCCGGCGCCTTCCGCGCCAAGCATGCACTCATTTACGGCCTGTTGCCGCGCGATATCATATGGCGGGCAGCGACCATTGCCGCCATGCTTGGGTGCCGCTTCCTACATATCGAGATGGGTGCGGTGGCAGCGACCTTTCTGACCGCCGGGCTGCTCATCCTTTCGGTCGTGCCACAGACGGTGCTTCTGCTGCGCGAAACCGCGCGCGCCGAACGCGGCCCGCTCAGCCCAGCGCAAAAGCAGGAATTCAAGACGGTGACACTTGGCCTGTGGGGCGTCACCTCGCTGCCGCCGGCGCTCGGCCAGGTCAGCACCTTGCTGGTGGCCATGATCCTGGGGCCGGTGCCGGCCGGCGCCATCTTCGTCGCCGACCGGACAACCCGTTTCGTGGCGCTGGCGCTCAACGGCATCAACCAGGCGCTGGCGCCGCAGATTTCGAGCGCCTTCTACAGCGGCGACAGGGCGCATGTGCAGCGCATCACCAGCCTTGCGGCACTCGGCAGCTTCGCCATTGCGCTCTGCGTGCTGGCGGCGTTCTGGCTTTTCGGCGGCTTCATCCTGTCCATTTTCAATCCGGCCTATGACACGCCGACCATGCGCACGACGCTGGTCATCTTCGGCATCGGCGCGACTTTCGCCACCGCTTGCGGCCCGATCGAGATACTGCTGCAACTGACCGGCCTTCAGCATGCACTGTTCAAGGTGCTGATCGTCGTCAACGTGTTGGGGCTCGCCGCGACAGCAGCGACGACCTATTATTTCGGGCCGGTCGGCGCGGCGGTCACCATCGCCGGAACGGTGATTGCCTGGACTTCCCTCGCGGTGTCGATCGCACGGCGCCGAATAGGCATAAACCCGTCCATCTTCGGCCTTGCGATGGGCAAGGCGCCAGCCGTTTCCCGCCCTGTGCTTAGAGACCGTACGTGAAGATCGTGCAGGTCCAGACACAGGCGGAGGCGGCGGGTGCGCAACGCGTTTCCGACATGGTGGGTGAAGGATTGCGGGCGCGTGGCCATGATGTCCGCACCGTCTTCATGTACCGGAAGACCGACGCATTCGACCACGACGCCAGCGCCGATTTCATTCTTACCGAGCCGCCAAAAGGCTTGCCGGGACAGATCCGGGCGACCATCGGACTGGTGAGCTATCTGCGCAAGGCGCGGCCGGATGCCGTGATCACCTATCAGCATTATGGCAACATCTTAGGCACGATCGGCGCCCGACTGGCCGGGGTCAGGCACATCGTCGCCAACCAGAGCGGCGCACCGCACACCAAGGGCACCATGGGCCTGCTCTCCCAGATCGACAAGCTTATGGGCGTGACCGGCCTTTACCATGCAAACATCGTCAACTCGGCCTGGACCGAAGCCCAATTCGATCACTATCCGCAAGCCTACCGGCGCCGCCTCCATCGCATCGATCACGGTGTATCGGCGCCGCGTGAGCAATTCGACAAGGCGGCTGCGCGTGCCCGCTTCGGCCTGCCAGGCAATGCATGGCTTGCTGTCTCGTCCGGACGCCTGACACGGTCGAAGAATCAGATCCCGCTGGTCGGGGCACTTGAACGGTTGTCCGACATCCATGTAGCGCTGGCCGGCGTCGGACCGGAACTCGAGACGCTTGTTACCTTTGCGAAGGAGCGGGGCGTGGCGGACCGGTTGCATCTGGTCGGCGAAGTTCCGCCGGCACAGATTTTCGAATTCCTGGCGGCGGGCGATGTCTACGCCTTTCCGTCGACGAGCGAGACCTTCGGTCTTGCCTGTGTCGAAGCGGCGATTTCCGGGCTGCCGGTGGTGGCGAGCAATCTTGCAGTGATGCGCGAGGTGCTGACCGCGCAAGACGGCGAACCGGCTGCGATCTTCGTCGAGGCCGACGCCGCCGGCATGGCCGAGGGGCTTGCCGAGATGATCGCCAGGCCGGAGCTCATGACCAGGCTTTCGGCGGCCGGGCGGCGGCTTAAGGACAAGTACTCGCCGGCCCAAATGTGTGCCGGCTACGAGGCGCTACTGCTTTCCTAGAGCGGTTCACCGTTTCATGGAAACGTTCAACCGCTCAATCTCTTTGTTTTCACGCAATTCCCGAGGGAAAGCGCTGCGCGCTTTTCCCGGGAAAACCGCTCACACTTTTCCTGGAATTGCTTCAGCGCCTCCGCACCGCCGCGATCCCGTCGATCACTTCCAGCTTGCCGGCCCGGTTGAGCGTGTGGATTTTCGGGTATGGCCAGTCGCCATCTGCAACGATCGGCCGGGGTGCTGAAAGCCGCACCGTCTGCAGGTCGAGCTGCAACAGTTCGGACAGGCCGAGGCCACCGCCATAGCCGAGCGTTCCGTCCTGTACGGGAAGAACGATACGGCCGTCGCGGCTGTGTACGAAAGCGCCGCCCGGACGCGCCACGCGATGGTCGATCAGGATTGGATTGCCGGCATGTGGCGTCCAGGGGCCGGTGAGGGCAGGGGCTGAAAACACCACCAATGTGTCGGAGGTGCTGCCGTATCCGTCGCGGTCGGTGGCGAACAGCCAGAGCAGCCCGTCATGCTCAAGCAGCGTCGCGTCGGAAATCTCGCCCTCGACCAAAACGGTGTCGGCGGTCCAGCGATCCGGGAAAGCTGACGCGCGATAGAGGGTGAGCTTGCCGCTGGCGCTGGCTTCGGGAAGCATCCAGATTGCCCCGTCGCGCTCGAATAGCTGGGGATAGGAGAGGTGGTGCGGTTCCTCCAGCACCACCCGTGGCGCCTCGGGAACGCCGTTCCCATCAAACGCAACGACCGAGATGACAGCCTTACCGGTGGCGTGGGGATAGTCCTCGACGAACAGGAACGACCGGCCCTGCCATTCGAACGGGAATGGGTCGGCATAGAAATGGTCGTCCGGGTCGGGCAGCACCGACCAGCCGCTGCCCAGCCTGCCGGTTTCCACGACACCGGGGGTATCGGCAAAGCGGTAGCCGACCCGCCAATGCGCGTGGCGATAGCTGACGCGCCGGATGATTTCACGGCCAAGCCGCGGCAGCGCCGAACCGAGATAGGCGGGCGGGAATTGCGTTGCCGGAGCGCTACGAGCTTCAGACGACGGTTCGTTCTGCAAGGGCCGGCCGTCGGCAAAAGCCTTGGCAAGCGAGACGATCAGGGTAATGGCGCGTGCGAGCACATCTTCCGTTCCGAGCGCCACCGATTCCCGCTTGTCCACCATCGGCCGTGCCTGGCCGACAACTTTTCCATCAAGGACGGCCTCGATAACAGGCAACTTTCCGGCCGCGACAACTGTCGCCACTGCAAGATCGGACCGAGACCCGTCGAACAGGAGGCCAATGGTTGGAACATCGGATCGCGGCGCATTGCCGGCAAGGTCCAGCCTGAGTGCTGCGGGCCGGCCGGCCGGCTGGATTGGGATCTCGTTCAGCGCCGCTGCCAGATTGGGACGGCGGCGCCGAAACAGGCGTTGTTCGAAAGCAAAAGCGGCTTTGGCCGACCCTGGCCAGCCTGCCGTTCCCGGCTGCTGCAGTACGGCGACATCGTGGCCGTCCGATCGCAGCCGCTCCACGAGAATCTTCTGCCACAGGCGCGGTGCAGATTGTGGAACAATGACGTCGATCGCCAGCATGTCGTACCAGTTCGCGATTGTATCGGGACCCGGCCTGGGCATTTGAAGAGAAATGACCGGTACAAACAAATGACTGACTGAAAAAACTTACCTTGCGGTTACTTGCAAGTCTGGCCATCCGCTTTACGGGAAGAACTTGACCAATCCTGCCGCACAGCCGCGCAATGTTGGATTGACGACAGATATGCAATCACCGCTTGAGGCTCCGCATATACCAAGTTTCTAACATTCATGCGGTTGACCTTGACGTGGAACGCAAGACAGCGTCGATAGACCATACCCAGCCGGTTCGGACCATACATGTTTGAAGTCACAGTCGAGGATTCGTTCGATTTTCGTTCGAAGGAATATGCCGAGCTTTTCGCAAGCTCGGCCGCGACCGCTTTTCAGCACCCCATCTGGCTCGCCTTGCTGTACGAGAAGATCGTCGGGCATGGTGCGGCCACGCCGCTGATCATCGTCGTGCGTGCAGGCGGAAGACTGGCGATGGTCCTGCCGCTGGTCAGGCGTCGCTATACGCTGCTGAAAGTCGTGGAATTCGCCGACATGCGTGTTTCCGACTACATATCGCCGGTCGCCGACGAGGAGACGTTTTCGCGTATCGCGGCAGATGGCCGTACTGTGGCCGCCATCCGAAAACATCTGAAGCCCTATGACCTGCTGCGCATCGGCAAGCTGGCCGACCGCTCGCTGCCAATCGAGCGCCTGTTTGGCATCGACAAGCGTGAAAGCATGGGCATGAGCGCCTATTCCAGCAAGCTCGAGACGACATTCACGGCGTGGCGCGAACACCAACTCGACAATTCCTATCGCAAGGAACTCGACAAGAAGTCGCGGCAACTCGGCCGGATGGGCCAGGCGCGTTTTGAATGTTCGGATAGTATCGACGCCATCCGGACGACATTCGATGCGCTCAAATTGTACCGCGGCAAGCGTTTCGACGGCAGCGACGGCCCGGCCGACCTGTTGCAGTCGCCGTCCTATTTCGAGTTCTATATGGCCGTGGCGGCCGAGGGATGTGGCGGCTTTGCCCGCACCTACACGTTCTGGATGGACGATCGGGCGATCGCCGGCGCGCTCGGTCTCGCACATCGCGGCTCGCTGCTGGTCATTCTCGGCGGCTTTGACGAGGCGGGTTACCGGAAGCAGTCGATCGGCAGCCTGATGTTCGAACAGATCGCCCGCGACTGCATCGAGCGCGGCGACCATTCGCTCGACTTCACGATTGGCGACGAACCCTACAAGGTTACCTTCGGTGGCCGGCCATCGCCGATGTGGCAGATTTTCAGGGCCGGCAGCCCGCTCGGCTATGCCGCGCACATGACCGTCGAGAAACTGCCGGCGGCCAAGGCGCTGGCGCGGCGGTTGGTCGGATCACATGGCAAGAAGCCCAAGTCCGGCCGTACCGTGCTGCCGCAGGCGCCCAGCGACGAGGCGGCCGGTTCCTAATGCATGTCGCTCAGAAGTGTGCTGCGGTTCTGGGACAACGACATGCATCAAAACAACGACTTAAAGCGCGTCGCTTGAATCCGTTTCAGCGCGACGCGCTTTAGAACAATTACAGGAAAAGGTTGAAGCGGTTTTTCGCGGGAAAAGCGCGTTAGCGCTTTCGCCGCGGAATTGCGTAAAAACAAAGGTAGAGCTGTTTCAGGTCGTGGCTTCTATGCCTGGCTTTCTGAAACTCCGCAGCCTGGCGGCGAAAGCGGGGCTTAGAGTGTCGATCCTCTGCATGACGCGGCGGCGGCTGAAATGAAGCTGCCGGTGCACGCGCCAGCGCAGGTCCGTGTCGATGGTCAGGCTGCGGCGAAAATCAGCCATATTCAGGCCGTGTTCGTCCATCGCCTGCTTTACCGGATCGTCGTAGAATGTCGCGATCTTGGCCGCCGTCATGCCGGGCGAAGCCATCCACTGCGGTATATGCACCGTGCACAACCGTTCTACATCGGTGAGCAGCCGGCTGACGCCGGTTCCGGCGGCCGGACAAGAGGTCTGATAGGCATCGCCGATCAAAACGATACCGTTGCGCACACAGTTCTGCGCCACGGTGATGTCGGTGAGCCAGCTGTCGACACGGTTGATGACTTCGAAATCGCCGAATGTCTTAAACAGCCCCGGCAGTGTTTCGATGAGCGTTTCCCGAGGACGTTCGCGCAGCGCCTTCACCCAGGGATCACGGTGATCGCGGAAGACGAACAGATTGGCGCGCGTGACGTCGGCGGCGGGAAACAGGGTCAGGTAGTCGATGCCGTCGGAGACCCGCTCGCCGTAGTAGGTGACGGCCGCGTGCTTGAAGGCGCTTATTCCCACCGGGCGCAGATTGAAGCCGAAGGTCAGTGACTGCTTCTGGTGAACGAAATGGCGCTCGATGCCGACGTCACGCTTCAGAATATCGCCCATGCCGGTGGCCAGCACGAGCAGCCGCGCCGTCACGTCGTGATGTTCGAGGATCGACACGCGCTGGCGTTCCGCTCCTGTCTCCAGCCCGTTGACGCGGCCGGAGATGAAGCGAACGTTTTCGGGCAGCTCGGCACGCATGGCAGCTACGAGGTCATCGTAGAAAATGCCATAGTGGCGCGCACGCGTGCGGTCGAGGACACGCCCCCTGCGAATGTTGACAATGTCGTCGAAGGCCACGGCCGCCGTCGAAAGCCTGTCCAGAAGGCCAAGCCGGCGCAGTTTTTCAATCTGGTCGCCGGCGACTTTCTCGACGCGGAATTCCTTGGGAAAGACCGAATGGCGATCGATCAGGATGACGCTGTAACCGGCCCGTGCGAGCACATTCGCCGCAATGGTGCCGGAAAGTCCGGCGCCGACGATGGCGATCTCGGCATCGGTCCCTTCGGGCAGCGGACTGTGGCGGTGCTCAGCCATCATTTGGAATACCTCAATAGGGCGTAGACGGCGCGAGGACTGGTCGTGAAGTAGCGCCAGAAAAGCCTGCGCGGCTCCATCATCACACGCCAGAGCCACTCGAAGCCAGCCTTCTGCACCCATAGCGGGGCGCGCCGCACCTTGCCGGCGATATGGTCGAAAAGCCCGCCCGACGTCTTGATCAGGCCGACATTGTGGAGCCGCGATGCATAATCGCGGATAAAGATCTGCTCGCGCGGCACGCCGAGGCCCAGCCACAATATATCGGGCGCAAGCGCGTTGATCTCGTCGAGTTTCCTTTCAAGCGCCTGGCCGGCCAGAAAGCCGTGACAATTGCCGGAGATGCGCAGGCGAGGATATTTGGCGCTGATGCGGGCGACAGCCTTGTTGTTCTCCGCCTCCGTCGAACCCAGCAGGTAGAACGTCGTGCCTTCCTGTTCGGCGAGCTTGGCCACATCATGGAACAGGTCCGTGGTGGCGACCCGCTCCGGCAGGTGCACGCTGCACAGCAGGCGCGAGGCGAAAACCAGCGGCTGGCCATCGGCGAAGATCTGGTCGGCCTGGCGAAATAGCCGGGCGACCTCCGTGTTCTGCCCCACCTGGGCGATGACATCGCCATTGGCGGAGGTGAAATAATAGGGGCGGGTGTTGGGCAGATGCTTGCGCGCCGCCGCGATCATCAGCCGGGCGGCGTCTGGCCGGTCGATCACGGTGATCGGCAGGCCGCCGAGCACAACCGTCGGCAAGGCGGGAAGCTGCGCGCCGGTTGTCACGCCTGCGGATGCGGTCTCGCCAAGCGAGCGGGGATGGGAAGCCTCACCTGCTGCGGACGCCTCGGGGCGCCGCGCATCCGCTTCGCGGATCGCGCTCTTACCCTCTTGAGACTTTTTTGAAACGTCGCGCATCGTGGAAGTTACCCATTTCGAAGTATTCTAAGTAAAACGAGGGGAAAGTTAAGCGATACGTTAATAGTTAGTTAACGGGTAAATTTTTCATAAAATTGCCAGATAAATCAATGTGTTGCATCGCCGCAGCGAAGCGTTGTCAAAATCGCCAAGAAGGGACCATTTCAGGTCGAGTTTGTTTTTTGGTGCTGGAGCAAAAAAACCAATTGGATCAACGCGCTCTTTGCATTTTGTCGGCCTACAGAATTCGATTGCAGTGTGGCGGTGAGTTTGGCGTCGCGAACGCCTACGCAGCCGCCGGACGACATGGAAATGTCGACGCGGCCTCTGCCAAGAAAAGGTCGATGAGAACCGGATTTCCGTCACGTTCCATGGATAGCGATTGCTTTAGATTAGATGTCGAAAGCATCAACAGATCCAATGTTTGCAAGCAACCGCTGCTAGTAAAACTATGTTGTTCTGGTTGCATTTACTTGCAGACATCGTTCTCGTGCCATGCGTCGAGAATTCGACGCCGCTGCTTTTCATAACCCGCTTCGCTGCCCGCGATACCGGTAGTCGAAGGGCCGGCGCATCGTGAGGCAGTCGGATCAAAAATCCTTCCGACCTATCCCTTGGAGGGACGCCCGTTGCGGCGGGAATACCGTATCGTCAAGGGCAGGCGCAAGCGCCAAATCCTGTGAACCAACCTGAGTAAGATGCTGCTTGATTCAGGCACCGCGTCAGAGGATACCGAACGGATCAAGCATGGAGTCCAGTTTGCCAGCCGTTGTTTCGCAACCGGTCGTCGCCCTTTTGACGCGGGCCGCGATTTTTCTTGTCGTTACGCTCAAACCCGGCCCCGAACACGACGCGACCGCACGCGGCCTGTGTGCCGATCTATCCGCACTCAAGCGAGCGGTCGGCTTTCGCGACCTCGAGGGCGGGTTGTCCTGTGTGATAGCAATTGGCTCCGACGCGTGGGACCGGTTGTTTGCAACCCCAAAGCCTAGGGATCTGCATCCGTTCCGCGAGGTCCGCAGCCAGCATCACGCTGTTTCGACGCCGGGCGACATGCTGTTTCATATCCGTGCGGCGCGAATGGACCTCTGCTTCGAACTAGCGACGCAGATCATGGCGCGGCTTGGTAGCGCTGTCGCCACGACGGACGAGGTGCAGGGCTTCAACTATTTCGACAACCGCGATCTGATCGGTTTCGTCGATGGCACCGAGAACCCGGTGGACCAGGGCGCGATCGACGCCACCATCATCGGCGAGGAGGATCCCGGCTTTGCCGGCGGCAGCTACGTCATCGTGCAGAAATACCTGCACGATCTGGCGCGCTGGAACGAGGTGCCGGTGGCGGAGCAGGAGAAGATCATCGGCCGGACCAAGCTTTCCGACATCGAACTCGACGACGCGGTCAAACCGACATCGGCGCACAATGCGCTGACGTCGATCACCGAGGATGGCGAGGAGTTGGAGATCCTGCGCGACAACATGCCGTTCGGCGATGCAGGCAAGGGCGAGTTCGGCACCTATTTCATCGGTTATGCGCGCTCGCCGCGGCGCATCGAGCAGATGTTGGAGAACATGTTCATCGGCCGCCCGCCGGGCAATTACGACCGGCTGCTCGACTTCAGCCGCGCGGTGACCGGCACGCTGTTTTTTGTGCCGTCGGCGACTTTTCTCGAAGATGCTGCGGCGGATGCGGCTACTGCTCCGCCCGCGGCCCAAACCGAGGCGACGGATCAAACCCAGTCACGCCCGCGCGATGATTCCCTCGGTATCGGATCTCTCAAGGATGTGAGGCAGACATGAACGCTCTCTACCGGGAACTCGCTCCCATTTCCGACGGCGCTTGGGCGCAGATCGAGGACGAGGCATCGCGCACGCTCAAGCGACATCTGGCGGCGCGGCGCGTCGTCGATGTCGTCGGCCCGAAGGGTTTTGGGCTTTCCTCCGTCGGCACCGGCCATACCAAGCCGATCGCGGCGCCAGGCGAGGGGGTTCAATCGACCCAGCGCGAAGTCAAGGCGCTGGTCGAGTTGCGGGTTCCCTTCGAACCGACACGCCAGGCGATCGACGATGTCGACCGGGGCGCCACGGATTCAGATTGGTCCGCAGTGAAGGAAGCGGCGCGCAAGATCGCTTTTGCCGAGGATCGCTCGGTGTTCGACGGTTACACCGCCGCCGGTATCCAGGGCATTCGTGAAGGCACCAGCAATCCGGTCGTGGCGTTGCCGGCCAATGTGATGGGCTATCTGGAAGCGGTTGCCCAGGCGGTCCACGGCGTCGGCCACCACGTTGATGGCGCGAGCAGTCGCGATCAGAAACGCTCGCGATAGGCGCGCGGATTGGTGCCCAGCACGCGCAGAAACCCGCGCCGCATCGTTTCTTCCGAGCCGAAACCGCAGCGGCGTGCCGTCTGGTTGACGGGCTGTCCCCGCTCCAGCATCCGTCGCGCCGCCTCGATCCGGATTTCCTCGATCGCGCGGGCAGGTGTCCGGCCCGTGGCCTCGCGATAACGCCGCGAGAAACTGCGCGGGCTCATATTGGCGTGGTCGGCCAACTGCGCCAGCGACAGGTCACCGGCCAGATTTTCGAGGATCCAGCCATGCAGCCGATCGAAGCGCCCATCGCCTTGCTGCAGCTTGAGGGTCTGGCTGAATTGCGCCTGGCCGCCGGGACGTTTCAGGAAGACCACCAACTCGCGCGCCACCGCGAGCGCCGTATGCCGGCCAAGGTCTGCCTCGACGAGGGAGAGGGCGAGATCGATCCCCGCCGTTACGCCGGCGGACGTCCAGACATTGCCGTCACGGATGAAGATCGGATCGGGTTCGAGGCGGACTGCTGGAAAGCGCCGGGCGAACTCCGCGCAACGTCCCCAGTGGGTCACGGCGCGACGGCCGTCGAGGAGGCCCGCCTGCGCCAGCAGCATGGCGCCGCTGCAGACCGAGGCGATTCGCGTGGCATCGCGCGAGCGCCTGGCGATCCATTCGACCAGCTCGGGATCGTCGCAGGCCGCGTTGACGCCCCATCCGCCGGGCACGATCAACGTATCGATCTCACCTCCGTGTGTCGGCAACGCTGAGGCCTCCAGCACGAGGCCGGCCGATGTCCTGATCCGCGGCGAGGCGGCAACGACCGTGACCTCGTAGGGCGCTGGTTCGCCGGTCTGCCTCTTGAGGTCGTTGGCGCTGGCAAAAACCTGAAGCGGTCCGCTGACGTCGAGGAGCTGGATGTCGGGATAGGCAAGCACTTCGATACGGCGCATTGGGTTTTGGCCTGAAACGAGGGGTGAATGGCAATCGTGCCAAAACATGATGCCCTAGATTGCCTGAAGTCAACCACGGAGATTTCCATGACCCTTCGTTTCGGCATCCTCGTATTCCCCAACGTCCAGCAGCTCGACCTCACCGGTCCCTATGAAGTCCTGGCAACAGCCAAGGGCGCGGAAGTGGAATTGATCTGGAAGGATCGCAATCCGGTGATGTCCTCGACACGGCTGTCCCTCACGCCAACGGCGACCTTCGACGATTGCCCGCCTCTCGACGTGCTGTGCATTCCGGGCGGAGGCGGCGTCAACCCGCTGCTGGAGGACCAGACAGTCCTCGATTTCGTCTGGGAGCGCGCGGCACAGGTGCGCTACATCACCTCGGTGTGCAGCGGGGCGCTGGTGCTCGGCGCGGCCGGGCTGCTCAAGGGCAAGCGGGCGACCACGCACTGGTATGCGCATGATTTCCTTGAAGAGTTCGGGGCGATCCCGGTCGATGAGCGTATCGTGGAGGACGGCAAGCTGATCACCGCCGGCGGCGTCACTTCCGGGATCGATTTCGGGCTGGCGCTGGTTGCAAGGCTGCTTGGACAGGAGGAGGCCGAGATCGTGCAGCTCTCGCTCGAATATGCCCCGGCTCCTCCGTTCCAGTCGGGGACGCCTGCCGAGGCTTCGCCTGCCGTGCTGGCGCAGGCAAAGGAGCGGCTCGCGGGTTCGAGGCGGGTTCGCGAGGAGATGTTTGCGCGCTGGCGCGCCGCTCGCGCAGCCGCCGAACCGGCGCGCATCCACGGCTGAAGCGGCAGGGCCGAAGGCGCACATGGTCGTCCTTCGGCCCAGCTGCGTTTCCGCTGTTGACACGTCTGTTCGTCTGTGCAGAAATTGGTTGGACCATTGAACCACTTTGAGTTTGCACAGGCGTGACCGAATTCAGCCTTCCGCCGATCCAGACGACGGCCCGCGACGATGCGGTGCTGAAGGCGTTGGCCGGCTTCGTCATGCGCGAGAAGCTGGAACCCGGCGAGAGATTGCCGACCGAACGCATCCTCGCCGAGCGCCTGAAGGTCAGCCGCAACACCGTGCGCGAGGCGCTGACGCGCTGGGAAGGGCTTGGCCTGGTCGAGCGCCGTCAGGGCTCGGGCACCTACCTCAAGGCCGCCGTCTCGCTCGACATGCTGCACATGCCGCTGACGCTCGCCGGCGGCAATGACTTCACCGGGCTGATGCGCACGCTGGAAATCCGCCGCGCACTGGAAGCGGAAGCCGCCGCGCTTTGCGCCGTCCGTGCCGACGAGGACGATCTCGCCGAGATCGAACGCAAGCTCGACATCATGGAGGAGGAGTTTCTCAACCGGGCCGGCATGTCGTCGGAAGAGGACTGGGAATTCCATCAGGCGATCTACCGCGCCTGCGGCAATCCGCTGTTCGAGCAGATCATCGCCGCCATGCACGAGCTGTTCCACCGCTTCTGGGAACATCCGCTCGGCGTGCGTGATTTCGGCCATGCCAGCTTTCCCTACCACCGCACCATGTTCAACTGCATCGCCGCGCACGATCCGGAAGGCGCCCGGGCCGAGGCGCTGAAGCTGATCGCCACTGTCGAGGACGACCTGAAGCGCGGTGCGGCCAACCTCAAACTTTCGGACCGCAAATGAACGAGCACAGCTTCGACCCAGGCATTTCCGGCAGCGACTATCTCGCCGAAGCGGCGACGCTTCTGGCGCATGACGATCCGTTTCCCGGCAATGCCGTCGTGCCGCCGATCTACCAGACCTCGCTGTTCACTTTCGGCAGCTATGCCGAGATGGCCGACACCTTTGCCGGCCGCCGCAAGCAGCCGATCTATTCGCGCGGCGACAATCCGACGGTGATGGAGTTCGAGTCACGCGTTGCAGCCCTTGAAGGTGCGGAAGCCGCGCGCGGCTTTTCCAGCGGTATGGCCGCGATCAGCTCCACGGTGCTTGCCTTTGTCGGCGCCGGCGAGCGCATAGTCGCGGTGCGCAACTGCTATGGCGACGCCTACAGGCTGTTCGAGCGGCTGTTCCCACGTCTGAACATCAAGGTCGATTATGTCGACGGCTCGGATCCGGACGCGATTGCGGCGGCACTGCCCGGCGCGAAACTGCTTTATCTGGAAAGCCCGACCTCGATGATGTTCGAGCTGCAGGACATCGCGCATCTGGCGCGACTGGCGAAAGAGCAGGGCATCGTCACCACCATCGACAATTCCTGGGCGACGCCGGTGTTCCAGAAACCGATCCTGCACGGCGTCGATCTGGTGCTGCACTCCGCCTCCAAATATCTCGGCGGCCACAGCGATACCGTCGCCGGCGTGGTGGCGGGCTCGGCCGCCCACATCAAGCACATCAACGACCAGACCTATTCCCAGCTCGGCGCCAAGCTGTCGCCCTTTGAAGGTTGGCTGCTTTTGCGCGGCCTCCGCACGCTGCCGCTCAGGCTGCCGCATCACATGAAGAGCGGGCTGACCATCGCCGAGCGACTGAAGGCACATGACAAGGTCGAGCGGGTCAATCATCCCGCCTATTCCAACCACCCCGGCAAGAAGACGCTTGCCGGCTATGCCGGGCTGTTCTCCTTCGAAGTGACGGAGGATGTCGACATTCCGGCTTTCGTAGATGCGCTGAAATTCTTCCGCATCGGCGTCAGCTGGGGCGGCCATGAAAGCCTGGTCGTGCCGGCAAAGGCCTCGCTCGAGCAGACGCCGGGTCTCAATTCGATGGCGCGCTTCGGCGTCAGCCCCCGAACCATCCGCTTCAATGTCGGATTGGAAAGCGTCGAAGACCTCTGGGCCGACATCGCCCAGGCCTTCGACAAAGCAAAAAAATAACTGGGTTCAAAATGGGAGTTCTGAACATGAAAAGACTGACAGTCATGCTTGCCACAGCTGCCGGCCTGGCGATTTCCGCCAGCGGCGCGCTGGCGGACACCACACTCAAGCTGGTCGAGGTCATCACCAGCCCGCAGCGCACCGAATTCCTGAAGAAGCAGATCGCCGAGTTCGAGGCCGCCAATGCGGGCGTCAAGGTCGAGGTGGTCTCGCTGCCCTGGGGCCAGGCGTTCGAAAAATTCCTCACCATGGTGCAGGCCGGCGATACGCCCGACATCGTCGAGATGCCGGAGCGCTGGATGGGCCTCTACGCCACCAACGGCCAGCTCGAGGATCTCGGCCCCTACATGGCCAAATGGGACGACGCCAAGACGCTCGGCGAGCGCGCCAAGCAGTTCGGCTCGACCGTCAACAACACCCAGTTCATGATCCCGTACGGCTATTATGTGAACGCACTGTTCTGGAACAAGAAGCTGTTCAAGGAAGCCGGTCTCGACGGCCCGCCGGCGACGCTCGACGACTTCATTGCCGATTCAAAGAAGATCTCGGCCATCCCGGGCAAGTACGGCTATTGCCTGCGTGGCGGGCCGGGCGCCTTCAACGGCATGCACATGTTCATGAACATCGCTCAGGGCAAGGGTGGCTACTTCAACGAGGACGGCACCTCGACCATCAATGAGGAAGGCTCGGTCAAGGGCCTGCAGATGCTGGCTGACATGTACAAGGACGGGCTGGCGCCGAAGGATGCGGTGAGCTGGGGCTTCAACGAGACCGTCACCGGCTTCTATTCCGGCACCTGCGCCATGCTCAACCAGGATCCGGACGCGCTGATCGGCATTGCCGACAAGATGAGCGCCGACGATTTTGCCGTGGCGCCGCTGCCGGTCGGACCGAGCGGCAAGTCCTATCCGACGCTGGGCTATGCCGGCTGGGCGATGTTTGCCAATTCGCAGCACAAGGACGATGCCTGGAAGCTGATGGCGACGTTGTTGTCGCCGAAGGACAATCTGGAATGGGCCAAGGAAGTCGGCGTCGTGCCGATCCACAACGGCGCCGACCAGGACGCCCATTTCAAGACCGAGCAGTTCAAGGGCTGGTTCACCGAGCTCAGCGACACCTCCAAATATGAAATGGTGACGCCGCCGACGCATCTGGAGAACCTCGGCAACTTCGTCGACCAGGTGGCGATCAAGAATTTCCAGGAAGTGCTGCTCGGCCAGAAGTCGGCCAAGGACGTTGCCGATCAATGGGCCGCGTTCCTGACCAAGGAACAGCAGGACTGGCTGGCCAAGAACAAGAAGTAGGCGCGTCTTCTTCCTTCTCCCCGTTTACGGGGAGAAGGCGGGATGAGGGGCAGCGCGAGCACCCCAAGGCTGGCGCTGCCCCTCATCTGCCTGCCCGTCCTCCGCCACAGCTGCGCTGCAGCTTTGGAGGGTGGACCGGCATCTTCTCCCCGCAAACGGGGAGGACGCTTGTCGCCAATCCCGGCGCTCCTCCAGGAGACGATTCAGCACCCGATGACCTATGCCGTGTCCGAAATACGATCCGCAGGCCGGCCTCGAAAGAAGCGGCTGACGCATGCCGCCATCGAGCCCTGGCTTTATCTCTCGCCGGCGATTGTTCTGCTGGTCGTGGTGCTGCTGGTGCCGCTGATCATCGGCATCAGTTATTCCTTCCGCAAATTCTCCGCCTTCAAATCCGAATATGTCGGCCTTGGCCAATATGAGGCGATGCTCTCCGACCAGGTGCTGGGGCAGGCGCTGGTCAACACGCTGTGGTGGACCGTCGCCAGCCTGTTCTTCCAGTTCTTCCTCGGGCTTGGCCTGGCGCTGCTGCTCGACAAGCCGTTTGTCGGGCGCAAGTTCGTGCAGGCGGTGGTGTTCCTTCCCTGGGCGGTGCCGTCCTTCCTGTCGGGCCTGACCTGGGCATGGCTGTTCAACCCGATCATCGGGCCGCTGCCGCATTGGCTGTTTGCCCTCGGCCTGAAGGCAGAGCCAACCAATGTGCTGTCCGATCCGGCCACCGCCATGTGGGGGCCGATCGTCGCCAACATCTGGTTCGGCATCCCGTTCTTCGCCATCACGCTGCTGGCGGCGCTGAAGTCTATCCCGTCGGAACTGCATGAGGCGGCGGCCATAGACGGTGCCTCGCCGTGGCAACGTTTCACCAAGGTGACGCTGCCTTTCCTGGCGCCGACCATCGTCATCACCGTCATGCTGCGCACGATCTGGATCGCCACCTTCGCCGATCTGATCTTCGTCATGACCGAAGGCGGGCCGGCCGGCTCGACCAGCACGGTGCCGGTCTATATCTATGTCAGCGCCTTCAAGTCGCTGGACAAGGGCTATGCCTCGGCGGTCGCGGTGCTGCTTTTGGTCCTGCTCATCGCTTATGCGATCGCGCTGATCGCCATCCGCCGCTTGCTGGTGAGGCACGTCTGATGATCGCCGGACGCTCCACCTCCTCGCGCATCTTCAGCGGCATCGGCCTCTACGCGGCGATTGCGACCTACATGATCTTCGCGCTGTTCCCGATTTTCTGGACGCTGAAGATTTCTGTGACGCCGGAGCGGCTGCTCTATTCCGAAGGCATCACTTTGTGGCCCTCGGAAACGACATTCCACAACTTCATCACCGTGCTCGAAGCCTCTGATTTCCCGCGCTATTTCCTCAACAGCGTCATCGTGTCGGTGTCGACAGCGGCATTCGTCACCGTCATCGCCACGCTCGCCGGCTACGCCATGTCGCGCTTTACCTTTCGCGGCAAGGCGACATTGGCGATCATGCTTCTGCTGACGCAAACCTTCCCGCTGGTGATGGTCATCCCGCCGATCTATCGCGTCATGGGCGAGCTTGGCCTGACCAACAGCCTGGTCGGCCTGATCATCATCTATACCGCCTTCAACACCGCCTTCGCCACCTTCCTGATGCAGTCCTTCTTCGACGGCATTCCCAAGGACTTGGAAGAGGCCGCGATGATCGACGGCTGCACCCGGGCGCAGGCGATGCGCAAGGTGATCGTGCCGCTGACACTGCCCGGCATGGGCGCGACGCTCGGCTTCGTCTTCACCGCCGCCTGGAGCGAATTGCTGTTCGCGCTGATGCTGATCTCCAGCGACGACCAGAAGACGTTCGCCGTCGGCTTGCTCACTTATATCGGCAAGTTCGCCGTCGACTGGGGGCAGATGATGGCGGCGTCGATCCTGGCGCTGATCCCGGTCTGCATCTTCTTTGCCTTCCTGCAACGCTATCTCGTCACCGGCCTCACCGCCGGCGCGGTCAAAGGATAATCGATGGCTTCCGTCACGCTGCAAAAAGTCGAGAAGGATTACGGGTCGCTGCGCATCCTGCACGGCGTCGATCTCGAGATCGCCGATGGCGAGTTCGTCGTGCTGGTCGGCCCGTCCGGCTGCGGCAAGTCGACCTTGCTGCGCATGATTGCCGGGTTGGAAGAAGTCTCGGGCGGCGAGATCCGTATCGGCGAGCGGCTGGTCAACGACGTCGCGCCGAAGGACCGCGACATCGCCATGGTGTTCCAGTCCTACGCGCTCTACCCGCATATGGATGTGTCGTCGAATATGGGCTTCAGCCTGCTTCTGAAGAAGGCGGAGAAAACGACGATCGACGGCAGGGTGGGTGCGGCCGCAAAGCGGCTGGGGCTCGACAGTTTCCTTGGCCGCCTGCCGCGGCAATTGTCCGGGGGGCAACGCCAGCGCGTGGCGATGGGCCGCGCCATCGTGCGCGATCCCAAAGTGTTCCTCTTCGACGAACCGCTCAGCAATCTCGACGCCAAGCTGCGCGTGCATATGCGCGCCGAGATCAAGGCGCTGCACCAGCAGCTGAAAACCACTTCGGTCTACGTCACGCACGACCAGATCGAAGCCATGACCATGGCCGACCGCATCGTCGTCATGCATGACGGCTATGTCCAACAGGTAGGCCATCCGCTCGAACTTTACGACCGGCCGGTCAACACCTTCGTTGCCGGTTTCATCGGCTCGCCCGGCATGAACTTTTTGCCGGCGACCGTCGCCAAGGCTGGCAAGGTGGATGCGGTGCTGGCCGACGGGCAGAAGCTGAGATTGCCCGATGGTCTGCCGCTCAAGGATGGCGACAAGCTAACTGTCGGGTTGCGGCCGGAACACATCCAGCTCTCCGAGGATGGTCCGCTCAAGGCCGAGGTCGAAGTGGTTGAGCCGCTCGGCCTGTCGACGCAGTTCTATGTCAGGTTCGCGGGGCAGCTGGTCTGCGTCTTCGTCATGGGGCGCAGTACCATCCGGCCGGGCGACACGGTGCGGCTGTTCGCCGATCCGGCGGCGCTGCACCTGTTCGATCCGGAAAGCGGCAACCGCATTGGGTGAGAGTGCCTGAAGCAGGCAGTCCCTCCTACCGGTGGTTGCCCAGGCTGGCGTACATGCCGGTGGTGCGGAACTGCGTCGGGTTGATGCCGTAGAGCCGGCGGAAGACTTTTGAAAAATAGTTGGCGTCCTCGAAGCCGCACAATATGGCGACCTCCTTGACAGGCAGGAAATCGGCCCTGGTCAGAAGTTTCGCCGCCCGCTGCAGCCGCTGCTGCAGCACGAATTCGGCCGGCGGAATGCCTTCGCTCTCGGCAAAACAGCGCGAGAAATGCGCGCGGCTGAGGCCACTGATTTGAACGAGGTCGGCCACCGGCAAGGGCTTGTCGAGATTGGCGTTGATATGATCGATGACCGGCTGCATGGCGCTCTGTTTCTCGGTGAAGGCGTGCGAGCCGAAGACATCGTCATAAAGCGCCATCGCCGCCTCATAGGCGATTGCCGAAGCCGACCCCGGCGAAGCGCCGCCCTTGATCAGGCGCAGGCTGCAATCGGCGAGATGATCGACCGTCTCCGGCTGCAGCCGGAACACCGGCCCGGATACGCTAAGAATGGATTTGTGGATGCGCAGCGCCTCCTCGCCATTCATCGAGATCCAGAAATATTCCCAGCGGTCGCCTTTCTCCAGCCAGTAGCGATGGTTGTGCGGCACCAGCACCAGCAGTGTGTCGTTGGCCTGCAGGCGGTAGTTGCGGTTCTCATAGCGAAGCTGGCCGGTGCCGCTGATCGTGTGCTGCAGCACGGTAAATGGTGTCTGGCCGCGCTTGCGCCCATCCCAGTCGTAGGTCACGCTTTCGCGCACCTCATAGCCGGTGCTGGTCGGCATGGCATGCAGGCGCTGGCGGCCGCGCGGCAGCGAGATGGTGCGCATCAATTGTCCGTTGGCGATCAGATCGCGTAGCACAAAATTACCCTCGAAAGCATAATCGTTCTCTGGCCGCGCCCTGGAATAACGGCATAATCCAAATCCTGAGAACGCGAAAGACCCGCGGTCGAGGAGCGGGCGGGAGGAGAAAGAGCCGGAAATCCGGCTTCAATGGCATGCGCGCCTTGGCGCGCCGCCATATGCTCCTCCTTTGCTCCTTGCCTGGCATTCGATTGGATCGAGGTGAAGGTGATGAGTTTCAAAATCGCTATTATCGGCGCCGGCAGTGTCGGCTTCACCAAGAAGCTGTTCACCGACATTCTGTGCGTTCCGGAATTCAGCGACATCGAATTCGCGCTGACCGATCTCAGCGAACACAATCTCGGGATGATCAAGGCTATCCTCGACCGCATCGTCGAGGCCAACAAGCTGCCGACCAAGGTGACGGCGACCACCGACCGCCGCAAGGCGCTGGAAGGCGCGCGCTATGTTATCAGCTGCGTGCGGGTCGGCGGGCTCGAGGCCTATGCCGACGACATCCGCATTCCCTTGAAATACGGCATCGACCAGTGCGTCGGCGACACGATCTGCGCCGGCGGCATCCTCTACGGCCAGCGCAACATTCCGGTCATCCTCGACTTCTGCAAGGACATCCGCGAACTCGCCGAGCCGGGCGCGAAATTCCTCAACTATGCCAACCCGATGGCGATGAACACCTGGGCGGCGATCGAATATGGCAAGGTCGATACGGTCGGCCTCTGCCACGGCGTCCAGCACGGCGCCGCACAGATCGCCGAAGTGCTCGGCGCCAAATCGCCTGGCGAACTCGACTATGTCTGCTCCGGCATCAACCATCAGACCTGGTTCATTGACCTCCGCCTCAACGGCCGTAAGATCGGCAAGGACGAGCTGGTCGCCGCCTTCGAAGCGCATCCGGTGTACTCGCAGCAGGAAAAACTGCGTATCGACGTGCTGAAGCGCTTCGGCGTCTATTCGACCGAAAGCAACGGCCACCTCTCCGAATATCTGCCATGGTATCGCAAGCGGCCGGACGAAATCACCCGCTGGATCGACATGTCGGACTGGATCCACGGCGAAACCGGCGGCTATCTCCGCTACTCCACCGAGACGCGCAACTGGTTCGAGACGGAGTTCCCGCAATTCCTCGAAGCGGCGTCGAAGCCGCTCGACGCGTCGAAGCGCTCCAACGAGCACGCCAGCCACATTCTCGAAGCGCTGGAGACGAACCGCGTCTATCGCGGCCACTTCAACGTCAAGAACACCGGCATCATCACCAACCTGCCGCAGGACGCCATTATCGAGTCGCCCGGCTTCGTCGACCGCTTCGGCATCAACATGGCTTCCGGCATCACACTTCCGGAAGCGTGCGCGGCCACCTGCATTTCGTCGATCAACGTCCAGCGCATGTCGGTGCATGCGGCGATATCAGGCGACATCGACCTGTTGAAACTCGCCGTGCTGCACGATCCGCTGGTGGGTGCGGTGTCGACACCGGAGGAGGTCTGGCAGATGGTCGACGAGATGGTTGTCGCCCAGGCGCGCTGGCTGCCGCAATATGCCGAGGCCGTGCCGGAGGCGAAGGAACGGCTTTCGAAATCGAAGGTCAAGACCCGCGACTGGGCGGGAGCGGCGCGGCGCAATGTGCGCTCGATCGAGGAATTGCGCGCCGAAAAGACGGCGCTGAAACAGGCCGGCTGAGAATGCTTGCAGGCGGACCGCGGGAGGCCGGCTCGCCGATCAGTCGTCGTGAAGTGATGCAGGCAGCAGCAGACGTCGAAACATCTGGGAGGAGACTATGAGGAACTTTCGCAGAATTCGCATTCTCGCCGGGCGCAGAATTGGCATTCTCGCCGGCATGGCGCTGAGCGTCTCGGCATCGGCGCTCAGCAGCGCATACGCATCGGAGCCGACTGTGCCGCCGGTGCCGGCGCAGTTTCCAGCCGAGGGCAAGATCAAATACGTCGCCCGCGATTCCATCCTGGAATTCAAGGCGCTGCCCGAATATCACGAGCCCGACTGGGTCACCGAGAAATACGTCAAGACCGGCAAGCTGCCACCGGTCAAGGATCGCTTGCCGAAGGAGCCGCTGGTGTTCAAGACCAGCAACATGGCGGACGGCATCGGCGTCTATGGCGACACCATGCGCCACGTCATTGGCGGCCGGCCGGAGGGCTGGAACTATGGCGCCGGCCAGACGCAAGGATGGGGCGGCATCGACATCGGCCTCTCCGAATGCCTGACGCGCACCGCGCCGCTGTTCCAGGTCGAGGCCAAGGACACCGAGCCGCTGCCGAACCTGGCCAAAAGCTGGGACTGGTCGAAGGACGGCCACACGCTGACGATGCACCTGGTCGAAGGCGCCAAATGGTCTGACGGCGTTGCGTTCAATGCCGACGATGTCATGTTCTATTGGGACGACGAAGTGGTCGATCCCAATGTCTCGCCGTTGAACGGCGCCACAGCGGAAACCTTCGGTGTCGGCACGACACTGAAGAAGATCGACGACTACACCGTCGAATGGACGTTCAAGGACGCCTTTCCCAAGCAGTATCTCTATGCCATGGCCTATGGCACTTTCTGCCCCGGCCCCGCGCATATATTGAAACCGCAGCATCCGAAATATTCGAAGAACACCTACGATCAGTTCAAGAATGCCTTCCCGCCGGAATATATGAATATGCCGGTGATGGGCGCCTGGGTGCCGGTGGAGTATCGGCCCGATGACATCATCGTCCTTCGCCGCAATCCCTACTACTGGAAGGTCGACGAGAAGGGCAACCAGCTGCCCTATCTCAACGAGCTGCACTATAAACTGTCGACCTGGGCCGACCGCGATGTCCAAGCTGTTGCCGGGGCCGCCGATTTCTCCAATCTCGAGCAGCCGGAAAACTTCGTCGCTTCGCTGAAGCGCGCGGCGGACAAGGACGCACCGGCCCGGCTCGCCTTCGGCCCGCGCCTGATCGGCTACAATCTGCGCATGAATTTTTCCGCCAATGGCTGGGGCAATCCGGACGAACGCGGTCAGGCGATCCGCGAGCTCAACCGCAACGAGGACTTCCGCAAGGGCATCACCATGGCGCTCGACCGCAAGGCGCTCGGCGACTCGCTGGTCAAGGGTCCGTTCACCGCCATCTACCCCGGCGGCTTTTCCTCCGGCACCAGCTTCTATGACCGCAACTCGACCGTCTACTACCCCTTCGATCTCGAAGGCGCCAAGGCGGAGCTCGCCAAGGCCGGCCTCAAGGATACGGACGGCGACGGTATCGTGAACTTCCCAGCCGGCACCGCCGGCGGCAAGGATGTCGAGATCGTGATGCTGGTCAACAACGACTACACCACCGACAAGAGCCTTGCGGAAGGCGTCGTCGGGCAGATGGAGAAGCTGGGCTTGAGGGTCGTGCTCAACGGCCTCAATGGCACCCAACGCGATGCCACACAATATTCCGGCCGCTTCGACTGGCTGATCCGGCGCAACGAGCAGGAGCTGACCTCCGTCGTGCAGAATACTGTGCAACTCGCTCCCGTCGGCCCCAAGACCAGTTGGGATCACCGCGCGCCGGAAAGCGGCCAGGTCGACCTGATGCCTTTCGAAAAGGATCTCGTCGACATCGTCAACAAGTTCGTCTCCTCGTCAGACAATGACGAGCGCGCCAGCCTGATGAAGGAGTTCCAGAAGATCTCTACCGAGCATGTCTACAATGTCGGCCTAACGGAATATCCCGGCGCCTTGATCATCAACAAGCGCTTCTCCAACATCCCGCAGGGAACGCCGATCTTCATGTTCAACTGGGCCGAGGATTCGATCGTGCGCGAACGCGTGTTCGTTGCCGCCGACAAGCAGCAGAAATACGAACTCTTTCCCGAGCAGCTTCCTGGCAAGCCCGGCGACAAGGGCCCGACAAACTGAGTTTCCTCCCCTGGCTGACGCCCGGCCGCGCTGCACGCGCGCCCGGGACGGAGTAAGGTCAGCGGCAGAGAGACCCGAAACCGTCAACAAGGAGGCGAAACGGTGCTGCGATTCCTGGCCATGCGCATAGCATCCGCAATACCGGTTCTCGTCATTTTGAGCCTGGTCACCTTTGCCATTATCCAGGCGCCGCCGGGCGACTATGCCGACTATATCCGCTCGCAGCTCATCAACCAGGGCGGCGCTTCTTTTGCCGAGGCCGACGCGCAAGCGCAGGCCTACCGCGTCGAGCATGGTCTCGATAAACCGCTGCCGGTCCAGTACCTGAACTGGATCGCCGGCATCGTCACCCGCGGCGATTTCGGCTACAGCCTCTACTACAACAAGCCGGTCGCCGCCGTGGTCGGCGAGCGGCTGCCACGCACGCTGCTGCTGGCGCTGGTCTGCCACCTGCTTGCTTCGGTGCTCGGCATCACCTTCGGCATCTGGGCAGCGACGCGGCAATACACCTGGATCGATTCGACGCTTTCGGCCATTTCCTTCCTCGGCATGACCGTGCCGCGCTTCCTGATGGCGCTGATCATCGTCTATCTCCTGGTCTTCCAGTTCAACGTGTCGGAGATCGGCAGTTTCTTCTCACCGCAATATGGCGGCGCGCCGTGGTCGTGGGCGAAGTTCGCCGACCTCGTCAAACATGTCTGGCCGGTGGTGGCGATCGCCACCTTTGGCGGCCTCGCCTACAATATGCGCGTCATGCGCGGCAATCTGCTCGATACGCTCAACGCCCAATATGTCGAGACGGCCAAGGCCAAGGGGCTCACCGGCGGCGCCGTCGTCATGCGCCATGCCGTGCCCAATGCGCTGCACCCGCTCATCATGTATCAGGGCGTGGTGCTGCCCTACATGCTGACCGGCGAGATCGAGACGGCGATCATCTTCGCGCTGCCGACGGTCGGGCCGGCGATTGTCGGTTCGATGGCGGTCGGCGACGTCTATGTCACGGCGACGTTCATGATGGTGCTTTCGGCGACGCTGATCGTCGGCAACATCATCGCCGACATGCTGCTTGCGCTGCTCGACCCGCGCGTGCGCCAGTTCGGAGAGAGCTAGATGCTGGCACGCGACCCATCTCCGCCGCCGCCGGCCGAAGCAACAGCGATTCCGACACCGCGCGGCAATGAGAGCTACATGGCGCTGGTCTGGCGCCGGCTGAGGCGCTCCTGGACCGGCATGGCCGGGCTGATCCTTGTCGTGCTTCTTGTGCTGATGGCGCTGTTCGCCGATTTCTTCGCGCCGATGGACCCTAAGGCGACCGATGTCGCTTTCGCCCCACCGCAAGTGATGAGTTTTCACGACAAGGACGGCAATTTCGTGCTGCAGCCGCGGGTCTATGCGCTGGCGGATTCGGCTGACCTCGACCCGGTCACCTTTCAGCCGGTCGTCGGGCCGGACTACGAGCATCCGCGCCTGCTCGGCTTCTTCGTTAAGGGTGCCGAGTACCGGCTGCTGGGGCTGATCCCCGCCAACCGGCATTTCTTCGCCTCGACCGACGGCCAGCCGGTGCATCTCCTCGGCACCGACAAGTTCGGCCGGGATGTGCTTTCGCGCGCCATCCAGGGTTCGCGCGTTTCGCTGATGATCGCGCTGACGGTGGTGTTCATCATCACCGTCATCGGCACCACGGTCGGCATGGTCTCGGGCTATTTCGGCGGCCGGTTCGATGTCTGGGTGCAGCGCTTTGTCGAGTTGGTGCTGGCCTTCCCGCAACTGCCGCTTTATCTGGCGCTGACGACGCTGATCCCGGTGACCGCGCCGACCAACGTCTTCCTCGCCTTCGTCATCATCGTCATGTCGGCGCTCGGCTGGGCGCAGATGTCGCGCGAGGTGCGCGGCAAGACGCTGGCGCTGGCGCGGATCGACTACGTGCGCGCCGCCATGGCGGTCGGCGCCACCGACATGCGCATCATCATGCAGCACATCTTTCCCAATGTGATGAGCCACGTCATTGTTGCCGTGACCATCGCGATCCCGACGGTGGTGCTGCTTGAAGCCTTTCTTGGTTTCCTCGGCTTCGCGGTGAAACCGCCGCTGATCTCGTGGGGTCTGATGCTGCAGGACACCGCGACCTATTCGGTCATCGGCACCTATCCGTGGATCCTGTCGCCGGTCGGCTTCGTGCTGATCACCGTGTTTGCCTTCAACGCGCTGGGCGACGGCCTGCGCGATGCCGTCGATCCCTATTGAGGTGACCAGGATGACCGTCGCGCTCGCAGCCACCTTCGCACCAGCCGTCCGGCTCGACCATGCCGGACGCCACGACCAACCGATCATCGATGCCCGCAACGTCGAGGTCGCCTTCAAGGTCGAGCACGGTGTCGTCGAGGCGGTAAAGGATGTCTCGTTCCAGCTTTATCGCGGCGAGACGATCGCTATCGTCGGCGAGTCCGGCTCGGGAAAGTCGGTGACGGCGCGCACCGTCATGGGGTTGCTGTCAAAGCGGGCCACCGTCTCTGCGAAATCAACCGTCGACTATTGCGGGCAGGACATACTGAAATTTCCGGAGAGCGCACGGCGCAAGCTGCGCGGCAACCGCATCTCGATGATCTTCCAGGAGCCGATGAGCTCGCTCAACCCGATCTATACGGTCGGCAGCCAGATTGTCGAAGCAATCCGGGTGCACCGCAAGGTGAGCCGTAGAGAGGCCTGGGCGCGGGCGCTCGAGCTGCTGCGGCATGTCCAGATCCCCGAGCCGGAAGCGCGCATCAAGCAGTATCCGCACCAGATGTCGGGCGGGCAGCGCCAGCGTGTGATGATCGCCATGGCTTTGGCCAACGACCCCGATGTGCTGATTGCCGACGAGCCGACGACGGCGCTCGACGTCACGGTGCAGGCGCAGATCCTCAACCTGATCCGCAATCTGCAAAAAGAGCTCAGGATGGCGGTGATCCTCATCACCCACGACCTCACCGTGGTGCGGAAATTCTCCGACTATGTCTATGTCATGCAGTATGGCGAGATGTGCGAGCACAACGTCACCGAGCGTCTGTTCGCTGACCCGCAGCATCCCTACACCAAACGGTTGCTCGCCTCCGAGCCACACGGCAAGCCACAGCCGCTGCCGGAGAACAGCGGCACCATCCTCGAGGCCCACGACATGCGTGTCTGCTTCATGCTGCGCCATGGCAGCTTCCTGAAGCCGGACTGGCGCGAACTCGTCGCCGTCGACGATCTCGGCCTGAAACTTTGCCGCCACGAAACACTTGGGCTGGTTGGTGAATCCGGCTCCGGCAAGACCACGTTCGGTCTCGCTCTACTCAAACTTACCGATGCCAAGCGCGGCGAGATCAGCTTCGACGGCCAGCCGATCCAGGGCCTGTCGCGCACCGAGATGCGGCCGCTTCGCTCACGCATGCAGGTCGTCTTCCAGGATCCGTTCTCCTCGCTCAATCCGCGCATGACGATCGGCCAGATCATCGAGGAAGGGTTGGTCGTCAACAGGTTAGGGGCGACGCGGCGCGAGCGGGTCGAGCGGGTGCGCGACGCCCTGGTCAGCGCCGGCATGCCCGGCAACATCCTGTCGCGCTTTCCGCACGAATTTTCCGGCGGCCAGCGGCAGCGCATCGCGATTGCGCGCGCCATCGCGCTGCAGCCCGAATTCATCCTGCTCGACGAGCCGACATCGGCGCTCGACCTTTCGGTGCAGGCGCAGATCATTGACCTGTTGCGCAAGCTGCAGGACGAACGCGGCTTGAGCTACCTCTTCATTTCGCACGACCTGAAGGTGGTGCGCGCGCTCTGCCACCGCGTCATCGTCATGCAGAACGGCAAGATCGTCGAACAGGGACCCGTCGACGAGGTCCTCACCCATCCCAAGACCGCCTACACCGAACGGCTCGTCAGGGCCGCCTTCGACGTGGCGTAGCAAAGTGCCGGAGGTTTAACGTGGCAAGACATCCCAGGATCACCTTCATTGGCGCCGGTTCGACCGTGTTCATGAAGAACATTGTCGGCGACGTGCTGCAGCGGCCATCGCTGTCGAATGCTACGATCGCGCTGATGGACATCAATCCGCAGCGGCTGGAAGAGAGCGCTATCGTCGTCAACAAGCTGATCGCGACGCTCGGGGTGAAGGCGAAGGCCGAGACCTATTCCGACCAGAAGAAGGCGCTCGCCGGCGCCGACTTCGTCGTCGTCGCCTTCCAGATCGGCGGCTATGAGCCGTGCACCGTCACCGATTTCGAGGTGCCGAAGAAGTACGGCCTGCGCCAGACAATCGCCGACACGCTCGGTGTCGGCGGCATCATGCGCGGCCTCAGGACCGTACCGCATCTGTGGAAGATCTGCGAGGACATGCTGGCTGTCTGTCCGCAGGCGATCATGCTGCAGTACGTCAACCCGATGGCGATCAACACCTGGGCTATCGCGGAGAAATATCCTGAGATCAAACAGGTCGGCCTTTGCCATTCGGTGCAAGGCACGGCGATGGAGTTGGCGCACGATCTCGACATTCCCTACGAGGAAATCCGCTACCGCTCGGCCGGCATCAACCACATGGCCTTCTATCTCAAATTCGAGCATCGCCAGCCGGACGGCACTTACCGCAACCTCTATCCGGACCTGGTCCGCGCCTATCGCGAGGGCAGAGCGCCGAAGCCGGGCTGGAACCCGCGCTGCCCCAACAAGGTGCGCTACGAGATGCTGACGCGGCTCGGCTATTTCGTCACCGAAAGCTCGGAGCATTTCGCCGAATACACGCCCTATTTCATCAAGGAAGGGCGCCCCGACCTGATCGAGAAATTCGGCATTCCGCTCGACGAATATCCCAAGCGCTGCATCGAGCAGATCGAGCGCTGGAAGGGACAGGCCGAGGCCTATAAGTCGGCCGACCGCATCGAGGTCGAGCAGTCGAAGGAATACGCCTCCTCGATCATGAATTCGGTGTGGACCGGCGAGCCGTCGGTGATCTACGGCAATGTCCGCAACAATGGCTGCATCACCTCGCTGCCGGACAATTGCGCAGCCGAGGTGCCGTGCCTGGTCGATGCCTCAGGCATCCAGCCGACCTATATTGGCGCGCTGCCGCCGCAGCTCACCGCGCTGATCCGCACCAACATCAACGTGCAGGAACTGACGGTGCAGGCGCTGATGACGGAAAACCGCGAGCACATCTACCACGCGGCGATGATGGACCCGCACACGGCGGCCGAACTCGACCTCGACCAGATATGGTCGCTGGTCGATGATCTGCTCGCCGCTCATGGCGACTGGCTGCCGGCCTGGGCGCGTGGGAGCGCCAAAGTCCGGGCGGCCTGATCGCCGCTGCTGCTGCGGCCTCTCCCTGCGTTGTCAAGCGTGCGGCGGCGCCGGCAGCCGGTGGCGCAGTTCCTCGACCAGGACGCGCTCGTTTTCCGAATAGTCGATCGGGACGACGACGAGATGGACGCCGCCCGCGGTGAACGCCGTTTCGAGCGTCGGCTTGAGGTCGGCAATGGCGCCGACCCTAGTGCCCCTGGCGCCATAGGCTTCGGCATAGCGGACGAAATCGGGGTTGCCGAAGGTCATGCCGAAATCGGGAAACTGGTCGACCGCCTGCTTCCAGCGGATCATGCCGAAAGCGTGGTCCTCGATGATCAGCACGATGAGGTTGAGTTTCAGCCTGACGGCGGTTTCCAGTTCCTGGCTGTTCATCATGAAGCCGCCATCGCCGCAGATCGCCATGACGCGCCGCCCGGGATAGAGCATCGCGGCGGTCATCGCCGAAGGCAGGCCGGCGCCCATCGTGGCCAGCGCGTTGTCGAGCAGCAGCGTGTTGGCGACCCGTGTGCGGTAGTTGCGCGCGAACCAGATCTTGTACATGCCATTGTCGAGCGCCAGGATGCCGTCCGCCGGCATCACCGCGCGGATATCATGGACCAGGCGCTGCGGCGTGAAGCGATCCTCGGTGGCGCGGGCGGCAATGCGGTTCAAGATGCCTTCGCGCAGCGGCAGGAGCGCTTGCGCGTTGGGGATCTTGCCCTCAAGGCGATCGGCAAGCAGCCTGAGCGAGGCGCCGATGTCGCCGATCACTTCGGTCTGCGGGAAATAGACCTGTTCGACATTTGCCGGCTGGTAGCCGACATGGATCACTTTCGGTCCCTTGTCGCCCATGATGAAGGGCGGCTTCTCGATCGTGTCGTGTCCGATGGTGATGATGAGGTCGGCCTGTTCGATCGCCTCATGCACATAGTCGCGCTCGGAAAGCGCGGCCGTGCCCATATAGAGCTCGGTCCCGCCGGGCACCGTGCCCTTGCCCATCTGCGTGGTGAAATAGGGAATGCCGGTTCGCAGCACGAACTGAGCGAGGTCGGAGGTCGAGCGCGGTCGCGAGGCGGCGGCACCCAGCATCGCCAGCGGACGCTGCGCCTTGATGATCATCTCCGCGGCACGGTCGAGCGCCAGCGGGCTCGCCAGAGGCAGCTCGACCGGATGCGGCGGGATCAGCGCGACATCGTCGCATTCCTCGGCCGCGATGTCCTCCGGCAGTTCCAGATGCACCGGCCCCGGACGCTCCTCCTCGGCAATGCGGAAGGCTTCGCGCACCACGGCGGGAATTGTCCTCGGCGAGATGATCTGACGCGACAGCTTTGTCAACGGCTTCATCGCGGCGACGATATCGACAATCTGGAAGCGAGCCTGGCGCGACGACCGGATTCCCTTCTGCCCGGTGATCATGATCATCGGCATGGCGCCGAGCAACGCATAGGCAGCACCGGTCGTCAGGTTCAGGGCACCAGGCCCGAGCGTGGTGATGCACACACCTGGCTTGCCGGTGAGCCTGCCATGGGTGGCGGCCATGAAGGCTGCCGCCTGCTCATGGCGGGTCAGGATGAGCTGGATCGAGGATTTGCGGATGGATTCCACGACATCGAGATTCTCTTCGCCCGGAATGCCGAAGATGCGATCGACGCCCTCATTCTCGAGAGCGGCTACAAGCAGGTCTGAACCTTTGGGCACGAAGCGTCTCCTGGGCGAAGTGGCGGCTAACCGCGTCGGGATATGGTCAGACATAGTCCCGAAAAAGCCCTAGCGCGAGGCACGGCCGCCGCCAACGTCGTTTTGCCTTACAGACCGTTCTGTTTCCGCGGCCTGAGACCAGCGAGCGTTTCGGGCAAACGGAAAAAAAATTCCCTAGGGATGGCGCTGGGCGACCAATCCTTGCTTCTTGCGACAGGCGCAAGCCTGTAAATAGGTATGAAGCGGGCCTGCCCGCCGCGCGAGAGGTGCCCAGAATATGCCCAATCCAACCGTCGTCGGATTTTCCGGCAATTTCACCCGGCCGTCCAAGACGCGCGGCTTCGTCGACCAGGTCGTCAGGGATATTGCGCGCCAGCATGGCTTGTCGGCGAGCACCTATGACATCGAAGACCTCGGCCCGTCGCTGGGCGCAGCCAAATGGGCGCGCGATCTCGATAGCCAGGCGCGGGCAATTTTCGACAGCGTCGTCAATGCCGATGTGCTGGTGGTCGGTTCGCCGACCTACAAAGGCAGCTACACCGGCCTGTTCAAGCACTTTTTCGATCTGTTCGATCCGGCTTCCTTGCGCGGCAAGCCGGTGGTGCTGCTTGCCACCGGCGGCAACGATCGCCATGCGTTGATCGTCGAGCACCAGTTGCGGCCGCTGTTCGGCTTCTTCGAAGCGCTGACGCTGCCGACAGGGATCTACGCCACGGACAAGGATTTTTCCGACGGCGTGCTGAGGGCCGAACCGATCCTGAAGCGCGTCGAGCAGGTTGTTGGCGAGGTCGGGCTGGTGCTGGCCAATCGCTCGGCCGCCGGCGTCGCTGCCGGATAGAATGCAGCGAGCAGGTCGCCTCCAGCCTTAACGGCTCGGGAATGAAAAAAGGCCCGCCACCGACGCGAATCGTGACGGGCCTCCTTGGAGTACGCCGGGCCACCCACCGCCCGACTGCTTTCAAAACTATCCGGCGGAAGGATCGTTCCGCGAGATTCCTGCAAGTCCTCACGTCATAGCCAAAATCAACACCCCGCCGGCTAGGCCTGGCGGGGTATTGATTGGAGGGTCTGGATCGAATGGGAGCGATCCGGTTGAAAAACGCCAATGCCGAGCAAAGGTTCCCGCGCTCGCGGTCATCGTGAGCGGCGACGACAAAGGGGCTTGGCCCAACTCCGAAATCCAATTCAGGACCGATTTGTCGCGATAACTAATTCCTGTCAGCCGGCTTGGAGCGCATCCTCGACACCGTCTCGCGCTCGGCGCGCTTGGAGCGCAGCGGGGGCAGGCCGCGGTCGATCAGGTCCATGTCCTCCAGCACCATGTCGCCCATGCGCTTGAAGGCGATGTCGAGCGCGCCGGCGCGGTGAGCGGAGCGCAGGAAGCCGGGCATGGTGCGGACTGGGTGATCCTGTGCCAGCGGCTCTTCGGGAAAGACATCGCTGGCGGCAAGGATGTGGCCGCTCTTCACCGCTGCCATCAGAGCAGGGAAGTCGACCACGCCGGCGCGGCTGAGCAGGATGAAGGCAGCGCCCTTGCGCATCGAGGCAAAGGCATCGGCGCCGAGAAAGCCCTGGTTCTCCGAGGTCACTGAAGCGACGACGAAGACGAAGTCGCTCGATGTCAGGACATCGTCGAGCGAGGCCGGCTCGACGCCATTGTCGATCAGGATCGACGGCGGCAGCCAAGGATCGAAGACTTTGGTGCGGGTGCGAAAGCCCGACAGAAGTCGGTTCAGCGCGCGGCCGAGATCGCCGAAGCCGATAATGCCGACATCGGCCCCGGAAAGCAGCCGCGCGGTCTGGTTGCCGTCGCCGCCCCACAGCTCCTCGCCCCTGCGGAACGCAAGGTCGGCATCGACGATGTTGCGGGCGAGGTTGAGCGCCATGGCAAGGCCGAGTTCGGCCACCGGCTCGGCGAAGACCAGGCCGGTGGTGACGACATGGATGCCGCGCGCAAACAGCGTCTCATAGGGCATGTTGTTGACCAGGTTGGTCTCGACATTGAAGACGCAGCGCAGCGCTTTCATTGCCTCCAGCGTCTCGGACGAGATCGGCGGCTGGCCGATGATGTAGCGGGCTTCGGCCAGCACATCGGCCGGCAGTTTCGCCACGCCGTCGGCCGTCGTCTCGACAATGCGGTAGTGCGCCTTGAGGCGCGCCAGCTGTGGCGGGGTGAAGATCAGCTCGAGCGTGCGTGGTTCCGGCGCGCTGATGCCCAGCGGCAAGGCCTTGTTCGGCATGACTATCCCTCCCGGCGCGACCCGCATCGCGTATTTTTGCTTTGCACTTGTCGTTATCCCAAAACCGCATCACACTTTAGGGCGACATGCGCTCAACGGGTAAAATACCCACGATTAAACGATTTACAACTTCGAAAAATCGATTTACTCATTCTCCAGCGGACGGAATGCTTCAGTCCGCGCGTCGGGAGGAGAACCAATGGCGCACAGGCAGGACCAGCAGCGGCGTGCGTCGATCCACGACGTGGCAAGCCGCGCCGGCGTGTCTGCCGCCACCGTCTCCAAGGTCATGGCCGGCGTCATCACGGTGAAGCCGGAGAATGCGCAGCGCGTCTTGGAAGCCGTCGAGCAACTGGGTTACCGCGTCGACCCGCTGGCCTCCGACATGCGCCGGGCCAAGCGCCGCATCATCGGCGCCATCATGCCCGAGTTCGAAAGCGAGTTTTTCGGCCAGATGGTCACCCAGCTCGAGGGCCTCGCCGAGCAGCGCGGCTACACGCTGGTGGCGGCGTCGAGCCGTGAATCGGAAGCGCGTGAGAAGGAAATCCTCGCCCGCATGCATGACTGGCGCGTCGCCGGCGTGGTGCTGGCGCCGGTGCGCAACGAGCATGGGCCGGCGGCCGAGTTCATGAAGGCCAATGGCATGACCGGCGTGTTGATCGACCGTGTGTTGTCCGACGACGCCTTCGACACGGTGTCGGCCGACAGTGCCGCGGCCAGCGCCGAAGTGGCGCGCGAACTGATCGCCAAGGGCCATCGCCATATACTGGTCGTCGGCCTCGGCGAGCAGGCGGCGACGGTCCGCGCCCGCCTCGACGGGTTTCGCACCGCCGCGCTCAAACTGGCGCCGGATGTGCGCATCGATGTCGTGCTCGCCGAAACCGGTGTCGAGCCGCTGCGAGCGCAGTTGCGCGAGTATTTCGCCAAAGGCGAGCGGCCGACGGCCGTCTATTCGCTGTTCCTCAAGGGCACGCTGGTGGCGCTGTCGGAATTCCGCCGGCGCGGCTGGCATTGCCCCAACGATATTTCGCTGGTCGGCTTCGACGACGCCGAATGGATGCAGGTGACATGGCCGGCCATCGCCGCCGTTGTGCAGCCGGTGCGCCAGATCGCCGGCCACGCCATGGAGGCGCTGTTTGCAAGGATTGAAGGTGGGGAGGGGCCGGCGATCGCGCGGCTCGAGCCTTGCCGGGTTTTGATGCGGGAATCCGTTGGCTCGCCAGGTGTGGCGGCCGGTGGCGGACAATCCCGATGATGTCATCGGCGTCGGCCTGCCGTTCCTGCGCGCGGAAGCGAGGAAGGCAGGGCTGACGCTCGGCAGATAATCATCTGCCGAAGGCGTTGTATCAATCAGAACGGATAGTGCTGGGCGGGATCCTCGATGGTCAGCCAGCGCAGGTCGGTGAATTCGGCGATCGAGGCCTTGCCGCCGAAGCGGCCATAGCCCGAACCCTTGACGCCGCCGAACGGCATTTGCGCCTCGTCGCCGACGGTCGGGCCGTTGATGTGGCAGATGCCGGCTTCGATGCGCGCAGCAACGGCAAAAGCGCGGCGGATGTCGCGGCTGAAGACGGCCGACGACAGGCCGTATTCGGTGTCGTTGGCGACGCGCACGGCCTCGTCCTCGCCATTGACGCGGATCACCGGCTTGACCGGCCCGAAGGATTCTTCCGAATAGACGCGCATCGCCGGCGTGACATGGTCGAGCAATGTTGCTTCGACCACGGTTCCGGTGCGCTTGCCGCCGGCCACCAGCTTCGCGCCCTGGGCGACGGCGTCGGCAACCAGTTCTTCCATCTTGTCGGCGGACTGGCTGCTGATCAGCGAACCCAGCACGACATGGCCGCGCGGGTCGCCGGCCGGCAATCCAGAGGCGCGGGCGGCGAGCTTGGCGACGAATTCGTCGGCGACCTTTTCATCGACGACCAGCCGCTCGGTCGACATGCAGATCTGGCCCTGGTGCATGTAGGCGCCGAAGGCAGCCGCATTGACCGCGGCGTCGATGTCGGCATCGTCGAGCACCACCAGCGGCGCCTTGCCGCCGAGCTCAAGCAGGGCCGGCTTCAGGTGTTTGCCGGCGAATTCTGCGATGATCCTGCCGACCTTGGTCGAGCCAGTGAAATTGACGCGCCTGACCGCAGGATGCGCGACCAGCGCCTCGACAATTGCCGCCGCATCCTTCGGGTCGTTGGTGACGACATTGATGACGCCCTTGGGCAGGCCGGCCTCGACCAGCACCTGGCCGATCAGCCGGTGCGTGCCTGGGCACATTTCGGAGGCCTTCAGCACCACGGTGTTGCCGCAGGCGATCGGCATGGCGATGGCGCGGGTGCCGAGAATGACCGGGGCATTCCACGGTGCGATGCCGAGGCACACGCCGGCCGGCTGGCGGATCGCCATGGCCAGCGTGCCGGGCTTGTCGGAGGGGATGACCTCGCCCGAAATCTGCGTCGTCATCGCGGCCGCCTCGCGCAACATTTTGGCGGCCAGCATGACGTTGAAACCGGCCCAGGGGCCGGTGGCGCCGGTCTCTTCCATCATCAATTTGGTGAATTCGCCGACCTTGGAATCCATCACATCGGCTGCCTTGGCGAGCAAGGCGCGGCGTTCGCCCGGTCCGGTCTTCGACCAGGTCTTGAAGGCGGTGGCCGCAGCTTCGACGGCCGCATTGGCATCGGTTACGCTGGCGGCTGCGGCGCGCGTCGCCAACTTGCCGGTGAACGGGTCCAAGCGCTCGTAAGAGGCCGAACCGGACGCATCCCTTTTGTCGCCGTCGATCAGAAGTCCGATATCCATTGTTTTCTCCCTCGCTCGCCGTCGAGCGCCTTTTCTATCTTGTTGTTGACCATGATCTAATCCGAAAACCGGGTTCCCACTTTTCGGGATCGTGGTCTAGAAGCCGAGCACTTCGGCGTTGATCGATGCTTCGAGGCCGCCGTCGACCGGCACGTTGGCGCCGTTGACCCAGCGCGCGCCGTCCGAGCACAGGAACAGCACGACAGGCGCAATGTCGCCCGAGGTGCCGGTGCGTCCGACCCGGGCGATGTCGCTGTCGACGCGGGCGTCGCCGAGCACGCTGCGGAACTGTTTCAGGATCGGTGTCTCCACCGGGCCGGGGCTCACCGCATTGACGCGGATGCCGCGGCTCCTGAACAGGTCCTGATGCGCGGCGCGCTGCGTCCACAGAAGCAGCAGTTCCTTGGAGACGGGGTAGCCTTCCTCGTTCTTCACCTGATGGTCGGCGACCACTTTGGCGACATCGGGAAAGCCCTCGATGCCGACCATCGACGCTGCACGGTTGAGGTTGGCGCGCCAGCCATAGCCGGCGATCGAAGCGACGTTGACGATGGTGCCGCCTTCGCGAAGTCGTGGCGCGAGACCTTCCGAAAGTGCGCGCAGACCGTAGAAGTTGACAGCCAGTGTCGACACCGCGCCGGTGTTGCCGGAGAGGCCGGCGACGTTGCAGAGCGCGTCGATGCGCTGCGGCAGGGATGCGACGAGATCATCGACGCCGGCCTTGGACGAGATGTCGGCCTTGACGAAACTGCCGACTGTTGCTGCCGGCTCGCGCACGTCGACGCCGATCACATCCGCGCCAAGTTGGCAGGCGAGCTCCGCCGTCCGCGCGCCGATGCCGGACGCGACACCGGTTATGAGAATGGTCTTGCCGAAAAGCATGGTCACGCTTTCTCCCGATGTGCTGTTGCCTGTTGCGATGTTGGCACGGTGTCGCTGTCGGTGGCGTTTGCCGGCAGCCTGACGCGATAGCCGACCGGCAGCAGGCGCAGGCCAAAGCGCTCCTCCAGCGTTCCCCATAGGCCGCGCGGCAGGAACAGCGAGAACAGCACCGCGGTGGCGCCAAGGCCGATGAGATACCAGACGCCGGTGCCGCCGAACCAGGTCTCGATGAGGAAGAACAGCAGCGCGCCGAGAATTGCGCCCTCGAAGGTGCCGATGCCGCCGACCAGCACCATAAAGATCATGTAGGCAGTCCACTGGACGTTGAAGTAGGTTTTCGGCTGGAAGGTGATGGAGGTGGCCAGCCACAGCGCGCCGGCAATGCCGATGCCGAAGGCGGCGAGCACGAACAGAAGCCGCTTGGTGCCGGTGACGCGTACGCCGACCGACGCGGCGGCATCCTCATTGTCCCTGATAGCGCGGATGGCGGCACCCGTGCTGCCGCGCAGCAGGCCGAACAGGATGGCGAGCAGCGCGGTCATCGCGGCCAGCGCCAGCCAGTAGATCGTCGCCCGTCTGGCGCCGGCGTCATAGACGTTGAGCGAAATCAGCGACGTCCCGGTTTCGCCTTGCACCAGCCGGTCGAGATTGACCAGGAGATGGGTGAGGGCCGCGATCACCCACATGCCGATGGCGAACTCGCCATTCCTCAGCCGGAGCATGAACAGCGACATCGGCCAGGAGATCGCGCCGACGATGATCGCCGAGACGAACAGCGAGGCGAACGGGTTGAGGCCGGCATCGGCCAGGCGAATGGCGAAATAGGCGCCGAGGCCGAAGAACACTTGCTGTCCCACAGAGACCAGGCCGCCGAAGCCGGCCAGCGCATTCCACATCGCCGCCAGGATCACATAGATGAACAAGGCGGTCATGCGGTCGACCGCGCCGGCCGACAGGAATTGCGGCGCATCGGCGAGCAGCACGATGATCACGACGACCGCGATCGCCGAGATGCGCGAGGCCGGGGTGCCGCGCTCGATGACGGGAGACGTTGAAACTGCGCTCATGTCGTCTTCCTCGCTGGCAGGCGCAGCAGGCCACGCAGGCCGAGGCCGGACGTGGAGAGCCGGATGAACAACACGATCAGGAAGGCGACATGGCCGCCGATCAGGAAGCCTTGCGGATGCACCTGCGCGCCGAGCGTCTGGGCAAGCGCCAGCACGATGCCGCCGAGAAGTGTGCCCCACAGAGAGCCGGCGCCGCCGATCACCGCCGCCTCGAAAGCGAACAGCAATTGCGGTGCGCCGGTATAGGGATCGAAGGTGGCGCGCATGCCGAGAAAGGCGCCGGCAAGACCGACGGTGACCATGGCGATGGCCGCGGCAAGGGCGTTGGCGCGGCGCGCGTCGACGCCGACGAGACCGGCCGTATCGGGATCTTCCGAGGTGGCGCGGATCGAGCGGCCAAGCCTGGTGCGGGTCAGGAACAGCTGCAGCCCGCCGAGCAGGGTGACGGCGGCGGCGAACATGATGACGGCAAGCTTGCCGACATAGATGCTGCCCGGCCACTCCCAGGAATCGTAGGACAGGCTGCCGATATAGGGCGCCAGCGACCGTGTGTCGGCGCCGAATTGCTCGAACAGCGCATTGTCGATGACGATGGCGAGGCCGAATGTGGTGAGGATCGGCAGCAGCGCGCCGCCGCGTGCGCTGCGCTCGAGCAGGAAGCGTTGCAGCGCCCAGCCGATCGCCGCCATCAGCGGCAGGACGATGAGCAGGCCGACGAAAGGCGAGATGTGGAAGCGTGAGGCGAGCCACCACAGCGCATAGGCCGAAAATACGGCAAGGCTGCCATGCGCGAGGTTGATGATGCGCATCACCGAAAACATGAAGGAGAGGCCGCAGGCGATCAGCGCGTAGTAGCCGCCGAGCAGAATGCCCTGGACGATCTGGTTGCTCATGCCGGCACACTCCCGGCGCTTTTCCTGTGCAGGCCGAAATAGGCCTTCGTCACCTCGTCGCGCGAGACGCCCTTGCTCGAACCCTCGAGCGCCACGCGTCCTTCGAGCATGCAGATGACTTTGTCCGAGACCGAGAGCGCGCGGTTAAGGTCCTGTTCGACCAGGATGATCGTCGTGCCGGAACTGATCAGGCCCTGCAGCGAGGCGTAGACGCGGTCGACCACCAGCGGCGACAGGCCGAGCGAGACCTCGTCGAGCAGCAGCAGCTCGGGATTGCTCATCAGCGCGCGGCCAATTGCGGTGGCCTGCTGCTCGCCGCCGGAGAGATGCCCGGTCTTGGCGTGGCGGCGCGGCTTCAGATTGGGAAAGGTGTCGAGCACTCGTTCCACGCTCCAGTCGCCGGGACGGCCGGCGGTCTTGCCGAGCAGGAGGTTCTCTTCGACGGTCATCTGAACGAACAGCTTTCGTCCCTCGGGCACCAGCGCGACGCCCATGCCGACGCGCTTGTGCGACGGCACGCCGGTGATATCGGCGCCGTCCAGCAGCACACGGCCGGCTGTCGGCTGATGCGCGCCGGCGATTGCCCTGAGCAACGTCGTCTTGCCGGCGCCATTGGCGCCGACCAGCGCCAGCGTTTCGCCGCGCTCGATCGCAAAGCTCACACCGCGCACTGCCTGTAAGAGGCCGTGCCGGACAACCAGGTTCTCGATTGCGAGCAGGCTCATTTCGGGCCTCCACCGAGATAGGCGCGCACGACTTCCGGATCGGCCATCACCGCCTGCGGCTCGCCGTCGGCGATGATCTTGCCGGCATCCATGCAGATCAGCCGCTCGGCCACCTGCAGCAGGATGTGGACGATGTGCTCGATCCAGACGATGCCGATCTTGCGCCGGCGCAATTCCTTGATCGTGTCGACGAGCTCGCTGGCCTCGCCATCGGTCAGTCCGCCGCCGATCTCGTCGAGCAGAAGCAATGTCGGTCTCGCCGCAAGCGCGCGGGCCAGTTCCAGCCGCTTGCGGTCGAGCAGGCCGAGCGTTTCGGCCCGCCGGTTGGCGACGCCCAGCATGCCGCACAGTTTCAGTGACGCCAGCGCCTCCTCATAGGCCTCGTCGCGGGCGAGACCGGCGCCATGCGACGCGGCGACAAAGACATTTTCGAACGTGGTCATGCCGCTGAACGGCTTCGGCACCTGGTGCGTGCGCACCAGGCCGAGACGACAGCGCTGCGTTGCCGGCATCGCCGTCACGTCGCCGCCCTTGAAGGCAACGGTGCCGGCACTCGGCGGAAAGGCGCCTGAAAGGACGCTGAGCAGCGTCGTCTTGCCGGCGCCGTTCGGGCCGACAATGCCGACCGCCTTGTCGGCCATCATGGCGAAGTCGATATCGTCGAGTACCACCAGCGCGCCGAAGCGTTTGTGGATGCCGGCGGCGCTGAGGATCGCAGCGTTTGCTGAACCGTTCACGATGCGATCCCCGTAACCGTCGATCAGCCGTTGTACGGCTGGAGCTTGGCTTCGACCGGCACCTTCGGATCGGTGGCGTTCTCGGTCACCACATAGTCGAGCGGGAACTTGCTGCCTTCCTTGGCGGCCACCCACTGCGTGCCGATGATCGGGCCGGGCGAGACATTCGCGACCGGGCCGCTGGTGAAATCGACCTTGCCGATCATGGTCTCGGTCTTGAGCGTGCTCAGCGCCTTGGCCACCGCCGCCTTGTCCTTGGCGTCGGTGCTTGCCTTGAGGGCTTCGAAGCCGGCGTCGAGCAGCGACATCGAAGCGCCGAGCTGCTGCGTCCATTGCTTGCCGCTGGCGGCCTCATAGCCATCGGCAAGTTCGGCTCCCGAAACACCGGTCAGCGGCGACTTGTAGGGGAAGGCCTTGTGCCAGTAGGCTGCGCTCGAAATCTTCATGCCGAGGTCACCGAGCGCCTCGATGTCGGACGGGAACAGTCCGGTCTTGGCGACCTGGGCGATCTTGATTTGCCGGGTTAGGCCCTGCTGCGCCGCCTGGCGCCAGAAGGCGGCGAAATCCGGCGGGATCGGGAAGGAGTTGAAGATCTCGACGCCTTCCTGCTTGAACAGCGCGATCTGCGAGGAATAATCGGTGGTGCCGGTCTCATACGCGCCGGGATCGACGATGGTGAAACCTTGCTTGGCCAGCAACGGCGCCAGATGGGCGCGGATGGCGTTGCCGTCGGCGTCGTTCGGATACATGACACCGACCTTCTTGTTGGTCTCGATCAGGTTCCACTGCGAGACATAGGCCCTGAAGAACTCGTCGACGCCGAAGCCGAAATGATAGGTCCACTTGAACGGCGAGGGCGCGCCTGGCTTGGCGCCGCGGCCGAAATACCAGGCTTCCCAGGGCATGACCGTTGACAGGCACGGCACGCCGGCGGCCTCGCAGGCGTCGGCGACCGGATTGATGACCTCGGGCGTCGACACGGCGAGCATCAGGTCGATGGCCTGGTTGTTGATCAGGTCCTTGGCGAGCTGTCCGGCGCGGGACGGATCGGACTGCGTGTCCTGGTCGAGGATCTCGACACTGTATTTCTTGCCGCCAAGTTCGATGCCGTTGGCCAGCGCCTTGCGGGCAAGGTCGAGCACATAGCCGTCGGTCTCGCCGAAGCCGGCGAGCGGCCCGGTGCGCGGGCTGACGAAGCCGACCTTTAGCGTGTCGGCGGCTTGCGCGAAAGCTTTGCCGCGGCTGAGCGCAAGGGCTGCGCCGCCGGCCAGCGATGTGGCGATGAACTGGCGCCGCGAGACGCCGGATTTGCTTGAGGTCATGCTGATATTCCTCCCTTTCCTGGCGGTGCCTGGAGGCGACCGCCGGCCTGCTCAAAATCGGTGCCGCCCTTATTCAGATCGGATATCGCCCCGGCTGGCTCTGAAGCGGCAGCGGAACGCCGCCAATGCCGATAACGGCACGATTTCGATCCTCCCATCGTCACAGTGCCCTAGGTGTTTGGTTTGGTAAAATGATATTTTGCGGTGTTTCGTTAACCCTGGGGTTACGATAATTGCACCCGGGATCGCGTCGCCGAAACTGACTGTTTGCTGTGCCGGCGCGAAGGACGACTGCCTCAGCTGCCTCGGCGGGCTGCCTCGCGGATGGTTTTCAGCAGGATGGCGAAGGCCGGCGAGGGGGCCGTGTCGGTCCGCATCGTCAGCCCGACAGGTCCCTTGGTTTCCTCGGTATTGACCGGCAGAGCGACGAAGGCGCCGCTGGAGATTTCATTGGCGACGACGCCGGTCGAGATGATCCAGACGGCATCGCTTTGCCGCAGGAAGGCGCGGCCGAAGGAATCCGAGACGGTCTCGATTTCGGTCGCCGGCGCGGTCATACCATTGGTGATGAACAGGCGGTCGACGAACGGGCGGATGACCGATTCCCGGGTCGGCATCAGCACCGGAAACTCATCGAGGCGGGCGAAGATGTCCTGGCCCGGCTGCGCCAAGGGGTGGCCGGCCCGCACCACGAACAGAACCTGTTCGGAATAGAGATGCTCGAAGAAGAAGCCGGTCATGTTTTCCGGTGCCGCCAGCCGGCCGACAACAAGATCGAGCGCGCCGACGCGCAACTGTTCGAGCAGGACGGCATTCTCACCGGTGACGATCTTGATCGCCGCTCCCGTATTTTCACTCAGGAACAGACTCATGGCGAGCGGCATGACCCTGGCCGACACTGTGGGCAGCGCGCCGATACGGATCGGATGGCGGTTGATGGCGCCGTCCTGGCGGACGGAATCGACGCCACGCTTCAAGGCGGTGATCGCCGTTCCGGCATGACCGAGGAAGATTTCGCCGAGCCGTGTCACCCTGATGCCGCGGCCGTCGCGTTCGACGACTGCGATGCCAAGCGCCTCTTCCAGTTCGCGCAGCGTCTTGGTCACCGCCGGCGGACTGACGTGAAGAAAGTCGGCTGCCCTCGCCACGCTGCCTTGCCGCGCTACCTCAAGGAAAGCCTGCAGGTGACGGAACCTTATGCGGCTTTCGGACATGGTTCTCATAACCTCCCAGTTAATGAAACGGCGCAAAATATCATTTTACCAAACCAAATGCCTTGTGCAATGTGAACACGGAGGATCGAAATCGTGCCATTCGTCAACATTGGCGGCATCACGCTGCACCATCGCAACTTCAAGGCGAATGGGAACGCGCGGCCAGTCGTGTTTATCAATTCGCTCGGTACCGACTTCCGCATCTGGGACGAAGTGGTGTCTGACTTGAACGCTGACATGCCCTTGCTGGTTTACGACAAGCGCGGCCACGGTCTTTCCGACATTGGCGGCATCGCCTCGATCGACGATCATGTCGACGATCTCTCCGGCCTCATCGATCATTTCGGGCTGACTAATGTCGTGCTCTGCGGCCTGTCGGTCGGCGGCCTGGTCGCGCAAGGGTTCTATGCAAGGCGGCCCGACATAGTCGAAGGTCTCATCCTGTGCGACACGGCGCACAAGATCGGCACCGCCGACAGCTGGAACACCCGAATAGCAACCGTCGAAAGCAAAGGCATCCAGGCCATCGCCGACGCAGTGCTTAAACTGTGGTTCACCCCGGCCTTCCACGCGGACCGTATCGCCGAGCTTGACGGCTACTGGAACATGATGACCCGGCAAGCCGTCGCCGGTTATGTCGGCACCTGCGCCGCAGTGCGCGACGCCGATTTCACCGAGGTCGCTCAGGCTATCGCGATTCCTACGCTTTGCGTCGTCGGTGACCAGGACGGCTCGACGCCGCCGGACCTGGTTCGCTGGCTGGCAGAACTCATTCCCGGCGCGCGCTTCGAGATCATTCGGGATGCCGGCCACATTCCTTGCGTCGAGCAGCCCGGTGCGCTGACCGCCCTGATCCGAGAATTTCTCGCGTCGCTTCCTCAGAGAAAGCAGATCCATGGATGAAGTGTCCAAGACCATGACCAGATACCGGACCGGTCTGACGGTGCGGCGCTCGGTGCTCGGCGACCCGCATGTCGACCGCAGCGAGGATGCCGTCACCGATTTCGACCGGCCGTTCCAGGAGCTGATCACCGAGGCAGCCTGGGGGACGGTGTGGGCGCGGCCGGGTTTCAGCAAGCGCGAGCGCTCGATCGTGACGCTGGCCCTGCTCGCCGCACTCGGTCATGATGAAGAGGTCGCCATGCATGTGCGCGCCACCGCCAACACCGGCGCCTCGCGTGACGACATCTGCGAAGCGTTCCTGCATGTGGCGATCTACGCCGGCGTGCCGGCGGCCAACCGCGCCTTCAGGATCGCCAAGGAGGTGTTTTCGGAAATGGACGGAAGCAGGAATGGCCATGCCAGCTGATGCGGGCTCGAACCGCAGGCCCGAGACCGGTGCCTTCTTCCAGCGCGACCGCAACTGGCATCCGCCGGCGCTGACGCCGGACTACAAGACATCGGTGCTGCGCTCGCCGCAGAAGGCGCTGCTGGCCTTCGACAACACGGCGTCGGAAATCACCGGCCCGGTGTTCGGCCACGCCATTCTGGGCGAACTCGATGCCGACCTCATCCACAATTTCGCCAAGCCCGGCGAGAGCGCTATCGGCGAGCGCATCATCGTCTATGGGCGGGTGCTCGACGAGCGCGGCGTTGGCGTCTCGGGCGCGCTGCTCGAATTCTGGCAGGCCAATGCCGGTGGCCGCTACCGCCACAAGAAGGACGGGTATCTGGCGCCGCTCGATCCGAATTTCGGCGGCTGCGGCCGCACCATCACCGACGATGAGGGCGGCTATGCCTTTCGCACCGTCAAGCCCGGTCCCTATCCCTGGCCGAATGGCCCCAATGACTGGCGTCCCTCGCACATCCATTTCTCGGTGTTCGGCCACGGCTTTGCGCAACGTCTGATCACGCAGATGTATTTCGAGGGCGACCCGCTGATCTGGCGCTGCCCGATCGTGCGTGGCATCCGCGACAGGGCGGCCGTCGAGACGCTGATCGCCGCACTCGATATGCAGGCGACGATCCCCTTCGACGCGCGCGCCTACAAGTTCGACATCGTGCTGCGCGGACGCCGCGCCTCGATGTTCGAAAATCGGCCGGAGGGCAATTGATGGCACAGTCGCTCAGCCGGCTGAAGGAGAGCCCGTCGCAGACGGCGGGGCCTTACGTGCATATCGGGCTGACGCCGAATTTCGGCGGCATCGGTGGCGTGTATGCCAGCGACCTCGGCGCGACCATGCTCAACGACAAGACCAAGGGCGAGCGCATTGGTTTGCGTATCCGCGTGCTCGACGGCACCGGCACGCCGCTCCGGGATTCCCTGATCGAAATCTGGCAGGCGGATGCGAAGGGGTTCTACAATTCGCCAGCCGAATTACGCGGCGATGCCGATCCGGATTTTCAGGGGTGGGGCCGTCAGCCGACCGACATGGAAACCGGCCTGTGCAGCTTCGAGACGATCAAGCCGGGCCGCGTGCCGTTTGGCGACGGGCGGCTTATGGCGCCGCATATCAGCCTGTGGATAGTGGCGCGGGGCATCAACATCGGCCTCCACACACGGCTCTATTTCTCCGACGAGCAGAAGGCCAATGCCGCAGACCCGATCCTCGCCCGCATCGAGCACAAGGTGCGCGTGCCGACGCTGATCGCCGAGCGGCAAGGTGATATCTATATTTTCGATGTCCATCTCCAGGGGGAGAAGGAAACGGTCTTCTTCGACAGCTAGGAGACCCTTCGCATGACCGTATCGCCCTTCGACCATCCGCTGCTGTCCGGCCTTCTCGGCGACGAGGAGGCGGCACGGTATTTTTCCGCCGACGCGGAAATCGCCGCCATGCTCGATTTCGAGCGCGCGCTGGCGGAAGCGGAAGCCGAAAGCGGGATCATCGGCAAGGACGCCGCGGCGGCAATTGTCGCTGTCCTGTCGTCCTACAAGCCGGATACCGCGCGGCTGCGCGCCGGTGTGGCCAAGGACGGCGTGATCGTGCCCGAACTGGTGCGCCAATTGAAGGCAGCGGTCGGTGCGCCGCACGAGACCAGCGTGCATTTCGGCGCAACCAGCCAGGATGTCGTCGACACTGGCCTGGTGCTTCGGCTGCGCCGCGTGATCGACCATCTCGATCTCTTGCTGATTGAAAACATCGTGCGGCTTACGGCGTTGGAAGAGCGTTTCGGGGGCAGGACATTGACCGGGATGACACGGATGCAGGTGGCGATCCCAATAAAAGTGTCGGACCGCGTCGCAGCGTGGCGGGCACCGCTACAGCGGCATCAGCAGAGATTGTCGCAACAGTCGCGACGTTTGCTCGTAGTGCAATTTGGCGGCGCCGCCGGCACGCTGGAGAAGTTCGGCGACAAGGGCCCCGCGGTGCGCGCGGCTCTTGCCGCAAAGCTCGGCCTTGGCGATGCGCCGCAATGGCACAGCCAGCGCGATGCGCTGGCCGAATTCGCCAGCTTGCTGTCGCTCATCACCGGCAGCCTCGGCAAGTTCGGCCAGGACATCGCGCTGATGGCGCAGGCCGGCTCTGAGATCATGCTGTCCGGCGGCGGCGGCTCGTCGGCCATGCCACACAAGCAGAACCCGGTGAAGGCCGAAGCGCTGGTGGCGCTGGCGCGCTTCAACGCCACGCAGCTTTCCGGCATGCACCAGGCGCTGGCGCATGAGCAGGAGCGCTCGGGCGCTGCGTGGACGCTGGAATGGCTGCTTCTGCCGCAAATGGCGGTTGCGACCGCGGCTGCACTACGGCTCGCTGCGGAGCTCGCCGGAGAGATCGAAAGCCTGGGGCACTGATGCGTACAAAGATCGTCATTGTCGGTTCCGGGCCGTCCGGCCTGCTGCTCGGCCAACTGCTCAGCGGCATCGGCGTCGAGACGGTGATCCTCGAGCGTTCGAGCCGGGAGCATGTGCTTGGCCGCGTGCGGGCAGGCGTGCTCGAACAAGGCACCGTCGAGTTGCTGGAGGAAGCGGGCGCCGCGGCAAGGCTGCATGCCGAGGGCCTGCTGCACGCCGGCATTTCGCTTGCCTTCGGCGGCAGCCTGCACAGGCTTGATCTCACGGCGCTGACCGGCGGCAAGCACGTCACCGTCTATGGCCAGACGGAAGTGACGCACGATCTGATGGACAAGCGCGAGGCGGCGGGGCTCACCACCGTCTACGAAGCGTCCAATGTCGCGCTGCATGGCTTCGACGGTGAAGCGCCTTACGTCACCTATGACAAGGATGGCGTCAGCCTTCGCATCGACTGCGACTTCATCGCCGGTTGCGACGGCTATCACGGCGTCAGCCGCAAATCGGCGCCCGAGCGCGCGCTGAAAACCTTCGAGCGGACCTATCCGTTCGGCTGGCTCGGCGTGCTGGCTGAGGTACCACCGGCCGATCACGAACTGGTCTATGCCAATCACGAGCGCGGCTTTGCGCTGTGCTCGATGCGCTCGACCCATCGCAGCCGCTATTATGTGCAGGTCCCGGCCGACGAGCGGGTCGAGGCGTGGTCGGATGACCGCTTCTGGGATGAGCTTCGCCGCCGCTTGCCGGAACCAACGGCAGCTGCCGTCGTCACCGGGCCGTCCTTCGAAAAGTCGATCGCGCCGCTGCGCTCCTTCGTTGCCGAGCCGCTGCGCTTTGGCCGGCTGTTCCTGGTCGGCGACGCCGCCCACATCGTGCCGCCGACCGGCGCCAAGGGGCTCAACCTCGCTGCCAGCGACGTGCGCTATCTCTTTGCCGGACTTCGCGAATTCTACCTGGACAAATCACTGGGCGGGCTCGACGCCTATTCGGCCAAGGCGCTGGCGCGAGTCTGGAAGGCGGTGCGCTTCTCCTGGTGGATGACAACGATGCTGCACCGCTTTCCCGACACCGGCGAGTTCGGCCAGCGCATCCAGGAGGCCGAACTCGACTATCTCGTGCATTCGCAAGCGGCGTCGACCGCGCTGGCCGAGAATTATGTCGGTTTACCGTATTGAGGGCGGTGCGATCTCAAACCCGCTCGAGCGCCACAGCGATGCCTTGGCCCACACCGATGCACATGGTGGCCAGCGCATAACGGCCGCCGCGTTCGCGCAGCTCCAGCGCCGCGGTGCCGGTGATGCGCGCGCCCGACATGCCGAGCGGATGGCCAAGCGCGATGGCGCCGCCATTGGGGTTGACGTAATCCGCGTCCTCGCCGATGCCGAGTTGGCGCAGCACGGCGATACCTTGCGAGGCGAAGGCTTCGTTGAGTTCGATGACATCGAATTGTTGTGGCGTCAGGCCGAGCCGGGCACAGAGCTTTTTCGTCGCCGGCGCCGGGCCGATGCCCATGATGCGCGGCGCCACGCCGGCCGCGGCACCACCGAGGATGCGGGCAATCGGCGTCAGGCCGTATTTTTTCATAGCCGCTTCCGAGGCGACGATCAGCGCCGCGGCGCCATCGTTGACGCCCGACGCATTGCCGGCGGTGACCGTGCCGCCCTGCCGGAACGGCGTCGGCAGCTTGGCCAAAGTCTCGACCGTGGTGCCCGCGCGGGGATGCTCGTCCTTGGAGACGATGACCACATCGCCCTTTTTCTGCGGGATCGTCACCAGAGTGATCTCCTTCGCCAGCCGGCCATTGGCCTGCGCAGCGACGGCCTTGTCCTGGCTGCGCACGGCGAACGCATCTTGGTCGGCGCGCGACACCGAAAAATCCTCGGCGACGTTCTCGCCCGTTTCGGGCATGGAATCGACGCCGTATTGCTTCTTCATCAGCGGGTTGATGAAACGCCAGCCGATGGTGGTGTCGTAAATCTCGGCGTGGCGCGAAAAGGCGGTCTCGGCCTTGGGCATGACGAAGGGCGCGCGGCTCATCGATTCGACGCCGCCGGCAATCATCAGCTCAGCCTCGCCGGCCTTGATGGCGCGAGCGGCGATGGTGACGGCATCCATGCCGGAACCGCACAGGCGATTGACGGTCGAGCCGGGAACCTCCTTCGGCAGTCCGGCCAGCAGCAACGACATGCGCGCCACATTGCGATTGTCCTCGCCGGCCTGGTTGGCGCAGCCGTAGACGACGTCGTCGACCGCCTGCCAGTCGATGCCGGCATTGCGCTCGATCAGCGCCTTCAGCGGGATGGCGCCGAGGTCGTCCGCGCGCACTGAGGAAAGCGAGCCGCCGAAGCGGCCGATCGGGGTGCGGATGTAGTCGCAGATGAAGGCCTCGGCCATGTCATGCAGCCTTTTCTTTTCCGCTTCCTTCATGCGCCGCCTTGGTGCGGGCTTGCAGGTCGCGCAATGTCGTCAGTTCCAGCGTGGTTGGCGCCGGCGTCTCTTCCAGTGCATCCGCGAATTTCACCACCCAGCCGCAGGTGTCCTGCACCTGCTGCCGCGTCACGCCGGGATGCAGCGACACCACGGTGAATTCCTTGCTCACCGGGTCCGGCTTCCAGATGGCGAGGTCGGTGATCAGCAGCGTTGGCCCTGCGGTGTCGATGCCGAGGCGCTGGCGGTGGTCGCCGCCGTCGCCATGGCCGAAGGAGGTGAAGAAGTCGATCTTCTCGACCATGCCGCGCTTGGTCTGCGCCATGGTGATGTAGATCTCCTTCGACGAGGTAGCGATCTCCGGCGCGCCGCCGCCGCCGGGCAGCCGGGTCTTGGGATGCGCATAGTCGCCGATGACGGTGGTGTTGATGTTGCCGAATTTGTCGAGCTGGGCAGCACCGAGGAAGCCGATGGAGATGCGGCCGCCCTGCAGCCAGTAGCGGAACATTTCGGGCACCGAGACGGTGGTGACGGCGGTGTCGCAGAGTTCACCGTCGCCGATCGACAGCGGCAAAACATCGGGCGCGGTGCCGATGGTGCCGCTTTCATAAATCAGCGTGATGTCGGGCGCATGCGTCAGCCGCGCGACGTTGCAGGCGGCCGACGGCGCGCCGATGCCGACGAAGCAGACATCGTCGTTCTTCAAGGCGCGGCTGGCGGCGATGGTCATCATCTCATTGGGGGTGAAACCGCTCATGCCGCACTCCTCAGATGTTCGACTCGGGCCGCGAAATCATCGGCCGTGCGTTCGATGACATTGGCCTGCATCCAGGCCTGGAATTTGTCTCGGTCGGCGGCGATCTCGTCCCATTCGAGATAGGCGGCATTGTCGCGGGCATAATAGCCGTGCGTGTAGGAGGGGTGCGAGCCGCCGGGCACGACGGAGATCGCAGCGATGGTCCAGCGCGGCAGCACGGTGAGGTTGGGGTGCAGGTCGTCGAAATCGTCGACCACTTCCTCGACCGTCACCACGGCGCGTTTTGCTGCAAGCACCGCTTCCTTCTGGATGCCGACAATGCCTTCGACCAGCACATTGCCCTTTTTGTCGGCCTTCTGGGCGTGGATGAAGGTGACGTCCGGGCGGATCGAAGGAACGGCGGCCAGCACCTCGCCGGTGAACGGGCAGGTGACCGACTTGATGTTCGGATTGACCCCGACAAGCCCGGCGCCGCGATAGCCGCGGAACACTGCGCAGGGCAGGCCGGCCGCACCCGCCTCATAGGCATTGGCCATGCCGGCGTGGCTATGCTCCTCGATCTCGATCGACCGGGGAAAGCCGTTCTCGATGGAATCGCGGGCGCGCCGCAGCAGGCCGACGCCGGGATTGCCGACATAGGAGAAGACGATCTTCTTCGCCATGCCCATGCCGATCATCTGGTCGTAGATCAGGTCAGGGGTCATGCGGATAAGGGTGAGGTCGCGAAAGCCCTGGCGGATCGCCTCATGCGCCGCCGCCGTCGGGATCAGATGGGTGAAGCCCTCGAAGGCGACCGCATCGCCATCGTGCAGGTTCTCGGCCACGGCCTGTTTGAGCGGCAGGAATTTGACCATCGCAGGAACTCCGGAATGAGAAAAGTTCGTATTGCGAACAATTGTTTTGTATGAGATACTCTTACGCCAAGCCGCCATGTCGAGTCAATGGCGACAGATTGTTTCGCGGAGGCCGCATGGACGACGAGGGAACGGCGCGCGACCATGTCGGTTCGCTGGAGCGCGGCCTTGCGGTCATGGAGATCCTTGCCCGGCATCCGGCCGGCATGACGCTGACTGAGATGGCGGAGGAAGCTGGGCTGACCCGCGCCGGTGCGCGTCGCTTCCTGCTGACGCTGACCGCGACGGGCTACGCGACGCAAGCCGGACGGCTGTTTTCGCTTTCGCCGCGTCTGTTGACCATTGTCCGGACCTGGCTCGGCGGCGCCTCGTTGTGGACCTTCGCGGCGCCGATCCTGCGAGAGGTGGCGGGGCAGTTCAATGAGGCCTGCAACGCGGCGGTGCTTTCGGGCGAGGAGGTCGTCTATGTCGCACGCATTCCCGGCCGGCGCATCCTCAGCGTGTCGCTCGATGTCGGCACCAGGCTGCCGGCGTATTGCACCTCAATGGGGCGAGTTCTGCTTGCGGGGCTCGCGCCGGACGAACTGAAGTCCTTCCTTGCCGAAGCAAGGATCGAGCGGCGGACGCCGAAGACGATCACCAGCCGCGCAGCACTTGGCAAGGCGATCGACGCCGCAAGGGCGGGTGGCTTTGCCATCGTCGATGAGGAACTGGAGCTCGGCCTGCGATCGATCGCCGTGCCGATTGCTGACCGATCCGGGCGGACGGTGGCGGCAATCAACATGTCGACCCAGTCGGCGCGGTTTTCGGTGGCAGAGATGGAGCGGGATATCCTGCCGGTGCTGCGCAATGCCAAGCAGCGCGTCGAGGAATTTTTCTTCGTCTGACCGGAGTGCGACCTATCCGAAGCCTGGCGCTGCCTTGGTTCTGATGGGAATTGATGGAGCGGACCTTGGCTGATCCGCCGGCCATGGCGTTATATCCTGTCCTCTAGTGGAGGAATGGATGGCAGGCCAGGGTTTCGAGCCGGATGTAAGGGTTCGCACCAGCGAATACCGGATCGGCTGCATCGGCGCCGGCATGATCATGGCCGAATGCCATCTCGCCGCCTATGCCCAAGCCGGTTTCCCAGTGGTGGCGATCGCCTCGCGGACCAAGGCCAGCGCCGAGAAAGTGGCGACGCGCTGGAGCATTGCGACCGTTCACGACATGCCCGAGCAACTAATCGAGGACGAGCGGGTCGAGATCGTCGACCTTGCCTTTCCACCCGACCAGCAGCCGGCGCTGATCCGCCATGCGCTGAAGCAGCCACACATCAAGGCGGTCCTGGCGCAGAAGCCGTTGGCGCTTTCGGTCGAGGAAGCGGTCAAGCTACGCGATGAAGCAGCAAAATCCGGCAAGATCCTCTCGGTCAACAGAACATGCGCTACGACCAGTCGATGCGCGTCTTGAAGCAGATCATCGACAGCGGCGCGCTGGGCGAGATCGTCTTTGCTCAGATCGACATGCACGCGATCCCGCACTGGCAGACTTTCCTCGCGGACTACGACCGGCTGACGCTTGCCAATATGAGCGTGCACCATCTCGATGTGCTGCGCTTCCTGTTCGGCGATCCCTCGGAGATCACCACGCTGACGCGCAAGGATCCGCGCACGACATTCGACCATTCCGACGGGATTACCGTGTCAACACTGCGCTTTCCCTCCGGCGTGCTAGCCGTGTCACTGGAGGATGTCTGGTCCGGTCCGCGCCAGGAAGGCTACGAGGACGACCAGCACATCAACTGGCGCGTCGACGGCACCAAGGGTGTCGCCAAAGGAACGATCGGCTGGCCGAAGGGCGTTGCCTCGACCCTGACCTATGCCTCGACCGAGACGACCGGCGGCAAGTGGGTCAGCCCGAGCTGGGAGACGATGTGGTTCCCGCATGCTTTCATCGGCGTGATGGAACAATTGCAGCATGCGCTGAAGACCGGCACGCCGCCCGCGCTGTCGGTCGCCGACAACGTCAAGACGATGGCGCTGGTCGAGGCGGGCTACCGCTCGATGGCGGAGGGCCGCACCGTCAAGCTGTCCGAGATTTCGATCGACTGAACATGTTGCCGCCCAAATAGCGGGCGGCTGAATCGCTTACCGGGAGGAGTTCATATCATGATGCAGGCAGGGATCTTCACCGGCTATTTCCCCTATGAGCTCGCGGAGTCCGCCCGACGCATCCGTGCGCTCGGCTTCAACACGGTGCAGCTCGATCTGCATTTCCGCGATATCGACCTGTCAGCCGGGCGGATCACGAGGGATAAGGCGAGGACGGTGCGCGACACGTTCCGCGACCACAATCTGCCGGTCTGCTGTATCTCGGGCTACACCAACATCATCCACCCGGATAAAGGCGAGCGCGAGAAACGCGTCGGCTACCTCAAGGAGATTATCCGCAACGCGCGCAACTTCGGCTCGCCCTATGTGATCTCCGAGACCGGCACCTACAACACCGAATCCGACTGGGTGCATCACCCTAGGAACAAGACCGAGGAGGGGTTCGAGGAATGCCGCAAGGTGATCTCGGATCTTGCCCAGACCGCCTATGACCATGGCGCGGTGTTCCTGCTCGAAATCTATGTCAACAATGTCGTCGGCTCTGTCGAGGAGACGGTAAAAATGTTCGCGCAGGTCGACCATCCCGGCCTTGGCCTTTTGATGGACCCGACCAATTATTTCGAAGCGCACAACATCGACCGCATGGACCAGGTGCTGAACCAGGTGTTCGACACGCTGACCGACAAGATCCGGATTGCGCATGCCAAGGATGTGAAGCGCTCCGGCAGCGACAAGACGGAGAAGCATGCCGATATCGGCGATGCCGATGCACATGAAGGGCTGACCTTTCGCGGTGTCGGCGAGATCGAACTGCCGGCGCCCGGTCTCGGGTCGCTGAACTACGATCTCTATCTGAGGCGGCTCAGCGAAAAGCACCCGAATATTCCTGTTATCATCGAGCATCTGACCGAGGATGATGTGCCGCGCGCGAAAACATTTCTCGACGGGAAATTTCGCGCCAACGGTCTGTAGGGATCGGGCGGGAGGTGACGATGGTGGCCAGGACAAAGCGCGATTACAGCCTCGTCGGCGAAAGCACCCGCAGGGCGATCGAAACCGGATTGGCCTCGGCCGAGTGGTATCACACCGATGTGCCGCGCAAGGCGATGAAGGAGCTGATGCAGCGCTCCGACGGGCCGGCGATCCGCGATACCGTCATCTGGATCGCTGCGATCCTGGGTTCTGCCGCCGGCATCGTCTGGTTCTGGGGTACGTGGTGGGTGGTGCCATTCCTGCTCGTCTATGGCGTGCTCTACGGCTCGTCGAGCGACTCGCGCTGGCATGAAGGTGGCCATGGCACGGCTTTCCGCACGCGCTGGATGAACGATGTCGTCTACGAGATTGCCAGCTTCATGGTGGTGCGCAATCCGGTGCAGTGGCGCTGGAGCCATGCCCGGCATCACACCGATACCGTCATCGTCGGGCGCGATGCCGAGATCGCCGTCATGCGGCCGCCAAACCTGATCAAGGCGGCGCTCGCCTTCACCGGCATTCTCGATTTCCGCTATTCGCTGCCGATCCTGGTGCGCCAGGCGTTCGGCAAGCTATCTGACGATGAAAAGAGCTACATTCCGGAAAGCGAACAGGGCAAGGCCATCATGGCGGCGCGCTGGCATGTGGCCATCTATGCGGCGGCGATTGCCGCCGCGATTGCGCTAAAATCGTGGCTGCCGTTGGTGTTGATCGGTATGCCACGCCTCTATGGCAGCTGGCACATGGTGCTGACCGGACTGCTGCAGCATATCGGGTTGGCCGACAATGTCGTCGACCATCGGCTGAACAGCCGCACCGTCTACATGAACCCGGTCAGCCGCTTCATCTACTGGAACATGAATTATCATGTCGAACATCACATGTTCCCGATGGTGCCCTATCACGCGCTGCCGAGGCTGCACGAACTGATCAAGCACGATCTGCCGGTGGCGAACCCGTCGATGTGGCATGCCTATCGCGAAGTCTGGCCGGTGCTGCTGAAACAGCTGCGATATGAGGACTATTTCCTCAAGCGCGAATTGCCGCCGACGGCGCGGCCCTATCGCGGTGAGTTTCACGAGGTCGATATGTCGGCGGCGGCGGAGTAGCCGCTGCCTATGAACCCAGCTATCCGGCCTGTCTCGTGGCCGGTAAGGTGATCGGGAAATCAATTCCAGCAAACAGGGACATAAGATGAGCCGAAAGAGACCGACGGTGGCCGATTTACGCGCCATGAAGGGCAAGCGCCAGCTGACCATGCTGCGCGTTTTGACCATGGACGAAGCCGAGGCCGCCGAGCGGGCAGGGGTGGACATCGTCTCGGTGCCGCCGGAACTGGGCTCAACCCGCAATACCGCGATGCGGCGCCCAGCCTGTTCACCATGCCGGGCGAGAATTTTTACGAGATCGGCACGGCGGACGATTTCCTGCGCTGGGCGTTCAGGCTCTACAAGGCGGGCGCCGACGCGGTCTATTGCAGCGCCGGCTTCGCCACCGTGAAGCGGCTCGCCGACGATGCCATCCCCGTCATCGGCCATGTCGGTCTCATTCCGTCGCGTGCGACCTGGACCGGCGGTTTCAAGGCCGTCGGCAAGACCGCCGACACCGCCATGCAAATCTTCGAGGCGGTCAAGCAGTATGAGGCCGTCGGCGCGCTCGGCGCCGAGATCGAAGTGGTGCCGGTCGAGGTGGCGAAGGCGATCTCGGAGCGCACCTCGCTGATCATGCTGTCGATGGGAGCGGGCACCGGCTGTGATGCGCAATACCTGTTCGCCGACGACATTCTCGGCCAGAACCGGGGCCACATGCCGCGCCATTCCAAGGTCTATCGCAATTTCGCCGCCGAATACGACCGGCTGCAAGCGGAGCGCGTGGCGGCGTTTTCCGAATATGTCGCCGACGTCAACAGCGGCGCCTATCCGGAAGACAAGCATGTGGTGCGCATGGACCCGGCCGAGCTCAGCCAATTCATGAAAAGGGTGGATGAAAAGGCCTGAACTCGCCGATCTGGCCTGGTCGCTGTTACGCCCGCCAACCGCCGTTGGCGAGCGAGGCGTAAAGCGGCTCGGCGTCCGGGCCGAGCGGCCTGTCTTCCCTGAGGCTTGCCACGTGCGCGCGCACCGCCGCATGAATGACTCCTGTCGCCGGCGCCAGCGTCAGGCCTTCGCGCAAATCGACCGCCTGTGCTGCCGCCATCAGCTCAAAGGCGATCAACCGTCTCCACAGGCCGATCATGCCGGCGCATTTCGTAACAGCGAGCAGCGTCTGCGTCGCATGGTCCTCGACGCCTTCCGAGACCGGCAGGAAGTCGAGCATCACGGGATTGGCCTTGTGGCGGATGGCGGCGAGGATCGCCGTGACTGTCTTTTGCAGCGGCACGAAGCCGGCGGACGCGCCGCCGATTGGCGACAAATATTTGGGCAGGCCGTTGCGGCCGGAGCCGGTGAGTTGGACGAAGCGTGCGGCCGTTGCGGCTGAGGCCTGCGCGATGGCGAGGCCAAGCGTCTCGAAAGCGAGTGCCATCGAGGCGGTGTGGAAATTGCCTGTCGACAAGACCAAACTGTCCTCTCCGAGTACCAGCGGATTGTCGGCGGCGGAGTTGAGCTCGATTTCCACCGCAAGCCTTGCATTGTCGATCGCCTGGATCAGCGCGCCGTGTATCGACGGCATGCAGCGGACCGAAAGCGGATCCTGCAAGGTGGCGGACGGCGGTTGCTCGTCGCGGGCGAGCAGATCGCGTAGCTCCTTTGCCGCAAGCTGCTGGCAGGCCGCCGGACGCGCCAGATGCAGGCGCGGATCGAGGATGGTACGGTTGGCGCCAAGTGCCTCCATCGTCAGTGCTCCGGCTTGCTGCTGTTGTTCAAAGGCTGAGAGGGCATCAGCGAGCGCCAGTGCGCCGGCGCCCGTCGAGACCGCCGAAGCATTGATCAACGACAGTCCGTCTTTGGGCGCCAGGCTGACCGGCGCCAGCCGCGCCATCATCAATGCCTTTGCGGAAGGCATGCGCCGGCCTTGGTAGTCAGCCTCGCCCTCCGCAATCAGCGTGCGGGCTATCGCGGTCATCAGCAGCAGGTCGCCGGCGCCGATTGAACCTAGAGACGGCATCACAGGATGCACGCCCGCATTGAGCGCGTCGACAAGGGCGGTCAAAACCGCCGGCGAAATACCCGAGCCGCCAACCGAGAACATCGCGGCGCGCGCCAGCATTGTCGCCCGCACCGCCTCTTGCGGCAGCGGTTCGCCGACAGCGCCGCTGCGGCCTTCCAGCAGCTGGCGCTGGAAGGCGCTGGCGTCGCCTTCCACCGATGTACCGAGATTGGCGCCGAGCCCGGTGTTGAGGCCGTAGATCTGCTGGCCGGACGCGGCGGCCTGGTCAAGCACTTTGCGGGCTCTGCAGAGCCTCTCGATGACGGCGGGCTCGACCTCGACCTTGCGGCCGCCACGGGCGACGGCCGCGACATCCTCGACGCTGACGCCTGCGCCGCTGAGGACGAGCGCGCTCATGCGAAGCGCAGCCTCTGGCCTATGCCCTTGTCCGCGGCCTTGGCCAGCATTGCCTTGCCCAGCGCAATGTCGGAGAGCGACAGGCCGCGATGCCAGAACAGGATCGTCTCGTCGTCGCTCTCGCGCCCGGCTTTCAGGCCGGCAGCGATCTGGCCGAGTTCGGCATGCAGCGTCTTTTCGCTCAGCCGTCCGGTCTCGACATGGGCGCGCAGCGAACCGAACTTGCCGCCCTTGCACTGGCCCCAATCGTCGACGACCATTTTCTGCATGATGTCGGTCAGCGACAGCTCCACCGCGCTCATCGTACCATAGGGCACGACGAAAGCGCCGGGCTTGATCCATTCGGTCTTGAGCAGCGGCTGCGGTTCCGAAAGCCGCGAGGCCTCGACGACGATGTCGGCGCCCTTGACGCAGCTTTCCCAGTCAGCGACCGCGGTGACCGTCTTGCCGAGATCGGCGGAGAGTTTGGCGGCGAAACCGTCGCGGCTGTCCGGGCGGCGCGAATGGACGCGGATCTCGTCGAAATCGAAGAGATGGTCGAGCAGGCGCACGTTCCAATAGGCGGTGCCTCGCGCGCCGATATGGGCCAGCACCTTCGTGTTCTTGCGCGCCAGATGCTTGGCGCCGATGGCGGTGATGGCGCCGGTGCGCATGTCGGTGATGACGGTGGCGTCGAGAATGGCGCGCGGCGTGCCGGTGCGCGGATCGAACAGGTTCAGGATGCCGAATTCCGAGGGCAGGCCGTGCAGATAATTGTCGACATAGTCGCCGACGATTTTCACGCCAGCCGCATCGAGCGGCGCGACGTAGCCGCGCAGAACGTTGAAATGGCCGTGGAAGGAGGGATCAGGCTCGAGATGGACGCGCGGCTCGATCACTGTCTGGCCTTTGCCTTGCGCGATAAGCCCGGCCTCGACGGCGGCGATGATTTCACCGTCGGTCATCTCAAGGGCTTCGATATCGAGGGCATTGAGGTAGTCGATATAGATCGGCTTCATCCAGGCTCCTTGCCGCTAAGGCGCCAATCCATAACAGGCCGCGCGCCGACACGGAAGTTTGTTGGCTAGGCTCTGGACTGGGCCAGCCATATGCTGTTCAACGCGGTTCGTCATGACTGCCGTTCCCGACACCGAAGCCTCCACTGAGACCGCCAGCAATGCGCGGCGCGTGGCGCTGATCGTCGCCATCGCGTTTTTCATGCAGCTGCTGGATTCGACGATCATCTCGACCTCGCTGCCGCAGATGGGCCAATCCTTCGGCGTGCCGGCGGTGGCGATGAGCATCGGCATCACCGTCTATATGCTGACCATGGCGGTGTTCGTGCCGCTGTCGGGCTGGCTTGCCGACCGTTTTGGCGCGCGCAACATCTTCCTGCTGGCGATCGTTCTGTTCACGCTGGCCTCGCTGGCCTGCGGCTTCTCGCAAAGTCTCCCTCAATTCGTCGCCGCCCGCGTCGCGCAGGGCCTGGGCAGCGCGCTGATGACGCCGGTCGGGCGCATTCTCGTGCTGCGCAATGCGCCGAAGTCGGAGTTGCTCAACGCCACGGCGCTGATCACCTGGCCGGCGCTGTTCGCGCCTGTCGTCGGGCCGGTGCTCGGTGGCTTCATTACCACGTATCTCTCCTGGCACTGGAACTTCTTCATCAACATCCCGCTTGGGCTGATCGGGCTGGCGCTGGTCGCCCGCTTCATTCCGGGCGACCGCGAGGCCGATCCCAAGCCTTTGGATTGGCCGGGATTTTTCCTGACGTCGTTGGGGCTCGCGCTGCTGCTCTGTGGCCTGGAACGCATCGCGCATCCCGAGGATGGCGCCTTGCCGACGGTGCTGCTGGTTGCCGCCGGCATCTTCATCGGCTGGCTGGCGGCGCGGCATCTCAGGCGCGCGCCGCATCCGCTGCTCGATCTCAGCGCATTCAAGGTGCTGACCTTCGCCATCTCGACGCTTGCCGCCGGCACCATTTTTCGGGTGGCGATCAACGCCACGCCGTTCCTGCTGCCGCTGCTGTTCCAGGTCGGCTTCGGGCTTTCGCCAGTCGATGCCGGCCTGATGATCCTGGCCTATTTCCTTGGCAATCTCGGCATGAAGACGGTGACGACGCCGACGCTCCGGCGTTTCGGTTTTCGCACGGTGATGGTCGTGAACGGCATCATCGCGTCGGCCTCGATCATGGCCTGCGCGGCGATCTCGCCTGAGACGCCGCAGGCGCTGGTCGTGGCGCTGATGCTGGTCGCCGGCCTGTCACGCTCGATGCAGTTCACTGCGCTCAACACGCTGGCCTTCGCGGATATCGATGCCACGCAGCGCAGCTCGGCAGCGACGCTATCTTCCATGCTGCAGCAGATAGCGATGCTGTTCGGTGTTGCGGTGGCGGCGGCGATCCTCAATCTGTCGCAGATCGTCAGGGACAGGCCGGCGCTGGACCTCATCGATTTTCGCATCGCCTTCCTGGTCATCGGCGCCATCGGGCTGGTGGCGGCGTTGCGGTTCCTGGTGCTGCCGCCTGGTGCGGGCGCCGAGGTTTCCGGCCACGCTCTGAAGAATTGACGTCGAATTCTTCCGCCGCGAAACTTGAATCGGCAAAAGGTTAGGCACGTTTGCTCGAGATCTGATTCAACGACCTGTTCCACCGATTCAACGAAGGGAAATGCCATGGCCGCGACAAGACTCCTCAGCGATGCCGATGTCGAGAAAATCCCGGTCGTCAAGACGGTGTTCGACGACATCCGCGCCACCCGCAAGTCCGATTTCGTCAACAATTTCTGGCGCGGGCTGGCCAATGATCCGGCCTTGCTGAAACGGACCTGGGAACAGGTGAAGGTGGTGATGGCCACGGAGAGCGCCATCGATCCGCTGACCAAGGAGATGATCTATATCGCCGTGTCGACCGCCAACGGCTGCTCCTACTGCGTCCATTCGCATACGGCCGCCGCTCGCGCCAAGGGCATGAACGATGCGCAGCATAGCGAACTGGTATCGATCATCGGGCTCGCCGGGCAGACCAACCATCTGGTGACGGCAATGCAGATCCCGGTCGATCCGCAGTTCGAGGTGAAATAAGCTCTTATCCTTCTCCCCTTGTGGGGTGAGAAGCGGTCCGCTTTAGCGGACGAAAAGCCAATTGCTTGGCTTTTCGAGCTTCGAACGCCCTGAGCCTGCGAAGGGCCGGGAGGTGGCCCGATCCACCTGCCGGGTCCCCGCTGCTTTGCAGCGTCCCGGCGTTCGCCGGCCTTTCATCGTGCCGCTGGCACGATGAATTCGCCTTCGGCGAACCGGCTGCTCACCCCACAGGGGGAGAAGGGGAAGTCTGCGCTTATACCGGCCGATAAACCTTCTCGGCCGTGTTCCAGAAAATATCCGCCTCTGCGGCCGCGCCGTGTTTTGCCACGGTTGCACGGTGCGCCTCGATGAGTTCAGCGTGGCTGGTCCACAGCTTCTCGATCGGGAAGTTCGAGCCGAACATCAGGTGGTCGCTACCCAGAATGTCGATCGCATTGTCGACGATGTAGGCGATCAGATCCGGGTCGTTGCGATGGACGAAGGTGCCGAGGCCAGACAGCTTGGCGTAGAAGTTCGGCGCGGCGGCAAGCGTGCGCAGGCCGGCTTTCCAGGCTTCGGTGGTTTCCGGCTCCATGCCGGTCAGCATGCCGGCATGGGTGAGGATGAAATTGGTCTGCGGGTTCTCGCCGACCAGCGTCAGCCCGTCCTTCATCTGGGCGGGGAAAAGCTGCAGGTCGAAGGACAGACCATAATCCTTCAGCCGCGCGACATTGGCGCGCACGTTCGGGTCGATGACCTGGTCGGCCGAGGCGGCGAAGCGGAAGGCCGGCGTCTCATGCCAGTGTAGCTGCATGCGCACGCCGCGCAGCAGGGGGTATTTCATCAGCCGGTCGATCTGGTGCCGGACGTCGTCCACGGTCATGTCGGCATAGCCGACGATGGCATGCGGCCAGCCGGTCTCGTCAGCGGTCTTCTGCAGGAAGGCGACTTCCTTCTCGAAATCTTCCTTGGCCCAGTTGGTCTGGACATAGACCGCCTTTTCGACGCCGGCGCCTTTCTGGTCTTCGAGGAATTCGCCGATCGGATAGTCGCGGCGGATCGGTTCGTACGGGCCGAAGATGCGCGGCACCATCGGCCCGACAAGCCAGGGCTGATCCTGCTGGCGCCAGATGTGGAAATGCGCGTCGATGGCTTTCTGCATCACGAAACCCTTTTCCAGATTGTCGTTGCCGCGGGGGCATGGCGGGCGAGCGACAGGATGAAATCGGTGAGGCTTTTCACCGACGAGCCGTCGATGAGATCGTCGAGGTCAGGCAGGATGGCACGCAGCGCCACCGTCGCCGGCTGGAAGCGCGGATCGCCGGCCAAAGGTGTTGCCAGCGAAAGCCGGAAGGCGCGGGCGCTCAGGCGGCGTATCGCGGTTTCGAGATCGGCATGGTCGCCGCGTTCCAGCGCGTCCGACAGGATGACCACTGCGGCACCGCGCGCGAAGGCCGAGAAGCGCGGCACTGAGAGAAAGGCGAGCAGCGTCGGCCCCATGCGCGTGCCGCCATCCCAGTCGTCGACCAGTGCAGCGGCGCGCGCCAGCGCTTGGTCGCGGTCGCGGATGCGCAGTGCCGAGGTGATGCGGGTAAGACGCGTGCCGAAGGTGAAGATTTCCGCGCGGTCGGCGCCTTGCACGGTCGCATGCGCCAGTTTGAGATAGTCGGCAGTATGCAGCTTCATCGAGCCGGAGATATCGATCAAGAGCAGCAGCTTGCGCGGCACGGTCTGGCGGCGGCGAAGCTGCGGTGAGGGGATATCGCCGTCGGCGCTGACGATCTCGCTGAGCGAGCGGCGCAGATCGAGCGTGCCGCGCGAACGGGTGCGCACCGTGCGAAAGGAGCGGCGGGCCGGCAAAGCGGAGGCCAGCTTGCGGCGGAAGGGGACAAGGCCGTCATCGTCGCGCTGGAAGTCGCGGCTGCTCAGCTGTTCGACCGCCGACGACAATTCGCCACCTTTCTCCTGGCGCGTGGTCTGGTTCTTTTCCTCGCGCGTGCCGTGATCGTCCTTGATGCGGGATTCCTCGTCTTCTTCGCCTGCGATCGAGGGTCTGGCGTCGCCATAGAAATGGCTGCGGAAATGCGCTTCGAATTCGTTGCGGCGGTCGGGTGAGGGCGCGAGCGTTGCGAGCGCCGCCTCGCGAATGTCGGCCATGGAGCGCGGGCCGAGCAGGGTGACCGCCTGCATGAAGCTGGAGACTTGCTCGGGTGCGATGGGAAACGCGTGGTGGCGCAGTAGCCTAGCGAAGTCTAGGAACGTTGCGGCGGCCTGGGGGAGTTTTTCTGAATGCCTCATTCCTTCGCACCCCCCTCTGTCCTGCCGGACATCTCCCCCACGAGGGGGGAGATCAGCGGTTTCGCCGACGGCGCCCAATCTTCAACGTTGGAGATTTGTGAAGGCCGAAGTGACATCCAATCTCCCCCCTCGTGGGGGAGATGTCCGGCAGGACAGAGGGGGGCGCTGTCCCGCCAGCTTTGCCGAATGAAGCCCCGGCTCACACCAGCGCCTCCTCGACAATCCGGCCAAGCTCCGGTGCGATCGCGGACAAATCCTCTTCGTCCTTGATCAGCACGCCGATGGCGCGGCGGAAGGCTTGCGGCCATGGACTGCCGCCCTTTTCGAGGATAGTTGCGGCGTTGGCCCATTCGACGGCCTCCGAGATGCCGGGCGGCTTGGCCAGCGGCCGGGCGCGGATCTCCTGCACGGCATTGGCGACCGCACGCGCGGTGGCCTCGGCGACATCGCCGGCGCGCAGCATGATGATCTCGGCTTCTCGCTTTGCATCGGGGTAGCCGATCCAATGATAGACGCAGCGGCGGCGCAGCGCTTCCGCCAGCTCCCGGCTGCGGTTGGAGGTCAGGATGACGATCGGCTGCGCTTCGGCGCGAACGGTGCCGCGTTCGGGAATGCTGATCTGGAAGTCGGAGAGAAATTCCAGAAGCAGCGCTTCGAACTCATGGTCTGAACGGTCGATCTCGTCGACCAGCAGCACGCGCTGCCGAGGCGCCCGCAGCACCTGCAGCAGCGGCCGGGCGATCAGAAAACGGTCGTCATAGATGTCGATCTCGTGCTCGCCGGCATGGCGGATGGCGAGCAGCTGGCGCTGGTAGTTCCATTCGTAGAGCGCATGCGCGGCATCGATGCCTTCATAGCATTGCAGCCGCACCAGATCGCGGCCGAGAGCTTCGGCGATGGCGTTCGCCGCTTCCGTCTTGCCGACGCCCGGCGCGCCTTCGAGCAGCAGCGGCTTGCCGAGCCGAATGGCGAGGAAGATGGCGGTGGCAAGACTGTCGTCGGCGAGATAGCGGAAGGCGGCGAGATGCTGCGCCACCGCCTCCGGTGAGGTCGCGACAGTCTCGGCATTCACCTCCGGCATTTCCAGTCCTCAGTTCGCCGATTGCGCCTTAAGCGCGCGCAGGATGCGCTCCGGCGTGATCGGCAGCGTGTCGATACGCACGCCGACGGCGTCGAAGACGGCATTGGCCACCGCTGGTATCTGCGGGTTGGCGCACATCTCGCCCGGGCCTTTGGCGCCATAGGGCCCGTCGGCGGACGGTCGCTCCAGCACGATGATCTCCGTCTCGGCGAGGTCGCCAGGCCCCGGCATCAGATACTGGTTGAAGTCGGTGCCGCCATGGTCGCGGTTGGGATAGTAGGGCTCGGTCGTTTCGTAGAGCGCGTGGCTGATGCCCATCCACGAGCCGCCGACCAGTTGCTGCTCGACCATTCTCGGGTTCAGCGCGCGGCCGATCTCGAAAATGTTCTTCACCGTCAGCACCGTCACTTCGCCAGTCTCGTCGTCGACCTCGACCTCGGCCACCGTGCAGGCGTGGGCGTAGCAGGTCGACGGCTTCATCGCACCGGTTTCCTTCTCCGGATAGGAGCGCGGGATCAGGAACATACCGCGCCCGGAGATGGAACGGCCGCGCTTGAAATGCGCCGACAGCGCGACATCGAAGATCGAGATCGACTTTTGCGGTGCGCCCTTGACCAGTATGTTGCCTTCGCCATCGGTCTCGAGGTCGGAGGCGTTCACTTCCAGCTCTTCCGCCGCCACTTCCAGCATCACCTGGCGGGCTTCCTTGGCGGCCTGGATGACGGCATTGCCTGCGCGGTGCGTGCCGCGCGAGGCGAAGGTGCCCATGCAGTGCGGGCCGGTGTCGGTGTCGGCGGTGTCGATGATGACGCGGTCGGTGGGCACACCTATCGTCTCGGCGCAGATCTGCGCCATGATCTGCTTCAGGCCCTGGCCGAGATCGACCGAGGATAGCGTCACCATGAAATTGCCGGTCGGTGTCGAATGCACCAGCGCCTGGGTCGGGTCGCCACCGAGATTCATGCCCGTGGGATAGTTGATCGCGGCGACGCCGCGTCCGCGCCGGATCGCCATCTCAAGCTCCCTTCGTATAGGAAGACATCGCCATGAACTTCTCCGCCACCGGCCAGTCGGCGGCGCGCGACGCCTCCTGCATGCACTCGATCAGGGCTGCCCCCTCGGTCGGCTGGCGATGCGCCTTCATGTCGCCGTCGCGGTAGGCGTTGATGAAGCGGAATTCGAGCGGATCCATGCCGATCAGCCGCGCCAGCTTGTCCATCTGCACCTCCAGCGCAAAGTCGCCGATGGTCACGCCGAAGCCGCGCATGGCCGACGAGGGCGTGCGGTTGGTGTAGACGCAATAGGTGTCGATCCAGACATTGGGGATCGTATAGGGCCCGGGATAGTGCGCAGCGCCCTTCTGCGCGCCATAGGGCGAGTGGCGCGAATAGGCGCCGGCATCGGTGTAACCCGTCACTTTTCGCGCGACGATGCGGCCATCCTTCATCACGCCGTCCTTGATGACGACCTTTTCGGCCGCGCGGGGTGACGAGATCTGCATCTCCTCCTCGCGGCTGTAGATAAAACAGACCGGTCGCCCAGTTAGCTTGGCGCCGAGGATGGCAATCGGCTCGACGATGACATCGACCTTGCCGCCAAAGCCGCCGCCGACCGTGCCGCCTACGAAATGCAGCTTCGAGCCCGGCATCTGCAGGATGATCGAGGCGTTGTCGAGGGTGAAGAACATCGCCTGCGTGTTGGTGTAGCAGGTGAAGCGGTCATTGCCTTCGGGCACCACGACGCAGCCGGTGGTCTCGGTCGGCGCATGCTCGATGGGCGAGGACTGGTAGCTCTGCTCGAGGATATGGTCGGCTTCGGCAAAGCCTGCCTCGACATCGCCGAAGCGCACCTTGCGGCATTCGCCGCTGTCGTAGAGATAATAGTTCTGACCGTGATATTCGTTGACCAACGGTGCGCCGGGTTTCAGCGCTTCCTCCATGTCGAAGACGGCCGGCAGCACCTCGTAGTCGACCTTGATCTTCGCTGCGGCCTCTTGCGCCGCGCGCTCCGTCTCGGCCAGCACCGCCACCACGGCCTCGCCCTTCCAGCGGACCTTGCCGTCGGCCAGCACCGTCTCGTCCTCCGGCCCGATCTGGATCAGGATCAGGATGGTGTAGACATTGTGCGGCACATCCTTGGCCGTGAGGATTTTCACCACGCCTGGATGCTTCTCCGCCTCGGATGTGTCGATGGAGCGGATGCGGGCATGATGGTGCGGACTGCGCACCATCTTGAGATGCAGCATATTGGGAAAATTGCGGTCGGCGAAATAGGCGGTCTTGCCCGTGACATGGCCGGGCGAATCCAGCCGTGGCCGCCCCTGCCCGATCTCGTGCAGGCCGTCCTTGCGCTGATCGGCGAAATAGCTCTTGCGCAGTTCCATCTGTGCTTCCCTCAGGCCGCGTTCTGCGAATTGGCGCGGGCGGCAGTCAGCACCGCCTGGATGATCGGCTCATAGCCCGTGCAGCGGCAGATGTTTCCCGACAGCGCCTCGACCACCTCGTCGCGGCTCGGGTTGGGCGTATGGTCGAGCAGCACCTTGGCGGCCATGATCATGCCCGGCGTGCAGAAGCCGCATTGGGTGGCGAAGGCGTCAAGGAAGGCGCGTTGCAGCGGATGCAGCACGCCGGCTTCGGCAAGGCCCGAAGTGGTGCGAATGTCGGTGCCGCCGCAGGTTTCGGCCAGCGTCAGGCAGGATAGTTTCAACTCGCCGTCGATGATGACCGAGCAGGCGCCGCAGGTGCCCTGGTGGCAGCCGCCTTTTGGCGAGGTGTCGCCGATCTTGTCGCGCAGCGCATGGAGCAGCGTCGTGCCGCCCTCGACGAATTCGGCTTTCTCGCTGCCGTTGAGCGTGAACTGAACCGGAACCTTTGCCATGTTTTCCTCCCAGCGCGCCTGCCCGATTGATCGGACAGACGCGCGCCCCCCTAGCGGTGGTTAAGTAAGCAGCAGACGACCGAGATGGACCGGCAGGACCTCGGCGCGATACCAGGCGCTGGCGATCGGATCGGTGATCGGCGAAGTGCCTTCACCTGCCGCAGCCAGCGCTGCTGCGATGCCGTCCCGGTCAAGCCGCTTGCCGATCAGCGCCTTTTCCGCCGCGCGTGCACGCATCGGCCGGTCGGCCATGCAGCCGAGCGCGATCCGCGCCGAGGAAACTGCGCCGTCGCCGGCCTGTTCAAGCGCGGCGGCGATGCTCAGCACCGAGACGCCCTTGGGCTTCACGCGCGACACTTTCAGGAAGCGGAAGCTCTCGGCCTTCGGCAGCGCGAAGCTGACTGAGGTGACGATGGCGTGGTTGTCGTCCCGCTTGGCCAAAAAATCCCCAATCGGCAATTCCCCATCATCGGTGCTGACGGTCGCATCCAGCGCCAGCAGCGTGACGGCGAAATCGCCATAGGGCGCCGGTGCGAAGAGATTGCCGCCGACGGTCGCCATGTTGCGGATCGCCGGGCCGCCAACGGCGCGCGCCGCCTTGGCAATCGCGCCGAGTTCCGGATGGCGGGCGATCGCCGCCATGGTCACCGAAGCGCCGATGCGGGCCCTACCGTCGGCAACGGCGATGCCGGACAGGGCCGGGTCGGTCGAGCGGACAAGACTGGAGACCAAGACATCGCCTTCATTGGCGGCGCGCACGACCAGCGTGCCGCCGCCGAGATAGCGCGTGCCAGCCGCCTTCAGCGCTGCGTTGGCGTCCCTGACGGTCGGAAAGGTCTGGAGGGCAAGTGCCATGGCAGGCTCCTTGGTTCAGCTTTCGCCGGAAAAATGGCTCTTCAGCGCATTGAAGCCGCCCTGGAAGACATTGGCGCCCATGCCGGCGGCGATCTTGTCGGCCTCTTCGGGTGCGGCGTCGAAGCTGGCAGTCCATTCGGCATAGGTACGGTCGCCATCGGTCACCCGGCGCAATTGCAGCGTCGCCTTGTGGTTGGTCAGCGGCTGCGGCGTCTCCAAGATGGAGTAGCTGACGAGGAAATTCCGATCGGAAAAGTCGAGCAGTTTTTCGCGGACGCGCGCGCCACTGGCGAGCTCGAAATTGCGCACGCAGCCGATGGTGCCGGCATCCTTGCCGTCCTCGATATGGCTTTCAACCATGCGTGGATGCCAGCCCGGCAGGTCGTTGAAGTCGCGTATGCGCGCCCAGACCTTTTCGACAGGCGCGTCGATGACGCTGGATATGGTGACATCAACCATGGGCTCGTTCCCTTGCGATCAAATTTGCATTCAAGGGTAAGCCGGCGGCGGATGCTGCGCTTATCAATGGGTCTTGCGGCCCTATCAAGGAGTCTGAAAAACGAGCGGCCTCGCTCAGGCCATGGCCCGCGCTGCCTCGCGGTAAAGCGTCGGCGGCACGCCGACATGGTCGCGGAAGAAACGTGAAAAATTGCCCTGAGTGGTGAAGCCAAGATTGCAGGCGACCGAGATCAGCGGCTCCTGCGACCACTGCAATTGCCGCACGGCTTCCTCCATGCGCAGCGTGTTCCAATAGACGTTTGGCGTCAGATTGGTCTGTTCCTTGAACAGCGCAAAGAAATGCGGCCGCGACAGGCCGACGCTGCGGGCGACGTCATCGAACGAAATGCGCTCACAGACATTGGCCTTCATCAGCTGGATCGCCTTGCGGACACGGAAATCTTGCATGGTGTTGATGCGGATGCGCGCCTCTTGCGGCGCCGAAGCGTCGGCGGCGTCGAGCACGCTATCGATGAAGCGCTCGATCTCGTAATTGGCGACGTCGTCGATGCTTTCATTGTCGCTCAAATGATCGAGCAGATTGGCGGCGGCCTGGTGCAGCCAGGGTTCGAGTGTGATCGCGGCCTGCGCGAACAGCGGCGCCGAGGATGGCAGGTCCCGGCGCCGGCGCGCCCAGTCGGGATCGATGTAGAAGGCAAGGAACAGGCCCGGCCTGCCGTTCTGCGACAGGATGTGGCTGTGCGGCTGGTAAGAATTGATCCCTGCCGCGGTGCCGGGACCCAAGGCCACCGTCTCGCTGCCGATGGTCATCTCGCCGGCCGTGCCTTCCAGCCAGATGATGATATGGGCCTCGACATGGGCATGGGTGACGAAGTCGCTGGCGACATTCAGGACAGAAACATGTCCGAACCGGCCCCAATAGAGCCTGATCGCGTCCGTCATGGGTATATCCTCCCGCAGACGACTGGCCTCCTTTCGCCTGCAACAGGATTGTGCGGCTGAGTTCGGGCTCGCGTCAAGGCGGGTGTTTTGGTCGAGAGTGTTCCGCCGGGCGGTTCTGTGGATTTTCAGACTGAGCGATAGGAACTGAAACGAATAGCGTTTTTCTTTCTCTGATTCCCGAGGGAGGTGCTGCCCCTCATTGTCCTGCCGGACATTTCTCCCCGTATAGTGACGGGGAGAAAGATGCTCTCATTGCTGATTTCGCCAATCGCCAACGTTGCCAGAAAGGCGCCAAGGGTGCGGCCAGATCCCTTCTCCCCGTCACTATACAGGGAGAAGGTGCCGGCAGGCGGATGAGGGGCAGCGCAAGCCTTAGATCAAGAAAATGTTCCCCATCTCAAACCGAGGCAGTCATGCCGCCGTCGACATAGAGCGTGTGGCCGTTGACGAAGGACGATGCGTCGGACGCCAGGAACACGGCGGCGCCGATCAGTTCGTCGACATAGCCCCAGCGGCCGGCCGGCGTGCGCTTTTCCAGCCAGGCGGAGAACTCCTGGTTATCGACCAACGCCTGGTTCATTTCGGTGCGGAAATAGCCGGGCGCGATGGCGTTGATCTGCAAGCCGTATTTCGCCCAGTCGGTGCACATGCCCCGGGTCAGGTTGCGGATCGCGCCTTTGGTGGCCGTATAGGGCGCGATGTTGGGTCGGGCGAGCTCGCTCTGCACCGAGCCGATATTGATGATCTTGCCCTTGCCGCGCGTAATCATGGGACGGGCGACCGCCTTGCCGGCATGGAAGGCGCCGGAGACATTGGTCTTGAACAGCCGCTCCCATTGCTCCTCGGGAAAATCCTCGAGCGGGGCGCGAAACTGGACGCCTGCATTGTTGATCAGGATATCGATGGCGCCGATCTCGGCCTCGATGCGGCCCACGTCCGCATCGACGGCACGAAAATCGGTCACGTCGAAAACAGAGGCGTGCGCCGTGAAGCCGGCGTCGCGCAAACCTGTCACTGCGTTCGCGACCTTGCCGGCATCGCGGCCGTTGAGCACGACGCTTGCGCCGTGCTCGGCAAGGCCGCGCGCCAGCGCCAGGCCGATGCCCTGGCCGGAGCCGGTGATGAGCGCCAGCCGACCGTTAAGGTCGAACAGGGATTTCGATGTCAAAGCAATGGTTTCCAGCCGAAAGGTTCAGTCATTGCGCCGGAAGTTGCGGATGCGGTCGAACAACACTGCGAGCAGGATCGCGCCGCCGATGAAGACACCTTGCCAGAAGGCATTGATGCCGAGCAGTCCAAGGCTGTTGCGGATGATTTCGATGAGAGCGGCACCGACAATGGCGCCGAAGGCGGTGCCGACGCCGCCGGCGAGGTCGGCGCCGCCGATGACGGTGGCGGCAATCACCTGCAGTTCCATGCCGTTGCCGAGGTTGGTGGTGACGGCGCCGAGCCAGCCGGTCTGGACGATGCCGGCAATGCCGGCCGCCAGCGCCGAAATCATATAGACGGCGACCTTGATCTGGCGCACGGGAACACCGGTCAGCGTCGCGGCATGTTCATTGCCGCCAATGGCGAAGATGTGGCGGCCGAACTTGGTCCAGCGCAGGACGAAACCGGTGATCAGCGCCAGGATGATCATGTAGAGCACCGGATTGGCGATGCCGAACACCCAGGCGCCGCCGCCCAGCGCGAGCAGCTTGTCGTGGTCCGGTCCGAATTGGAAGACGACGGTGTTGTTGGAGGCTACCATGGCCAGGCTGCGGGCGATCGACAGCATGCCGAGGGTCACCACAAAGGGTGGAAAGCCGAGATAGGCGATCAGCACACCGTTGAAGGCGCCAATGGACAGCGCGGTGGCGATCGAGGCAAGAATTCCGACCTCGATCGAGTAGCCGGCATGCATGGTGACAGCGAGAACCATCGACGACAGGCACAGCACCGAGCCTACCGACAGGTCGATGCCGCCCGTAATGATGACGAAGGTCATGCCGAGCGCGATGATGGCAACGAAGGTGATGTTGCGGGTGATGTTGTAGAGGTTCTTCGAGGTGGCGAAGGCGTCGGTGGCAAACGACAGGAAGAGACAGGCGAGAATGACGGCGATCACCACCCAGAAAGTCTGGCTGGAGAACAGGCGCGAGACAAAAGTGTGCTGTTTCTGCGCAATCGTCTGGTCAAGGGTGACTGCCATTATCGACCTTTCCTACCGGTGGCAAAGCGCGCCGGCATGGTGAAATCCGAGTTGCTCATGCCACCTGCTCGATGGCGCCGGTGATGAGGCCGGTGACTTCCTCGGGCGAACTCGAAGCGATGGTCTTGTCGGCGACCTTCCGGCCGCGCCGCATGACGATGACGCGATCGGCCACGTCGAAGACGTCGGGCATGCGATGGCTGATCAGTACGACTGCGATGCCCTGGTCGCGCAGATGGCGGATCAGGTTGAGCACCTCGGCCACCTGCCTGACCGAAATAGCCGCCGTCGGCTCGTCCATCAGCACGATCTTGGCCTGCGACAGCATGGTGCGGGCGATCGCCACCGCCTGGCGCTGGCCGCCCGACATCTGCTTGACGAGGTCGCGGGGCCGCGTTTCCGATTTCAGCTGAGCGAAAAGCTGGCCGGCGCGCTTGTACATTGTGGCGTAGTCGAGGATGCGGAACGGTCCGACGCCCCGGCGCAGCTCGCGGCCGAGATAGACATTGGCGGCAGCGGTCAGATTGTTGCACAGCGCCAGGTCCTGGTGGACGATCTCGATGCCGTGCTGGCGCGCATCCGCCGGCTTGTGCAGGATCAGTTCCTTGTCTTCCAGCCGCATGATCCCGTGGCTCGGGTGGAAATTGCCGGCGATCATCTTGACCAGCGTCGACTTGCCGGCGCCGTTGTCGCCCATAAGGCCGACCACCTGGCCCGGCTCGATCGCCAGCGACACGTCGTTGACCGCCTGGATGGCGCCGAAATGTTTTGAGATGTTGGTGAGTTCGAGAACCGCCACCAGACTTTGCCTCCCTTGTCTTGGCCGCCGGTCGTTGCCTCAGCCTGCGCTATCTCAAAGTCCTCCCAGAGGCAGCGATAACCGGCATTTACGCAAAGCCTGTGCGGTCGTCAATTGTCAGACGAATAAGAAAGCAGCTTATATCGAATGGTTTGCGCCGCTGGAATCTAAAAATCTGTTTTGTAGGACAAATAGGATTGACGTTGGCCGCGAGCCGATATTAGCTGGGTGCTGGAGGGCATCCAGCCGAACCCAAGCCGGCTTGCCGGGCGGGTCAGCAGGGGTGTGCGGTCTTTCCCAGGTTCCATTCGAACCTGACTGACCGAATCGAAAATGCTTATCGATCCGGCCTGGCCACACGAGCGCTCGCATGACGATCCTCTGTCGCCGCATCCGGGTTGGTCTGTGTGGCGGGCACGCCGTGTCCGTTTGTTTGCAAAGGGAGGACTGACATGAGGAAAACACTTTTGCTCGCCGCCGTCGCCGCCATGGCGCTGGGCGCCGGGCCGGCTCTGGCCAAGAAGCAGCTCGTCATCGTGGTGAAAGGTCTCGACAATCCGTTCTTCGAAGCCATCCACCAGGGCTGCGAGAAATGGAACAAGGAAAACGCCAGCTCGGAATATGAATGCTTCTACACCGGCCCGGCGTCGACCTCCGACGAGGCCGGCGAAGCGCAGATCGTCCAGGACATGCTGAGCAAGGCCGATACGGTGGCGATGGCAATTTCGCCGTCCAACGCGCCGCTAATCGCGCAGACGATCAAGACCGCCAATCCGACGATCCCGATCATGACCGTCGACGCGGACCTCGCCAAGGAAGATGCCGCACTTCGCAAGACCTATCTCGGCACCGACAATTATCTGATGGGCAAGAAGATCGGCGAGTATATCAAGAAGGGCAAGCCGAACGGCGGCACGATCTGCACCATCGAAGGCAATCCGGCAGCCGACAACATCCTGCGCCGCGCGCAAGGCATGCGTGACGCTCTGGCGGGCAAGGAAGGCCTGGCGGCACTGGCCGGCGAAGGTGGCTGGACGGAAGTCGCGGGATGCCCGGTGTTCACCAATGACGACGGCGCCAAGGGCGTTCAGGCGATGACCGACATCCTCGCCGCCAACCCCAAGCTCGACGCATTCGGCATCATGGGCGGCTGGCCGCTGTTTGGCGCACCGCAGCCCTATCGCGACCTGTTCGGGCCGCTGAAGGACCGCATCGCCAGCAACGATTTCGTCATCGGCGCCGCCGACACGATCGGCGACGAAGTGGCGATCGCACGTGACGGCCTCGTCACCGCGCTCGTCGGCCAGCGGCCGTTCGAAATGGGCTACAAGGCGCCGTCGGTGATGATCGATCTCATCGAAGGCAAGGCAGTCGCCGATCCGGTGTTCACCGGCCTTGACGAATGCACCAAGGATACGGTCGACACCTGCATCCAGAAGTAGTTTCCGCAGTACCGGGGCGTCCTTTGAGGGCGCCCCGTCACATCCCTCAGGGACAAGGACAGGCAGCATTGTCGGGGCGGCAGGCTCCGGCTTTGACGGGCCCATGCGCCTTTGCTTCGACGAAGGTTGGCTTTCGGCGAAGCGATGCCGGGCACGGACAATTCCGGACGATTTCCCAGCGACAGTTTGCCGATGCCGGAACAAGATGCCGGACGACAAATCCAGAAAGCGATCCGCCAGGGCGCAAGCGCCGGCCAGCCCGCCCGCGACGGCCGTTCGACGGCCGGATATGGCGTGGAACCCCGGCTTCAGCGTGCACGCCTCTCTGGCCAGCGAAATCGGGCTTCGGATCGTGCGCGGCGATTATCCGCCGGGCTCCATCCTGCCCAATGAAGCCAAATGGTCCGAGATTTTCAACGTCAGCCGCTCGGCGGTGCGTGAAGCGATCAAGATGCTGATGGCCAAAAGCCTGCTGGCGTCGCGCCCCAAGATCGGCAGCTGGGTCGAGCCCAGGGAGCGCTGGAACCTGCTCGACCGCGATGTGCTGGCCTGGTATGCGGCTGGACCGGACCGGGAGGCCTTCCTGCGCACCGTACAGGAGTTCCGCCACATCATCGAGCCGGAAGCCAGCGCCTTCGCCGCGATCCGGCGGACCGAGGAGCAGATGGCCGAGATCAGCCGGGCCTGCCGCGAGATGGGCGAGGCGACGAGCCTGCAGCAGCGCATCCGCGCCGACACCCGCTTCCATCTCGCCATATTGCGGGCGTCGGGCAACGATCTCCTGGTTCCGCTCGGCGTGCTGATAGAATCGGCGCTCGACCATCTGTTCGTCTTCGTCACGCGCGAGCACAGCGACCAACGGCGGGCGCAATCTCTGCATGAGGCAATCGAAAAGAACGTTCGCCTCAAACGCCCGGCCGCCGCCCGCAACGCGGTTCACAGGCTGCTTGCCAACACCGACGAAGTTGTCGAGCGGTCGCGGCGGTGATTTCAGGCGGCAGCCAGGAGTGAGGCATGCGCGGGGCGCGTATCGCTGAGTTCAGATCGTCTGCTTCTTCCCGTCCTTCATCGGCATCAGGTCTACGCCATTCACTTTAGCGATATGGGTCGCCAGCATCGGCACGAACTGTTCGGCCGGGCCGGTGGCATGGGCGCCGGCAAAGGAATTCTTTGTGGCATTGCCGAGCGGGTTGGCGATGCCGGCCGCACCCGCCATCGATTCCAGATAGGTCAGGTCCTTGAAGGCATTGGCGATGGTGAATTTGTGCGCGTCGCGATCGCCTTCCAGCGTCCAGCGCATGAAGGTCTGGTAGAAGCCGCAATCCATGCGACCATTGCGGATGACGCTGTCGAAACGCGGCGGCGAGATGCCGACCTTTTCGGCCAGCGCCAGCGCTTCGGAATAGATAGCGGCGTAGCCCAGCGAAATGAAGTTGTTAAGCAGCTTCATGCGGTGGCCGTCACCGGTGTTGCCGATATGGACGATGCGCCCGGCCCATGTCTCGATGACAGGCTTCACACGCGCAAAGAGCGCGTCGGGCGCGCCGACCATGGCGTCGAGCGTGCCTTCCCAGGCTTCCTTCGGGGTTCGGCTCAGCGGCGCATCGACGAAGTCCACGCCCATCTCCTTCAGTTCCTCCGCCAGCGCCACGCTTGAGACCGGATCGGAGGTCGAGCAGTCGACGACGACCGAGCCTTTTTTCAGGCCCTCCTTGAGGCCGCCGGGGCCGCGGATAATGGCTTCGACCTCGCGGGAGCCGGTGACGCAGATGAAGACGATATCAGATGCCGCCGCCACATCGCGCGAAGTCGCCGCTTCCTTGGCGCCGCGGCCGAGCAGATCCTCGGCCGGCTTGCGGTTCTTGCGGCCGAGGAAGGTCAGGCTATAACCCTTGTCGACGATGTTCTTGGCGATGCCGTGCCCCATCAGGCCAAGGCCGATAAAGCCGATCTTTTCGCTCGCGGCGGTCGTGGTCATGTCTTGAAGTCCTGTTCACAATGATTGATGTCAGGCGCCGCCGTTTTGCAGGCGAGGGTGGTTGCGGAACGCTATATTGTCTGACAATACACAGAAATCCCAGGCATTGGAGCGCAAAATGACGAAGCGGATCATGTTCACCGGCGGCAGCGGCAAGGCCGGGCGCCATGTCGTGCAATATCTGGTCGAGCAGGGTTGCCAAGTGCTCAACATCGACACCAAGCCGCTCGACAATCCCAAGGTGCGCACGCTGATCACCGACATAACCGACAGCGGCCAGGTGTTCAACGCGCTGACGAGCTATATGGGCCTGCATGAATTCGACCCGTCGCTGCGCTCGCAGCCGGTCGATGCCGTGGTGCATTTCGCCGCCATCCCGCGCATCATGATCACGCCCGACAATGAGGTGTTCCGCATCAATGCGATGGGCACCTACAATGTCATCGAAGCGGCAGTGAAGCTCGGCATCAAGAAGGTGGTGATCGCATCCAGCGAGACGACCTATGGCGTGGTGTTCGCCAACGAACCGCGCGACCCCAAATATTTCCCGCTCGATGAAGAATACGACGTCGATCCGATGGACAGCTATGCGCTGTCCAAGGTCGTCAACGAACACACGGCGCGTGCCTTTGCGCAGCGCAACGGCACCGACATCTATGCACTGCGCATCGGCAACGTCATCGAACCGCATGAATATTCGCTGTTTCCGAAGTGGTTTGCCGATCCGGGCTTCCGCAAGCGCATCGCCTGGAGCTATGTCGATGCCCGCGACCTCGGCCAGATCACGCTGCGTGCGGTGGAAAAGGACGGCCTCGGTTTTCAGGTGTTCAACGCCGCCAATGACGACACCTCGTCCGACTTGCCGACGGCCGAGCTGTTGAAGCGGTTTTACCCAAATGTGCCGGTCAAGGCGGAGCTCGGCGAATATGAGACGCTGCTCTCCAACCGCAAGGCCAGGGACTTGCTCGGCTTCCGTCCCGAGCACAGCTGGCGCAAATACGTCAAATAGGGCTGGCAAATAGAGCTTTGGAGGCAAGGTTCTAAGGTGATCTGTGCACAGCCTCAGGCTTTGCCGCCAACGCCCTTTCCCCTGCTTGACAGCTTTCGAAATCCGGACTTTGTGGACGCATGAGGGACGGAAAGCCGAATAAGGGAAAGAAGCCCGACAAGGTGGCGGCAGCCGAGCGCCCGGCGGCGCTTCGTCGGGCCGACGCAACCCGGGTGCCCGGCTCCAGCGTGCATGCCTCGCTGGCCAGCGAAATCGGACTTCGGATCGTGCGCGGCGATTATCCGCCGGGCACCATCCTGCCCAATGAAGCCAAATGGTCGGAAACCTTTAACGTCAGCCGCTCGGCGGTGCGCGAAGCGATCAAGATGCTGATGGCCAAGAGCCTTTTGGCATCACGTCCCAAGATCGGCAGCTGGGTCGAACCCAGGGAGCGCTGGAACCTGCTCGATCGCGACGTGCTCGCCTGGTACGCGACCTCGCCCGACCGCGAAGTGTTCCTGAAAACGGTGCAGGAATTCCGCCACATCATCGAGCCGGAAGCGACAGCCTTCGCCGCCATGCGGCGCACCGAAGAGCAGATGGCCGAGATCAGCCAGGCCTGCCGCGAGATGGGCGAGGCGACCAGCCTGCAGGAACGCACGCGCGCCGACACTCGCTTTCATCTCGCCATATTGCGCGCCTCCGGCAACGATCTGCTGGTGCCGCTCGGCGTGCTGATCGAATCTGCCCTCGATCATCTGTTCACCTTTACGACGCGTGAACTCGACGATCTGCAGCACGCACAGCAGCTGCATGAGGCGATCGAGAAAGCCATCCGGCTGCAACGACCGGAGGCGGCCCGCAATGCCGTGCGCAAGCTGCTTGCCAACACCGACGGCGTCATCAACACCCGCTAAAAGCGGGATCAGCCTGCAGGCTATCCGGCTAAGTGCCGTCTTGTCAGCGCGATCAGCAGCGCCTGGTCGCGCGCGGCGTGCTCGGGCGGGTTGACGACTTCGTCACCTTTGACGATCGCGCCCCAGAAGCCGCGCAGTTCCTCGACGAAAGCTTCGCCGTAGCCGGCGCGCAGGTCGCGTGTCGAAAGCGTATGGCCGTCCGACTTCTTCACCGTCAGCCGGGTCGGATGATGGTTGAGCCAGGGCGATGGGAATTCGAGTTCAAGGCTGGCATCGTCGAAGAACAGCGTGATGCGCTCCTTGTAGTCGGCAAGTTTCGGCACGGTGAGATGCGTCATGGTCCACAGCGCCTGGCCGTCGAGCAACTTCACCGTACCCTGGCCGCCATCGCCATTGGCGAAGATCTGCGCGCCGACGACCTCGCCATCCGGCACGCCGAGTGCGTCGAGGAGGCCGTGCACGGCATTCACATCGTGAATCAAGGCGGAGCTGTAAGCGCCGGTAAATCCACGGAAAGCGAGCTCAGTTAGAGGCCGGCCGATGGCGTGCTCGACCTGTTGCTTTTGCTTGGCTTGCGCGGCAGCAACCAGGTCCTTGGGAATGTCGTTGCCTCTGATATAGCGCTGGTGGGCGATGAAGGGCCAGGCATCGGGATCGTTGACCTCGGTCGAGATGGAGCGCAGCGTCTTCGCGCTGCCCGGCAGCGAGGCCAGCGCCAGCCGGTAACTCGGGTCGAAGCGCTTCATGTAGCCGACTTGCATGACCTTGCCGGCCTTGTCGCACGCAGCGACGATCTCGGCGATCTCCTTCGTTGAATAGCAGAGCGGCTTTTCGCAGAAGACATGCAGGCCGCGCTCAAGAGCCGCCAGCACCTGCTCGTGATGCAGCGGGTCGGGTGAGCCGATGACGACGGCGTCGAGCTTCTGGTCGAACAGCTGCTCCGGGGTTTCGAAATTGGCAATGCCGTGGATTTCGCTGGCATATTCGCGCGAGATTTTCGACGGATCGGCGACGCCGACCAGGTCGAACAGATCGCCGAGCCGCAACAGGTTTGGAATATGCTCAACCTGCGAAATCATGCCGGCGCCGATGACGCCGACCCGTATCCTGCTCATGCAATCATTCCTGCAAATGGAGTCTAAAACAGTTCACGGCGCCGCCGTTGGTCGATTGCTGATCTGCGCCAGCAGGCCGGCGATCTCCGCTTCCACCGCCTTCAAATCCTCACCGCCCGACATGATCGAAATCACCTCGTCGCGCGAGGTTTCTGATTTGGCGTAGGTGCCGCGGTTGCGGCCACGGTTGAGCAAGGTGAAAGTGTCGCCGACGGGGTAGGCGTGGTGGATGTTGTGGCTGATGAAGATCACCGCCAGCCCGCGCATGCGCGCCTCGATGATGAATTTCAACACCATCGCCGCCTGATGCACGCCAAGCGCCGAAGTCGGCTCGTCGAGGATCAGCACCTTGGCGCCGAAATGCACGGCGCGCGCGATCGCCACCGACTGGCGTTCGCCGCCCGACAGCGTACCAACGGCTTGCGTCGGGTCGCGCACGTCGATGCCGATATCGGCCATCGCCTGACGCGCAATGGTGTTGGCGCGGTCCTTGTCGATGCGCGAGAAGGGCAGGCTGCTCTTCGTCGGCTCGCGGCCGAGGAAGAAATTGCGTGTTATCGACATCAGCGAGATCATGCCGAGGTCCTGGAACACGGTGGCGACACCGAGGTCCTGCGCGTCGCGCGGGCTGCGGAAGGTGACGGGTTTGCCGTCGACGAAAATCTCACCCTTGCTCGGCCGGTGCACGCCCGACAGCACCTTGATCAGCGTCGACTTGCCGGCGCCGTTGTCGCCGAGCAGGCAGTGGACCTCGCCGGGATAGACCTTGATGTCGATGTCCTGCAGCGCGCGCACCGAGCCGAAATTGACGGAGACGCCGCGCAGTTCCATGGCTGGCTGGACGATGTGGGCCGGCTGGATGGTCTGGGCCGAGTTGGTCATTTGCCGCCTCCGCGTCCGAGCGCCTTGAGGCGGATGTAGTTGTTGACCAGCACCGCCATCAGGATGACGATGCCGAGGAAGACCTTGAACCAGTCGGTGTCGATGCCGGTGTAGAAGATGCCCATCTGCACCAGGCCGAAGATCAGCGCGCCAAACAGCACGCCATAGACGGTGCCGTAGCCGCCGGTGAGCAGCACGCCGCCGATGACCGCGGCGATGATGGCCTCGAATTCCTTGAGCAGGCCGCGCGTGGTGTCGGCGGAGCCGGCCTCCATCACCTGGATGGTGGCAAGCAAGGTCGCCGCGCAAGCGGTGTAGATGAAGAGCGCGATCTTCACCCGGTCGACCGGCACGCCGACATTGCGGGCGGCATTGAGGTCGCCCCCCGTGGCGAAGATCCAGTTGCCGTATTTGGTCTGCGTCAGGACGTAGCCGGCAAGCGCGGTCAGGCCGAGCCACCAGACGATCGACATCGGAATGCCGACGACGAAGGGGATGCCGTCGGTGCGGGTGGCGATCCAGCCCTGCGTGCCCATCCAGTGGAAGAAGCCGGTCAGGAGATGGCCATTGAACAGGCCTGATGTGGCCGGGTCCGGCGCGCCGTCGAGGATATAGGGGATCTGCGTGCGGCCGGTGACGGCGCGGGTGATGCCGATCGACAGGCCGCGCAGGATGTAGAGCGAGGCCAGCGTGACGATGAAGGAGGGCAGGCGGGTCTTCACCACGATCAGGCCGTTGACGTAGCCGGTGAGGATGGCGACCGCGAAAGCGCAAGCGATGCCGCCCCACAACGGCAGGCCCCAATATTTCACAGTAAGCCCAATGACGACGCCAGCGAAGCCGACCATCGAGCCGACCGAGAGATCGAACTCGCCGGCAATGATGAGCAAAGCTGCGGCGGTGGCGATGATGCCGAGTTCGGCCGCCAGCGTCAGGAAGGTCATCGACCCCTGCAGCGAATAGAGGTTCGATGCTCCCGGCAGCAGCGCGAAGATGACGATTGTGGCGATGAGGCCACCGGCGGCGCCGGCTTCGGGCCGGCGCAGCCATTGTGTCAGCCGGCCGGTTTTGGCCAGCCGCTCATCGGCGCCGGCGGCGCGCTTCGACGTCATGCCGAAACGGTCTTTCGCTGGTGCTTCCGAAGGTATCGCCTTGTCTTCCACGACAGCCATTAGGCTCCCCAATCGCTCAATTCGCAATGTCGATGACTGCAGGGAAAGCGCCACGGGGCCTTCCCTGCAGAGATCGTTCAGGCCTTAGCGGATGCCGTCCTTGGCGAGCGCCAGGATCGCCTTGGCCTTGTCGGGCGAGTCGATGAACAGCGGGCCGGTATAGGCGTTGTTCTGCGGCCAGAAGCCGTGCGTGGCGTGCTCGACCAGATAGATCACCGGCAAATAGCCCATCAGATACTGCTGGGCGTCCATGCCGAAGCCCATTTCGCCGGCGACGACGGAATCCAGAACTTCGGGGCTGATGTCGAACGTGTAGAGCTTGATCTTGCCGAACAGTTCCTTCTGCCGGAAGAACGGGATCAGCGGGTTGGCCGCGGTGGCGCCGAGCGCGAACACGGCCTGGGTGTCAGGATGCGCCGACAGATAGGCTTCGGTGCGGCGCTGGATGTCGGCCGGATCGGGAGACACGGTCAGGACTTCAGTGCCGCCGCCGGAAGGCTTCAGCCCGTCATTCAAGCCCTGGCAGCGCTGGTCGAGGCTGACATTGCCGACCTCGTGGTTGATGCAGACGACCTTGAGCGTGCCGTCCTTGGCCAGCCGCTCGCCGGCCTTCTTGCCGGAATCATATTCGGAGACGGTACCGACATAGAGCGTCGTGCCGAGTTCGGCGCCCTCCTTTTCGCCGGAATCCAGCACCACCATCGGGATGTTGGCGGCAAGACCTGCCTTGACCGATTTGCCGAGTGCATTGGCGTCGGCGATGGAGACGGCGATGCCGTCGGGATTGGTGGCGATGGCCGCGTCGAGCAGACGCGCCTGCTCGACCACGTCGAACACTTGCGGCGCATAGTATTCGACTTTGGCGCCGGTGAGTGCGGCCGCATCGTCGACGCCGCGCTTGACCACCGACCAGTAAGGGTCGGAGGCCGAGCCATGCACCACGAAGGTGATGCGGACATCCTTGGGGTCCTTCAGGCCCGCGGCCTGCGTGACACCCGCCAGCATACTCATCGAGACAAGCGCGCCGAGCGCCAGTTTCAAAACAGTCTTCATGTCATTCTCCCATTGTCGTTGCAGTTCCAATTCCCTCTTTGCGCCGAGGCGATAAACCTCCTTACGGCGCTGACCGGGTGGCCGCTTTGCGGGCCTTTGCCGGTGTCGATGCTCCGAGCCGTACACGAAGCTCCTCGCGCAACGGCTTCATGCCGATGATGTCGATGTCCTGCGCGCCGAGCCAGTCGCGAAAACTCTGGTCACGGAACAGCTCATATTCCTCGGTGCGGATATAGGCGGAGCGCGGCTCGATCAGCTCGAGCTCGCCCGGCGCGTTGAAATGCAGGCAGAAGAAGGTCAGGCCTTCACGCACGCCTTCGACCAGCGCCTTGTAGGCAGGCTCTATCGGCTTCGAACGCGGGCGGCCCCAGGTCGTCTGGATGGCGGCGTCGAAGATGACAAAACCTTTGGCGCGGGCCTCGGCGACGCCGCGCTGGAACGCCGCTTCGGTGACGCCGACCAGATTGTCGTTGGGCGCATAGGCCGACAGGGTTTTGGTCAGCAGCACCGGCAGTCGGTATTCCAGGCCGAGCCTGATGTAGACATCGCAAAACTCGGGCGACAGGGCCGCGCCCATATGGGCGTCGAGATGGGTAACGTCGATGCCGGCGCGATAGGCGGTGTCGATCTGGGCGCGCAGCTCGGTCTCGACCGCCTGAGGTGCCGCCTTGCGGCGGGTGGTCGCGACATCGGGCCAGAAATAGCCGAACTCGTCGGTCAGGCCGGCCGCGCGCGATGGCGACGTCAACGGGCGCCATTTGTAGTGCTGCTTTTCGCTGTTCAGCGTCAGGTGGACGCCGAGATCGAGGGCAGGGTTCGCGGCTGCCGCCTCGGCCATCTCCGGGAACCACGGGCAAGGCACCATCACCGCGCCGGAGCTGCAGGCGCCCAGCGCGGTCAGTTCGACGAAGGCGCTGTTGGCGCCATGGCACATGCCGACATCGTCTTCGTGCAGGACGAGTTGTCGTGTTTGGGCATTCATGGGGGCATTCATGAACGGCCACCGTCTTGCCGGCACGCCGGTTGCGAGGGTCTTCCAAAGTGTGTCCCGTGCTGCATGGAACCGACCGTTTGCCCAACTGGACGCGATGGAACGCCCAAAGCCGGTCTTCCGACAGGGCCACTTCAGCGAATTCGGATGGGTACAATTTTTCCGCGGGGCCTGCATTGTGGAATGCTGATTTCATTCGTTATGCCCGCATTCGGCGTCAAACGCGTGCTCGCGCAGCCGGGATGGCTTGGTCCGATCGCGGCGGAGTGGTTCTTTCAAACAGCGCCGGCAAGCGTAGAGCTTTCACACCATCAAGCGATGTGGAGAGCTGCCATGTACACTGCCGGCGAAGAAGAGATCGAAGCCATTGCCAGGGTGATCCGCTCGGGCGCGCTGTTCCGCTATGGCGACAACAGCGAATGCAACCGCTTCGAGGCGCGCTATGCCAAGCACCTCGGCGTCGAGCACTTTGCGCTTGCCGCCAGCGGTACCTACGGGCTCGCTGCAGGCCTGATCGGGCTCGGCATCGGGCCTGGCGACGAAGTGCTGGTGCCGGCGCACACCTATATGGCGACCGCTACCGCCGTGCTGTCAGTCGGCGCCATTCCGGTCATCGTCGATATCGACGAAAGCCTGACCATCGATCCGGTAGCCCTGCGCGACGCCATCGGCCCGCGCACCAAGGCAGTCATTCCCGTGCATATGTGGGGTGCCGCTTGCAACATGAATGCCATCATGGACATTTCCAAGAAGCGCGGCCTGCTGGTTCTGGAGGACGTCTGCCAGGGCATTGGCGGCGGCTATGAGGGCAGGAAGCTGGGCTCGATCGGCCATGCCGGCGCCTACTCCTTCAACTACTTCAAGAACATGACTTCGGGCGAGGGCGGCGGCATCGCCACCAGCGATCCGAAGGTGGCGGAGCGGGCGCGCTGCGCCATCGACCCCTGTCACTTCTACTGGCAGGGCCGCAATGACAGCATCAAGCCGTTCGCCGGCATCGGTGCGCGCGCCTCGGAACTGATGGGGGCGATGCTCAATGTCCAGCTTGATCGGCTCGACGGCATCATCGAGGCGATGCGGGCGGAGAAGAAGAAGGTGCTGGCTGGCACGCGCCATCTCGGCAATCTCGGCCTGACGCCGTCGCCGATGAACAGCCCGGACGACGATTGCGCGGCGCAGGTGATGTATCTCTTGCCGAACGAGCAGGCGGCGCAGACTTTTTCCAAGACCATTCCCAGCGTCATTGCCGGCAAGACCGGTCGCCACAACTTCACCCAATGGGACCAGGTGCTGATGCATGAGGGTGCGCACCATCCGGCGCTCAACCCCTATACGCTGCCTCAGAACAAGGGCCTGCGACTCACCTATGCCGATGATCTCGGCAAGGGTTCGCTCGACATTCTCAACCGCACGGTGATGGTGGCGATGAACCCTGCGCATGGCGATGCCGAGATCGGCGACATGATCCACAACATCGACGCGGCCGCGCGGGTAGCACTGGAAAACGCCTCGCTGGACGATGTCGAGGTGCGCAAGGCAGCGCCGGTCGACCTGCAGAAATTCGACAGCGTGAACTGAAACGCGCCTATCTGGACCGGCCTACTGCCGGTCCAGCCGCATGAAGGCGGCACGCAGCGCCAGCACGGCGCGCAGGATCTGGCGTTCATCCATCGCGGCATAGCCGAGCAACAGGCCGTGTTCCGGCTCGCCGGAGTGGTAGTTGATTGAGATGCCCTGCACGTCGAGCCCTTCCTTGACGGCGGCGGCGACGACGTCGCCGTCCTTGTAGGGCCTGGTGAAACTTGCCAGCAGCTGCATGCCGGAATCGTTCTCGGTTACCGCCAGCCATTCGGCCAGATGCTCCTCGCAGAGCTTGACGAAATTGGCCTGCCGGCGCGCGTAGAGCCGGCGCATGCGCTTCAGATGCGTGGCGAAATAGCCCTGCGTGATGAAATCATTGACCGTCGCCTGCAGGATCAGCGGCGCGAACTGGCCGGTGATGGAGACGGCGCGGTCGAAGGGCACGGACAATTCGCGCGGAACGATGAGGTAGCCGATGCGCAGCGCCGGGATCAGCGTCTTGCCGAAGGAGCCGATATAGACGACGCGGTCGGCGTGATCGAGGCCGCGCAAGGCTGGCACCGGCCGGCCGCGAAAACGGTACTCGCCGTCATAATCGTCCTCGACGATCCAGGCGCCGTGGCGCTCGGCAATGTCGAGCAGTTGCAGCCGTTCCTCGATGCGCATGATGGTGCCGAACGGCCACTGGCAGGACGGCGTCACATAGATCAGCCGTGGCGGCGGCAGCTCTGGGTCGGACAGATGCCAGCCCTGCCGGTCGACCTTCAAAGGCGCGAGTTGCGCGCCGCTGGCGAGGAAGGCGCTCTTGGCGCCGAGATAGCCTGGCTCCTCCATCCAGACATGGTCGCCCTCGTCCATCAGCACGCGCGAGGCGAGGTCGAGCGCGGCCTGCGCGCCGGTGACGATGATGACCTGGTCGGCGGTGCAGTTGATGCCGCGCGACAGGCTGATGGTCGAGGCGATGGCCTGGCGCAGGCCGGGATGGCCGGCAAAGGAGAGATAGCCAAGCAGGTTCTCGTCACGGCTGCGGGCATTGCGCACCAGAAGGCTCGACCAGATGGTGAAGGGGAAGGACGCCGTTTCCGGCACGCCGGGATGGAAGTTGATGACGCCCGCATTGCGCGGTGGCTGCGGGCCGTTGACGATGGTCTGGCCGCGCCGCGACAGCTTTTGCGGAGCGGCTAGACCTGCCCGCAGCGAGGCCGGCGGGCGTTTCTGCTGGATCGGCGCCACCCAGGTGCCGGAGCCGGCGCGCGCCTCGATAAAACCTTCTGCGAGCAGCTGATCGTAGGCGGCGATCACCGTGTTGCGGCCGACTTTCAAGTCTTCGGCCAGAGAGCGGGTCGAGGGCAAAAGCGTATTCTGCTGGATCTGGCCGTCGAGGATGAAGCGGCGCAAGGCGCCATAGATCTGCCGGTGCATCGGCTCGTCCGAGCCGCGGTCGACCGACATGATGTCGAGGGAAAGGCGCATGTGGTCGCCCAAAGTCTAGAGCCGGATGATTTCAGGTCTGTTCGACCTGAAATCATCCGGCTCTAGATCTAAGAGATAGAGCATGATGCCTGGGCAAACGGGCCCGTTTGCCCGAGAAAACCGCTTCACACTTTTCGGTATCATGCTCCAGCCTCCGACGAACCTGGCTGCGCGGGCGATCTTCTCTTCGTTGAGAAGGCAGACGGTCTTGAGCACCAGCCGCCTGGTTTCGGGACGGACCTCGCGGCTGTTCTTCAGCGCGCGATGCACGGTGGCGGCGCCGAGTTCCGCCTTTTGCGCAATCTCACGGATGGTGCAAAGCCGTTCCATGCCGAGTGCCGCCTCGAATGCCATATCGCTCCTCCACCTGTATCAAGGCACGGCTTGCCGCCAGCCTCAAGCTGGAAACTCCGAAAATCCGACCTCCCAAGCCGGTGCCGAGAATTGCGCGATCCGCGCCGCCAGGGGAGGACGGCGGCGCGGATCGCCGGGCGCTTTCGCGTCGCTACCCTACCGAGGCGCGCGCCCAGCCGGCCAACCACCAGCCCCCGGCGGTGGTCAGGCCAAGTCTCGTGTCGCTACCTCAAACCCGGCCTTGCGGGCCGTGGCGAGAAGCGAAGCGTAACCCTTCGTGGCATAGGTCAAGGGATTTGCCTTGGCCGGGTCCTGTTCGGCCTCGACGACGATCCATCCTTCGAAGCCGCGCTTGGCCAGCGGCTTCAGCAGCGACAGGAAGTCGACAGAACCATCGCCGGGCACGGTGAAGATCCCTTCCATCACAGCCGCCATGAAACTCATGTCCTCGCGCCGTGCCTTTTCGAGCACGGGCATGCGGACGTCCTTGCAGTGGAAGTGCACGATGCGATCGAGATGCCGGTTCAGGAGCAAGGCCGGGTCGCCGCCCGAAAACAGGCAATGGCCGGTATCGAACAGCAGGCCGACGCTTTTGCCGGTCGTAGCCATCAGCCTGTCGACCTCGTCGTCGGTCTCGACGATGGTGCCCATATGGTGGTGGAAAGCCATGCCGACGCCGAAGGCGGCCATGCGGTCGGCGAGCTCAGTCAGCTTCTCGCCATAGGCGGCCCATTCGCCATCGGCGAGTCGCGGCCGCTGCGAGATTGGGGCAAAAATGCCGTCATGACGGCCGCGCGACGTGTCGGCATAGACGACGAGTTTGGCGCCGAGGTCGCGCAGCAGGGTCAGATGCGGGGTAATGGCAGCGAATTCCTCGTCGACCGTGCGGTCGAGAATGCGGCCGTCATACCAGCCGGAGACGAGCTCCAGCCCATAGGACGACAGCATCGCCCCAAGCTCGTCGCTTCGCCTGGGAAATTTGCCGCCGAGCTCGGTGCCGCGATAGCCGGCCTGCCTGGTTTCCGACAGGCAGGTCTCGAGCGGCGTGTCGCCGCCGAGTTCGGGAACATCGTCATTGCTCCAGGTAATGGGATTGATGCCGATCTTGACCGTCATGCCGCCACTTTGCAGGCTTGGGGAACGCAATGCCGAGGCTGGCAAACTGGAGGGAAAGAGGACCTGTCACTAGGTCCAGTTCAAGCAAATTTGGCGGAGCCAATTGTGAGGACTAGTCCTGCTCCGGCCGACCGAAGGCGACGCGCAGTTCGTCCTTGGCATCCTCAAGCACTTTCCGGCGGGCCTGCGGGAGGTTCTTGCCGGCGCGGTTGATGTAGAAATTCAGCATCGACATCGCCGACTGGAACGGCTCGGCCTTGCGCCGGTCGCTGTGCTCGGCCGAGCGTTTGAGCGAAGCCGCGATCTTTTTGGGGTCGTCGGCTTCGAAGATGTGCTCCTCAAGGTCCATCGCATTGCTGTGCTCGGTCACCTCGGCTGACCATTTTTTCTTCGCGGTCATGGCAAACTCCTTTCGTCGAAAACTCGGCACGGCGTTGTCGGTTCCGAAGAAATCTGCCTGGCCGCTGGAGCCACCGATCGGGCCACTGTGGCGCTGCCCGTCGCCGCGAATGCGCCGATAGTGGCGCTGGTCGACTTCCCGGAACCGCGGACAGGAAACGCCTTGACCCCCATCATCGCCAACCCGGCGAGCAACCCTGGCATCGACAGCTCCTATGCCTGGATGCGGCTTGCCATCTCGATGCTGCTGGCGACGATCGGCGCCGTCGGCATGTGGGCCGTCGTGGTGGTGTTGCCGGCCGTGCAGGCCGAATTCGGCGTTGACCGCGGGGCGGCATCAATGCCCTACACCGCAACCATGGTGGGCTTTGCCGCCGGCAACGTGCTGGTCGGCCGCGCCATCGACCGCATGGGCTATTGGATCCCGGCGCTGATCTCCTCGGTGGCACTCGCCGCCGGACTGCTGCTCGCGGCGGCGTCGACGTCGATCCTGCAATTCACTCTTGCCCAGGGAGTGCTGATCGGCCTTGGCTCATCGGTGATCTTCGGACCGTTGATCGCCGATATTTCGCACTGGTTCAACCGTCGTCGCGGCGTCGCCGTCACGGCGGCGGCCGCGGGCAATTATCTCGCCGGAGCGCTGTGGCCAACCATCATGCCGACGCTGATCAAGGCGGAAGGCTGGCGCTTCACCTATGCCGCCATCGGCGTCTTTTGTCTGGTCACCATGATACCGCTGGTGTTGTTGCTACAGCGCCGCGCTCCCGACGCGGCACAGGCCGGCTCGCCTGGAAGCCGGCCTGTGCAGCCGATTTCAATCTCGCCGGCGGCATTACAGGTGCTGCTGGTCATCGCCGGTCTCGGCTGCTGCGTGGCGATGTCCATGCCGCAGGTGCACATCGTCGCCTATTGCATGGATCTCGGCTACGGCATCGCGCATGGCGCCGACATGCTGTCGATCATGATGGCCGCGGGCGTCGTCAGCCGGCTCGCCTCCGGCTTTGTCGCCGACCGCATCGGCGGCGTGAAAACCCTGCTTATCGGTTCCGTGCTGCAATGCCTGTCGCTGCTGTTCTATATCCCGTTCGACGGGCTCGCCTCGCTCTATGTCGTGTCGCTGGTGTTCGGCCTGTCGCAAGGCGGCATCGTGCCTTGCTATGCTATCATCGTGCGCGAATACCTGCCCGCCAAGGAGGCCGGCCAGCGTATCGGCATCGTCATGATGGCGACGATCTTCGGCATGGCGATCGGTGGCTGGATGTCGGGCTGGATCTACGATCTGACCGGCTCCTACGCCGCGGCCTTCCTCAACGGGATCGCGTGGAACCTGGTCAACGTGGCGGCTATCCTTTTGCTGATGTGGAGGGCCGGGCGCCCGGCCATGGTTGCGGCCTGAAAGACTTCAGCCGGCGAGGCCGCAACCCGCCGTCGGCTTGACAATCGTCAGTTGCTGCGCGACGCCAAGCTGGCATGGCCTAGTTGGGGAAGCCGGACAAACATGGCGACAGAGACGACGAAGTCGCAATCGCGCGCGGCGCAGAGGGCAGGGCCGTGACCAAGCCGCGCTCGCGCCGCGGCGGCGGCCGCCCGACGATCGCCGATGTCGCGCGCAAGGCCGGCGTCGGCGCCATCACCGTGTCGCGAGCGCTTCGCGAACCCGACCGCGTCAGCCAGGATTTGCGCCGCCAGATCCAGGCCGCGGTCGAGGAGCTCGGTTATGTCCCGGATCCCAATGCGCGGGCGCTGGCCTCGGCGCGCGCCGATGTGTTCGGCGTGCTGGTGCCGTCGCTGACCAACAACGTCTTCGCCGAAGTGGTGCGCGGCATCTATGACAGCCTGTCGGACGGCCCGTTCCGCGTCCAGCTTGGCAACACCCATTATTCCGGCCTCGAGGAGGAGCGGCTGCTGCAGGTGTTCGCACCGCAGCGCCCGGCGGCGCTGATCGTGGCCGGCATCGACCAGACGCCGACCTCGCGAAAGCTGCTGGAGAGCGCGGGCTGTCCGGTGGTGCAGGTGATGGAGACCGGGCCCGATCCGGTCGACATGCTGGTCGGCTTCTCGCATTTCGACGGCGGCAGGACAGCGACCGAGCATCTGATCAAGTCGGGCTACCGGCGGATCGGCTTCATCGGCGCGCGTATGGATCCGCGCTCGCAGCGGCGCCTTGCCGGCTATCGGGCGGCGATGGAGAAGGCCGGCCTGTTCGACCCGCGGCTGATCACCACCACGCCGCTGTTGTCCAGCGTGACGCTCGGCCGCGAGCTGCTTCGCGATGCGCTGGCCAAGATGCCGGCGCTCGACGGCGTCTTCTGCAACAATGACGATATCGCGCTCGGCGTTTTGTTCGAATGCCATAGCGCCGCACTCGACGTGCCGAAGACAATCGGCATTGTCGGCTTCAACGATCTCGAGATGATGCAGGCGGCGTTCCCGCCGCTCACCAGCATCCGCACGCCTCGCTATGAAATCGGACGTCGGTCTGTTGCCATGGCGCTGGCGGCGATCGCCGGGCGAAGGCCTGAGCAGCGGGTCATCGATCTTGGTTTCGAGCTCAAGCCCCGCGAGAGCACGGCACGCTGAACACGCTTTGGCGACCTCAGCAAATGGTGCTTTACACAATGTCATGGTAGCGCTACCATTTTTATCAGGCAGGCATTGTGGTTGAGGAGCCACGCCTGTTTATTATACATAAGCAACAGCTCATGCTTGTTTATTATGTATAATATGCTAGGTTTCGTTTCTCGCCCGTGAAGCGGCGAGGGGGAGGGGATCGGGCCGGCTTCGGGCCCTTGAGACGTGCCGCCATAGCCACGACAAACAGCATCAAGCAGAACTGCAAACGGGAGGAATATCGATGATCAAGTCATTCGTTGGCGGCATCGTTGCCGCCACTGCATTCGTCATGTTGAGTTCGTCGGCGATGGCCGGCCCTGAAGTCGTCAAGGGACCAGCGGCCGAGCCCGACTGCTTCGCGCCGTGGGCGGCCGATACACAGTTCTTCAAATTCCCTAAGAAGGAAGGCCCATACCGCATCGCGCTCGCCAACGGCTATATTGCCAACACCTGGCGCATCCAGATGATCCAGACGGCCAAGGCCTATGCTGCGCAGAAGGACGTCGCGGCAAAATTGAAGGAATTCAAGGTCGTATCGACCGGCGAGGATGTGCCGGCGCAAATCTCGGCGATCAACAACTTCATCGATTCCGGTTTTGACGCCATCGTCGTCAACGCGCAGAATCCGACCGCCTTCGGGCCGGTCATCAAACGCGCCAAGGAAGCCGGCGTCGTGCTGGTCGCCTTCGACAACATCCTCGACACCAAGGACGCCATCAACGTCAACGTCGACCAGAAGGGTCTTGGCGCGCTGTGGGGCAAATGGCTAATCGACCATATACCGGATGGCGGCAAGATACTTGAAGTGCGCGGCGTTGCCGGCACGTCGGTCGATACCGACCGCCACAACGGCATCCATGAGGCCTTCGACGCCTCGGGCAAAAAATGGGACGTCACCGAGGTCGCCGGCAAGTGGGATGATCCGACAGCGCAGAAGGTCACTGCCGACGCGATCGCCACCAATGGTCCGTTCGTCGGCATCACCGGCCAGGGCGGCGACACCGGCATCGTTCAGGCGATGATCGACGCCAAGCATCCGTTCGTGCCGTTTGGCGGCGAAACCGAGAACGGTTTCCGCAAATTCTGCGCGGCGCACGCGGCGGACGGCCTGAAATGCTCCTCGGCCGGCACCGGCCCTGCCCAGGTCGCGGTCGCCATCAAGACGGCGATCGCCGCACTTGAGGGTCAGGTCGTACCGCAATCGGTCAAGCTGCCGCTCGCCATCGTCGAGGATCCGAACTTCAAGGAAGGCCAGGACTACTTCCCTGACCAGTCCGACAATTTCTTCGTCGGCAATTCCTTCCCGACCTGCGGCATCAATTTCACCGCGCAGGAAATCATGGGGCAGACCAAGGCGGACCAATAGGCTGCACATTCGGCGCCGCGGGATGCTCCGCGGCGCCGAACCACTTGCCATCCCAACCCATAAAACTGCCCCGGAGGGCTGATGGACGGTGCGGTTCCACTCTTTCGCATGGAAGGCATTTCCAAGCGCTATGGCGGCGTGCGTGCGCTGGAGAAGGCCGAACTTTCGGTCACGTCAGGCAGCATCCACGGCATCCTCGGCGAAAATGGCGCCGGCAAATCGACGCTGATCAAGGTCATGGCCGGCGTGGTGGCGCCCGACGAGGGGTCCATGACGCTGGACGGGCGTGAGGTCAGCTTTGCCTCGCCGGCCGCCGCCAACCAGGCCGGCATCGTCTGCATCTTCCAGGAACTGTCGCTGGTCCCCGAACTCAGCGTCGCCGACAACATCGTCATTTCCGATCCGCCGACCCGGTTCGGCATGATCGATCGCAGGGCGCAGCGCCGCATTGCCGAAGAAGCCCTTGCCCGCGCGGGTGCGGCCGACATTCATCCGCTGGCGCTGGTCAAGGATCTTCCCCTTTCAAGACGGCAGATGGTCGAGATCGCCAAAGCATTGGCGAGGAAGCCGCGCATCCTGATCCTCGACGAGGCGACGTCGGCGCTGGCTGCCGCCGATGTCGCCAAGATCTTCGCGGTGCTGAAGCGGTTGCGTGAGGAAGGGCTGGCGCTGCTCTACATATCGCACCGGATGAACGAGATCGCGGAACTCGCCGACCAGTGCACGGTGTTTCGCAACGGCCGCAATGTCGCTAGCTATGCCGCCGGTTCCAAGAGCGACAATGAGGTCGTCGAGCTGATGATCGGGCGAGAATACAGCCATATTTTTCCGCCCAAGCCAGTGCGCCTGCCGGCTACTGCTGTCCCGGTGCTCGAAGCGCGCAACCTGTCGTGGACAGACCGGCTGGACAATGTCTCGCTGACCGTCGCGGCTGGCGAGGTGGTGGGTCTCGGCGGCCTCGACGGCCAGGGCCAGCGCGAGTTGCTGCTTGCCTTCTTCGGCGTGCTGCGCGGTCGCTCCGGAGAGATACTGATCGATGGCAAGCCGGTGGCGATCGCCAGCCCGGCGGCGGCGCGCGACGACCGGATCGGCATGGCGCTGATCCCCGAGGATCGCAAGACGGAAGGGTTGATGCTGCCGATGACGGTGCGCGAAAACCTGTCCTTCGCGGCTCTCGACCGGCTGTCCAAAGGCGGGATCATCGACCGCGCCGCCGAACAGCGGCTGATCGACGACATGGTGGGGCTGCTGGCGATCAAGACGGCGGGCCTCGACATTCCGGTCGGCGCGCTGTCGGGCGGCAACCAGCAGAAGGTCGTCATCGCCAAATGGCTGATGCGCCAGCCGCGCATCATCCTGCTCAACGACCCGACGCGCGGTATCGATGTCGGCACCAAGCAGGAGCTGTACCAACTGTTGCGCAAGCTTGCGGACGCGGGTGCCGCTATCCTGTTCTACTCAACCGACTATGACGAGCTGATCGGCTGCTGCGACCGGGTGCTGGTGCTCTATGACGGCGCGGTCAAGCGAGAGCTGGTCGGCGCCGAGATCACCGAACGGGCGCTGATCGCCAGCGCGCTCAACATCCATGGCGGCGACGCCGCCACCCCCAGGCACGGAGCGGACGCGTGAAGGATTGGCGCTACTGGCTTGCCGAACAACGCGGAACGCTGCTGGCGTTCGCCATCTTCATCCTCATGTTCGCGATTTACACCGCGAACCATCCGGCGGGATTTACCGCCAATGTCGTGCAGACGGCCTCCAACAAGGGCGTGCTGCTCGCCTTCGTCGCCATGGCGCAGACGCTGGTGGTGATCACCGCCGGCATCGACCTTTCCGTCGGCATGATCTTCACGCTGACCAATTGCCTCGCCTCCTGGCTGGTCATCGGCACCGGCCTCGAGACCGCCTTCGGCGTCGTCGCCGTGCTCGGCACCGGGCTGCTGTGCGGCGCGATCAATGGCGCCATTGTCATCTACGGCAGACTGCAGCCAATCGTGGCCACGATCGCCACGGGTGCCGTCTATTTCGGCATCGCACTGCTGCTCAGGCCGTTCCCGGGCGGGTCGGTCAATGAGGATCTGGCCGATGCGCTCACCGGGCGCCTCTTCGGCGTGGTGCCGGCAAGCCTGGTCGCGCTGTTCGCCGTGGTGCTGATCGTCTGGGTGCCGTTCAGCCGTTCGGTGCTTGGCCGGGCCGCTTACGCAGCAGGCTCATCCGAGACGGCGGCCTACATGTCAGGTGTGCCGATCCGGCGCGGCAAGTTCGCCGCCTACGCGCTTGCCGGGCTGCTGGCGGCGATCGGCGGGCTGTTCCTGACCTTCTTCACCTATACGGGCGACGCGGCCTATGCCAGCGGCAACGCCTACACGCTGTTCTCGATCGCCGCCGTCGTGTTGGGAGGCGTTTCGCTGTTCGGCGGCAAAGGCAGCGCCATCGGGGCCATCTTCGGCGCGCTCGCCTTCCGCACCATCGGCGACCTGCTGTTCGTCTTCGATTTCGACCCGCTCTGGCAGCCGCTGTTCCAGGGCGTTATCCTGCTGATCGCGGTCAGCCTCGGCGCCTTCGCCCTGTTTCGGGTCCGCAACCGGCTGGAGTGGTTCCTGTGAGCGAGACGACCATCGGCGGCATCGCCGGGCGCATGCCGAAATTCATCCGCCGCGCCGATCCGGCGGTGCTCACCGCCTTTGCCTGCATCGTGCTGTTGCTGTTTCTCGGCAGCCTCTATTCGCGCAGCTTCCTGTCACCGGAATATCTGTTGCAGCAGCTCAAGGTGGCGTCGTTCCTTGGTGTCATCGCCACCGGCATGATGCTGGTCATCCTGCTCGGCCAGATCGATCTGTCGGTGCCGTGGTCGGTGGCGGTCGGCGCCATGATGGCGGCCGCGGCCGCGGCCTATGGCCCGATCGGTGTGGCGCTGGCCATCCCGTTCGGCATCTTGTGCGGGGTGCTGATCGGCATCGTCAACGGCATCGGTGTCGCATATCTGCGCATCCCCTCGATGATCATCACACTCGCCACCAACGCCGTCGCGCAAGGGCTCATGGTCGTCTATACAGGTGGCTTCTCGCCACAGGATTCGGCCACCGGCGCCATGCGTTATCTCGCGACAGGTTTTGCCATTCCGGGTGTGCCCAACGCCGTCATCATCTGGGCGTTGATCGGTGCTGCGATGGTGCTCGTGCTGACCCGCACCAGCTTCGGCCGCAGCGTCTACGGCATCGGCAACCGCGAGCGTGCCGCCTATCTCTCCGGCATCGACACAAGGCGCGTGGTGATGATCGCCTTCGCCATATCGGGCGGGCTGTCCGCCTTTGGCGGGGTGCTTCTCGCCGGCTATGCTTCCAAGGCGGCTCAGTCGATGGGTGACGCCTATCTCCTGCCGTCGATCGCCGCCGTGGTGCTTGGCGGCACCTCGATCCTCGGCGGGCGCGGCTCCTATCTCGGCACCGTCGCCGGCGTCATCCTGATCACGCTGTTGCAGTCCATCCTGTCGGTCATGCAGATGCCCGAGGCCGGCCGGCAGATCATCTATGGTGTCGTCATCGTCGCCATGCTCCTGCTCTACGGCCGCGCGCCGGCAAGCCGCTGACCGTGGACGAAAAGACGGCACAGCCGCCAACGGGCGCTCCCGGCTCGGTGCCTCGGGCCATCGTGGTGATGGGCGTCGCCGGCTGCGGCAAGTCGGCCGTTGGCAAGGCGCTGGCCGCAGTGGAAGGGGCCGTGTTTGTCGAAGGCGACAGGCTGCATCCGCCCGAAAACGTCGCGCGCATGGCGAGCGGCGAGCCGCTCACCGATCAGCTTCGCGAAGGCTGGCTCGATGCCATTGGCGAGCGGATCGCGGACCTAGCCGGCAGCGGCCAGAGCGTGGTCGCCGCCTGCTCGGCGCTGAAGCGCAGCTATCGCGAACGTCTGCGCGGTTTCCGCCGAGATATCGTTTTCGTCTATCTGGAGATCGATCCCGCCACCGCCAAGCGGCGCGTCGACGCCCGCAAGGGGCATTTCATGCCGGCAAGCCTGGTCGACAGCCAGTTCGCCATCCTTGAGCCGCCTGGCGCCGACGAGCAGGCACTGACGGTCGACGCCACGCTTCCAGTGGCCGACATCGTTAGCGCCGTTGCCAGCCTGCTGGCCGGCGCAAAATCATGAACCACCCTCATCGGGCAAGGCGTTTTCCGGCCGTTCGGTGAACCGGTCGGCGCCGGACCAGATCATCATTTGCTCGGGGTAGAGTTTCAGCGCCTCCAGCAAGCGGTCGCGCTTGAGCAGGACGTATTCGGCCTGCAATGCCATGTTCTTGGCGCCGCCGGTCCTTGTCGTGGGCTCAGCGGTTCCCGCCGGGGTCGGCACCAGTTCGGGACTCAGGACGGCGCGGTACTGGCGGAACGGATCGGTCTCGAAGGTCGACATGGAAAACAGCGCCGCCTTGCCTCTGGCGGCGAAATTCGTCGGCGCCGAGGCGAGGTGGGTCCAGCCGCTCTCGCCGATCCCGACTTCGGTGAATGTCGAACCGGCATGCACGGTGTTGGTCACCAGCACGACGCCGTTGTTGCCAAGGATCTTCTGGATCCGGCCGGTGACCTGGTAGGCATCGCCGCGATCGAACACGATCCGGCTTTTCAGGAAACGGTTTTCGACCTGGACCATCGGCGGGTTCAGGAAGCGCAGGCCGAAGGTCGAGTCGGAGATGCCGTGAGCGCTGACACTGAGCTGGTGCGCCTCGATGCCGGCTTCATAAAGCGCGCGCTTGCCGATGATGGTCTGGGCAGTGAACTGATCGCACCAGATGATGGCGCCGTGGCCGCGCTTCAGCGCCGCTTCCAGGCCCTCCAGGCCCTCAAGCCGGATATCGGGTGACCAGCGGCGGCCGACGAGATGCGCGGCAAGCAGCAATCGCCTGCGATGGTTGGCGTAGAGCAGGGACCTGAACTGCTTTTGCGCATCGATCCCGTTGCCGAGCACCGCGCGCGTCGCGGCGGCGTAGCGCACGAAGTCCTTGCGGATATGGCGCATGAGGCGCAGCCCCGATACGCGGCTGCAGATCGCTGCCCACCAGCTGACCGGAAGCAATGCCGCGACGCCGAGATAGAAGGCGGCCAGCACCAGCTCGCGAAAATCCCTGTTGTTGAAGGTGCGCAACTTGCCGGGGCGAACCAGCTTGCGGCTGAAGAAGCGCACGTGCTCGGCGCGTTCGGGCACCAGGAGATCGGCAATGATTTCAGTATGGTAAATGACGGCGGACGATGGTGTCCGGTCGGCTTTCCGGGATTTTCCCAACCACGGCAGCCTCATCCGATCGGTGTCCACCTGTTCTTGCGCGTCCGAAAATCGCTTTACTGCGTCTGCCACGGGCGCGCAATCGGCGCCGGCAGGCCATGGTGAACGCCATTCAAGGTTCGAACTTATCTAAATCTGCGACGTCAGTTCGACCGGAAAATCGTCATTGTCGGCATCGCGCATGGCGGCGAGGCTTCTGTTGTCCAGCACCTCGGCGATTGCCTGGCGCACCTCCAGCATCATGTGCCGGACCTGGCAGGTCGCTTCGTCGCAATCCTCGCAGCGCTGGTACTGGGTGCGGCTGGCGCAAGGGATCGGCGCCAGCGGCCCGTCAAGCACGCGCACGACGTGGCCGATCTTGATCTCGGAGGCAGGCCGGGCGAGGCGATAGCCGCCTTCCTTACCCTTGCGGCTCAGCACAAAGCCGGCATTTCGCAGCTCGCCCAGAATGGCATCCAGGAATTTCTTCGGGATGTTGTTGGCGACCGCGATGTCGTTGACGAATGCAAGCTGGCCGACCGGCAGGCCGGAAAGATGCACGAGGGCCTTGAGGCCGTATTTGCCTTTTTTGGTAAGCATGCCCGTTTCAGTTCATGAAAACCCCAACCACCCGCATCTGGCGGTTGTTTGTGTGCAAATCATGACGTTTCGCCTGAACAACCCGGTTTCGCATAGAACAGACCACCCGGTTGAGAGGCTAGGCATAAAGGCGTTGATTCTTTATAACGTTTTTCACATATGCCGCCGGATTCTGGCGGGTAGCAGTCTCTAGGCGCGCGAAAAAGAAAAAGCCGGCAAAGAGCCAGCTTTTTCTGTTCAGTTTTTCGGTCGGATGCTGCCGATGTCAGCGGCTGCCATAGGTCTAGTCGAGCAGGCCGCCAGCGGCGAAGTGTTCCTTCTGCACCTTGTCCCAGCCGCCAAAAACGTCTTCCACGGTCAGCAGGCGGACATCGGGGAAGTCGGCCTTGTATTTGGCCGCGACCTCGGCGTTGCGGGCGCGCAGGCCATTTTCAGCGGCGATGGTCTGGCCCTCCGGCGAGTAGAGGAAGTCGAGATATGACTTGGCGAGGTCGCGCGTGCCGTGCTCGTCGGCGACCTTGTCGACGATCGCCACCGGGAATTCGGCGAGCAGGCTGACGGTAGGGGTGACCTGCTCGAACTTGTCGTCGCCATACTCCTTGCGGATGCCGCGCGTTTCCGACTCGAAGGTGATCAGCACGTCGCCGATCTCACGCTGCACGAAGGTGGTGGTGGCGGCGCGCCCGCCGGTGTCGAAGATCGGCACGTTGTTGAACAGTTTGGTGACGAACTCCTTCACCTTGGCGTCGTCGCCCTTGAAGGCCTCCTTGGCGTAGGCGGTCGCCGCCAGATAGGTGTAGCGCGCATTGCCGGAGGTTTTCGGGTTGGGGAAGATCACCTGCACGTCGTCGCGCACGAGGTCGTTCCAGTCCTTGATGTGCTTGGGATTGCCGGCACGCACCAAGAAGGACGGCAGCGAATAGAAGGGCGAGGCGTTGTCGGGGAAATCCTTCTGCCAGTCGGCGGAGACGAGGCCCTTCTTGACCAGGAAATCGATGTCGGTGACCTGGTTGAAGGTGACGACGTCGGCGCCAAGGCCTTCGGCGATGGCGCGCGCCTGTGCCGAGGTGCCGGCATGCGACTGGTCGACAGTGACGCCGGGGTGGCCGGCGATGAAAGCCTTGTTCACCTGGACGAACAATTCGCGGCCGACATCATATGAAGCGTTGAGCAATTTGTCGGCCGACCATGCTTGTGAGGAGGCAAGGAACAGACCGGCGGCGGTGGCGACGCTGAGCAAAAATCGCTTCATGAAAAGGGCTCCTTGGGAATGCCGGTTCGAATGCACCGATATAACGCGCCAACATAATAGGACCATGTCCAGCGCGACCAGACACGGGGACGCGGCCTGCCATCCGGTGGTGAGAAAAAGTATTGCCGAAACAGCCGGTTGGTAGGATTTCCTTCCAAACGGATTCTCTTGGGGCCACTGGCGTGCGGCAGTTATGCCGCCGGGAAAAGCTTCCAGCGCCGCGGCCTGAACGCCACCCGGCTCTTCTGCGCCGCTGGATGGTCGACGGGCAGTTCGATCTCGACGCGCTGGCGCTCGCCACCGATTTCGAGTTCGACGCGCCTGGTGCCGGCGACGCGACGGCTGGCGGCGACCGTGCCGGCGATGCAGCCGCTGCAGCCGTCGAGCAGTTCGACATCGTGCGGGCGGAAGTAGAGCACGGCATCGCCGCTGGGCGCATGCGGCGCCGACAGCCCGATCGGCCGGTCGGCGATCCAGACCTGGCCGTCCTCGACCTTTACGGGAAGCGTGCTCGATTCACCAATGAAGGAGTAGACGAAGGGTGAGTTCGGCGTGTCGTAGATCTCGTCTGCCGAGCCGACCTGCTCTATGCGGCCCTGGCTCATCACCACGACGCGGTCGGCAAGCTCGAGCGCCTCTTCCTGGTCGTGGGTGACGAAGACGGTGGTGTGGCCGGTGCGGTCGTGGATCTCGCGCAGCCAGCGGCGCAGTTCCCTGCGCACCTGCGCGTCAAGCGCGCCGAACGGCTCATCGAGCAACAGCACCTTGGGCTCGATCGCCATGGCGCGCGCCAGCGCAACGCGCTGGCGCTGGCCGCCGGAAAGCTGTGCGGGGTAGCGCTTTTCCAGTCCGGAAAGCTGGACGAGGTCGAGCAGTTCTGAGGCGCGGCGGCGGATTTCGGCCGCCGGCGGGCGCGACGGTCCGTGCCGTACCTTGAGGCCAAAGCCGATATTGTCGGCGACCGTCATGTGCCGGAACAGCGCATAGTGCTGGAAGACGAAGCCGACATTGCGCTCCTGGATCGACTTCTGCGAGGCGTCGTCGTCGCCGAAGAAGATCTTTCCGCGAGTCGGCCGTTCAAGTCCGGCGATCAGCCGCAGCAGCGTCGTCTTGCCGGAGCCGGACGGCCCCAGCAGCGCGATCAACTCACCCGACTTGATGTCAAGCGATACGTCATGGAGGGCCGGAAACCGTTCAAACTCCTTGCGTACGTTGGCAACGCGAACTTCCATTTACAGAACCCTCTAATGCCCGCGCGTCGCGGCGATCTCGGCGCCGTAGCGCATCTCGAGAAGTGTTTTCAAGACCAGTGTGACCAGTGCCAGGCCGGCAAGCAGCGAAGCGACGGCAAAAGCGCCAACGGCGTTGTACTCGTTGTAGAGGATTTCGACATGCAACGGCATGGTGTTGGTCAGCCCGCGTATGTGGCCGGACACGACCGAGACCGCGCCGAATTCGCCCATCGAGCGGGCGTTGCACAGGAGCACGCCGTAGAGCAATCCCCATTTTACGTTGGGCAGCGTCACATACCAGAAAGTCTGCCAGCCATTGGCACCGAGCGAAAGGGCTGCCTCCTCATCGCCATTGCCCTGTTCCTGCATCAGCGGGATCAGTTCGCGGGCGACGAAGGGGAAGGTGACGAAGACGGTGGCCAACACGATGCCGGGCACGGCGAACAGGATCTGGATTCCATGCGCCTTCAGCCATTCGCCGAGCAGCCCCTGAGCGCCGAACAAAAGCACGTAGACCAGGCCTGAGATGACCGGCGAGACGGAGAAGGGCAGGTCGATCAGCGTGGTCAGAAACGCCTTGCCCTTGAACTCGAACTTGGCGATCGCCCAGGCGGCGGAGATGCCGAAGACGACGTTGAGCGGCACGGCGATGGCCGCCACCAGCAGGGTCAGCCGGATCGCCGAACGCGTATCGGGATTGGACAGCGATTCCGTGTAGGCACCGAGGCCTTTGGCCAGCGCCTCGTGAAAGACGATGATCAGCGGCAGAAGCACGAAGATGACGAGGAAGGCGAAGGCTACCGCCATCAGCAGCAGCCGCACCGGCAGGCTTTCGGTCACTGCCGCCGACTGGCTCTCGTGATGCGGCTCGTAGGATTTGATTTCGGGATCAGCCATAGCGCTTGCGACTCCATGACTGCGCGAGATTGACGATCAGGAGCATCACGAACGACAGCAAAAGCATTAACGCCGCAATCGCGGTCGCTGCGGGGTAATTGTATTCCTCCAGCCGGATGACGATCAGAAGCGGCGCGATTTCCGACTTGTAGGGCAGGTTGCCGGCGATGAAGATGACCGAGCCGTATTCGCCGACGCCGCGCGCGAAGGCCAGCGAGAAACCGGTGATGATGGCCGGCGCCAGTCCTGGAAACAGGATGCGGGTAATGATCTGGAAGCGGTTGGCGCCGAGCGTGGCGGCGGCCTCCTCCACTTCCTTGTCGATCTCCTCCATGATCGGCTGCACCGTGCGCACGACGAAGGGCAGGCCGATGAAGACCAGCGCCACGACGATGCCGAGCGGGGTATAGGCGACCTTGATGCCAAGCGGCGCCAGCAGATGGCCGATCCAGCCATTGGGCGCATAGAGCGTGGTCAGCGCGATGCCGGCCACTGCCGTCGGCAGCGCGAAGGGCAGGTCGACCATGGCGTCGACGATGCGGCGGCCGGGGAAGCGGTAGCGCACCAGCACCCAGGCGACGAGCGTGCCGAAGACGACGTTGACGGCTGCCGCGATGAAGGCGGCGCCGAAGCTGATCTCAAGCGCGTTGAGGGTACGGCGGTCAGTGGCGATCGCAAAGAAATCGGTCCAGCCGAGGGCTGCCGATCGCCAGACTAGTCCCGACAAGGGGATGAGGATGATAAGCGTGAGGTAGGCAAGCGAGAAGCCGAGCGTCAGTCCGAAACCCGGAATGACACTCGGCTGTCTGAACCGCCACCCCGCCTTGGCGGGTGCTATGGTCATGTGGTCCTGATCTAGATTTTAGCTCACTGGGCCGGCTTGTAGATCTGGTCGAATATACCACCGTCGCCGAAATGGTAAGGCTGTGCCTTCTTCCAGCCGCCAAAAAGCGGATCGTCGATGGAGATCAGCTTGATTTCAGGGGTTTTCGGGATATCCGCCGGGTCCACCAGCTCGGGCTTGGCCGGACGATAGTGGTTCTTGGCAATGATCGTCTGCGCTTCCTTGGAATAGAGCCAGCCGAGATAGGCTTCGGCCACCTTGCGGGTGCCCTTGGCATCGACATTGGCGTCGACGATCGCCACCGGCGGCTCGGCCAGGATCGAGGTCGGCGGATAGACGATCTCGAAATTGTCGGCGCCGAATTCATTGAGTGCCAGATAGGCGTCGTTTTCCCAGCCGATCAGCACGTCGCCAATGCCCTTTTGCGCGAAGGTGACGGTCGAGCCGCGGGCACCGGTGTCGAGCACCGGAGCATTGGCGTAGAGCTTGCCGACGAATTCCTTGGTCTTGGCTTCATCGCCGCCATCATTGGCGTTGGCGTAGGCCCAGGCGGCGAGGTAGTTCCAGCGCGCGCCGCCCGACGTCTTCGGGTTGGGCGTGATCACCTGGACACCGTCCTTGACCAGATCGCTCCAGTCATGGATGCCCTTCGGGTTGCCCTTGCGGACCAGGAAGACGATGGTCGATGTATAGGGCGCCGAATTGTTTTCGAACTTCTTGCGCCAGTCGGGATTGATCTTCTTCGACTTTGTGACAATGGCGTTGATGTCGCCTTCGAGCGCCAGCGTCACCACATCGGCGTCGAGACCGTCGATCACGGCGCGGGCCTGGGCGCCCGATCCGCCATGCGATTGCTGGATGGTGACCGTCTCGCCGGTCTCGGCCTTCCAGTGCGCGACGAAGGCCTCGTCATAGGCCTTGTAGAGTTCGCGTGTCGGATCGTAGGACACGTTGAGAATGGTGGTATCGGCAAACGCGAAACCGAGCGTGCCGAACTGGATCGATGTGGCGACCAGTGCGCCGAGCAGTTTCCTGAAATGAGGTTTGGTCATTTCCGCCTCCGTTGATGACGGCTGAACTCTATCGAATTGATAGAAATTAGATGCATTCAACGTTGCCTTTTTTGGCCCTTCGAAGCAATTTTTCGCCGATATTGTGCGCTGAGAGGAAACATTTTCCTCATATTAGCCTAGGCCGACTCCAGGCCGTCCGGCGCTATTTAGAAGCGGGCCGCGCTGAGGCAAGGCCGCCGCGGCGGAGATTCGCCGTAGCTCCGGGTGGTTTCAATTCGCAGTGACGGGGAAGTCGAAGCGCTGCTTCGGAAACGGCTCGTTTGCCAGCGTGTAGTGCCACCATTCGCGCGTATAATTCTTGAAGCCGCCGGCGCGCATGGCATCGAGCAGCTTTTTGCGGTTGGCCGCCGCATCGGCCGCGAGCGGGCGATGGGCGGTTTCGCTCGCCGGATCGAAACAGTCGAAGCTGGTGCCGAAATCCAGTGTGCCGGCACCCGTAGCACCGCAGGCAGCGGATGATGTGCTTTTGCCATCGCTGCGGGCAATGGCGACATCGACGGTCGAGCCGCGTGAATGGGTGGACAGTCCGCCGATATAGCCCTTGGCGATGAGGTCGCCGCGCTTGACCTTGGGATACCATTGCGGGTCGGACGGGCCGCCCTCCCTGGTCCATTCGCCCATGTCGACGACGGCGCGAGCCGGCCGGTAGCAGTCGAAGACGACCAGCGTCAGGCCATCGGTGGCGAGCGCTTTCTGCACGCCGGACAGCGCTTGCGCCGCCTGCCTTGTGAGGATGCAGACCGGCGCGTCATAGCCGTCGGCCTTGCGATGCAGAAAATTTTCCAGGCCGGCATAGCGGATGTCCTGGCGGATTGTGGAATCGACATCGGCAAGGCGGACAAAGCCGGCGGGCAGGGGATCGGCGGAGGCAGGCAGAGCGAAGACGAAAGGCATGAGGACGCAAAGTCCAATGCTTTGAATCGCCTGGCGCCACCTATTCAACGAACACCTTCACGCTCGCCGCGCGTCCTACGGCGTCGATAACGGTGAGGGTCGAATAGCCGGCGCCGTCTGGCAGCCAGGTGGCGGTGCGGCGGCGGTCGATGCCGACGAGCGGCTTGCCGTTGGCGAGCCAGCGGAATGGTGCGCGACCGCCTTGCAGCTTCAGCACCAGCGGCGAGGCCTCGGCGGAATTGGTGGCGAGATCGACGCGGGCGCCGTTGGGCGGGAAGATGATCGTCGGCGCCGGCTCGGTCGGGCCTGCCTGCACCAGCCCGTCGGCGCCCGCGCCGAAACGGGCCAGTGTCACCGGCAGATCTTCGCGTTTGGCCTTGACGACGCCGGCCGGCTGGCTGGGCAGCGGCACGGCGGCGAGGCCTGAACGGACAAAGCCCTCGAACAGGATGGGGGCGGCCGAGACATAGCCGGAAAGGCCGGGCACGGCGCCCGCATCGGCGCGGCCGACCCAGACGCCCAGCACGTAGCGGCCGTCGAAGCCGACGGACCAGGCATCGCGGTAGCCATAGGATGTCCCGGTCTTGTAGGCGATGCCGCGCTGCAAGGCGCCCTCGGGCGGCTTGACGCCCGACAATATGTCGGTGATCTGCCAGTTCGCCTGGGCGTCGAGAATGGTGGCGGTGGTGCGTTCGGCATTGGCCGGCTCGGTGCCGTCGTGCAGCGTGTTCGCCTTGCCGCCATTGGCGAGCCCCGTATAGAGCTGGACGAGATCGCGTAGCGTCACGCCGACGCCGCCGAGGCCGATGGCGAGGCCCGGCGCCTCGTTGACCGGCAGCACCGGGCTGACGCCGGCCTGGCGGAAGCGTGCCATCAGCCGCGCCGGGCCGACAGAATCAAGCACCCGGATCGCCGGCACGTTGAGCGACAGCTGCAGCGCCTGGCGGATCGAGACATCGCCCTGATAGCCCATGTCGAAATTCTTCGGCCGGTAGCCGCCGAAATCGACCGGGCTGTCCTCGATCAGCATTTCCTGCGCCACCAGCCCCTGCTCGAAGGCGAGGCCATAGATGAACGGCTTCAGCGTTGAACCGGGCGATCGCACGATCTTGGTCATGTCGATCCAGCCCGAACGGCTGGCATCGAAGAAATCGGCCGAGCCCACTTCGCCCAGAATGTCGCCGGTGCGGGCATCGGCCATCACCATGGCGACGGAGAGGCGAGGGCCAAGCTTGATGGCGGCATCGCGCGCCACCTGTTCCAACCCTTGCTGGACGCTTTTGCGGATCGTCAGCTGCAGCGGCTTGCCCGGGATGGCCTTGGGCAGCATGGCATAGGCGGCGTGCGGCGCCAGCGCCGGCAGTTTGCGGCGCAGGCCCGAGACATCGTCAAGTGCTGCACGCGCGGCCTCACGCTCGCCGAGCAGGCCTGATGAAACCATGCGGGTCAGCACGCGGTCGCGGGCGGCATGCGCAATGTCGAGATTGCGGTCGGGGCGGCGCTTTTCCGGCAATTGCGGCAGCGCCACCAGCAAGGCGGCTTCCGAGACCGTCAGCCGCTTCGGCTCCTTGCCGAAATAGGCGAGGGACGCGGCGCGCACGCCTTCGAGATTGCCGCCATAGGGCGCCAAGGTCAGGTAGCGTTCGAGGATCTCCTGCTTGGATAGCCGCCGCTCGATCTGGATGGCGCGCAGCATCTGCTTGAGCTTGGAGCCGAGGCTGCGGCTTTCGCGCGGCTCGATCAGCCGGGCGAGTTGCATCGACAGCGTCGAGCCGCCGGAAACGATGTGGCCGTTGGTGACAAGCTGGCCGCCGGCACGCGCCAGCGCCAGCAAATCGACGCCGTCATGATCCCAGAAACGTTTGTCTTCATAGGTGACCAGCATGTCGACGAACTGCTTGTCGACCTGGTCGAGGTGTGTATCGAGCCGCCAGTAGCCGTCCGGCGTGGCGAAGGCGCGCAACAGCTGGCCGTCACGGTCCTGGACTTCGGTCGAGACGGTGAGCTTTTCGGGCAAAGGCGGCGGGTAGGCGCGGTCGAGCTGCCAAAGGGTGGCGGCTGCAACCGAAAGAATCCCGGCGCAGGTGGCTGCGGTTATTGCGGTGCGGCGGAGAAATTTCCTCGAAAGCATGGCGCCGCCCCTCATTGTCCTGCCGGACATTTCTCCCCGTATAGAGACGGGGAGAAAGACGCTATTGCCGATGGTTTCGCCAATTGCCAACGTGGCAGAACAAGCAGGGAAATTCGCGATAGTCCCCTTCTCCCCGTCACTGTACGGGGAGAAGGTGCCGGTAGGCGGATGAGGGGCAGCGCCATCGCTACGTCTATCAAGGCGCCTTACGGCGCCTTGATCTCCATCATGCCGGTGGCGGTGCGGGCCGAATATTGCGGCCGGTACATGTCCTCCACCGTGGCTGCCGGGTGGGCATAGGTGCCCGGCGTCACCGCGCGCACGACATAGGCCAGCATGATGTTGCGGTCGCCGTCGCCGTCATTGGGGTTGAATGCCGCGACGAAACGGTCGTCGCGGAATTCGAGATGGGCAGCGTCGGTCTGCGCCAGCCAGGTGAAGTTCGACAGCTGGGCGCTGGAGACCAGGCCCGGATTGTCGATCTCGAAGCCGGCCGGCAACAGGTCGGTGATAAGCAGGCGCGACGGCCAGCGGTTCTGCTCGTAGACCTTGAGCACGACCACATAGCGTTCGTTCTGCGTCGCCTCGGTGACGTTGGCCTCGGTGCCATCGAGCTTGTAGTAGGTGCGGTCGATGGTGAAGCCGTCACCGCCGGCCGGCAAGGGCTCGACCGGCGAGGCGACCGTGGTGACGACCGCCTGCAGCGGCGTCGAGCCGGTGTTGGCGATGGTCAGCGGGCTGTCGGCGATATCGCTGCCGCTTACTTGAGTGGAATACCCACCGGCATGCGGCGCGCCGTTGACCGACAGCTTGATCGAGTCGTTGCCAGACTTCAGCGCACGAGCCGCCAGCAGCATCCAGGACTCGTCCTGCGTGCTCGTCCAGCGGGCATCGGCGCGTTCCCTTGCCACCAGCCGGATCAGCTCCGGCACGATGGTCGGCACCGGCTTCGATTCGGCGGCGAGCGCCAGGATCGCGGCGCCGTCACGCAGCCGCGAGCCATAGTCGGACCGGTAGTAGTCGTAGTCGGTGGTCGACTTGGCCAGTTGCAGCGCCGTCTGGAAGGTCGCTTCCGAACGTTGTGCATCGCCGTAGAGCGCCAGGCTCGCCGCCAGCTGGGCGACGGCCATAGGGCTGGAGAAGGCTTCGAGCTTGGTGTCGGCGTAGTAGCGCAGATCGCCGACCGAGGCCTTCTTGTTGCGAGCCAGAACGTAGAGCGCGTAGGCGATTTCGCTGCCGCGGTCCTGGACGTCCTGGTCGTAGCCGACCGAGTTCTGCAAATTGCTCAACGCCTGGCTCATCGCCAAAGCAGGGACGTCGTAGTTCTGCTCCCGCGCCCGGGTCAGGAAGTCGGTGACATAGGAATCGAGCCACAGATCGCCGGAGCCCGGGCCCCACAGGCCGAAGCTGCCGGCCGAAGCCTGGTAGCTCAGCACCTTGTAGATGGCGGCCTGGACGCGGTCGTGCAGATCGGGGTCGCTTGCCATGCCGATGGAGGACGCCAGGTCGTTGACGTAGAGCAGGGGCATGGCGCGGCTGGTGGTCTGCTCGGCGCAACCATAGGGGTAGCGGTCGAGCGTCATCAGCAGCGACGGCACGTCGAAGGCGGCTGCCTGCGAAACGCCGACGCTGACCGAGGCGCCGTCGAGCAGGCTTGCCGCGAGCAGCTCCTTGTCGACGCGCAACGAGCCGCCATTGCCCTTGAGGTCGACGACCAGGCGCGTGGTGACCGGCAATTGCGCCGGGCGCACCGGGACGTAGAGCGTCTGCTCGACAGCGGTGCCGTCGCCATGGGCGAGCTTGATGGTGATCGAGGCATTGCCCGCCGTCTGTGCAATCAGCGGCACGGTCAGCGTCTGGCGCTTGCCTTTGGCCAGCGTCAGCTTTTCAGGCAGGGGGTTGTCGCCGGTCGAGAGGTCGCCTGTGGTGTCGATCGACAGTGCATAGTCACCTTCCGGGCCGTCCGTGTCGGCGACGTCGAGCCGCATGACAGCGGCATCACCCGGCGCCAGGAAGCGCGGCAAGCCGGCGGTGATCACCACCGGATCGCGGACAATGACGTCGGTCGAGGCATGGCCGACCGCATCCTTGGTCCAGGCGACAGCCATGACGCGCACGGTGCCGTTGAACTGCGGGATGTCGAAGTCGATCCTTGCCTTGCCGTCGGCGTCGAGCTGGACCGGGCCGGAGAAGAAGGCGACCAGCTTTTCGGTCGGCGGGCTGCCTTGCGTCTGCATTGCGGCGCCGTCACCGCCGGTCCTGAGCTTGCCGGTGGTGCCGAGCGAGCCGTCGATCAGGCGGCCATAGATGTCGCGCACCTCAAGCCCCAGCATGCGCTGGCCGAAATACCAGTCCTCCGGATTCGGCGCCTTGTAGTTGGTGAGGTTCAAAATGCCGACATCGACGGCCGCGACCGTGACATAGGCATTGCTGCCCGCTGCAACGCCGGCGACTGAAACCGGGATCGACAGCTGCTGGCGCGGCATCGTCTTGTCCGGCGGCGTGAGCGTAACCGCGAGCTTTTTCGAGCCCGGATCGACCGTCAGCCATTTCACGCCGATGGCGCGGGCCGGCATGCGCGTCTCCTGCGCATCGCCCGGTCGGAACAGGGTTGCGGTGATGTAGGCGCCGGCGCCCCAGTCGTCGCCGACCGGGATGTCGACCGTGCTGCCGCCGGCCGGCACGGTTGCCGTGATGGTCTTGAGCAGCTTGTCGGCGCCGATGGTGACCAGAAGTTCGCCGGCAAAATGCGGCGACACTTTCAACTTGGCCACTTCGCCGGCGGCGTAGCTATCCTTGTCAAGGGCGATCTCGAGGCCATCAGGGGTTTCGGTGGAGGTCGAGGAGACATACCAGCCGGCGTCGAACTCATAGCTGGTCGCCGGGCCCTCGGGATCGGCGGTCTCGATTTCGAGCCGGTACTGGCCCCAGTCGACCGGCATCGTCACGGTCGCCTCGGTATCGGCGTTGAGATCGACCTGGCCATTGGCCATCGACTTGGTGAAGGTCACCGGCTCGTAGTTCCAGGAGTTGTTGTTGCGGTACCACTGGTAATTGCGTTCGACCTTGACCAGCGACCACTGCGCGCCTTTCAGCGTTTCGCGCTTGCCGTCGGGATCGACCGCAATCAGGCTGAATTTGGCGATGCCGCCCTGCGGCACTTCATTGTCCTCGAAATCCGGACGGATGCCGATCATGTGGCCCTGTGGGCGAATGCCGATGTTGAGCGAGCGCTCAATGGCACGGCCGCCGGTTTCGCGCATGCGCACCGTGACCTTGGCGTCGACCAGCTTGGTAGTGGCGGGCAACTGATCGACCGTGACCGGGAAGGTCGCCTTGCCGTCGTCGCCGACCACGGGAAGACCGGTGAAAGGGGTGACCGAAGGCTCGGCCGACTGTTCATCGGCAAGGCCGAACGAATAGCCGGCGAAACGGTCCCAATCGCGCGCCGTCGACAGCGTCAGTTCGCCTTCGAGGGCGAGGCCAGCAGCCGGTGCGCCATAGAGGAAGCGGCCGTCAATGTCGATGTTGGCGGTTTCGCCCTGGGCGATCTCCTGCTTGTCGGACTTCATGTCGAACTCGATGCGATCCGGCACGAAGTCTTCGACCAGGAACATCTGGCTGGAGACGGCGGCCTGCTTGGGATCGGTGTAGATCGACACTGTCCAGGTGCCGCGCATGGCGTTGGCTTCGAGCGGCAGGTCGACGGCATAGCCGCCGGCCGAGACGCCGTCGGCGACAATGCGGCGGTTCTCGACGCCGTCGGGACGGGTGAAGATGAAGGTCAGCGGCAGGTTCTCGACCGCCTTGGAGGCGCCGTCGCGGGCAAGGGCTGCGACATGCACGTCCTCGCCGGCGCGGTAGATGCCGCGTTCGGTCCAGGCATAGACATCGAGCGCACCAGGTGCGGCACGTCCGGAGACGCCGCGATCGGAAAGATCGAAGCCGGCGCGGCCCATGTCGAGAAAGACGAAGTCGTTGTCGCCCTGCTTGGCCATCAGCACGGCCGGCACCATGCCGCCGTCGCCGCGCGTCAGGCCGGGGTTGAAGACGGCGTGGCCTTCGGCATCGCTGGTCGCGGTGCCGAGGATTTCATTGTTCCTGGCCAGCAGCGTCAGTTCCGCGCCGGCGATCGGCTTGGCGGTGCCGAGCGAGCGGGTGAACACATTCAGCCCATCCTGGCCGGTATAGGTCGAGAGGCCGATGTCGGAAACGACGAACCACTGGGTGGCAAGCGAATTGTAATCGTCGTCGTCATTCTCGTTGACCGGTTGCGCGGTCAGCACATAGACGCCGGGCTTGCGCTGCGGCAAGGCCTCGTCGACCGGGAACGACGTGGTGACGTCCTTGTTGAGGTCGTTGGCGATGTCGAGCTGGCCCTGCCAAACAGGCTCGCCCATCTGGTCGGAAATGCTTGAGATGTCGTAGCCGTCGAGCTGCTTCAGGAACTGGTAGCCGGACAGAAGCTGCGCCAGGGAACGATCGCCGATGCGGTAGAGCTTCATCTGCGCAGCGGTCATGTTGACGGTGACGACCGGAATACCGCGGCGGGCGCCGGCCGGCAGCACGAAGCTGTCGCCGGTGAAGCGGGCGGACGGTGCGCGGTCCTGGACATAGATCGACAGCACGACAGGCGCTGCGGTGACCTCGCCGATTGCGGCCGGCAGGCCGGCGCGGAAGGTCACTTCGTAATGCTGGCCATGCTCCAGACCTTCGACGCAGATCTGCTTGTCCTTGGCTTCGACGCCCTTGGGCGGCTGGTTGTCGACGGTGACGAACTGCGCGTAATCGACGCCGGTCTTGACCAGTTCCTCGGAGAATTGCGCGCAGATGCGCGGCGCGCTGGTGTCGGCATCGACCGAGTGATCGATGACGCGGAAGCCCTTGCGGGCCTTGAGGTCCTCATATTCGGCCTTGACGGCCGGCGAACTGACCAGAGCAAGGCTCGCCTCATAGGCCTGCAGGGCCGGGCGGTAGAGATCGCGGCGGTCGAGGCCGTTGCCCAGCAGCGCCAGCACCTCGGCGCGGGTCTTGGTGGTGCGCAGCAATTTGTAGGCGTTGATGGCGGCGGAGGTGCCTTTAACCGGCAGATTATAGGATTCTGAACTGCCGCTAGCCGGCTGTATGGCAAGCGTTTCACGCGCCAGACCGAGCCAGAGCTGGCCGTCATCGGGCAGGACCGAGACCGCGGCCTCGTATTTGTTCATGGCCTGGCCATGGTCGCCGGTCAACGCCGCCTGCTCGGCTGCGGCGCGGAGCGCTTCCAGACCCTCGGTTGGCTTGTCATAGGCCGGATCGGTCAGCTTGTTGCGGTACTGCTGGGCCTGGTCAGCCATCCAGTTGGGGAAGAAGGTGAGTTCCGGCGGGGCGCCGATATCGGGATCGCCATCGACATTGACGACCTTGCCGGCGATAGCGCCGCTGAACGGTTTCAACTGGTTAAAGTCGGATTTGAGGAAGCACCACTTGGCCTTGTTGTTGTAGGTGAAGGCGCGGCAGGCGGGGTCGCCGAGGCATGTGGTCTTGCACTGATCGAGGCTGACATTCTGGTCCGATCTGAGATCGAAACCGAAATAATCCGAATTGTTTGAGGTCACCACCCGGCGGGCTTCGGCCGCTTGCGCGACAGTTCCCCAGGCGAAAAAGAGAAGGATCAGGATAGACAGACCACGAGCCGCGCGCATTGCCATAACACCCTCCAGACACTGCTGACGTCCAAGGCTTGTTCAAGCTCCAGTCAAGCTTGTCAACACGAGGACGGGCAGGTTTCCGCCCACCAACGGTTGCCATGCCGGCTGATACCGGTATGTGAGACAGTTCATCCACAGGGAAAGGGATCACGCTTTCTTGCGGCAACGCAAAAGGTGTGAATTCCAAGCCCTGCCTATTTCAGACAATTGGATTGTGGCCCCTTTACGAGCACTTCAGAACTTCATTCCAATTTTAGTTTTGTAGCCTAGGTTGTCTTAATGCCGGCGTATGAAGCGCAGATGTCGAAGGGACGCACGCCACGGCGTGCGCTTTCGCGCGCGCTGATTTTGGCGTTGGCGTGCTCGACCGTGCTCGTCGTCGAATCAGGCTCGGCCGCCGCCTTCGAGATTTTCGGCATCAAATTGTGGGGTTCGTCTGATAACGAGGACGCTGATATCGTCGACCCGCTGCGCTATTCCGTCAGCATCGAGGCGCCCGATGCCGACAAGGACCTGGTCAAGAAGCTCGAAAACGCCTCGACGCTGAAAGCCGACGAGGAGCGCCCGGTTTCCGGCTCGCTCGGCTTGCTGGCCAAGGCGCGCAGCGACCGCGAGCAACTGGTCGCGGCGCTTTATTCGGATGCCCGCTATGAGGGTGTGGTCACCATCACCATTCAGGGCAAGGCGCTCGACGATTTGCCGCCGGATGCCGAATTTACCGGTCCGCAGCCGATTCCGGTGGTGATCAGCATCGCCAGCGGGCCCAAATTCACGCTCGGCAACATCCGGCTGGAAGGCGATGCCGCAGGGCTTGCGAGCGCCGATTTCGGCCTGATCGCGGGCGGGGATGCCGGTTCGGGCGCCGTGCTCAAGGCCGAAGCGCTGATTGTGCGGGCGCTGAAGCAGGAGGGCCGGCCGCTGGCCCGGATCACCGATAGGCAGATCGTCGCCGAGCACAACACCTCGACGCTCGACGTGACGCTGACGGTGGCCGCTGGACCGGTAGCCGGCTATGGCGACACCACCGTCGAAGGCACCGAAAAGGTCGATCGCGAGTTCACCGAATACATGACCGGGCTGAAACGCGGCCGGCAATATTCGCCTGACGAGATCGACGATGCCCGCGACCGGCTGCTTGGGCTCGAAGTGTTCAACAGCGTCACGCTGAAGGAAGCCGACAGTCTCGACGCCGACGGCAACATCCCGATCGGCGTCCAGGTCAGCGAGCGCAAGCCCCGCTATTTCGGCGTCGGCGGCACGTTCTCCAACACCGAGGGGCTCGGCCTCGAAGGCTATTGGGGCCATCGCAATCTGTTCGGCCGGGCCGAAAAGCTGCGCATTGACGGCAAGATCAGCGGTATCGGCAGCAATGATCTCAGCGAGCTCAACTACAATGCCGGCATCATGTTCGAAAAGCCGGGCGTGGTCGGACCGGCCTCGAAATTCATCGCCAGCGTCAAGACAGTGCTCGAACATCCCGACGCCTACGACCATTTCTCGATCAAGGGCAGCACCGGCCTGTCCTATGAGATCGACAAGAAGCAGACGGTGTCGGCTGAAATTGCGCTCGACTATTCCAGGGTCACCGACACCTTCGGCAAACACAAATACCTGATTGCCAGCATCCCGCTGCAATATGTCTATGACAACAGGGACAACCGGCTCAACCCGACAAGCGGCTTCAGGGTGCTGGCCTATGCCGAACCGAGCTACGACATTATGAGCGGTGCTGCCTTCCTCAAGCTGAAGGGCGAGGGATCGGCCTATCAGTCGCTCGATACGGCTTCGAAGTTCGTGCTTGCCGAACGCGTCGCCCTGGGTTCGATTGTCGGCACCAGTCTAGAGCACGTTCCGGCCGACCGGCGCTTCTATTCCGGAGGCGGCGGCTCGGTGCGCGGCTATGCCTATCAGGGCATCGGTCCCAAGGACATCGACAATCAGCCGATCGGCGGGCTGTCCTTCTTCGAGACATCGGTCGAGATGCGCATCGCGCTCACTGACACGATCGGCATCGTGCCGTTCGTCGACGCCGGCACCGTCTCGACCAAATCGACGCCGGACTTTTCCGACATGAAGGTCGGCGCCGGCGTCGGCCTGCGCTATATTACGCCGTTCGGGCCGCTGCGCATCGACGCCGCCCTGCCGCTCAACCGCGACCGTGGCGATCCGCGTTTCGGCATCTATGCCGGCATCGGACAGGCTTTCTGACGATGAAGATGTTGAGACGCATTCTTCGCCTCTTTTTCTACACGCTGCTGATCGTGCTGGCGGCGGCCGTCGGCGCGCTTGTCGTGCTGACCAAGACCGAGCGTGGCCGCGAAAACCTTGCCGGCATCATCTCGAACATTGCCTCATCAGGGGACAGCAAGGTCACCGTCAGCGGCATTGACGGCATCTGGTCGGGCGCGCTGACGGTGGACCACGTCGTGCTGGAAGACCGCGAGGGCGCATGGCTGGTGGCGCGCAAGGTGGCGGTCGACTGGTCGCCGCTGGCATTGCTGTCGAAGAACTTCAGCGCCGACCGCATCGCCGCCGAGCGCATCGAACTGGCACGGCTGCCGGTTGCGAGCACGGAGCCTGCCAAGAGCGGGTCGACCGGCCTGCCGGTTTCGCTCGATATCAGGCAGATCGATCTGCCGCAGATTGCGCTCGGCCAGCAACTTGCCGGCAGCGGTATTGCCGAACTCGCGGCCAAGGGATCGGCCAAGGTCGATGCCTCGCCGCTGGCGATTGAGACGGTGCTCAACGTTACCCGCCATGACGGCAAGCAGGGCAATGTCGACGCCAACATCCATTTCGCGCCCGCCGACAACAAGCTAGACCTCGATCTCAGGGCAGCCGAGCCGGCCGGCGGCATCATTGCCAATCTGCTCAAGCTGCCGGGCGCGCCGCCAGTCAACATCGTTGTCTCCGGCACTGGGCCGCTGGCCAACTGGAGCGGCGTCGGCACTTTCATGGTCGACGGCCAGATCGTCACCCAGCTTACCGGCCGTCATCAGCTGACCGACAGGGGCAACCGGATCGAGGCCAAGGGCGACGGTTCCTTCGAAGGTTTTCTGCCGGAACAGTTCAGATCGCTGTTTGCCGGCAAGACCAGTTTCGACCTCGCCGGCACCGCAACCGCGGCCGGCGGCGTCGACATCGAGCGCGCCACGATCGAGAGCGGCGCTGTCCACGGCACCGCCTCAGGCATGGTCGACCCGAAGGGCGCCAGCGACCTTTCGGTCGAACTCGCTTCCAAGGGCGAGCCTGTCACGGTCAATGTCGGCACCCCGGCGCAACCGATCATGGTGGCCATAAACAATGTCACGGCGCGCGCGTTCGGCGACGGCAAGGCGCCGATGATCGACGCCGGCGCTTCACTCGTCTCGGTGGTGGCGGGCGGCTCCCAGGTGAACAATCTCGATGCACGGATCCATTCCGACGGCTTCGACATCGAGAACCGCAGCGGCCCGGTCAGCGTGTCGCTGGCGGCAGCCGGCCTGAAGACCGACGTGGCGACGCTGGCGCCGCTGATCACCGGCAAGCTGACGGCCTCTCTGGCCGGTACGGTCAGCAAGGATGAAATCTCGCTCGATGAGGGCACGCTGCGCAGCGACGCGCTCAATGCCGGACTGACGGCCAAGGTGACGCTGGCCGACCTCGCCATGACGCTGAAGATGAATGCCGATGCGGTGTCGACGGCGCTGCCGCCGCAGATCAGTTCGCTGCTTGGCGAACGGGTCAAGTTCGCGGCGACGGCCACCCGCGATCCGCAGGGGGCCTTCGCCGCCAATTCGATCGAGCTGACCTCCGGTTCGCTCAGCGCCAGCGGTACCGCCAGCGCGCAAGGCAGCGACATCCAGGCCGACATCAAGGGCAAGCTCGGCGATGTCTCAGTACTGTCGCCGCTGGTTGGCGTGCCGGTTGCCGGCGGTGTCGATTTCGCGCTGACGGCAAGTGGCGCGCGCAACGCGCCGGATTTTTCTGTCGCGGCCGACAGCGCCAGCCTGACGGCGTCGGGGCGGACGGTCAAGGACATCAAGCTGATCGCCTCGGGCAAGGCGGACATCGCAAGCCCGGCGGCGCAAGTCTCGCTGACCGGCTCGGTCGACGAGCAGCCGCTCGCCATCAAGGCGGCGCTGGTGACCAGCGAAGGCAAGCGCTCCATCAACGGGCTCAGTGTGGCGCTGGGCGAGAACAAGGTGTCGGGCGGCCTCGCGCTGGACGAAAAATTCCTGCCGCTGGGCACGCTGACCATCGCCGCTCCCGACATCGCGCCGCTGGCGTCGCTGGCCGGGCAGACGGTGGCCGGCGACATCGGCGGCACCGTGGTCTTCGCCAAGGACGGCGAGGCGCCCACCGTCACCATCAATGCGGCCAGCGTGTCGGTTGCGCGCGGTGATGTGGCGGCCAAGGCGATCACCGTCAGCGCGCTGATCGCCAACTATCTCGACAGCCCGGCGATCTCCGGCACGATCAAGGCCGACAGCGTGACGTCGGGAGCGACCGTCGTCAGCGGCATCGGCGTCGACCTGAAGCGCGACGGCGACTGGACCAACTTTACCGGTGGTGCCACCATATCAGGCATTCCGGCGACGGCCGTGGGGCGGGCGAAGATCGCCGGCGGCACGACCAGCATCGAGATCGCGTCCGGCGAGGCGACGGTGCGCGGCATCAAGGCGGCGGTTACCGAGTCGTCCAGCCTGACGATCGCCGATGGCGTGACCAGCATTCAAAGGCTGGTGGTCGATCTCGGCGGCGGCTCGGTCACGCTGTCGGGCACGGCAGGCCAGACGCTCGATGTGGCGGCAACTTTCTCCGCCTTGCCGGCAGCCCTCGCCAATGATTTTTCGCCTGGCCTCGACGCCGCGGGCACGCTGGACGGCACGGCGCAAATCACCGGGGAGTCGGCCAATCCGGACATCCGCTTCAATGCAAGGCTCGCCGGTGCCGAGACCAACCAGACCCGCCAGGCCGGGCTCGGGCCGCTCGATCTCGATGCGGCCGGCAGTTATTCCACGGCAGGTGGCGTCGTGTTGGATCAGGCAACGCTGTCGGGCGAGAAAATCTCCGGCAAGGCGGCCGGGACCATCAACCCGAACGGCGCCAGCGATTTTGCGCTCGACCTGACTTCGTCCGGTCCGAGCCTGCCGCTGACGCTTGGCAGCACTGAGAGCCCAATCAAGCTCGAACTGCAGGCGCTGTCGGTGAAGGCGGCCGGACAGGTTGCGCAAGCAAAGCTCGACATCTCGGCGGTGTTGCCGTCGGTGGCGACGAATTTCACCAAGGTTGAAGGCATCGCGCTGGCGCTGCATTCCGATGCGTTCGATGTGAAAAGCCGAACCGGTCCGATCTCGGGCACGGTGACGGCGGAAAAGATTGGTCTCGACAATCCGACCATCGCCCCGCTGATTGCCGGCAAGATCACTGCCAAGGTCGCCGGCAGTTTGGCGGCGGATGCCATCACCATCGACAGCGGTTCGGTGCAGGGCGCAGCGCTGGAAAGCGCCTTCAATGGCCGCGTCTCGCTGGCCGACGGCGCCATCGACCTCAACCTCAAGGCTGACGCCCTGTCGGCGGCATTGCCGGCAGCGGCGCGCGGCGTGCTGGCCGAGCGGACGCAGCTCAGCGCTACACTCAAGCGTGATACGCACGGCAATGTCAGTGCCAGTCCTGTCAAACTGATGTCAGGCGCGCTGACCGCCGACGGCCAGGCCAGCCTCGTCGACAACAAGCTCAGCGCCGACATCAAGGGCGCACTGTCGGACATCTCGCTGCTGTCGAAGGACGCCAAGGGCGGGGTTGGCTTTGCGCTCAACGCGCAAGGGCCTATCATGGCGCCGGACCTGTCGCTGACGGTGAGCAGCGACCGGCTGCTGGTTGTGGAGCGTGAAATCACCGGGCTGAAGCTGACCGCCACCGGCAAGGCCGATGCCGCCAGCCCGGCGGCCAATGTGCAACTGACCGGCAATGTCGCCGGACAGGCGCTGCAAGGCAGCGCGGTGCTGGCGACGGCGGACGGCAAGAGCGCCATCAACGGCTTGCTGCTGTCGCTCGGCAAGAACAGGATTTCCGGCGACCTAGCGCTCGACGAGGCTTTCGTGCCGGTCGGCACCATCGCGCTCGACTTGCCCGACATCGGGCCGCTGGCAGCGCTGGCGCTGGAAAAGGCCGAAGGCGACGTGCGCGGCACCATAGCCTTCACCAAGAGCAGCGATGGCCCTAACGTCGCCGTCAAGGCGTCGACGGCGTCGATCACGCGCGGCGACTTGCGGGCGAAGACCGTGTCGATCGATGCGCTGGTCGCCAACTATCTCGCCGCGCCGGTCATCTCAGGCAAAATCCGCGCCGACAGCGTCATCTCGGGAGGCACCGCTATCAGCGGCATCGATGTCGACCTGAAGCGCGACGGCGACTGGACCGGCTTTTCCGGCGGTGCCACCGTCAAAGGCATTCCGGCGAAAGCGGCGGGCCGGGTGAAAGTGGCAGGCGGCACCACCACCATCGAACTCGCTGCCGGGCAGGCCACGGTGCAGGGCATCAAGGCCGCCATCGCGCAGGCCTCGACCGTCAGCATCGCCAATGGCACGACGACATTGGACAGGCTGGTGCTCAATCTCGGCGGCGGCACGGCGACGGTGACGGGCAAGGTCGGGCAGGCGCTCGACATCAATGCCGCGCTGGCCAAGGTGCCGGCATCGCTGGCCAACAGTTTTTCGCCGGGCCTCGATGCCGCCGGGTCGATCTCCGGGACCGTGAAGGTGACGGGCGCGCCGGCCAATCCGGCCGTTGCCTTCGACATCGACGCCGGAGGGGTGCAGACGTCGCAGACGCGCAATGCCAGCCTTGGCGGCATGAACATCTCTTCGTCGGGCACCTTCGCCGGCAAGAAACTCACCTTCAACGCCGACATCAGCGACGGCGCCGGGCTTGGCCTCAAGGGTGGCGGCAGCGTTACCACAGCGGGAACGCCGGCGCTGGTGCTCGACTTCAACGGCAAGGTGCCGTTTTCCTTCCTTGCCGCCAAGCTTGCCGCGCAAGGCCTGTCGCTGAGCGGCACGGCCAACGTCAATGTCCAGGTGCGCGGCCCGGCGACGTCACCCGTAATCGGCGGCACAGTCAGCACGTCCGGCGCACGCCTGGTCGACGCGCGCTCGGGCCTTGCCGTCAACGACATCGCCGCCGACGTTTCGATCGGCAATGGCGTCGCCCGGATCAATCGGCTGACCGGCACGCTGTCGACGCGCGGCAGCCTGTCGGCCAGCGGCACCGTCGGCATCAATCCGGCGCAAGGTTTTCCTGCCGACTTGTCGATCAAGCTGGTCGATGGCCGCTACACCGACGGGCGGGTGGTCACCGCCAATCTCGGCGGCGATCTGACGATCAAGGGGCCGCTCACCTCGGCGCCGGTGATTTCGGGCACCGTCAACCTCGCCAAGACCGTCATCACCGTTCCGGAGAAACTGCCGGGCTCGCTGACGGCACTCGGCGTCAAGCACAAGAACGCGCCCGCCAGCGTGCGGGCGCAAGACAAGGCCTTGCGCCCGGCCACTGCCAGCGGCGGGGGCGGCAGCGGGCTTGTCCTCGACGTCACCGTCAACGCGCCGAACCAGATCTTCATCCAGGGCAGGGGCGTCGACGCCGAGCTCGGCGGTTCGCTGAGGCTGACCGGTCCGGCGGCGTCGCCGCAAGCAGTCGGCACATTCACCTTACAGCGCGGGCGGCTGTCGATCCTCGGCAAGCGGCTGACCTTCACCGAAGGCTCGGTCGGCTTTTCCGGCTCACTGGTGCCCTACCTCAATTTGACGGCGACATCGACGACGACCAGCGCCACCGTCACCATCGTGGTGTCGGGCGAAGCGACCAATCCGAAATTCACCTTCTCCTCGGTGCCGGCACTGCCCGAGGATGAGGTGCTGGCGCAATTGATCTTCGGCCGCTCGATGTCGAACCTGTCGCCGCTGCAGATCGCCCAACTCGCCGAGGCCGCCGGACAACTGGCTGGCGTCGGCGGTTCGACCTCGCTGCTCGAAAATTTGCGCAGTGCAATCGGCGTCGACGATCTGGACGTAACCACCGACGAAAAAGGCGGCACCGCCGTCTCGGCGGGCAAATACGTCAACGACCGTACCTATGTGACGATCCAGAAGGGCGACAAGCCCGGATCGGGCAAGGCGACGATCGACCTCAATGTCGGGCGCGGCGTCAAGCTGCGCGGCGAGGCCAACGATGGCGGCGAAGCCAAGGGCGGCATTTTCTACGAGAAGGAATATTGATCCTTGGGCCGGACTTTGGGCCCACCGCTGGAACTGGCCAAGCTTGAGTCAAGGTCTCAGTTTAACCGACGAAACGAGATTCCTGAGGAATCCATTGGGCAGTAGCAAATTTGCGTCAAGACTGTCGCTATCACGCGAACCGCTCCCCTTTCAAAGTTGCACATTCGCTAACATGTTCCCAATCCATGCCGTCTTTGACATCACGGCCTGGATGCGGAATGTTACAAGGCGGAAAGCCAACAATGGGAGTTAAGTCATGACAATTTACAAGAGTAATGGCGATCGCGTTCCCGACCACATCCTGGCCATGGCCGAAGAAGCCAAGGCGGGCAAGGTCGATCGCCGCGAGTTCCTCGCTCTGGCCAGCGTCTTCGGCGCGTCCACAGCGATGGCCTATGGCATGCTCGGACTGGTAGACCCGACGCCGGCCAAGGCCGAAGAAGTGCAAGGCAAGAAAGGCGGCACGCTGAAGGTCGCGATGTGGGTCAAGGATCCGAAGGATCCGCGCAAGGCCGACTGGTCGGAAATCGCCAACGCCGAGCGCCAGGCGCTCGAGCCGCTGGTCAAGTACACGACCGAATACACCTTCCGCCCCTATCTGCTCGAAAGCTGGGACGTCAACGACGACGCCACCGAATACACGCTGCATGTGCGCAAGGGTGTGACCTGGTCGAACGGCGATGCATTCACCGCCGATGACGTGATCTTCAACCTCAAGCGCTGGGGCGACAAGAAAGCCGAGGGCAATTCCATGCCCGGCCGTCTCGGCACCCTGATCAAGGACGACAAGCTCGACGAGAGTGCCGTAACCAAGGTCGACGATCACACCATCAAGCTGAAGCTGGGCTCGCCAGATATTTCTATCATCCCCAATGTCTGCGACTATCCGGCCCTGATCGTCCACAAGAGCTTCGATGAAAAAGGCGGCGATTTCAAAGCCTGTCCGATCGGCACCGGTGCTTTCGAGCTGGTGTCCTACGATGTCGGCCAGAAGGTGGTCTACAAGCGCCGCGAAGACAACAAGTGGTGGGACGGCGAAGTCTTCCTCGATGGCATCGAGTTCATCGACTATGGCACCGATCCGGCGGCCACGGTCAGCGCCTTCGAAGCGGGCGAAGTACACACCAACTACGAAACCACGGCCGACTATGTGTCGATCCTCGACGGCATGGATCTGGTGAAGTCCGAAGTGGTCACCGCCTCGACCATCGTCTGCCGCACCAACGTCAACAACAAGCCTTATGACAACCAGAAGGTCCGCAACGCGCTGCAGCTCGGTGTCGACAACGCCGTCGTCCTGCAGCTCGGCTATGGCAATGCCGGCACCGTCGCCGAGAACCATCACGTCTGCCAGATCCATCCGGAATATTTCGAACTGCCGAAGATCTCGCGTGATCCCGCCAAGGCCAAGGCCTTGATGGCGGAAGCCGGCCAGGCTGATTTCGAGCATGACCTGATCACGGTCGACGAGGACTGGCAAAAGAACACCGGCGATGCGATTGCAGCCCAGTTGCGTGACGCAGGGATCAAGGTGAAGCGTACGGTGCTGCCGGGCTCGACGTTCTGGAACGACTGGACGAAGTATCCGCTGTCCATGACCACCTGGAACATGCGGCCGCTGGGTGTCCAGGTTCTGTCGCTGGGCTACCGCACCGGTGAGTCCTGGAACGAGACAGCCTGGTCGAATCCCGACTGGGACGCCAAGCTCAATGCCGCGCTTGCCGTTGCGGACGCGGCAAAGCGCAAGGACATGATGAAGGACATCGAGCAGATCCTGCAGGATGCCGGCATCATCGTCCAGCCTTACTGGCGCAAGCTCTACAGCCACTCGGTCAAGGCGGTGCAGAACTACAAGATGCACCCGACCTTCGAACGCGACTATGGCAAGGTCTGGCTCGAGCAGGCCTGATCGGACCGATTGGGGGAAGGAGCTGTCCGCTCCTTTCCCCTGTCCCTTGCATCACCCGGGATCTGAAGTCGGCGCAGCAAGAATGTTGCGGACTCTTCGAGCAGGGACGTGCAATAAAACAGAGTTGATCGCATCCGAGGGTTCGCCTGACAGCCAGCTCCGCCGTTCGCGGCAGAGACGGTTTGGCAAGCCGACTCCAACCCCAACCAGACCGGCAGGGGGCCGCCATGCTTTCTTTTGTTATCAGGCGTCTCGGCACAATGGCATTGACTATGCTGTGCTTGACGATGATCGTCTTCTTCCTGATCAATCTCGATCCCAATCTCAAGAAGCTGGCGATCAGTCAGACCGAAATGCACACGTCTGCCGAGCAGCTCGAAAACTGGCTGGCCGGACACGGCTATCGGCAGAATTTCTTCGTGCGTTATGGCCAATGGCTAGGCGTCGTGCCCAAGCAGCCAGTGACCGACCCGGCGACGGGCAAGCCGGCGCAGCGTTTCACGTTCTGCAACGATCCGGTCGTGCCGACATTCTCCGGCGTGCTGGAGGGCGATTTCGGCTGCTCGACCAAGTTCAAGACCACGGTCGCGTCAAAGCTCTTCCCGGCGCTTAGCGCCACCGGGCTATTGATGTTGTGCGTGCTCATGGTGATGGTGCCGATCTCGCTGCTGGTCGGCATCCTTGCCGGCATGCGGGAGGGTTCGCGAACGGACCGGACGCTGTCCGTCGCTTCTATCGCCTCGACGGCGACGCCCGAATATGTCTCGGGCGTCATCTTCACCGTCATATTCGCCTCCTGGCTCGGCTGGCTGAACGGCTCGGCGGCCTCTGCAAGCCAGGGAATCACCTTCTATAATTTCACGCTGCCGGTGATGACGCTGGCGATCTACGGCATCGGCTATATCGCCCGCATGACGCGCGCTTCGATGGTCGAGGTGATGACGCAGCAATATATCCGCACCGCCCGCCTGAAAGGCCTCTCCTTCGGCAGCGTCGTGGTCAAGCACGCACTGCGCAACGCGCTGATTGCGCCGTTCACCGTGATCATGCTGCAGTTTCCCTGGCTGCTCACCGGCGTCGTCATCGTAGAGGTGATGTTCCGCTACCAGGGTTTTGGCTACACGCTGGTTGAGGCCGCCGGCAACAACGACATCGACCTTCTGCTCGGCTGCTCGCTGGTCTCGGTGTTCATCGTGCTGATCACGCAGCTCATTTCCGACGTCGGCTACGCGTTTCTCAATCCGCGTATCAGAGTTCAGTAGGGGGCAAGGCGGATGCAGGTCGAATATATCAGCGCCTTCAATGTCGTCTTGGGCGTCCTCGGGCGTTTCTGGCCGGTCTGGATCGCTCTTGCCATCGTCATGGGGGCGAGCTTTGCCTACAAGAAGAAGCTGGCGCTCTACGGCCAGCTGTTCGACAGCGGCGTCGGCATCGTCGGCGTCGGCATCTGCCTGTTCTGGCTGTTCACGGCGATCTTCGCGTCGACCATCTCGCCCTTCGATCCGCTGGCACAGGTGCCGATCATGAAGGACGCGCTGCCGGGCGGGATCGAGCCGGTATCCAAGCTCATCTACTATTTCGGCGGCGACAAGCTCGCCCGCGATGTCTTCTCGCGCATGGTCTATGGCAGCCAGATCGTGCTGATCATCGCACCGGCGGCGACAGGGTTCGCGCTGATGGTCGGCATCACGCTCGGCCTGCCCGCCGGCTATTACGGCGGCAGGATCGACACCGTGCTGTCGTTCCTGGCCAATCTGGTGCTGGCTTTCCCGGTGATCCTGCTGTTCTACCTGCTGGTGACGCCGGGCATCATGGACACGCCCATCCCGTACGCCATGGCCGGGCTGTTCTTCCTGTTCCCGATCATCTTCTTCTCCGTGCTGTTCTGGACGCGCTACAAGAACCGTCCCGACCGGCTTTACATCCTGCTCGGGCTGACGCTCGTCATCGGCGGCTGGGTCTATGCCGGCCTCGTCTTCGACAAGGATCCGCTGAAAATCATCCACATCGACCCGAACCAGCTCAACATCTTCGTGGCGGTGGTGTTCGCCTCCAGCCCCGGCGTGTTCCGCATCGTGCGTGGCCTTGTGATGGACATCAAGACGCGCGACTATGTGGCGGCGGCGCAGACCCGCGGTGAATCGCCCTGGTACATCATGCTGTGGGAGATCCTGCCCAATGCGCGCGGACCGCTGATCGTCGATGCCTGCCTGCGCATCGGCTACACCACGATCCTGCTCGGCACATTGGGGTACTTCGGTCTCGGCCTGGCCCCGGAGAGCCCGGACTGGGGCACCGCGATCAAGGACGCCAGCCGCCTGCTGCGCTCCTTCATCCACCCGGCGTTGCCGCCGACGATCGCGCTGATGTCGTTCGTGCTGGGGCTGAACCTGCTCGCCGACTCGCTGCGCGAACAATCGATGAAAGACTGATCTGCGGGTTCGGCCCGACGCATGAAAACAGGATTGGAGCGACCCATGAATGAGGCAGTTCGAAATCCCGGAGAACCGATCATCGAGATCGAGAATCTGTCGATCTCCTTCTTCACCCGCAAGGGCGAGATCCCTGCCGTCATGGATTTTTCCTGCACGGTGATGCCCGGCGAGGCGATGGGCATCGTCGGCGAATCCGGCTGCGGCAAGTCGACCGTATCGCTCGGCATCATGCGCGACCTCTCCAACATCGGAAAGATCGTCGGCGGCAAGATCAAGTTCCAGGGCAAGGACATGGGCGAGCTCTCCGACGAGGAGCTGCGCGCCATCCGTGGCAACAAGATCGCCATGATCTACCAGGAGCCGATGGCGAGCCTGAACCCGGCGATGAAGGTCGGCCAGCAATTGATGGAAGTGCCGCTGATTCATGACAAGGTGTCGAAGGAAGAGGCCTACACCCGCGCGCTGGACATGGTGCGGGCGGTGAAGCTGCCCGATCCCGAGCGCATGATGCGCTCCTATCCGCACCAGCTCTCCGGCGGCCAGCAGCAACGCATCGTCATCGCGATGGCGCTGTTGTCGAAGCCGGCGCTGCTGCTGCTCGACGAGCCGACGACGGCGCTCGATGTGACGGTGGAGGCCGGCATTGTCGACCTGGTCAAGGGACTGGGCGAAAAGTTCGGCACGTCGATGATCTTCGTGTCGCACAATCTCGGCCTGATCCTGGAAACCTGCGACCGCATCACTGTGATGTATTCGGGCGAAGCGGTCGAGACCGGCAAGATCAAGGACGTGTTCGACCGGATGCGTCATCCCTATACGCAAGGGCTGTTCCGTTCGATCCCGCTGCCGGGCGCCGACAAGAATTCGCGGCCGCTGATCTCCATTCCGGGGCAATTGCCGCTGCCGCACGAGCGGCCCAAGGGCTGCAATTTCGGTCCGCGCTGCCACCATTTCGTCGAGGGCGTCTGCAACGCCGCCGAAATCCCTATGATCGAAGTCGCCGGCCATGAAGGGCATTTCTCGCGCTGCGTGCGCTTCAACGAGATCGACTGGGAAGCACTGCCGCCCGGCGCCAAGAAGGTCAATGAGCGCGTCGTGCCCGGCGCGCCGGTGCTCAAGATCGAGGACCTCAGGAAATACTACAAGGTCGGCGGCAGCGAGGTATTCGGGTCGAGCGAAGGCCGCGTCGTCAAGGCCAATGAGACGATCTCGTTCATGGCGCGCGAATCCGAGACCGTCGCCATTGTCGGCGAGTCCGGCTGCGGAAAGTCGACGCTTGCCAAGGTTCTGCTCGGCCTGGAGACGGCAAGTTCCGGCACGGTGACGCTCGGCAACAAGGAGATCCAGTCGACCGGCATCGAGAAGCGCAGCGTCGATACGGTGTCGTCGATCCAGATGGTGTTCCAGAACCCGTTCGATACGCTCAATCCCAGCCACTCCGTCGGCTCGCAGATCATCCGCACGCTGGAAAAATTCAATGTCGGCAACAACGTCGCCGAGCGGCGCAAGCGCATGCTGGAACTGCTCGACCTAGTAAAGCTGCCGCGCGCCTTCGAGACCCGCAAGCCGCGTCAGCTGTCAGGCGGCCAGAAGCAGCGCATCGGCGTGGCGCGCGCCTTTGCCGGCGACGCCAAGGTGGTGGTGGCTGATGAGCCGGTCTCGGCCCTCGACGTCTCGGTGCAGGCGGCGGTGACCGAGCTGCTGATGGACATCCAGCGCAAGAACAAGACGACGATGCTGTTCATCAGCCACGATCTGTCCGTCGTGCGCTACATCGCCGACCGCGTGGTCGTTATGTATCTCGGCTATATCGTCGAGCAAGGCACGACCGACCAGATCTTCGCGCCGCCCTACCACCCCTATACCGAGGCGCTGCTGTCGGCGATCCCGATCGCCGACACCAGCGTGGTCAAGAAGCACATCGTGCTCGAAGGCGATATCCCGTCGGCGATGAACCCGCCGAGCGGCTGCCCGTTCCAGACACGCTGCGGCTACAAGAAGCTGGTGCCCGACAATCTGTGCGAGACCAAGGTGCCGCCGGTGAAGAACCTCGGCGATGGTCATATGAGCCTGTGCTGGTTGTCGGACGACGTGCTTTCGACGATGGAGCCGGTGATCAAGTTCGACAAGGAACACGCCGCGCATGAAGGTGTGCCGGAAGACGCACCGCAAAGCACTGGGCCGGGTTCGACAGGAACAGCGCCCAAACGGCCGCGTGGCAAATCGTCGACCGCGGAAGCGGACGAGATCGGCGAGGCCGTGGAGCAGGGCCAGGCTGGGATGCGAGCCCGTCGCCACAAAGTACAAGACGAGGCTTCCGAAACCGGTGTTAAGAAGCCGAAAGATACGACAAGGCGGCACTAAACCAGGAAGGTGCTAGTTTTCGCATTGCCGTAGCTGCGCATCATAGTCGCGGGCCATCTTGTCTGTCGCCCGCGCATAGCCCTGCACGCCGGCATCGCCGCGGTTGCCGCGGCCATAGGCGGTCCAGCCGAGATAGTAGGCGAGATAGAGATTGTAGGTGTCGTTGCGGGCGACACCGAACGTGTCGGCGGTTTTTGAGTGGTACCAGCCGACGAAATCGACGGCATCGGCGAATTTTGTCCGCCGCGCCGCCCAGCTGCCGGTTTCGCTCTGGTATTGCGACCAGGTGCCGTCGAGCGCCTGCGAGAAACCGGTGGCCGAGGAGACGTGCTTCCACGGAATGAAGCCGAGCAGCTTGGTGCGCGGCGGCCTGGCGTTGCTCTTGAAGCCGGACTCCTTGCGCACCGTCGCCATCAGCACGGGAACGGGGATACTGTATTTCTGCGATGCCCGCTCGGCCGCCGCCTGCCAGTTGTCGAACCAGCCGTCATTCTGGTCGAAGACGGCACAGACATTGTTGATATGGTTTGGCGGCGTCGCGCAGGCCGACAACGCCAGCAGCACACCAACCGCTACAATTTTACTAAAACTCGACCTACGCATGGGAAGACGAATAGGCCGAAATCATAAAGGGAATCTTGCGGCGTTTCTTAACGGGCTGCCGGCTCGGCTCCGTTGGTGAGAGCCGGTATCATTATTTCGACCTCTTGCGCCGCTTTTGTCTTCATTCAAATTCGAAAATGCCGCCTTGGCTAAAATCACGCCCGCGAAGGGCGGATTTCTGACAGCCATATCCGGATACCGGCGCTCTGATGCCGGCATGAATGAACCAAGACGCAAGCGCGGCGCCGAGCGGACCAGCAACAGGGGGCCGTCGGCCATCCCGCAACTGCCGCTCAGGCGGGTGACCAATCCCTATCCGCCGATGGCACTGCTGTCGGCCGACCAGATAGAGGCGATCCATCAGGCGTCGATGCACATCCTCGAAAATTTCGGCATCGAGGTGATGAGCCCGCGGGCGCTGTCGCTGTTCGAGAAGGCCGGCGCCACGGTCGATCATGCGACGGCGAATGTGCGCATCGACAGGGGGCTGGTTGCCGAGGCGCTGAAGACCACGCAGTCCAGCTACCGGCTGACGCCGCGCAATTCGGCCAACGCCATCCATCTCGGTGGCAACACGATCAATTTCACCTTGGTCGCCGGGCCGCCCAATGTGCATGACATGGAGCGCGGCCGGCGCGCCGGCAATTTGCGCGACTATGCCGATCTCACCCGGCTGGCGCAGCATTTCAATTGCATCCACATGCTTGGCAACCAGGTCTGTGCGCCGGTCGAGCTGCCGGCCAATACCAGGCATATGGACACCTATTTCACCAATCTGACGCTGACCGACAAATCCTTTCATGTCTCGGCGATCGGCAGGGGCCGGGCGCTGGACGGCATCGAGATGATGGCGATCGCGCGCGGGCTGACGCTGGATGAGATGCGCGACGATCCAGGCATCGCCACCATCATCTCGGTAAACTCGCCGCGCCGCTTCGACGAGATGATGGCCGAGGGGCTGATGACCATGGCCGAGTTCGGCCAGTCTGTGGCGGTGACGCCGTTCACGCTGATGGGCGCGATGAGCCCGGTGACGCTCGCCGGCGCATTGGCGCAGCAGAATGCCGAAGCACTGTTCGGCGTGGTGCTGACGCAATTGGTGCGCCCCGGCGCGCCGGTCATGTATGGTGCCTTCACCTCCAATGTCGACATGAAGTCGGGCGCGCCGGCCTTCGGCACGCCGGAAAACACCAAGGCCAACATTGCCTCGGGGCAGTTGGCGCGGCGCTACAATCTGCCTTACCGCACGACGCCGGGATCGGCCTCCAACGCCGCCGACGCGCAAGGCGCCTATGAGACGCTGATGGCGCTGTGGGGTGCGGTGCTCGGCCACGGCAACCTCGTCTATCATGCCGCCGGCTGGCAGGAGGGCGGGCTGACGGCATCGTTCGAGAAGCTCATCATCGATGTCGAGATGATCCAGCACATGATGGAGTTTCTGCGCCCGATCGTCGTCGACGAGGCGGAACTGGCGGTCGAAGCGCTGGGCGCTGTGCCGACCGGCGGTCACTTCTTCGGCGAGCCCCACACGCTGGAACGCTATGCGACCGCCTTCTACCAGCCGATGCTGTCCAACTGGCAGAACTACGAGGCATGGCAGGAGGCTGGCGGCCTCGACACGACGGCGCGGGCGACGCGGCTGTGGAAGAAGGCGCTGGAAGACTATGTCGAGCCGACGATGGATCCTGCGGTGCGCGAGGCGCTGGAGGCATATGTGGCCAGGCGCAAGGAAGCGATCGGGCAGGGCGAGCCGTGATGCTTCCCATCCTGATTCATCTCATCGATCCAACTCCCTGATATCAGAGAAGAATCCATGAAATCGCATGCAAAGGTCGTGGTCATTGGCGGTGGCGTCGTCGGATGCTCGGTTCTGTTCCATCTGGCGCGCCATGGCTGGACCGATGTCGTGCTTCTGGAGCGCGATGAGCTGACTTCGGGCTCGACCTGGCACGCAGCCGGTGGCATGCACACCATCAATGGCGACCCCAACGTCGCCAAGCTGCAGAAATACACGATCTCGCTCTACAAGGAGATCGAGGAACTGTCGGGCCAGGCGACCGGCGTGCACCTGACCGGCGGCGTGCTTCTGGCGGCGACCGAGGCGCGGCTCGACTGGCTGCGCGGCGTCGTTGCCAAGGGGCGTTATCTCGGCATCGACCTCGAGGAAATCTCGGCCAACGAGGCGGCCGAACTGATGCCGCTGCTTGACCCGAAACAATTCGTCGGCGCTGTCCGCAACAAGGAGGACGGCCATCTCGATCCCTCTGGCGTGACCCATGCCTATGCCAAGGCGGCGCGCAAGCTCGGCGCCGAGGTCGAGCGCTTCACCAAGGTGGAGGACATTGTGCGGCGGCCCGACGGGCTATGGCGCGTCATCACCAACAAGGGCGAGGTGGTGGCCGAGCATGTAGTCAATGCCGGCGGCCTGTGGGCGCGCGAGGTCGGCCGCATGGTCGGGCTGGAACTGCCGGTGCTGGCGATGGAACACATGTACCTGATCACCGAGGACATGCCCGAGGTCGCCGCTTGGAACGCCAAGACCGGTACCGAAATCATCCATGCTGTCGATTTCGACGGCGAGCTTTATCTGCGCCAGGAGCGCGGCGGCATGCTGATGGGCACCTATGAGAAGGCCAATAAAGTGTGGTCCGAGTTCTCCACACCGTGGAATTTCGGGCATGAATTGCTGGAGCCGGACATCGACCGCATCGCGCCGTCGCTCGAGGTCGGCTTTCGCCATTTCCCGGCCTTCGAGAGAACCGGTATCAAGCAGATCATCAATGGCCCGTTCACCTTCGCGCCGGACGGCAATCCACTGGTCGGGCCGGTGCGCGGGCTGCCGGGTTTCTGGGTCGCCTGCGGCGTCATGGCCGGCTTCAGCCAGGGCGGCGGCGTCGGACTGGCGCTGTCCAACTGGATGATCGAAGGCGATCCCGGCGCCGATATCTGGGCCATGGATGTTGCGCGCTATGGCGACTGGGCAACGATGACCTACACCAACGCCAAGGTGCGCGAGAATTATTCGCGCCGCTTCTCGATCCGTTTCCCCAATGAGGAACTGCCCGCCGGGCGGCAGCTGAAGACGACGCCGATCTACGATTTGTTGGCGGCCAAGGGGGCGCAGTGGGGCGTTTCCTATGGGCTGGAAGTGCCGCTCTGGTATGCGCCTTCGGGCGTCAAGGACGAGTTCTCGTGGCGTCGGTCCAGCGATTTCACCCATGTCGCGAAAGAAGTCGCGACGGTTCGTGAAGGCGTCGGCCTGGCGGAGATTTCGAACTTCGCCAAATACAAGGTGACCGGCGAGGAGGCGGCCGCCTGGCTCGACCGGATCTTTGCCTGCAAGCTGCCAAAGCCGGGCCGGATGACGCTGGCGCCGATGCTGAAGGACGACGGCAAGCTGATCGGTGATTTCACGCTTGCCAATGTTGGCGACGGCGAGTGGTTCATCGCCGGCTCCGGCATTGCCGAGCAGTATCATATGCGCTGGTTCGAGGCGCATTTGCCTGGGGAAGGCTCGGTGCGCATCGAGGCGCTCGGGCAAAAGATGACCGGCCTCGCCATCGCCGGGCCGAAGGCACGTGACGTGCTGGCGAAAGTCAGCCGTGCGGATGTCGCCAATGCGGCGTTCCCGTTCATGGCGGTGGCGAAAATGGATATCGGCATGGCGCCGTGCCTGGTCGGCCGTGTCAGCTACACCGGCGATCTCGGCTACGAAATCTGGGTGGCGCCGGAATACCAGCGCGCCGCCTTCCAGGCGCTGATGGCGGCGGGAGAAGAGTTCGACATCGGGCTGTTCGGCTCGCGTGCGCTCAATGCGCTGCGGCTGGAGAAAAACTATGGTTCATGGGCGCGCGAGTACCGGCCGATCTATGGGCCGCTGGAGGCCGGGCTCGACCGCTTCGTCGCCTATGGCAAGGATGCCAATTTCATCGGCAAGGCCGGCGCTCTCGCCGAGCGCAAGCTGGGCGGCAAGCTCCGGCTGCGCACCTTCATTCTCGATGCCGACGACGCCGATGTCATCGGCGACGAGCCGATCTGGTTCGGCGGCGCGGTGCGCGGCTGGGTGACGTCAGGCGGCTATGCGCATCATCCGAAAAAATCCGTCGCCCTCGGCTATGTGCCGAAGGAGATCGCCGACGAGAGCGACGGCTTTGAGATCGAACTTTTGGGCAAGCGCCATGCCGCACGCATGCAGGCGGCGCCGCTGTTCGATGCCAATTTCGAACGGATGCGGGGATGAGGGTCACCCCCGCAAGGGACATCAGGCGTTGCGGCGATTGTCGAGCGCGAAAGCGCCGGCACCGGCAAACACCAGATAGAGGAAGATGAAGCAGAAGGAGATGGCGGCGTCGCCGTTGTTGTTGATCGGGAAGAAATCGCGCGGGTAGTGCGCCATGAAATAGGCAATGGCCATTTCGCCGGCCAGCAGGAAGGCGACGGGGCGAGTGAGCAGACCGAGCGCCAGCAGGGTGCCGCCGGCGAATTCGAGAATGCTCGCCGTCAGCGTCAGACCGGTGAGGGCGTGCGGCTCACCGCTGCTCACCGGGAAATTGAACAGTTTCTGCGAACCATGCTCGATGAACTGCAGGGCCGTGACGATGCGCAAGATGCCGAGCATCTGCGGCTGAAATCTGGCGAGACCGTCAAAAAGCTTCATCTAAAACTCCATTTTTCCAGCCCTTCCGTTCGGCCATAGATTATCGCCCGACAGTGGACCATTCACTTCCCATGGCCTGCCATCAACAATCGGTGATTGGAAATCACTTCCAGTCGGACTTCGATATTTGTTCTCGGTATGGTTGCATTTATATCGCTATGGTTGTATATCTGCATGTAGACTCTCCAACCAAATGGGTTCCCCTGGTCATGAAAAAAGTCGTCCTCAGCCTGTTCGCAATCCTTGCAGGCACCAGCTTCGCCATGGCCGCAGACGGCGGCTGTGATGCCTTCAAATGGCCGGTGGCGCGCGAGCAGGCGCTGTTCGCGGCAGCGCCTGCTACGCAGTCCGGCGCTGCCCTCGCGGCCGGCGAGGCCGCGGACCTGGCGCTTGAGCCGGTCGACGCGGTCAGCTTTACCGTGCCGCCGGAACGTGCGCCGGCAGCCGGAACGTTTGGCGCGACGGCGAGCGTGACCGTCCACCGGAAGGCGAGCTCCAGATCAGCCTGTCAGGCGAGGCCTGGATCGATGTGATTCAAGACGGCCATGCCACGAAGTCGGCAGCGTTCAGCGGTGTGAAGACCTGTCCCGGCATTCGCAAGAGCGTGCGCTTCAAGCTGACGCCGGGCGCAGCCACCATCCAGCTCAGTGGCGCCAAGGACGAGAGCATCAAGGTCGCGGTGCTGGCGCCGGAATGATGCGCTTCCTCATCGCACCGGCGTGCGATGAGAGCAGTTTCGTGTTGATGCGCCTCTGGCCGGATCAGCGTCCCGGCGCGATCAGCGCGAAATAGGCGCCTTGCGGATCGGTGAACTGGGCGATCCATTTGGCCGGTCGGCACCGGCATCGGACCCATCACGATCTTGCCGCCATTGTCGGTGACGCGTTTGGCGGCGGCGTCGATGGCTTGGACATTGAAGTAGAACAGCCATACCGGCACCGGCAGCTGCTGCGGCTTGTTCATGATGCCGCCGCCGGATTCCGGGCCGGCCGAGAAGGTCTGATAGATGCCCATCTCGCCAATATCCATGCTACCGGCATCGGTCCAGCCGAACTGGCTGGAATAGAAATCGAAGGCCTTCTGTCGGTCCGCTGCATAGAGTTCATGCCAGCCGACATGGCCGGGTGTGGTGGCCGGCAGGACGGGCTGGTCGGGTCCATTGGGCTGCAGGAACATGAAGGTGGCGCCCTGCGGGTCGGCGACCACGGAGAAGCGGCCGACGCCTGGAATGTCGTCCGGTTCGCGGTAGACCGCGCCGCCGGCGGCCTTCACTGCCTTAGTCGAGGCGTCGGTATCCTTGGTATGGATATAGCCGATCCAAGCCGGCTTCATACCGGTTTTGGCAGCCTCCTCGGGCAAGGTCATCAGCCCGCCGACGCCACGCTCGGCGGAATTCACCACGATGTAGCGCGGCATACCGGGCGCCTTGTCGAAGGGCTCGGCCCGCCAGCCGACCACCTTGGTGTAGAAGGCCTCAGCGGCGTCGAGGTCGTCAGTCATCAGTTCGTACCAGAAGAAGGGCATCGGGGTTTTCGGCATTTTTTCGGTCTCCTCACCTTCATGCATCGATCGTTGTCCGATCCATCAAAGGACGATTTCAGCGGCGCAAATCCGACAGCGCGCATGAGAGAATTCAACGGCTGCGTTGACACATCGTTCCGCATTTCGTCGCGCCCGGCGGCTTGCACGTGCGGCGGTTTTCGACTTTCCTTGGGCGAACGAGGGGTAGTCGTTTCATGCGCTGTATGTCGCTCACGTCAGAGCTTGTCGCACTGTGTCATCGCCAGGAGACCGATCCTGGGCCTGACGGCAGTTGGACACAGTTGACGGACGAGGATTACCGCAGCCTATCGGCGCGACTGGCCGAGGAAGCGGATGACGGGCCGCTCTGGGTGTTCGCCTATGGCTCGCTGATCTGGAAGCCGGCTTTCGAATCCGTCGAACGGCAGCGCGCCACCGCTTTCGGCTGGCATCGCTCGTTTTGTCTCGACATGGTGCGCTGGCGCGGCACCGCCGCACAGCCTGGGCTGATGATGGCTCTGGAACGCGGCGGGCGATGCGATGGCGTCATCTACAGGCTGCCCGACGGCGACAAGGCCGAGCAGATTGAAAGGCTGCTGCGGCGCGAAATCGACGACCATGAGAGTGTCAGCTCGGTCCGGTGGGTTCCGGTGCGCACGGCGCAAGGGGTGGTGCGGGCGCTCGGCTTCTGGGTCGGGGTGACGGGCAGAGGCACATCGCTCGGGCAGCCGCTGGACCGGGTGGCGCGGGTGCTGGCGCGGGCCTGTGGCCATGTCGGCTCGGGCGCCGAATATCTCTACAACACCGTCAGCCACCTCGAGGAATTCGGCATCCGCGACCGCAATCTGTGGCGCCTGCAGCAGCTGGTCGCCGATGAGATACGGTCGATCCATGGCAGTACCCTTGGAGCGAGCGCCTAGACGGCACCCTAACCAGCGCCGGCCCATCATCAATCTGAGGTCTGTCCCGGGTGGTCAGATCCAACCGGCTGTGGCTTCACGAGCGATCACCTCAACTGTGCATTCGAGACTAAGCAACAGAAAATGCGAGCAGTCGTCTGTTGGGCCTGGGATCGATCGCAACCAATGTGAATTTTCCACCCGCAGGATGGGCCACCTATAGGTTTTTTGGGCGCCGGAATCTATCAACGGGATCGAGTCGCCATCGCGCACATGGGCCAGCCCCAGCATGTCGTTATGAGCCGAAAGGACCTCCACTCCATGAAAGTCTATCTTGAGGGTTCGTTTGGCCGTCCCGACGAGGAAGTCGCCTTCGACGATCAGTTCAAAGTAATTGTCGGATTTCAAACGCCAAACCTGACAGGCAGCAAGTGGTAAATCTTCCACAGGCTCCCACCGATGAACCGTCTCCTGATCGTTGGTCATCGCTTTCTCCATTTTGCTCAATCGCCTATCATCCCGCGTGAGCTTCGAACAGTTTGTCGCTGCTTGGGGCTGTCGTGCTCGTCTTCTTGGAGGCGCAACAGATTACCCATAACATGAGTAAAAAAATCATGTTATTGTAGAAGCTTTTCAGAGGCTTGCACCGAAAATTGACCAATTGATAAAAAAATAAAACGTGCTAGCCTTCCCCAAAACGAAAACATGGGGAACTGACGATGCCAGAAGGCCAGTTCAAGGACGGTATTGCCGGTGGCCGGCTGCCGACCGACCAGTATGCCGAGAATTTTTCCGACCTGCATCCGCCGCTCGATCATCACGAGGCCCTGGTCGAATCCGACCGCTGCTATTTCTGCTACGATGCGCCGTGCATGAATGCATGCCCGACCTCGATCGACATCCCGTTGTTCATCCGCCAGATCTCGACCGGCAACCCGATCGGTTCGGCCAAGACGATCTTCGACCAGAACATTCTGGGCGGCATGTGCGCCCGCGTCTGCCCTACAGAGACGCTGTGCGAAGAGGTCTGCGTGCGCGAGGTGGCGGAAGGCAAGCCGGTGCAGATCGGCCGCCTGCAGCGCTACGCCACCGACGTCGCGATGGCTGAGCACAAGCAGTTCTATCCGCGTGCGGAATCGACCGGCAAGTCGGTCGCCGTGGTCGGCGCCGGGCCGGCGGGCCTTGCCGCCGCGCACCGGCTCGCCCGCCATGGCCACGAGGTGACCATTCTGGAAGCCCGCCCCAAGGCCGGCGGCCTCAATGAATATGGCATCGCAGCTTACAAGAGCATCGACAATTTCGCCCAGGCCGAGGTCGACTATGTCACCGGGATCGGCGGCATCGACATCCAGAACGGCAAGGCGCTCGGCCGCGACTACCAGCTGTCGGACCTGATCCGGAATTACGATGCCGTCTTCCTCGGCATGGGGCTTGGCGGCGTCAATGCGCTGCGCGCCGAGGGCGAGGATGCCGACGGCGTCACCAATGCGGTCGAGTTCATCGCCGAACTGCGCCAGGCCAGCGATCTCGCAAGCCTGCCGGTCGGCCGGCGCGTCGTCGTCATCGGCGGCGGCATGACGGCGATCGACGCGGCGGTGCAGTCGAAGCTGCTCGGCGCCGAGGAGGTGACGATCTGCTACCGGCGCGGCCAGGAGCATATGAACGCCTCCGAGTTCGAGCAGGATCTGGCCGCCGCCAACGGCGTCACCATCCGCCACTGGCTGCAGCCGCGGCGGGTCATTGCCGAGAACGGCAGAGTGTCGGGCATCGAGCTCGAATACACCGCCATGAACGGCGACAAGCTTGCCGGCACCGGCGAGCGGCTGACGCTCGTCGCCGACCAGGTGTTCAAGGCGATTGGTCAGAGTTTTGTGCCGGCGGCACTCAACGGCAGCGGTGCATCGATCGAACTCGAGGCCGGCCGCATCAAGGTCGATGCGGAAGGCCGCACCTCGCTCGCCAATGTCTGGGCAGGCGGCGACTGCATCTTTGGCGGCGACGACCTGACCGTCTCGGCCGTAGCCCAAGGGCGCGATGCGGCTGAGAGCATTAACAGGAGCCTGACGCAGGGATAGAGATCATGGCCTCGGTGGAATCGGGCATCGCCCGTCACTACGACGTATCGGGTCTTGAGCAGAACATCCTTGCCGTGCTCGCCGATACCGGTGTGGACATTGCCCGTCTGCGCGCCGGCGATCTCGAAGCGGTCGACGAGTTCCACATTGGCGGTATCGCCGCCACCAGGGAACTCATCGGCCAGATGGGTTTGAAGCCGGGGGCCAGGCTGCTCGACATTGGTTCCGGCGTGGGGGGCCCAGCCCGCTTTGCCGCCAACAATGCCGGTGCCGATGTCACCGGCATTGATCTGACGCAAAGCTATGTCGACATCGCGACCAGCCTGTCGAAGCGGGTGGGAATGGCCGACAAAGTCCGGTTCATGCAGGGCAGCGCGCTGGACATGCCGTTCAGCAACAAAAGCTTTGATACAGCCATGATCCTGCATGTCGGCATGAATCTTCCCGACAAGAAAAAGCTGATGAGCGAGGCGGCGCGTGTGCTCAAGCCGGGCGGCATCTTTGCCGTCTACGATGTGATGCGGCTCAAGGCAGGTGCGCTGACCTATCCGTTACCATGGGCATCCGATGAGAGCACGTCCTTCGTCGCCACGCCCGACGACTATCGCTCGGCTGCCGCGGCTGCAGGGTTCTCTGTCACCGCCGAGCGCCCACGCGGCGCCTTCGCCATCGACTTCTTCGCCACGATACGGGCGCGCATGGCTGCGGCGCAGGCGGAAGGCAAAAAACCGCCGCCCGGCGTTAATCTTATCATGGGCGAGAACGCCCGCACCAAGATCGCCAATCTCACCGCCGCGCTTGAAGGCGGCATTCTCGCACCCGTCGAACTGCTCCTTCGTCTCGGTTGAAAGGGACCTGTCATGGCTGACATCCGCAACAACTTCGTCGGCATCAAATCGCCCAATCCGTTCTGGCTGGCTTCGGCGCCGCCGACCGACAAGGCGTATAACGTCATCCGCGCCTTCAAAGCTGGCTGGGGCGGTGTGGTCTGGAAGACGCTCGGCGAAGAAGGCCCGCCGGTGGTCAACGTCAACGGCCCGCGCTACGGCGCGATCTGGGGCGCCGACCGCCGCCTGCTCGGCCTCAACAATATCGAACTGATCACCGACCGCGATCTGCAGGTCAATCTGCGCGAGATCAAGCAGGTCAAGAAGGACTGGCCCGACCGCGCCATCGTCGTCTCGCTGATGGTGCCGTGCGTCGAGGAAAGCTGGAAGGCGATCCTGCCGGTGGTCGAGGAGACCGAAGCTGACGGCATCGAGCTCAATTTCGGTTGCCCGCACGGCATGTCGGAGCGCGGCATGGGTGCGGCTGTCGGTCAGGTGCCGGAATACATCGAAATGGTGGTGCGCTGGTGCAAGGCCAACACCCGCATGCCCGTCATCACCAAGCTGACGCCCAACATCACCGATGTGCGCAAGCCCGCGCGTGCGGCACTTGCCGGCGGCACCGACGCGGTGTCGCTGATCAACACCATCAACTCGATCACCGGTGTCGACCTCGATAGCTTCGCGCCGCAGCCGACCATTGACGGCAAGGGTTCGCACGGCGGCTATTGCGGCCCGGCGGTGAAGCCTATCGCCATGAACATGGTGGCCGAGATCGCCCGCGACCCCGAAACCCACGGTCTGCCGATCTCCGGCATTGGCGGCATCACCACCTGGCGCGATGCAGCCGAATTCATGGCGCTCGGCGCCGGCAATGTGCAGGTGTGCACGGCGGCGATGACCTACGGCTTCAAGATCGTGCAGGAGATGATTGCCGGCCTGGAAAACTGGATGGACGAGAAGGGCCACGCCTCGCTCGACGACATTGTCGGCCGCGCCACGCCCAACGTCACCGACTGGCAGTACCTCAACCTCAACTATGTTGCCAAGGCGCATATCGACCAGGATGCCTGCATCAAATGCGGCCGCTGCCACATCGCCTGCGAGGACACTTCGCATCAGGCGATCACCAACATGGTCGACGGCAAGAGGCATTTCGAGGTCATCGAGACCGAATGCGTCGGCTGCAATCTGTGCGTCAATGTCTGCCCGGTCGAAAACTGCATCACCATGGAGCCGCTGGCCGCAGGCGTGATGGACCAGCGCACCGGCAAGCCGGTCTCGCCGGTGTATGCCAACTGGACGACGCATCCGAACAACCCGATGGCCAAGGTGGCGGCGGAATAGGGTTTGCTTCACGGTTTAGCTTAATCGCCCTGTGCACCCGCATGGGGCGATTTTGCATCTGTGCGATGCTTCGATTTCAGAGGTTAGCGCCGCCCCTCATCCGCCCTTCGGGCACCTTCTCCCCGTGAACGGGGAGAAGGCAAGCTGCGGCGGCCGCTGTCGCCTTTTCCTGCAACGTCAGTAATTGGCGAAATCATCGATGACGGCATCTTTCGCCCCGTTTACGGGGAGAAATGCCGGCAGGGCAATGAGGGCAGCGCCAACTTCGAGTCTATGCGCGGAGAATTCCTTTAGCTCTCCACACCACCGTTGGCACAACGAATAACATCGTCACGAACACGTGAAACTCTCCATTTTCCTATTGCAGATAAAAACTATCCACGATAAAATGTATCCACGAACTGGAGATCGTCACTATGAAGCTGGGCGAGGGCGTTGAAGCGGCCATCCACTGCGCAGCCACGCTTGCCAGCGTGGAGGGCAACAGCACCATGCCGGGCGCTGCCTTGGCAGAGTCTTTCGGCCTGTCGCCGAGCTATCTCTTGAAGCATCTCAACATGCTGACGGCGGAGCGCATCCTGGAATCGGTACCCGGGCCGGCGGGCGGTTACCGGCTGGCGCGGCCGGCCGAGCGCATCACGCTGCTCGATATCGTGCTGGCGATCGAAGGGCGGGAGCCGGCGTTTCGCTGCGGCGAGATCCGCCGCAACGGGCCAGTCAAGCTCGACGCGTCCGCCTATGTAAAACTGTGCGGCATCAACGCCGCGATGCTGAAGGCCGAGCGCGCCTATCGCGCGGCTCTCGCGGAAACCCGGTTGTCCGACATCGTGGCTGACTACCAGGCAGAAGGCGATCCGAGATCGATCGCCGCCAGCTGCGCCTTTGTGGCGCGCCATCAGCGGCCGCAGAAATCCGCTTCGACCAAGCAAGTTTAATCCCCGCCAGAGAGACGTGAAAGGAAAGACGATGAAACAGAGACTGCAATTCTTCGCCAAGGCGCCGGAAATCATGAAGGCGGTGTCGGCGCTCAACAAGGCGGTCGACGAATGCGGGCTGGAAGTGGGCCTGCTGCATTTGATCAAGCTCAGGGCTTCGCAGATCAATGGCTGTTCCTACTGCGTCGAGATGCACAGCCGCGAGGCGCGGCGCGACGGTGAGACCGAGACACGGCTCTATCTGGTTTCGGCCTGGAAGGAATCGCCGCTGTTCTCCGAGCGCGAACGCGCGGCCTTTGCCTGGACCGAGGCCACGACCCTGATCGCCAACAATGGCGTGTCGGACGAACTCTATGCCCGCACGCTCGCGCATTTCTCGGAAGAGGAACTGGTCAAGCTGTCGGTCGCAATCGGCATGATCAACACCTGGAACCGGCTCTGCATTCCGTTCCATGCCGTTCATCCGATGCCGGCTGCCAAAGCAGCCTGACCGTCCGGTTTTGTAACGGAGCGCTGTCGAGAGGGCGGCGCTCCGACTGTTTTCAGTGGGAGGATTTCATGCCTGTCGATTTGCCTTTGACCTTGTTGTTTATCGGCCGCCTGTTGCTCGGCGGCGCCTTCGTTTTCGCCGGCCTGCGCAATGTCCAGAACGAGACCTTGCTGACCGGGCTGATGGCCGCGCGCGGCGTGCCGCAGGCCAAGCTGGCGCTGTGGGCCGGCATCGTCCTGCAGACCGTTGCCGGCGCGCTGGTGATGGCAGGCGTGTGGACCGCGATCGCAAGTGCTGTGCTGGTGCTGTTTCTTATCGCCGCCACGCCGATGTTCCACAATTTCTGGGACCATCAGGGTCCGGACCGGGCATCGCGCATCAACGGCTTCGTCGGCAATGTCGCGCTGGGCGGCGGGTTCCTGACGCTGATCGCGCAGTCGCTGTAAGTTTACGCCGCGAAGCGCAAACCACCATCGCAGGTCAGCACCTGGCCGGTCATGAAGCCGTTGGACACGAGAAAGGCGATTGCACCGGCGACATCTTCGGCGTGGCCGATCCTCCCGACAGGCGTCTTGCCGGCATAGTCGGCAAAGACCGCCTGCCGCTGGTCGTCGGGCAGAAAATCCCACCACGGCGTATCGATGACGCCGGGCGCCACGACATTGACGCGCAGCGGCTTCAGCTCGACCGCGAGGATCGGCACCACCGTCAGCAGCATGCCGTTGACGGCGGCGATGCCGGCAACGCCGGGCGCGGTCAGCTGCGCCGATACCGCCGATATGAAGGTGACCGATCCCGATTTGTCGAGCGTCGGCAAAGCCGCTTGCAGGCAAGACAGCTGCGGACGGACCTTCTCGTCGACGCCGCCGGCGATATCGGCAAGGTCGAGGCTCGCGAATGGGCCAAGCCCCTTGCCGCCGCTAGCAGCCAGAACGAGGTGATCGAAGGGTCCGAGGTCATCGAAGAACCGACGGACTTCGTCCGGCTTCGAAGCATCGAAGGCGGCCTTTTCGGCGGCGCCGCCAAGGCTCTTCCACGCACCAATCAGCTTTTCCTCGTTGCGTCCGGTGATGGTCACCTTCATGCCCGGGCCAAGCAGTTTCCGAGCCGTCGCCAGGCCGATGCCGGACGAGCCGCCGATGATGACCGTGTGTTCGATCTTGCTCATGAATGCTGTTCCTTCGATTTTGGGGAAGCTTGGCCCACGAGGTCGAGGCTCAGGGTTCGCAATTGCTGCCGTGCCTTGGCGTCATAGGCTTGTGCGTCGGCGCGGGATTCCTTTTGGCCGTCGAAATAGAGGCCGCTGCGGCCCTCCAGTGCCGGAGAAGTCGCGAGGTTGAGGATGGCGTCGGCGCCGGTCTCGACCGAGCTCCATGGCGTCACGCCGGCCTGTCGGACCATAGTGGTGTTCATGTAGCTCGCCGGATGCAGGGCGTTGACGGTAACGCCGCTGCCTTTCAGCTCCTCGGCAAGGTCGATGGTGAACAGGATCTGCGCCAGCTTGCTCTGGCAGTAGGCGCGCACGCCGTCATAGCCATGGGTCAGCATGACATCGCCAAAATCGATCGCCTGCTGGCCGGCCGAGGCGACATTGACGATGCGCGATGGCGAACTCGCCCTGAGCAGCGGCAGCAGTTCCGACGTCAGCAGGAAACCAGCGAGATAATTGACGGCAAAGCGCAGTTCGAAGCCGTCGGCGCTGAGCTGTCGCTTGGCGCCGGCGGTGCCGATGCCGGCATTGTTGATGAGGATGTCGAGCCGGTTGGTTCTCGCAAGCACGGCCTCAGCGAGGCGACGAACTTCGGCCAGCGAAGCGAGGTCGGCGGCGAGAAATTCCGCCTTGCCGCCGGTCGCCTCGATTTCGGCGACGGTTGCCTTGCCGCGCGCGGCATCGCGGCCATGCACCAGCACGCGGGCGCCGGATCCGCCCAGCCGTTGCGCGACGACGCGGCCGACGCCGTCGGTCGAGCCGGTGATGAGGATTGTCTTGTCTTTCAGATCCATGTCGGAGAGCCTCCATATTCGCTCTGGATAACAAGATGGGGGGATCGGCGCGCCCCAAACAGTTCAAACTTTATCCTGGTATCAGTACTGCTATACTGCGCCCCATGGACGTTTCCGCACCATCACCCGAAGACAGCCGCCGGCGCGAGCTAGGTGCCTTCCTGCGTTCGCGCCGTGAAAGGCTTTCGCCGTCGGCCACCGGCATCGCGGTCGGCGCCAGGCGGCGCACGCCCGGGCTGAGGCGCGAAGAGGTGGCGATGATCGCCGGCGTTGGCACGACCTGGTACACCTGGCTGGAACAGGGCAGGGACGTGCGGCCTTCCGTCGAGGTATTGACGGCGCTTTGCGAGGCCTTGCGCCTCGACGCCGCCGAGAAGCGGCATTTGTTCACACTGGCCGGCCGCCAGCAGCCCGAGCGGCGGCGCATCACCCCGGTCAAGGTCGAAGGCCCTCTGTTGCACATGCTGCAGAGCCTGGTCCTGCAGCCGGCCTATATTGTCGGGCCGCGCTGGGATGTGCTGGCCTGGAATGCCGGAGCCGTCGCCATTTTCGGCGATTACGGCCTGCTGGAGGGCGACGCCCGCAACATCATCCATGGCGTGTTCACCGATCCGCACCGGCGCCATTTGCTGGTCGATTGGGAACAGCTGGCGCGCGCGACGCTTGCCGCGTTTCGCGCCGAGAGCGCGAAATACACCGGCGATCCGGATTTCGAGCGGCTGATTGCGCTGATGATGCGCTCCAGCCCGGAATTCCGCGAATGGTGGCCGCAGCGCGACGTGGTGCATCGTCTGTCCGGCAAGAAGTATCTGCGCCACCCGATCGCCGGCGCGATGGCGTTCGAGCATATGAGCCTGTCGATCGACGACGGCTCGGACATGAAGCTGATTGTCTACACGCCACTCGCCGAGCAGAATTCGATCGCCAAGCTCGAAAAATTGCTAGAGGCATTTCCGGCGGAACGGCGCAGCGCATGAAGTTGGTTGGCAGCACCCCTCAACTTCGTCATCCACGGGCGGAGCGGTAGCGAAGCGGACGCGTAGACCCGAGGATCCATGCCGTTAACTTGCGCGAAGGGGTGCAGCAGAGCAGAATTCTGGACCGTAGCGGCGCTCATGTGTCGCGGCATGGATCCTCGGGTCTGCGCCGCGTCGCTACGCTCCTTGCTTCGCCCGTGGATGACGAGGTGATGAGCGCTTCGGCCATTCGGTGCCTCAACCCTTCGGCTTCAACCCGTCGATGAACAGCTGTTCGAGAAACCGCGCAGCGTCCTCGAAGCGGCCGTCGCCGCCGCGGTCGGCGCCGAGCACGGCGCGGACCTGGACGTCGAAATCGGCGTAATGCTGGGTCGTCGCCCAGATCGAGAAGATGAGGTGCCAGGGATCGGTGCGGGCGATCTTGCCGGCGCGCATCCAGCCCTTGATGACGTTGGCCTTCTCGTCGACCAGCGTTTTCAGTTCGCCTTCCAAAAGCGGCATGATGCGCGGCGCGCCTTGCAGGATCTCGTTGGCGAACAGCCGGCTTTCCCTCGGGAAATCGCGCGCCATTTCAAGCTTGCGCCTGATGTAGCTTCTGAGTTCGGTCAGGGGATCGCCGATATCGTCGAGTTCGCGCAGCGGTGCCAGCCAGGTCGCCAGCAGCCGCTCCATCAGCGTCTCGTGAATGTCTTCCTTGCGGCGGAAATAATAGAGCAGGTTCGGCTTCGACATCCCCGCGGCTTCGGCGATCTGGTCGATGGTCGAGCCGCGAAAGCCGTTGGTGGAGAAGACTTCGAGCGCCGCTTCCAGGATCAGTTCGCGCTTTTCCTGCTGGATGCGAGTGCGGCGAGGAGCGGAGCCTTCCATGGCGTCGGTCATAAGGCCAAGCCTTGGTCGCGCGGGTCATCTGGACCAATTCTCTGGACCAGTTTTTCCCTGTGCCGTGGAGCGCACTTCGGAGGTCGCATTTCCGCTAGTAATCCCTTGACCGCCGACAGGGCGGTGCTAACGTTTGTCCAATCGGTCAAAATTTGCGTAGCATGAAAACGCAGCAAAGACCAAGCGTTGGAAAGACCAAGCGTTAGCCGCACCGAAACAGGTTAGAAGAGGAAGTCTTGGTCATGTCCAACCGGCTGAAAGTCACGCCGAACGATCTCAGCGCATTCTGGATGCCATTCACGGCAAACCGGCAGTTCAAACAGGCGCCACGCATGTTCGTGTCTGCCAAGGACATGCACTACACCACCAGCGATGGCCGCAAGGTGCTCGACGGCACCGCGGGTCTCTGGTGCGTCAACGCCGGCCATTGCCGACCCAAGATCACAGAGGCGATCCAGCATCAGGCCGCCGAACTCGACTATGCGCCGGCCTTCCAGATGGGCCACCCCATCGTGTTCGAACTGGCCAACCGCCTGGTCGACATCGCGCCCAAGGGCATGGACCATGTCTTCTTCACCAATTCAGGTTCGGAATCGGTCGACACGGCGCTGAAGATGGCGATCGCCTATCACCGCGTGAAGGGCGAGGGCGCGCGCACCCGCCTGATCGGCCGCGAGCGCGGCTATCACGGCGTCAATTTCGGCGGCATTTCGGTCGGCGGCATCGTCAGCAACCGCAAGATGTTCGGCACGCTTCTCGGCGGCGTCGACCATATGCCGCATACGCATCTGCCGGAGAAGAACGCCTTCTCCAAGGGCGTGCCGGAATATGGCGCGGAGCTCGCCAACGAGCTGGAGCGTATCGTTACGCTGCATGACGCCTCGACCATCGCCGCCGTCATCGTCGAGCCGGTCGCCGGTTCCACCGGCGTCATCCTGCCGCCGAAGGGCTATCTGCAAAAGCTGCGCGAAATCTGCACCAAGCACGGCATCCTGCTGATCTTCGACGAGGTCATCACCGGGTTCGGCCGCCTCGGCGCGCCGTTCGCCGCCGACTACTTTGGCGCCACGCCCGACATCATGACCACCGCCAAGGGCGTTTCCAACGGCGTCATCCCGATGGGCGCGGTGTTCGTGAAGAAGGAAATCCACGATGCCTTCATGACCGGCCCCGAGCACATGATCGAGTTCTTCCACGGCTACACCTACTCGGGCAATCCGATTGCGTGCGCCGCGGCACTCGGCACGCTCGACACCTATAAGGAAGAGGGCCTGCTCACCCGCGGCGAGGAGCTCGCGCCGTACTGGGAAGATGCGCTGCATTCGCTGAAGGGCGAGCCGCATGTCATCGACATCAGGAATATCGGCCTGATCGGCGCGATCGAACTGGCGCCGATCGCCGGCAGCCCGACCAAGCGGGCCTTCTCGGCCTTCGTCAAGGCGTTCGAGCGCGGCGCGCTGATCCGCACCACCGGCGACATCATCGCGCTGTCGCCGCCGCTGATCATCACCAAGGGCCAGATCAACGAACTGATCGACCATGTGCGTGAAGTGCTGAGGGCGATAGATTGACAAACTGGGCGCGGATACCCCTCCCC
>NZ_VFTC01000016.1 GCF_007003975.1 Mesorhizobium sp. WSM4306
CCTGTTCGAGCCAGCCGAATGCAGAAACTTCTTCAAGGCTGCCGGATATGAGGCCAATTAATAGCGACACGCTTTAGTATCCCAGGGCCTCGCCGGATGCGGCGCGGCTGTCGATGGCGCCGTTATAGCGGGCGCCGCCGCCTTTCTCGATATCCGCTAGGCTCTTGCCGCCGACAAGAATGCCCGCAGCCTGACCCCAGGTCGAATCAGCGAGATCGAGGTGGTAGCCCATGCCGGCCAGCAGCTTTTCGGTGTCGGGCGACAGGCCAAACGGTTCGATATAGATCCTATCGGGCAGCCACTGATGATGGATACGCGGCGCGTCGATCGCCTCCTGGATGTTCATGCCGTGGTCGATGACGTTGACGATGGCTTCCAGCGTGATGGTGATGATGCGCGAGCCGCCGGGGCTGCCGATGACCATGAACGGCTTGCCGTCCTTGGCCACGACGGTCGGGCTCATCGATGACAGCGGCGTCTTCCTCGGCTGGATCGCATTGGCCTCGCCCTGGACCAGGCCGTAGAGGTTGGGCACGCCGGGCTTCTGGGTGAAATCGTCCATCTCATTGTTGAGCAGGATGCCGGTGCCGTCCGCAACGACGCCGGCGCCGAACGAGCCGTTCAGCGTGTAGGTGACCGCGACCGCATTGCCGTCATTGTCGATGATCGAATAATGGGTCGTCTCCTTCGACTCACCAAAGCCCTTCGGCATCAGGTCCTGAGAGACCCCCGCCCGGAACGGGTCGATCTTGTCGCGGATGTCCTTGGCGTAACCTTTGTCGAGCAGCTTCGAGACCGGGTTGTCGACGAAATCGGGATCGCCAAGCGCCGAGTTGCGATCAACATAGGCATGGCGCATCGCCTCGACCATGACATGCACAGTCTCGGCCGAGTCGGCGCCGAGATAGGATAGCGGGTAACCTTCCAATACGTTGAGGATTTCGCAGATGATGACGCCACCGGAGCTCGGCGGCGGCGAGGAAATGATCTCGTAGCCGCGATAGGTGCAGCTCACCGGCTTCAGTTCGCGCACCGCATACTGCTCGAAATCGGCCTTTGCGAGAATGCCGCCCTTGGTGCCGCTCGCCTTGACGATGGCATCGGCGATGGCGCCTTTGTAGAAGGCGTCAGTGCCTTTTTCGGAAATGGCGGCGAGCGAGGCGGCGAGGTCGGGCTGGAGGAGACGCTCGCCGGCGCCATAGGGCTTGCCGTCCGGCTTCAGGAAGATGGCGGCCGCGGCAGGGTCCTTCGCCAGCCTCGCGGCATTGCTTGCGAATGAAGCAGCGTCACCCTGGTCGAGAACGAAGCCATCCTTGGCATAGGCAATTGCCGGCGCCATCAAGTCCTGGCGTGGCAGCGTGCCGTATTTTTCACGCGCCATCTCGAAACCTGCCACGGAACCCGGCACGCCCACCGCCAGATAGCCATCAAGGCTGGCGCCCTTCACCGGCTTGCCATCCGTGTCGAGATACATGGTCTTGGTTGCCGCCAGCGGCGCGCGCTCACGAAAGTCGAGGAAGGTCGATTTGCCGTCCTTGAAGCGTATGGTCATGAACCCGCCGCCGCCGATATTGCCGGCATTAGGGTAGAGGACCGCGAGCGCATAGCCGACGGCGACCGCCGCATCGACGGCGTTGCCGCCCTTCTTCAGCACCTCGACGCCGGCTTCCGACGCGAAATGCTGGGCGGTCACGACCATGCCGTGCTCGCCCTTCGCCGGCTGCGGCGAGGCAGCGAGGACGGCTGCGGATGGCGTCAGCGCTATTGCGAGCGAAAGGGTGACGCCAATCAGCGTCCGGCGGGTCAAGGGCATGGCGGTGCTCCAGGCATTGGGTCCGCCTAGGAAAGACCCTCAAAGCCGCCACGTCCACCGCCAATGGCGCTGGACCAGATCAATTAGGATGTCTGCCTATCATACGATGCCGCCGCTCCCGCCAGCAACGACAGGCCGTTCCGCTGCAACCTTCGCCCTGTATCCTGCCGCACGATATGCGGCGACCGGATCAATGGCGCCACCCGTTTTGAGCCTCGCCATGGCCAGGATCGGCTCGACATCGGTGCGGTAGGCGCTCTTGAGCGTCTGTGTCGCCATCAGCGCATCATTGCCGTCCTGAAAGCCTTCGAGTGCCTTGCGGTCGACCAGCAGCGCCTGTGCGTAGGCGCGCTGCACCTCGACCGCCGACAGCATCAGGCTTTCGATCGGGTCGGTGACGTTGTGGCTCTGGTCGAGCATATGGGCGGGATCAAAGCCGTCGGCGCCGGAGAGCTCGGCATCCACCAGTTCGTTGAAGACGAGGAACAGCCGGTAGGGGTCGATCGAACCGGCGTCGAGATCGTCGTCGCCATATTTGGAATCGTTGAAGTGGAAGCCGCCGAGTTTTTTGAACTGGATCAGCCGCGACACGATCATCTCGATGTTGACGTTGGGCGCATGATGGCCGAGGTCGACCAGGCAGAAGGCCCTGTCGCCGAGCTCTCTGGCGATGAGGTAGTTGGTGCCCCAATCCTGCACGACGGTGGAATAGAAGGCCGGCTCGTACATTTTGTGTTCGGTGAACAGTTTCCAGTCGGCCGGCAGGCCGGCGTAGATCTCCTTCATGGCGTCGAGATAGCGCTCGAAGGCTTTGGCGAAATTCACCTGGCCCGGGAAATTCGAACCGTCGCCGATCCATACCGTCAGCGCCCTGGAACCGAGCGTCTTGCCGATCTCGATGCATTCGAGATTGTGCTCGACGGCCTGACGGCGGGTGCCGGCATCGGCATGCGACAGCGAGCCGAATTTGTAGGAGAGCTTCTGGTCCTTGGCGTCCGAGAAGGTGTTGGAGTTCATGGCGTCGAAGCCGAGGCCGAAGCGGGAGGCCGCCTGCTTCAGCCGGTTCGGATCGGCCTTGTCCCAAGGGATGTGCAGCGAAACGGTCGGCGTCGCCTGCGTCAACTGACTGATGACAGCGCAATCCTCGATCTTGTCGAAGATGTCGCGCGGCTCGCCGGCGCCGGGAAAACGGGCAAAGCGGGTGCCGCCGGTGCCGACGCCCCAGGACGGAATGGCGACGGCGAATTTCTCGACCTTGTCGCGGATCGCATCGATGGCGATGCCGCGACGGTCGAGGCGTTCGCCGAGCGAGGCGTAGTCGCGTTCGAGGTCGGATTTGCGGGCGGCGTTGTGGCTGGCGACGAGGTCGGCGGAGATGATGGTTTCGGACAAGTGCTATTCCTCCCAAATGCGTTCGGTCAGCGCTGCCCCTCATCCGGCCCTTCGGGCCACCTTCTCCCCGTATAGTGACGGGGAGAAGGGAAGCGCTTCGACGTTAGCTCAGCGCGTAAAGCTCTGTGCGTTGCCGGCGTCGACATTGACGATGTTGCCGGTCGATTTGGCCGACATGTCGGAGGCGAAGAAATAGATCGCCTCGGCGATGTCTTCCGGGAAGACCGAGCGCTTCAGCATCGACCGCGAGCGGTAGTGCTCCTCCAGATCGTCGGTCGACATCTTGTAGGCGGCGGCGCGCTGTTCCTTCCACTCGCCGGTCCAGATTTTCGAGCCACGCAGCACGGCATCCGGATTGACGACATTGACCCGGATCTGCGCTTCCGCGCCCTCCAGCGCCAGGCAGCGGGCGAGATGGATCTCGGCGGCCTTGGCGGTGCAATAGGCGGCGGCGTTGGGCGAGGCGGCCAGGCCGTTCTTGGAGGCGACGAAGACGATATTGCCGCCGATCTTCTGGGCGCGGAACAGCCGGAAGGCTTCGCGCGAGACCAGGAAATAGCCGGTCGACAAGATGTCCATATTCTTGTTCCACAGCGCCAGCGTCGTCTCCTCAATCGGCGCCGAGGAGGCGAGGCCCGCATTGGAGACCAAAATGTCGATGCCGCCGAACTCGACCGCCGTTTCGGCAAAGCCGGAAACGACCTGATCCTCAGAGGTGACGTTGATCAGCACCGGCCGCACGAAATCCTTGCCATAGGCTTTGGCCAATTCCTCATTGGCGCTGACGAGCGCCGTCTCGTCGATATCGGCCAGCACCACGCAGGCACCCTCGCGCAGCAGCCGGTTGGCGGTGGCGCGGCCAATGCCGCCGGCGCCGCCGGTGACCAAAGCGATCTGGCCGGCTAACGACTTCGGCTTCGGCATGCGCTGCAGCTTCAGATCCTCGAGCAGCCAGTATTCGATGTCGAAGGCTTCCTGCGCAGGAAGGCCAACATAGGACGAGACGGTCGAAGCGCCGCGCATGACATTGATGGCGTTAACGTAGAATTCACCCGAGATGCGGGCCGTCGCCTTGTCGCCGGCGAAGGTGAACATGCCGACGCCGGGCATCAGGTAGACCACGGCATTGGGATCGCGGATGGCCGGCGAGTCCGGGTGCTTGCAGCTGTCGTAATAGGCCTGGTAGCCCACACGATAAGCGGCAATGTCATCGGCAAGGCGCGCGATGACCGCATCGACATCAGGCTTGGCCGGATCGAACTCGATCACCAGCGGCCGGATTTTTGTTCGCAGGAAGTGATCCGGGCATGAGGTGCCGAGTGCGGCCAGCGGACGTAAATCCCTGGAGTTGACGAATTCGAGCACGGCAGGCTGGTCGTCGAAATGAGCGAGCTTGTGGCTCTTTTCCGAGATCAGGCCGCGGATCCTCGGCATCAGTTTCGCCGCAATGGCGCGGCGCTCAGCGGCGTCGAGCGACTTCACCGCCTCGCCGCCGAAGATGGCGAGGCCCTCGGAGCGGCGCTCGAACCACTCGATTGCCTGGTTGATGACCGAGATCGTCGTTTCGTAGCATTCCTTGGGCGTGTCGCCCCAGGTGAACAGGCCGTGGCTCTCGAGAATGACGCCCTTGGCATCGGGGTGCTCGACGCAGAATTTTTCCAGCCACAGGCCGAGCTCGAAGCCCGGCCGCTTCCACGGCAGCCAGCCGATGGCGTCGCCAAAGATCTCCTTGGTCAGCGCCTTGGAGTCCTTGGCGGCAGCGATGGCGATGATGGCGTCGGGATGCATGTGATCGACGAATGGCTTCGGCACATAGGCATGCAGCGGCGTGTCGATCGAGGCCGCGCGCGGATTGAGGTTGAAGGTGCAGTGGGGGAGGTAGCCCACCATCTCGTCCTCATGCGCGACACCACGATAAAGGCTTTTGAGCGCGCGGAGCTTGTCCATGTAGAGGGTGGCGAAGCCGTCAAGCTTGATCGAGGCGCTGTCGCCGCCCGAGCCCTTGACCCAGAGCACTTCGACATCATCGCCGGTGAGCGGGTCTTTCTGCCAGATTTTCGAGGAGGTGTTGCCGCCGCCATAGTTGGTGACGCGCTTGTCGAAGCCGAGCGTGTTCGAGCGATAGACCAGAAGCTCAGGTTCGCTCAGCCCCTTGGCCTTCGCATCGTCCCAAAGGTTGGCAAGGCGCGAGCCGGAGCGCTTGTCGAGCATAATTATCCTCCCTGGGGCGCAAAATGGCGCGGTCCATTCTGCGGGAAATGTCTACGCAAGCACGCTGCTTGTCAATCACAAACGATCAATATCGATCATATTGCACTGCACAATGAAATTATATGATCGGAAATGATTGACACTGGTTGTTTTCTAGTGCCTCATGAGCGTGCAGGGAGGAACCATGCACGAGAAAGAGCGCCACAGGATCATTCTGTCCGCCGTCCAGGAAAAGCCTGTGGTGACGGTGCAGGAGATGGTCGACCTGACGGACTCGTCCGAGGCGACGATCCGGCGCGATATCGCGGCGCTCCACGTGCAAAAGCGCTTGCGCCGGGTGCGCGGCGGCGCCGAGGCGATCTCGCCGCCGCAGTTCATCGGTCTGGCGGGTCGGCCCTTTTCCGTCAACGAAACGCTCAATGCCTCGCAGAAGCGGGCGATTGCGCGCGAAGCGGTGGAGCTCTGCACGGACGGCGAGCCGATCATCATCAATGGTGGCACCACCACCTTCCAGATGGTGCATTTCCTGACCGGCCGGCGCATGCCGATCTTCACCAATTCGTTTCCGATCGCCGAGCACCTGCTCAAGCACTCCAAGAACACGGTGATGCTGTCGGGCGGCACCATTTACCGCGAGCAGAACATCATCCTGTCGCCCTTCGACAATGACGTGACGCGCAATTTCTATGCGCGCCGCATGTTCATGGGTGCGCAGGGGCTCGGCCCGCTCGGCCTGATGGAAGGCGACCCGCTTTTGATCCAGGCGGAGCAGAAACTGATCGACCAGGCCGACGAGCTGGTGGTGCTGGTCGACTCCTCGAAATTCCGCCAGCGCTCCAGCCTGATCCTGTGCGGGCTGAAGCGCATCGCCACGGTCATCACCGATGACGGCATCGAGGATCGCGAAGCCACCATGCTGGAAACCGCAGGTGTGACGCTGATCGTCGCCCGCAAGTCGGCAAAGGAAGAATCTTCGCTGCAGGCCTGAGACCAGCCGCAGCGGTGATGGAATGCAACAACTCTAGGGAGGAACGTCAGATGAGCTTTTTGAAGAAATTGATGGTGACGGCGGCATTCTCGGCCGCCATGTTCGTGAATGCCGCCTATGCCGAGAACGTCAAGATCGCGCTGGTGGTGAAGTCGCTTGGCAACGGCTTCTTCGACGCCGCCAACAAGGGCGCCGAAGAGGCGGCCAAGGAACTCGGCGATGTCGACATTATCTACACAGGCCCGACCAAGGCGACGGCTGAAGCGCAGATTGAAGTGGTCAATTCGTTGATCGCGCAGAAGGTCAACGCCATCGCCATTTCGGCCAATGATGCCGACGCACTGGTGCCGGTGCTGAAGAAGGCCATGGAGCGCGGCATCACCGTCATCTCATGGGATTCGGGCGTCGCCAAGGAAGGCCGCCAGCTGCATCTCAACCCGTCCGACACCGGCCTGATCGGCGAGACCATCATCAAGCTTGCCGCCGATTATCTGCCGGAAGGCGGCGAGGTCGCCATCCTGTCGGCTTCGTCGACCGCGACCAACCAGAACGCCTGGATCGAAGCGGCCAAGAAGGTGTTGCCGGAGAAATTCCCCAAGATCAAACTCGTCGCCACCGTCTATGGCGATGACGATTCGGCCAAGAGCACCGACGAAGCCAAGGGCCTGTTGAAGTCCTATCCGAACCTCAAGGCGATCATCGCGCCGACCACCGTCGGCGTCGTCGCCGCCGCCCAGGTCGTCACCGACGCGAACCTGATCGGCAAGGTCAACGTCACCGGTCTGGCGCTGCCATCCGAGTTCAAGAAGTTCATCGACAACGGTTCCAGCCAGGCGGTCGCGCTATGGAACCCGATCGACCTCGGCTACTCCGCCGTCTACCTCGCCCATGACCTGGCGGTGAAGAAGGAAGAGGCCAAGCCCGGCGCGACACTGTCGATCGGCCGCGTCGGCAAGGTCACACTCGACGATTCGAATTCGGCTGCGATGGCTCCGCCCTTCCAGTTCGACAAGACCAACATCGAAAAGTTCTCCAAGATCTATTGATCTCGGACGTCTTCGACCTGGCGCGGCGGGACCAAAATCCCGCCGCGACTTTAAACGGACCTTGTTTCAGGGCTTGATACGGATATGGACACGACAGCCCAGCACGGCACGGTGAAGGAGGAGCCTCCGGCTCCTACCCCGCGGCTGACGCTGTCCGGCATCTCCAAAAGCTTTCCGGGCGTGCGGGCGCTGCACAATGTCAGCCTGTCCCTTTACCCCGGCCAGGTGACGGCGCTGATCGGCGAGAACGGCGCCGGCAAGTCGACACTGGTCAAGATCATGACCGGCATCTACCAACCCGACACCGGTACGATCAGCATTGACGGCCAGCCGGTGACCTTGCCCAGCGCACATGCCGCCTTCGGCCACGGCGTCACCGCCATCCATCAGGAAACTGTGCTGTTCGACGATCTGAGCGTCGCTGAAAACATCTTTCTCGGCCATGCGCCGCGCACACGGTTCGGCACCATCGACTGGCGCACGATGCGCAAGAATGCACGCGAAGTGCTCGACACCATGCATGCCGGCCATATCGACGCCGATGCGCGGCTGAAGGACCTCGGCATCGCCAACAAGCATCTCGTTGCCGTGGCGCGCGCCATGTCGATCGACGCGCAGATCGTCATCATGGACGAGCCGACCGCAGCCCTTTCGATGAAGGAGATCGAGGAGCTTTTCCTGCTCATCGAATTCCTCAAGGAGGAAGGCAAGGCGATCCTGTTCATCAGCCACAAGTTCGACGAGATCTATCGGATCGCCGACCGCTACACGGTGTTCCGCGATGGCGAGATGGTCGGCGAAGGGCTGATCAAGGATGCCGGCCAGAGCCAGATCGTCCGCATGATGGTCGGCCGCTCCGTCGATCACATCTTTCCGCAGCGAAAGGCCGAGATCGGCGCGCCGGTGCTGTCGGTCTCCGGCCTGTCGCACCCGACCGAATTCAACGATATCGGCTTCGAACTGCGCAAGGGCGAGATCCTCGGCTTCTATGGCCTTGTCGGCGCCGGGCGCAGCGAGGTGATGCAGGCGATTTCAGGCATCACCCGCGTATCGGGCGGGACGATCACACTGGAAGGCAAGGCGATCGCGCCAAGATCGGCGGCGGATTCGATCGAGGCCGGCATCGTCTACGTGCCGGAGGAACGCGGCAAGCAGGGCGTGGTGATCGGCCTGCCGATCTTCCAGAATGTCTCGCTGCCTTCGCTCAAGCGCACGTCGAAATCCGGCCTGCTGCGGCTGGCGGAGGAGTTTTCGCTCGCCCGCTCCTACACCGAGCGTCTGGACCTCAGGGCGTCCTCGCTCAGCCAGGATGTCGGCACGCTGTCGGGCGGCAACCAGCAGAAGATCGTCATCGCCAAATGGCTGGCGACCGCGCCCAAGGTGATCATCCTGGACGAGCCGACCAAGGGCATCGACATCGGCTCCAAGGCCGCTGTGCACGGCTTCATGGCCGAGCTGGTGGCGCAGGGCCTGTCGGTGATCATGGTGTCGTCGGAACTGCCGGAGATTCTGGGCATGTCCGATCGCGTGGTCGTCATGCGCGAAGGTCTGGTCGCGGCGGTCTACGACAACAAGGGCCTCGATGCCGAGACGCTGGTCCGGACGGCAGCGGGGATAGCGGCATGAAGGCTCTCCTGAAATACCGCGAGATCTGGCTCGCGGCGGCGATCATCGGTCTGATCGGGCTGATCTCGACGCGCTTCCCGGCTTTCGCCTATCCCGGCAATCTCGGCCAGGTGTTCAACGACACCTCGATCCTGATGATCCTGGCGCTGGGACAGGTGGTGGTCATCCTGACGCGCTCGATCGACCTGTCGATGGCCTCCAACCTGTGCTTCACCGGCATGGTAGTGGCGATGCTGAACGCCGCGCATCCGGCGATCCCGATCCCGCTGCTGATCGCTATTGCGCTTGCCGTCGGGCTGGTGCTCGGCGCCATCAACGGTCTGCTGGTGTGGCGGCTGAACATCCCCTCGATCGTGGTGACACTGGGCACGCTGACCATCTATCGCGGCGCCACTTTCGTCTTGTCCGGCGGCGCCTGGGTCAATGCCGACAAGATGAGCCCCGATTTCATCGGCTTCCAGCGGGCAGCCTTCCTCGGCATTCCGGTTCTGTCGTGGATCGCCATCCTGGTCATCGCGCTGTTCTTCGTCGTGATGACACGCACCGCGCTCGGGCGCTCGATCTATGCCATCGGGGTCAATCCGACGGCGTCGGTCTATGCCGGCATCGATGTCGGTCGCACCAAATTCATCGTCTTTTGCATCTCCGGCATGATCGCCGGTCTGTCAGGCTATCTCTGGATTTCGCGCTATGTCATCGCCTCGGTCGAGGTCGCCAATGGCTATGAGCTCAACATCATCGCCGCCTGCGTCATCGGCGGCATCTCGATTGCCGGCGGCATCGGTTCGGTCGGCGGCGCGGTGCTTGGCGCGCTCTTCCTCGGCATCATCTCCAACGCGCTGCCGGTCATCAACATCTCGCCCTTCTGGCAGATGGCGATTTCGGGCAGCGCCATCATTCTGGCCGTCGTGCTCAACGCGCGCGGCGAACGCCAGCAGGGTCGAATCATCCTGCGGAAAGCGGAGGCGGCATGAGCGACGTTCCTGCTCCGCGGCACATCCCCGACCGGCTCGACAAGCCGCTCTCCTCGGCGATCTTTTCCTGGGAAGCGCTGCTGGTCGTGGTGGCCATCGCCATCTTTGCCGTCAACAGTTTCGCCTCGCCCTATTTCCTCGACGCCTATTCGCTGTCGGACCTGACCTTCAATTTCACCGAGAAAGGCCTGATCGCCTTTGCCATGGCGCTGCTCATCATTTCAGGCGAGATCGACCTGTCGGTCGCCGCAATCATTGCGCTCGCCTCGACCATGATGGGCATGGCGGTGCAGGCTGGCGCCGGCACGCCCGTGCTGGTGGCGATCGGTATCGTCGTCGGGCTCGGCTGCGGCGCCTTCAACGGGTTGCTGGTGACAAGGTTGGGACTGCCCTCCATTGTCGTCACCATCGGCACGATGAGCCTGTTTCGCGGCATCGCCTTCATCATCCTCGGAGACCAGGCCTACAAGGGTTACCCCGAGAGCTTCGCTTTCTTCGGCCAGGGCTATGTCTGGTGGGTGGTGTCGTTCGAGTTGGTGCTCTTCCTCATCGCGGCGATGATCTACTGGTTCCTGCTGCATCGAACGAGTTTCGGCCGCCGCGTTATTGCCATCGGCAACAATCCGATCGCGGCACAATTTTCCGGCGTGCGCGTCGGCCGCATCAAATTCATCCTGTTTTGCCTGACTGGGCTGATGGCGGGCATCGCTTCGGTGCTGATCACCTCGCGTCTCGGCTCGACGCGGCCGTCGATCGCGCAGGGGTATGAGCTCGAAGTCATCACCATGGTGGTGCTCGGCGGCGTCAGCATTCTGGGCGGCTCCGGAAGCATTTTAGGCGTCGTGCTCGCTGCCTTCATCATGGGTCTGGTGACCTTCGGTCTCGGCCTGCTCAACGTGCCCGGCATCGTCATGTCGATCTTCATCGGCCTGCTGCTGATCGTCGTCATCGCGCTGCCGATCGTCTGGCGGCGGCTGCGTGGTGTCAGCTGATGCCTGAGAAATACGCCTTCAAGATGCAGCTCAAGCCCGGCATGAAGGCCGAGTACAAGAAGCGCCACGACGAGATTTGGCCGGCATTGGTGGCGCTGCTGAAACAGGCCGGTGTCTTGGATTATTCGATCCATCTCGATGAAGAGACCAACATCCTGTTCGGCGTGCTGTGGCGGCGCGACGATCATGGGATGGCCGACCTGCCGAAACATCCGGTGATGCAGCGCTGGTGGGCCCACATGGCCGACATCATGGAAACGAAGCCCGACAACGAGCCGGTGGCCGTGCAGCTGGAAACAGTGTTCCATATGGCATGAGTGGGCTGCGCCATATCGCCGTCATCGACATCGGCAAGACCAACGCCAAGGTGGCGCTGGTCGATCTCGTCACGCTGAGCGAGGTGGCGCTGCGCCGCATGGCCAATGCACCGCTGCGCCAGCCGCCCTACCCGCATCACGATGTCGAGGCGCTGTGGACGTTCATCCTCAACAGCCTGGCCAGCCTCAACCGCGAACAGCGCATCGACGCCATTTCGATCACCACCCATGGCGCAACAGGCGTGCTGGTCGACGCTTCGGGTGAACTGGTGCTACCGGTGCTCGACTATGAATTCGATGGCCCCGACAGGCTGGCGTCGGAGTATGACGCGATCCGTCCGCCCTTCACTGAAACCGGGACGCCGCGTCTGCCCCTCGGCCTCAATCTGGGTGCGCAATTCTTCTGGCAGCAAAAGCGTTTTCCCTCGGAATTCGCCAAGGCCGCCGCGATGCTGATGTATCCACAATACTGGGCGCTGCGCCTGACCGGCGTCGCCGCCAATGAGGTGACCTCGCTCGGCTGCCACACCGATCTGTGGAACCCGTGGGCAGCGGATTTTTCCTCGATGGTCGACAGCCTGAAATGGCGCAGGCTGATGGCGCCGGTGCGATCGGCCAGGGATCGGCTGGGACCTATCCTGCCGGCGCTTGCCGCGCGAACCGGGCTTGATCCGCAGACGCCTGTCTTTTGCGGCTTGCACGACTCCAATGCCTCGCTGCTGCCGCATCTCCTGTCCGACGCGCCGCCCTTCTCGGTGGTCTCGACCGGCACCTGGGTGGTGGCGATGGCGGTCGGCGGCAGAGAGATTGCGCTCGATGCGGCACGCGACACGTTGGTCAATGTCAGTGCACTTGGTGCTCCCGTACCCTCGGCGAGGTTCATGGGTGGCCGCGAGTTTTCCCTGCTGACCAAGGACAAACCGCAGGATTGCAGCGGCAGCGATGTACTGGCAGTTCTGACAAAAAAGATGCTGCTTCTGCCCTCGACACAGCAGGGATCAGGACCTTTTCCGCACCATACCGCGGGATGGCTGGGTGCCGACGGCATCAGCAAGGGCGAGCGCTTCGCCGCCATCTCGTTCTATCTGGCGCTGATGACGGCGACCTGCCTCGAGCTGATCGGCGCCGGTGGCCCGACCACCGTGGAAGGACCCTTTGCCCGCAACCGCCTCTTTGTCGGCATGCTGGCCGCGGCGACCGCGCGCACCGTCATCGCCTCCGAGGCGGCCACCGGCACCAGCATTGGCGCGGCACTGCTGGCAACGGATCAGGGAACAGCGCATGGCAAAGGCGAGAGAATAGAACCTCAGACCGACCCGATCTGGGCGGCCTATGTCAGCGCATGGCGCGCGGCTGTAAGCGCGCAGGGCTGATCACAGGATCCGCTTGCCGAAGGCCGACATGACGAAGTTGACAGTGTCTGTGCCTATCCTGGGCTCCAGGTCGATTGTTATCCCCGAAACGTCCATCGACAGCAGCCCGCCCGACAGCGCAATCGCCTCCATCGCCTGATGCGTTTCGCGCACCGTCAACCCGCCAGAGCCCGCAGCCCACCCGGCGAATTCGGTGGCCGTTGGCGAATAGCTGACGTGAAAGCCTTGCGTGCCTGACGTCGCGATGCGGATCGCCTCATGCATGAGGTCGCGCATGCCCATGGCGTCGATGTCGGTCATGGTGAAGGCGGAAACGCGCGAATCCTTCAGCACCCGCGCTTCCGCCGGATCGGCGTGGCGCAGGCCGATGATGACGACATTTTCCGGCGACAGCTGCGGTTGCAGCGCGCCGGTCTTGTGATCGAGACCAAGTGTACGCGCCAGCACCGAGGCTTCCGGCATAGCGGTGGCGTCTTCGTCCTCGGGCATCAGCGCGGCGATGGAATCGATCCAGATCAGGCCGAAGGAATGCGTCGCGCGCGCCGTTGCGGTCAGTGCCTTGTGGGCGATACGGCGGTCGGCGCCGGCAGCGAGCCGGATCAACCCTGAGGGTGGCCGTTCGATGTCGGCCAGTTCCACCACGTCGAAATTCATCGCCTCCAGCCGCGCGCCGGTTCCCTCTCGCGCAAGGATGCCGGCGGCTGCCTGTTCGGCCGAGATCGACACCATCTTGCGGCCGGAAAAGTCCGCCACGTCGTGCATCGGCGCCTTCTCGACATATTCGGAGGTCATCGCCAGAAGCATGGCGCCATAATTCATGCGGAAGGCGACGCGGTCACCGACAGCGAGCAGCGGATCGGCGTCCTGTACATCGAGCAGCAGATGGTCACTGGAAGCGCCGAGCACCCTTATCCCCTTGGCGATCGGCGTCAGCCCTTCGACCAGCACGTCCTCGCGGCCGATATTGGCGATGGCGCGCAGCCGGTCGCCTTCGTCGGGGAAAACCGGCTGATTGCCGAAAGCGTCGTAGCCAGATTCACCGATCGGCCGCGACGGCTTGAGCTTGACCTCGATGATATCGCAGGTAAGCCGGCAGGCATCGGGTTCGAGTTCCGGCCACGGCACATCGCGAAAGGTCTCGATGCCGCCTTGCAGGATCGCCTCACCCACCCTGAGATTGTTGATGCCGGCCGGCAGGTTGCCTTCGAGCAGCAGCGTCAGCGATGACGAGGCGCCACCGGAAATGAAGTCGAGGCTTTTGCCGGACAGGCGCTCGGTCTTGTAGGCATGGGCGACCAGCTGGCCGAGATTTTCCGGCGTCGGCATGATGGCGCCGAAACAGCCGAGATTGGTGCCGATGCCGGCAATGCGCACGCCTTTGAATTCCAGAATCTGCTCGACGGTCGGGATCAAATCGCTCGGCCAGATGCCTTCGCGGAGATCGCCGAGATCGATCATCAGCATGATGTCATGGATGCGGCCCATGCGCTCGGCGATGCGCGATATCTCGCGGATGGTGGTCAGCTCCGACTGCAGGCTGATGTCGACGGTGCGCACCACCTCCTCGACGCGCGCCATCGGTGGGCTGCGCAAAAGCATGATCGACGCATTGATGCCGCTGTCGCGCAACCGGCGGATGTTTTCGAAACGCGATTCGGCAATACCGGAAACGCCGCCGCGCAGCATTGCGCGCGCCACTTGCGGCATACCGCAGGTGCCCTTGGTTACGCCGAACACCTTGATGCCTGACAGCGCGCAGCGCTCGACGATGGTGCGGGCGTTGCGCTCGATGCGACCAAGGTCGATGGCGACTTGCGGTCCCGACATCGCTCAGTTCCTGTAAACCAGCCCTTGCGGGTCGATCTCCGGCTTGCGGCCGGCGACGAGGTCAGCCAGGAATTTGCCCGAGCCACAGGCCATGGTCCAGCCGACATGGCCGTGGCCGGTGTCGAGATAAAGGTTCTCGTAGCGCGCCAGACCGATGACCGGCACCGAGTTCGGCATCATTGGCCGCAGGCCAGCCCAGAGTTCGGCCTTCTTCTCGTCGAAGGCGCCGGGAAACAGGTCCTTGCCGGTCCGGAACATGGCCGCGAAGTCGCTTGGACGATGGGTGCGATCGAAGCCGGTGAATTCGGCGGTTGAAGCCAGCCGTAAGCGGTTGCCCAGCCTGGAATAGGCGATCAGTTGGTCCTCGTCGGCGCCGCCCATGGTCGGACCCTTGCTTTCGTCCTCCAGCGGAATGGTCGCGGTGTAGCCCTTCACCGGATAGACCGGCAAGTCGATGCCGTAGCGGCGGCCGAGCAGACCGCTCTCCGGCCCCATGGAGATGACCACGGCATCACCTGCGATGGGACCGGCCGAGGTCATCACTGCACGTACGCGGTCGCCGTCGATATCGAGGCCCTCGACCGTCGTGCCGTAGAGGAATTTTACGCCGAGCTTCTCGGCGGCATAGGCGGCGAGCTTTTCGACGAACAGCCTGGAATCGCCGGTCTGGTCGATCGGCGAATAGACGCCTCCGGCGATCTTTTCCTTCACGCCGGCAAGGCCCGGCTCCAGCTCGATCAGCCGGTCGCGGCCGACGATCTCGATCGGCAGGCCATGTTCGGCGAGATAGCGATAATTGTCGGTGCCGGTGTCGAGGCTGTGCTGCGAGCGGAAGAAATAGAGGATGCCCTTCTTGCGCTCGTCATAGTGGATGCCGGTGTCGGCCGAGATGGCATTGATGCAGTCGCGCGAATAGAGCGCCAGCCGCAATTTGACCCGGCTGTTGGCGTGCAGGCGGGTCACCGTGCATTGGCGCAGGAAGCGCAGGCTCCAGGCGAGGAAATAGGGATCGAAGCGCAGCCTGACCTTGATGCCGAGATCATGATTCCACAGCGCGCGCAGAAAGGTCTTCAACGCCGCCGGCGAGGCCCAGGCGGTGGCGTCGCCGGGCGATACCAGGCCGGCATTGGACTGGCTGGTGCCGCGCGCCGGCGCCGGATGGCGCTCGACCACGGTGACCTCGTGACCATCGGCGGCCAGATAGTAGGCCGCCGCCGTACCGACAACGCCGGCCCCGAGCACCGTTATCCTCATGCCACCCCCAAAACTCTTCGCGGCGCAGCGCCTCCACGCTTTGCTTGCGAATGCCTTCAATAGCGCTTCGCCGCGCGCCTTGCGAGCCCTTGGGGACGCTAGGCTCAGCCCCGGGCGGAGTTCTTGCCGGTCAGGATGCGCTCCCAGGCGAGTGCGTCGGCGACGATCTGGTCGAGATCGTCGCGCTGCGGGGTCCAGCCGAGTTCGGCACGCGCAAGGTCGGAATTGGCGACGATGGCGGCGGCGTCGCCGGGGCGCCGGTCACCCATCTTGACCTCGAAATCGCGGCCGAAGGCGCGGCGCACACTGTCGATGACCTCGAGCACCGAATAGCCATGGCTGTAGCCGCAATTGGCGACGAGGCTGCTGCCGCCGGCGCGCAGCCGCTCCAGCGCAAGGCGATGCGCGGCGGCCAGGTCGCTGACATGGATGTAATCGCGCATGCAGGTGCCGTCCGGCGTCGGATAGTCGGTGCCGAACACCTGCATGAAGGGACGCTTGCCGAGCGCGGTCTCGCAGGCGACCTTGATCAGATGGGTGGCGCCCGGGGTCGACTGGCCGGTGCGGCCCTTGGGATCGGCGCCGGCGACGTTGAAATAGCGCAACGCCGTGTAGCGCAAGGGGTGCGCGAGCGCCGCATCGCGCAGCATCCATTCGCTCATCAGCTTGGACAGGCCGTAGGGCGATTCCGGCGCCAGGCGGGCATCCTCGCGCACCGGTTCCAGCCCGGCGCCGCCATAGACGGCGGCGGTGGAGGAAAAGATGAAGTTCGGCACGCCTTCACGTACCGCGGTTTCGATCAGCGTGCGGGTCTTCGAGGTGTTGTTCTCGTAATAGGTGAGCGGATCGGTAACCGATTCCGGCACCACGATGGAACCTGCGAAATGAATGATCGCGTCGACCTTGTTCTCCCGGATGATCGAGCTGACCAGGTCCCGGTCGGCGACATCGCCGACAACGAGCTTGGCCTCCGGCGCCACCGCCCATTCGAAGCCGGTGGAAAGGCGGTCGAGCACGACGACGCTCTCGCCGGCATCCAGCAGTTCCCAGACCATGTGGCTGCCGATGTAGCCGGCGCCGCCTGTTACCAAAACCGTCATTCCGTATCCTCGCTATTCAAGATTTATCGGAAACTGTCTCAAATGCCGCCTTACTGGAAAGACCGCCGCAGGGCTATACAAGACCGGTATGTTAAGTCCGTAACAGTCTCAGCGGCCCAAGGCATCGTAGTGAAACAAAGTTGATGCACATCAAGGGAATAGGCCACGATCCCGGATCGTTAGGAACAGTGGCGGGGCGTGGCATTTTGACCAAACAGGCCCGGTGGACGACGAATGGGCCAATGATTATGATCCCGCGCAAAACTTGGGAAGGCGACATGAACTATCAGCGGTTCTTCGAGGAAGCGATCGACCAGCTCCATGCGGAGCGGCGCTACCGTGTCTTCGCCGATCTCGAGCGCATTGTCGGCAAGTTTCCGCGCGCCATCTGGCGTTCCAACGGCCGCGCCGAGGAAATCACCGTCTGGTGTTCCAACGACTATCTCGGCATGGGCCAGAATCCCGATGTCATCGCCGCGTTGCAGAACGCGGCCGGCAAGATGGGCTCGGGCGCCGGCGGCACCCGCAACATTTCCGGCACTTCCAACCCGCTGGTCGAACTCGAAGTGGAACTTGCCGACCTGCACGACAAGGAAGCGGCCCTGGTCTTCACCTCCGGCTTCGTCTCCAACGAAGCCTCGATCTCGACCATTGCGCGGCTGTTGCCCAACTGCCTGATCATCTCGGATGAGTTGAACCACGCTTCGATGATCGAGGGCGTGCGGCGCTCGGGCGCCGAAAAGAAGATCTTCCGCCACAATGACGTCGCGCATCTCGAAAGCCTGCTGCAGGCGGCGGGTCGCGAACGCGCCAAGCTGATCGTCTTCGAGAGCGTCTATTCGATGGATGGCGACATTGCGCCGATCAAGCAGATCGTCGAACTGGCCGAACGCTACAATGCCATGACCTATGTCGACGAGGTCCATGCCGTCGGCATGTACGGACCGCGCGGCGGCGGCATCACCGAGCGCGAAGGCCTGGCCGACCGCATCGACATCATCGAGGGAACGCTCGCGAAGGCGTTCGGCACGCTCGGCGGCTATATCGCCGGCAACAGCGCCGTCATCGACGCGGTGCGCTCCTATGCGCCGGGCTTCATCTTCACCACGGCGCTACCGCCGGCGATTGCCGCCGCCGCCACCACCTCCATCCGCCACCTGAAGCGCTCGCAGGCCGAACGCGATGCGCAGCAGCGCCAGGCGTCGCGGACCAAGGAGGTCCTGTCCGCCGCCGGGCTCCCGGTGCTGGAATCGCCCACCCATATCGTGCCGGTGCTGGTCGGTGACCCCGAACTGTGCAAGATGGCCAGCGACCGCCTGCTCGGCGTGCATGGCATCTACATCCAGCCGATCAACTATCCGACCGTGCCGCGCGGCACCGAGCGGCTGCGCATCACCCCGACGCCGTTCCATACCGATGCGCTGATTGCGGGACTGCAAGACGCGCTGGTCGAGACCTGGGATGCGCTCGGCATTCCCTACGGTTCGGCAGGCCGGCCCGCTGTCGCCAAGAGCGACCGGATTGTTCCCCTGCTGGTGCCGAAGTCGGGCGGCTGAAGGCGGGTTCGCGCCTGTAGCGATTTGATCTGAGACGGCAGCGCCGCCCCTCATTGTCCTGCCGGCACCTTCTCCCCGTATAGTGACGGGGAGAAGAAGGCTGGCTGCAACGCCGGCGCCTATCCTGCAATGCTGGCGATTGGCGAAACCATCCGCGACAGCCTCTTTCTCCCCGTCACTATACGGGGAGAAATGTCCGGCAGGACAATGAGGGGCGGCGCCGACCTACAAAGGCAAGCGTTCTCAAACAGTTGTCATCCACTTCGCCAGCCGGTGTGCGGCTTCCTCGAGCTGATCGAGGCGGCGGTGGAAACACAGGCGCAGGAACGCTTCGCCGCCCGGGCCGAAGGCCGTTCCCGGGGCCAGGCCGACATTGGCCTTGTCGACGATGTCGAAAGCGGCCCGGCGCGGGTCAGTGAGGCCGTCGACCGTGAAGAACAGATAAAACGCGCCTTGCGGCACGGTGAACCGCGCCTTGCCGGTGGCGCCGATTATGCCGCAGACCAGATCGCGCGCCGCGTGCGCGCGCTCCACCTGCTCGACGATGAAGGCATCGCCGTGGTCGAGGGCGGCGACCGCGCCGCGCTGCATGAACTGGGCGACACCCGAGGTCGAATACTGGATCAGGTTCTCGAACACCTGCTGCAGGTCGGGATGGGTCTTGATCCAGCCGATGCGCCAGCCGGTCATCGCCCAATTCTTGGAAAAGGAGTTGACGAACAGGATGCGGTCTTCCGCGGTCGAAATGTCGAGGAAGGACGGCGCGCGACCATGGCCGTAATGGAACAGCGAATAGATCTCGTCGGCGATGATCCACAGACCCTTTTCGCGGGCGAGGTCGAGGATCGCCTGCAGCGTTTCCTTGTCGGCGGTCCAGCCGGTCGGGTTGGATGGCGTGTTGACGAACAGCGCCTTGGTGCGCGGCGTCACCGCAGTCGCTATTTTGTCGACATCGCAGGACCAGCCATTGCCGGACTGGTCGAGCGTGACCGCAACCGGGGTAGCGCCGGAAACACCGGCTGCGGCGGCGAAATTCGGCCAGGCCGGCGACAGATAGACAACCTCGTCGCCACTGCCGGCGACGGCGGCAAGCGCCAGCTGGATGGCATGCATGCCGGAGCCGGTGGCGATGAATTCCTCTTCGGCGAAATTCTTGCCGAAATGCCTGGCATAGTAGCGGGAAAGCGCTTGCCTGAGCTCCGGAATGCCCTTCTGCCAGGTGTAGAAGGTCTCGCCATTGGCCAGCCCCCGGGCGGCGGCTTCCGAGATGAAGGCAGGCGTCGGCAAATCGCCTTCACCGGCCCAGAGGGGGATCATGCCCTCGCGCGTACGGCCGTAATTGACGACGGCGACAATGCCGCTTTCGGGTGCGGCCACGGCTTCGGCGCGCAAGCTATCGATCAAGGTCATGGACAGGTCCGTTTTGATATCGAGCGAATGCTCATAGAGCGGTTCATCGTTTGAAGGAAACGCCGAACCGCTCCATGTCTTTGTTTTTACGCAATTCCGGACGGAAAACCGTTTCACACTTTTCCTGGAATTGCTCTTAGCAGATACGAAAACAGAAAACCCCAGCCGCGAACGACCGGGGTTTTGGTCCAGAAATCTGACGTTGGGCTATTTCCTGGCGAGGAGATCGCGAATTTCGGTGAGCAAAGCGACATCGGCCGGCGGTGGAGCAGCCGGGGCGGCGGGCTTCTCGCGCTCAAGCCGCTTGCGCAGGTTGTTCACCGCCTTGACCATCAGGAAGATGATGAAGGCGAGGATGAGGAAGTTCAGCGTCGCGGTGATGAAGCTGCCATAGGCAAGGACCGCGCCCTGCCCCTTTGCCGCATCCAGCGTCGGGGCGTTTACGGCCGAGGAAAGTCCAAGGAAATAGTTGTTGAAATCCAGACCGCCGAAGATCGCGCCGACGATCGGCATGATGACGTCGTCGACCAGCGAAGTGACGATCTTGCCAAAGGCGGCGCCGATGATGACACCGACGGCCAGGTCCATCACATTGCCCTTGGAAATGAATTCCTGGAACTCTTTCAGCATTCGACCCTCCGTCTCATGGCAGGCCCGCTGCCGCCGTCCTCCGGCGCCGGCCCGCCATACCATAACAAAAACCTGAGGTTGCAACAGAAGCAAAAGCGGGAAAAGACCGCTTTCTCCTTACCTCAGGTCACGGGCTCGACAGGGCGGCGCGTCGTGGCAATGCGCCGAAAGCCGCGATGGACTCGACCCCAAAGCTGTGATTGCGTCTGGGTGGCCGAATGGAAAACCGGCCAAGGAGGGATTTTCGGGCCGTGCAGGGCTGGTTCATTGTCATCATTGCCGTCGCCTATGTGACGCTGCTGTTCGTCATCGCCAGCCTTGGTGACCGGCGCTCGGCGGCTTCCGGGCCCGGCCGTGCCCGGCCCTTCATCTACGCGCTCAGCCTCGCCATCTACTGCACGTCCTGGACCTTCTTCGGCTCGGTCGGCCTGTCGTCGGAGCGCGGCCTCGAATTCCTCGGCATCTATACCGGCCCGGTGCTGGTGTTTGTGTTCGGCTTTCCCTTGCTCAACCGCATCGTGCGGCTGGCCAAGAGCGAGAAGATCACCTCGATCGCCGACTTCCTCGGCGCCCGCTATGGCAAGAGTTTTGCCGTCTCGGCGATCGCCACGCTGATCGCCACCATCGGGGCGGTGCCCTACATCGCCCTGCAATTGAAGGCGATTTCCGGTTCGGTCGGCCTGATGGTCGAGCACTATACGGGATCGCCGCCCTCCTTCGACCCGTTCGTCAGCGACATCTCGCTGGTGGTGGCCATGCTTCTGGCACTGTTTGCGGTGCTGTTCGGCACCCGCCATGCCGATGCCACCGAACACCAGGACGGACTGGTGCTGGCGGTGGCGGTCGAAACCGTGGTCAAGCTCGCCGCCTTCCTGGCGATCGGCCTGATGGTCACCTTCCTGATCTTCGGTGGGCCGGGCGACATGATCGACAAACTGGCCGAGAACATCCAGGTGCGGCAAGCCATGGGCTACAACACCTCGCTCGCCACCTGGCTGGTGCTGACCTGTTTGAGCGGCTTTGCCATCATCATGCTGCCGCGCCAGTTCTACGTCACCATCGTCGAGAACCGCGGCGAGGCCGAATTGCGCACCGCGACCTGGGTGTTTCCGCTCTATCTCGTGGCGATCAACCTGTTCGTGCTGCCGATTGCCTTCGCCGGCCTGTCGCTGGTCGGCACCAGGACCAGCAGCGATCTCTATGTGCTGTCGCTGCCGCTGTTCAGCGGCCATGACGTGCTGGCCATGGCGGCCTTCATCGGCGGCCTGTCGGCGGCGACTGCCATGGTCATCGTAGAAAGCGTGGCGCTGTCGATCATGATCTCGAACGATCTCGTCATCCCGCTATTCGTGCGCCGGCTGCTCAAGACCACGACGTCGGAGAACGAGGACTGGTCGACACTGATCCTCAATGTGCGGCGCGGCGCGATCTTCATCCTTCTGTTCATCGCCTTCCTCTACTACCGCGAGAGCACCAACGCGGCGCGGCTGTCGTCGATCGGCCTGATGTCGTTCGCGGCAATCGCCCAGTTTTCGCCGGCGCTGATCGGCGGGCTGATCTGGCGCGGCGCCAACGGCCGTGGCGCTGCACTGGGCATGGTCGCCGGCATCCTCGTCTGGGGTTACACGCTGCTTTTGCCTTCGCTGTCGGCACCCGACGCCGACATCGTCGTGCAAGGGCTGTTCGGCTTCGAGGCGCTTCGGCCGCAGGCCTTGTTCGGCACCGTCGCCGAGCCGTTGAACCACGGCGTGCTCTGGAGCCTGTCCGTCAACACGCTGTTTTTTGTCCTCGGCTCACTGTCGCGCGCGTCGGTGCCGCTGGAGCGCATCCAGGCGTCAATCTTCGTGCCGCGCGAGTCCGGCCCGATGCCCAGCCTGCGCCGCTTCCGCACCGCCATTACCGTCAACCTTCTCAAGGACACCATATCGCGCTATCTCGGCGTCGAGCGCACCGAGCGCTCCTTCCAGTCCTTCGAAAGGAGCACCGGCGTCTCGTTGCACGGCAATGAGCAGGCCAGCATGGATGTCATCCGCTTTTCCGAGCAGCTGCTGGCGAGCGCGGTCGGCTCGTCGTCGGCGCGGCTGATCCTGTCACTTTTGTTTCGCCGCAACGACCGCGAATCCAAGGATGCCTTCCGCCTGCTCGACGACGCCACCGAGGCGCTGCAGCACAATCGCGACCTGCTGCAGATCGCGCTCGACCAGATGGAACAGGGCATTACGGTCTTCGACCGGGATTTCCGCCTGATCTGCTGGAACAGACAATATCGCGCGCTGTTCGACCTGCCCGACGAGATGGGCCAGGTCGGCGTCTCGCTCGACTTTATCCTGCGCCATCTGGCCGAGCGCGGCGACATCCCTGCCGACCAGCGTGTGGCGATGCTCAATCGGCTGACCAGCTTCGTCAGCCCGTGGCAGATGGAATTGAAGACCAGCGGCCGCATCCTGGAACTGCGCTCCAACCCGATGCCGGATGGCGGTATCGTCGCCACCTATGCCGACATTTCGGGACGCGTCGAACAGGATCTGGCGCTGAAGCGGGCCAATGAATCGCTGGAGCAGCGGGTCAAGACGCGCACCATCGAACTGACGCGCGTCAATGAGGAGCTGGCGCAGGCGCAGATGCTGGCCGAGGAGGCCAATCTCGGCAAGACGCGCTTCCTCGCCGCCGCCGGCCACGACATCTTGCAGCCGCTCAACGCCGCCCGGCTCTACTGCTCGTCGCTGATCGAAAAGGCCGGCAAGGGCCCGGCCGGCAAGGCTGCGGTCAACATCGAATCCTCGCTGGAATCGGTCGAGACGATCCTGGGCGCCGTGCTCGACATTTCTCGCCTCGACGCCGGCGCCATGAAGCCGGATAACACCGCCTTCCGCCTGGACGGGCTGCTGCGCCAGATCGGCAACGATTTTCAGCCGCTGGCCGCCGAAAAGAAACTCGACCTGACGATCATGGCCTCGTCGCTCAGCGTCATGACGGACCGCAATCTGCTGCGCCGGCTGATCCAGAACCTGGTCTCCAACGCCATCAAATACACTAGGCATGGCCGCATCCTCGTCGGTGTGCGACGGCGCGGCGACCTCGCCGAAATCCAGGTGATCGACACCGGCATCGGCATTGCCGGCGACAAGTTGAACACGGTCTTCAACGAGTTCACCCGGCTCGACGAAGGCGTGCGCGAGGCCGAAGGCCTCGGCCTTGGCCTCTCCATCGTCGACCGAATCGCGCGGGTGCTGAGGCTCGAGATCCGGATCTTTTCCTACCCGGGCAAGGGCACGCGCTTTTCCGTCATCCTGCCGGTTGCCGCCGTGCAGGCGCCGCGGCGCGAAGTTGAGCCCAAAGCGCCTGCCCGCGTCGCGAACTCGCTGGCGGGGCTGCGCGTCATGTGCATCGACAATGATGCCCGCATCCTCGACGGCATGCGGCTTTTACTCGAAGGCTGGGGCTGCAGCGTCGGCACATTTTCCGGCTCGGAGGATTTCGCCAGGGCTGACATCCATCGTCCCGACATCGTGCTTGCCGACTATCACCTCGACGGCAGGAGCGGTCTCGACGTGATAGCGCGGCTGCGTGACATCCACGGCCGCGACCTAGCGGCCGTACTGGTTACCGCCGACCGCTCCACCGAGGTCCGCGCCGCCGCCGCCGCGCTTGACGTGCCGGTGATCAACAAGCCGCTGAAGCCGGCCGTGCTGCGCTCGATGATGGCAAGGGTCAGGCCGCTGGCTTCGGCGGCGGAATAATCGCATCGGCCCGTCTCAGCGGTGTCCAAGGCTTATGAGGTAGGCGCAGAACATGTCGGCCATCGCATCGGCGTAGGCTTCGATCTCCGCGTCGGTGCGGGGGCTGCCGGAAAAATCCCTTCCCACCGAACTCAGCGCAGCCGTGATCAGGTCGGCGGCAAGGTCCCGGACCGCATCTGAGGCCTCGGGCAGCGCCTCGCGCATGAAGGCCTCGACCGTGCGGTCCGCCATGGCCCTTGCCTCTTGCGTCTCTGGCGCATCCCGGTAGAGGGGCGCAGCGTCGTTCAGCGCCACGCGCAGCCCCGCCTCTTCGCATTCCGAGCGGATGAAGGCGTGGACCAGGATGCGTATCCGTTCGAGCGGCGGCTTTTCGACGTCCTGAAGAATGGCGCACAAAAGGTCGGTCGTCTGCTGCCATTCGTCGCTCTGCAGCCGGAACAGCAGTGCGGCCTTGTTGGGGAAATATTGGTAGAGCGAACCGACGCTGACGCCGGCCCTTTCGGCAACGCGCGTGGTGGTGAAACGCTGCGCGCCTTCGCTCGCCAGAACCTGAACAGCAGCTTCCAAAATCGCCGAGATAAGCTCGACCGCACGCGCCTGCTTGGGCTGTTTTCGCGAGGAAATAGAAAGGCTTGGACGTTCGGCCATGGTGGTGTCCGGCAATGCGAATTGGAAACCTGAAGGATTATTCGTATTTTCAGCCCGACACAAGAACGCAATGATTTTCGACTGGAGACTTTTCATGACCACCCTCACCCCGCTTGCACCCCTGCTCGCCCGTCTGTTCAAGGAGGCGGAAGCCGCAACGAGCCCAGCTGCGGCCAGCTTCTCGGGCGACGAGCGGGAACGCCTGCTGCGCAGCAAGACCGAATATGTCGATTTCTACGGACGGCTGAAGGACCTCTGGCTCGCGGTTTCGCCGGAGACCGGCACGCTGCTCTACATGCTGGCGCGCAGCAGTGGCGCCCGCGTCATCATCGAGTTCGGCACCTCGTTCGGTATCTCGACGCTCTATCTGGCGGCAGCGCTGAGAGACAATGGCGGCGGCCGCCTGATCACCACCGAGTTCGAGCCGTCCAAGGTGATGCGGGCCAAGGCCAACCTGACCGAAGGCGGCCTCATCGACCTGGTGGAAGTCCGCGAGGGCGATGCGCTGCAGACGCTGAGCGCCGATCTCCCCGAAACGATCGATCTCTTGCTGCTCGACGGCGCCAAGGCGATCTACCCGGAGATATTGAGCCTGGTCGAAAGCCGGCTCAGGCCCGGCGCGCTGGTGATCGCCGACAATGCCGATTTCAGCCCCGAATATCTGGAGCGCGTGCGCGATCCGGCATCGGGCTACATGTCGACGCCGTTCGGCGACGACGTCGAACTGTCGGTGAAGTTAAGTTAAGGCCGCCGGCGGACTGCTTGGCTGGGATAGAACAAAGCTGAGCGCTCCGGCGCTCAGCCCACCGGCTGCAGCGGGTCGTTGCCGATCTTGGACAGCTGGATCACCGCCTGGGTGCGGCTGTCGACGCCGAGTTTTTGCAGGATGGCCGAGACATGCGCCTTGACCGTCGCTTCGGAGACGCTGAGCTCATAGGCGATCTGCTTGTTGAGCAGGCCTTCGGCCAGCATGCCGAGCACGCGCGTCTGCTGCGGCGTCAGCGCCTGCAGCCGCTTGATCAGGTCCGATATTTCGGGGTCGCGCTCGACGCCGAGATCGATGCCGACGGGCGCGGCGATATCGCCAGCCAGCACCGTCTGCACAGCGCTGCGGATCTCCTCCATGCTGGCCGATTTCGAGATGAAGCCGGAGGCGCCGAGATCGAGCGCGCGCCGGATGGTCACCGGGTCGTCATGCGCCGACACCACCACCAGCGGCACCGCCGGGTGGATACCGCGCAGCGAGATCAGGCCGGACAGGCCACTGGCGCCCGGCATCGACAGGTCGAGCAACACCAGGTCGACATCCTCATTGGCCACGACCAGCGCCTTGGCGCTCTCGAAATCGCCGGCCTCATGGATGGCGGCGACATCGCCGACGCCGGCAAGCGCCTCTTTCAGCGCGCCGCGGAAAAGCGGATGATCGTCGGCGATGACGAAGGTGTAGCCCGACGGCAAATATTCCTCCCCAAATCCCGTTGTTGATTTATCGGCTTCTACGGGACCGGACGATTATGCGGCGAAGCGTTCTGTTTTCAAGCGGCAATGGCCGGATGCGGCTCAGGTCTTTTGCGAATTGAGCTTGGCGCCGTCGCCATTATCCTTGTCCATCTCCTTGACGATGCCCATGAAGCCACGCATGAAGCGCTCCATGTAGTTCATCGTCTTGTCGAAATCCTCCTCGCTCGGCAATTTCGATTCGAGGCGGGCGGACAGCGAATTCTCCAGCTTGGTGACGCGCTCGTCCATGGCCTTCATCGAGGCCTGCAAACGGTCGACCTCGTCCTGGAAGGCGGCACGTTCGTCGGCGGCCATCTTGCAGACGAGCTGGCCGGACCGTTCCTCGCAGATCGACATGGCGCCGGTCTGCGTGTCCATGCGGACATAGCCGTTGGCCGATTTTTCCAGCCGGTAGCGATCGGTCTCCTCGGACCAGGCCGATGCCGCGACCAGCGAGACCAGTGCGGCGGGGATCAGTATGTGCTGCAGACGCATGTTCCATCCTCCACGAGCCAGTGTATAAGAGCCTATCACAGCTTTGCGCCGTAAATGCGGAAGAGTTGCCCTTCCCCGCATGATCGGTTCGGACTATAGCCCAGCCATGTCACAGATTATCTACAAGATCGCGCCCGCAGCGCTTTGGCGCGAAGCCGAGAAAAACGGCCGCTTCACCGGCGCTCCGATCGATATCGCCGACGGCTTCATCCATTTCTCCACCGCAGACCAGGCCAGGGAGACAGCGGCGAAGCACTTTGTCGGCCAGACCGATCTGCTGCTGGTCGCCATCGACGGCGCCCGGCTGGGCGAGGCGCTGAAATACGAGGTCTCGCGCGGCGGCGCGCTGTTTCCGCATCTCTATGGCGTGCTCGACATGAGCGCCGTGCTGTGGGTGAAACCATTGCCGCTCGGCGCCGACGGCGTGCATCAGTTCCCTGAGATGGAGGGGCAATGAGCGTGCTCGACCGGATCGGCCAGAAACTGCTGTTCACCTTCGATCCGGAGACGGCGCATGGCATGTCGATCGCGGCATTGCGTTGCGGCCTGCCGGTCGGCGCGCGGGCAGTACGCGACGACAGGCTGAAGGTCAGCCTATGTGGCCTCGCCTTTCCCAATCCGCTCGGCATGGCCGCCGGCTATGACAAGAATGCCGAAGTGCCGGACGCGCTGCTTGGCCTCGGCTTCGGCTTTGCCGAGGTTGGCACGATAACGCCGCTGCCGCAGGCCGGCAATCCGAAGCCGCGCATCTTCCGGCTGACCGAGGATGATGCCGTGATCAACCGGCTGGGCTTCAACAATGAGGGCCACGAGGCGGCCGAGAAGCGCCTTGCCGCGCGCAAGGGGCGCGGCGGCATCGTCGGCGTCAACATCGGCGCCAACAAGGACAGCGCCGACCGTGTCAGTGACTATGAATTGGGCGTCTCGCGCTTTGCGAAATACGCCAGCTATCTCACGGTCAATATCTCGTCGCCCAACACGCCGGGCCTGCGCACCATGCAGGCGCGCGAGCAGCTCGGCGAGTTTTTGGCGCGCGTTGTCGCTGCGCGTGCTTCCGCCTCGGCGCACCCGCCTGTTTTCCTCAAGATCGCGCCGGACCTGGTCGAGGCCGAATTGGAGGACATCGCCGCGGAGATCAGTGAGAAACAGATCGACGGCGTCATCGTCTCCAACACGACGCTGGCGCGGACCGGATTGCGCAGTACGACCGGCACAGGCGAAGCCGGTGGTCTCTCGGGAAAACCGCTGTTCAAGCGCTCGACCATCGTGCTAGCCAAGATGCGCAAGCTGCTCGGGCCGGAGCGGGCCATCATCGGCGTCGGCGGCGTCGATTCCGCCGAGACGGCGCTGGAGAAAATCCGCGCCGGCGCCGATCTCGTGCAGCTCTATACCGGCATGATCTATGCCGGGCCGGCCCTGCCGGGCCGCATCCTTGCGGGGATGGTGCGCTTTGCCGACAAGGAAGGGCTGACGTCCATCCGCGAGCTGCGCGACAGCCGCCTCGATGAATGGGCTTCGAAACCCCTCTAATCAACGGCTGCGCCGCGAATTTGATCTGAGCGGTGAAGATGGCCGGTGTGCCCCAGCGTCTCACGCCACAGTTAGAACAAACTAGGCTTGTCGGCTGCCTCGGACCAAAAAAGGGAGGCTGCGATGCCATGGACCGCGACTTTCGTCCTTTCGACCTTGATAGTCCCCTTTGAGAACGGCCAATTGGAACCGTATGTGCAGGAGCTTTGCCAACAGGCCAAGGTGGAGGCCCTGCCGGTGAACGTTCCTTCGTCAATCGCGCTGCAATCTGCCGCTGTCTGTTTGTTCGCCTACTCGGACATGGTCTATGCGGGTCAGCCAGCCAAAAGCTGTGATGCGGTGGTAGCGGCACTGAGACCTGACGACCCGAAGGCAGCGATGGATGTTTGCGAGGCAGCGGGAAAGATAACCCGAGATTCGGCCAGCGGCCGTTTCTGATGGCACCTTATCTCGGAACAGGATGATCGGATTGAGCTAAAACGCCGTGCTCACTCTCAGCCGCAAGATCGCCAGCAGGCTGAAGCCGCGCACCAGCAGGAAGACATGCAGCGCCGCCCACAGGCCGTGATTGCCCAGCGACGGCGCCAAGATGAACAATGCGGCGCTGAAGGCCAGGAAAGACACGAGCATCATGTTGCGCATGTCGCGCGACCAGGTCGCACCGATGAAGACGCCGTCCATCTGGAAGGCCAGCACGCCGCTCAGCGGCGTCAGGGCCGCCCATGGCAGATAGACATCCGCGACGTCGCGAACGTCCTGCGACGTGGTGATCAGGGCGACAAGGCCGGCGCCGCCGAGCCAGAAGATCAGCGTCGCGGTTCCCGCCAGGCCGAAACCCCAGAACACGGTCAGGCGCACCGCCTGACGGAACGAGGTTTCGGCGCGCGCGCCAATGGCGCGTCCCGCCAACTGTTCGGCCGCCGTGGCAAAACCGTCGAGGAAATAGCCGGCGAAAAGGAAGAAGTTCATCAGCACGGCATTGGCCGCCAGCATCAGCGTGCCGAACTGTGCGCCCTGGCGGGTGAACAGCGCGAAGGCAGCGAGCAGCGAGAACGAGCGGATCATGATATCGCGATTGAGCGACAGCATGCGCAGGAAGGCGGCCATGTCGAGCAGGCGATGCCGCGGCAGGCGCGGTGCGGCCCGGAACCGCCAGACGATGATGGCGAGGCCCAACAGCATGGCCAGCAATTCGCCGGTGACGGTCGCCCAGGCGACGCCGGCGACGCCCCAGCCGAGCTTCAGGCCGAGCAGGATGCAGAGCACAATGTTGATGCCGTTGAGCACCGCCTGCAGCATCAGCCCCAGCCCGCCCTCGCCGCGCCCCAGCACATAGCCGAGGATGGCATAGTTGATCAGCGCGAAGGGGGCGGCGAGCATCCTGATCCTGATATAGACGCCCATGGCCTCGCTGACGCGCGGTTCGCCGCCGATGAATTTCTGGCCGGCGATGGCTATCAGCGGCGCAAGGGCGACAAGCGCGATGCCGGCGGCGACCGCGATCAGCACGGCGCGCCAGAACACCGCCTGCTCCTCCGTTTCGTCGCCGCGCCCGAAAGCCTGGGCGACGAGGCCGGTGGTGCCGGAGCGCAGGAAATTGAAGGTGTTGAAGACGACGTCGAAGACCAGCGCGCCAGCCGCCAGGCCGCCGAGCAGGGCGGCGTCGCCGAACTGGCCGACCACCGCCGTGTCGACGATGCCGAGCAGAGGCGTCGTCAGATAGGCGAGCGTCATCGGCACGGCGATGGCAAGCACCGAACGGTTGGTGACGGCGAAAGGTCTCGCGTCGGCTGGGGTTGCACCCGTGTCCAGGGGATAGCTGCCTTGCTGATTGCGGCTTGATCGAACAACCGATGTGCCCCATTTTCCGGCCACCGCGCAATTACCCTTGTCGTTATGGCCAACCGAAATCTTCGGCCTGGCGCGAGCCCGCCGGATCCAGTGCATGCCCCTGCAGATCGTCCACCACCCCGACTACGATGCCGGCTTCGCGGTCAATCATCGCTTTCCGATGAGCAAATATCCGCTGCTGATGCAGGCCTTGCACGCGCGGGGTCTGATCCACGCCGAGGCGCTGTCGATGCCCGAGCCGGCACCGGCCTCCTGGCTGAAGCTTGCGCATGCGGCCGACTATGTCGACCAGGTCATCGCTTGTTCGGTGCCCGAAAAGATCGAGCGCGAGATCGGCTTTCCCGTGAGCCCACGCGTTTCGCTCAGGGCGCAACTCGCCGCCGGCGGCACGGTGCTGGCGGCGCGGCTGGCGCTTGTCAACGGCATTGCCTGCAACACCGCCGGCGGCAGCCACCATGCGCGGCGCGCGCAGGGCGCCGGCTTCTGCACCTTCAACGATGTCGCCGTCGCTTCGCTGGTGCTGCTCGCCGAAGGTGCCGCCGAAAACATCCTGATCGTCGATCTCGACGTGCATCAGGGTGACGGCACCGCGAACATCCTGAAAGACGAACCACGCGCCTTCACCTTCTCCATGCATGGCGAGCGCAATTATCCCGTGCGCAAGATCGCCTCCGATCTCGACGTCGCGCTGCCGGACGGCACCGGCGATGCCGCCTATCTCGAACGGCTAGGCATCCTCCTGCCGGAGCTCTCGGCTAAGGCGCGCTGGGACATCGTCTTCTACAATGCCGGTGTCGACGTCCATGCCGAGGACCGGCTTGGCCGGCTCTCGCTCAGCGATGTTGGCTTGCGCGCCCGCGACGCGATGGTGACCGGCCATTTCCGCGCGCTAGGCATTCCGGTCTGCGGCGTCATCGGCGGCGGCTATTCGACCGATGTTGTGGCGCTGGCAGCGCGTCACGCCATCCTGTTCGAGGTGGCCTCCAGCTTCGCCTGATGAGCGAAAGTCACTTCCGGTAGTTGGCGACCCTGAGCAGGATGAAGACCGGCACGACGATGGCGGCCCCAAGCACGATATAGCCGAGGAATCGATCGATGGCGTGGAAACCGAGATTCCACAGATCGATGAAGAAATTCTGGATGCGGTAGAACACGTCCATCGGCGTCCAGCCGAAGGCGTTCATCACCAGGCCGACCAGAAACGACACAACCAGCAGCTTGATGATCACCCTGATGGGCGAGTCACCGAGAAAGCGCGTCAGTGCGGACAAGGGCCTGCCTCCAGATTACCGGCGCCCGGATTCGGGACACAGACCCACGAATACGCACTTGCTGCGCCCGTATCAAGGCAGGCGGACCGGCGCAGCCGTTAAAGACGGGTAAACAGAAATCCTGCAAATTGCTGAAAATAAATAGAAAAATCTTCACCGCTGCGGTCCGCGCAATGTGCGTGCAATTTTCGCCTGCCAGATAGGACGCGTCTTTAGAGCGAAACGCCGTGCCGACATTTTCAACCCGCAAGGCGACGCCTTGCGGGCACGGATTTCCGTTGCCCGCGAAAGACATTCAAACCGGAGCGTGGCCATCCCAGAGGCCGGCTCCACGGTCAATCCGCGTAGCGGTGTCTCGTTGCGCATGTGTTGGAGTGTTGCAGTGTTTGCTCGAAACAGAATTCTCGTGGCAGCGACAAGTGTCGCCGCCTGTCTTGGTGGGTCGGCGATGGCCGCCGATCTCACGCGTGCCTATAACGACCCGCCGCCAGCCTTCCAGTGGAGGGGCGCCTATGTCGGCGTGCATGGCGGCACCGCCTTCACCAAAATGCCCAACCCGTTCGCCGGCCGCAACGGCTGGAGCGGCGGCGTCCAGGCCGGCTATAACATCCAGACCGGTCCTGCGGTGTTCGGCACCGAGGTCGAAGGCTCTTATCTCGGCGGCGCCGAGCACGGCGTGGAAGGCGGCAAAATTAGGGAAAAATGGCGCGCCGCCGCCAAGGCCAAGGCGGGCCTTGCCTTCGACTAGACGCTGGTCTTCGGCACCGCCGGCGTCGCCGTGACCACATTCGAGAAGGGCGGCGGCTTGCGCGACACCGACAGTCGCAAGCTCGGTTATCTCGTCGGCGGCGGCGTCGAGCAGGCATTCGCCGGCGGCCTCTCCGCCAAGATCGAATACAACTATATCCGCACACCCGATGTGGAGACGAGATCGGCCTTCGGCACAGAGAAGACCGGTATAGGCAGCCAGGAACTGAAGGCCGGTATCAATTACCGGTTCTAATGCATGTCGCCCAGAAGTGTGCAGCGGTTCTGGGATAACGACATGCATCAAAACAAGGGCCTGAAGCGCGTCGCGTGCGACGCGCTTCAGGCCCGGCTGACGAAGAGCAGTTTTCCGTGGCGGCCCCCGCCGATCTCCACCGCGGGAAACTGCTTTTCTCCGTCGACCTAGCGGAGCCGTTCAAGGCCGGCTGCGTAATGTCGAGGCAATTTTCAAGGCCTAGCTGCAGCTCGTCTCTCAGCGCAGGAATCAGACAATGTCCATAATAAACGCAGGCCGGAAATGGGCGCCCAAAGCCTTGGCTGCGGCGGCCCTGCTCTCCATCTCCGCATGCGCTTCCGACATCATGAAGAACTATATCGGGCAGCCGATCGAATCGGTGGTGCTCGACTATGGTCCGCCAACTGCAATCATCGACCTCGGCTCGGGCGAGCGGGCCTTTCAGTGGCGCAAGACGTCGACCAACGTCGTTGCCGGCTCGACCAGCGGCGAGGTCCGCCGCACCAAGCACGGCACCGAATACGAGGAGACCGAGACGCCGGGCTATGTCGAACGCCAGGAGTGTTTCTACACCTTCTACGCCCGCTCATCGGGCGGCCGCTGGTTCATCACCAATTTCCGCCCGCCGAAGTTGGAATGTGAGTGAACGGGATTGCTTGGCTGGCTCTTGTGGCGCGCCGGGGAACGCTTTACCCGGCGATAACGGCCGCTGCTGAAAGCGGCGCTGAAGGACATCGGGCATGCGCATCCTGCTGATCGAGGACGAGCCGGAGATGGCGTCGGTGCTCAAGACCGCGCTGGAGCGCCAAGACCTTGTCGTCGATCACGTTTCGACGCTGGCCGACGCCGAGGCCATGGCAAGGCTGGGGACATTCGACGCCGTCGTGCTCGACCGCCGCCTGCCCGACGGCGACGGCCTCGGCCTCATCCCGCGCCTGCGTGCTTTGCACGTCGATGCGCCGGTGATCGCGCTGACCGCGATGAGCGGCCTCGACGACCGCGTCAGCGGGCTCAATGCCGGCGCCGACGACTATATGGTCAAGCCCTTCGCTATCGAGGAATTGATGGCCCGGCTGCGCGCGCTACACCGGCGTCAGTTCACGGTCCGGGCCGAGCAAGCGGTGGTCGGCCGCCTGACCTATGATTTCCGCCATCGCGAGGCGCTGGTCGAGGACCAGGCGCTGGAGCTGCCGCGGCGCGAACGGCTGGTGCTCGAGACGCTGATCCGCCGGCCGGGCCGGGCGATCATGCGCAGTTCGCTGGAGGAAGCCGTCTATGCGCTCGACGACGAGATCGGCTCCAACGCGCTGGATGCGCATATATCGCGGCTGCGCCGCAAACTCGACGACGTCGCCGCCGGCATCGAGATCAGGGCGATCCGCAACATCGGCTATCTCCTGCGGGCAGCACCTTGAAGGCTCCCCGCTCGCGCTCGCTGCAATGGCTGCTCGTGCGCAGGCTGATCCTGCTGCAGGCGGCGATGCTCGCCATCTTCATCGCGCTCTGCGCCGCAGCGCTGTGGATCGCCAACCCGACGCCGCTGGTCGACAATGAGGCCGCCGTCGCGGCGCTGAAGGGTGCCGTCGACCGCGACGCGAGCGGCCGGCTGATGGTGCGGGAGACGGCAGAACTCGAGCAATTCCGCGAGAGCTTTCCGCATGTCTGGTACATCATCCGTGACAAGACGGGGCAGAGCCTCCGCTCCGGCGCCGTGCCGGATGCCTATGCCGGCACACCCGGCCTTCTGCTCGACTCGGTCGAGCGCGCCACCCTCGACCTCAATCGCGATGATCTGCGGCCCGAAGCCTATGTCGAGAACATCACGACCAAGGCGGGGCCGGTGCAGATCATCACCGCGACGCGCTCGTCGCGGGAACAGACTGACGGGCTGGAAGTGAACATCTCGGCGAACGTGGATGTCGCGCGCAATCCCGACGGCAGCCGCAACTGGCAGCGCGCTTTGCCGGCGCTGTCGCTGATCGTCCTGATCCTGGTCCTGCCCATCATCCTGGTCATGGGGCTGACCACGCTGGTGACGACGCCCGCCGTGGTGCGCAGATCCTTCGCCGGCCTGGTCGACACGGCAGACCAAGCCGCTCGCATCGACATCAACACGCGCGGCATGCAGTTGTCTGTGCAGCGCGTGCCGCAGGAGATCGCGCCGTTGGTGCAGGCCTTCAACCAGACGCTCGCGCGGCTGGCCCAGGGCTATGACCGTCACAACCGCTTCCTCACCGACGCCGCACATGAGCTGCGCACACCGATCGCGATTTTACGCACGCGCGCCGAGCTGCTGACGAAGGAGCCGCAAAGCGCGCGTATGCTCATGGATATCGAGCGCCTGTCGCATCTGGCGCAACAGCTGCTCGACCACCAGATGCTCGAACGCCCTGTAAACGAGCGCCAGATCGTCGATCTCGCCGAACTGGCCAGCCGGGTCGCCGCCGACTTCGCCCCGCTCGCCATCGAGGCCGGCTACGATCTCGCTTTCGAGCCGCCGCCCTGCAAGGTGGAGGTCGAGGCCAACGCGCTGCAGATCGAACGCGCGCTGTCCAACCTGGTGCGCAACGCCATCGACCATGGCGGCGGCGCGGGCATGATCACCATCGCCGCCGATGCAACGGGTGGCCTTGAAGTGCGCGATGAAGGCCCCGGCATTCCACCGGCGGAGCATGAGAACATCTTCGAGCCATTCTACCGCCTGCAGCCACAATCTCGCGGCGCCGGCCTCGGCCTGAATCTCGCCCGGCAGATCGCCGGCCTGCATGACGGGACAATCAGGATTCTGGACGGTTCATGGCGCGGCGCGCGTGTGCGCATGGAGCTGCCTGTGCGGCATTGATGCCGGCAACGAAACGCAGACCTCGTCCACGGTCTCAGGGGAATCGCTTCCTTGCCTTTGCCGTGCCGATCGTTTTGCCAGCGGCATCGAGTGCCTTGACGGTGAACAGGTACGTGTGTGGCGACGGAGGGCACGGCCCCCGGTATGAAAACGCCCCATAAGGCAATGAAGCTCCGGAATAAGCCACCTTGCCGCCGCCATGCGAAAAATCCGGCGCGTCCAGATCAGACATGCGAATGTCCAGTTTGACGGTGCCCGCCGGAACACCGGCAAGCGTCATCGGTGGTGACTTGCTGTCGAAGCACTTCTTCGTTGGCCCCCAGTCGACAGAAACCGACATGCTAGCGTGAGCCGTAGTGACGAAACCGCACACCAAGGCGGCAGCAAGTAATATTCTCATGAAATCCCCCATTTACCAGCCAGATCGGGAGCAGAAATGCCGATGCATTACAACAAGGCACGCGCCGGCCGGTTTTGATGATTGCCCGGACGGCGGCTCGCATGATATCGAGAGGCCGACGCGGGTATGATGTAATGGTAGCTTGTCAGCTTCCCAAGCTGAACGCGAGGGTTCGATTCCCTCTACCCGCTCCAGCAAAAATCAATGATTTAGACTGAGTTTGCCGGCGCCTGCCGCAGGCCTGGGCATTGCGACGCTGTTCATGCCTGCACCTCGGCGCATATGGGAAGGTGCATTGCCACCTCATCGGCTTCCATCCGCACCAGGGTGTGCGACAGGCCGCCATGCTCGTCGATCCACTGCCGCACCCAATCGGGATATTGCGAGAGCAGGTAGTTGGCAGCGACGGTGTTCTCACGAGCGCCGACGCCGTATGGCAGATGGAAGCCGAAGGATGCACGCGGGGTAACGCAAAGCTGCTCGACGGGCAGGGACAGATAGAGCGTGCAGGCGCTGTCGCACGCCCCGTCAAAGTGCACAGGCTCGTCGGCGGCGCGCAGTTTGGCGACGTGCAAAGCGAAGGTCACGATCTGGCCACCGGGATTGCCGCTCACCGTCTCCGCGTTCGCGGGCAGCATCATTAGGGTGGCGGCGAAGAGCCCAATCGCCATGGTCTTCAACGTCCATCCAAGCTTTGCAAGCGGCAGTTCAGTGTGCATCCTGTGGTCTCGCGTTTGTCTCGCGACGCCAACGCTAGCATCAAGATGGTTAACATTAGGCAACGCTCATCAATCTTCCGATCAGTCTGTCACACTGGCGCGAACGAGATCCCCTCCACCCGCTCCAACCTGCGGCGCAGGGCTGGGCGTGTGACACGTTGTCCAATTTTCTTGGGACCGCAAAGGATCACGTTGGCGGGCCACGCCAATGCCGCCATCCGTGTGGCCGCACCAGGTCCGGCTATAGTCCCGTTCCGCGCAAGGATGGAGTTCCCGGCCGTTATCCCACTTCGCGCAGGATGAAGTCGTGCAGCATTTTGGCGGCCGGCGACAGCGCGCGGTTCTTGACCGTGATCAAGCTGTAGGGGCGGACCTCGATGTCGAACTCGGTCTGGACGACGTCGATGGCGCCGGCGAGACCGTCGGGGTTCTGGATGAATTTTGCCACCTGGATCGACACCGGGGCGATGGCATCGGACTGCGCCACCATGACCAGGGTCAGCAGCAGCGAGGAGGTGTTGAGGATGCGATCCGGCAGCGCGATGTTGCGGTTCAAAAAGTTGCTTTCCATCGCCTGGCGCAGCGGCGATCCGCCCGACTGGAAGACCCAGTCATAGGCGGCCGTATCCTCCAGCCGCACGGGATTGCCGTTGCTCAGCGGGTGGCCGCGGCGCACGATCAGGCATGCCTTCTCGACGCCGATGACGCGCGATTCGAACAGCCGCGGATTGAGGTCGTCGGGGATGCGCGCGATGATGAAATCATGGCGCGAGGCAATCAACTCGCGCGCCAGCACGTTCGAGGTCTCGACCTGCATGGTGATCTCGATGCGCGGGTAGATGCGGCGGATTTCTCGGATCGCCGGCACCGCCAGTTCGATCGCCGGCGCCGTCACAGCACCCAGGAACACCGAGCCGCCCTTGCCCGCCTTGAGTTCGGAGATTTCGCGATCGGCCTCGCGCATCTCAAGCAGGATCGAATGCGCGCGCCTGGCCAGTGCCTTGCCGTAAGGGGTGAGCGTGATGCCGCGCGGCAGCCTTTCGCAGAGCTTGACCTCGAGCACGGCTTCCATCTCGGAAATCATGCGCGAGGCCGCCGGCTGCGATATGTTCATCACCTGCGCCGCCGCGCTCACCCGACCGTGATCGTCCAGCGCCGCGATCATACGCATGTGGCGCAGGCTGAGCCCACTGCGCAGAAGTGTTTCGCTATCGCCTGGCAATTCATCGTAACTGCCTGGAATTCCCCGAGGATTTCCCAACGCCGCCATGCTTTTAACCGCTCCCGCCACTGTTTCGATCCACGTCAGTCATATACCGGTTTCGGTATAGCAACCACCGAAGATCGCATTTGACAGTTATGGCAAAGCGACACACCCTTCGCGCGTCCTCAAGACTTGACGGTCGATGACGAGCAATCGTATCGATTGAAATCAGGCGACTGAGGGCCGATTGGGAGGATACCGGAGATCGATATGACGGCGGCGGCGCTTTGGCGCATCCGCCCGACTGCGCGGCCCGCGAAGCCCCGAGGTGTCGCGTCCATCAACCAGGGAGAGTTTTACGTGAAAATCATCAAGACACTGGCCGCCGTCGCGGCCCTTGGCATCGCTGCCATGACCTACTCGGCGCACGCAGCCGACAAAGGCCTTGTCGGCGTGCTGATGCCGACCAAGACCTCGCAGCGCTGGATCAATGACGGCGACGCCGTCAAGTCCCAGCTCGAAGCTCTCGGCTACACGGTCGACCTGCAGTATGCGCAGGACGACATCCCCAACCAGCTCAGCCAGCTGGAAAACGAAATCACCAAGGGCCCGAAGGCGCTGATCATCGCCTCGATCGACGGCACCACACTGTCGGACGCGCTGCAGAAGGCCGCTGACGCCGGCGTCGTCGTCGTCGCCTATGACCGCCTGATCAAGAAGACCGCCAATGTCGACTACTACACCACCTTCGACAATTTCGGCGTCGGCGTGATCCAGGCGAACTCGCTGGTGAAGGGCCTCAAGGAGCGCTTCCCGAACACCAAGCCGTGGAACGTCGAACTGTTCGGCGGCTCGCCGGACGACAACAACGCCTTCTTCTTCTACAACGGCGCCATCTCCGTCCTGCAGCCGCTGATCGATGACGGTTCGATCAAGATCAAGTCCGGCCAGACCGGCATGGACAAGGTCGGCACGCTGCGCTGGCTCGCCGCCACCGCCCAGGCCCGCATGGACAACCTGCTCTCCGCCAACTACTCGGACGGCAGCCGCGTCGATGGCGTTCTGTCGCCCTATGACGGCCTGTCGCGCGGCATCACCGCCTCGCTGCGCGCTGTCGGCTACGGCACCGATGCTCAGCCCTGGCCGATCGTGACCGGTCAGGACGCCGAGACCGCCTCGGTCAAGCTGATCATCTCGGGCGAGCAGTACTCGACCGTGTTCAAGGACACGCGCGAACTGGCCAAGGCCACCGTCGAACTCGTCGACAAGGTGCTCTCGGGCGGCAAGCCGGACGGCCTCGACGAAAAGACCTACAACAACGACGTCAAGGTCGTTCCCTCGATCCTGTTGACGCCGCATGATGTCGACAAGTCCAACTACCAGGCGCTGGTCGTCGACTCCGGCTACATCAAGGCCGACGAGCTGAAGTAAATTCGATCGTAAAATCAGGGGTCCTGCGCAACGCAGGGCCCCTTTTCGTTCACCAACGAGCCCGGTATTGTTTCTGCCGGCCTCGAAGGAGCTTGCCCTGATGACCTCGACGATTTTGGAGATGCGCGACATCACCAAGACGTTCCCCGGCGTGAAGGCGCTGTCGAACGTCAACCTCAGCGTCGAGGAAGGCGAGATCCATGCCGTTGTCGGCGAGAACGGCGCCGGCAAATCGACGCTGATGAAGGTTCTCTCCGGCGTTTATGCATCCGGCACCTATGACGGCGCGATCGTCTACCGTGGCGAGGAATGCCATTTCAAGGGCATTCATGACAGCGAACACAAGGGCATCGTCATCATCCACCAGGAGCTTGCTCTGGTACCGATGCTGTCGATCGCCGAGAACATTTTCCTTGGCAATGAACACGCCAAATTCGGCGTCATCGACTGGAATGCCAACGAGACGCGCACCGCCGCCCTGCTGAAGAAGGTGGGCCTCAAGGAGGACCCCAAGACGCTGATCACCAATATCGGCGTCGGCAAGCAGCAGCTGGTCGAGATCGCGAAGGCGCTCAGCAAGGAAGTCAAGCTGCTGATCCTCGACGAGCCGACGGCGAGCCTGTCCGAAAAAGACAGCCAGGCGCTGCTCGATCTGCTGCTCGAGTTCAAGCGGCAAGGCATGACCTCTATCCTGATCTCGCACAAGCTCAACGAAGTGAACCGGGTCGCCGACAAGGTTACGGTCATCCGCGACGGGCGCACCATCGAAACACTTTCCAAGAAAGACATCTCGGAAGATCGCATCATCACCTCGATGGTCGGGCGCTCGCTCGACGATCGTTATCCGCCACGTGAGCCGAAGATCGGCGAGGTCGTGCTGCAGGTGAAGAACTGGTCGGTCTATCACCCACTCCATGCCGAACGGCAGGTGATCAAGGGCATCGACATCAACGTCCGCAAGGGCGAGGTGGTCGGCATTGCCGGGTTGATGGGTGCCGGACGCACCGAATTCGCGATGAGCCTGTTCGGCCGCTCCTATGGCCGCCGTATCACCGGTGAAGTGCTGCTCAAGGGCAAGCCGATCGACGTCTCCTCGGTCAGCAAGGCGGTTGACCATGGCATTGCCTACGTCACCGAGGACCGCAAGACCTATGGTCTCAACCTGATCGATCATATCAAGCACAACATCACGCTGGCCAATCTTGGCGGCGTGTCGCGCCACGCCGTCATCGACGATTTGCGCGAACTCGCCGTCGCTAACGACTACAAGGCCAAGACCAACATCCGCTCGTCCAGCGTCTATCAGATGACCGGCAATCTGTCGGGCGGCAACCAGCAGAAGGTGGTGCTGTCGAAATGGCTGTTCGCCAATCCGGAAGTGCTGATCCTCGATGAGCCGACGCGCGGCATCGACGTCGGCGCCAAGTACGAAATCTACACCATCATCGCCCGCCTCGCCTCCGAAGGTAAGGCGATCATCGTCATCTCGTCGGAGATGCCTGAACTGCTCGGCATCACCGACCGCATCTACGTCATGAATGAAGGACGCATGGTTGGAGAAATGGCGGCGAGCGACGCCAGCCAGGAAAAGATCATGCGCGCCATCGTTCGGGGAGAAGGAAAACCATCATGACCACCGAAAGCGGTCCCGCGCCGAAAAGCGGCGTCGCCGAAGATGTGCAACAGGGGCCGCGCGTTGCCGTCTCCGCGCTGATCACCAATTTGCGCGAATACGGCCTGATCCTGGCGCTGATCGCCATCATGGTGTTCTTCCAGTTCACCACCTCCGGCACGCTGTTCAAGCCGGTGAACCTGAGCAACCTGGTGCAGCAGAACTCGTTCATCATCGTGATGGCGCTGGGCATGCTTCTGGTCATCGTCTCCGGCCATATCGACCTCAGCGTCGGCTCCGTCGCCGGCTTCATCGGCGCGCTGGCGGCGATGATGATGGTCATCTGGCCACTTGGACCATTCAGCAATCCGCTGGTGGTGTCGATCATCTGCCTCATCATCGGCGGCGGCATCGGTGCGGCACAGGGCTACTGGATTGCCTATCACCGAATACCGAGCTTCATCGTCACGCTGGCGGGAATGCTGATCTTCCGCGGCATCTGCCAGGCACTGCTGGGTGGCGGGTCTTCGGTGGGGCCGCTTCCAGCCGGCTTCAAGGCGCTCAGTTCAGGCTTCATCCCGGATGTCATCGGCCCCCTGACGCTGATCCCACCGACGGTAAATGCGGCCGGCAAGACCATTATAGGTAGCGGCATGACCCTGCACATGACGACGATCGTGCTGGGCCTGGTCGCCGTGCTCGCCTATGCCTATTTCGGGCTCAAGGCACGGCGGACTCGCGAAGCACACGGCTACCAAGCCGAGCCTTTCACGCTGTTCGTCATCAAGACCCTGGTGACCAGCGCGCTGGCGCTGTTCCTGGTCTACCAATTTGCCAGCTACAGGGGCCTGCCGATCGTACTCATGGTGATGGGCGCGCTGATCGCGCTGTTCGTCTTTGTCACAAAACGCATGACGATCGGCCGCCGCATCTACGCCATGGGCGGCAATGCCAAGGCGGCGCAACTGTCGGGCATCAAGACCGAGCGGCTGACCCTGTTGGTGTTCGTCAACATGGGTGTGCTGTCGGCGCTTGGCGGCCTGATCATAGCGGCGCGCCTGGGACAAGCCGTGCCTGCCGCAGGCCTCGGCAGCGAGCTCGACGTCATCGCCGCGGTGTTCATCGGCGGCGCTTCGGCGATGGGCGGCGTTGGCCAAGTGATCGGCGCGGTGGTCGGCGGCTTCATCATGGGTGTGATGAACAACGGCATGTCGATCATGGGCGTCAATGTCGACTGGCAGCAGGTGGTCAAAGGCCTGGTGCTGCTCGGCGCCGTGGTCTTCGACGTCTACAACAAAAACAAAGGTTAGACCGGGAGCGGAACGAGGACGGCATACGGGTCACATCGCGGCGCTGCCGGGCAGTGCAAAGAAGTCCCCTGAAGGACCAGGATCGCGAGCGCAATCCGGACGAAGAGTTTTAACCCGTGGCACGGATAGGTCCGCGCCGCGCCGGTAAGGTTTGTCAAAGCGGCAACCTAGCCAAGACAATTGAGAGAGGGTTCATCATGCTGATCTCCCAGATCCTCGACGACGCCGAGACGATCCGCGTCGTCGCCCGCAATGGCGGTAAGACCCGGATCATCAACGGCGCCCGCAGCGTCTATTCGCTGGCGATGGAAGCCGCGCGCACCGGCACCGGGCTGGCCGCGCTGATCGAGCGCAAGGGATACGGTGAGGCCGTGGACCTCGACGCCGCCTACAAGAAGGGCCGGCTGGTGTCGCCGATCAACCATCCCGATCCCGCGCATCTGCATCTGACCGGCACCGGCCTGACCCATCTCGGCTCGGCGGCGACCCGCGATTCCATGCACAAGAAACTCAGCGACGGCGGCGAGGAGCAGCTCACCGATTCCATGAAGATGTTCCGCATGGGGCTCGAAGGCGGCAAGCCGGCCAAGGGCCAGACCGGCGTGCAGCCGGAATGGTTCTACAAGGGCAACGGCACCATGGCGGTGGCGCCGGGCGCGGCGCTGATGTCGCCGGCCTTCGCGCAGGACGCCGGCGAGGAGCCGGAAATCGCCGGCATCTATGTCATCGGCGATGACGGTGCACCGTTCCGCGTCGGCTTCACACTGTCCAACGAGTTTTCCGACCACGTCACCGAGCGGGTGAACTATCTGTTCCTGGCGCATTCCAAGCTGCGCAATGCCTCGTTCGGGCCGGAAATCCTGATCGGCGACCTGCCGGCCGACATCAGAGGCGCCTCACGCATCCTGCGCGACGGCAATCTTTTGTGGGAAAAGCCGTTCCTGTCGGGCGAGGCGAACATGTCGCATACCATCGCCAATCTCGAGCATCACCACTTCAAATATTCAGCCTTCCGCCAGCCTGGCGACGTGCATGTGCACATGTTCGGCACGGCGACGTTGTCGTTTGCCGACGGCATCAGGACTGAAGCCGGCGACGTCTTCGAGATCGAGGCCGGGGATTTTGGATTGCCGCTGCGCAACCCGCTGGAGATCGAGCAGCCGGTGAAGGTGGCGGTGAAGGCGTTGTAGAAGGGCAATCTCCCCCCTCGTGGGGGAGATGGCCGGCAGGCCAGAGGGGGGCGCTGTCCCGCCAACGTCTCAATCGGATGATTTCATCTGCCGGCATTTCCCGGCTGGTCGCGAGGAGGGATTGGCGATCTTTCACGCCCCCCTCTGCCCTGCCGGGCATCTCCCCCACGAGGGGGGAGATTGGCAGCTTCAACGCCTCAGTAAATATCGAAATCGAAATACTTCGCCTGGATCTTCTTGTAGGTGCCGTCGGCGACGATGGCGTCAATCGCCGCATTGAGCTTGTCGCGGAGCGCCGTGTCTTCCAGGCGCACCGCGATGCCGGCCTGCGTCTCGGTGCCCTTGACGTCGCCGACCAGCTTGCAGCAGCCGTCGCTTGCCTTCTTCAGCCAGTCCATCAGCACGAACTTGTCCGAAATCACGGCATCGAGGCGGCCGTTCTGCAGGTCGGTGATCGCCTCTTCCTGAGTCGGATAGAGTTTTGCCTCCGCACCGGCCTTGCCGTAGGCGTTCTGGGCGTAGTCGGCCTGGGTGGTCGACGCCTGCGCGCCCACCGTCTTGCCGGCAAGGGCGGCCGGTTCGGTGGACGTGAGGTCGCTGTCCTTCGGCGCCACCAGCGCCAGCGGCGTGGTGTAGTATTTGTTGCTGAAGGCGACCTGCTTCTTGCGCTCCTCGGTGATGCTCATCGAGGCGATGATGGCATCGAACTTCTTGGCCTGCAGAGCCGGAATGATGCCGTCCCAGTCCTGAGTGACGATCTCGCACTCGACCTTCATTTGCGCGCACAGCGCATTGGCGATGTCGATGTCGAAGCCTTCGACCTTGCCGTCAGATGTAATGGTGTTGAAGGGCGGATAGGCGCCTTCGGTGCCGATCTTCAATTTCTCCTGCGCCTCAGCCAGCGAGCCCGCCGCTACCATCAGCACGGCAGCCATTGCCGACGAGACGATCCATTTCGGTATCTGCATTTTTCATTCCCCTTAAGCCGTTGTTTTCCGGCAGCAGAGGCAGCCAAGCATGGCGAGCCAACGCAAGCAAGTATTTTGCCTGACGGTGATACTAGGTCAGCCGGCAGTGCGGAAATGCTTGGACAGCTTCAGGCCTTGAGCTTGGTAATTCGAGCCGAGATCGGTGCCGTAGAGCGCCTGCGGCCGCTTCAGCATGTGCTCGTAGACCAGGCGGCCGACGATCTGGCCATGGTCGAGAATGAACGGCACTTCATGGCTGCGCACTTCGAGCACCGCCCGGCTGCCGGTGCCGCCGGCGGCCGAATGGCCGAATCCCGGGTCGAAGAAGCCTGCATAGTGGACGCGGAATTCGCCGACCAGCGGGTCGAACGGCGTCATCTCTGCGGCATAGAGCGGCGGCACATGCACCGCCTCGCGGCTGACCAGTATGTAAAACTCGTCGGGATCGAGTACCAGTTCGCCGGCGCCGCTCTTGTAGAGCGGTTCCCAGAAATCGACGGCATCCTGCGCGGCGCGCTTGTCGACATCGACGAGGCCGGTGTGATGCTTGCCGCGATAGCCGACCAGCCCGTTCTGATCGCCGTCGAGATCGATCGACAGCGCAATGCCGCCGCCGGAAATGTTGGGCGGCTCGGTCGCCACCAGCATCTCGGTGCGGTGAAGTTCCTTGAGTTCACCTTCCGACAACAGCGCATTGCCGGTGCGGAACCTGATCTGCGACAGGCGCGAGCCGGCGCGCACGACGATCGGGAAGGTGCGCGGGCTGACCTCGAGATAGAGCGGCCCGTGATAGCCGGCGGCGATCTTGTCGAACTCGTGGCCGCGATCGGTCATCACCCGGGTGAAGATGTCGAGCCGTCCGGTCGAACTCTTGGGATTGGCCGAGGCGGAAATATTGGCCGGCAGGGCGAGGCTCTCGAGCAGCGGTACGATGTAGACGCAGCCGGTCTCCAGCACCGCGCCTTCGGTCAGGCTGATCTCGTGCAGCTTCAGCCGCTCGAGCTTCTCCGACACCTTGTGGTTGGGGCCGGGCAGGAAGGAGGCGCGGACGCGAAAAGCCTTGTCGCCGAGCCTGAGATCGAGGCTGGCCGGCTGTACCTGGTCGACATCGAGCGCGCGCGGCGACTTCAGCGCGCCGGACTGGAACAGCGCGGAAATATCCTGATCGGGAAGAATGCCTGTCTGCCGCAATGGCTGGCTCCGCTCCAAGGCTGGTCTCTTTGTGGCAGGTTCTTGCCGCAAAACCGCTGGACACTTTTGCGGAACCTGCCTTGGTACAAACCTCTTAATGAAGCCGGCAATTGACGCAAGCATGGCTGAGGTCTAAAGGGTCGTTATCCCGTGGTGATTTGGCCGGTCGGCTTGCAGCCACGTTAAACAAGTCGCTAAAGGACCGTCGGGCCGCAAGGCCGTATGGACCGGTTGCGACTTTCGCGGCCGGTTTTTTTGTGTCTGGAACAAAAGCGATGAGCACCAAGAAGCGTAACTGGAAGCCTCAGACTGCACTCGTGCACGGGGGAACGCTGCGTTCCCAGTTCGGCGAAACGTCGGAAGCGATGTACCTCACCCAGGGCTATGTCTATGAGACGGCGCAGGCCGCCGAAGCCCGTTTCAAGGGCGAGGAGCCGGGCTTCATCTATTCGCGCTACGCCAACCCGACCGTCGACATGTTCGAAAAGCGCATGTGCGCGCTGGAAGGCGCCGAAGACGCGCGTGCCACCGCGTCCGGCATGGCAGCGGTGACGGCGGCGCTGTTGTGCAGCGCCAAGGCCGGCGACCATATCGTTGCGGCGCGCGCGCTGTTCGGTTCCTGCCGCTGGGTGGTCGAGACGCTGGCGCCGAAATACGGCATCGAGGCGACTCTGGTCGACGGCACAGACATCGCCAACTGGGAAAAGGCTGTCAGGCCGAACACAAAACTGTTCTTCCTGGAGAGCCCGACCAACCCGACGTTGGAAGTGGTCGACATCGCCGCTGTCGCATCGCTGGCGACCTCGATCGGCGCCAGGCTGATCGTCGACAACGTCTTTGCCACGCCCTTGCAGCAGAAGCCCTTGCAGCTCGGCGCCCATATCGTCGTTTACTCCGCGACCAAGCACATTGACGGCCAGGGACGCTGTCTCGGCGGCATCATCCTGTCGGACAAGAAGTGGATCGACGAGAATTTGCACGACTATTTCCGCCACACCGGCCCGAGCCTGTCGCCCTTCAACGCCTGGACGCTGCTGAAGGGCCTGGAGACACTGCCGGTGCGCGTGCGCCAGCAGACGGAAAGTGCCGGCAAGATCGCCGATTTCCTGGCCGAGCAGCCGCAGATCGCCCGCGTCATCTATCCCGGCCGCGCCGACCACCCGCAGGCTGACATCGTCAAGAAGCAGATGGCAGGCGGCTCGACGCTGATCTGCCTCGATGTCAAGGGCGGCAAGCAGGCGGCCTTCGCCTTGCAGAACGCGCTCGACATCGTGCTGATCTCCAACAATCTCGGTGACGCCAAGAGCCTGATCACCCATCCGGCAACGACAACACACAAGAACCTCAGTGACGAGGCACGCGCCGAGCTCGGCATCGGGCCGGGAACGCTGAGGTTGTCGGTCGGTCTTGAGGATACGGACGATCTGCTCGAGGACGTTGCACAGGCGCTGAAGGCGGCCAAGTAGCGGTCTGCTTCGGATGCAAGGCAAATGCCCGGGCGCCGATCAGGCGCCCGACGAGGCCTCTTCCAGTTCCGTCATCGCCTTGGTGCGGATGGTCATGGCGTTGCCGCGCCATTCGACCGCGCCGCCGAGCCAGCCGCGCGCCCAGATGGCGGGAAGCATCACATCGCGCACGATCATGGCGGTGACGATGCGCGGCGACAAATACCAGCCCTTAGCCCAGGCGAGCAGGCATTCCGGCACGTAGGCAAAGGCCAGTACACCCAAGGCCGTGGTGGGCAGGCTGACGCCGGCGCTTGCCGCCGCGACCAGCGCCAGCAGCAACGGCACCACCACGCCGGTCAGGATTTCGGGCGTGTAGAACAGCGGGAAGGTGACGCGGCGCAGCCGCGCCCAGCGCGTCTGGCGCGACCAGATCTCGGCAAAGGTGCGCTGGCCGAGCGGCTGTTCGAACGGCGAGGCAACGAGATTGACGCGCAGGCCGAGCCCATTGACCAGCTTGGTCGCGGCAGCATCTTCGGCGATCTCGGCGGCAAGCGCCTCGATGCCACCATTGGCGTCAAGCATCGGCTTGTTCCACAGCATGCTCTTGCCCTGGGCAAAGCCGAGGCCAAGGGCTTCGCCGGCATATTGCCAGCGCGCCTGCAGCGTGTTGAGGAAGGCGCATTCGACCTCGGCCCAAAAACCGTCCGGCCGCGAGCCGATCGGGGTCGAGCAGACAAGCCCGGTGTCCGGCCGCCAGGCCACCATCAGATGCTGGACATAGTCGACAGGCATCAGCACGTTTGAATCGGCCAGGATGACCCAGTTGTGCTGCGCCGCCACCCAACCCTTCACGCAATTGTTGAGCTTGGGGTTGGCGCTGACCCGGTCATCGCCGATCAGCAGTTGCGCCGGCACCTCTGGAAACCGGGCAATCGCCCGGTTTATCAGTTTGACCACCGGATCGTCGGCATGGGCAACGCAGAAGATCAGCTCGTAGCGCGGCCAGTCGAGCGAGAAGGCACGGGCAAGCGTCTCCTCAGTAAACGGTTCGACGCCGCGCGACGGCACCACGATCGACACCGGCGGCGCCTTTCTGGCCGGCGGAGCAATCTGGCGCGGCCGCTTCAGGCTGAGCGAGGCGAGCACAATGCTGGCGAGATTGGAAAGAAGCAGGAGTGTAGAAAGCAGCGCTGCTATGACTGTCAGTTCCATCGAGATCTGGTCACTCCGGGAAAAAGCGGCCACGAAGGACCGTTTTCAACAGTTCGACAGAGCGCTGAGTCGCCCGACACGGTTTGTGCACACCACCATTGTCATGTGTCACTTAAATGACATTGTTGTTCGGCACCTGCGCATGAGACCCTGATCGGGAGTAGAGCAAGAGCGCCGACAGGTCCGTTGGTGTCGTTTGGAGCAGCCTATGTACCGCGCCGTCACGCGCAACATCGAAGTGCAGGTCAGACCGTTCTATCTGGAGGATCGCTCCGATCCCCAGGAGAACCGCTATGTCTGGGGCTACCAGGTGACGATCGACAACCAGTCGGACGAGTTCGTGCAGCTTATGTCGCGCTACTGGCACATCACCGACGGCAGCGGCCGGGTCGAAGAGGTGCGCGGCGCCGGCGTCGTCGGCGACCAGCCCGAGCTCAATCCCGGCGACAGCTATCAATATACATCCGGCTGCCCGCTCTCGACACCGTCGGGCTTCATGGTCGGGCATTACACCATGCGCAACAAAAGGGGCGAGACGTTCGACATCGCCATCCCGGCGTTTTCGCTGGATCTGCCGGGAACGAGGCGGACGGTGAACTAGCGTCTTTCTCCCCGTTTACAGGGAGAAATGCCCGGCAGGGCAGTGAGGGCGCTGGCTCGTGAGATTATCTTCTACGCATGTGACGGACACTAGGCGACTATTCACCAATGGTGGCGCTGCCCCTCATCCGCCCTTCGGGCACCTTCTCCCCGTGAAACGGGGAGAAGGAAGAGGGCCCTATTGAGCCGCGCCAAACTCCGCTGGATCGAAGTCGTACTGCTTCGAGCAGAACTCGCAGGCTACGTGAATGCCGCCATCCTGGGTGCTTTCCTTGATCTCTTCGGCCGAAAAGCCTTCGAGGATGCCGCGGATCTTGTCGCGCGAGCAGGAGCACTGGTCGCCGACCGGCACGCCACCGAAGACCCGAACGCCATGTTCATGGAACAGCCGGTAAAGCAGCCGTTCGGCGCCGATGGTCGGGTCGATCAGTTCCGTCGGCTCGATGGTGCCGAGCAGCGCCACCAGTTCAAGCCATGAATTGTCGGCCGGTTCATGCGTGACGTCGCGCGGATCGCCGTCGCCGCCCGAAATGTCGGGCACGCGCATGCGCTCGGGCGACTGCGGCAGGAACTGCGCCAGGATGCCGCCGGCCCGCCACTGTTCGCGCGCACCGCCAGGGCCCGGCGTCAGAAGCTTGGCCACCGAAAGCTTGAGATCGGTCGGAATCTGCTCCGACTGGCGAAAGTAAGTGCGCGCGGCGTCTTCCAGCGTCTCGCCGTCGAGCTGGACGATCCCCTGATAGCGCTGCGTGTGCGCGCCCTGGTCGATGGTTAGCGCCAGCACGCCGCTGCCCAGCAGCGTCTGCTGCGAGGTCTCGCCTGCGGCCACCAAGGCCTCCAGCCGATCGGCGTCGAAGCGCGCATAGGCGCGCAATGCCGAGGGCGTGGAGAAGTCCGCCACCAGCATGTCGACCGGCCCGTCGGTGCGGGTCTGCAGGATGAACTTGCCTTCGAACTTCAGCGAGGTGCCGAGCAGCACCGTCAGCACGCAGGCTTCCGCAAGCAGGCGGGCGACCGGCTCGGGATAGTCGTGGCGGCCGAGGATGGCGTCGAGCATCGGCCCGAGCTGCACGGTGCGGCCGCGCACGTCGAGCGGGCCGACCTCGAAGGGCACGACGTGATCGTCGCCGGCATAGCCGAACTCGCCGAGTTTGGGGTGATGTTCAGTCACTTGATACGTTTCCAACATGACAAAGCTCCAGGGCGCGGCCATGCGGCCCGGAGGGGCACATGCGTCCAAACGCGCTTGATTTGCGTGATGCGGCGCAAATAGGCATCGCGCCGCCGCAGATCAAGCGCCTGGAGATCAAGCGCCCAAGCACCAGGCCAAAACCGCCTTCTGGGCGTGGAGCCGGTTCTCGGCCTCGTCGAAGACCACCGAATGCGGCCCGTCGATGACCTCGTCGGTGACTTCCTCACCGCGATGCGCTGGCAGGCAGTGCATGAACAGGGCATCGGGCTTGGCTTTCGCCATCAGTGCCGCATTGACCTGATAGGGCGAGAAGACATTGTGGCCGCGGGCGCGGTGTTCCTGGCCCATCGACACCCAGCAATCGGTGACGATGCAATCGGCCTGATCGACGGCTTCCTCGGGCGAGCGGGTGAAATGCAGCTTGCCGCCATTGGTCTTCGACCAGTCGATGTGCTTCTGCGCCGGCTCGCTGCCTTCCGGCACCGCGACATTGAGGTTGAAGCGGAAGCGCGCCGAGGCTTCGAGCAGCGAATGCAGCACATTGTTGCCGTCGCCAGTCCAAGCGATGGTCTTGCCGGCAACTGGACCGCGATGCTCCTCGAAGGTCATGATGTCGGCCATCAGCTGGCAGGGATGGGTGTCGTCGGTCAGCCCGTTGATGACCGGGATGGTGGCGTTCTCGGTCAGCTCCAGCAGCCGCTCATGCGACGTCGTGCGGATCATGATGGCGTCGACATAGCGCGACAGCACCTTGGCGGTGTCGGCAATGGTCTCGGAGCGGCCGAGCTGCATTTCGGTGCCGGTCAGCATGATGGTCTCGCCGCCGAGCTGGCGCATGCCGACGTCGAAGGAGACGCGCGTGCGCGTCGACGGCTTGTCGAAGATCATGGCCAGCACCTTGCCTTCGAGCGGCCTGGTGCGCTCGCCGGCCTTGAGGCGCGCCTTGCGCACGACCGCATCGTCCAGCATGAACCGCAGATCGCCTTCGGAAACGGCGGAAAGATCGGTGAAATGGCGAAGTGACATCAGGAATGGTTCCGGGGTTACTTCGCGGCGGCCGCGGTAATGGCGTCGGCCAGGCCCTTGGCGCCGGCGCGGATGCGGTCGAGCGCCTCTTTGATCTCAGCGTCGGTGACGGTAAGCGGCGGCAACAGGCGAATGACGTTGTCGCCGGCCGGCACCGCCAGCAGATGCTGGTCGCGCAGCGCCATGTTGACCTTGGTGTTGGGCATGACGCATTTCAGGCCGAGCATCAGGCCGGTGCCCCTGATGCCTTCGATGACATCGGGAAATTCGTCGGCGACAGCCGACAGGCCCTGTTTCATCAGCAATGCCTTGCGCTGGACGTCTTCCAGGAAGCCGTCTTCCAGCACCACATCGAGCACGGCGTTGCCGACCGCCATGGCCAGCGGATTGCCGCCGAAGGTGGTGCCATGCACGCCTGCCGTCATGCCGACGACAGCTTCGTCGGTGGCCAGGCACGCGCCCATCGGGAACCCACCGCCAATGCCCTTGGCGATCGCCATGATGTCGGGCGTCACGCCGGTCCATTCATGCGCGAACAGCTTGCCGGTGCGGCCGATGCCGCACTGGACCTCGTCGAAGATCAACAGCAGGCCGTGCTGGTCGCAGAGCTGCCGCAGCCGCTTCAGCGATTGCGTCGGCACCGGGCGGATGCCGCCCTCGCCCTGCACCGGCTCGATCAGGATCGCGGCGGTTTCGGGCGTGATGGCCTTCTCGGCGGCATCGATGTCGTCGAAGCCGACCTGGTCGAAACCTTCGACTTTGGGGCCGAAGCCTTCGAGATACTTGTACTGGCCGCCCGCGGCGATGGTCGCCAGCGTACGGCCATGGAAGGCGCCTTCGAAGGTGATGACGCGGAACCGCTCGGGGTGGCCCTTGACGAACTGGTAGCGCCGCGCAGTCTTGATCGCGCATTCCAAGGCCTCGGCGCCGGAATTGGTGAAGAACACCTTGTCGGCGAAGGTGGCCTCGGCCAGCCGCTCGCCCAGCCGGGTCTGTCCCGGGATCTCGTAGAGATTGGAGACGTGCCAGAGCTTGGCCGCCTGTTCAGTCAGCGCCGAGACCAGATGCGGATGGCTGTGGCCCAACGAATTGACCGCGATGCCGCCAGCAAAATCGAGATATCGCTCGCCCTTGTCGGTAATCAGCCATGTGCCTTCACCGTGGTCGAAGGCCAGGGGTGCGCGAGCAAAGGTCTCGTAAAGCGCCGAACCGCTCATTATATGCGTCTCCGGTACCGGAAAATCAAAAAAGCCGCCAAAGCGGCGGCCTTGTGCGGCTTATCGTGTTTTTCGGCCATGAAGTCAACGAAAACGTCGTGCAAAGGCGCGCGGCAAGCTCCCGACGGGACGCCGGCTCATAAGCGACCGGGCAAGTTGGGGAAAACCGAAAAAACCGATTCGTGTTGCACCTGGGACTCTTGTCACCGAGTCAACACATGAGGTAATTGTAGTCGGGAAATAACTAGATTTCGTGCGGCGGACCTAATCACCTAATATATGTGGTGTCTGCCCCGGCAAAGGTTGCCGGGTCGGGAATGGATTCCGGCTGCCGCACGCTTAGCAGGAGCGCGGTCTCATGAACTGGACTGACGAGCGGGTCGAACTTCTCAGAAAACTGTGGTCGGAGGGCTTGAGCGCAAGCCAGATCGCCGCACAACTCGGCGGGGTCAGCCGCAACGCCGTCATCGGCAAGGTGCATCGGCTGAAGCTATCGGGCCGCGGACGCTCGACCGCAACGCCGGCGCGCCAGAAGAAGACGGCCCAGGGTTCTTCTATTCAGAAGTCAGTGTCGCGCGCTGCAACCACGCAGCGCCATGTCACCACCTCAATCGGCGCGACCGCGTTGCAGACACAGTTCGACGCCGAGCCGGTGGCTCGCCACTACATCCGCCCGGTCGAGAACGTCGTCGTGCCGATCTCGCGGCATCTGCAGCTCACCGACCTCACCGAGCGCACCTGCAAATGGCCGAATGGCGATCCGCTGTCGGACGATTTCAACTTCTGCGGCAACGAAGCCGCCGAAACCGGCCCCTATTGCAAGTATCACGCAAGGGTGGCGTTCCAGCCGGCTTCAGAGCGGCGCAGGAGCAGGTGAGCGAATAGCGAATAGCGAATAGCGAATAGCGAATAGCGAATAGCGAATAGCGAATAGCGAATAGCGAATAGCGAATAGAAACGGCTTGGCTTCCGCGACGAGGGCAAGCCGTTTTTGGCTTTATCTCTCTACTCTCTATTCGCTATTCGCTATTCGCTCTCTTCACAGCCAGCCATTCTTGCGAAACCGCCAGTACAAAAACAAGCAGATGCAGGCGATCGCGGTCAGCACTACCGGGTAGCCGTATTCCATCTTCAGTTCCGGCATGTCATCGAAATTCATGCCGTATATGCCGGCGAACGCCGTCGGCACCGCCAGTATGGCGGCCCATGACGCCAGCTTCTTGGTATTCGCCGTTTCCTGGCTCTGGCCAACCAGCAGACTGGCTTCGAAGGCGAAGGCCAGAACCTCGCGCAGACTGTCGATTTTTTCCTGGACGGTGCGGATGTGGTCGGTCACATCGCGAAACAGCGGGTGCATGGCGCTATGGATCTGCGGCAGGTCGGCGCTGGTCAACCGACGGCAGACCTCGACCAAGGGAAGTGCGGCATTGCGCAGGCGCAACAGGTCGCGGCGCAGCATATAGAGCCGCTCTATGTCGGGACCGGTCATCGGCTTCAGCAGAATCTTGTCCTCGATCGCCTCGACCTCGTCCTCGATCTGCTCGAGCACCGGCATGTAATTGTCGACGATGAAGTCGAGAATGGCGTAGAGGACGAAGTCCTCGCCCTTGGCCAGCGAGTGCGGGCAGCTTTCCCAGTGCTGGCGGACGGCTGCATAGGAGGTCGAAGGACCATGCCGGACGCTGACGATATAGCCTGAGCCGACGAACAGGTGCGTTTCGCCGAAGGTGACGCGGCCGTCGATCAGCTGGGCGGTGCGGGCGACGATGAACAGGGCATCGCCATACTGCTCGATCTTGGGCCGCTGGTGCGGATGCTCGGCGTCCTCGATCGCCAGCTCATGCAGATGGAACTGCGCCTTGACGCGCAGCAACAGCTCGCGGTCGGGTTCGAGCAACCCGATCCAGACGACATGTCCCGATTTCTTCGCCCATTCGCCGGCCTCTTCGATCGGGATGTCGGCTATGCGCTTGCCGGCGGTGTAGACGCTCGACGCGATGATGCCGGACGATGCCGGCGCCGGCTTGAACTCTCGGACATATTCCATCGCAGCCTCCGAACGCAGAACCTTCAATAGGCCTGAGAAGCTTAACGCTGCGATAGTTTAGCGCAATATGATTAAGCGTTCGAGGGGCGCGCGATCACTTCACCGGCAGCGCCGGAAGCGCAACCTTGTCGGTCTTGTCGCCTTTGGGACGCTCGGCCGGCAGCTGGTCGCCGGTGACGATGTAATAGATGGTCTCGGCGATGTTGGTGGCGTGATCGCCGATGCGCTCGATGTTCTTGGCGCAGAACAGCAAATGCGTGCACGGCGTGATGTTGCGCGGATCTTCCATCATGTAGGTCAGGAGCTCGCGAAACAGCGAGGTGTACATGGCGTCGATCTGGTCGTCGCGATCGCGCACGAAGCCTATTCTGTCGACCGAACGCGATGCATAGACGTCGAGCACCTCCTTCAACTGGGTCAGCGCCAGATCGGCCAGCGCCTCAAGGCCGCGAAACAGGCTGGTCGGCTGGCGGCCGTCGATGACGCTCACCACTCGCTTGGCGACATTCTTGCCGAGGTCGCCGATTCGTTCGAGGTCGGCGGAAATACGGATCGCGCCGACAATCTCGCGCAGATCCGTCGCCATCGGCTGGCGTTTGGCGATGATCACTATGGCCTTGTCGTCGATTTCGCGCTGGCCCTCATCAAGGACAATGTCGTCGCGGATGACCTTCTGGGCGAGGCCGGGATCGGCATTGACCAGTGCCTGGATCGCCTGCTCGACCATGCGCTCGGCGTGTCCGCCCATCGCAGCGATGCGTTTCGACAGGTATTTCAGCTCTTCGTCATAGGCGCTGACGATGTGTACGGACTGCATGGATGAAATGCCTTCCTGGAATCCTTGGCCTTTGAGTCGTTTCCTCGAATCCTGTGCTGATACGCTAGCCGGATGACAGAAAGAAGAAACAGGCAGTTAGCAAATAGTACTGCCTCAGCGCGCTGGCAAATGGACCGTGAACGCCGCGCCCTTGCCGACTTCCGACTTGATCGAAAGTCTGGCGTTGTGACGCGTCAGTATGTGCTTGACGATGGACAGGCCGAGGCCGGTCCCTTTCTGGGTGCGGCTGCTCTCGACGTCGATGCGATAGAAGCGCTCGGTGATGCGCGGAATGTGCTCTTCGGGAATGCCTGGACCGTAGTCCCTGATGGTGACGTCGATGCCCGGTTCGGGACCGGCCTCGCCGCGCGCAATCGACACCGTAACACGTCCGCCCGGCTGGCCGTATTTGCAGGCGTTTTCCACCAGATTCTCGAAAACCTGGAACAGCTCATCGCGGTCTCCGGGCACGTCGAGCGGCCCTTCGGCATAGTCGCGCTCGATGACGACGCTGTTCTCCCTGGCGAGCGGCCCTAGCGAGTCGATGACGCTGTCGATGGTCTGGCGCAGATCGACCTCGGTTCCCGGCTTCAGATAGGGCTTCATTTCCAGCCGCGACAACGACAGAAGGTCATCGATCAGGCGCGCCATGCGGCCGGTCTGGTTCTGCATGATCTGCAGGAACTGCTCGCGCGCCGCCGGATCGTTGCGGGCCGGGCCGCGCAACGTCTCGATGAAGCCCGAGATCGAGGCAAGAGGAGTGCGCAACTCATGGCTGGCATTGGCGATGAAGTCGGCGCGCATGCGGTCGATGCGGCGCGTCTCGCTCTGGTCCTTGAACACCAGCACAAAGAGATCGGTGGCGTGGCCGACCGAGGACGCACTGACCCGGTAGGCCCGTTCCACCGGCAGTTTCTCGGTGTAGTCGACGGCATCGGAGGCGACCGTCCCCGACAGCACGCTGTCCAGCAGCGCCTGCATCTCAGGGGCGCGGAATTTCAACGACAACGACATGCCGGGCGCGATCCCGCCAAAGGCGGCGAAGGCGGCGGCGTTGGCATGGACGATGGTGGCGGTGCGGTCGAAAATGATCAGAGGGTCTGCAACTGCGGCCGCAAGATATTCGCCGGAAAGCCGCTGCAGCCCGCTCGCCTCGATCGCGGCATCGCTTTGGATGAACTGGCTTGCGCCGCCGGTCGGCAGCATCGCGGCAGCGATCAGTACTACGCAGGCGACCAGAACGACATAAACGGACATGCCAGCGAAAGCATAGACGGCCGCGATCGCAACGACGCCGGCCGCGAGCAGCCAGCGGCCGTTCCACACCCTGGCCCTTAGCGCCTGCGCCGTGGTTATCCGCTCTGCGCCGGTGTCAGCCATTCGCGCGTCCTGCACCTTGCGCCGGCCGAATGAAACTTCCGCTGGACCGGCTTTAAGGCCCCCCATAGCATGAGTCCGCAAGCTGCAAAGGTTCGTCTCGATGAAAAAAGCCAAGGAAAGTCCTGCCGCGGAGCCGGCAAAGGGTCCGCTGAAGATCAGGATCGACGGCAAGGAGCGGGAGTTCGATATCGAGAATCCCGAGCTTCCGACCTGGATCGAGGACAACAAGCTGACCGCCGGCGGCTATCCCTACGACAAGAAAATGAAGGCCGAGGAGTATGACGAGACGCTAGAGCGGCTGCAGATCGAGCTGGTCAAGGCGCAGGCATGGCTCCAGGCGACCGGCAAGCGGGTGATGTCGCTGTTCGAAGGGCGCGATGCCGCCGGCAAGGGCGGCACCATCTTCGTGCTGCGCCAGTATCTCAATCCTCGGACCGCGCGCAATGTGGCGCTGACCAAGCCGACGCCGACCGAAGTCGGGCAGTGGTACTTCCAGCGCTATGTCGACCATTTCCCGACGTCGGGCGAGTTCGTCACCTTCGACCGCTCCTGGTACAATCGCGGCGGTGTCGAGCCGGTGATGGGCTTCTGCACGCCGGAACAGCACGAGAAATTCCTCGACGAGACGCCGCATTTCGAGCGGATGATCTCCAACGAGGGCATCTATTTCTTCAAATTCTGGCTGAACATCGGCCGCGAAACCCAGCTCGAACGGTTTCACGACCGCCGCTGGTCTCCGCTGAAGAACTGGAAGTTCTCGCCGATCGACATTGCCGGCATCACCAAATGGGATGACTACACCAAGGCCCGCGACCAGATGGTCGACCACACGCACAAGGAATTTGCGCCCTGGATCGTCGTGCGGGCGAACGACAAGCGGCGCGCGCGGCTGGCCGTCATGCGGCGCATCCTGTTGTCGTTGCCTTATGATGGGCGTGATCTCGACGCCATCGGCAAGGAAGACAAGAAGATTATCGGCGAAGGGCCGTCATTCCTCGAGAAGTAGACGCGGGCAAAACAGAGCCCACCCCTGATACAGGGATGGGTTCTGTTTTATTGTTTGCCACGACTATGCTGCCGTCATGCCGCCAGGCGAGGGATCCGCTGCAGCCGCTTCAGCGCGGTGTCGTCCTGCAGCGCCTGCTGGAACAGCGTGATCTCATGATCGATACGGTCGCACAGCACGTCCGTATCGCCCTTTGCGCGCTTCTGCAGAAGTGCGGCAACCAGCTTTTAGCCAGCTGCCTCGCCCTGCCTTCTCCGATCTCACGACGCCTGCCGCATGCCGAGCATGTCGGGCGTGCCTCTGGCCAGCACCGGGGCGTGATGGTTGCGGCGCGAGCGCACGACATCGAGCGTGTGTTCGTTGAAGGTCAGCAAGGTGGCGACGACCTGCTGGGTGCCATAGGTGTGCTGATAACCGAGCGGCGTCGCCAGGAAGTGCAACTGCAGCGTCCGCAGCACCCACACCGGCTCGACCTCGATAATGACCTGATTGATATTGCGTGCGAGACCCCATTCGACGAAGCCGGCGATCAGCTCGGTTCCGACCGTAGACACGCCGCGCTTGCCATCGCGAAAGCCTGGCGCCACCGCGTAGCGGGTGAGCTCCCAGACATTCGGTCCCGAAGGGCGGTTTCCCTCGCAGAGTTCCGGCATCACATCGCTCAGGAGATGCGGCCGCGTGGTCGGCAGCATGCGCAGATAGCCGGCAAGCTCGCCATGGCGGATGATGAGGTGATGCTCGGCCTCATCATGGTCGAATTGATCGATTTCGAGGCCGTTCGGGCGGGCGAGATCGGTCCACTGCATCTCTTCGACGAAGACTTTGTAACGCAGGCGATGGACCGCCTCCCACAGGTCGGGTCGCTCCATCAATTGTTGAGTGGTGAGGGAAAATAGCATTAGCCGTCTCCTGGGCTTAAGAGGAAGATACGGCCGGGCTTTCCCGAAAAAATTGCGCGAAGGTGTTGGCAAGGATTTCTAGGCTGCCTAGCCGACATGGCTAATATAGCTGCGCCCAGTCGCCTCCGCGACGGCTTGCGCCCTGCTGTGGGCGCCGAGTCTGCTTTTGGCGTTAAGAAAGTATTATTTTCATGTCGCGCAAAAGCGGCCTTGGTTTTGCGACAACGACATGCGTTAGCCGTCTTAAGAGGGCGATAGGATCGGTCTTTCCTGAAGATATTGAGTCAACGAGGCAGCCGACAATTTTCGGAGCCGTCAGAAAGCTGAAGCACGTCGAGCGAAAACAGATTCTCACAACGCGCTTCAGGTCTTTGTTTGACGCATGTCGCCGCGCAAAATCGAGGTCATTAGTCAGCTGATATAGCCGTGCCTGATTGCTTCGGCGACTGCCTGCACGCGGTTGGCGGCGCCCAGTTTGCTCTTGGCGTTGAGAAGGTGTTTCTCAGAGGTATGCTCCGAGATGCCGAGGATCTGCGAAATCTCCCACTCGGATTTGCCGACCGCCGCCCATTGCAGGCATTCGCGCTCGCGCGGCGTCAATTCAATGTGATCGATCGTTTTGCCGGCCGTCGTTTGAAGCTGCATGGCGCGGCCGATGGCATAGGTGGAGGCCAGCGAGACCATTGCGAATTCGGCGTCGGACAATTCGACCGCCTCACCGCCCAGCGAAACCAGCGCGATCTGGCCTTCGAGCGTGACCAGCGGGAAGGCGAGGCCGTCACGCAGCTTGAACTGGCGGGCGTCGCGCATCACCTCGTCGCTGCTCTTGTCGGCGGGCATGCTTTGAACGGCGTCGCGCCATTGGAATGGCGCCCGCAACAGCTTCAAATGGCTGACGACCGGATCGTGGTCGACGTAGTTGCGCGCCAGGTAACGCTCCAGCCATTCGCTGGGCCAATCGCAGAGCAGCACATGGTCCTTCGTCTGGCTGCTTGGTGTACCGGGCTGCGGCACCGTTGCGGCTATCAGGGCCGTCAATCCGAAATTCGAGGTGACACTGAGTAGCTGTTCGCAGACCGCGGCCGCCGTGCCGGCACGCTGAACCCGGTCAATATATTCAAGTGTCCGGTCAAAATAACCCATCGCAACATCTACCCCATGTTGCCTACCGCTCTTGAGACCGATGTTACGTGCCTAATCCGCACTTCGCCATCAACCCCGGATTGCAAGCCGCATGCTTGTTTTTCTAGCGCAGCGACCGCTTGCCCTCGGACCGAATCTGCGCGGCTATTTGCAACCTCACTAAAGCATAACCTGAAACTTGCCCTTTGAAATCAAAAACAATTGTGCTTGCGCCGTTTTTCGTATCAAAAGCCAACGGCCAAGACGGGCGGAGTTCTTTCGTGACATCTCGCTGGATAGCCATCGCCTTGCTGTCGCTGCTGGTCGGAGCGCAGCCTTTTGCCGGCGTCGCACGGGCGACGGAACCGCAGGTGCCGGTGCTTTGGGACGCCAAGGAGCGGCTGCCGAAACCGGATCTCTCGGCGCTGCCGAGGCTCAGATTCCTCACCACCACCGATTTCCCGCCCTTCAACTTTCTCGACGGCGCCGGCCGGCTGTCCGGCTTTCACATCGATCTGGCGCGGGCGATTTGCGCCGAACTCGACATCGCCGACAAATGCCAGATCCAGGCGCTGCCCTGGGCCGAGCTCGACGACGCGTTGCAGAAAGGCGAAGGCGAGGCGATCATCGCCGGGATCGCCGCGACTCCGGAAACGCGGGCGAAATACAGTTTTTCGCGCTCCTATCTGCAGTTTCCGGCGCGCTTCATCATGCCGAAAGCCAAGGCCTTCGCCGAGCCGATCCTCGACAAATTGCGCAGCAAGCGGGTCGGCGTGCTGGCCGGCTCGGCGCACGAAAAAATGCTGCGCGATTATTTCGGCACAGTGCAGATCGTCCCCTTCAACAGCCCTGAAGACCTCTACACCGATTTGAAAAGCAGCAAGATCGACGCCGCCTTCGGCGACGGCATGCGTTTTTCCTTCTGGCTGGGCGGCACGGACGCGGCAGGCTGCTGCCGCTTCGCCGGTGGCCCTTATCTCGCGCCGGAATATTTGGGGTCCGGCATGACCATTGCCACAAGGGCCGGCGACCCGGCGCTGGCTGCGGCCATGGACTACGCATTGCAGGAAATCTCGGTGAAGGGCACGTTCGCCGAATTCTATCTACGCTATTTCCCGGTCAGTTTCTTCTGATCCGGTCCCGGTCAGCTTTTTCTAGGGACTGCCGATATTAAGGTGATGCCGGCCTGCGAACGGCTCGACCCGCCCTGACCTGAATCTCAACAGCCCCCTACCGGCGAGACTTTCAGGTCAATGTCCGCAGCCGGGCCTTCGCGCCGCGGGCGATGGCTGCGACGGTCAGCGTGTCGAGATCGAGCTGGCGGCGGATCAACTGCAGCACCCGCAATTCCTCCATGCGCATTTCGAGATCGACGGCGGCAACCTCGAAGGCGGCGGCATAGGCGGTGTCGTGCAGCCGCTCGGGCAAGGCCTCGCCAACACGCTCGAGAACGCCTTCCAGCCCATCCTTTTCAAGCAGCATCTTCTGGCAATCCTGGGCGATGGCAATCAGCCTGTCCTGCCTGAAATCCTCGAACACCGGCCATGTGCGCACGACGTCGCCGATGCGCGCCAGTTCGATATCGGTCATGTCGCGATCGGAAGCCGAGGTGATGACCATCAGGTAGATCAGGGCTTCATGCGTGGACAGCAACGGCATTCAAAACTCCTTGATGTTGGGTTTCGAAGGTAGGAAGGCGGTATCAGTGCCGCAAGGAAAAACCGCCGCGCGCGTTGACGCCCAAGGCGTGCACGCCTAGAGACCGGTTGAAAACTCCGATCCGGCGATGCCGGTGCATGATTTGGAAGACAGCGACATGACGGGATCAAACATCGTCGATCTCAATCCCGAGATGCTTGCGGCAGCGACCGAAAGCAAGGCCTGGCCGTTCGAGGAAGCCAAAAAGATCATCGAGCGCTACAAAGGCGTCGACTTTCCCGAGACCGTGTTGTTCGAGACCGGCTACGGGCCGTCGGGCCTGCCGCATATTGGCACTTTCGGCGAGGTCGCCCGCACCTCGATGGTGCGCCACGCCTTCCATGTGCTGACCGGAAACAAGGTCAAGACCAAGCTTCTGTGCTTCTCCGACGACATGGATGGCATGCGCAAGATCCCCGACAATGTGCCGGATCGCGCCGCACTCGAGCCGTACCTGCACATGCCGCTGTCGTCGGTGCCTAATCCGTTCGGCGGCGACTATGCGAGCTTTGCCGACCATAACAACGCAATGCTGTGCCGGTTCCTCGATACGTTCGGCTTCGACTACGAGTTCGCCAGCGCGACGCAGTACTACAAGGCCGGCCGCTTCGATGCGATGCTGCTGCGCGCCGCCGAGCGTTATGACCAGATCATGGCGGTGATGCTGCCGACGCTCGGGCCGGAGCGCCAGGCGACCTACAGCCCGTTCCTGCCGATCTCGCCGAAAAGCGGCCGCGTGCTCTACGTGCCTATGAAGCATGTCGACGCCAAGGCCGGCATCATCACCTTCGACGATGAGGGCACCGAGACCACGCTCTCGGTGACCGGCGGCAGGGTCAAGCTGCAGTGGAAGCCGGATTTCGGCATGCGTTGGGCAGCGCTCGGCGTCGATTTCGAAATGTTCGGCAAGGACCACCAGACCAATGCGGTGGTCTACGACCGCATCTGCAACATTCTCGGCGGACGCGCGCCGGAGCATTTCGTCTACGAGCTGTTCCTCGACGAGAACGGCCAGAAGATCTCGAAGTCGAAGGGCAACGGGCTGACCATCGATGAATGGCTGCGCTATGCGCCGACCGAAAGCCTCGGCCTGTACATGTACCAGCGGCCCAGGCAGGCGAAAAAACTCTATTTCGACGTCATCCCGAGGGCCGTGGACGAGTACTACACCTTCCTCGGCGCCTATCCGCGCCAGGACTGGAAGGAGCGGCTGGGCAATCCGGTCTGGCATATGCATGACGGCAAGCCGCCTGCGATCGACCTGCCGGTGCCGTTCTCGCTGCTGCTCAATCTGGTCAGCGCCTCCAACGCGCAGAACAAGGATGTGCTGTGGGGCTTCATCTCGCGCCATACGTCCGGCGTGACCCCGGCAACGCATCCCGAGCTCGACCAGCTGGTCGGCTTCGCCATCCGCTATTTCGACGATTTCGTGAAGCCGACGAAGACGTTCCGGCCGGCCGACGACGTCGAACGCACGGCGCTTGAAGCTCTTGGCAACGCGCTTGCTGGCCTGCCGGCCGGCGCGGACGGCGAAGCGATTCAGAACGCTTCGCTCAACGTCGCGCGCAAGATCGAACGCTATCAAGATCATTCCAAGCAGAGTCCGGACGGCGGTCCCGGCGTTTCCGGCGCCTTCTTCCAGATGATCTACCAGGTGCTGATCGGCCAGGAACGTGGCCCGCGCTTCGGCTCGTTCGCGGCGCTTTACGGCATCGCCGAGACGCGCGCCCTCATTGAGCGGGCGCTGGCTGGTCAGCTGGCGGCGTAGCACCCGTCCCGGCCGGCGGCGTGTCTGTCGCCGGGGCATCGAGGATCGGTTGCGATGCCGTCGGTGCGGCAACCGGCGTTGGCGCCGGTGGCAAGCCGCCAAGATCGGGCGCGGCGCCGAAGATGCCCTTTTTGGCAGTGCGCGCCTTGTCGCCCGCTTCGACATAGGGGCCGCCGGCCACCGCGCGCGCCCAGCCGTTTTCGACCAGCCACTGGCCGACATCCTGCTTACCGATGCGGCATTCGGCGGCGATCAGGTTGCGGCCGGCCTCCGGCGGCACCTTGCACGCCACGGCCCGGCCGCGCAGGAAAGACCGAAACGCGGTGCGCGCGCGAACACCGCAAGCCCAGGACTTGCCGTCCTCGGTGCAGGTCTCGTCCTCCCTGACGATGTCGATGCCGGAAACCGCAACGGAATAACCATTGGCCTCGATCAGGCCGGCGGCGGATGCGACCGGCTGGAACAGTTTTGTCCCGCCCCAGTCGTCGACTGCTTTGGGCCGGCGCGGCTTGGGCGGTCCGGCCAGCGCCAGATCGCTCAGCGGCGCGCGTGGCTCGACGCGTTCGAACTCCTCTGCCGGCAGCGGGGGCGGCGCGATGGCCTCGGGATCGATCGTTCTTGAATGCACCGGAGGCGAAGGCACGGGAGGCTCGGCGGGCTGTATCTGGGGGATGGCCGACGTTGCCGGCTCCTCGGGCACGGCGTCAGCGCCCGGATCGATCTGGTCGACGACGACGCTGTTCTGCTCGGGCTGCAGGACGCGGCCGCCGGCGACAACCAGGGCCACCATTGCCGGGACCGCCAGCACGGCCAGGGCCAGTTGCAGCAGCCGCACTACTGGCTCGCCCAGACGATCCGCGCCACCCATTCGACATCGCGCATGGAGATGTCGCGGTCCGGGTGGTCGGGATTGAGCGAGATCAGCACGATCGATTTCGTCGTCTGACGGTCGAGCACCTTGGCCATGACCTCCCCGGCATTGGTCTTGACGACGACGCGGTCGCCCTTGCGGGTAGCGGCGCCCGGCTCGACGATCAGCACATCGCCATTGCGGTAGAGCGGCAGCATGGAATCGCCCTGCACCTTCAGCGCATAGGAGGTTTCCGTCGCCCGCGCCGGAAGCTCGACCAGATCCCAGCCCTGGCCGGAGGGATAGCCGGCATCGTCGAAGAATCCGCCGGCCCCGGCCTGGGCAAAGCCAAGCAGCGGCACCGCTGAACGTTGCGCTGTCGTGGCGCCTGAAGCGTCCCTGGCGCGGCCTTCGACCAACCCGGTGAATTCGTCGAGCGAGGCGCCCGTCGCCTCGATGATCTTGGCCAGCGATTCGGTCGAGGGCCACCGCGGCCGCCCATCCGAGGACAGCCGCTTGGACTTGTTGAACGCGGTCGAATCCAGGCCGGCACGCCGGGCAAGGCCTGAGGCCGACAGCGAATAACGCTCGGCGAGAGCGTCGATGGCGGCCCAAACGCGGTCATGCGAGAGCAATTCGCTCTCCTCAAAACAGGAAAAAATACCTTTTCCTGTCTAGCGCGCATTCGCCTGATTGTCCACCGGCGGAGCTAGCGGATCATCGAGAAAGCTGAACCGAGACGGAGGGCCTATCCGATCCCGGCCAAGGCCTTCGGCAGGCCCTTTCTGAGTTCCTCGGCGTTCATGACCGGCACGAAATCCACGTCGGCATTGAACGCAAGGAAGAAGCGCTCACTAAAATAGGGCATCTCGGAACTGTCCTTGATGTCGACGAAAAGATAGGCGGTCCGCCGACCCTTGTCGGCGGTGAAATAAGCGGCTTCCGGCTTCAGCTCGGACAGGCTGTGTTCGATGAATTTCTCCATGCTGCCGTCCTTGAGCGCCTTGTTGCCTTCCACGGTCGGAACAGAAATTTTCAGCATCATGCGCATGATAATTGCTCCCTCCGTCAACAGTTTCCTTAGCGACAGCTAATTTTAACACCTGCGCGCGTTACAAAGAAGCACCCGCCCTCTGCTCCCGAAAGCGTGATCAGGCGCGCTTGGCCTCGTCGCGCAGATTCCGGTGCGAGGCCATGAACGTCCGCTCGGCATTGGTGGGCGGACGCGGTTTGGCAGAACGGCCAAGTGCCGCGACGACCTGGTCGATGTCGAGCAAGCGGCGGCCGCGACGATCGTAGACGCCGCCCGTGGTCATGATCAGCGCGGCTGTCTCGCCATTGTCGAGGACAAAGCGGTGCTTGCCGATGATCGAGGTGCCGTCCCAGGTCTCGATCGAGGACGCCACCTCGAACCGGTGCCACAGCCTTATATCGCGCACATAGGCCGCTTGCAGCCCGCCGATCCCATCGGCGCCCAGCCATGCTTCCTGGTCAAGTCGATGAAGCCGACGCGCAGGAAAATGTCGATGCGCCTGCAGCGCCGCGCGTCCTATTGGACGCGCAAAGGACGCTGTAGCACTTTGAGCTGGCGCATGATCCTTTCCGAAAATCGATTCCGATTTTCGGGGTCATGCGCGAGATCGGCCGGCATCATGTAGCGGGCATTGTTGAGATGGCTGTTGAAGTCGATGTCGGTCGGCAGGCAACGAAAGGCGAGCCGGCTTTCGTCACCCATGTGATAAGGGCCACGGCGCGACGCCGTGGCCATCATGCGCGCCAGGCGACCCCAGACATACATCCTGAGGGCGTCAGGCTGCCTTCTTCACATCGCCCTTCGCGTAGGGATCGAAGCGCTGGTAGAAGGTCTCGCCCTTCTCGGCCAGGTCGAGCAGCAGCTTGGGCGCCTTGAACTCGGCGCCGTATTTCTTCTGCAGGCCCTTGGCGATCTTGACGAACTCCTTGGCGCCGATGCCGTCGATATAGGACAGCGCGCCGCCAGTGAACGGCGCGAAGCCGAAGGCCAGGATCGAACCTACATCGGCCTCGCGCGGATCGGTGACGATGCCCTCTTCCATCACCCGCGCCGCTTCGAGCGCAATGGTGACCAGGAGGCGCCGCTGCAGCTCCTCATAGTCGACCTTCTCCGGCTTCAGCTGCGAATAGAGATCCTTCAGCCCCGGCCACAGCTTCTTCTTGGCGGGCTTTGCGGGATAGTCGTAAAAACCCTTGCCGTTCTTGCGGCCGAAGCGGCCATGGGTGTCCACCAGCGTGTTGATCAGCGCCATCTGCTTGGGATCGACGGCCTTGTCGCCGAGGTCCCTGATGGTCTGCTTCATAATCTTCTGCGCCAGATCGATCGCCGTCTCGTCGGTCAGCGCCAGCGGGCCGACCGGCATGCCGGCGGCCTTGGCGGCATTCTCGATCATCGGCGCCGGAACGCCCTCGATCAGCATCTTGTAGGCTTCCGACATGTAGCGCAGCACGCAGCGGTTGACGTAGAAGCCGCGCGTGTCGTTGACGACGATCGGCGTCTTCTTGATGGCGCGGACAAAATCGATCGCGGTGGCCAGCGCCTTGTCGCCGGTCTTCTTGCCCAGAATGATCTCGACCAGCATCATCTTGTCGACCGGCGAGAAGAAGTGGATGCCGACGAAATTCTTCGGCCGCGCCGAATTCTTGGCCAGCGCGGTGATCGGGATGGTCGAGGTGTTGGAGGCGAAGATCGCCGACGATTTCAGCACCGCTTCGGCCTGTTCGGTGGTAGCCTTCTTGACGGCCGAATCCTCGAACACCGCCTCGACGACGAGGTCACAGCCGGCGAGATCGGCATAGTCCGCCGTCGGCGTGATCAGCGACAGCAGCGTCTCCTTCTCCTCAGGCTTGACGCGGCCCTTCTTGACCTGATCCGAGATCAGGCTGTCGGAATGCGCCTTGCCCTTTTCGGCCGACGCCATGTCGCGGTCGAGCAGCACGACCTGGATGCCAGCCTTGGCGGTGACAAAGGCGATGCCGGCGCCCATGAAGCCGGCGCCGAGAATGCCGACCTTCTTGAACCTGGTTTCCGGCACGCCGGCCGGGCGGCGGGCGCCCTTGTTGAGCTCCTGCAGCGAGACGAACAGCGAGCGGATCATCGCTGCCGCTTCCTTCGACTGCATGATTTCGGTGAAATAGCGCTGTTCGATCCGCAGACCGGTGTCGAACGGCACCAGCAGGCCCTCATAGACGCATTTCAGGATGGCCGCGGCGGCCGGATAATTGCCATAGGTTTCGCGGCGCAGGATGGCGATGGCCGGCGGCCACAGATTGAAGCCGGCGGGCGAATAGATCTGGCCCCCGGGCAGCTTGAAGCCCTTCTCGTCCCAAGGCTGGACGGCTTTCAGGCCGTTCTTGATCATTGCTTTGGCAGTGTCGATCAGTTTGCTCGGCTCGGCGACCTCGTGGACCAGGCCCATGGCCTTGGCCTTCTGCGCCGACAGGTTCTGGCCCGTGGTCAGCATCTGCAGCGCCTGCTGCTGGTCGGTCAGCCGCGGCACGCGCTGGGTGCCGCCGGCGCCGGGGAAGATGCCGACCTTGACTTCCGGCAAGGCCATCTTGACCTTATCGCTATCGGCTGCAACACGGCCGTGGCAGGCAAGCGACAGTTCGAAGGCGCCGCCCATGCAGGTGCCGTTGATGGCCGAAACCCAGGGCTTGCCCGAGGTTTCGAGCTTGCGCCAAAGCGCGCCCATACGGCCGGCATTGTCGAACAGAAGCTTCGCCGCCTTCTCCGGGTCCTTGCCTTTCTCCTTGGCGAAAACCGTCAGCATCTTCTGCAGCATGGTGAGGTCGGCGCCGCCGGAGAAGCTGTCCTTGCCCGAGGTGATCACCGCACCCTTGATGCCAGCGTCGGCCACCACCTGGTCGATGATCTTGTCGAGCTCGTTCATCACCTCTTCGGTAAAGACGTTCATCGACCGGTCCGGCATGTTCCAGGTGACCAGCGCAATGCCGTCTGCGTCGGTGTCGACCGTGAAGTTCGTGTAGGTCATGTCTCTCTCCTTCCGGCCGAAAATCAGACGCGTTCGATGATCGTTGCGGTGCCCATGCCAGCGCCGATGCAGAGCGTCACCAGAGCGGTGTTGAGGTCGCGACGCTCCAGCTCGTCGAGCACCGTGCCCAGGATCATCGCGCCGGTGGCGCCGAGCGGATGGCCCATGGCAATGGCGCCGCCATTGACGTTGATCTTGTCGTGCGGGATGTCGAAGGCCTGCATGTAGCGCAGCACCACCGACGCGAAGGCCTCGTTGAGCTCGAACAGATCGATGTCCGACAGCTTCATCTTGGCGCGCTTCAACAGCTTCTCGGTGACGTCGACCGGACCGGTCAGCATCAGCACCGGCTCGGAGCCGATATTGGCGAAGGCGCGGATGCGGGCGCGTGGCTTGAGACCCATTGTCTTGCCAGCCTTCTTCGAGCCGAGCAGCACGGCGGCCGCACCGTCGACGATGCCGGACGAGTTGCCGGCGTGGTGGACGTGGTTGACCTCTTCGACTTCCGGATGCTTCTGCACCGCAACCGCGTCGAAGCCGCCCATTTCGCCCGGCATGACGAAGGATGGGTTGAGCGAGGCCAGCGACTGCATGTCGGTCGACGGCCGCATATGCTCGTCATGGTCGAGGATGGTCAGCCCATTCTGGTCCTTGATCGGGATGACCGAATTGTTGAAGCGGCCATCGGCCCAGGCCTTGCCCGCGCGCTTCTGGCTCTCGACCGCATAGGCGTCGACGTCGTCTCGCGAAAAACCGTATTTGGTGGCGATCAGGTCGGCCGAAATACCCTGCGGCACGAACCAGCCGGGCAGGCCGACGGAGGGGTCCATGAACCAGGCGCCGCCGGAGGCGCCCATGCCGACGCGCGACATCGATTCGACGCCGCCGGCAATGACGATCTCGTCCGCCCCTTGCGCAATCTTGGCGGCACCGAAATTGATGGCGTCGAGGCCCGAGGCGCAGAAGCGCGATATCTGCATGCCCGGCGCCCTGTTGTCGTAGCCGGCCTCGAAGGCGGCGGCACGCGGAATGACCGAGCCGGCCTCGCCGACCGGATCGACGCAGCCGAAGATGATGTCGTCGACAGTGCCGGTGTCGAGCCCGTTGCGGTCGCGCAGCGCTTCAAGCGTCTTTGCAGCAAGCCGCACCGCCGGCACTTCGTGCAGCGAGCCATCCTTCTTGCCCTTGCCGCGCGGCGTGCGCACGGCGTCATAGACATAAGCTTCGGCCATTTTCTTGCTCCTTGGGTTTGCCGGTCGTGGCTCTCAGAGAGAGCGGCCAATCAGCAATTTCATGATCTCGTTGGTGCCGCCGTAGATGCGCTGGACGCGGGCGTCGCGGAACATGCGGGCGATCGGATATTCATTCATGTAGCCATAGCCACCATGCAATTGAAGGCATTCGTCGACGACTTTTCCCTGCAGGTCCGAGAGCCAGTACTTGGCCATAGAGGCGGTGACAGGGTCGAGGCCGCCATTGATATGGCGGCTGACGCAATCATTGTAGAAGACGCGGCCGATGGTGGCCTCGGTCTTCAGCTCGGCCAGCTTGAACTGGGTGTTCTGGAACTCGATGATCGCCTTGCCGAAGGCCTTACGATCCTTGACGTAGTCGATTGTCAGCGCCAGCGCGCGCTCGATCATGGCAATGGCGCCGGTGCCGATCTGCAGGCGTTCCTGCGGCAATTGCTGCATCAGCTGGATGAAGCCTTGTCCCTCTTCATGACCGAGCAGGTTGGAGGTCGGCACGCGCATATCGTTGAAGAACAATTCGGACGTGTCGTTGGCCTTCAAGCCGATCTTGTCGAGGTTGCGGCCGCGCTGAAAACCTTCGACCTCGTCGGTCTCGACGACGATCAGCGAGGTGCCCTTGGCGCCCTTGGCCGGATCGGTCTTGGTGACGACGATGATAAGATTGGCGAGCTGGCCGTTGGTGATAAAGGTCTTGGAGCCATTGATCTTGTACTGGTTGCCGTCCTTCTCGGCTCGCGTCTTGACACCTTGCAGGTCGGAGCCGGCGCCCGGTTCGGTCATGGCGATGGCGCCGATCAGCTCGCCGGTCGCCAGCTTCGGCAGCCACTTCTTCTTCTGCTCTTCCGAGCCGTAGTGCAGGATGTAAGGGGCGACGATCGCATTGTGCAGGCCGATGCCGAAACCGTCGACGCCGACATGGCCGATGGCCTCGATGATGGCGCTCTCGTGTGCGAAGGTGCCGCCGGAGCCGCCATACTCCTCCGGCATCGAGGCGCAGAGCAGGCCGGCGGCACCCGCCTTGCGCCAGCTTTCGCGGTCGACCATCTCGTTCTTCTCGAACTCGTCGTAGCGCGGTGCGATCTCTTCCGACATGAAGCGATGCGCCATGTCGTAAAGCATGCCGACCTCGTCCGCCGCCCAGGCGGGCTTCGGCAAAGAGAGCACTTCGGCTGGATTTGTCATGCTATTTCCTCCCCGGCGCCGACGTTCCCCTCCCCCTCGAGGGGAGGGTGGCCGCGCAGCGGCCGGGTGGGGTCGCCGATGACGTGCTCGACTTTATCCTTGAACAGTTGAGGCCCATGCATTTGCGATCTTCCTCCTGCCAGCGCTCCCAAGGAGGCCAGCGCACTTCACGCAGGACCCCTCCCGGCCCTTCGGGCCACCCTCCCCTCGAGGGGAGGGGGACGCCGGCTTTTTTAGAACGCTTCCGCCGGCAGCGCCATTAGCGTCTCCGCACCACTGGAAATGCGGGCGAGATGCGCCGACGTCTCGGGCATGATCCGCTCCATGAAGAAGCGAGCCGTCACCACCTTGTTGTCGTAAAAGGACTGCGAGCCGTTGGCGCCGGTCTTGGCCTGGGCCGCCTTGGCCATCTGCGCCCACATGTAGCCCAGCGCCACCAGGCCGAAGAGATGCATGTAGTCGGTCGAGGCGGCACCGGCATTGTCGGGCTTGGCCATGCCGTTCTGCAGCAGCCACATCGTCGCCGCTTGCAAATCGTTGAGGCCCTTCTTCAGCGCCTTGGTGAACGGCGCCAGCTTCTCGTCGGAGCGGTTCTCCTCGCAGAATTCGCCGACGTCTTTGAAGAACGCCTGGATGGCGCGGCCGCCGTTCAGGCCGAGCTTGCGGCCGACGAGGTCGAGCGCCTGGATGCCGTTGGCGCCTTCATAGATCATGGCGATGCGGGCATCGCGCACGAACTGGCTCATGCCGTGCTCTTCGATATAGCCGTGGCCGCCGAACACCTGCTGCGCCATGACGGCGTGGTCGAAACCCTTGTCGGTGAGCACGCCCTTGATCACCGGCGTCAGCAGGCCGGTGTAGTCGTCGGCTGCCTGGCGGTCCTTGTCGTCGGCGGAGCGGTGGGCGATGTCGGACTTGATCGCCGTCCACAGCGCCAGCGCGCGGCCGGCCTCGTTGAAGGCCTTGATGGTCATCAGCGAGCGGCGGATGTCGGGGTGGACGATGATCGGATCGGCCTTCTTGTCCGGCGCCTTGGCGCCCGACAACGAACGGCCCTGCAGCCGGTCCTTGGCGTAGGACACCGCGTTCTGGTAGGCGATCTCAGACAGCGACAGGCCCTGCAGGCCGACGCCGAGGCGGGCTTCGTTCATCATCGTGAACATCGCCTTCAGCCCGCCATTGGCCTCGCCGAGCAGCGTGCCCTCGGCCTCGTCATAGTTCATGACGCAGGTCGAATTGCCGTGGATGCCCATTTTCTCCTCGATCGAGCCGCAGGAGAGCGTGTTCTTGTCGTCCGGATTGCCCGAGGCATCGAGCTTGAGCTTCGGCACGATGAACAGCGAGATGCCCTTGACGCCTTCCGGCGCGCCCTCGATGCGGGCCAGCACCAGATGGACGATGTTGTCCGACATGTCGTGCTCGCCAGCCGAGATGAATATCTTCTGGCCTGATATCTTGTAGGTGCCGTTGCCGTTGGGCACCGCCTTGGTGCGCAGCAGGCCGAGATCGGTGCCGCAATGCGGCTCGGTCAGGTTCATGGTGCCGGTCCAGGACCCCTCGACCAGCTTCGGCAGCCAGGTCGCCTTCTGCTCGTCGGTGCCGTGGGTGATGATCGCCGCGATCGCGCCTTGCGTCAGGCCGGGATACATCATCAGCGCCATGTTGGCCGAGACCATGTATTCGGCAACGGCGGTGTGCACGGCGTAGGGCAGGCCCTGGCCGCCGAATTCTACGGGCGCCGCCAGTCCCATCCAGCCGCCTTCGCGATACTGGTCGTAGGCCTCCTTGAAGCCTTTCGGCGTCGTCACCGAGCCGTCGTCATGGCGCACGCAGCCTTCCATGTCGCCAACGCGGTTCAAGGGATGCATGACGTTTTCGGCGAGCTTGGCGCCCTCGGCGAGGATCGCCTCGACCACATCGGGCGTCGCGTCGGCAAACCCGGGAAGATTGGAATAGCGCTGGTAGCCCAGCACCTCATTGAGCACGAACAGCGTGTCCTGGACCGGAGCCCTGTAGATCGGCATGTGTTTCCTCCACCATGCGGTCTTGGTCGCGGGATCAGGTCCCGAAAACGAGCTCGGGGCAGCATGCAGACCAATGTTGAAAGCGGGATAGCAAAAATTGACGTTTGCGTAAACGTCAATTTTGTCGCCGCGACAAAATTTCCTTGTGCCAGCCTATCGGCACGAAGTGACAGACACCAGCGGTCCACGGGTTGAGCAGGCGAAGATGGCGGCAAACGAAAAGAGCCGCGCGGGCAGCCCGCGCGGCTCTTTTCAAACTTCTTGGTGGAGCGAGATCAGCTCGCGGCGCTGGCCGGCGCTGAACGCTCGGACAGCATCTGGCGCACGGCCGACATCGAGCCGCTCAGTTCGTTGATCGCGTCGTCGATCAGCGCGCGCTGCTTCTGCAGGCGGGCAAGCTGCTTCTCCGACTTGTCGAGAGCCAGCCGCAGCTGCTTGGTATTCGATCCCGTGGGATCGTAGAGATCCATCATCTGCTTGACGTCGCGCAGCGAGAACCCGACCTTGCGGCCGAGCAGGATCAGCTTCAGCCGAGCCTTGTCGCGACGCGTGTAGAGGCGCGTTGCCCCGTCGCGCTTCGGATTGAGCAGGCCCTTGTCTTCATAGAAGCGCAGCGTGCGCAGGGTCACGCCGTACTTCTTGGCCATCTCGCCGATGCGCACGAGTTCCTCGCCGGCTTCGACAGACATATTGTTGGTGTTGGCCGCGGCTTCGCCGGGCGAAACAAGTTTCATGGTCACTGGCTTTCCCCTGTAGTGGCGTGGCGGTCTCGGACCTTGCAACGCCTGAGTGGAAGCGGGGGCATGCTTCCAGTCGTGGGTTTCAACGAATTCATCGCAAAAGGCACGAACAGCGCCCCTCTTACGTTTACGTCAATTCTATATCGATAGCCGCCTCATGACGCAAGGGCGTTCTGGGGTTGCGAAACCTTATGCCGCACCCCCGATGCCGGGTCCGGACGGGCGCTGCCTGTATTTCAGCAACGTCGTAACTTCTTAAGCTTGGTTAACGCCTTGTTTACCACGATGGGTGAAATGTGCGCATGTCGGTCATCCGTGTTTATCCTGTAGCGAATTTTTCACGGTTTTTCGGAGAGCGGGCCTGGCCCGGGAAGCTCGTCTTCCGCCGCAGCATAGCCGCGCGGCCGCCTTCGTTCCCGACAGGGACTTTGGGGAAACTGGCAGCAAGCCGGCCATTCTGAAAAACGGACGCATCGATGAACAGCAAGCGGTCCTATCTCGATACACTCAACGCCGGCAGGCCACGCAGGCCGAACACCACGCTTGATGAATTGAACCGCTCGCTGGAAACGCTGGAACAGCGGCTGGAGCGCAAGCGCGAGGACGTGGGAGAGCGCTTCGATCCGCGCCGGCCACCGGTCGAGCCGCGCTACGCCAGCGCCCAGCCCTACGCCCCGCCGCGCTGGTACGAGGACCCGCAGCCCGCGCCGCGGCCGAAAAGCCCTGTGACGTCCGGCTTCGACCAGAATTATCAGGGGCTTGCGCGCGACATCGACCGTGTGCGCGGCCAGGAAGACAGCGTCGCCGTGGTCGGCAAGATCGCCGGCGAATTGCGCGGCCTGCGCGAGGAATTGCGCCATCAGATGACCGCCGGCCTGCAGCGCGAATTCGCCGCGCTGCGCAAGGACATCGAACGGGCGTTCCAGGCGAGCAGCCAATCGGGAGGCCAATCAAGCGGCTTACCCGGCAAGGGCAGCGCCGAACTCGGCCTCGAGTTCGAGCGGCTTTCCGGCGCCATCCAGACGCTGGCCGAAAAGAGCGACGACAGAAGCGTCAACATGCTGCGGCTCGAGCTCGAGCAGGTGAAGACCGCGCTCGACACGCTGGCGCGCGAGGAAAGCGTGCTGAAGGTCGACCGCCGCTGGGACGATTTCGACCGCCGCTGGAGCGCGTTCGAGGACCGCGTCGACGCCGACCAGCGCAACCGCGCGGACGGCCCGGGATTTTCGGCCCTGACCGACCGGCTCGAGCAGATCAGCAATGCCGTCAACAATCTGCCGGAATCGCTGTCGCTGCGCTCGATGGAGGAAAAGGTCCGCACGCTGGCCGGCGCCGTCGATCACTTCGTCAGCCAGCAAAACAACCGCGGCGGCGACACGCTCGGCCTGATCGACGAACGGCTTGACGAGATTACGCGCGCCATTGTCGCCTCGACCGTCGCCGCCCAGGCCAATTCCTTCGACCCCGAGCCCTTCGAGCGCATCGAGAAGCGGATCGCCTCGCTGGCGCAGCAGATCGAGGAAGTGGTGCAGGTCCGTCCGAGCGGAGAGGTTCTTGACCGTCTCAGCATGCTGTCGAACCGGGTCGACGACCTCGCCGGCCGCGCCAATCTGCCGGAAAAGGCGATGGAGCGCCTCGGCAACCAGATCGCGATGATTGCCGACAAGATCGACCGCGCCCCGGCCATCCCGGACGTCGACTATATTTTCCAGGGCCTGGAACAGCGCTTCGACGTGCTGTCGGGCATGATGGAACGCCGGCAGGGCGACGCCATCGAACAGGGCAACATGCTGTTTCGCGATCTCGAGCGGCGGCTGGACGAGGTCGCCGACCGGCTGGACCAGCGTCAGCCGCAAGCCGACAGCGCCGAAATCATGGACGCCATCGACGCTCGCTTCACCGCGCTTGCCAAGCGCATGGAGACGCGTGTCCCCGATCCTGCCAACGAGGCGGCGATCCGTGGCCTGGAAAGCCGGCTCGAAGACATTTCAAGCCGGCTGGAATCGTCGGCCGCGCAGGTCGCCGGCATCGATCCGGCACTGATCCGCAGCCTCGAGGCTCAGGTCTCCGGCCTGTCGGCGCATCTGTCGAAGCCCGGCACGCCGCTGCCGGAATTCGAGGACATCAGCCCGCGCCTCAACGAAATCGAGAAGTCGCTGGCCGGCACCCGTGAGTCCATCATGGGCGCGGCACGCGAGGCGGCCGAGAGCGCCGTGCGCTCACTGGCCGATTCCAACGCCAACACCGCGGCCGTCACCGGCCTTGCCCAGGATCTGAAGACGCTGGAAGCGCTGACGCGCCGTTCGGACGAGCGCAATTCGCGGACATTCGAGGCTATTCACGACACACTGCTCAAGATCGTCGACCGCCTGGGCTCGCTGGAAACCAGCGAGCCGGTCGAGGCGGTGAGCGAACTCCTGGATGCGCCGGCCGAGCCGGGACGACGAGCCCGCGCTGCCCGTGCCTCCAAGATCGCGGTGCAGGATGCACCGTCGATGGACATCGACCAGCCGCTGCCGCTGACCGGAGACATGGCCGACCTCGACGGTCGCGCCGCCGCCATCATGCGCACCGAGCCCGATATGCGCAGCGACCCGGTCATGCACAGCGAGCCGGTGCGGCGCTCGCCGGCCGAGGCTGCCGCGGCCGCTGCCCAGGCAGCGCTTGGTTCCGATACGATTGCCGAGAAAGGCGAAGGCACGGCCAAGAAGTCGCTGTTCGGCGGATTGGCGCGCGCCTTCAGGGGCAAGAAGCAGGCGGATATGCCGCCACTCGCCGGTTCGACGCCCAATGTCGACATGCCGAGCGTCGATCTCGACGAGCCGCTCGACCCCAAGTTCGCCAACCGGCCGCTGGAGCCAGGCTCCGGCGCGCCTGACCTCAACGCCATCATGAAGCGCGTGCGCGACGAGCGCGGCCCGCCGGCGCGCCAAAGCACCGGCGATGCATCGAAATCCGACTTCATTGCCGCCGCCCGGCGCGCGGCGCAGGCCGCGGCCGCCGAGGCCGACGCCCTGAAACGCCAGTCCACCATGAAGGGTCCGGTAAAAGCGCTGCGGATCGGCGACCTGCTCAAGGCGCGGCGCAAGCCGATCCTTATGGGAGCGATCGCGATCATGCTGGCGCTTGCCGGCCTGCAGCTGGGCAAGGCCTTCTTCGCCGACCCGGTCGAGGTCGCCAGCAACGATACGGCGCCGATTGTCGCATCGCAGCCGGTCGAGACCGCATCGGTCAACGCTCCCAGCCAACCCAAGGCAGACACGCAGGCAACCGTGCAGGATGCACCGGCCCGGATGGTCAGGCAGGCGGAGCCATCGCAGCCGCCCGCCAAGGATGACGCGCCGATCGAGGCTGCTTCGACAAGTTCTGTTGGCCCTGACCTGCCAGCAGCCGAATCCACGCCAGCACCAATGGCTTTGGCCGATCCTGCCCCGGCGCCAGACGCAACATTGCCGACGACCGCCACTGCGGAACCGGCGGCTGACGCGCAACCTGCGGCCGCTGTCGTGGCGCCCTCGGCATCGGATACGACCGGCGCCGTTCCGCCCGCTGACGCTGCGGCAACGCCTGTCGTCGCCAAGATCGACGTTCCGGCCGATGCCGGCCCGCAAGCCTTGCGCGACGCGGCCGCCGGCGGCGACGCCAAGGCGCTGTTCGAGCTCGGTTCGCGCTATGCCGAATCGCGCGGCGTCAAAGAAGACATGGCGGCAGCCGCCAAATGGTACGAAAAGTCGGCCGAACTCGGCTTCGCGCCGGCCGAGTACCGCATCGGCAATTTCTACGAAAAGGGCATCGGCGTCACGCGCAACATCAAGAAGGCAAAGACCTTCTACCAGCTCGCCGCCGCGCAAGGGAACGCCAGCGCCATGCACAACCTCGCCGTGCTCTTTGCCATGGCCGCGGACGGCGTGATCGACAATGAATCGGCCGCGCACTGGTTCCAGGCGGCGGCTGATGTCGGCGTCAAGGACAGCCAGTTCAATCTCGGCATCCTGGCGGCCAAGGGCGTCGGCATGAAACAGAGCCTGGAGGAATCCTACAAATGGTTCGCACTCGTCGCCAAGGCCGGCGACAAAGATGCGGAGGCCAAGCGCGACGAAGTCGCCAGTGCGCTGCGGCCCGAACAGCTCGAGCGGGCGCGCGCCGCCACCGAACTGTGGAAGCCGAAGCCGCTCGACCCGGCTTCCAACTCGGCCGACATCCCGGAGTCCTGGCAGGAAGGCACGCCGCAGACGACCGCCAGCGTCGACATGAAGAAGGCAGTCAAGAACATCCAGCTCATCCTTAACAAGAACGGCTACGATGCCGGCGGCGCCGATGGCGTGATGGGCGGCAAGACCAAGACCGCGATCATGGCCTTCCAGACCGACAACAAGATGCAGGCGACCGGCGAAATCGACGAAAAGCTGGTGAAGGCGCTGCTGGCGCACAAATAACGGCAGATGCGTCGCTAACGCGACGCTCTTGCCACACATTTGCCTGTTAACTGATTGAGATGTTTTTTGTTTCGGCAGAGCGGCGGGGTTTGACCCGAGCGCCCCGTCGGCGCAAGGAAAAATTGGCTTTTCGGTGCGACAATGCCCGGCAATGGCTGCAATCGCCGACAGGCAAACTGATCGAGACTGACGGGTGGGCATCTATCTCCCGATCGCGGAAATTTCCGTCAACGTCTTCGTCCTGCTGGCGATGGGCGCGGCGGTGGGTTTCCTGTCGGGCATGTTCGGGGTCGGCGGCGGCTTTCTGATCACGCCGCTCCTGATCTTCTACAACATCCCGCCGGCGATCGCGGTCGCGACCGGCGCCAACCAGGTCATCGCCTCCTCATTCTCCGGCGCGCTCTCGCACATGAAGCGCGGCACGCTCGACTTCAAGCTCGGCGGGGTGCTGCTGGCCGGAGGTGTCGTCGGCTCGACCGGCGGTATCTTCGTCTTTGCCTTCCTGCGCCGGCTCGGCCAGCTCGATTTGTTCATTTCGCTGCTCTACGTCGTGCTGCTCGGCACCGTCGGCGGGCTGATGCTGGTCGAAAGCGTCAATGCGCTGCGCGCCACGCGCAGCGGTGCTGCGCCGGTCTTGAAGAAGTCCGGCCAGCACAACTGGATCCACCGGCTGCCGCTGAAGATGCGGTTCAGGGCCTCGAAGCTGTTCGTCAGTGTCATTCCGGTGCTGGGGCTCGGCGCGGGTATCGGCTTCCTGTCGTCGATCATGGGTGTCGGCGGCGGCTTCATCATGGTGCCGGCGCTGATCTACCTGCTGAAAGTGCCGACCAACGTCGTTATCGGCACTTCGCTGTTCCAGATCATCTTCACCTCGGCCTACACCACGCTGGTGCACGCCACCACCAACCAGACGGTCGACGTCATGCTTGCCTTCCTGCTGATGGCGGGCGGCGTCGCCGGTGCGCAATATGGCGCCAAGGCAGGCCAGAAGCTGCGCGGCGAACAGCTCAGGGCGCTGCTGGCGCTGCTGGTGCTGGCGGTCGCGATCCGGCTTGCCATCGGTCTCTTCGTCACGCCGCCAAACCTCTATTCGCTGACCGCGGCAGGCCTGAACTGATGCGGGGATGGAGGATTTTTTCGGCCGCCGCTTTGCTTTTCGCCCTCGCCCTGCCGGCGGCAGCACAGGCGCCGAACCCGCTGCCGGAAGGCATCCAGATCGGTCTTTCCACCGACGCCGTGTCGATCACCGCCGGTTTTTCCGGCGCCGACCTGACCATTTTCGGTTCGCTGGAAAACCCCGATCCGCTGGTGGCGCGGCAGGGACGCTATGACGTCATCGTCGTGCTGGAAGGGCCGCCGCGGCCGGTGGTGGTGCGCCGCAAGGACCGGGTGCTTGGCGTCTGGGTCAATCTGGAATCCGAGACCTTCGAAAACGTGCCGGTGTCTTATTCCGTCGCCACGACGCGGCCGCTGCAAGACATCACCGAACCCAACAGCTACAAGCAGCTGTCGCTCGGCGCTTCCAATCTTTACATGCAGCCGGCCGATGCCACCGACGGCCCGGCGACGATCGAGGAATTCACCACGGCCCTGCGCGAGCGCAAGGCGGCGACCGGCCTCTACAGCGAGAATGTGGGTGGCGTGCAATTCCTGTCGCAGAACCTGTTCCGCGCCACGGTGCGGCTGGCGCCCAACGTACCGGTTGGAACGCATAAAGCCCGCGCGTTCCTGTTCAAGAGCGGCCTGTTCCTCAAGGAAAGCTCGGCCCAGCTCGAAATCCGCAAGTCGGGTTTCGAACAGTCGATCTTCCGCGTCGCGCACGATTATTCCTTTCTCTACGGCGTCTTCGCCGTGTCGCTGGCCATGATCACCGGCTGGCTGGGCAGGCTGATCTTCCGCAAGGATTGACGCGCAGCACCCATTTCCCGGGGGAAAGGGGTTCCCCTTTTCTCAATCTTGCGATAGACCGCCGCCTCCCAACCCACGGGTAAACACGCACAATCATTCGGCAGAACGGTCAGACCCCTGGACGGCGTGTCTTGCGACGCCTGCCACCGCGACGACCCAATGACAGGAGGCTGCAATGCACCAGGCATTTGGCGGCATCGATTTCGGCACGTCCAATTCCACGGTGGGCGTAATCCGGAACGGCCAGGCACGACTGGTGGCGCTGGAAGGGGAACAGCCGACATTGCCCAGCGCTGTGTTCTTCAACTTCGAGGACGGCCACACCTATTTCGGCCGCCGCGCCATTGCCGACTACACCGACGCCATCGAAGGCCGGCTGATGCGGTCGCTGAAGAGCGTGCTCGGCAGTTCGCTGGCGCATGAGAAGACGCGCATCAAGGCACGCCAGATCGGCTTCATCGACATTGTCGGCATGTTCGTCGACCATCTGAAGAAACGGCTCGAGGAAAATGCCGGCGCTCCGGTGGAGAGCGTCGTACTCGGTCGCCCGGTGCAGTTTGTCGACGACGATGCGGAAGCCGATGCCAAGGCGCAGGGCGAGCTTGAAAAGGCAGCTCGCGCGCAAGGCTTCAAGCACATCGCCTTCCAGTTCGAACCGATCGCCGCTGCACTCGATTACGAACAGGGTGTGGCACGTGAAGAGCTGGCGCTGATCGTCGACATGGGTGGCGGCACGTCCGACTTCTCGATCGTGCGGGTTTCGCCGCAGCGCGCGCGCTCAGGCGACCGCAAGGACGACATCCTGGCCAACCGTGGCGTCCATATCGGCGGCACCGATTTCGACCGGCTGCTCAGCATCGCCCATGTCATGCCCAAGCTCGGCTATCTCTCACCGACGAAAGACGGCAAGCGCAACCTGCCGGCGAGCTACTTCATCGACCTGGCGACGTGGCAGCGCATCAACCTTGTCTACACCGCCAAGGCGATGACGGACCTCAGGCAGATCCGCTTCGAGGCCAAGCGCGCCGATCTGGTCGAGCGCTTCATCCACATTGTCGAGCATCGCTACGGCCACGCGCTCGCCGGGCTGGTAGAACGAGCCAAGATCACACTGACGGATCAGGCTTCGGCCGATGTGACGGTGGCGCTGCCCGACGTGCATTTTGCCGCCGAAATTACGCGGGCCGGCCTGGAAGAGACGATTGCCGCCGACATCGAACGGGTATCCGCGACGGTGCGGCAGACGATCGCCGACGCCAGCGTGAGAGCGTCCGACATCACAGCCGTGTTCCTGACCGGCGGTTCGACCGCGATCCCGCTGGCGCGACGAGAGATCCTGTCGCTGGTGCCACAGGCAGCTGTGATCGACGGCGACATGTTCGGCTCGGTCGGCCTTGGCCTGGCGCTGGATGCGCAGCGGAAGTTCGCTTAGCCCTAAGCGGGATTGCTGCTGCCGGGCTCGGCGCCGAGATGCGCCTTCAGCGCCATCTGCGCCAGGCTTGCCTGGCGGTCGCGATGGGTGATCATGGCAAAGTCGCGTTTCGGCAGCTCGAGCGGCACCGACCGGAGACTGCCCTCGGCAACGGCGCGCCCGACGACCAGATCCGAGATGATGGTGGCGCCGGCGCCGGCCTCGACCGCCTGGCGAACCGCCTCGTTGCTCGGCAGCACCAGGAATATCTGCAGGTCGGCGAGCGAAACCCCCTCGCGGCGTGCCAGATCCTCCAGTACCTCGCGCGTGCCCGAACCGCCCTCGCGGATGATCCAGCGCAACCCCCTGATGTCGGGGCGGCCCGGCGCGATTTCGGCGATCTCGGGATGCGAGGCGGCGACAACAAGCATCAATCTGTCGACGTCGACCTTGGTGCGGCGAAGGATGTCGGATTCGGTGCGCCCTTCGACCAGGCCGAGATCGGCAGTGCCGTCCAGCACATTGGCCTCGACCTGCCTGGTGTTGCCGATGCTGACGCTTAGCCTGACCGCCGGGTAGGCCTCGTGGAAAGACGCCAGCCGGCGCGGCAGCCAATAGCTGGCAATGGTCAGGCTGGCGGCGATCGAAAGACTGCCGGCGACCGTTTGCGAGACATGTTCCAGCACGTTGCGGGCGGCGGCGGCGCGCTCCAGCACAGCCTTGGCCTCGGGCAAGAAGCGGTGGCCGGTTTGCGCCAGCTCGATGTTGCGTCCGACCCGGTTGAACAGATGAACGCCGTGCTGCTCTTCAAGCGCGCGGATGGCCGCCGACGCGGCCGACTGGGAGATGCCCAAAAGCTCTGCCGCCTTGGTCATATGGCCACGCTCGGCGACGGCGACGAAAATGCGCAATTGGTCCAGGGTCATGAGACCATTAAGAACCAATTTCGATCGAATTTACAAGAACAACTGATTAGACAGATCGATAGCTTTATTCTACTTTTTCTGGCGAAGTTAGAACAAATTCGCCAACAGATCGCAGCCAACAAAATGATCGGGCGGTTCAGATCCCTGCTTGCGCATTGGACCCGTGGCCTCAGGCGGCGGCTGGCCGGCGACCGCTATCATCCTGAAGAGCACTATATGCGCGGCCCCGGGCCGAAGACGCGGGCCAAATTCTCAGGTAGCAAAAGCACGCCTGGCCTATGAAGAACGGAGCGCCGCGGGGGGCCAATTCCGCACCGTCGCAACGGCCGCTTGCCGATACACGCGCGCCGGACGAAGGCGACGGCGTCGACACCTCTCCCAAAGTTTCCGACAGCATCGCCAAGACCACCTGCTATATGTGCGCCTGCCGTTGCGGCATCGACGTCCATATCAAGGACGGCAAGGTGCGCTACATCAACGGCAACAAGGACCATCCGGTCAACCGCGGCGTGATCTGCGGCAAGGGCAGTTCGGGGATCATGCAGCATTACAGCCCGGCGCGGCTGAAGAAGCCGCTGTTGCGCAGCGGCCCGCGCGGCTCCGGCGAGTTTCGCGAGATCGAATGGGAGGAAGCCTTCTCGATCGCGACGGAGCGGCTTTCCAAGATACGCCAGACCTATCCGAAGAAACTCGCCTTCTTCACCGGGCGCGACCAGTCGCAATCGCTGACCGGCTGGTGGGCGAGCCAGTTCGGCACGCCGAACTTCGCCGCCCATGGCGGCTTCTGCTCGGTCAATATGGCGGCCGGTGGGCTCTACACGATCGGTGGCTCGTTCTGGGAGTTCGGCGAGCCCGACTGGGACAACACCAAATACTTCATGCTGTTCGGCGTCGCCGAGGACCATGATTCCAACCCGATCAAGATCGGGCTCAGCAAGCTCAAGGCGCGCGGTGCCAAGGTGGTGTCGATCAATCCCTGCCGCACCGGCTACAACGCCATTGCCGACGATTGGATCGGCATCCGTCCCGGCACGGACGGCCTGTTCGTCTTCGCGCTGATCCATGAACTGCTCAAGGCCGGCCGCGTCGATCTCGATTATCTCATCCGCTACACCAACGCGCATGTGCTGGTCATCCAGGAGCCGGGCGCCGCCGATGACGGGCTTTTCCTGCGCGACAGCGACGACAATCCCGTCGCCTGGGACCGAGTGGCGAAGGCCTCCATCGACGCAGCCGATCCAGAGGCAAAGCCGGCGCTGACCGGCAGCTACACCGTCGCCGGCCGCCGTTGCGTGCCGGTGTTCCAGCTTGTTGCCGACCGCTACATGGACGACAGCTACGCGCCCGATGCGGTCGCGGCACGCTGCGGCATTCCGGCCGACACGATCCGCCGGATCGCGGCCGAACTCGCGCATGTCGCCTTTGAACAGACGATCGAACTGCCGGTGGCGTGGAGCGATTGGGCCGGGCGTCGGCACGAGACGATCAAGGGACGGCCGGTGTCGATGCACGCCATGCGGGGCATCTCGGCCCACTCCAACGGTTTTCACACTTGCCGCGCCATCCACCTCTTGCAGGTGCTGCTGGGCACGATCGACGTGCCCGGCGGTTTCCGTTTCAAGCCACCCTACCCGCGCTCGGCGCCGCCGGGGCCGAAGCCGTGCGGCAAGACGGTCAAGCCGATGACGCCGCTGGACGGCGTGCCGCTCGGCTTCGTCTGTGGGCCGGATGACCTGCTGGTCGATGAGGCCTGCACGCCGCTTCGCATCGACAAGGCCTATTCCTGGGATGCGCCGCTCGCCGCGCACGGGCTGATGCATACGGTCATCCGCAATGCCTGGGCCGGTGACCCGTACAAGATCGACACGCTGATGATGTACATGTCGAACATGGCGTGGAACTCGTCGATGAACACCGTCGAGACGATTGCCATGCTGACCGACCATGACGGAGCCGGCAACTACAAGATCCCCTTCATCATCTATTCCGATGCCTATTATTCGGAGACGGTGCCGTTCGCCGATCTGGTGCTGCCCGACACCACCTATCTCGAACGGCATGACTGTATCAGCCTGCTCGACCGGCCGATCAGCCATGCCGACGGGCCGGGCGACGCCATCCGCCATCCCGTCGTCGAGCCCGACCGCGATGTCAGGCCGTTCCAGTCGGTGCTGATCGAACTCGGGGCGCGGCTCGGCCTGCCCGGCTTCGTCAATGATGACGGGTCCGCGAAATACAGCGACTACGCCGACTACATCGTCAATCATGAGCGTACACCGGGCATCGGCCCACTTGCCGGCTGGCGCGGCAAGGATGGCGAAGCCATCGGCAAAGGCGAGGTCAACCCAAACCAGCTGCAGCGCTACATCGACAATGGCGGCTTCTGGCACCAGGACTTTGCCGCCGACCAGCGCTATTACAAGATGGCCAACCGCTCCTATCTCGACTTCGCGGTGCAGATGGGTTTCATCTCGAAAGCCGAGCCCATCATCTTCCAGCTCTATTCCGAACCGATGCAGCGTTTTCGCCTCGCCGCGCGGGGCCATGGCCGCGTACAGCCCCCGGAGGCAGAACGCGAACGCATCGAGACCTACATGGACCCGCTGCCGTTCTGGTTTACGCCGTTCGAAGAGGCCGCCGTCGATCTCGAAAAATATCCGCTGCATGCGCTTACGCAGCGGCCGATGCACATGTATCATTCCTGGGGTTCGCAGAATGCGTGGCTGCGGCAGATCACCAGCCAGAACCGCCTGTTCGTGCATCACCAGACCGCCGCTGACCTCGGCCTTGTCGACGACGACTGGGTGTGGATCGAAAGCATTAACGGCCGCGTGAAGGGGCAGATCAAGCTGGTCGACGGGGTCAATGCGGATACGGTGTGGACCTGGAACGCCATCGGCAAACGGCGCGGCAGTTGGGGGCTGAAGGATGACGCCGCCGAGAGCAATCGCGGCTTCCTGCTCAACCACATTATCGGCGACCAGACATCGGCCGATGCCAACGGCAAGCGCTATTCGAATTCCGATCCGGTGACAGGACAGGCGGCGTGGTTCGATTTGCGCGTGCGCATCGTCAAATGCGCTGATGAAGAAGCGGGCTTCACCGAGCCGCAATTCGAGCGTTTCAGCCAACCGCCAAATGTCGCGCCATCGCCCGACATCCTTCGCTACGGCGCCGAATTCCGCGTCAACAGGGAAGCCGTGGAATGACCTGCCTTCCCGCCCATACCGACAAGAAACTGGGTCTGGTCATCGACCTCGACACCTGCGTCGGCTGCCAGGCCTGCGTCACCGCCTGCAAGGAGTGGAACACCGGCGGCCACATGGCGCCGCTGACCGACATCCACCCCTATGGCGGCGATGTCGACGGCGTCTGGTTCAACCGCGTGCACAGCTACGAGCACACGACGGAGGCGGGCGGGCGCACGGTGAACTTTCCGCGCTCCTGCCTGCATTGCGAGACGCCCGCCTGCGTCACCGTCTGCCCGACCGGCGCCTCCTACAAGCGGGCATCGGACGGCATCGTTTTGATCGACGAAAGCAAATGCATCGGCTGCAAACTGTGCAGCTGGGCCTGTCCCTATGGCGCGCGCGAGTTCGATACCGATGTCGGCGTGATGAAGAAATGCACGCTGTGTGTCGACCGCATCTACAATGACAATCTGGCCGAGGAAGACCGCGTGCCGGCCTGCGTTGCCGCCTGCCCGACCAGCGCCCGGCATTTCGGCGACCTCGGCGATCCAGCCTCGGCGGTGTCGCAACTGGTGGCCAGCCGTGGCGGCGTCGACCTGATGCCGGAGATGGGCTACAAGCCGACCAACAAATACCTGCCGCCCCGTGCCCAGCGCGCCGCATCGGTGGCGGCGCCAAGGCTCGAGCCGGTCAAGGCCGAAGGCGGTTTCCTCGGCTGGGTCGACCGCATGCTTTCGAACTGACCAATGCATCCAGCCTTTTCCGTCGTCTTCTTCACCACCGCTACCGGCGCGGGCTACGGCCTGCTGGCACTGCTTGGCGTGCTTGCCTGGCTAGGGTTCATCCCGGCCGATTTCTGGCTCGGCCTCATAGGCATGGGGCTGGCGCTCGGCCTGATCGCCGCCGGCTTGTTGTCCTCGACCGGCCATCTCGGCCGCCCCGAACGTGCCTGGCGCGCCTTCTCGCAGTGGCGCAGTTCCTGGCTGTCGCGCGAAGGCGTGGCGTCGGTAGTGACCTTCATTCCAGCCGGGCTGCTCGGCCTTGGCTGGGTGGTCTTCGGCCGCACCGGCGGCTGGGTAGCCATCGCCGGGTTTCTGACGGCTATCGGCGCCGTCGTCACCGTCTGCACCACCGGTATGATCTATGCCTCGCTGAAGCCGATCGCGCAGTGGCACAGCCGCTACACGCTGCCCGGCTATCTCATCTTCTCAGTGATGACCGGCAGCGTGTTGCTCAACGCGCTAGTGCAGGCCTTCGCCATCGGCTCGACCGTCATTGCCGCCGCCGCCCTGCTGTTCATCTTGCTGGGTTGGGGCTGGAAGCTGGCGACTTGGCGATACAATGACGCGCTGGAGATCACGACCACCGCAAACACCGCGACAGGGCTTGCCAGCGGCACTGTGCGCTCGCTGGAGTGGCCGCACACCGAAGAAAATTATCTGCTCAAGGAAATGGGCTTTCGCATCGCCCGCAAACACGCCGCCAAGCTACGTGGGATTACGCAGTTGCTGGCTTTCGCCTTGCCTGCCCTGCTGCTCGTCATCGCCTTCGTCGTGCCGTGGCCGGTTGCAGGGGTCCTGTCGGTGCTTGCGGCTATCATCCAGTTCGCCGGCATGCTGGTCGAACGCTGGCTGTTCTTCGCCGAGGCCAAGCACACCGTCACCCTCTATTACGGCCGGTAGCTTCTTCTGGCTGTCACGCCCGCAAGGCTTATCGCCTATGGCAGTGCCAGCCCCCTCTCCGTCTCGGCTTCGCCGAGCCACCTCTCCCCCGCTCTCGCGGGGGCGAGGAAGCTAATCGCAAAGGTCGCGGCCTCTATAAGCTTGGGTTCCTCGCCCCCACAAAATGGGGGAGAGGTGGCCGCGTAGCGGACGGAGAGGGGGCTGGCGCTGCCCTATGCGATTGCCCTTCCCATGCCCGTGCCGAAACCGGCAAATCCTTCATCAGAATCTCGATCGCGGCATCAACGACGGCAGTCCTGCGGTCGTGCGCGTAGAGACCGTATTGGACGGTGAGCGGCTCGGGCACCGATGTCTTCAGCACCCGCATCGAAGCGGTGCGCACCGATTCCGGCGGAAGCAGTCCGACGCCCAGTCCGTTCTCGATCGCCGCCTGCAGGCCGGTCACGCTCTGGCACGACAAAACGATCCTGTGCTGCCGGCCGGCGGCGACCAGCGCCTCGATCATGCGCCTGCGCCAAGGGCAGGTTGCACCGAAGGCGACGAGATCGAGCGGCCGTTCCTGATCCAGCACATAGTCCGTAGCGCAGACCCACTGCAGTTCGACATTCCATGTCGTCAGGGCGTCGGCTGCTACGACGGATGTCGGGGCAATCATGACATCCAGCGCGTCCTCGCTCCAGAGCCGTCCGAGCGCGACGCTGTGCTCGACGGCCGCGTCGAGGCTGATGTCGGGATAGGTGCGATGAAGCCGCCCGAGTGCTGCCGACAGCGCGGCGGTGGTGACTTCCTCGGCGAGGCCGATGCGCACGCCGCCGCCAATGCCGGCCTGCTGCAGCCGCGCCACCGCTTCATCGCCCAGAGCTAGGATGCGGGTCGCATAGCCCAGAAACAACTCTCCCTCCGCAGTCGGCACGACGCCGCGGCCGGTGCGCTGGAACAGATGCCGATGGAGCAGGCCCTCGAGCCGGCGCATCTGCATGCTCAGCGACGATTGGGTTCTGCCGGTTTGTGCGGCGACCCTGCTCAGGCTGCCTTGCCGGCAGACCGCCACAAAGGTGCGAAGAAGGTCGAGGCCGATCTGTTCAGATATCATCTTCTTTGAACTCTGTTGTCAACGATATCAGTCTACAGCGATATCTCCTCACGCGCTATCTCCCTCCCACATGAACAGCGCAGGGAAGAAAAACATGAAAGCGATCCGTGTTCACCAGCATGGCGGGCCAGAGGTGCTTGCCTATGAAGATGTCGATATCGGCCAGCCCGGACCGGGCGAGGTCCGCGTGCGCAACCGGGCGGTCGGCCTCAACTTCGTCGACGTCTATTTCCGCACCGGCGAATATGCGCCACCCGCTTTGCCGTTCACGCCGGGCAATGAAGGCGCCGGCGAAATCATCGCGGTCGGCGAAGGCGTCAGCGGCTTTGCCCCGGGCGATCGCGTTGCGTATGTCGAGACGCTCGGCGCCTATGCCGAGGAGCGCATCGTGCCGGCGCATTTCGTGGTGCACCTGCCCGACGCCATCGATTTCGAGACGGGTGCGGCGATGATGCTGAAGGGACTGACGGCGCAATATCTGTTGCGCCGCACGTTTCGCGTCGAGGCCGGCCACACCATCCTCGTGCATGCCGCGGCAGGCGGTGTCGGCCTCATCCTGACGCAGTGGGCGAAGCATCTCGGCGCGACCGTCATCGGCACGGTCGGCTCACCCGAGAAGGCCGAACTGGCGCGCGCCAATGGCTGCGACCATGTCATCGACTACAGCAGGGAGGACTTTGCCGCGCGGGTGAAAGAGATCACCAAGGGCGAGGGCTGCCATGTCGTCTATGACGGCGTCGGCAAGGCCACCTTCCCGGCCTCACTTGATTGCCTGCGGCCGTTCGGCACCTTCGTCAGCTTCGGCACGGCGTCGGGATCGATCCCGCCCTTCGACATCATGCTGTTGATGCAGAAGGGATCGCTGTTCGCCACCTGGCAGTTGCTGTTCCATCATCTCGCCAGGCGCGAGGACGTTGTCGCCATGAGCGAGGATCTCTTCAATGTCGTGCTCAGCGGTGCGGTGAAAATACCAGTGCATACCCGCATGCCGCTCGCGCAAGTAGCCGAGGCGCATCGCCGTCTCGAAACGCGACAGACGACCGGCGCAACAGTTCTGCTGCCGTAGGGCTTAGCCCGGCCGCAGCATCGAACCGGAAATGGCGAAGATGCGCTCGGCGCCCAGCATATAGGCCATCAGGGTCTCGCGGCGGAACAGGCCGGCATAGGCGCGGTCGAGCACATTGAGCGAACCGGTATAGGCGCCGAAGGCCGGCATGATCATGCGGCCGCCATCGCCGGCAAAGCAGCGTCGCCGCACCGAACGGCCGCGCTGGACGATGCGCGCACAAGGATGCAGATGGCCTGCGACTTCGCCCTCGGTTCTCGCCTTCGACGGCTCGTGGCGGAACAGCAGCGAGCCAATGGCGAGTTCGCGCACCGTCTCGCCCGGCAGGTCGGCCGGCGCTTCCGGGTCATGGTTGCCGGCGACCCAGAACCAGTCGCGGCCGGCCATCAGCGCTTCCAACCGTTCGCGGAAGGATTGATGCATTCGCTCGGCGCCGCCGCCATCGTGAAAGGAATCGCCCAGGCTGATGACGATCGCCGGCTGGTAGTCGGCGATCACCGCCTGCAGCCGGAGCAAGGTTGCGGCGGTATCGTAAGGCGGGATCAGCGCGCCGCGCCTGGCGAAGGACGAGCCCTTTTCCAGATGCAGATCGGAGACCGCAAGCAGCCTGAGATCGGGGAAGTAGAGCACGCCGCGCGGATCGCAAATCGCGCGCTCGCCGGCGATGCCGACCACGTCGGCCTCGGCGATCAGTGTTGCACGCGCCAGCGAAAAATTCATTTCAAGTCAGACCCTCTTGGTCCGGTTTCGCCCTTGGCCCCATGGCCTCTTCGACCAGATCGGCGGCCTCCATGAGCAGGGACTCGTTGGCGCCGCCATTGACCGATTCCCTGCCGATCTCCAGCATGACCGGCAGAGCCAGCGGCGAAATCTGGTCGAGATGCTTATGCATGATTCGACCACGCACACGCGAGAGCATCTCGGCAAGTCTGCTGACATCGAGCAATCCGGCCGAGGCATCGGTGCGGGTTGCCTGCAGCAGGATATGGTCGGGTTCGTGGCTGCGCAACACATCGTAAATGAGGTCGGCCGAGACCGTCACCTGACGGCCGCTCTTCTCCTGCCCGGGAAAACGCTTCTCGATCAGGCCAGCAATGACGGCGCAGGTGCGGAAGGTGCGCTTCAGCATCCAGCTGTCGTTGAGCCAGGCCTCGAGATCGTCGCCCAGCATGTCCTCGTCGAACAGTTGACCAAGCGAGGGCTTCTTCGCCTTGAACAAGGCCGCCATGTCGTCGAGCGCCCAGACGGCAAGCGAATAGTCGGTGGCGACGAAGCCGAGCGGACGGGCGTTGGCGCGCTCCAGCCGGCGCGTCAAAAGCATGCCGAGCGTCTGGTGCGCAAGCCTGCCTTCGAAGGGATAGGCGACCATGTAATGGCGGTTGCCGCGTGGAAAGGTCTCGACCAGAAGGTCGCCGCGCTTGGGCAGCACCGACTTTTCCTTCTGCAGCCTGAGCCAGTCGGCGACCTGCTCGGGCAGCGCCTGCCAGCGGTCGCTGTCGGCCAGCATGCCGCGCACCTGCTCGGCCAGATAGGTCGACAGCGGAAACTTGCCGCCGGCATAGGAGGGCACGATGATGTTGGCGCCGGCGCCGTTCGAGACGACGCATTCGTTCTCGCGGATGCCCTCGAAATGCAGCACCTTGCCGGCGAACAGGAAATTGTCGCCGGGGCGCAGCGTCTCGGCGAAATATTCCTCGATCTTGCCCAGCACCGGTCCGCCGCGCCCGACCATGCCGCGGCCCTGCCTGACATAGCGGACGTTGAGCTCCGGCATTTCGACGATGGTGCCGACATTCAGCCGGTATTGCTGGGCAACGCGCGGATTGGAGACGCGCCACAGCCCGTCCCTGGTCTGGCGGATGCGGGCGTAGCGCTCATAGTTCTTCAGGGCATAACCGCCGGTGGCGACGAAGTCGACAACACGGTCGAAAGTCCGGCGCTCCAGCCCCGCATAGGGCGCAGCGCTGCGCACCTCTTCGAACAGTTGGTCAGCGTCGAAAGGCGCGCCGCAGGCGACACCCAGCACATGCTGCGACAGCACATCGAGCGCGCCATTGATCAGCGGTGGCGTGTCCTGCGCGCCGAGATAATTGGCGTCGAGTGCCGCCCGGCATTCCAGCACTTCGAAGCGGTTCGCCGGGATGAGGATCGCCTTCGACGGCTCGTCCATGCGGTGGTTGGCGCGGCCGATGCGCTGCGCCAGCCGGCTGGCGCCCTTGGGCGCGCCGACATGGACGACCAGGTCGACATCGCCCCAGTCGATGCCGAGGTCGAGCGTCGAGGTGGCGACGATGGCGCGCAGCGCGTTGTCTGCCATCGCCTTCTCGACGCGGCGGCGCTGGCCGACGTCGAGCGAGCCATGATGCAGCGCGATCGGCAGCGAGTCCTCATTCGCCCGCCACAGTTCCTGGAACAGCATCTCGGCCTGGCTGCGGGTGTTGACGAAGAGCAGCGTCATGCGGTGCTTCTGGATCGCCTCATAAATCTCGGGAATGGCATAGCGCGCCGAGTGTCCCGACCACGGCACGCGCTCGCGCGAGTCGAGGATGGAGATATCGGGCCTGGCGCCGCCGGAGACGGTGATTAGCCCGGCCATCTCGCCGGCTGGATTCTGCCCGACCAGCCAGCGCCGCAACTCATCGGGCTCGGCCACGGTTGCCGACAGGCCGATCGTCTGCAGGCCGGGCACGTAAGCGCGCAGCCGCGCCAGGCCGAGCGCCAAAAGGTGGCCGCGTTTCGAAATCACCAGCGAATGCAGTTCGTCGAGCACGACATAGCGCAGATCCTCGAAGAAGCGCCTGGCATCGGGCGCCGCGATCAAGAGCGCCAATTGCTCGGGCGTGGTCAGCAATATGTCGGGAGGCGCCAGCTTCTGGCGCTGGCGCTTGTGCGAGGGCGTGTCGCCAGTGCGCGTCTCGATGGTGACGGGCAGGCCGATCTCTTCCACCGGCTTGCCGAGATTGCGCTCGATATCGACCGCCAGCGCCTTGAGCGGCGAGATATAGAGCGTGTGAATGCCGCCATGCGCCTGGCCGGGTTTGCGTCGGGGACGGTTGGCCAGTTCGGTCAGCGACGGCATGAAGCCGGCCAGCGTCTTGCCGGCCCCGGTCGGCGCGATCAGCAGCACGGATTGTCCGGCCTGGGCTCTCGCCAAAAGTTCGATCTGATGGGCGCGCGGCGACCAGCCCTTCTCGCCGAACCATCTGACGAACGGTTCGGGCAAGGCGACACTGGCATTCTGTTCGGCAAGGCGCGGCTGCTCGGTCACGCGAAAGAGGTAGCGCGAGCGCGCGCGAACGCCAAGCGAAATCGGAACAAAAGGTGATCGGGGAGAGCGCTCCTCGCCCCGTTTACGGGGAGAGGATGCCGGCAGGCAGGTGAGGGGCAGCGCTAACGTGTGAGGTTGTCGACGTCAGCGCCGCCCCTCATCCGCCCTTCGGGCACCTTCTCCCCGTGAACGGGGCGAAGGAAGGGAGGCTACAGCCTTCGAAACCCCGTCGGCCCGCCATACAGATACCCAATCCGGTCGATCGCGTCCTTCAGTCCTTCGCGCGATACCAGCATGGTGTGGCCGTTGGCGTGGATCATATCGCGGGCGTCGGTCATGATGGCGACGTGGCCCTTCCAGAACACCAGGTCGCCGCGCTTCAGCCCGGCGAAATCCGGACCCGGATCGAGCGGCTCGCCGAGGCCTGCCGCCTGCATGTCGGAATCGCGCAGGACATTGCGGCCGGCCATGCGCATGGCCAGTTGGACAAGGCCCGAACAGTCGATGCCGAAGCCCGACGTGCCGCCCCAGAGATAGGGCGTGCCGAGAAACATCTCGGCCACCGAGACGTAGTCGGCGGCGACATCGCCGAGCGGTCGCAGATGGCCGGCGATCAGCGCCTCGCCGGAGGGCAGCAGCGCATAGTGGGTGCCGCGCGTTTCGGCAGCGCTCGTCACCGTCACTGTCGAGCCCATCGACAGCTGGCCGGCGATCGGAAAGCGCAGGTCGGCGCCGGGATACAGGAAGGTGCGCGGCGCAGACACAATATGGGTGGGCGCATGCGCGCGAGCACCCAGCATCGTGGCACCGACATAGCCGACATAGCCGTCGCGTTCAGCCTGGACCCAGGCCCAGCCCTCGGCTTCCTCGAAGACAAGCACATCGTCACCAAACAGCACCTGCGTGTTGACGCCGGCATCCGGGCGCGGCGCCTTGCGGATATCGGCCACGGAGGCCGCGATGCGCGCCGGACGGCCGGTGACGAAGCGATCGGCCGATACCTCGCCTTTCAGCCTGGCATCGGCGAGGTCGGAACGGAAGGCGTGAAGGCGGGCATCCCTGGCAGTCAAATCAGCAATCCAGCTATTGGGTATGGTCAGATGGGCAGCTCATGCGCCCGGGCAACGATACCATCGCCGAAGCGCTCGACAAAGAGCGCGCCTTCGACCGTGCGCCGGATCAGCACGTTGCGCTTGTCGAGCTCGTCGCGATGGCGCGACACCAGCTTCAGCGCGCCCATCGTATCCAGCGCGCGGGTGATGACCGGCTTGGTGACGTTGAGCCGGGCTGCCAGGCCGCGCACTGTATGCGGCGGGGGATCAAGATAGATGGTGAACAGGATCGCCGTCTGGCGCATGGTGAGATCGGGCGCGTTATCGCGCACCTGCGACAGCATCACCTGCTGCCACAGTCGCATCGCCTGGCTCGGACGCATCGAAATCGACATCGCCCGAGCATGACGGCAAATTGTTTCGGTTCCGTTTCAGTCTGGAGGCCGTGCGCTATGCCTCATGACCTCAGGCATAGCGCCTCGAAATGATCCGCTCCAGCGCACGGATGCCTTGCGCCTCGCCGCCCGCAGGGCCGTAGGGGCGGTCGGACGGGTTCCAGGCAAAGATGTCGAAATGCGCCCAGCCCGGCGTCCGCTCGACAAAGCGTTTCAGGAACAGCGCCGCGGTAACCGAACCGGCAAAGCCGTCGGTGGTGACATTGTTGATGTCGGCGATCTTCGAGGCCAGCCTGGCATCGTAGGGCCGCCACAGCGGCATGCGCCACAACGGATCCTCGACGGCAACGGAGGCCGCCACCAATTCGGACGCCAGCGCTTCGTCGCCGGTGTAGAAAGGCGGCAGGTCGGGACCGAGCGCGACGCGCGCGGCCCCGGTCAGCGTCGCCATGTCGATCAACAGTTCAGGCTCCTCATCATCGGCCAGCGCCAGTGCATCCGCCAACACCAGCCGCCCTTCTGCGTCGGTGTTGCCGATCTCGACGGTGGTCCCCTTGCGGCTGGTCAGCACATCGCCAGGCCGGAAAGCATTGCCGGCAATCGAGTTCTCAACCGCCGGGATCAGGACGCGCAGCCGGACCTTCAGCCCGGCGGCCATGATCATCGAGGCGAGGCCCAGCACATTGGCGGCGCCGCCCATATCCTTCTTCATCAACAGCATGCCCGACGACGGTTTGATGTCGAGACCGCCTGTGTCGAAACAGACGCCCTTGCCGACCAGCGTCACCTTCGGCGCATCGGCCCGTCCCCAAATCATGTCGATCAGGCGCGGCGCCCCGACAGAGGCGCGGCCGACCGCATGAATCATCGGAAAATTCTGCTTGAGCAGATCGTCGCCCTTGATCACCGACACCTCGGCCTTGTGTGTCGCCGCCAAGGCCCGCACGGCCTTTTCCAACTCGTCCGGTCCCATGTCACTGGTCGGCGTATTGACGAGATCGCGCGTCAGGAAGACGCCGTCGGCGATGCGGCGGACACGGCCCGCATCGGCGCCGGCCGGCAGCGCAAAGCGCAATACCTTGCCTGGCTTCTTGCCGTATCGGGTGAAGACATAGCCGCCGAGAACCAGGGCTATGGCCGAGAGTTCCGGCTCGGCATGCGCCGAGGCAAGGTGCCAGTCGCCTTCCGGCAGGGCCCTCGCCAGCGCACCGATGGCCAGCGCGCCCTCGCCTTCGCCGATGCCGAAAAGGGCGCCGGCAAGCGCGCCGTTTTCGCCGGGCACGGCGAGTGTCCTGCCGGCTTCGCCGGAAAAGCCGTTGGCGGCCGCCCAGGTGATCGTGGAAGGCGAAAGCCCCAAGGCCTCCAGGCCATCCCTCGCGACCAGATGGACGGGCAAGGCAGTGTCTAGTGTCTCGACGAGTTCGACGGGCATTCGATGGTCTCCGCGCAGGCTTGCAAGTCGTCCCCAGTCACCTGACAGGGACGTCGAATGATTTCAACATCTATGCACAGAGGCCAGGCATAGGAAAATGCAAGCCAATGGCTTCCGGCGGGCCGCGTACCGATCTCAACGGGCCGCTTTTTAACTATCCGTTAGGGTTAACAGAATATTTCTGGGGGAATGAAGACGGCCACGCAATGGCCGCGCGCAGGAATGGAGAGCCCCGTGCCGATGCCGACCAACCGCAGGATGAACGTCACGGGCAAACGGTTGGTCACCACGGCGTTGCTGATGGCGCTCGCGGCCGGTGTTGCCGGGTGCGGAACCAGCAAGCTCACGACCGGCTCGATCGGGCGCACCAGCGGCAAACCGCTGGAAACCATGTCGGCCAACGAGTTGCACAGCGCGACCACGCGGCTTGGCGAATCCTACGCGAAGAATCCCAACGACAAGCGGCTGGCGACAAATTTTGCGGCGGCGTTGCAGATGGACGGCGATGCCGACCAGTCGCTTGCCGTGATGCGCAAGCTCGCGATCGCCTACCCCAAGGATCGCGACGTGCTCGCCGCTTATGGCAAGGCCCTCGCCGCCAACGGCCAGTTCGAGTCCGCGCTCGACGCCGTGCGCCGGGCGCAGACGCCGGAATATCCGGACTGGCGGCTGATGTCGGCGGAGGCCGCCATCCTCGACCAGATCGGCCAGAAGGATGAAGCGCGCCAGGATTATCGCAAGGCGCTGGACCTCAAGCCAAACGAGCCCTCGATCCTTTCCAATCTCGGCATGTCCTATGTGCTGGAAGGCGATCTGCGCACCGCCGAGACCTATATGCGCTCGGCCGCCCAGCAACCGAACGCCGACAGCCGGGTGCGCCAGAACCTGGCGCTGGTCGTGGGTCTTCAGGGCCGTTTCGACGAGGCCGAGAAGATCGCCTCGCAGGAGCTTTCGCCCGAACAGGCGCAAGCCAATGTGGCCTACCTTCGCCAGATGCTTGCCCAGCAGAACGCCTGGAGCCAGCTCAAGGATCAGGACAAGGGCAAGCCGGCGACCAACTGAGCGCCGAATACACCTCCGCGCAGCGCAAAATCCATCCACATCAAAGCTGAAAATCCAAGAGCCGTATTGCATCAGCAACGCGGCTCTTTCGTATGGCTGCAACGAAGCCTACTGGCTCGAGGAATTGTGCTGGTCGCCGAAGATGCCGCGCTGGCTAACCTGCATGCCGGCCGGTCCAAGAATGATGGCGAACAACACCGGCAGGAAAAACAGGATCATCGGCACGGTGAGCTTCGGCGGCAGGGCGGCGGCCTTCTTCTCGGCGGCATTCATGCGCATGTCGCGACTTTCCGAGGCCAGCACGCGTAATGCGTGCGCCACGGGCGTGCCGTAGCGCTCGGCCTGGACCAGCGCCTGGGACACCGACTTCACCGATTCCAGGCCGGTACGAGCCGCGAGGTTTTCATAAGCCTGCTTGCGCTCCTGCAGATAAGAGAGTTCGGCATTGGTCAGCACGAACTCCTCCGCCAACGCCACCGACTGCGAGCCGATCTCATCGGCGACCCTGCGCATTGCAGCCTCTACCGACATGCCCGACTCGACGCAGATCAGCATCAGGTCGAGCGCATCCGGCCACGCCTGCTGGATCGACTGCTTGCGCTTGGCGGCACGGTTGTTGACGTAAAGGATCGGCGCGTAGAAACCGGCATAGGCGACAAGGATGCAGACGAACAGCTTCACGAAAGCCGGCCGGTCCGGCAGCCCGCCGAGCACGAACAGATAGATCGCCGCCAGCGCGAAACCGACAAAGGGCAGGACCAGGCGGAAAAACAGGAAGCGCGTCAGCGGGTTCTGGCCACGAAAGCCCGCCACTTTGAGCTTCTGCAACGTGCCTTCATCGGCCAGCGCACGCCGAAGGTCCAGCCTGTCGACGATGTTGCGCATGCCGACAGACTGTTCCTCGCGCAGCCCCTTGCTGCGGCGATTGGCTTCGTTGGCCAGCCGCGCGCGCTGCTTGGCACGCAGTTCGTCACGCTCCAGCGCGACCGATTTCATGCGCGCCTTGAGCTGATTGCCGCCCAGGGCCGGCAGCAGCGTGAAGACGGTCGCGAACACCGCGATGCCGACCAGCAATGCGATCAGGAAGGCGGGATCGGTCAGCGATTTGACGACTTGGTCGGTCATTCGTTTTCAGTCTTTTCGTTCGAGCTTTCCGAAGTCGGGCCTAAACCTCAAAGTTCATCATCTTGCGCATCACGAGAATGCCGATAGACATCCAGACGCCGGAACAGCCGAGGATCAGATTGCCGGTGCTGGTGGTGAACAACGGCATGATGTAATTCGGGCTCGACAGGTAGACGAGAAGGGCGACGACAAAAGGCAGCGCGCCGATGATGACGGCCGAGGCCTTCGCTTCCATCGACAGCGCCTGGACCTTGGCCTTCATTTTCTTGCGATCGCGAAGCACGCGCGAAAGGTTGCCCAGCGCCTCGGAGAGATTGCCGCCGGCCTGCGACTGGATCTGGATGACGATGCCAAAGAAGCTTGCCTCGCTGCACGGCATGGTTTCGGCCATGCGCAAAGTGGCATCGGGGATGGACATGCCAACCTGCTGTGAATCGACAATGCGGCGGAACTCGGTCTTGACCGGCTCCGGCGATTCATTGGCGATCAGGCGAATGGCATCGTTGAGCGGCAGGCCGGACTTGACGGCGCGTACGATGATGTCGAGGGCGTTGGGAAACTCGTTGAGGAACGCCTTGACCCGGCGCGCGCGGCGAAACGAGACGAACCAGCGTGGCAGGCCGAACGCGCCGGCCAGCAGGGCGCCTGGCAAGACCAGCATCGGCGCCCCGGCGAAATAGGCAAGCGCCGTCAGCGCGATGCCGCAAAAGACGGAGTAGAGATAGAAACGCTCTATCGGGACCTGCATGCCGGCCTGACGAATCTGGGCCTTCAGCGGCGGCTTCTTGACAACGCGTTCGTTGGTCTTCTGCTTTTCATCGAGCTGTTTCAGCGAATCCTGAACGGATTTACGCCGCTTGACCGCCTCAGCGACACGGTCGCGCGAAGCCTTGACGACCGAACGATCGGTCTCGGCGGCCTTGATCGTCTCGAGCCGCTTGCCGGCCTGCTTCTCGTTGTTCATCCGGGTGAACAGAAACGCATAGGCGACCGCGCCGGCGCTGAAGCCGGCGAGCACGATGAACGCCAGTACGGTGGTGTCAATTCCGAACATCAACCTTGGTCCCCACGCCTCCAGATGCGTCAGTCAGCGCGTTTCTCCATCGATTCCAGCGCATTGGCGAGGCGCTGTTCCTCGCCATAGTAGCGGGCGCGATCCCAAAAATGCGGACGGCCGATGCCGGTCGAGACATGCTCGCCAAGCAGCCTTCCGTTCGAGTCCTCGCCCTTGATGTTGTAGAGCACGACATCCTGCGTGATGATAACGTCGCCTTCCATGCCGATCACCTCGGTGATGTGGGTGATGCGGCGCGACCCGTCGCGAAGGCGTGCTGCCTGGATGATGACATCGATGGAGCCGACGACGATTTCGCGCACGGTCTTCTGCGGCAGTGAATAGCCGCCCATGGCTATCATCGATTCGATACGATTCAGACATTCGCGCGGGCTGTTGGAGTGGATCGTTCCCATCGAACCGTCATGGCCGGTGTTCATCGCCTGCAGCAGGTCGAAAACCTCCGGTCCGCGCACTTCGCCGACGATGATGCGTTCGGGCCGCATGCGCAGGCAGTTCTTGACCAGGTCGCGCATGGTCACCTCGCCTTCGCCCTCGAGGTTGGGTGGGCGGGTTTCGAGACGCACCACATGCGGCTGCTGTAGTTGCAGCTCGGCCGAGTCCTCGCAGGTGATGACGCGTTCCTCGCGGTCGATATAGTTGGTCAGGCAGTTGAGCAGCGTCGTCTTGCCGGAGCCGGTGCCGCCGGAGATGACGATGTTGCAGCGGACACGGCCGATGATCTTGAGGATTTCGGCGCCCTGCGGCGAGATGGCGCCGAACTTGACCAGCTGATCGAGCGTCAGCTTGTCTTTCTTGAACTTGCGGATGGTGAGCGCTGTGCCGTCGATGGACAGCGGCGGGGCGATGACGTTGACGCGGGAACCGTCGGGTAGGCGGGCGTCGCAGATCGGGCTCGATTCGTCGACGCGGCGGCCAACCTGGCTGACGATGCGCTGGCAGATGTTGAGCAGTTGCTGATTGTCGCGGAAGCGGATGCCGGTCTGTTCGACCTTGCCGTTGACTTCGATGTAGACGTTCTTGGAGCCGTTGACCATGATGTCGGCGATATCGTCGCGGGCAAGCAACGGCTCCAGCGGGCCGTAGCCCAGCACGTCGTTGCAGATGTCTTCGAGCAGCTCTTCCTGCTCGGCAATCGACATTGCGAAATTCTTGATGGCGATGATGTCGTTGACGATATCGCGGATTTCCTCGCGCGCGCTCTCGGGATCGAGCTTGGCGAGCTGCGAGAGGTCGATGGTGTCGATAAGCGCGGAGAAGACCTGACTCTTTGTGTCGTAGTAGGTCTCGCTGCGTTCGCGCTGGACCTTTCTTGCCGGCTCCGCCGCCATCGGCGGCGCCTCAACAGCACGGCGAGCGGGCGGCATTGCCGGCGCAGCAGACGACGACGCTGCGGCGGGCCGGGAAAGAACGGCCGTGTCCGCAGGCTTTGCAGCCGCCGGCGCCGCGGGTGGCGGTGCTGGCTGACGGAATTCCGGGGTGGACCGGCTGCCGTCGTCGGAGCCTCTTTTACCAAACATGATCGACTACCAATTCCGCTTGAGAAGCGTCATTTCTTGTTACGCGAGAGCTTGCCGAGCAGGCCGCCAAGGCCTGCCTTTTTCTTGGCCTTGATTTCGCTGCGACCGGTCAGCACATGCGCGATTTCATTGATCATCCCGACGACCGGGCTCTTGGCATCCATCTCGCCCAGCATGCGGCCGTTGTTGGCGGCGTTTCCAAACAGCAACGGGTCGAAGGCGATCACCGACATCGGCGTAATGCCGAGCGGCTCGGCGAAGTCGGAAGCTGATATTTCGGGTCGTTTCGGCACCCCGGCCTGATTGATGATGAGCTTCGGCGGCGCATCGTTCGGGCGAAGCCGCGTCAGCATATCGACCATATTCTTGGTGTTGCGCAGATTGGCCAGTTCCGGTGTCGCCGTGATGACGATCTCGTCGGCCTTCATCAGTGTGTTCTTGGTCCAGCCGGTCCAGACATGGGGGACGTCGAGCACCAGCAGCGGCACGCTGCGCTGCGCGGTGTCGATGACTTGAGTGAAGGCCTCGGGATCAAAGTCGTAGACCCGCTCCAGAGTGGAGGGGGCAGCAAGCAACGACAGATGCTCGGCGCACTGGGCAAGCAACCGGTCGAGATAGACCTCGTCGACGCGTTCGGGCGAAAACACGGCCTCGGCTATGCCTTGCGCGGGGTCCTGGTCGAAATTTATGTTGGCTGTCCCGAAAGCCAGGTCGAGATCGGCGACGACCACTTCCGACTTGAACAGCGACGACATCGCCCACGCCACATTGTGGGCAATGGTCGAGGAGCCGACGCCGCCCTTGGCGCCGATGAAGGCAATCGAGCGGCCGATCGGCTCGGCTTCCGGATCGACGAAGATCGACGACACCACGGAGACGACATCGGCCATCGACACCGGCGCGATGACATATTCGGAAATACCGAAGCGGATGAGTTCGCGGTAAAGCCCGACATCGTTGTAGTGGCCGATCACCACGACTTTCGAGGAGGGATCGCAATATTCGGAAAGCTGGGCAAGCTGCTCCAGCAATTGCTTCGGTTCGCTGCGCGATTCCAGCAGGATCAGGTTCGGCGTCGGAGCCGACTGGTAGAATTCGATCGCCGTGGCGATGCCGCCCATATGCACTTTCAGATGCGCCTTCGCCATGCGGCGATCCTCGCCGGCCCGCTCCACCGGATGCGCGACACCTTCGGTCTCGCAAAATGCCTGGATCGAAATACGCGGGACCGGCCGCAGCGCCTGCATCGCGGCAATATCTGAATCTGATTGCGAGCTGTCGCCGCCGTCTACGGGCGCGTCGTAGGCAAGATTGCTCATCGTCATGCTCTTTCCGTGACTTCTCTTTCCGGTCTCTACGCGGGACTGGCGCTCCTAGTACGTCACTTCCGAATTGCCGAGGAACTCGTCCGAAATACCCCTACCGCGATAGACGTCGATCACTGCCCCGCGGTTCTCGGCGTCGATATCGGTCGACTTTCTTGGCCCCAGCAGATCCGCCGGATTGGCGAGCTGCGCGGCGAGGTTGTTCTGAGACGAGCAGCCGTAATCGGCGTAGTGCTTGTTTTCCGACGTCTCGAACAAGTCCTCTGGCCAGCGCCCGCATTTGTCGGTCTGGGCTCTCACCGAAATAAAGGAGACGCGGATAGGCGCCGAGGCCTCCGGGGAAACCGACTGATAGGAGGTAACGACGATCCGGTTTCGTTTGATGCCGCTGGCAACCGCCAGCCTGGCGAAATCGCGCGCCGCGGCAGTCGCTGCCACCTCGTTGGCCGAGCCGATCGGGGTTGCGATCGTCAGCGTCGGGGCAGCGCTCTTGTCGTAGCTGTCGAGGAAGCCGAGAAGCGTGTCGCGCTGCGAGCCGGTCATGCCGCGATCACCGGCGCCGACCGGAAGGTCGATCTTCTGGTTCTTCTCGGCTATCACGATCGGATGCGTGGTGCGATAATCATCGGGGATTGCCCCAACCGTGATGCTGTCGCGCTTGGCGCAACCGGCGAGCGAGGCCGCGATCGCGATCGCCAGGATCGGTATTGCCGATCGGCGGATCCGGGCACCACCGGACCGCACTGTTACGGCGACCGCCATTGCCTTCGATGCTGACTGAGACATGTCCGCTCCCCGCTTACTTGTAGATGAAGCCGACAACGCCGTGGTAGCGGCCGTTGGGCTTGTCGGTCTGCATGGTGCCGTAGACGCGGTTGACGCGGCCAAGGAACATGGCCGGGCCATCGCCGGCGGCATTGAAATTGTCGTCCGGCTTGGCCAGGTCGTTGCGCGCCACCGGCCGCGCCAGATAGGGGGTGATGATGATCACCAGTTCGCTTTCGTTGCGGACGAAATCGCGGCTGCGGAACAGCGTGCCGAGCACCGGGATCTTGGCCAGGCCGGGCAGACCCGAGACCGCCTGGCGGACGTCGTCGCGAACCAGGCCGGCGATCATCATCGAGCCGCCTGACGGCAATTCGACGGTGGTGTCGGCAAGCCTCTTGCGGATCGACAGGAGCGTCGTGCCGGGCAAGTTGGCGGCGCCCTCCAGGGTGGTCGCACCTTCCATGGTCGGCTCCGACACGGAGGTCCTGACCTTGAGGCTGATCCGGCCCGCCGACAGCACAACGGGCTGGAACTCGAGGCCTATGCCGTATTCGAGCTTTTCGTTGGTGTAGGTTACCTGACCGGTCTGGTTGTCGGTCGAAACGTTGCTCGTACGTGCGGTGATAAGATTGAATTCGCCGCCGGCCCTGAACGTTGCCTTCTCGCCTGAAACCGCCGTGAGGGTCGGTTCGGCAAGCGTCTTCATGACGCCGCTTTGCTCCATGGCGTTGATGTAGGCTTGAAGGCCATTGCCTTTCCCGTCACCCAGCAGATTCAACCCCGAATTCTGCGAAATCGGTTTGCCCAGCCCGTAGTTGGCCGAACTCAGCGCACCGTAGGAAATGCCGTCAATGCTGCCGTTGCCGACCATATTGACGCCGAGCTGCTTCATCACCGAGCGGCTGACTTCGGCCACGGTCACCTTCAGCGTCACCTGGTCGTCGCCGATGATCTGCAGCAGGTTGACGATCTTCGAGACCCGGCGCTCGGCATCCGGATTGTTGATGTCGACGCCGCCATTGGCATTGCCACCGGCCGCGGTCTGCGAATACTGGCCGGTCGTCGCTTCACCGCCTGACACGAAGATGGTTGCCAGATCGACGGCGCGCTTGGCATCGAGCGGCGTATCCACGGTGCCGGTCAGGACGACGTTGTCGTTCAGCAACTCGACCTTGATGTCGGCCGTCGGCAGAAAGCGCTTGAGATAGTCGTCCAACCCAGCGACGTCGCGTTCGACGGCCAGATCCAGGCTGACGATCTGCTCGCCATTGGGACCGAAGACGAAGATGTTGGTTTCGCCCACTGCCTTGCCGAACAGATAGATGCGCCTTGCCGTGCGCGTCACCGCATCGGCGACCGCCGGGTTGGCGACAAGGATGTCGTAGGCGTCGCTTGGCAGGTCGATGACCACCGATTTGTTGAGGCCGAGCTTGACGCGTTGCGTGGCAGTCGAAGCCGTGACCCCGGCCCTCTTGCCGGCGGCCTTGGCCTCGAGGAGGCCACTTGCATTGGCTCCGAGGAAAAGCAGGCCGATTGCCGCAGCCATGGTGACCGGCAGTTTAGCGATTAACCTCATTTCCTTGCCCCTACTTCGGAAACTTCGCCCGATTTGATCAACCGCACCGTTCCGCGCCGCCCATTGCCGGAAACGAGGTAGTCGGCCTCATCCGTATGTTTTTCCTTGTTGTCGGTGATCGAGCGCAGTGCCAGCGTCAGGCGATCGGCCATCTGCTGGGCGACAGTGATGATCTCGGCCTGCTGCGGCGTCAGCTCCAGCGTCGCCGTCTGTCCGACCCTGGTCTTCTTGCCTTCCTCATCCTCCTGGATGGTCTGGTCGATCGCCAGGACGCGGATGTTCTTGAGGATGGTTTCTGTAGTGAATCCGCTGCCGGCGTTGCCGGTGTCGGATCTGCGGGTCATGATGACGTCGACGAAATCGTTGGGCAGGATAAAGCCGCCTGCCGACGTATCGGCCGAGATCGCGGTGGCGACGGCCCGCATGCCGGTGGGCAGGATCGACGACATGAAGCTCTGCCCCTCGCCGATCAGCTTGGAGCGCCGCAACGGCTCGCCGGTGTACATTGCGACGCGGGCAACAGAGCCTTTCAGCTTCTCCAGCGCGTCGGGTTCGACGGCACGGGTGATGAAATTCGCGTTGATCCCTTCGGCCGGCCAGGACTCCCAGCTGATGTTGTTCTCAAGCGGACTGCCCATGGCGACGTCGCCGGAAAGCACGAGCACATCCTGCAAGGCGATTGCAGGCGCCTGAGGCGAGTCGACAACGACCTGCTGGGGCGGCGAGACCGCCACCATGTTCTTGGCAACGTAACCTGCACCACCCGCCGCAGCCACCGCTACGCCCAGAATGATCAGTCGGGATGCTGGCATCTGTCCGAACCCTCGCCTTTAGGCAAACCACCTAGCCAGGCCGGACTGTGCAGCGGCAATCGTCAAAACAAGGTTAATTTAATGCTTACGATCGTGATTAATTTAAGGTTTACATAAATTAGACGCATCCAACGCTGCGACAAACAAAAAGGCGGCCAAGCCGCGGCCAAGCCGCCTCTCATCGACGCCGGAGCGGCAAACGAGGTTCGCTTTATCAGGTCGCCAGTTGTGCCAGTGCCCACACCATCAAAGGTGAATCCGGATAGGTCACGAGCCCGCCAATGCCGAGTGCAATGCCGTAGGGAACGCCAGTCGTGTCGTCGGCGAAATGGCGCAGGAACGGATTGTGGCCGGTGTAAGTCGCCAGCGGCGATTTCCGATAGACGAGGATGACGAGCGTCAGCAGGCCACCGATGAATGTCGAGATCACGAGATACTCGACAAGGTGGCTGTTGCACCCCATCCAGACGGCGGTACCGGCGAGCAGCTTGGCGTCGCCGCCGCCCATGCCGCCAAGCGCAAACAAACCGAACGTCACGGCCAGCACCAGGGCGCCGGCAGCGAAATGCCAGCCATAGGTTGCCCAGTCCATGCCCGTCAACGGCGCAACCAGGGCAAACACCGCCAGCAGCAACACCGGTACGCGGTTGGCGATCGTCATCGACAGCATGTCGGAGATCGCGGCAAAGAGCATACAAAAGGGAAAGACGACGAAGATCAGGGCTTCAAGCATCGGCGCGGCGCCTTGGTCAGATTGTGTCGGACTTCAGCCTAGACAGGTTCGATTAACGATTGATGAGGCAGCGATCTCAAATTTACTGGTGTCGCCTGCGAATTGCGGATTCAGATCCCGCGCATCGCACAAATGAAACAAGGGCCGCAAAGAGCGGCCCTTGTTCCCAAACAATCGCTGATCCGTAATGTATTACGGAGCCACGCCGGTCGAGACGGCAGTGGCGATGTCGTTGAACTTCACGCCCAGGGCGTTGCCGAGCGAACCAGCACCGACCATGATGGCAAGCGCGATGAGAGCAGCGATCAGACCGTATTCGATAGCGGTCGCGCCGGACTCGTCCTTCACGAAACGTGCGATGAGATTAGACATTCGAGAGCTCCTACTCCACGTGTTACAGCACTTCCGTCAACTTCTGTGGTGGTTGATCGGATGCTGCCAATCTAGGGAGAAGCTCTTTCAATCGGCTTAATAAACAGCCTTACCGATTCCTTTCGCGCCTCGAACACCTTGCGTGGTTAACCGTAAACTAAACGCCGGACAGCGGCTCGCCTGCCGGTGAAAAGGCCATGAAAGCTAGGACTTCGCGGCTATCGGAAGGACGCTCTTTATATTAGCTAGATATTGGCTAGCGGCAAAATGCGTTCAGATATCCCAAGCCCAGTCATCGGCTTAACCGTTGGTTCACCAATCTCGTTCATGTTCCGTTGAACAAGTTTGCCGTGGAGCGCCTCGATGACCGCCATGAAATCGTCATTCCTGCTTGCCGCGCTCCTCTGTGTCCCGGCGTTTGTGCTGCCGGCCTGGGCCGGAGCCGGCATCGAAGTCACGATGAACCAGGCCAAGATCGTCAAATTGACACGCCCAGCCGACACCATCGTCATCGGCAATCCGGCGATTGCCGACGCCTCCGTCCAGGATGCATCGACCATCGTGCTGACGGGCAAGGGGTTCGGCGTCACCAATCTGGTTGTGCTCGATCAGGATGGCAGCCCAATCGTCGACGAGCAGGTAACCGTAGTGCGCCAGGACGCATCGTCGGTGCGTATCTACAGGCGCGCTTCGGTACAGACCATGTCCTGCACGCCCTATTGCGAGAGCTCGTTCAAGAGCGAGTCGGAGAAGACCTCCGAAGCCGAAATGAGCGCGGGGCAGTAAGCGCCTGGGCTGCTCGCTGTTTCCCCGAAACGCCGCTTCGGTTAGTGGCGGGTTAATGCGTTCCCGCCGAATTTAGCGGTCATCCAAACCGGACCTCAATGGGTTCTCGCTAAATGTGGCTGCTGGCACCGCATCAGGATCGGCAGGAACGGAACATGGGCGAGGATTCAACACCCGAGATAGGCAAGGCAACAGCAGGACCGGCGAAGCTCGGCCGCCGCTTCCTTGGCGATCGTCGCGGCAGCACGGCGATGGAATTCGCCATGCTGGCGATCCCGTTTGCACTTCTCGTCTTCGCCATCCTCGAGAGCTGCATTTCATTTGCCGGACAGGAGGTGATGGCCAACATCACCGACGACGTCGCCCGCCAGGTCCGCACCGGCCAATTGAAGCCGGCCGACCTGACCGGAACCAAGCTCCGGGACCTCATCTGCACCAGACTGGAGATCATGGTCGCCAAGACCTGTCCGGGACTGCTGGTGGATCTGCGCGAGTATCCGACCTTTGCCGATGCCGCCACGGCTGGCTTCAAGATCGTCGATGGCGAGATCGTGCTGACGCAAGGCACGAACTCGATGAGCTTCGCCGTGACGCCGGGCCTGGCGGAAACGAAGAACATGCTGCGGGTTTTCTACAAATGGCCGGTCATGACCGATTTCATGGCCAAATCGATGGCCAATCTAAAAGACGGCAACACGCTGCATTTCGCATCGGTGACCTGGCAGAACGAACCGTTCGACGACTGAGAACGCAGCGTTATTTTGGCTTAAAAGGGAAACAAGTATGTATCGTGCGGGGGCACATCAGGGATTTTCGGGTACCTGGGCAAGAGCGATGCGGTTCTGCTCGGATCGCCGCGGCGTCGCCGCTATCGAGTTCGCCTTCATCGTGCCCGTGCTGCTGATCATGTATTTCGTGACCATGGAGGCCTCGCAGGCCATCGAGACCAGCAAAAAGGTCAGCCGCATCGGCTCCATGGTTGCGGATCTGATCACACAGCAGCAGACAATCGTGGCCGCCGACATCGATGCGATCATGAAGATCGGCACCTCGACCCTGCAGCCCTACCACCGCTCAACGCCGACGATCATCGTCACGGCGATACAGGTCACGACCGAGACGCCGCCGAAGGTGAAGGTCGTATGGTCGCGCAAGCTGGTCGAGGGCACCTATACCGTCGACGCCGCCAAGGACACCATCACGACAGTCCCCCCCTCGCTCAAGATCGCTGACACTTTCCTCATCCGCGTCGAAAGCCAGCTCGCCTACAAGCCCATCGTCACCTGGTCGGCCGACAGCGAAAAGCGACTTGGGCTGACCTCGGCCTTCGACAAGATAACGATGGGCGAGACCTATTACCTCAGGCCGCGCCGGAGCACGACGATCCCCTGCAGCAACTGCTGAAGCGCCGGATCTACTGGCCGCTGCTGTCCGACAGCAGGCGCACGATTGCTGTTGCCATCGCATAGTCGCCGGCGGCGGCTGATATGAAGCCGCCGGAATGTTTCGATTCCACGAGATCGTAGACTTCCGGCGACTGCGATCGGAGATTGGTAAGGAAGACGGTCAGCCGGCGCTTGGCTTCAGGGTCGAGATCGCTGCGGACGGCGTGGGGACCGTATCGCAGCGCAGCGGAGGTCCAGATGATCTGGAGCGCGGCTTTTGGAATCCCCGCCGCCTCAAGCCGCGCCGCCGTGCCGTCCGGGTCAGTCGGCTGATCGCCAGCAATCGCCGCCCGGTTTCCCTCCGCGGCCCGCTCCCAGCCGAACACGGCATCGGCCTTGCCATCGACCAGCATCGCTTCGGCAGCGGCGGCCGAGCCGGCATGAGTGAGGAATGGCGCATCCTGGCTGATCTTGATGCCATCGGCGGCCAGCCCGGCGAGCGGCAGAAGAGAACCGCCCACATTGTCGGAAGGCGCCATGGCGATGCGGTGCGTTTGCATCGCCGCGAGATCAGGAAGCCTGCCGTCGCGCGTCAACAGCACGGAGCGGATGCCGGTGGCGCCGTCGGCATCGACCGGCGCCACTAGAGGTTCGACACAGCCGCAGCGCTCCGAGGCGGTAGCGTAGGCGGTTGCCGAATAGACCGCATACTGAATCCTGGCATTGGCCTGTGCATCGATCAGCGCGGCATAGTCATGCGCGACGACGAATTCCACCTTCATGCCGAGCGCCTTGCCGTAGGCGTCTGTCAGCAGGGCCAGACCCGGAACCGTGTTGCCTGCGCCCGGCTCGGCAACGATGCCGATCCGAAACGTCCCGATCTGGTCGCGCCAGTCGGCGTGCGCGGCGTGCGGCAAGGCCAGCAACGCCATGGTTGCCGCCAATGCCCTCCAACCCGGCCCTATAGCGAGATCCGCCCGTCTCATCGTTCCATGCCCCGTATCGCCGTTCCTCGTAGCGCGTCGCATGCGTACAGCGCGCCTGCCCACCATCACGACCATTGCGCCAGGCCGTTGCCACCCGGTTTCCGATTTGCCAATGCCGCGACGGGACCTTATGTCTGGTCACCCAGACTGGCAATGACGGCACCTATGGCGCGCGCCTTCCTCTTCGTTCTCGATTCCTTCGGCATTGGCGGCGCCGCCGATGCCGAACGCTATGGCGACGCCGGCTCGAACACATTCGGACATATCGCCCAGGCCTGCGCGGAAGGCCGCGCCGATCGCGAAGGCCTGCGCAAGGGACCGCTTCTGGTGCCCAACATGGTTTCACTCGGTCTAGCCCGCGCCGCGCACACTGCGAGCGGCTTCCGGTTCGACAGCAAGGCCGACGCCGTTTCGGCCTCCGCCTTCCACGGCGCCGCGCAGGAGACTTCGAGCGGCAAGGATACGCCGTCGGGCCACTGGGAAATCGCCGGCTTGCCGGTGCGCTTCGACTGGGGCTATTTCCCCGATACTGTCCCCGCCTTCCCTGCCGAACTGACCGAAGCGATGATCCGCGAGGGCAACGTGCCGGGCATTCTCGGCAACTGCCATGCGCCGGGTACGGAGATCATCGAGCGCTTCGGCGAGGAGCATATCCGCACCGGCAAGCCGATCTGCTATACCTCGGTCGATTCCGTCCTGCAGATAGCAGCGCACGAGGTTCATTTCGGCCTGGAGCGGCTCTACGAGTTCTGCAAGACGGTGCGCCGGCTGGTCGATCCGTTGAAAATCGGACGGGTGATCGCCCGGCCTTTCCTTGGCGAAACATCGGCCACTTTCGAGCGCACCTACAACCGGCATGACTACGCCGTGCCGCCGCCCGAGCCGACGCTGCTCGACCGCTTGACCGGGCGCGGCAGCCGGGTGATCGCGGTCGGCAAGATCGGCGACATCTTCGCCCACCGCGGCATCTCGGAAGTGCGCAAGGCGCCCGGCAACATGGCAATGTTCGACAAGGCGCTGGGCGCGATGGACGATGCCGGCGACGGCGACCTGGTGTTCGCCAATTTCGTCGACTTCGACACCGAGTTCGGTCACCGCCGCGACGTTGCCGGCTATGCGGCGGCGCTCGAAGCCTTCGACCGCCGGCTGCCCGAGGCGCTCGCGAAACTGAAGCAGGGCGATCTGCTGGTCCTCACCGCCGACCACGGCAACGACCCGACATGGCGCGGCACCGACCACACGCGTGAACGCATTCCGGTCATCGGCACCGCGCCGGGTCTCACGGGCGGCGACATCGGGCTCAGGACGACCTTCGCCGATATCGGTGAAACCGTGGCCGAACACCTCGCGCTCGGGCAACGCCGACACGGTACCTCCTTCCATGCGACGATAGGCGGCCATGCCTGAACTGCCCGAGGTCGAAACGGTCCGGCGTGGCCTGCAGCCGGTTCTGGAAGGCGCGCGCATCGTGCGCGTCGAGGCACGCCGGCCAGATCTCAGATTTCCGTTTCCGGCGAAATTTGCGCAGCGGCTGACCGGCAAGACCATCATCGCGCTTGGCCGCCGCGCCAAATATCTGACCATGCATCTGGACGGCGGTCCGGTTCTGATCTGCCATCTCGGCATGTCGGGCTCGTTCCGTATCGAAACCGCTGATGACAGCGGGACGCCAGGCAAGTTCCATCACGAGCGCTCGAAGGATGCCAAGCACGACCATGTCGTGTTCCACCTCGTGTCGCGAGCCGGCGTCCAATCTCGCGTGGTCTTCAACGACCCGCGCCGCTTCGGCTTCATGCTGTTTGCCGAAGGGCTGGCCGACGCGCATCCGATGCTGGCGGGACTGGGCGTTGAGCCTACCGGCAACGCGCTGGACGGCGCCCTGCTCGCCTTGCTGCTGAAGGGCCGCAGATCGCCGTTGAAGGCGGCGCTGCTCGACCAGAAGCTGATCGCCGGGCTCGGCAACATTTATGTGTCGGAGGCGCTGTGGCGCGCCGGCCTGTCGCCATTGCGCGAGGCAGGCACCATCGCCGGGACCGGCAAGAAGGCCAAGGAACAGAGCGAACGACTGGCCGAGGCAATCCGTTCGGTCATCGCCGATGCGATCGCCGCCGGCGGGTCGTCGCTGCGCGACTATGTGCACACAGACGGGTCGCTGGGCTATTTCCAGCATTCCTTCGCGGTCTACGATCGCGAGGGTGAGCCCTGCCCGACGCCCGGCTGCCGCGGCCATATAGGGCGCGTCGTGCAAAGCGGCCGCTCGACCTTCTATTGCCGGACCTGTCAGCGGTGAGCTGGAGCGGCTCACCGTTTCACGGAAACGGCGACCCGTTCCAGCTATTGTTTTGACGCAATTCCCAAGGGAAAGCGCTGCGTGCTTTTCCCGGGAAAACCGCTCACACTTTTCCTGGAATTGCTCTAGACCGATCCCTTCAATGGCGGAACGAGGAGGCCAGCCCATGAGTTATGAAACCATCATCGTGGAGACGCGCGGCAAGGTCGGCCTGATCACGCTGAACCGGCCCAAGGCGCTCAACGCGCTGAATGCCCAGGTGCTGGCGGACATATTGGTGGCGGCAAAGGGGTTCGATGCCGATCCGGGCATCGGCGCCATGGTCATCACCGGTTCCGAGAAGGCCTTTGCAGCGGGCGCCGACATCAAGGAAATGCAGACCGTCGCCTACGCCGACGCCTATGTGCAGGATCTTTTCGTCGGCTGGGAGGAATTCACACGCACGCGCAAGCCGATGATCGCGGCGGTCGCCGGCTATGCGCTGGGCGGCGGCTGTGAACTGGCGATGATGTGCGATTTCATCATTGCCGCCGACACCGCAAAATTCGGCCAGCCCGAAATAACGCTTGGCGTCATTCCCGGCATGGGCGGATCGCAACGGCTCACCCGCTTCGTCGGCAAGTCGAAGGCGATGGACATGTGCCTGACCGGACGGATGATGGATGCCGCGGAGGCCGAGCGGAGCGGCCTGGCGTCGCGCGTCGTGCCGGCTGCGGAACTGGTCGACGAAGCGCTGAAGGCCGCAGCCAGGATATCAGAATTTTCGCTGCCCTCGGTGATGATGGCCAAGGAGGCCGTCAACCGCGCTTACGAGACGACGCTGGCCGAGGGGTTACGCTTCGAACGCCGGCTGTTTCACTCGCTGTTTGCGCTCGACGACCAGAAGGAAGGCATGGCGGCCTTTGCCGAGAAACGGAAGCCGAATTTCACCAACCGCTAGCGTCAACGCGTTAGAGCATGATGCCGGGACAAACGGTTTCCGTTCGTCCGAGAAAAACCGCTTCACGCTTTTCGGCATCAGGCTCTGGCGGCGGGGGCCAAAAAGAAGCCAAAGCGGCGTTGACGTGCCGGGAAAGCTGAACTATAAGCCGCTCCAACCGAGGCGGCCGTTGGCTGCCCGTTTGTTTTTTGCGCCCTGCGGCATCCCGCATGCGCTCACCAGATCAGAAGAGAGGCACCATGGCCAATACCTCCTCGGCCAAAAAGGCAACGCGCAAGATCGCCCGCCGCGCAGCGATCAACAAGAACCGCCGCTCGCGCGTGCGCACCTATGTCCGCCAGGTCGAAGAGGCACTGGCTGCCGGCGACAAGGCAGCCGCGCTGGAAGCCTTCAAGGCCGCAGAGCCGGAATTGATGCGCGCCGCAACCAAGGGCGTGATTCACAAGAATACGGCATCGCGCAAGGTGTCGCGTCTGGCTCACCGCCTCAAGGTACTGTCGGCCTGATCGACTGTTCCTAAACTGTCGTTCTTTGAAACCCGGCCGATCGCGCCGGGTTTTTTCGTTTGCCGGCAAGCACTTAAAAAGAACGCCCGCAAAGCACACTCGGCCTGCATTCCAGAGTTCGGAATGCTTTGCCGGCACATACACTCCCACTGATATTCCAATCCGCCGAAAAGGCCCGCGCCAATAAATTTGGCTGTCACAAATTACTGATATTTTTCAATGACTTGCAGTCGGTGATCCACAGCTTGTTCACATCGCCTGTGGGCGACAGGCGGCAAGTTGGTGTCAAGCGAATTATTTCAGAAAATTTCAAACCGCACAGCCATTTTCATATTCGCGGCAAAAGGGTTTGAATCACAATGGCTTTGTCAAAATCTACGGTTCCAGGACGGGACCCGAACCCTTCATCAGTAACCAGATTCCTTAAAAATCCGTTAGACGTGGCCTTGCCCTATCCACAGCGATTTCGGTAATGTCGATTTATCGAAAGGGACGGGCCATTAGCCCATAACCCAGCCTGAATCGGCCAGCTCACAGTGGCAGAATTCATGACGCGGATCAATTCCGCGAACGGGTATGGTTTGTCTTTTCGAGGCGGTAGGGGACTGGCGTAATTTGTTCATGGCAGGTTGATGGCGCACCGGCGTTTTCGCCGGGTGGCGTTGCTTTGCCCGAAACATGTCAGACGGACTGGCTTTAGGCAGCCGGACCGATCCCTTGCTGACGAGGCAACGTCATTCGCCGGCGGCGGTGGTGGTGTTGCAGCGAAGATACGGTCGTCGGAAACATGGGTGCAGGAGGCGCATTCCCGGCGGAAAAAAGGTACAGAAGAACAAGGGACGCACAATCATGCAGAGCGGCATCGAGCGGGAGCTTACGGGCGACCTGCCATTTCCTGGAACATTGGTCGGAGCGCACGACATGGCGGCTTCCAGCGACGCGGAACAGAAGTTCGACCGGGTCAAGGCCCAGTTGAAGGCGCGTCTGGGAACCGAGGTCTATTCGAGCTGGTTCGGTCGGATGAAGGTGGCGGAGGCTTCCCGGGGCATTGTACGCATCTCTGTGCCCACGGCCTTCCTGCGCTCGTGGATCAATGGTCACTATCTCGACCTCATCGCCGACCTGTGGAAGCACGAAGACCCCGAGGTCCTGAAAATCGAGATCGTCGTGCGCACCGCGACCCGTCCGGCCCGCAATGGCGTCGAGCCCGAAGCCGTGCCTGCGCGCAAGATGACCAAGCAGACGCAAACCGCATTGGCGGCCGGCACGGCGGGTCCAGGCCGGGTGGAGCGGGCGCCCGCCCCTCGCCCCGGCACGCCGATCGAGGCCGAGTTCCGGCACAATGTGCTGGGGTCGCCGCTTGATCCGCGCTACACGTTCGGCTCCTTTATTGAAGGCCCGTCGAACCGGGTGGCCTTCGCTGCCGCCAAAGCCGTGGCGGAATCGCAGTCGAGCGCGGTGCGCTTCAATCCGCTGTTCCTCCATGCCACCGTCGGTCTTGGCAAGACGCACCTTTTGCAGGCGATCGCAGCCGAGTCGCTGAAACAGAACCCGAAGTCGCGCGTCGTCTATCTCACGGCCGAATATTTCATGTGGCGCTTCGCCACCGCGATCCGCGACAACAATGCACTGACGCTGAAGGAACAGCTGCGCGACATCGACCTGTTGATCATCGACGATATGCAGTTCCTGCAGGGCAAGTCGATCCAGCATGAATTCTGCCATCTCATCAACATGTTGCTCGACAGCGCCAAGCAGGTGGTGGTTGCTGCCGACAGGCCGCCGTCGGAACTGGAATCGCTGGAGCCGCGCGTGCGCTCGCGCCTCAATGGCGGTGTCGCGCTCGAAATGTCGGCGCCGGACTTCGCCATGCGCATCGGCATGCTCAAGCTGCGGCTTGCCACAGCCAAGGTCGACGATGCCTCGCTTAATATTTCGGAGGAGATCCTCAACCACGTCGCCCGCACCGTGACCGGCAGCGGGCGTGAACTGGAAGGCGCGTTCAACCAGCTGCTGTTCCGTCAGTCATTCGAGCCGGCGATCACCATCGACCGCATCGACGAAATCCTCGGCCACATCTATCGCTCGGGCGAGCCGAAGCGGGTGCGCATCGAGGACATCCAACGCATCGTGGCGCGCCACTACAATGTGTCGAAGACAGAGCTTCTGTCCAACCGGCGCACGCGCACCATCGTCAAGCCACGGCAGGTCGCCATGTACCTGTCGAAGGTGATGACACCACGTTCGTTGCCGGAAATTGGCAGGCGTTTCGGCGGTCGCGATCACACCACGGTGCTGCATGCCGTGCGCAAGATCGAGGACCTTTCCGGCGTCGACAACACGCTGGCGCAGGAGCTGGAACTGCTCAGGCGGCTGATCAACGACCAGGCCTGAGCGGCAAGGCAAACAGAGCGCGCCGGGTTTGGAGTATTCGGTCGGCGCGCTTTAAATTTCTTGTTTTGATGCATGTCGTTGTCCCAAAACCGTTGCGCACTTTTAGGCGACACGCATAGGTTGGCGGCCATTGCCCGCTTTATCCCCAGAAAGCCCGCGTAACCGGCGCGAACCGGTGGCGCGGGCTTGCGTTTAACGGCTTTTTCCTGTCAGTTTGCATAGATTCTGAGCCTGTTCAGACCTTTCGCGGGGCGCCGCCCACTGGTGACCCGTTCATTCATTCAAGCGAGCCTGTTTCGTCATGCGTGTTATCCTGGAACGGTCAAATCTCCTGAAGTCGCTCAACCATGTTCATCGCGTGGTCGAACGGCGCAACACCATACCGATCCTGTCGAACGTGCTGCTCAGCGCCGAGGGCGCCAGCCTTGAAATGAAAGCCACCGACCTCGACCTCGAAGTGACCGAAGCGACACCCGCCAAGGTCGAGCGCGGCGGGGCGACGACGGTTCCGGCGCACCTGCTCTACGACATCGTGCGCAAACTGGCCGACGGCGCCGAGGTGATGCTGAAGACCGACGAGGACGGCAATGCCATGACGGTGACGTCGGGCCGCTCGAGCTTTCGCCTGCAATGCCTGCCGCAGTCCGATTTCCCCGAGCTTTCGGCCGGGTCGTTCTCGCATATCTTCCGGCTCGATTCCGTCGCCTTGAGAGGCCTGATCGAGAAGACCCAGTTCGCCATCTCCACCGAAGAGACGCGCTATTATCTGAACGGCATCTACCTGCACACGCATGAAGCCGGCGACAAGCTGAAGCTGCGTTCGGTGGCAACCGACGGCCACCGCCTGGCGCGCGCCGAAATCGACGCCCCGGCTGGGTCCGAGGGCATGCCGGGCATCATCATTCCGCGCAAGACGGTCAGCGAGTTGCAGAAGCTGGTCGATGATCCGGATGTCGCCGTCACCACCGAATTGTCCGACACCAAGATCCGCTTCACCATCGGCAGCGTGGTTTTGACCTCGAAGCTGATCGATGGCACCTTCCCGGACTATCAGCGGGTCATTCCGACCGGCAACGACAAGAAGCTGATCATTGATCGCCAGAGTTTTGCCGCCGCCGTCGACCGGGTCTCGACCATTTCCTCCGAGCGTGGCCGCGCGGTGAAGCTTTCGATCGCCGAGGGCCAGGTGACGCTTGCGGTGAACAATCCGGATTCTGGCAGCGCCACCGAGGAACTGGCCGCCGATTACTCGTCCGATCCAATAGAGATCGGCTTCAATGCGAAATATCTGCTCGACGTCGCCGCCCAGTTGACCGGCACGGAAGCGAAATTCATGCTGGCCGATGCCGGTTCGCCGACCCTGATCCACGACATGGCCGACGAAACCGCGCTCTACGTGCTGATGCCGATGCGGGTGTAGCCGCGCTGCGGCAAACCTTCGGCGCGACGATTGCGGCGACTTCTACAGGCGGATAGCGGTTGCCCCAGCAAAGCCATATAAGTAAGCTAATACTTACGAACTTCCGCAACTATGCCGCGCTGGAGATCGACCTTTCCCCGGGCGCTGTGGTGTTTTCCGGCGACAATGGCGCCGGCAAGACCAATCTCCTGGAAGCCATCTCCTTGCTGACGCCGGGCCGCGGCCTGCGCCGCGCGCCCTATGCCGACGTGGCCCGCGAAGGCGGCGATGGCGGTTTTGCGCTGCATGCAAGGCTCGACGGACCGGATGGCCAGGTCGAGATCGGCACCGGCATCACCGGTGGCGAAGCCGCCGGCGAAGGCGGCCGCAAGGTGCGCATCAATGGTGCGCCGGCGCGCTCGGCCGATGCCATGCTCGAATGGCTGCGCGTCGTCTGGCTGACGCCGGCGATGGACGGGCTGTTTCCGGGACCCGCCGCCGACCGCCGGCGCTTTCTCGACCGGCTGGTGCTGGCGATCGATCCCGGCCATGGCCAGCGCGCGCTCGACTATGAGAAGGCGATGCGCGGACGTAACCGATTGCTTACGGAAGGCTCGCGCGACAGCGCCTGGTTCGATGCCATCGAGATGCAGATGGCCGAGACCGGCGTGGCGATCGCCGCGGCGCGCGCCGAACTGGTGCGCCTGCTCGCCGCCATGATCGACAGGCTGCCCAGCAGCGGGCCGTTTCCGCAAGCCGATATCAGCCTGTTCGGCGACCTGGAAAGCGATGTGGCCACTTCGCCAGCGGTCGACGTCGAGGAACGCTATCGCGCCGCCCTCGCAGATGGCCGCGAGCGCGACCGCGCTGCCGGACGCACGCTGGACGGTCCGCACCGTTCGGATCTTCTCGTGCGCCACCGCCCCAAGGCGATGCCGGCAGAACTCTGCTCGACCGGCGAGCAGAAGGCGCTGCTGGTCGGCATCGTTTTGTCGCATGCAAGGCTAACCGGCGAAATGTCGGGAATGACGCCGATCCTGCTCCTCGACGAGATCGCCGCCCACCTCGACGCCGGCCGGCGCGCCGCGCTGTTCTCGATCCTGGAAGAATTGAACTGCCAGGCCTTCATGACCGGAACCGACGCCGCGCTGTTTTCCAGCCTTAGAGGACGCGCGCAATTCCTCACCGTTGATCACGGCACGGTTGGGCCAACCAAAGACACCTGACAAGGTTTTTTGCTCGCTATAAGGTCCGGCAATGACCCCTACCGCCCTCACCGACGAAGAGCTTGAGCGCTACGCCCGCCACATCGTGCTGCCTGAGATCGGCGGCGCCGGCCAGCAGAGGCTGAAGCGGGCCCGGGTGCTGGTCATCGGCGCCGGCGGACTCGGTGCGCCGGTGCTGGAGTATCTTGCTGCCGCCGGCGTCGGCACGCTCGGTATTGTCGACGACGACATCGTCTCGCTGTCCAATTTGCAGCGGCAAGTAATCCATGCCACCGACACGGTCGGCACCGCAAAGACCGGAAGCGCCAAGGCGGCGATCGCCCGTATCAATCCCCATGTCGCTGTCGAACAGCACGAATTCAGGCTGACGGCCGAGAACGCCGCTGCGCTCATTGCGCGCTACGACATCGTTGTCGACGGCTCCGACAATTTCGAGACGCGCTATGTCGTGGCCGATGCCTGCGCGGCGGAGAAGCGGCCGCTGGTGCATGCGGCGGTCGGCCGCTTCGACGGCTCGGTGACGGTGCTGATGCCGTTCGAAACCGGCGCCGACGGCAAACCTAACCCAAGCTATCGCGACCTCTTTCCCGAGGCGCCGCCGGAAGGGTTGGTGCCGTCCTGCGCGGTGGCCGGCGTCGTCGGCGCGCTGACCGGCGTCATCGGCACGCTGCAAGCGATGGAAGCGATCAAGCTGATCACCGGCATCGGCGAACCGCTGGTCGGCCGGCTGCTGCTTTACGATGCGCTGTCGGCGCGCTTCGATACCATTCGCTACAAGAGAAGCTGAGCGTATGGATCAGTCCGTCGGCGTTTTGGTCACGCAGCTTGCCCCCGGCTTCGATCGCTGGGACGAACTGCTCAGCCTGATCTTGCGGGCCTTTGCGCCGATGGATGGCGTCATCGACCCGCCCTCCTCGGCGCATCTGCTGAGCCCTGAAAGCCTTAAGGACAAGGCCGAGCGGGAAGCGGTGCTCCTGGCGCTGCAGGATGGCCTGATCGCCGGCTGTATCTTCGCCCTGGAGAGGACCACTGATGTCTATGTCGGCAAGCTTGCCGTCGAGCCTGAATTTCAGGGACGAGGCATCGGCCGGCAGCTGATGCAGGCTGTCGAGGATTTTGCCCGCGGCCGCAACAAATCAGCCATCGAACTGCAGACGCGGATCGAACTCACGGCAAATCACGCGACCTTTGCCCGTCTCGGCTTTCGCGAAATCGCGCGCACCGCACATCAGGGCTATGACCGGCCGACTTCGATCACCATGCGCAAGGAGCTCAAGTGAGCCTCGCCCTCAGCGCAGAGGAGCAGGCAATCGCCTCGGGCCAGGATGGCGCGGCGATGGCGATGCGCATCGTTGCCGAAAGCGCGGCACTCCTCGGCGCGCCGCGGCTGATCCCGATCGCCTCGGCGCATATAGACGGTGCGCTCTATCACGGCGATTCCGGCACGTTGTTTGCTGAAAGACTTGTCGAGGGCGGCGCGCGCGTTGCGGTGCGCGCGACGCTCAATGTCGGCGCACTCGATTTGATGGGCTGCTCGCGCGTGCGCCTCGAAGAGCCGGCGCGCGGCATGGCGCGGCGGATGATGGAGGCCTACCGCAAGCTGGGCTGCGAGCAGAGCTGGACCTGCGCGCCCTATCAGGCCGGCCACAGGCCAGCGCTTGGCAGCGACGTCGCCTGGGGCGAATCCAACGCCGTGGTGTTCTGCAATTCGGTTCTGGGCGCGCGCACCAACCGCTATGGTGATTTCCTCGACATCGCCTGCGCCATATCGGGCCGCGCGCCGGATTACGGCCTGCACCGCGTCGAGAACCGGCAGGCGCGGCTGGTGTTCGATGTGTCCGGCCTCTCCGCCTCGTTCCTAGGTTCGGAGATCGCCTGGCCGGTGCTGGGCAGTCTCTATGGCCGCGAGGTCGGCAATGCGGTCGGCGTCGTCGCCGGCGTATCCAGCCATCCCGGCGAGGATGCGCTGAAAGCCTTCGGCGCGGCGGCAGCATCATCGGGTGCGGTCGGCCTCTTCCACATTGCCGGCGTGACACCCGAGGCGCCCGACGCCGAGACCATCCTGGCCGGCGGCAGGCCGGAAACGGTGATCCGCGTCACGCCGGAAATGGCCGCGAAGGCCCGCGCCGGCCTGTCCACCGCAATCACTCAAACCGCCATCGATGCGGTGGCGATCGGCAGTCCTCATCTGTCTTCAGCCGAATTCGACGCGCTGGAGGAGTTGATCGGCGGGCGGCGGCTTCACGTGCCGATTTACGCCTGCACCGGCCGCCATGTGCTCACAACGCTCGAACGGAGCGGCCAGCGCAAGGCGCTCGAGGCGAGCGGGGTGGTCATCGTTGCCGACACTTGCGTGGTGGTGACGCCGATCCTGCCGGACCTTGCCGGCGGCGTGCTAATGACCAATTCAGGAAAATTCGCGCAATATGCGCCGGGCAATACCGGCTACGCCGTGCTTTATGGCTCGCTGGCCGACTGCGTCGAAAGCGCGGTTGCCGGCAAGCCAAGATTTACGGATATTGCCGCATGAGCGCCTTGGCCGAAATCCTGGTGCCGGGTCGAGCCGGCGAAGGCGAAGCCCTGGTGCTGACCGCGCCGATCAGCTTCTGGGGCGGCGTCGATCCGCAGAGCGGCCGCATCGCCGATGTCCGCCACCCGCAGCATGGCGAGACCATTGCCGGCCGCGTGCTGTTCCTGCCAGGCACGATCGGTTCGTCCTCCGCCTCCGCCGTGCTGATGGAGCTCGTCCACAACGGCCATGCGCCGGCGGCGCTCGTGCTGCACGAACCGGACGCGATCCTGCTGCTCGGGTTGATTGTTGGCAGGGAAATGGGCTGGCGGACGCCGGTGGCGCTCAGGCTGGAGCGCGGTGCGTTCGCGGCCTACCGTGGAAAGCGGGTGAGCGTCGCTGACGACGGCGCACTTACAACCGCCATCTGAACGCCGTCGACTTCAGATCCTGAGCGGCAACACGCGGTCCGGCGGGCGGTGGCCGTCGACGAAGGCGCGGATGTTGATGATGACCTTCTCGCCCATGTCGATGCGGCCTTCGAGCGTCGCCGAGCCCATATGCGGCAGCAGCACGACCTTGCCCTTGGCCGCGAGCTTCAAGAGCTTGCTGCTCAGCGCCGGCTCGTGCTCGTAGACGTCGAGGCCGGCGCCGGCGATCTTGCCGTCCTGGATCAGCTTGACCAGAAACTCCTCGTCGATGATGTCGCCGCGCGCTGTGTTTACGATGTAAGCGGTGGGTTGCAGCAGCGCCAGCCGCCGCGCTGACAGCAAATGAAAGGTGGCTGGCGTCGACGGGCAATTGACCGAGATGATGTCCATGCGGGCAAGCATCTGGTCGAGGCTTTCCCAATAGGTCGCCTCCAGTCCTTCCTCGACCGCCGGCAGCACGCGATGGCGGTTATGATAGTGGATCGACAGGCCGAAGGCTTTGGCGCGCCTGGCGACCGCGGTTCCGATGCGCCCCATGCCGACAATGCCGAGGCGCTTGCCCCAGATGCGCCGGCCGAGCATCCAGGTCGGCGACCAGCCGGCCCATTTCTTGTCGCCGGTCAGCACATTGGCCCCTTCCGCCAGCCGACGCGGCACCGCCAGCATCAGCGCCATGGTCATATCGGCGGTGTCTTCGGTCAGCACGTTCGGCGTGTTGGTGACGGTGATGCCTTTCTTGGCTGCCGCCTCCACGTCGATCTTGTCGACACCATTGCCGAAATTGGCGATCAGCTTGAGATTGTCGCCGGCCTGGGCAATCAGCGCGGCGTCGATCTGGTCGGTTATGGTCGGCACCAGCACGTCGGCTTCCTTGACCGCCGCGACCAGCTCCGGCTGCGTCATCGGCCTGTCCTCGACATTCAGCCTGGCGTCGAACAGTTCGCGCATGCGGGTCTCGACCGGATCAGGGAGCTTGCGCGTGATGACGACGAGAGGCCGTTTTTTGCCTGCCATTGTTTCCTCGAACCCGATCTCGTTGAGACCTCTTTAACCAAGACAGGCGAAACTGAATACCGGTCGCGGTGCCTGCCACTCCTGTAACAAGCGGTGCCGCCGAAGACAAAGAAAAAGGGGCGCCATGGCCAAAGGGCAGGCGCCGAAAGGAACGAAAGTGTCTGGTTTCGCGTCGCTTCGCCTGGTCCTCAGCGCAGCGCTTCTCGGCGCTCTCCTGCATTCCCCGCAAGCCGCGGCGCAAGGTGCTGCCGCGCCTGCGCAGACGGTGACGCTTGGGCCGAGCGGCCTGCCGCTGCCGCGTTTCGTCAGCCTGAAATCAGCCCGCGTCAACTCGCGCGTCGGCCCTGGCGCCAACTATTCCGTCGACTGGATGTACACAAAGGCCGGGCTGCCTATGGAAATCATCCAGGAATTCGATACGTGGCGGCGCGTGCGCGATGCCGACGGTTCGGAGGGCTGGATCAACCAGTCGCTGTTGTCGGGCCGCCGCACAGCGATCGTCGCCCCCTGGCAGCGCAGCAAGGGCGGCCGAATCAATCTGCTCGACGATGCCGACAAGGACGCCAGCGTCGTCGCCATCATCGAGCCGGGCGTGACAGGCACGATCAAAACCTGCGATGGCCAGTGGTGCGAAATGACCTTCGACGGCCTCACCGGCTGGATCGCCCAGTCGCAGGTCTGGGGCGCCTATCCCGGCGAGCACGTCAAGAACTGAGAACCAAGAATTTCGTACACACGCTGCCTCTGTGACGGGTGGAGCCAATGCATATGGTGGGCCAAACCGCAGCATATTTTGGAACTATCGCCGGGCGGTCACAACCCAAGTCGCCGCTTTCAAAGTTACAGCGGCTTGGTTCCCTCGCTCGCCAAGGGCCGTGCGTACGCTGGATTCCGCAGCTGCCCGCATACCCAGATTCTCTCGAATGATCTTGCCAAGCGGCCCTACGCTCAGCAGCACGGCAACCATCGCATCCAAATCTCCATTGGAGACCATCTCGTCGTGCGCTTGGATTCCGACATGCACAAAACCGGCTGCCTGCAGCGTGTTTCGGATATAGCCGGGGTCTGCGAAGCTGAAAGGTGTCGGGTCGAGCCATCCTTCGAGACCTGCTGCCCGCAGGGGAAACAAATCCAATTCGTTTTCGTCCAGCGATCGCCAGCAAACGAAGGCTAACCGCCCTGATGGTCTCAACATTCGCCGGAAGTTTGAGAAGGCAGCGATGGGGTCCTGGAAAGCCATCACGCCGAAGCGCGAAAAGACACAGTCGAAGCTATGTTCTGGAAGTGCGAGCTTCAGTGCATCGCACTCAATGAAGTCCACCCGGCTGCGCCCCGCCGCACGGCGACATGCTATCTCTAACAGGCGGGGAGCTATGTCGACTCCTGTGACCGTGCCTCCGGGTCCCACCCGATCCGCGAGTTGCAAGACCGATTGGCCAGCACCACAACCTACGTCGAGCACCGCTTCCCCATCCTGAGGAGAAAGCGCCTCGATTGCGCGGACACCTAGGGGTGACAGTTGGAGGTCCAGCGAGTCCGCAACTTCAGCCCAAGCTCTACTCGCAAGATCTCTCGCTCTAAGGGACGAGATATCCGCCTTGGACATTTAGGCTGGAATCAAACGCCGCGCTTGGGGCGCAGCCGCACGACGATGTCGACATTGGCGATCTCCATGCCCGCGGGTGGCTCCGGCAGGTTGGAGACGGTCACCGGACCGCTTTCTATGTCGAAGATCCTGTTTTCGCCTTCGATGTAGAAATGATGGTGATCGGAGGTGTTGGTGTCGAAATAGGTCTTCGACCCCTCGACCGCGAGGATGCGCAGCAGGCCGGCCTGGGTGAACTGGTGAAGGGCGTTGTAGACGGTGGCAAGCGAGACCGGCACGCCGGCGGCGATCGCCTCCTCATGCAGTTCCTCGGCCGAAAGGTGGCGGTCGCCTTTGGCAAAAAGCAGGTCGGCCAGCGCAATGCGCTGGCGCGTCGGCCTCAGGCCGGCTTCGCGAACCCGCTTGTCCACAGCGACATTTTCCTTCCGGCAGCCCAGATCCATCTATTCGTCCAAGCCCACAGTTCCGCCTCAAGACACCCCCAGAGTGGCGAAAAAACGTCATCGGCCGAAACTGGATACCCTCCGACATATATTCTGTTGGCCGAATGCGATCAATAGAGCGACGTGCGTCCAGTTGGACGCACAAAGTGCGCTCTATCACTTATTTGGCGTCGCATCGTGCTTTCCGGAAATCGAAATCGATTTCCGGGCCGATGCGAGAGCGCGCATTGACCCGGGCAGACGGGCGGGTTAAGCGCAAACGCCGGTTTCCGGCTCGAAATGGATTGTGTTAGGAAACCAACGACAAGGGCGCCCACCGCCCGGGACTATTATGGGGACGAGATTGATGGCGGGTTCGAAATCCAGCTACGGTTATGAGGAATTGCTGGCCTGTGCCCGCGGCGAGTTGTTCGGGCCCGGTAACGCCCAGTTGCCCTACCCGCCGATGCTGATGTTCGATCGCATCACCGAGATCAGCGAGACCGGCGGCGCCCACGACAAGGGCTTCATCCGCGCCGAATTCGACATCAAGCCGGACCTGTGGTTCTTCGCTTGCCATTTCATCGGCAATCCGATCATGCCGGGCTGCCTGGGCCTCGACGCCATGTGGCAATTGACGGGGTTCTACCTCGGCTGGCTCGGCGAACCGGGCAAGGGCATGGCGCTGTCGACCGGCGAAGTGAAATTCAAGGGCATGGTGACGCCATCGGTCAAGAAGGTCGAATACGGCATCGATTTCAAGCGCGTCATGCGCGGGCGCCTGGTGCTCGGCATCGCCGATGGCTGGCTTAAGGCCGACGGCGAACCCATATACGCGGCGACAGACCTCAAGGTGGGGCTGTCCAAGCAATCGGCCGCCTGACCGGCGCCACTGCAGCAGGGCGTTTCCCGGAACGCGCAATGACGCTGCAGCATTTTGATTTTGCGTATGATCGCCGGCCAAAACCGGCTACGGTTTCGGGATCATCCGCTGGAAGGAGTTGCGAATGAGAAGGGTCGTCGTCACAGGCCTCGGCATCGTATCGTCGATCGGCAACAATGCCAACGAGGTGCAATCCTCGCTCTACGATGCCAAATCGGGCATCAGCTTCTCCGATTCCTTCGCCGAACACGGCTTCCGCTGCCAGGTCTGGGGCGCGCCGACGCTCGACCCGTCGGCCATGATCGACCGTCGCGCCATGCGCTTCCTGAGCCAGGGTGCAGCCTGGAACCATGTCGCCATGGACCAGGCCATCGCCGACGCCGGCCTTGGCGAAAGCGACATCACCAATGAGCGCACCGGCATCGTCATGGGATCGGGCGGTCCGTCCACCCGCACCATCGTGGAGGCGGCCGAGATCACACTCAAGAACAACAGCCCCAAGCGCATCGGTCCGTTCGCGGTGCCGAAGGCAATGTCGTCGACCGCGTCGGCGACGCTCGCCACCTGGTTCAAGATCCACGGCGTCAATTATTCGATCTCGTCGGCGTGCTCGACCTCGGCGCATTGCATCGGCAATGCCTACGAGCTGATCCAATGGGGCAAGCAGGATGTGATGTTTGCCGGCGGCCATGAAGACCTCGACTGGACAATGTCGGACCTGTTCGATGCCATGGGCGCGATGTCGTCGAAGTATAACGACAGGGCGTCAACGGCGTCCCGCGCGTACGACGCCAACCGCGACGGTTTCGTCATTGCCGGCGGCGCGGGCGTCCTCATCCTGGAGGAACTCGAACACGCCAAGGCGCGTGGCGCCAAGATCTATGCCGAAATCGTCGGCTACGGCGCGACGTCGGATGGCTATGACATGGTGGCGCCGTCCGGCGAAGGCGCGGTGCGCTGCATGCGCCAGGCGCTGGCGACAGTGTCTACGCCGGTCGACTACATCAACACCCACGGCACCTCGACGCCGGTCGGCGATTCCCGGGAAATGGGCGCCATCCGCGAGGTGTTCGGCGACAAGATGCCGTTCATCACTTCGACCAAGTCGCTGACCGGCCATTCGCTGGGCGCCGCCGGCGTGCAGGAGTCGATCTACTCGATCCTGATGATGCAAGGCGGCTTCATCGGCGAAAGCGCCCATATCGAAAACCTCGATCCGGAATTCGAGGGCATGCCGATCGTGCGCAAGCGTATCGACGATGCCAGGATCGACACGGTTTTGTCCAATTCGTTCGGTTTCGGTGGAACCAACGCAACGCTCGTTTTCCAGCGCTATTCCGCATAAGGCCAGCGCTTTTATATAAGGATTGCCGGCCATGGACGGACTGATGAAGGGCAAGCGCGGGCTTGTCATGGGCGTCGCCAACGATCATTCGATCGCCTGGGGCATCGCCAGGAAATTGTCCGAACATGGGGCGGAGCTCGCCTTCACCTATCAGGGCGATGCCTTCGGACGCCGCGTCAAGCCGCTCGCCGAAAAGCTCGGGGCGTCGCTGGTCGTGCCCTGCGACGTCGAGGACAGCGCATCAGTCGCGGCCACCTTCGAGACGCTCGGCAAGGAATGGGGCGGACTCGACTTCGTCGTCCACGCCATCGGCTTTTCCGACAAGAACGAGCTCAAGGGGCTCTACGCCGACACCAGCCGAGACAATTTCGTCCGCACCATGGTCATCTCCTGCTATTCGTTCACCGAGATTGCTCGCCATGCCGCCCCGCTGATGAGCGATGGCGGCGCGATGATCACGCTGACCTATGCCGGCTCCGTCCGCGTGATGCCGAACTACAACGTTATGGGCGTCGCCAAGGCCGGGCTCGAGGCCAGCGTGCGCTATCTCGCCAATGATTACGGCCCGCGCGGCATCAGGGTGAACGGCATATCGGCGGGACCCGTCCGCACGCTGGCCGGCGCAGGGATTTCGGACGCCCGCCACATGTATTCCTACCAGCAGCGCAACTCGCCGCTGCGCCGCACCGTGACAATCGATGAGGTCGGCGGCTCGGCGCTCTATCTTTTGTCCGACCTCTCGTCGGGCGTCACCGGCGAGATTCATTATGTCGATTCCGGCTATCACATCGTGTCCATGCCAACACTGGATGAGTTGAAGCAGACGGACAGCGGACGCGATTAGAGCCTGTTCTATTCCGATGAAATCGGGATAGGGCTCTATCTCTTTTGGTTAAGCATGATCTCTGGACAAACGGTTCCCGTTTGCCCGAGAGAACCTGAGATCACTTTTCGCGATCATGCTCCCAGTTCTTCCAGTAAAATTAGATGCATTGGCGGAAACTCATTTTAAGGAGATATCCGCTATAAGTCCTATGGCTAGGGCACTGCGCGTTCTTTCTGGGCGCAAAGGATGCTTTAGGATTTATGAATTTGCATGTGATCTTTCCGGAAAGTCGAGTTGATTTTCGAGATCATGCGACAGGGACTGAGTAATGCCTGCTGTCAGCAATCCGAAGCGAACACCTGTGTTCCGGCTGCTCACCGTCGCCGCCTCGGGGCTTGGCAGTTTCATTCTCGGGCTCTGGGGTCTCCGGTTCGGTTTCGGTGACGGCTTTGCCGGCATGCAGGCGGGAACCATGGTCGGCATCGCGTCGGCTTTGTGCGCGCTGGCCGCCGCCGGTGCGGCCCTATCTTTCTTCGCCGGCGTTGACGAATCGGTGGACTACGTCTTCAACGAAACCCATTTCGACAAGCTGACCGGGCTTTTGGCGCGGCCGGCCATGGTCGGCAAGGTTGCCGACGCTGCGTCGGCGACGATCAAGACCGGCGAGCCGGTGTTCCTCATCGACATCGACATCGACCGCTTCAAACAGATCAACGACGCGATCGGCTACAGCCATGGCGACGAACTGATCCGCGCCTTTACCAAGCGACTGAGGGCCTGCATGCCTGAAGGCACGGTGATGGGGCGCATCGGTGCCGGCGAATTCGCCGTCCTCGTCTCGGAACATGAGATGCAGGGATCGATGGAAGCCACTGTCGAAACCCTGATCGAGGAGATGCTGAAGCCCTATCAGCTCGATTCCCACCTGCAATCGGTCGGCCTGTCGGTGGGCGTCGTGGCGATGCCGAAGGACGGCGTCGATCCGGTCCTCGTCCTGCGCCGCTCCAACCTGGCGCTGCAGAATGCGCGCGCCGGCGGGGTGGGCAACTGGGCGGTCTTCCATTCCGACATGGGCCAGGTAGCCGACTACCGCCATTGGATCGAATCCGAGCTGCACATTGCCTTCGACCGCGGCGATTTCGACCTCCACTACCAGCCGCAGCTCGACCTGCCGAGCGGCCGCATCGTCGGCTACGAGGCGCTGATCCGCTGGAAGCATCCCGAACGCGGCATGATCCCGCCGATGGAGTTCATTCCGATCGCCGAAGAGACCGGCATGATCCACCCCATCGGCAATTGGGTGCTGCACAAGGCCTGCAGCGATGCCCGCCATTTGCCCGAGGACTGCTTTGTTGCCGTCAACATCTCGCCGGTCCAGTTCATGACCAAGGATTTCGTCGGTATCGTGCGCGACACGATGGCCAGCACCGGCATCAAGCCGTCACGGCTGGAGCTCGAACTGACCGAGACGGCGATGATGCAGGACCGCGACCGCGCCGCCATCATCCTGCAGCAGCTTGCCGACATGGGCATTTCGGTGGCCGTCGACGATTTCGGCACCGGCTATTCCAATCTGAGCTATCTGATCGACTTCGCGTTCGGCAAGCTGAAGATCGACCGTTCCTTCATCAGCCGCATGGACACCGATTCCAATTCGGGTGCCGTCGTCTCCACTATCGTCGGCCTGTCACGGGCGCTTGGTGTCGGCATTATCGCCGAAGGCGTCGAGACCGAGAACCAGGCGACGCTCTTGAGAGCAGCCGGCTGCGAGATGGTGCAAGGCTATCTGTTCGGCAGGCCGGCGCCGCTCAAGATCAAGCCCGGCGAGATCCGAGCGACCATTCCCGTCCACGAGCCGGCGCGCATCGTCAGCATGCATTGAGGCGGCGCTACGCGCCTTTCCGGAAGTTGCCTATCGACGCGCTGCAAAGACCTTGAACATGCCGTCGCGGGCGAGTTCGGAATGGCTGGAGAAGACAGCCTTCAGAACCGGCTCGTAAGGCAGCTGGCGGTTTGCCACCATGAACAGCCGCCCGCCCGGCTTCAGCGCCTTGCCCGCCGCCTGGATCATGCCGGCGCCGATTTCCGGCTCGGCCGCGCGGCTGCGATGGAAGGGTGGGTTCATGACGATCACGTCATAGCGCCGCTCGACCGGCTCGCTCAGCAGATCGATCCAGAAGAAGCCCGGCTCGAAGCTGGTCACGCCGATATTGCCCTTTGCCGCCTCAAGCGCGTCGAAACCCGCCTCATAGAGGTCGAGCCCCGTTATGCCGGGCGAACTTGCAGCGACCTCGGCGGCGACATAGCCCCAGCCGGCGCAAAAATCGGCGATCTTGCCACCCAGGTCTTTGGGCAGGTTGTCGACCAGAAGCTTTGAGCCGGCATCGATGCGGTCGAAGGAAAACATGCCGGGCGCGGTGCGGAAGCGGCGATCGATCAGCGCGACAGGGTTGGCGGCCCGGAGTTTTTCCGCGGCGACCAGATCGACAGGACGGCGAAGCCAGAAGGCAATGCCGTGATGTTTCGGCAGATGGCCTTCGAGCGGGACAAGCTCGTCGATGCGCTTGCGCAGGCTGTCGATGCCGTCCTCCTTGCCGCCGGCGACGACGATCAGCCCGCCAGGCGTGACGCGTGCGATCGCCTCGGCAATGCGCATCTCGTTCTGACCGCGATGACGGCCAACGAGGACGAGCGCTGCATCGAATGCATCGCCTTCCGGACGGGGTGTCACCGTGTGGCCGGCACGCTCCAGCGCGCGGAAATGCGGCCGGAAGCCCTGCACGAGATGGAGCGTCGCCTCGAAACCTTCAGGCAAGCGGAAACCAGGTTCCGCACCCAGGAACAGCACACGCTCGCCTTTTTGCGGCGGAGGCAGCGCCTCGGCCTCGAAGGGATGGAACAGTGTCTTCAGCGGCTCAGCGGCCATTGTCGATCTCTTTGATTTGACGCAGTTCCCAAGGCAAAGCGCTACGCGCCTTTCCCGGGAAAACCGCCTCATACTTTTCCTGGAACTGCTCTAAAACGAAAACGGGCGCGACATAAGCCGCGCCCGTTTCAATGTCATTCTCGGACCGCTCAGGCGGCGTTTTCTTCGCCTTCGGCCTTCTTGTCGCGGGCGATTTCCTTGCCGGTGGCCTGGTCGACGACCTTCATCGACAGGCGGACCTTGCCGCGCTCGTCGAAGCCCATCAGCTTGACCCAGACCTTGTCGCCTTCCTTGACGACGTCCGAGGTCTTGGCGACCCGGTCGTTGGCAAGCTGCGAGATGTGGACGAGGCCGTCACGCGGACCGAAGAAGTTGACGAAAGCGCCGAAGTCGGCGGTCTTGACGACCGTGCCTTCGTAGATCTCGCCGACTTCCGGCTCGGCGACGATGGTGTGGATCCACTTCTTGGCCGCCTCGATCTCCTTGGCGTTCGACGAAGCGATCTTGACCGTGCCGTCATCCTCGATGTTGATCTTGGCGCCTGTCTTCTCGACGATCTCGCGGATGACCTTGCCGCCCGAGCCGATAACGTCGCGGATCTTGTCGGTCGGGATGTGCATGACCTCGATGCGCGGGGCGAACTCGCCGAGTTCGGGGCGGGCGCCGGTCAGAGCATGCGCCATCTCGCCGAGGATATGCTGGCGGCCATCCTTGGCCTGGTCCAGCGCGATCTTCATGATCTCCTCGGTGATGCCCTCGATCTTGATATCCATCTGCAGCGAGGTGATGCCGTTGGCGGTGCCGGCGACCTTGAAGTCCATGTCGCCGAGGTGATCTTCGTCACCCAGGATGTCAGAGAGAACCGCGAAGCGCTCGCCTTCCTTGATCAGGCCCATGGCGATACCGGCGACGGGCTTGGCCAGCGGAACGCCGGCATCCATCAGCGCCAGCGAGGTTCCGCAGACGGTGGCCATCGACGACGAGCCGTTGGACTCGGTGATCTCCGACACGACGCGCAGCGTGTAGGGGAACTGGTCAGCGGAGGGCAGCATCGGACGGATAGCGCGCCAAGCGAGCTTGCCGTGGCCGATTTCGCGGCGGCCCGGCGAACCCATGCGGCCGGTCTCACCGACGGAGTAGGGAGGGAAGTTGTAGTGAAGGAGGAACTTCTCCTTGTACATGCCGGTCAGCGAATCGACATACTGCTCGTCCTCGCCGGTGCCGAGCGTGGCAACGACCAGCGCCTGGGTCTCGCCGCGGGTAAACAGCGCCGAACCGTGGGTGCGCGGCAAAACGCCGACTTCCGAGACGATCTTGCGGACCGTCTTGAGGTCACGGCCGTCGATGCGCGAGCCGGTGTCCAGGATGTTCCAGCGCACGACCTTGGCCTGAAGTTCCTTGAACACCGAACCGATCTGCTCGGACGTGTACTTGGCGTCTTCGCCTTCGGCCGGGGCAAACGCTGCCTTGACCTTGGCCTTGACGGCGTCGACGGCGGCGTAGCGCTTCTGCTTGTCGACGTTCTTGTAGGCATTGCTGAGCTCGTCGCCGACGATCTTCAGCATCTCGGCTTCAAGCGCGGAATAATCCGGCGCCGTGAAATCGCGCGGTTCCTTGGCGGCAACTTCGGCCAGCTTGATGATGGCGTCGATGACCGGCTGGAAGCCCTTGTGGCCGAACATGACGGCCCCGAGCATCAGCTCTTCGCCAAGTTCCTTGGCTTCGGACTCGACCATCAGAACGGCGTCGGCGGTGCCGGCGACAACGAGGTCGAGCTTGGATTCCTGCATTTCGTCGACATGCGGGTTGAGCACATATTCGCCGTTGATGTAGCCGACGCGGGCGCCGCCGACCGGGCCCATGAAGGGGACGCCCGAGAGCGTCAGAGCGGCCGAGGTGGCGACGATCGACAGGATGTCCGGATCGTTTTCGAGGTCATGCTGGACGACGGTGACGACGATCTGGGTGTCGTTCTTGTAGCCATCGGCGAAGAGCGGGCGGATCGGGCGGTCGATCAGGCGGGAAACCAGCGTTTCCTTTTCGCTCGGACGGCCTTCGCGCTTGAAGTAGCCGCCCGGGATCTTGCCGGCGGCGTAGGTCTTTTCCTGGTAGTTGACGGTCAGCGGGAAGAAATCGAGACCTGGCTTCGGCTCCTTCATCGAAACGACGGTGGCGAGAACCTTGGTTTCGCCGTAGGTCGCTAGCACCGCGCCGTCAGCCTGACGCGCGATCTTGCCGGTTTCCAGGATGAGCGGACGACCGCCCCATTCGATTTCCACTTTGTGGTGATTGAACATGTCTTGTCCTTAATAAGCGGAAAGGGCCGCGCCGTTTCACGGTGCGCGGATGCCCTTTCCCTGGCTTCCTTTCTCGGGCAGCCACGGGCAAGACAACGGGAAGCTCGGGTAAATTTCGGCGCTGGTCAGCGCACGAGCGTCCTGCAATCCTGCCCCATGACCGTCCATGGGCGGTTTCGAGTGGCCCTCTGCACGCTCGAAACCGGGTCTGGCCAGTCGATGCGACTGGCAGAATGCGCGACCGGCGGGCTCTCCGAAGAAAGCCCGCCGGTCAATTCGTCAACGGCGCAGACCGAGCTTCTCGATCAGCGTCTGGTAGCGCGCGTCATCCTTGCGCTTGAGATAATCAAGCAGGCTGCGGCGCTGGGAGACGAGAGCGAGCAGACCACGGCGGGAATGGTTATCCTTCTTGTGGTCCTTGAAGTGGTCGGTCAGGTTCTTGATGCGCTCGGAAAGGATGGCCACCTGGACTTCCGGAGACCCGGTATCGCCCTTGGCGGTTGCGAATTCACCCATCAATTCCTGTTTGCGCTCGGCAGTAATCGACATCGTGTTTTTCCTTATCTGTTTGAGGAAACGGGTCGCCCACAGCCGGGATGTCGTCCAGCAGGGGCCGTGCATGCAAAGCGTCAAGGCGCTATGCTGCGGCGCATATAGGGCAATTCCCCGGAAAACACCAGCCCAATTCACAAAGCCGGCTTTTCGCGGGCTTTTGCCCTGGAATCCAAGACTTTTCTGGCACCAGAAGCTTATAGCCACTTCTTCCGTTTGAAGAAGACGATCAGGCCGACAGCAACGGCCAGCATGAACAGCAGCGAAGCCGGATAGCCGTAATAGGCCTTCAGTTCCGGCATGTTCCATGGCGAGGTTTCGGGGTCGAAATTCATGCCCCAGATACCAACCAGGAAGGTGAGCGGCATGAAGATCACCGAGACGATGGTCAGATAAGAGATGACATCGTTGGTGCGCGCCTGGCTCAGCGACAGATGCATTTCAATCAGGCCGGTCAGCATGTCGCGCTGGTTCTCGACCAGTTCGATCAGCCGCAGTGCGTGGTCGAGCGTGTCATTGAAGAATATCTTCGTCTCAGCCTTCACATAGGGCACGTCGTTGCGGATCAGCGTCGCCAGTGCGTCGCGCATCGGCCACAGCACGCCCTTGAGCACATTGGCGTCGCGCCGCAATTCGTGCAGTTGCCGCATCTGATGCTTGTGCGGGGTGTTGAGCATCTCGTCTTCGATGCCGTCGACCTCCTCGCCCGCGGCCTCAATCGGCGGGAAATAGCTGTCGACGATGGAGTCGATGAGCGCATAGGCCAGATAGTCGGCGCCGCGCATCCGCAGCCGATTGGGCAGCGAGGCGGCAATGCGCTTGCGTACGGGATCGAACGGATCGCCTTCGCGCTCCTGGAAGGTGACAACGAAATTCCTGCCGAAGAACACCGCGATCTGCTCGTAGCGATGCACCTTGACGTCGTCGATCATGCGCATGACGACGAAGGCGTGATCCTCGAAGAAATCGACCTTCGGCCGCTGGCCGGTGTTGACGACATCTTCCAGAGCCAGCGGATGCAGGTTGAAAATCCGGCCGATCTCCTCGATCAACTGGATGTTGGCCAGCCCGGTGCAGTCCAGCCAGACGACCGGCCAGTTGTCGCAATGGGTGTTGAGATCATCGATGCTGGCCTTGTCGATGGTCTTGAATTTTTCCGGCGAGATCAGCGTCAGCCGGAGCTCGGAGCGGCGCGCCGCCGGATCGGCGATCAGCGTGCCCGGCGAGGCGCCGACCGGCGGCCGCCGCGTTTTCACCGGCACCCGGTTTTTCACCGCCTCAGCCTTTGCCATCTGCCCCTCGGATGTAACCTCGAAGTGAAACTAGACGAGAGTGGTCAGCCGGCAAAGACCCGCTTGGGCTTGAACATGCCTTGCTCGATGGCGCCGATGGCGACCAGCTTGCCGCGCGCGGTGGCGCAGGCTTCCTCGGCTTCCACGGGCGCGTCGCGGCCGCGGATGATGACCGGATTGCCAAGCCGGATTTTTGTCGCCGCATCGTCGCTGATGGCGATCTGCGGCAGGCAGTCGAGCGCGGCCGCAGTATCGACAAGCAGCGCATCGATGGCGCCGAAGTCGATCGGCGCATCGACAACATCGGCGTCGCCGTCAGCTTCGCGCTGTTCGCCGAAACGGGCGGCCTCCAACTCAGCGACGGTGACGAAATCTTCCTGGGTGAACGGTTCTACCTCAACCCGGCGCAATTCGGCGATGTGGCCGAAACAGCCGAGGTCGCGGCCCATGTCGCGGGCCAGCGAGCGCACATAGGTGCCCTTGCCGCATTCGACCTCGAAAAGGGTGCGGTCGGCAGCGTGTTCCACAATATCGAGGCGGCCGATTTCAATCTCCCGCGCGGGTATGTCGACCGTCTCGCCCTCGCGGGCGAGGTCGTAGGCGCGTTCGCCCGCTATCTTGATGGCTGAGAATTGCGGCGGCGTCTGCATGATGACGCCGGTGTATTTCGGCAGCAGCGCCCTGACGTCGGCCTCGGCCGGACGCCGGTCGGAGTTTTGCGTTACCGGACCCTCGAGGTCGTCAGTAGAGCGCTCCTCGCCCCAGGCGACGGTGAAACGATAGATCTTGGCGCCGTCCTGGACGTAAGGCACGGTCTTGGTGGCCTCGCCGAGCGCGATCGGCAGCATGCCGGAGGCCAGCGGATCGAGCGTGCCGGCATGGCCGGCCTTTTCGGCCTGGAACAGCCATTTGATCTTGGAGACGGCTTCGGTCGAGCCCATGCCGACCGGCTTGTCCAGCACCACCCAGCCCGAAATCGGCCGCCCTTTCTTCTTGCCGCGGCGCCCCACTATTTCTCGTCCTTGTCGTTGTTGTCTTCAGGGCCGAGATCGCGGGCGACTTCGGGCGATTTCAGGAGATCGTTGATCCTGGCGAAATTGTCGAATGACGTGTCGAGCTTGAAGCGAAACTCAGGCATGAACTTCATTTGCCGGAGCGCGCCGGAAACGCGGCCCCGGACGAATTTTGCATGCTTGTTGAGCGCGTCGATCACCGCACCGGTATCCTTTGCGCCGAGCGGCGAGACAAAAGCAGTGGCAACCTTCAGGTCGGGCGACATGCGCACTTCCGACACAGACACCACGGCGTTTTCGATCACCGGATCAATGATCTCGCCGCGCTGCAAGGTTTCCGACAGCGCATGGCGAACCTGTTCGCCGACGCGCAGCATGCGCTGGGATGGCCCAGCATTTGACGATTTTGGCATGAAAGCTTCTCTCTCAGTGCGGGTTCGAACCGCCTCAAACCGCTGACTTAGCGCCATTGGCCGCACTTGGCTACCCCATCAAGTACGCCGGCTTGCCTTAGTGCAATGTACGTGGCTCAGTCTGCTCCGCTGTTTGCACTATCTGGCTTGAATTCATGACGGACACGATGTTGTCGTACTGAACTCTCATTTCATTTTCGGTCCCAAAGGCCTTCTTCGGAATTAGCCAAGCATCTTGCTGCGTTATCAGGCCGATGCCGAATTCGGTCAAAGTAATCTTCTCTACAGCACTCCAGCCTGTGTGACTTTCCGAGTCCGTGACCAGCTTCGAAATCCCAGCTTGATTGACCCGGACAAGGGTTGGCCGAGGATCGAATTGAGCAGCCTTTTCTTTTCTCGAGAATATCAGCCGAAGGTTGGCCATGATTCCTGCAACGATAGTCATCATCCCGACAAGACCGGCAAGTCCGGCAAGCGCCCCGGAACGGTCAAGGACATTGGTGGCAAGCACAAGCGGAATGCCTATCAGGAGGCAGTACGATAAACGCCTCAAGCCAGCGAGCCGATTTTCGTCTCGCTGTTTCGAATAGACTCCTGAAAAGTCGTCAGGCGACAGAACAAAGCGATATTCGAGGCTTGGTTCTGTCTCCATATGCCGACACTACAACGTCCGGGTCACCATCTCGACGCGGAAGCACTCGATGATGTCGCCGACGCGCATGTCCTCGTAGTTCTGGAAGGCCATGCCGCACTCCTGACCGCCCGGGACTTCCGCAACTTCGTCCTTGAAGCGCTTGAGCGTCTTCAGCGTGCCTTCGTGGATGACGACGTTGTCGCGGATCAGGCGTACGCCCGCACCGCGCTCGACCTTGCCTTCGGTGACACGGCAGCCGGCGATCTTGCCGACCTTGGTGATGTCGAAGATCTCGAGGATCTCGGCATTGCCGATGAAGGTCTCGCGACGTTCCGGCGAAAGCAGGCCCGAAAGCGCTGCCTTCACGTCATCGACGAGGTTATAGATGATCGAGTAGTAGCGGATCTCGATACCGGCAGCCACAGCGGCAGCACGTGCCTGCGCATTGGCGCGGACATTGAAGCCGATGATGGCGGCGCCCGAAGTCTCCGCCAGCGACACGTCGCTTTCGGTGATGGCGCCGGCGCCGGCGTGAACGATGCGTGCACGCACCTCGTCGGTGCCGAGCTTGTCGAGAGCAGCGCTGATCGCCTCGATCGAACCCTGCACGTCGCCCTTGATGACCAGCGGGAATTCCTTCAACCCGCTCGTCTGCAACTGCGACATCATCTGTTCCAGCGAGCCGCGCTGGCCGGCATGCTTGGCCACCGCCTTCTCACGGGCCAGACGCTGACGATACTCGGTGATCTCGCGGGCGCGCGCCTCGTTGTTGACGACGGCGAAGCGGTCACCGGCCTGCGGCGTGCCCTGCAGGCCAAGCACCTCGACCGGCATAGCCGGCGGGGCTTCCTTGACCTGTTCGCCACGGTCGTTGACCAGCGCGCGCACCCGGCCCCATTCGTTGCCGGCGACGAGAATGTCGCCCGGCATCAAGGTGCCGGTCTGCACCAGCACGGTGGCGACGGGGCCGCGGCCCTTGTCGAGCTGGGCTTCGATGACGACGCCCTCGGCGGTGCGGTCCGGATTGGCCTTGAGGTCGAGAATTTCGGCCTGCAGCAGGATCGCCTCGAGCAGCTTGTCGAGATTGGTGCCCTTGGTCGCCGAGACTTCGACGTCCAGAACTTCACCGCCCATCGATTCGACGAACACTTCATGGCGCAGCAGTTCCGAACGCACCTTCTGCGGATCGGCGCCGTGCTTGTCGATCTTGTTGATCGCCACGATGATCGGAACGCCGGCCGCCTTGGCATGGCTGATCGATTCGATCGTCTGCGGCATGACGCTGTCGTCGGCCGCCACCACCAGGATGGCGATGTCGGTGGCCTGGGCGCCGCGGGCGCGCATCGCCGTGAAGGCGGCGTGGCCTGGCGTGTCGATGAAGGTGATCTTCTGACCGTTCTTCTCGACCTGGTAGGCGCCGATATGCTGGGTGATGCCGCCGGCCTCGCCGGAGACGACATTGGCATTGCGGATGGCGTCGAGCAGCGAGGTCTTGCCGTGGTCGACATGGCCCATGATGGTTACGACTGGCGGCCGCGACACCAGGTCCTCGGCATTGTCGGCGATGTTGAACAGGCCTTCCTCGATGTCGGACTCGGCGACGCGGCGGACCGTGTGGCCGAATTCGGTGGCGACCAGTTCGGCCGTGTCGGCGTCGATAATGTCGCCCGGCTTCAGGATCTGGCCCTGCTTCATGAAGTACTTGACCACATCGACGGCGCGCTCGGACATGCGCTGCGCCAGTTCCTGGATGGTGATGGTTTCGGGCAGGATCACTTCGCGCATAACCTTCTCGCGCGGCTCATTGTGCATCGCGCGCTTGAATTTTTCCTGGCGGCGACGCATCGACGACAGCGAGCGGGCGCGCGCATCTTCGTCGGAAAGCGCCGTGTTGAGGGTCAGCTTGCCGCGACGACGGTCTTCCTCGGCCTTGGTCGGCTTGGCCGGACGCGCCACTTCGGGCGTGACCGGACGGCGAACCGGTGCCCCGACGCCGGTGCGTTTCGGCTTGACCTCTTCCTCGTCATCGACCGTCGCCAGTTCGGCGGCCAGCGGCGCGCGACGGCGCGCCTCTTCCTCGGCACGGCGGCGGGACTCGGCCTCGGTCTGCAGACGAGCTTCTTCCTCGGCCTGACGGCGCGCGGATTCCTCGCGCTCGCGCTTGCGGCGCTCCTCGTCCTCAGCGCGGCGCTTGGCGTCTTCGGCGGCGCGCTGGCGATCCTCGACCTCGCGAACCTTGGAGCCTTCGAGCGCCCTGCGCCGGGCTTCCATTTCGCCACGCGACAATTCGTTCAGCACCATGCCGCTGCGTTCGGCCGGCGGCGGCGGGGGCGGCGCCTTGGGCGCTTCCTGCACCACGGGGGCTGCCACAACCGCTGGCTTGGGCGTCAAAACGGGTGCAGCCACCGGCTCCGGCTTGTCGCCGGGCATGGAGAATTTGCGCTTTTTGATCTCGACCTGGACCTGCTTGGTGCGGCCATGCGAGAAATTCTGGCGCACGACGCTCTGCTCGGTACCGGGGCGCTTCAGCGTCAAGGTCTTCTTCGGTGTAACACTCAACGTCTTGTCGTCGCCCGATTTCGTATCGCTCATTCCATATCCTCTGCAGCATCATCTTCGTCAGCAACGGCCGCAAGCATTGCCAGATCGTCGGGGGTTCCGCCCCGATATCGGTCGAGCGCAACCATGCGCTTCTCAACCGCCTTGCCCGCGTCTCCCGCGAGAACGGCAGCATGTATCACATTTGTGCCCCCCAATGCCAAGCTCAACTCGGCCTCGGAGAAAAGTTTGTAGGCAAGGACTGCAGGCCCGCCGAGGTGGACAGTTGCCCGCCGCGCCTGGCTGATCTTGCGCACGCCGTCGTCGGATGCTTCGGTCGCGTGGAGCACGAAAAGCGCCAGTCCACTGCGCACCGCGCTCTCGACCTTGGTGGCGCCGAGAGCGATTGCGCCGGCCTTGCGAGCAAGGCCGAGCATGCCCAGAGCGGATCGTGCAAGCAGTCCGTCGACCATGCCGCCGAGATCGGGCGGCACGGTCACTTGCGCCTTGAAGGCGCGGGCAAACAGGTTCTTCGCCGCCGCCTTGTCGATATGTAGGCGGTCGGCGCTCACCCAACAACCACGGCCGGGCAGGTTTCTCTTGATGTCCGGAACGACGGCCGAATCCGGGCCGACGACGAAACGGATCAGCTCATCCGGCTCGGCTTGCCTGCGGGTAACGATGCAGGTGCGATCGTTCATCTCGTCCTGGGGCGGGTTGTGTGCGATGCGGTTTCACCTCACGCACCAACAGCTTCGTCAGCCGGGACCTGTTCGGCTGCAAGCTCGTCTTCGGTGATCCAGCCGGCCTTGAGGCGGGCTGCCAGAACCATCTGCTCGGCATCAGTGCGCGACACGCCGTGATTGGCGAGCACGCCCGGATAGACCTTGGTCTCGCCGTCCTTGCGTTCCTTCCAGCCGGTGAGGTCGTCGGCGGCATAGCCGGCGAAATCCTCGATCGTCTTCACGCCATCCTCGCCGAGCGTCACCATCATGGCGGTGGTAACGCCGGGGATTTCGCGCAGCTCGTCGGTGACGCCCAGCGCCTTGCGCTTCTCGTCATGCTCGGCTTCGATCTTCTCCAGATATTCGCGGGCGCGGGTCTGGATCTCCGAAGCGGTGTCTTCGTCGAAGCCGTCGATCGAGGCGATCTCGCCTGAATCGACATAGGCAACTTCCTCGACGCTGGTAAAGCCTTCGGAGGCCAGCACCTGGCCGACCATTTCGTCGACATCGAGCGCTTCCATGAACAGCGACGAACGCTCGACGAATTCCTTCTGGCGGCGTTCGGATTCCTCGGCCTCGGTCAGGATGTCGATATCCCAGCCGGTGAGCTGCGAGGCAAGACGCACGTTCTGGCCGCGGCGGCCGATGGCCAGAGACAGCTGGTCGTCGGGAACCACCACCTCGATGCGCTCGGCATCTTCGTCGAGCACGACTTTGGCGACTTCCGCCGGCTGCAGCGCATTGACGATGAAGGAGGCGGCCGAAGGCGACCACGGAATGATGTCGATCTTTTCGCCCTGCAATTCGCCGACCACCGCCTGGACGCGGCTGCCGCGCATACCGACGCAGGCGCCGACCGGATCGATGGATGAGTCACGCGAAATGACGGCGATCTTGGCGCGCGAGCCCGGATCGCGGGCGACCGACTTGATCTCGATGATGCCGTCGTAGATTTCCGGCACTTCCATGGTGAAGAGCTTGGCCATGAACTGCGGATGGGTACGCGACAGGAAGATTTGCGGGCCGCGCTGTTCGCGGCGCACGTCGTAGACATAGGCGCGGACGCGGTCGCCATACTTGTAGTTTTCGCGCGGGATCAGCTCGTCGCGGCGGATAATCGCCTCGCCACGGCCGAGATCGACGATGACGTTGCCATATTCGACGCGCTTGACGGTGCCGTTGACGATCTCGCCGATGCGGTCCTTGTATTCGTCATACTGGCGGTCACGTTCGGCCTCGCGCACCTTCTGCACGATGACCTGCTTGGCTGACTGGGCGGCGATGCGGCCGAAATCCATCGGCGGCAGCTGTTCGGCGATGAAGTCGCCGAGCTGGGCGTCGGGATTGCGCTCGCGCGCCGAGGAGATGGCGATCTGGGTGGCGTAGTCATCGACCTTCTCGACCACTTCCATCAGCCGCTGCAGCTTCATCTCGCCGGTGGTGGCGTTGATGTCGGCGCGGATGTTGGTTTCCTGGCCGTAGCGCGAGCGCGCAGCCTTCTGGATCGCATCGGCCATTGCGGCGATGACGATCGACTTGTCGATCGACTTTTCACGCGCGACCGCATCGGCGATCTGCAGCAGTTCAAGTCTGTTGGCGCTTACAACCATGTCTTTATCTCCCGAACTGGGTGCCGGAGCTTTGGCCGGCAGCTCAATCGTTATTCCTGTTCGTGTTCTTCCGTGGCGTCTTCGGAAACATCGTCTTCCGGCTCGCCGCGGCGTTTCTTGGCTTCCTTGCGTTCCCTGTTATCCTTCGACAGGGCGTCGCGGATGAGGTCGTCGGTGAGGATCAGCCGCACATCGGCGATCGCGTCATAGGGAACGCGCACCGTCGGCTCTTCGCCATAAGCGGCCTTGTCGCGCTCGATCAGCACATCGTCTTCGGCGGCTTCGGCAATCTTGCCCTTGAAGCGCTTGCGGTCGGCTACCAGCACTGAGGTTTCCATCTTCACCAGATGGCCGGTCCAGGTGACGAAATCCGACTTGCGCACCAGCGGCCGGTCGATGCCGGGCGACGACACTTCGAGATGATAGGCCTTTTCGATCGGATCGTCGACGTCGAGCGCCGGCGACACGGCGCGGCTGACCTCTTCGCAATCCTCGACGGTCATGGTGCCGTCCTCGCGTTCGGCCATGATCTGCAGCGTCAGCCCGTTCTGGCCCGACAGATGCACCCGCACGAGGCGGAAACCGATGCCGCGCAACACCGGCTGAACGATCAGCGCGATGCGCGCATCGATGCCGCTTTCGCGGATGATGCGGTCGTCGGCTTCGCTTGCCGTTGCAGTCATGCGGTTCCTGTCGTGCTCCAGATCAGATGAGGTTCGGTCATCCTGATCTATCTCTTTGCTGAGCATGATCTTTTCCGAAAACCGGTTCCCACTTTTCGGGATCATGCTCTGATGGCTGACCGGCAGGTAATAAAAAAGAGCGGGACCGGGTGGACCCACTCTTCGTCATACCGACCAAGAATTTGAGGCTGATATAGACGATCCCGGCCGGTGTTTCAAGTCTCGATGCCAGCGCCTGTCGTAACGGCCAATGCTTACAGCTGCCGCGGCCATTTCTGGGCCGCATGCATGACCGTGATGATCTCGATCTCGCGGCCCACCACCCGATACGGAATGAGGTACGGAATATCGGCCAGCACCAGCTCTCGCGTGCCCCTTATTCGCCCAACACGCCCCATCGCTGGTAGGCTGTCCGCCGCAGAGACGATGCGCGCGACTACCCGTGAAGCGGCGTTAGGGCTATCCTTTTCGACAAACGCACCAATCTGGTGGAGACGCCGCAATGCGCGAATCGTCCAGCGGACCTTGCTCATCGGCCGAGAGACGGCTTGACATACTTCGCCACGACTTCGGCCAACTCTTGTTCGCTTGCAAATTCACCGCGGTCGGCCTCGCCCAACCCAGCCTCGATTTCTGCAAGTTGCCATTCTTCCCTGGCAACGTAGTCTTCGATCGCCTGAGCCGCGACGTAGGAGCGGGAGCGGTCAACTTTACCCGCCAAGTGGGTCAAGCTTGGCTGCCGTCTCATCAGAGAGCCGTACCGTAAAAGCAGCCATCGGCGCCTCCATTCTGGTTAATATTGAAACCAATCTGGTTCACATTGAATGTGATGGAACCAATCCGGTTCGTCAATTGCTATAGACAGTCGCATTGCGCGGGGCGCATGCCGCCTATGCGGTAACGGCCCTGTGATTTCAGACGCCGCGTTCCTATCTATGTTGCACTGCACAAACCGAGATGGCGCGCGGTGGCGCGCGAAAGGTCAAGACAATGAACAACCGTACTGTGTTTTCCGCCATAGGCGACGCTTTTGCCCTCTTCGGCAGCGCCGTTGCTGCCTCGCGGGCCGTTGAAGTCGGCCGCAAGCCGCGCGCCAACGATTTGCGCCGGCTCGGCATGGACCCGACCGCTTTCGACAAGATCGGCCGTTTCTAAATCTGAAGCGGACCACGATGCCGGGACCGTTGGTCCCGCATCGGACTATTTCCTGACGAAGGTGAGATAGGCCGGCCGCCGGCCCTCGCGAATGGCTTTTGCCTCGTAGCGTGTGCCAGGCCAGCCTTCATAGGGCCGATGCCAGTCGGCCGCGTCCTCAGCCTGCCACAGGAGCGCGCCATGCGCCCGGCAGTGCAACAAGGTCCAATTAACATAGGTGTCGATGTCGGACGCGAAGTGGAATTTTCCGCCGGGCCTCAGAACACGCGCGAACCGATCGAGATTGAGCAGGCTGACAAAGCGCCGCTTCCAGTGCTTTTTCTTCGGCCAGGGATCGGGATAGAGCAGGTCGATGCCGTCGAGCGAGGCCTGCGGCAACCAATCGAGCAGGCGCGTGGCGTCATCATTGTGGACGCGAAGATTGGCGAGCGGCTTTTCCCGCACCGCCATCATCAGCTTGGCCATACCATTGACGAACGGCTCGACGCCGATGAAGCCGGTCGCCGGGGCCTCCATGGCCCGATGCAGCAGATGCTCGCCGCCGCCGAAGCCGATTTCCAGCCGAACCGCTGAAACGTCCGCTGCGAACAGCGTGCGCAAATCCGCCGGCGCATCGGTGGAGAGGTCGAGGCCATAGGCGCCAAGACCGCTTTCCAGCGCCGCCGCCTGCAGCGGGCGAATGGTCTTGCCATGCCGGCGGCCGAAGAACCCTTCGGTCGCCCGGCTCCGCCTTTCCTTTGGATCCATGGCCGGGTCGCGCGCCGCCCTCAGGCGGCGACCGCGTCCTTGAGTGCCTTGGCCAGATCGGTCTTCTCCCAGGAGAAAGACCCGTCGCGACCGGCCTTGCGGCCGAAATGGCCGTAGGACGACGTCTTGGCGTAGATCGGCTTGTTGAGGTCGAGGTGACGGCGGATGCCAGACGGCGACAGATCCATCACCGTGCGCAGCGCCTCCTCGAGCTTGGCTTCGTCGACCTTGCCGGTGCCGTGCAGGTCGACATAGACCGACAGCGGCTGGGCAACGCCGATGGCGTAGGAAAGCTGGATGGTGCAGCGATCGGCGAGCTTGGCCGCCACGACATTCTTGGCGAGATAGCGCGCCGCATAGGCGGCGGAGCGGTCGACCTTGGTGGTGTCCTTGCCGGAGAAGGCGCCGCCGCCATGCGGGGCCGCGCCGCCATAGGTGTCGACGATGATCTTGCGGCCGGTCAGGCCGGCGTCGCCGTCCGGGCCGCCGATGACGAACTTGCCGGTCGGGTTGATGTACCACATGCAATCGTCAGCGATCTTGAGGTCGCCGAGCGCCTCGCGGATATAAGGTTCGACGACCTTGCGGACCTTCTTGGAATCCCAGCTCGAATCGAGATGCTGGGTCGATAGCACGATCTGCGTCGCTTCCGCCGCCTTGCCGTCGATGTAGCGAACGGTGACCTGGCTCTTGGCGTCGGGACCGAGCTTGCCGGCCTCGCCGTTGTTTTTGTGACGGGCGGCTGCGAGCAATTCGAGGATCTTGTGGCTGTAATAGATCGGCGCCGGCATCAGGTCCGGCGTCTCGCGGCAGGCATAGCCGAACATGATGCCCTGGTCGCCGGCACCTTCTTCGCCCTGGCGGTCGGCGGCGTTATCGACGCCCTGGCCGATGTCGGGCGACTGGCCGTGCAGGAGAACCTCGATCTTTGCCGTCTTCCAGTGGAAGCCGGCCTGCTCGTAGCCGATCTCACGAATCGCCTTGCGGGCGACCGACTTGAACTTGGCCGGGTTGACGACAGGGTGGCCGGCGGCATCCATCAGGATCTTGCCAGCCTTGTCCTTCTTCAACAGTGTCTCGGGGACACGGACCTCACCAGCTATAACAACGCGGTTGGTGGTTGCGAGCGTCTCGCAGGCGACGCGGACTTTCCAGGGGTCCATGCCGGTCTTCTTGGCCTCGCGATAGACCAGATCGACGATCTCGTCGGAGATGCGGTCACAAACCTTGTCGGGATGACCCTCGGCAACGGATTCCGAGGTGAAGAAGTAGTTCTGCCGCGTCACGGGTGTCCCCTCTTGAAAAAACGATCGGCAGGGCTGCCGATTTTGGCGCGCCACGTGTTAACGGTGCCGGGCGCCGCTCGTCAAGCGGTGCCGCGGTTCTGGCATGAATGTCGCAGCAATATATCTTGTACCACCGGCGGCTTGGCGCCGCCGGCAGTCGAGCCCTTGGGCTACTCCGGCCAATGGGTCAATCGACGCACCGGATCACTCGGCATCTTCGGCAGAAAGGGATTTCACCAGATCAATGATCCGGCGGCGCACCTTCACATCCGCTATCTTGACGAAGGCGCGATTGAGCTGAAGTCCTTCCGGACTGCCGCAGAATTCGACGGCGAAAGCCATCGAAGCGTCCTCGGCAAATCCTCTGTTACCCACCGGCTCCTGCCCTGGCGCATCCTCGAAAAAGAAGGCGACAGGCACGCTGAGTATTGAGGCTATTGCCTGTAGACGGCTGGCGCCGACGCGATTCGTTCCCTTTTCATATTTTTGGATCTGCTGAAACGTAATACCGAGATTTTCACCCAGCTTTTCCTGGCTCATTCCAAGCATATTGCGCCGAAGCCGGACGCGACTTCCGACATGGATGTCGATCGGATTCGGTTTTTTCTTGTTTTCTTCTGTCATTTTTTCCTCGCCGAATTTTTCCGGCCTTTTCTATTTTTCTTGCCCAAACGAAGCCGGAGCCAACTGCCCCAACAGAAACACCAACCGACTTCGAGAAAATTAGGCGGGAACAGTATGAGTTTCTAATGTGTCGACTGTCAATTCACCCGTAGCCGTTGCCTTACGTTCAAGCCGAGGGCGATCACGGCAAACAGGAACATGATCAGCATTCCGTTAATGCGCCGTTGAGCGGCGGAGATGAAGGCCTGGCCGGAGATGGGCACTCGCACGTCGATCGCGCCGCGCGCATCGACCGCCAAGGCGTCGACGATGCGTCCGCGCGTATCGACAACGGCCGAAATGCCGTTGTTGGCGGCGCGCAACAGGGGCAATCCATTTTCCACCGCACGAACCTGCGCCTGCCTGAAATGCTGATACGGCCCGGGCGTGTCGCCGAACCAGGCGTCGTTTGTGACATTCACAATAAGCTGGGATGACGTAGCGTCAACTGCCACCAGATCCGGAAAGATCACCTCATAGCAAATAAACGGCAAGGCGCTTATGCCGCCGGGCAAGACGATCGGGTGGCGCTCATTGCCGGCAGCAAAGTTCATCGGCCCGGCAACCAATTGTTCGATGTCGAAGCGGCCGAGCAGACCGGAGAACGGCAGATACTCGCCGAAGGGCACCAGATGGACCTTGTCGACGGCGTCGGCAATCTCGCCCTTGTCGTCGATCGCCACCACGGAATTGTAGTAGCGGCTGCCGGTCTCGGCCCCCGATCCGCCCTCCTCGCGCACGACGCCGGCGATCAGCATCTGCCCGGGCTGCAGCATGTCGCCGAGCGCCGTCAGCGCATCGGGGTGTTCGGTGAACAGGAAGGGCACCGACGTCTCCGGCCACAGGATCAGCTGCGGCTTGTTATGACCGGGATCCGGCGCTGCGGCCGACAGGCCCATCATGGTGGCGAAGATGCGGTCGCGCACCGAAGCGTCCCACTTCTCGCTGAGATCGACATCCGGCTGCACAATGCGGACATCGAGATTGTGCGTTGCCGGCTTGTCGGGGGCCGCCAGTCTGAAATAGCCGAAGCCGGCATGGGCGGCGACGAGAGCGGCAAGCAATACCAGTCCGAGGCGCAGGTGCCTGCGCGCGGCGAGCAGAGCCGGCATTGCAAAGACAAAGACTGCCAGCGCGTTCATGCCGATCATGCCGGTCACCGACACGCTTTGCATCAATAACGGCACGGGCATCGCCGCATAGCCAACGGCATTCCAGGGAAAGCCGGTGAACAGGAAGCCGCGCAGCCATTCCGTCAGGCCGAAAGCAAAGGCAAGGGCGGCGATGCGGCCAATGTCGTTGGTCCATAACAGCCGCGCGACGACGGTGGCGAAGCCGTAGAAAAACGCCAGCGCCAAAGGAATGCCGACGACCGCGAAGGGCAAGGCCCAGGCGAAACTGTCGGCCTCGACCAGAAGCGCCTCGCCGATCCACCACAGACCGGCGAGGAAATAACCGAAACCGAACCACCAGCCGATGGCAAAGGCTGGCCGCAGGCGCCTGAGCCAGCTGTCGGAAGCCTCGCCGGTGGCGCCGTCGAGCAGCCAGACCAGCAGCGGAAACGAGACGAAACAGACGGCGAAGAAATCGTATGGCGCCTGGGCGAGCACCGCCAGCGCGCCGGCGAGAAACGCCACCGGCGCACGCCGCCAGCCCCAAAGCAGAATTATCCGGCCGGCCAGGCGCTCCATGCAGACTTCCCAAGTCGTGCGAATCAGGAGCCAAGATTTATCAGGCCGCGCGCCGTGCTCCAAACATCGACAAGCGCAATCTGATGTTACCGGTGCCAGCCTTCTATGCTCAAGCCGCTCAGCTGCTCGGCCTCCTCGCGCGGAACGGCGCGCAAGGTCTGGGTGAAGGTCCAGACATGACCTTCGGGATCGCGCGCCCGGTATTGCCTCTCGCCGTAGAACTGGTCGGCAGGCTGCTCGACAATCTCGGCTCCGGCCGCTCTCGCCCGTTCGCAATGCGCGTCCAGGCCGTCTTTCAGGCGCACACAGACCGACTGGGTGTTCTTGCCGCCGCCACTTGCCGGGCTGGCGACGTGATCGGCCCATTCGGAATCGACGATGATGTAGCCGTCGCCGAAACGCATTTCGGCATGGACCAGCCGTCCGTCGGCGTCGCTGACCACCATGCTCGGTTCGAAACCGAAAGCGGCTTCAAGCCAGATCAGTGCAGCCCTTGGATCCCTATAGAAAACCCCGGAACCGAACGTGGTGTGCTTGAACGGGTCCTCGACCGTCATGCGGCGCGAATCAGGCCTGCTCGGAGCGAGCGGTGGCGCGGCGGCGGCGCTCGCCTTTCTGATTCTGGACGATGCGCACGCGCTTGACGCGGCGCGGATCGGCATCGAGCACGTGGAACTCGAAGCCGGGTATCGCCTGGACCACTTCGCCACGCGCCGGCACGCGGCCCAGCGTGTTGAAGATCATGCCGCCAATGGTGTCGACATATTCGCCATGTTCGCCGGCGGTAAAGTCCTCGCCGATCATCTTGGCGACCTCGTCGATCTCAGCCTTGCCGTCGACGACGAAGACGCCCTCGCCGGTCTGGGTGATCAGCGGCTCGTCTTCGTCATGTTCATCTTCGATGTCGCCGACGACCATTTCGACGATGTCTTCCAGCGAGGCCAGGCCATCCGTGCCGCCATATTCGTCGATGACCAGCGCCATCTGGGTGCGCGTTGTCTGCATGCGACCCATCAAGTCGGAGGCAAGCATGGAGGGCGGCACGAACAGTACCGCTCGGATCAGATTGAGGTCGCCGATGGTGCGTCGGAGATCGACCTGGGCGAGGTCGAGAAGCGTCGTTGCCGGCGTCTTCCTCGATGTCCTGCCCTTCTTGACGCGGGCGACCTTGGTGATGTGCGCCAGCACGTCACGGATGTGGACCATGCCGCGCGGGTCGTCGAGAGTCTCGGAATAGACCGGCATGCGCGAATGGCCGGATTGCTCGAACAGGCCGAGCAGATCGCCCAAAGTCGTGGTGATCTCGACCGCCTCGATGTCGGCGCGCGGCACCATAACGTCCTCGACGCGCACTTCGCGCAGGCGCAATATGTTGTTGAGCATGGCGCGTTCGCCGGGCGAAAACGATTCGACATCGCTTGTCGTTTCGGCAAGCGCGCCGGCAATTTCCTCGCGCAGGCTGGTGCCGTTGCGCTGCCGGAACAGGCCCAAAACGCGGTCGAACAGGGACGGACCGGCAGGCGATGGCTCGCTGGCGATGCTACCAGAAGCGGGGCTGCCGGTGATGGTACTCGGACTCGATCCCTCTTCCGTCGTATCGGAAGGCTTGGTCGCACTGCCAGCCTCGGGGCGGGCGGCAGTTTCTGGTTTGTCGTTCATCGTCGTCCGGTCAATTGGTCTTTTGTCATTACGTGTAGGGATCGGGAATGGCAAGCCTTGCAAGCGCCGCGCGCTCGATGGCTTCCATCTCCTCGGCCTCTGCATCGGTCTCGTGATCGTAGCCCAGCAAATGTAGAAGGCCGTGGATGACGAGATGGGTGATATGGTTCTCGAAGGGCTTCTCTTCCAGGGCCGCTTCGCGCGCGACCGTCTCGGCAGCGAGCACGATATCGCCCAGCATCGGCGGCAGCTTGCCGCCCTTGGGGAACGGAAAAGCCGGGAAAGACAAGACGTTGGTCGCCTTGTCCTTGCCGCGCCAGCCAGCGTTGAGGGTGCGGATATGGGCATCGTCGGAAAAGACGATGCTTAGCTCCGAATGGCCGGCAGCAGCGGTTTCGGCAAAGGCAGCCGACACCGCGCGGCCGACCAGAAGGGTCAGCGCCGCCTCGTCGGGCCAATCGCCAGCATCGACCGACAGGTCGATCTCGACGGGGATCGAACTTTCCCCGCCGCCAGTTTTCATGTCTTCAGGCATGAGCCCGCATCGTCATGATCAATTCTCGGCGCCGAGGCCACGCGCCAGCTTGGCGTCGCGGTCATAGGCCCTGACGATTTCCGCCACCAGCGGATGGCGCACGACGTCGACATCGTTGAAGCGCACGGTTACCGCGCCGGCCACACCGTCGAGGACACGCAACGCTTCGACCAGGCCGGATTTGGTGCTTGGGGGCAGATCGATCTGCGTCGGATCGCCGGTGACGATCATGCGCGAATTCTCGCCAAGACGGGTCAAAAACATCTTCATCTGCATCGGCGTGGTGTTCTGCGCCTCGTCGAGGATGACTGCGGCATGCGCCAGCGTGCGTCCACGCATGAAGGCGAGCGGCGCGATTTCGATCACCTCGGCGGCAATGGCGCGTTCGACCTTGTCGGCCGGCATCATGTCATAGAGCGCGTCGTAGAGCGGCCGCAGATACGGATCGACCTTCTCCTTCATGTCGCCGGGCAGGAAGCCCAGCCGCTCGCCGGCCTCGACCGCCGGGCGCGACAGGATGATGCGCTCGACCATGCCGCGTTCGAGCAGCATCGCTGCATGCGCCACCGCAAGATAGGTCTTGCCGGTGCCGGCCGGGCCGATGCCGAACACCAGTTCCGAGCGCTCCAGCGCCCGCATATAGGCGTCCTGGTTGAGCGAACGGGCATAGATGGTCTTCTTGCGCGTGGAGATCTGGGCGGCGGAGACCTTGCCCTTGCGCTCCAGCGTCGGCAGCGTCAGCTGGTCGTCGGCGGCAATGGCCATGCGCACGGCGCCGTCGACGTCGGACTGGCCGATATCGGTGCCTTTCTGGAGAATGCCGTAGAGATTGTCGAGAGCGCGGCGCGCCTGCTCGGCCGCGGAGGCCGAGCCCTTGATGGTCAGCTGGTTGCCGCGCGAGCGGATATCGACGCCGAGCTTCTGCTCGAGCCGGGCCAGGTTCTCGTCAAACTGGCCGTACAGGGCGCTGGCAAGCTTGTTGTTGTCGAAAGTCAGAACGATGTGCGCCATGTCAGAGGCCCCGGATGTCTGGTTCTGGGGCAGGGTCTTCACTTCAGCAGCGCTCAACCGTCTCTCCTCATCTGCCGAGGGTTATGGCTATGCATGTCGTTGCCCCAAAACAGGACCACTTTTGGGCGACATGTATCAGGCCAACTCGGCGAACAGGCTATTGTAGCCCGTCTTCGTGATTCGCACCCGGATAATGTCACCGATTTCGCCGGCCTTTTCATCAACAATAACCGGCTGCAGCCAGGGCGAGCGGCCGACCTTCTGACCGACCTGACGGCCCGGCTTTTCAATCAGCGTATCGATGGTGCTGCCGACCAGGCTCAGGCCGAAATCCTGCTGCTGTTTCAGCAAGAGGGCCTGCAGCCGTTGCAAGCGCTCATCCTTGACCGCCTCCGGCACATGATCGGGCATATCGGCGCCCGGCGTGCCGGGACGCGGCGAATATTTGAACGAAAAGGCCGAGGCGTAGTTGACTTGGCGCACCAGTTCCATCGTCGCCTCGAAGTCGGCCTCGGTCTCGCCGGGAAAGCCGACGATGAAGTCGCCGGACAGAGCGATGTCGCCGCGGGCAGCGCGAATGCACTCGAGCAGCGCCAGATAGTCCCTGGCTGTATGCCTGCGGTTCATCGCCTTGAGGATGCGGTCGGACCCGGATTGCACCGGCAAATGCAGATACGGCATCAAAGCCGGCAGGTCGCGATGGGCAGCGATCAGTTCGTCGTCCATATCGCGCGGATGGCTGGTGGTGTAGCGCAGCCGCGCCAGGCCGGGGATCTCGGCCAACCGGAACAGCAGGCGGCCAAGCCCCCATTCCGTGCCGTCTTCGCCCTTGCCATGCCAGGCATTGACGTTCTGGCCAAGCAGCGTCACCTCGCGTACGCCGGCTTCGGCCAGCCGCTCGGCTTCGGCGACGATTTGCGCCACCGGCCGCGACACTTCCGAGCCCCTGGTGTAGGGCACGACGCAGAAGGTGCAGAACTTGTCGCAGCCTTCCTGCACGGTGAGGAAGGCGGTGACGCCGCGCTTGATGACCTCGGCGCGCTTCGGCTGCGGCAGGTGCTCGAACTTGTCCTCGATGGCGTATTCGGTCTCGACGATCTTCTCGCCGCCGCGCACCCGCGCCAGCACGTCCGGCAGCCGGTGATAGGTCTGAGGGCCGATGACAAGGTCGACGGCGGGCGAACGGCGGATGATTTCCGCGCCCTCGGCCTGCGCCACGCAGCCGGCGACGCCGATCAGCATTTCGCGCCCGGCTGCCGCGCGTTCGGCCTTCATGTCGCGGATGCGGCCAAGCTCGGAATAGACCTTTTCCGCCGCCTTCTCCCTGATGTGGCAGGTGTTGAGCAACACCAGGTCGGCCTCGGCGATGGTATCGGTCGCGGTATAGCCGTCGGCGGCCAGCGCATCGGTCATCCGCTGTGAATCATAGACATTCATCTGGCAGCCATAGGTCTTGACGAAGACCTTTTTGGCCGGGGCGGACGCCACAGCAGCGCTTTGTGCGGCACTATCGGCGTCGTTCCGCTCTATCGTGTTCAAATCCATCCGGCGGCTTCTACCGCCTTTCCGTGACAAAAAACAGACGATTCTCGGGATGCGCCTATAGGCGCACTGCCTGCGCTAGCGGCTCGGGAGGGGGTCGGCGAGTGCCGCCTGCATCATCGCGCGCACCCGGCTTTCCATCAGCCTGGACGTTTCCTTGCGGTTCGAGCCCTTGGAAAAGACGATTGGCTCGCCGAAATGCACCTCGACGTCGAGCGCGCCTTCGGCCATCAGCACCTTGAGATGCGGCATCAGATCCTGATCGCCGATCCAGGCAGCGATCGACCTGTGACGGCGGCCGAGCGGCACGCCGTGCACCCGTGTATAAGCGATCGCCAGCGGCTGGATGAAGACCTGTTCGGCCGCACCTTCCGAAATGGCCATTGAGGCGGCACCGAACAAGGTGCTCTTGAACGGCAGGATTGTGTTGCCGTCGCCGGTCGAACCTTCGGCAAACAGCACCATGGCATCGCCCTTGGCCATGCGGCTGGCAATTTCGCTGGCCTGGTCGCCTGCCGTGCGCTTGCGCTCACGCTCGATGAAGACTGTGCGCTGCAGCTTCGACAGCCAGCCGATCAGCGGCCAGCCTTCCATGTCCGCCCTGGCGATGAACGTCACATCGGCAAAAGAGCCGAGCACCATGATGTCGGCCCAGGAGATGTGGTTCGAGGCGACCAGCAGCGGGCGCTGGCTGGACAATTTGCCTTTGACGTGGATGCGCAAGCCGAGTGTGCGGACAATGAGCCTGTGCCAGACCTTCAGAATGACCGTCTCGCGCCAGATTCCGGTCTTCATTGACAGGAGTTGCAGCGGCACAAGCGCCAGCGAGCCGACGACAACGAGGCTCAGCGCCAGGAAGATCCTGATTTTTCCGATCATGCGGCTTGGCCCTGCCCCAAAACTTTGGCTAGCGAAGATCGCGGCGCATGACAAGCGCGCCGGTCGGGCCATGTTCCGTCGAGCGGTAATAGTTGGCGCGGTGGCCGACCTGGCGGAAGCCGAGCCGCCGGTAGAGGGCGATCGCCGCAACATTGGTCTCGTCGACCTCGAGGAACAGCGCCTCGGCGCGCTGCGCGTGCAGTTCGCGCAGCACCGCGTCCATCAACTGCCAGCCGAGGCCCTGGCGGCGATGCGAACGCGCCACCGCCACGGTCAGGATCTCGCCTTCGCCGGCAGCAAGCCTGGCCAGCACGAAGCCGACCGGCGGCTTGGCGCCATGGCCGATCTCACGCGCGGCATAGCCGAACACGGTGTCCTGCTCGAGCAGCGCGGCGAACTCACCATCGGTCCACGGCCGGACGAAATCCTCGCTATGCAGCACCGAGACCGCCGGGCTGTCGGCGATTGTCAGCGGTTCGAGCGCATAGTCCCTGCGGCGCGGCTGGAGGAAGGGAATGCGCATTATTTGTCCTGCCGCGATAAAATGAACCCCGCCTGCGGCTTGGCGTCGGCGCCGCGCAGATAAAGCGGTTTCGGCCTTTCCCCCTCAGGCTTGGCAACTGCCAGCCGGGCGTAGATCGCAATGTCGGCAGTGGCCGATGTCGGGCCGATATCGAAGATGCTTCCGACCGCCGCGGCGATCTGCTCAGCCGCCGTGCCGGCAAGCACCGGACGATTGTCCGCCGCCATTCCCGCGGATTGCGCTAGTGTGGTCACCGCCGGACCATAGCGCAAAATCGCTTCCGCATCGTAAAACGCGGCATGGATCTCCTCGCGGCCGGCGTCGAGCGCGGCCAGGACCGGGCGGCCGGGAAATGCCGCGCTTGCTTCAGCCGCCAACGCTTCCAGCGTCGTCACGCCGACCGCCGGGATTTTCAGCGCCAGCGCCAACCCACGCGCAGCCGACACGCCGACGCGCAAGCCGGTGAAGGAGCCGGGGCCGACGGAGACCGCGACGGCGCCAAGACCGGTATAGGAAGTCCCGGCCGCCTTCAGCGCCTGGTCGATGACGGCCATCAGGTGTTCGGCATGGCCCTTGCCGAGATCGAGTACCGAGCGGCCGAGCTCCTTGCCGGCCGCCGCGTCATAGACGCAGGCGGCGCAGAGATTGGCGGCACAGTCTATGGCGAGCAGTCTCATGGGCACCGGTTCGAAAAACAGTCTCCCTCTGCCCGCCATGGCGCGCCGCCGCAAGGGGAAAGTTAAGCGGCTTCGCTTCTGCGAGAGCCCTTTCCTTCTCCCCTTTGTTTGAACTGGGGACATCGCGAACAGGTGTGCGAGGACATCGCGAACAGTTTTGCGCGTTTTGCGCGAGGG
>NZ_VFTC01000017.1 GCF_007003975.1 Mesorhizobium sp. WSM4306
AGCAGTTCCCCTCCCACGTACTGCTTCCTGTGATGACAGCGATGGGGTCCCATGCCGGCAAGGCGAATTTGAACAGCATCGCTAGGTGTTTAGATTGTGGTATTCGGCTTTGCCCCCCGCCTTGAACGGGTTGTTTTGAAGTGCTGCGCTTCGAGATGATGACAAAACGTGGTCTGTGTGAACAGCCACAAGCATCAGGAAAGGAAGCGCAGCATGAAAAATTATGCCGGACTGGACGTCTCCGTGAAAGAGACCACCGTTTGCATCGTGAGAAGGGCGCCGAATTTGCCGAGAGATGAAGGTTGCTAGTCATCCGGACGATCTTGCTGACGCATTGAAGAACCCCGCATGGAATCTCGCCCGGATCAGGCTTGAAGCCGGCCCCTTATCCCAATGGTTGGTCTGGCGGCAGCCGGACTACGTGACCTGTATCGAGCCCCGTCATTCCAAGGCGTTCTCAAGGCACAGGTCAACAAGACCGACCGCAACCATGCTCGCGGCATCGCGCAGATATGCGGGTTAACCTGTTCCGGCCCGTGCATGTCAAGAGTAAGCGGTATTCTCGGGCCACGGCCTTGAGCTCGAGCTTGTTGATGTAGACCCAAGGCAGGAGATCGTCGATCTGGCTGTTGGGGTGGCCGTTGACGATCCTGGTGAGGACATCGGCGAGATAAGCCGAGCGGTTCGACACCATTGAGCTTGCAGGTTTCGATCAGCGAGGCGATGACTGCCCAGTGTTCGGCGCCGCCGTCAGAGCCTGCGAAGAGCGCGTTCTTGCGGTTGAGCGCGAAGACTGATTCATTATGCACCCCCTCTTCAAATGGCGGGAAACAGCGATTTCTGATTATCGTCGTTGATGATACGCGGAGATTTGCGCGCCAAATCGGCCTTGATCCGTTCATCTTCAAGGTCGCTGGCGCGGATCTGGTAGGGCGCGCCGCGCATGACCTGCTCGGCTGGTAATATGCCGTCCCTGACGAACCGGCGGATTTTGACGTGCGACACGCCAAGCTTCGCGGCCGCGTCCGACATGGTAAGCCACTCGCCGTTCTTGTCGGAAGACCGATAGCCGCTGATCTTGTGCACCGTGCGCAGGGATTGGACGCGTCGCGCCGTCCAGGTCTTTCCCTGACCCGTCTTCATGCCCATGCGGTTGAGTGTGGCGGCGATTTCGGCATCCGACCATCGCGTTGCCATGGATCGCATGACCGCCAGAGCCTCCTCAGGCGTACTCTGGCCATGCTCTCCGGATTTGGACTTGCGAACCCTTACCTGGGAATGCTGGCCCCCATGCCAATGGATGGTCAGGATCACATCGCGCGCGTCGTCATCGACGTCCGCCACAATGTCCTTGATGAGCGCGCGCAGCAGTTGCTGACGGAACCGCATATCGACACCCGGCGCATTCCAGGCGGCTTCGAGATCCTGGGCGAGGCCGGTGAAGTCAGGGATCGCGTCGACAGGCTCCATACGCTGGACTTCACTGAGCCGGGCCTCGCAGGTCTCCACGCGCCTGAGCCTAGCTTCCCAGTTCCTCTCGAGCTGGGCCGCTATAAGCCGGTTCTCCGGGTCGCAGGCGGCGTAGCGGCGCTCGGCGAGCGATGCCTCATAGCGTGCCTGCTGCAGGTCCATCTCGATCATCTGCCGCCGCCTGGCTTCGCTCTCCAGCTGCATCTGTTCAGCCTCCAACGCCGCCTCGATCGCCATCGGCGCAACCGCCTCCAAGGCTTCGCGGGCCACCGCCGCATCGGTGCGAAAGCCGTTGAACGACATGCATCGCGCCTGCGCCATCATGGTGTTCTCGCAACGATAGACCGGGTAACCTTGGCCACGTCCGGCATACGTGACAACCAGTCTTCGCCCGCATCGACCACAGGAGAGAAGACCCGGGAGCAACGCGCGACCGCCGCGGCCCGACTTGACGCCGCCGGCTTTGCCATAGGCGTTGGCGGCGAGAAGTTCCTGGTTCCGTTCGTACTCGCTCCATCCGATATAGCCTTCGTGATGCTCCTTGAGCACCACCGCCCAATCGCTGGCCGGCTTGTAATGACCATAGCTCTTGCGGACGCGGCCATCCACGATCTCGGTGCGCTTCTCGCTCTTACCATAGACATAAGCGCCGGCGTAGAACGGGTTCTTCAGGACGGAGATCACGTTGCGGTAGCGGACCGGAACCCAGGCGAAGGACACCATCTTCTTGCCGTCGGAGGGTCTGGGGAAATGCACGCCATCGTCGATCATCGAGATCAGGACCTGGCGGGCACTGCCGAGTTCGCGGAAACGCGCGAATATCAGGCGAATGGTCTCCTGCAGGCGTATATCGGGATCGAACCCGAGACCGTAATCCCGGTGCCAGACGTAGCCGAAGGGCACAGAGATGCGCAGTTCGCCGCGCTGTGCCTTGGCGCGGTCAGCTTCGTACATGCGAGCACGCAGCACCCCGAGTTCGAACTCGCTTATGCTCCCCTTCATGCCGAGCAGCAGGCGATCGTTCGGCAGTCCCGGATCGTAGACTCCGTCCAGATCGATCACCCGTGCATCGACTTCGCCGCACAACTCGAGCAGCCGATGCCAGTCCGGTCCGTTGCGAGACAGGCGGGACGCCTCCAGGCAAAGCACAGCGCCCACATGACCGGTGCACAGATCGTCGACCAGGCGTTCGAAACCGGGACGTTCCACAGCTCCACTTGCGGTGCGTCCCAAGTCCTCGTCGATCACCTCAACCTTGCGGAATCCCCAGCGCCGCGCGACGTCGACCAGCTCATATTGCCGACGCTGGCTCTCAAGATTGAGCTGCACTTGCGCCTGCGTGGACTGACGTACATAGACAACGGCCTTGCGCTTGAGGATGGTGGCCGGAATCAGATTACGGCTCGTCATCGCGGCTCTCCTCCGTCACGATACCGGCGGCGGCCATCAGCACATTGGCGAGCCGGGCGATCACGATCGTTCGTTGCGCTGCGCTCAGCCCGACTAGCTTGTGCGAGTCGAGCGCATGCTGAGCTGGCGAACGATCACGAGAGATCGTGTCGGTGGCGGCAAGGTTCTCATTTTGAGTCTCCCCGATGATGAAACCATCCGGAGAGCCTCGCCGGAAACGGCGCTGGATCAAGAGCTTGTTCAGTTCAAGCAGTGCAGCAAGCGACGCGCGCGGGGAGCCCAGATCCATTGCTGCGCACGGGACTTCGACCTCCTGCCCAACATGGGCAGAATGACCCCGAGATTGCGATCGGACGGATCGAGCGTTCGACGGTGTTGCTGTCGATCTCGATGCGGCCGTCGTCAAGGAAGTGCGAGAGGCCTTCCCAGCGTGAGAGCGTGTAGCGGATTGCCTCTGCGAGCTTGGTCTTCTGACTGATCAGGCCGAGCTTCTCACGCAGCCAGGGTTCGAGATCGGCGACGATGGCGCGGCTTTTGTCCTGACGCATCGCGCGGCGCTCGTTGGCCGATCGGCCACGGATGTCATCCTCGATCTTGTAGAGTTCGGCGATCCGTCTCAGCGCGTCACTGGCGATCGGCGCGGGACCGGCTGCTGCCAGTTCATAAAAGCGCCGACGGACATGCGCCCAGCAGAAGGCGAGCGTGACGCCGCTTTTGTCGGCCAGCACGCGATAGCCGCCATAGCCGTCGACCTGCAAGATTCCGGTGAAGCCTGCGAGATGAGCGATCGGACGCTCGGCCTTTCGGTCCGGCGCATAGACATAGGCGACGCCCGGCGGGTCGCTCCCCTCCCATCGTCGGTCATCGCGGGCATAGGCCCAGAGTTGACCTGTCTTAGTCTTGCCGCGGCCGGGATCGAGCACCGGCGCGGTCGTCTCGTCGGCGAAGAGTTTTGCCGAGGACTTCAGCTTGCCAAGCAGCCGCTCATGCACCGGACGCAGGTGCCAGGCGGCGCGGCCGACCCAGTCGGCGAGCGTAGAGCGATCGAGATTGATACCCTGCCGGGCGTAGATTTGCGCCTGACGATAGAGCGGAAGGTGATCGGCATATTTTGAGACCAGCACCTGGGCGACCGTTGCCTCGGTCGGAAGACCACCCTCGATCAGCCGGGCCGGCGCCGGAAGCCTGAACCACGACGTCCTCGCAGGCGCGGCAGGCATATTTGGGCCGGCGCACGACGATTACACGCAGCTGCGCCGGAACGATGTCGAGCCGCTCGCTCACGTCCTCGCCGATCCGATGCAAGCCATTGCGGCAGCATGGGCAGGCATGGTCCTCGATGTCGACGACCATCTCCACGCGCGGCAGATGGGGTGGCAGCGCGCCCCGGTTGGCCCGGCGCCTCGTGGCCTTTGCTTGCCGCTCGGCGGGAGCAGATTGCTCCTTCTCTTCCTCACCGGCGGCCTCGATCTGCTCCGCCTCTTCGAGCCCCAGCAGCAATTGATCCTCGGGGAGCGTCTCGGCACGCCGGCCGAAGCGGTGACGCTGCAATTCCTTGATGATCTGAATCAGACGGGCATTCTCGACGTCGTGCGCCAGGACCATCGCCTTCAGCGCGTCCGGATCGTCGGGAAGCTGGTCAGCCGTCATCGCCATGAACGGATCAGACCATATTCGCCGACAGCCCGCGACAGCGGAATCTAGGCTGATTCACTTCGTCGCGGGTCAGCCCGCCTGGGCTGGCACGCGGGTCCGGCGCGCCTCATGGACTCGCCGCCAGTCGAGACCTTCGAGTAGCGCCGAGAGCTGCGCGGCCGTCAGCCGCATCATGCCGTCATGCACTTTCGGCCAGCGGAACTCCCCATCCTCCAAACGCTTAGCAGGCAAACCCCGGTGCCATCCCAGAAGATCAGCTTGATCCGGTCAGTCCGCTTCGCCCGGAAGACGTAGACGGCCCCGCTGAACGGATCGGCCCCCATTGTCTCTCGCACCAGCGCCGCCAATCCCTCCGCACCCTTGCGGAAGTCGACGGGCTTCGTCGCCACCATGACCTTGACCGCACCCGTCGGCCCGATCACGACGTCGCCTTCAGCGCGCGGATCACTGCGGCCACCGTCTTGGTATCGGCGCCCCGGCCGACGCGCATCGCGATGCCGTCGATCTCAAGCTCGATCATGCCGGCATCTCGGGTGGCTTGCCGTTTCCGCTGCTTCGGTGAACGGCTGGCTGCAGGTTCCGCCGCCGCCACAACCGCCGGCACAAAGGCAGGAGAATCTTGCTGCACCGAAGCGGCCTGTTTGCGCGCTTCGCGGCGCCAGGCGAAGACCTGCTGCGGCCTGAGACCATAACGGCGGGCGACCTCGGAAATGATCGCATTCGGCTCCAGCGTCTCTGCGATGATCCGCGCCTTGTCATCCACCGACCAGTGACGCCGACCGCCGGCACCGTTGATCACCTCGAAACGCCGAAGCTGCCGCTCCGGGTCAAGCGTAAGGTCAAGTCCAGACACAAGCCGATCTCCGATCCCAATACAGGATCGGCAACCTCACAGATCGCGACCACTCCCGAAAGGTGGTCCGGAAACACCGCTCTGATGTCCGCTGTCAAGGTTTGGAACGCATGAGGTCGCCCGATCCGAGGAACGGCTGCTCATTCTGATGATCGCGCATGGGTGGGGAGGCGGAACTGAAGGACGTCGGTGATCAAGCTCTGATGCGCGGGTTGGCTACCGCATTCCCGATTGTGCGTCCGGGGCTGTTCCTATCTTACTGCGGGCGTCGGTCGATTTGCCGGCCACAAAGCGTCTGACGGGCATTCCCCTGCCGTGGTCCCGCCTCCGCCCATGCGCGATATGTGCGCCATCGCGGCGAGCGATCAGGTGACGCGCGCCTCCCTTGCGACTGCCCACATAAAGCCGACCAGTTCACGGGCGATCGCGGTGCAGACGACCGTTGTCCGTTTGCCCCGAGCGCTCAGCATGCGGTAGCGGGCTGTCAGGCGGGACTGCGCCTTCCAGGCGATCTCACGCACCTTCGGTGACGCCTGCTCCAACCGGTATAGCTTCGCCTTCCCGACCTTGGGCGGATGTCGATAGGTCCAGGCGCTCTCGACCAACATGTGGCGAACCCGACCGTTGCCTGCCTTTGTGATGCCGCCGCGCCGGACTGTCTCCCCGGTTGAGCGCTCGCCGGGGACCCGACCGAGATATCCCATGAGCTGGCGTGGGCTTTCGAACCGGCTGGCGTCGCCGACTTCGGTGACGAACGTCACGGCGACAATTAGGTCTACCCCACGCAATGTCTGAAGCGCCCACACGATCGGTGCCAGCGACCAGGCCGGGACGAACTCTTCGATCACACGCTCCAGCCGCTCGACCCGCTCTTTCGAGACGCGCACCGCCTCGACCATCTCCTGGAGTGCGATCTGATGCGCGGGATGATCGAACCTTGTTCCTGAAGCCAGCGTAGATAGCGCATCGTCCAGCTCTTCTTTCGCGGATAGCTACGGCCGTGCTTGAGCATGAATGCGCTCACCTGCTGGCGATGGACCCGCAGCGTCTCGACCGCGCCCGCCCGCGCGCGAACAAGATCCCGTATGGACTCGTGCCCTTCATCGGGAACCCACACCGCGGTCAGCTCGCCGGCGCGCAATAGTCGGGCAAGGGAAATGGCGTCTCGACGGTTCGTCTTCACCCGATCGCCGGGCTTCCTTGGTATCAATGATGGTGCAACCACGGTGCACTCGTGCCCGAGCGACCGGATCAGGCGATAAAGGCCGTACCCGGTCGGCCCAGCCTCATAGCAGAAATGCACGTAATCAAAGCGGCTGGCGATCCGGCCTATGACCCGCCGCATGCTGGTCGCCGACGCGTCGACCTCACCGAAGAACCGAACCTCTCCTTCCCGGCCTGCCTCCGCAATCGCAATAGCGTTCTTAAGCTTCGCAACATCGATTCCGACAAATGCTTCTCTATAATCCGCCACGGCTCGTCCTCCTGTGGTGAGGATCGGCTCGGCCCGTCCGAGCAACCCTCGGACGCGCAGTGTAGGGCGAGCCACCTCATCGGCAGAGGCGGACATACGGTCTTACTGTCAAGACGCTGACGACCCAGAATCGCCGGGCGCTGCTGACGGCCCTCAAGTCGCTTCAGGAAAAGGCCATCGCCATCGAGAACGACATCCGTGGCCTGTTTCGTAACTTCGGTCTCAAAGTTGGCATTGTCGACGGCCGGCAAATTCGCGGATCGCATCCGGGACCCTTCCGGTGACATTCCGGAACTCGAGACATCATGGAGACGTTGCTCACCGCCCGTCGGAAACTTTGCGAGCAGTTCACGGTGCTACACGAAAGACTGTTGTCGATCGTGAGGGGTGACACGGTTTGCAGGCGGTTGATGACCGTGCTGGGCGTCGGCCCTATCGTTGCACTGGGTTTCAACGCCACGGTCGATATTCCTGCCCCCTTCAGGAATTCGAAGGACGTGGGGCCGTATCTCGGTTTGACGCCGCGGTTACATCAATCAGGCTAGGATAATCGCGTCGGCAGGTCAGCCTAGGAAGCTTGAATGGGATTGACTTCAACACGCCGAATAGACAAGTCCAGGCATTTGGTGGAGCGGATTGAGAGTGAAGCGCTCGGGCTGGGAAGCCCATGCCTTGCAGATGAACTCGTAGGGTGAGACCTTTGAGGGCCTTCAGCCTGCGGCCGAAATTTGTAGGCCGCAACAAAGTCGGCAAGATGCCGACGCAGTTGGTCATGATCGTCGTAGTGGAAACGCTTGCCCGTCGCGTCCTTGATGGTGCGGTTCATTCGCTCGACCTAGCCGGTGGTCCAAGTATGCTTTGGCTTCGTGGTTCGAAGCACAGCGCGACGATGCGGCCCCCGAACGTGCTTGCGGGCTTCCTGGCGCCGCGACGAGCGCTTGCAGGCGCTGACGGTCGCTGGCCAAAACGGTGAAGGGGGATGCTATTGCGCATGCATCTAACTCGCACGCCAAACCGCAAAACGGAATCCCGAAATCGGACTCTTTTGATCCGATCAATCCACTATGAGACGCCGATTCCGAAATAGCGGGTGTGGGCGACATTGAGGATGCGATTGATCAAGCTTACGAAGCTGTGTCCGCCGGCCGTTGCAGCTGTGCCATAACTGGAGTGTATACCAAGGGCCGGCACCGAGTTCATCTCTAGGACAAACGGTTGGCCTGAGCGATCGATCCGGAAATCGACGCGGGCATAGTCCCGGCAGTGGCAGGCACGGAAGGTCGCAACCGAAATATCCCGTAACATCGTCTCAAGCCCGCTCTCGATTTTCGCCGGGCAAATCTTGGGCACCGCTGCGGCCGCCACGTACTTCGCATCCCAATTCATAACACGCGTTTCGCGGTCACCGAAGTCCTGCTCCACTAGAGGCAAAACTTCGGGCTCCCCGTTTCCGAGCAACGCAACGCAGATTTCCCGCCCCTCGATGTATTCCTCCACTAGCGCATCCTGAGCATGCTGCGTGACGATCACTTCGACGGCCTGCCGCAACTTAGAGTGTTCATGTATGATCTGCAATCCGAAGCTGCAGTCCTCCTCCCGCGGCTTCACTACCACTGGGAATCTCAGGTCGCCGGTGTTCTCGGTGCCGCGACGCATCACGCGAAAGTTCGGAGTCGGCACGCCCTGATCGCGGATGAGCATTTTGGTAATGACTTTGTCTCCCGTCAGCCCAATCCCGAAGGGGCTACATCCAGTGTATGGAACACCGGCCATCTCAAGCATGGCAGGAACATGAGTGTAACGCTTTTCGCCCTGAATTCCCTCCGCCAAGTTGAAGACCATTCCCGAGGGGCGACCTTGCGGATCAGGTGGCATGAACCGCTCGAGACTGGCGAGCAGTCCTTTATCGCCTTCACACACTACCGTCTCGTGGCCGCCCTCTTGAAGTGCCGCCACCACATCTTCCAACGTGCCGCTATGCGGCCAAGGCTGCGGCGGCTGCGGACAAGGCTGACCGAACCGGTTAATCACACCGTTGAAATCACTGTTCGTTACGATGGCTACTCGCATGAGCTATCTCCTTTGACGTTTGTCTGCTGTCACGAAACCAATGAAAACTGGATGGAGGCCAACCGCTATATCAACATTGACGACCTGCACGAGTACAAGAGGCTCGAAGCACCATGGCTGACCCTTTTCACAACCCCCTCCACAAACATAGGTCCACCACCCGGTTCCCTCTCCGGTTCCCGACCCTTTCCGCTGGCGGTGCTCTTTTTGCCCAAGTAGCTCGAAAGACGGCGAGTTGGGTTGCGGTACCATCAATAAAGCCTTATGCAGGGTTTATGCCAAAACAGATGATAACCGGCGGATGAGAGCGCTCCGACGCGAAATGATCGCTTCAAAAACCGTGCCAACCTCGCAAAATGCACGTCGGCCAGTGCTTTGAGTTTGATATCAAACTTACGGTCATATCAGGTACTAAACTGGCCCGCACAACCACTATGTCGCAGGCGCGACAAAATCCGACAGAGATCGTATCCCAGGGGACGAGCGGCGACCCATCCGCAGTCTTTTGACGCTCGCCGGTCCCTTACATCGAGCCCTGGCGTCCAGAATTGAAGTTGGGCGAAGGCGATCCGCATAATCGTATGCCCGGCCTGGCCGGCTTCAACGTGCGAGCGCTGCAGCAGTTTCAACAATGATGGCGAGTCGGCATAAATCTTCTTGAGAGGCTGGCGCTTAATCCCGGAACAAACGCGGCAATCAGCACTTCGCCTTGCTCATTTCGATGACGGCCATAGTGTTATTGCGCGCTTCAAAAGCTGGACAGCGATTCCGCTAATTCCCGGACAGCGTTTTCACAAAAGTCCGACAGTTCGTCGAGGTTGGTCCTCGGCAGCCTGGTTGCTGTAGGGCTGATTGATTTCGGTGTTCTCGGAGTCGGTCAAGAGGGCCGAGGCTTTTTTCTTCGGATGCTCTCGCCCTGAAGGGCGATGCGGTGTGCATTGTGCACGAGCGGTCGTGTATAGCGTCGGCGACCGTGCTGTCGTTAATAAGGTCGTGCCAGCTTGCCACGGGGACCTGGGCGGTGATCAGGGTGGATTTTCTCTGATAGCGCTCCTCGACGATTTTCGAAGAGGTGGAAGCGCTGCTGATCGGAGAGAGCATGGTTGCCGAAGTCGTCGTGGATGAGCCAAGTGGACACGGGTGAGCTTGTCGATGAGGCGGGGAAAGGAACCATCGATGCGTCGCTCTCGAACAGGATAACAGTGCGGCTTCGGAAAAGTCCGGACAGGCTTTCCGGTAATCTCAATGATGAGATCCGCGCCCGCCGTTCCAAAAAAAGGTTCGGCACGAAGCCCGCATTTTTTGCACTGGGCTTACGGCGTGCTGATCCACTGTTTCGTCATTACTATTCCCGAGCCTTGCAACCGAGCCGGAAGCGTCAGGCGAATGCAGGATTCCTGCGCTCGTAGAGCGTCCCAGCTTGGTCAGCACAACCTGACGATACGCGCCATCTTGGCGGCAAAGGCATTTGACGCAGCTGAATTGTCACGATCAGACGGCAGTTGGATCCTCATTGGATGGCCAGTGTTGCAAAAATCACAGGCTGGAGATCGGACTTGCGCCCTGGTGAATTTCCGCCACCGCATCGGGGTCGGTCTTCAACCCGGCAACTTCGACTTCCCAATTATAATAGAGACCGCGGCCGGGGCTTTGGCGGAGAGGGTCAGTCCTGGCGATGCCTCTCTCGAGCCGGCCTACATTGCAGCTGCCAGGCGGTTGGTTGAGCGCGGAGCCGTCGCGATAACCAGGGACTGCGGCTTCAGTATCTGGTGCCAGGCTGCACTGGCCACGTCTGTCAAACTTCCCGTGGCCATGTCGAGCCTGCTACTGGCGCCCACGCTCCTCCGGCAGCTTCCGGCCGGCGCAAAGCTCGCCGTCTGGCCGCAGACTCAAGACACTGCGGCGAAGAGCTGCTGGGCATGGATTCATCCGCAGGGGCAAGAGTAGCCATCGGCGGCATCGAAGGTAATACGCGGCCGGCTAGTGTTACCGAAATGGAGTCCCCGGGTTGCAGTCTGTGTCGCGACTTCGCGCCGCACATCCCAAGATTGACGCACTCCTATTTGAATGTACATTGTCCCCGATGGTGACGTCAGCAATCCGTCGTAGGACAGGACTGCCCATCTATGACGCCGCGCCCCTTTATCGAATGACATTCGCGTCCGTGGCTTGACCGCTTGGAGGCCGTCAGGTGCTTGAGCGCGGCAGTCTCAAGTTTTAAGGGGTGGCAGCGTGGAATCTGCTCCTCGCGAAAGAAGGAAGCCCCAGGCGACTTTCGATCGTATATGCCGCGGCTAGGACGGAGGTGTCGGAATAGCGCGCGCCGACCAGTTGTAGCCCGACGGGCAGCCCTTGATCATCCAGGCCCGATGGAATCGATGCTGCTGGTTGCTGGGTCAAGTTGAAAGGGTAGGTGAAGGGCGTCCAGTCCACCCACCCCTTGTAACTATCATCCGGCACATTTCGCCCGACGGGGAACGGCGCGATAGGCATCGTCGGTGTGACCAAGAGATCGTAATTTTCGTGGAACTTCGCCATCAGAGCGGAGAGCTCGAACCGCATCGCCTCAGCTTCCTGAAATTCGGTAAGGGTGATCTTCAGCCCGCGTTCGGCACCTTCCAGAAAGCCAGGATCTAGTAATTGTCTTTGCTGTTTGTTCATTCGTGACACAATACGGGCGGCGCCAGCGAACCAGAATGTAGAAAACACCTCCACCGGATCCGCAAATCCCGGATTGACTTCGGCCACCTCGGCCCCAAGAGCTCGAAGCTGGTCGATCGCATTATCGGTAACGTTTTGGATATCTCGCGCCACCTTGACATAGCCGAGGTTCCGACTGTAGCCGATCCGCAGGCCCCTGATGGTGGTCTTTGCTGGATCGGGGTCGAGACCTAGGTACGCCGGACCCGCATAGCCATCGCGAGCGTCCTTTCGTGCAATCACATTCATCATCAGGATCGCATCCGCAACGGTGCGGGTCACCGGCCCCAAATGAGACAGCGTTGTCATGGCGCTAGCTGGCCATTGCGGAACGATGCCGAAGGTTGGCTTGAAGCCGAAGGTCCCCGTGAAGCTCGCCGGTATCCGGATTGATCCCCCGCCGTCGCTACCCTGATGAAGAAAGCCAAGGTTGAGCGCAGCCGCAACTGCCGCCCCTCCCGACGACCCGCCTGGTGTCAGGTCAGGATTCCAGGGATTGCGGGTGATCCCGTAGACCGGGCTGTCTGTTACCCCTTTCCAGCCAAATTCTGGAGTGGTTGTCTTGCCCAGGATAACGCCACCGGTCTCACGGATACGGGCTGGAACAGGGGCGTCTTCAGTCCAGGGTCCCTCGGTGCTGCCGGACAATGAGCCACGTCTTGTCGGCCAGCCTCGTGTCAAGGTGAGGTCTTTGATGGTGGCCGGAATGCCATCTAGTACTCCGGCTGGTTCCCCCTTCATCCATCGACCCTCCGAGGCCCGGGCAGCAGACCTGGCCCCTTCGTGGTCGACGAGGCAAAATGCGTTCAGCGCCGGGTTGTTGGCGTCGATGCGGCTGAGACAGTCATCGACGACTTCAACAGGCGAGAGCTGCCGCCTTCGGTAGAGTTCCAGGCATTCGCACGCCGACAGACCCTCAAGAGATGTTGGCACGGATGAACGAGTTTTCATTTTACGAGGTCCGCTACATTCAAGCCTGGCATAAGACGGCAGTTATTCATTCGTTCTGCGGCCCTTGTCAGACCGATCATCAAGACGTCGGACGGGATCCCAACGTGTTCTCTACGAGCTTGATCCAGTACGATGTTCCATAAGGAATCGCCTCGTCGTTGAAATTGTAGGCAGGGTGATGCAGGCCGGCGCTGTCACCGTTCCCGCACCAGACGAAAGCACCCGGCCGCGCCTGCGCCAGGAAGGAGAAATCTTCCCCCCCCATTACCGGTGGCGTCTCGAGCACATTGTTTTCACCGGCCACGCCCTTGGCCGCGCTTCTCGCAAGGTCGGTCTGCTGGACCTCATTGAAGAGAATTGCGTCGAAGCTCTGAAATTTAATATCTATCTTCGCGCCGGTTATCTGGGCGATGCCGGCGACCACTTCGCCCACCCGCTCCTTCACGAACTTGCGCACCTCCGGCTTTAGCGTCCGCATGGTGCCCACCAACTCCGCTGTTTGCGGAACGACGGGGACTAGTCTCTGCCCGGACTGGAACTGGTGGAACGAAATTCCTGCCGAGTCGACAGGGTCAATGTTCTGAGCCAGGATATGCTGCAGGGCCGTCACAAGCTGAGCGCCGACCAGAATCGGATCGATGCATTCATGAGGCCTTCCAGGGTGCCCCCCTCGCCCTTCAATGCTAATTTCTATGCTATCAGTTGCCGCCATCACTGGACCTTGCCGGATTCCGAAGACACCTACCGGCAAGCCCGGACGATTGTGCATTCCGTAGATGTGCTCGATGCCGAACCGCTCCATCAAACCGTCATCTAGCATGGCAACGGCGCCGGTACCGATCTCCTCGGCAGGTTGGAAGATCATGACCGCCGTTCCAGCGAAATTCCGAGTATCGGCAAGATAGCGCGCGGCACCCAACAGCATCGCGGTGTGGCCGTCATGCCCACACGCATGCATCAAGCCCTTGTTCTTGGACGCATAGGGCAGATCGGTCGCTTCGTTGATCGGCAGCGCATCCATGTCAGCGCGCAATCCGATAACCTTTGGGTTACCGTCGCTCACGACGCCGTTGCCCTTGATGACGCCAACGACGCCGGTTTTGCCGATGCCGGTCGCGACGGCGTCGCAGCCGAATTCGCGCAGGCGCTCGGCGACAAATGCCGAAGTACGGGGGATGTCGAAGCCCAGTTCGGGATGTGCATGGATGTCCCGGCGCCAAGCCACTATCTCGGGGAGAAACTCTGCGACGCTATTGAGAATTGCCACGGGGACTTTCCTTTCTTGCCGGTTGCAGGCGAATTTCACGCTTTGTCCTTGCGAGAGCCGGGAGACCCGTTTCCGCGCTGCCGGGAGCACAGCATCCTCTGTGCGACGTAGGCACCCCAGCTATTCCGCCGACTGAAGCCGCTCCAATTAGCCGGGGACCGACAATCCTGAATTCCGCTCCGCCCAGAATGTAGCAAGTGCCAAAGAGCTTGGTTGCGCGAAGGGCGCCTTGGTCCCGCAGAATATCATCGTTTTTTGGTCATTGGCGCATAACACCTGCAGGCTGAGAGGAGGTGCCCTGGTATATATGCGGGACCATTCAAAATAGGACAGCCGACATTCAGAAGTGCGGGACAACTGCGACCCGCGGAAGGCGCGTGGTGGTTGCCTGGGCGGGCTCTTTTGAAGGCTACTCTTCAGCAATTGGCAGAGCAAACGACGCCTTGATCCGATCCATTACAACGATTGTCTTGAACCCCTTTACTTCAAGATGTTCGTAAAAAAAACGACGGGTAAACGCCTCGTACTCGGCCATGTCCTGAGCAGAGACCGTAATAATAAAATCCGCTTCACCCGTAACGTAGTAAGCGTTCATGATCTCAGGCGTCCGCCGAATTGCCTGCTTGAAACGATCGATGATATCGGCGCGATCGCGCTCGAGAGTGATGGATACCAGCAGGAGCAGGGGCCGACCGACGGCTTCCGGTGAAACTATGGCAACGTCCGCTTCGATGACGCCAGCGTCTCGAAGTCGCTTTAATCTCCGCTGACAAGCGGTAGCCGATAGTCCGGCAAGTTCGCCCAATTCCTCTGTCGTAAGGCGATTGTTGCGCTGCACGACGTTGAGAATCTTCCGGTCAATTCGATCCAGATCCATTCACAATCTCTGCTCATGATGATATCGGCCAATGCCAAGGCCGCCAGTCCGTACGTCCAAAATGTAGCAAGTGCCAAACGCCCTCTCGGCGCTAAAGTCGGTCCAAGTCGCAGAAAATCGGCGTTTCTTTCGCCATCTGCGCACAATACCGGCATAGTATAACTATCTGAGGGGTGCCGCTGAATCGATGGGCGTTGCTGGTGAGCAGTTGCGGGCCAGCGCAAGAACGGCAGATTCGATCGGGTGGGGGCGATCCCCGGTCGAAAAGATCCTACCGATCTCGTTGCTCAGGCGCAGAAAACATGAGTTGCAGCACGCTCGCATCAGTTCGAGGCAAGCGTGTTAGGGAGCGACATCACCAAGGGTGTCGGCGTTGCAGCATAAATCGGAGACCATGAGAGTCAGGCTATGAACCGGCCCCGGCTTTCGGATGCCTTACGGCCCTCGCGCGTCGGCCGCGAGTGAACTATGATCCGCATGGGTGTGGGGCTGGAGGAGAAGGTCGTCGGCTCAGTCAGGCTAACGTCGCTCCAAGCACTGGTAAGAAGCCCTATCCGCGGTCTGAGAATTACCCAAATTGATCTCTCGTGAGGCAGTTGTTGCAGCTGCATTCCGTCGAGACGCTTCAGTGATCCGCGAGAATGGCTCGCGATCTCTGCGTGAATCGCGGTTTGGCGCAGGAATGCGGCGTGGGAGACCGAATGTTAGACCAAAGTCGGCACGAGCACCGTGTAAAATGGGCAGGTCAGCGCAGACCAGTCTGGCGGCATTCTTACCCTTGCCGGAACGATCGCCTGAACAAGGTAGCTCAACCGCCGTCCGCACTCCCAGGAGAGAAAGCCATATGCTTCCCTTGGACATCCTCCGAAAGGAGTTTCCAGCCACAGCAAACGCCATCTACATGGATGTCGCGAACCAGGGCCTCATATCAAGCACAACATTGGCTTCAATCGAGCCTCATTTGAACAATCGGCTGCATGGCCTAAACGACGAAGAAAGAATGCTCGAACACGTCGAGCGTACTCGCGCTAGGTTCGCACAATTTATCAATTCAGATCACGATGAAATTGCAATTACCAAGAATGCATCGGAAGGCATCAACATCATCGCTAATGCGATCGATTGGAGAGATGGAGACAACGTCGTTCTATGCCCAAAATTGGAACACGCAAATAATATCTTGCCATGGATTCAGATCAGAGACCGCTACAATGTCGAGTTGCGAGTCGTAGAGCCGGATAACGGCTCAATTCCCCCTGATGCATTCGTAAAGGCGATTGATTCTCATACCCGCGTTGTTGCCTTGGCGACGGTGACGATGGTTCCGGGGTTTCGGACCGTCATGGAGCAGATATCCGAAGCCTGTAGGCACTACGGTGCATTTCTTTTGGCGGACGCGACGCAATCTGTTGGGATACTCCACACCGACGTCAATCGACTTGGCGTAGACGGTGTAGCAGTGTCCACTGTGAAGGGTTTGATGGGTCTTTATGGATCGGGTTTTTTATATTGCCGTAAAGAATGGGCCGATCGGCTGAGCCCGGCCTATCTTGCGCGCTTCAGCGTAGATTTCGGAAACGCGCCAGAATCAGCTCCGGTACCTAGTTTTGTAAAGTTGCGCTCTGGCGCGCCCCGCTTTGATATCGGGCATTACAACTTCCCTGGCATGTTGGCTGCATATGCATCAATGGGCCAGCTACTTGATATCGGAACCGAGGCGATCGACCAGAGCGTTACCTCACTCGCAAAACGTATGGCCACTGGTCTCTTAGATATCGGGCTTCCGGTCTGCGGCGGGCCACCAGGCGCTCACACTGGAAGTATCGTAGCCGTTGGCGATTCCAGCGATCTTGTTGAAGGGCGCCCAGTCGACGCCCGCATTCGGTCGCTTCACGAGCATTTCACGAAGAACGGGGTAATCGTCTCAATACGCAGAGGCATGCTCCGGTTTTCCCTGCATCTTTACAACACCGCCGATGAAGTCGATCGCGTAATCAATCTGGCCAAGAGCTGGTCGAAGTAAGAGCGACACGGCTAGTTCATGCACACAGGAGAGTACATGTCGACCCAGAGCGCCGAGACTATCGGACTTCTCCAAGATCTTATAAAGATCGAGAGCATCAATCCATCGCTGTCGCCAAAAGGTAGTGGAGAGCAAGGTGTAGCCAAGTTCCTCGAGGGTTTTTGCAAGGAGCGGAAGCTGGCTTACGGGATACAGGAGGTGGCCGATGGTCGCTCGAATTTCCTGACCTGGGTACCTGGGAAAGAACCCGATAGGCGTATTCTATTCATTGCTCATATGGATACCGTTCCTATCGATAGGTGGGAATCAGATCCATTCTCGGGTGAGCAACGGGACGGGCGAATATATGGGCGAGGTAGCTGCGACACAAAAGGCTCACTTGCAGCTATGTTGATTGCGCTTAGCTCACTTGGTGAACGGCAGCCCCGGGCCACGGTTGTTGTGGCAGCCAGCATTGACGAAGAGTACCGCAAACTTGGCGCCCGCGCTATAGCCGATTCCGGTGTCGCTTATGAGGGTGCGGTAGTCGGTGAACCCACCGAATTAGAGCTCGTTGTAGCTCACATGGGTTCTGTCCGCTGGCAAATCGAGGTTCAGGGTGTACCGGCTCATACGTCGAAGCCTCATCTCGGAGTGAACGCGATCACGGGCATGGCCAAGGTGGTATTGGCACTTGATGAGCACCATCGATCCCTTGTGTCTCGGGCGCAGCACCCATTGGTAGGGTCATCACAGCTGACCGTGAGCCTCATCGAAGGAGGTTTGGAACTTACCACTGTACCGCCGGTATGCCGTATCTGGGTCGATCGGCGTCTCATACCCGGGGAGCGGCCGCAGGACGCGTTGGCGGAGGTAGAAAGCATACTGGAAGGCCTTCGCCAGGGCGAAGACAAGATCAATGTTCGGTCATTGCTTCCCGCATTGGAAGACCCGCCTCCAATCAGTTCCGGGTCGAGCAAAATTGCAGCAGTCGCAGGAGCGGCTTGTGCCCACGTCGCGGGGACCGGAGAGCAGAAGGGAGCCACCGGCGGCTCGGATGCAAATCAGCTGTCATTGGCTGGGATCCCGTGTGTGATTATCGGACCCGGGCGTACTGCCCAAGCCCATACGAACAACGAGTTCGTTGAAATCGATCAACTGACCAAGGCTGCTGATTTGTACCAGAGAATCATGCTCACATATTAGGAGTGGCCGGCCTGATGGGGGTGCTCAAACCCCGTCCATTGGGCCGCGGACGCCCCGGATGCTGCATGAGCGTGGCGGCCGCAACGTCCCGATCTTCGCTGGTCTCGTCGGCGCTTCCCACGTAGATCTTGCCGCCCGTGCTTGAAATTCTGTTGCGACAGGCAGAGTGCGTCTTCACCATAGGGAGGGCATGATCTTCCACCGGAGACGCAGAGCCACCGAAAATTTGGCGCTCATATGCGGATAACGTACGGCAAGTGCCTAGGAAATGCAGATTTTCCGCGACAAGAAGAAATCCTCGGGGAAAACAGCCTCTTGTGACGTGATACGAAGAGAAAGTATGCGGACAGGACGAATGCCTGATCCGTTCGAGGAATGCCTGTTTTGAAGGACTCGACGAGATGAAATATGAGAAGCCATTTCCGCCCGAGGAGTTTCGGCGTCGTGTTCATGACGTGAAGCAGCGGATGGAGCGAGCGGGGCTGGACTTGCTGATCTGCCAGGATCCCGCGAATATGTATTGGCTTACCGGCTTTGACGGCTATTCGTTCTACGTGCCTCAGGTGGTCTTAGTGCATCTCCAGTCGGACATGCCCCTCTGGTTCGGACGTTTCGTCGATGTAAATTCCGCTTATATAACGACGGATCTGCCTAGAGAAAATATAAGCTCATTTTCCGATCATAGACTTCAACATCCAGAATTACATCCATTTGACGATCTTTGCGAGCTTATCAATTCGCGCGGCTGGGGATCTGATCGAATCGGTGTCGAGCTTAACGCCCACTTCTATACTGCCCGAGCACATCAACATCTCGTCAAAGGCCTTCCGAATGCAAAATTCTCTGATAGCCGCGAATTAGTCAATTGGGCACGGCTTATAAAATCTGACCTTGAACTAGTCTACATGAGAGAAGCGGGCCACCTTGCAACGCATACGATGCAGACGGCAATCGCTAACCTAAGGCCTGGAGTGCCGCAACATGAGGTCGTCGCGGAGGTGTACCGGGCCCAGACACGAGGGGTGGACGGTAAATATGGCGACTCTAGCGGTCCTCCTCTTATCCAGACTAGCGAACAAACGAACGCTCCGCACCTCAGTTGGACCGAGGAGCCCTTGCCGACCTCTGGCCTGGTTCTCATGGAGTTCGGCGCCACCCGACGCCGCTACTGTGCGCCGCTGTGCCGCACCGTCCACATCGGAAAGCCACCCGCAGAGGTCTCGCGTCTTGCTGAGGTTATAGTGGAAGGCGGGGATGCTGTGCTCGAGATGGCAAAGCCTGGTACCGTCGTTGAGGAGCTTAATGCGGTGTGGCAAGATATCCTCAAGCGGAACGGGTATATCAAGATAGGCCGCTCCGGCTATTCAATCGGACTCAACTTCCCGCCGGAATGGGGCGAACGCACGGTTAGTATTCGCGCGGGCGACAAGACCATCCTACAACCAGGAATGTGCTTCCATTTTCAGTCGGGGGTTAGGCTCGAAGGGTTCGGCGCCGCCATCTCTGAATCATTTATTGTAACCGAAAGGGGCGGTGAGCGATTGGCAGATGTTGATCGCCGCTTGATCGTCGTGGACTAGGTGATTTGGATGTGACCCAAATCGTTTTGCGATCTCACTGGGTCCGTTCGAAGCCGGTTGAAATTTGTTTCTGCGGCGAGCGGATGAACGGATCTAGCTTAAGGACGGCGCTGTCTGAGAGGTGCGGCATGCCCAACCTCTGGGACAGGAGAATCTCGCCTAGCACATGAGTTCTCTGCATCAGCGGAGATTAAGATCCGTAGGCCGAAATGAGCCACCTGTGACGCGAGCGCGGCGTGAACGTTGCCCCATTCTACAAATGCGCGGATGACGCAAGAGGACTTAGCTTTTGAGGAGCATTGAGGACGAGTTTACGCGCGCCTGAAGCGGGCTCTTGCCAACCCTGCGCGCCGGTGGGAACGCGAGTATGGTCCGCCCCGTCCGTGCAACACGTCGCGACATCAGCACACGTTGTTCCCGATAGATGGCTCGGCAGCGAAGCTCGCCTTTTGCCCGGGGCTCGCTTCATCCTTTTCTGCTGTTTCGTGCGACTTCACCACTTCACCAAGTGAATGTCTGGGTTATCGCGGGGACCTCAATTTCGGGACCCCAAGACCTCCTTCCGAATGAAGTCGTCCGCGATGCCATCGTGTCTGAAGCGGTCGCGGTCACCCTGCACAGTGCCGGACGAAAGTAGCCTTGCGGCGAGTTCCGTCTAAGATTCGAGGCGGTTGCGCCTGCGTCAGTGCGCCTGATCGGTGTCGGTCGAGAACTTAATGCCACGAGGCCAGATCGGGAACTCGGGATCGGGAGATCGGCGCTGGAACCAACTACTTTCCGCGCCGCCGGCGACCAGCGCGACCTTCGCTCGCGGTCGCTAAGCCTCCTGGCAAGTGAAGTTGTGAGCCGTGTCCAATTCTACGCGAATTGGCTGCTGTTTGCAGGAATGCAGCTAAAGGGGCATCAACTGCGCTGCCGATCGGCGCTGTGGCAGCAATAACCTAAAGGCATCAGCATACCATTGGAGTCTTAGATGAGGGGTACGTCAATCACGGCATTACGCAGGCTCAAACGGCCAGACCTTTTGCGTGGTGATGCGTATCTGAACGGCGCCTGGCTCTCCAAATCAGATACTCTTGCCGTGTTTGATCCTGCCAGCGGTGACGAGATCGCTCAAGTTGCGGCTTGCGCAGACGCCGACGTTGACGACGCGGTCCATTGCGCAAGAGCAGCGTTCCTCAAGTGGCGCGACATGCTTCCGTTACAGCGTGGTGCATATCTGCGGAAATGGGCGGCAGGCATGCGGGAGAGCGCCGAAGACCTGGCTGTCATCATAACGGCCGAGCAAGGAAAACCGATTGCTGAAGCCCGCGGCGAAGTTTCATACGCTGCCGGCTTTTTAGATTGGTTTGCAGGGGAAGGGGAGCGGGCTTACGGCGAAACGATTCCCAGCCATCTCCCCGCAAGCAGGCTGGCCGTGCATTTGCAGCCGATCGGGGTGACTGTCGCCATTACGCCATGGAACTTCCCAGCGGCAATGATCACCAGAAAGGCTGGAGCTGCACTGGCCGCTGGCTGCACAATGATTGTAAAGCCGGCACCCGAAACGCCACTGTCGGCCCTCGCGCTTGCCCGCCTTGCCGGGGATGCTGGCATTCCGCCCGGCGTGTTTCAGGTGATCACGGGCGAAGCTCCGCCACTTGCCAAACGGCTGTTGTTGCATACCCACGTGCGTGCGTTCTCTTTTACGGGCTCCACCGAGGTCGGCAGAATCCTTCTCGAGCAATCCGCGAAGACAGTGAAGAAAGTCTCGCTCGAACTTGGCGGCAATGCTCCTTTCATCCTTTTCGGCGATGCGCCGATCAACGCTGCGGTCGCCGGTTGCATGGCAGCCAAGTTCGCGACATCCGGTCAGGACTGTCTCGCGGCAAACCGGATTTATGTGCAGCGAGAGATTTACGAGCATTTTACGGAAAAATTTGCCGAGGCCACCAGTAAACTAAAGGTCGGGCACGGATTGGAGCCAGGTGTCGACATCGGTCCGATGACAAAGACGTCTGGTGCTGACAAATGCAGGCACCAGGTTTCTGAGGCTCTAGCAGCCGGGGCTCGAATGGTAGCAGGCGCACAGCACAATTCGCTTGGCGGGAACTTCGTCACGCCGGCCGTGCTTGCTAATGTGACCGATGACATGGTGATTGCGAAGGACGAAACGTTTGGACCTGTCGCTGCAATCCTGCCCTTCGACGACGAACGGGAGGTGGTCGCGCGAGCCAACAATTCCGAGATGGGACTTGCGGCCTACGTCTATACCCAAGATCTCAACCGAGCCATGCGGCTCTCCGACCGGCTCGAATATGGCATGGTTGCCGTGAATACTCCAAAATTTACGGGGCCGGGCATTCCGTTCGGCGGCTGGAAACAATCCGGCCTTGGTCGCGAGGGCTCAAGGCACGGTCTTATCGAATATCTCGAACCCAAATACCTCTGCATCGGCAACATCGCGGCCTGAAAGGAAGCATTCAATGACCATCAACATCAAAGAGATCACCGAAAAGGACCGCAACTCGGTCTTGCATCCTTTCACTCAGCTTAAAGATTTCGCCACTGGCAAGCTCGGCGACCCAACGATCGTGGTGACAGGGAAGGGGATCCGCATCCAGGACGCGCATGGCAACCAATTTATCGATGGCTTTGCCGGCCTATACTGCGTCAATGTCGGGTATGGCCGCACGGAAGTCGCCGATGCGATCTCGCGTCAGGCCTATCGCTTGGCGTATTACCACTCCTATGCGGCGCACACGACCGACGAGCTTGCGATCCTCTCCGATCGCCTTGTGAAGATGGCGCCGGGCAAGATGAGCAAGGTGTTCTATGGCATGTCCGGCTCGGATGCGAACGAGACCCAGGCCAAGCTTGTTTGGTACTACAACAACCTGCGTGGCAAGCCGACCAAAAAGAAGATCATCTCCCGTGAACGCGGCTATCACGGCTGCAGCGTCGTGTCGGGCTCGATGACGGGCATGAGCTTTTATCACGACCACATGGACCTGCCACTTCCGCAGATTGTTCACACGGGTGTTCCACATCATTACTGGGGCGCAACCCCGGGCGAAACCGAGCGCGAATTCTCCGCTCGCCGCGCCGCCGAGCTTGATCAGTTGATCGAGCGGCTCGGCCCGGACAACGTCGGCGCCTTCATTGGCGAGCCCGTCCTCGGCACAGGTGGTATCACGCCTCCGCCGGAAGGCTATTGGGAAGCGGTACAGACGGTCCTCAAAAAACATGATGTGCTGCTGATTGCCGATGAAGTGATCACAGGGTTCGGCCGCACCGGTTCCATGTTCGGCTCACAGCACTATGGCATCGAGCCAGACCTCATCACGATCGCTAAAGGTTTGACGTCGGCCTACTTCCCGCTTTCAGCGGCAATCGTCGGTGAGAAGGTGTATAAAGTCCTGGAGGATGGAGCCGACAAGGTCGGGGCATTCTCGCACGGCTACACCTACTCTGGTCATCCGATCGGCGCCGCCGCGGCCAACGCGGTCCTCGATATTGTCGAGAAAGAAGACCTCCCCGGCAATGCGCGTGACGTCGGCGCGTTTTTCCAGGCGCAGTTGCAGGAGAGGTTCGCGCAGTTGCCGATCGTCGGCGAAGTGCGGGGCGTCGGTCTTATGGGCGCAATCGAGTTCGTTGCCGATCGCGACAATCGGAAGCGTTTCGATCCGGCGCTCAAGGTAGGTGCGCGAATCTCGAAGGCCGCCCGTGACCGTGGTCTTATCGCTCGGGCCATGCCGCACGGGGACATTTTGGGCTTTGCTCCGCCGCTGGTTACAACCAAAGCTGAGGCGGAGGAGATTGTTGCAATCGCAGAAAGCGCCGTGCGCTCGGTTATGGATGAGCTTGTTCGCGAGAGTGAGAAAATCTGAATGAGTTGGGCCATCTTGTCGTAATCAAGGCGCAAACTCAAGCGACGGCCTGATCGGCTTGCGGGGCTGCCAGCTGAGCTGGTGCCGCGTTCCGCTCATTGAGTTTTCGGCGGAATTCAATGCAGACACTGCTCAGGAGGAACTGGTGGCCAATTCGACCGCACTCAATCCCTGGGAATGGCCTGAAAGCCATTGGCGGCGGCGCATCAACAAAGTCAGAGCGGGCAAGGCACTAAGACCAATGTGGCCCGGCGGTAAACGCTGTGCCTTCGCCATCTCGTTCGACGTCGATCATGAGTCGAACGAATTGCGCAGGGGAGGGCGATCGCTAAGCAGATTATCCTGGGGTCAGTACGGGAGCCGACGAGGGATGCCTCGGGCTTTGGAACTCTTGAGAAAGTACGACGTTCCGGCGAGTTTTTTCGTTCCCGCTGTGATCGCTCAGTTGTATCCAGACGAGCAACGCGCAGTTGTCGATGAAGGCCATGAAATTGGCATGCACGGCTGGATACACGAGCTAAACTCGGAACTGAGCGCAGAGAGCGAGCGCTCTTTAATGATGAGGAGTGCCGACACTCTTGAAAAAATCACTTCCAAACGCCCGACGGGAATTCGAACGCCTTCCTGGGATTTTTCCGACGCAACTCTACGGATCATACGTGAAACCGGATTGACATACGACTCATCCCTTATGGCCGATGATAGTTGCTATGAGCTGCTGGAAGACGAGGAACCCACGGGAGTGATTGAAATACCGGTCGAATGGATTCGAGACGATGCCACTTATCTTTGGATGAGTCCCGATGGGTCTTCACGGCCAGATTTATCAGTCGACGACGTGCTTTCTGTATTTATTCGGGAGTTCGAAGGGGCCTATCAAGATGCCGATTTATTTCAGCTGACTCTGCATCCACACGTCATTGGATATCGCTCACGGATCTGGATCGTAGAAGAATTAATTCGACGCGCCAAAGCAAAGGGTGACGTTTGGTTCGCCACACATCATCAGGTCGCCGAGCGTGCGTCCTCATGTCTCTGAAAACTCTCAGACAGGAACGCCGGTAGAGTGCGGTGTTCTTGGGGCGGCGCAAGCCGTCCTGCGCCTCGACCGTTGCGGCGGTCACCAATGGATTTGGAATGACGCGGATCATCCGCTGTCCGGTATTCGCTTTCAGAGCGGGTACAGTGGGAGTTCTTATCTTGGAGGAGGACTACAATCTTGATTGACACGACCTTTGCCGGAAAAACGGTGCTGATTACCGGCGGGTGGCGCGCTTGGCCCGGCCAGTGCCAAACTGCTGGCGGCGGGTGGAGCGGATTTGGTGTTGGCTGACCTGTCGCAAGAGGCTCTGGACCAAACTCTGGCCGCCTGTCCTGGTGCCCGTTGAGTTGTCTGCGACGTGACCGATCCGGCGATGCTGGAAGGGCTGGTCGACCTCGCCCGCGAGAGCTTTGGCCGGCCGGTTGAGGGCTTGGTCGCGGCCGCTGGCATTACGGTGCGATGAAGCGGCTGATAGACGTGAAGGGTACGAAGCCATGTTCAGCTTCAACGTCGGGGCCATTTGGCGAATCTGCAAGCTGCATCCCGCAGATGCGCGAGCTTGGCCGCGGATCGGTGGTGCTCTTCAGCTCGACTGCTGGTCTGCAGGCCTCGAAGGACGTGCCGATCTATTCGGTGACCAAGGCGGCGGTTGTGATGATGACTCGCACGCTGGCGCTGAACCACGCGGCAGAAATATCCGCGCAAACTGTGTCTGCCCCGGAACCATCGCCAGCCGTTGGCCGAGGCCGGCGTCGCCTTCGCCCGGGGAGAAGCGGCACAGGTCGAGCGCCGGACGAAGATCATCGCTGCGCATCCGATGGGCCGAATGGGGTTGCCGTCCGAGGTGGCGACAGCTGTCGGCTATCTGCTGGACGATGCGGCGGGCTTCACCATCGGCGCCGCGCTTACGGTCGACGGAGGCAGCCTTGCCTAAGCTCCGGTCAGAAACACTGTCGTCGTCACCGGCGCGGCGCGCGGGATCGGTGCCGCAACAGCGGCGTGGCTTGGCTCGGAAGAGGCGTGGGTGTTGCTAGTGGATGTTCTGGATAAAGTGCACGACACAGCTGCGGGCCTTGGCCAGACGGCGCTCGTCTGCGATCTGGCCATGCCCGACGCCGCAGGGCGGGTTCTGGCCGCCTTGGATGCCGCAAGGATCGAGACGCTCGACGTCCTCGTGAACAATGCCGGCATTGGCGGTTCGAAGTCGCTCGCCGATACTGACGATGCCTTTTGTTCCCGCTGATCGATATCAACTTGCGTGCAGTCATCAGCCTGACCCGCGAGTTGCGGCCGCGGATGCGCCAGCCGGGCGGGCGGATCATTAATGTCAGCTCGATCCTCGGGCTTACGGGCTATCCCGGAACGGTAGGCTATTCGGTGGCCAAGGCCGGGATCGCGTATCTCACGCTCCAGCAGGCCGGCGAGCAGGGCCTGTAGGGTATAACCGTGAATGCGGTGGCGCCCGGCGTGGTCCCCACCGACATGACTCGAGCGCTGCACGTACGCAGCTACCAACGCCTGATGGTCGCGCCAATCCGCTCGAGCGCGTCTCCTCGCCGGAGGAGCAGGCGGCGGTGATCGCCTTCCTGCTTCGGACGACGCGTTCTACGTCTCGGGCGCAGTGATCCCCGTCGACGGCGGCTCCCGCCTGTCACAGTAGAGAAGAATAGCGCAATTTAAGCCTATACACAGGATGGCCCTGCAATTCCCGGATGCAGACCGACTCTGCCGGTAACCGGTTCCGGTGGTCGATCCTGTTAGCGGCGCCATTACCCGGCGCACATTTGATCGCGGTGGTGGGCAAGTTGAATTTACCCTTCGCGCGCTTCCCAGCGATCAATATGGCAGTGTCGTACTGCTCGGTCATTGTCGCAACGGTCGCGTTCAGCGTCGGCGCGAACCACAGCGCCTTGGCCACACCAGGTTGTAGCAGACGGATCGCCTCAGTGACCCGCCGAAGAAGCTGAGGCCGTCAATCCAGTCGGGCAGCTTTTGAGTCAGAGTTGGCAAAGGCTGCTCGAACTGAACGACTGTTGAGGAAAGCCTTTGCAGGCGCGGCGGGCGCGAGCACCGCGGGGAGCCGCAAAAAGGCACGCGGAGAGCTCTGCTGAGGCTGCAGTCAACTCAGCGTCCTTGGGAGCATATTGAAGTAGTATTTGCCCATCTCTCCCTGTTATGGCGATTTGAGAAGCAAAAAGCCCGTTCAGCGTTTAGCTTGGAGAATGTGCCCACTGCACTGCTCGCCCGCGAATCACCGATATTATGCAGATTTAGGAGCTCGACGCCGATCTCCTGCATTTGTTGGCGAGGATTGCTGGAAGAGTACCCATTCAATGCACTAAAATCCTGGAGTGGTCTGATCCTCATATTGTAAGTGTAGGCTGGCCTGATGCGGCTGGTTCCAAGTCTTCACAAAGGTTCCAACTACGCCTCCTCCCAAGGCGCATCGGCCCGGCAGCGAGTTCAATCTCCTGCCGGGCGTTGTAACTATTTGCGCACATTGGCCGATTCGGACCTTCAACGGGTTGGGCGGCTGCTGGCTGTCGGAGCAATGTAAAACTGGCTCATAGGCAAGAGTTAGATTGATGAGCAGTCTTGCGGACCAAGTCGCCGATCCAAATTCGCCAGGAGCATTTGCGCCCCTCAGAAATCCGAGCTTTCGTTCAATCTGGTTCGCCACGCAGGTCAGCTCGCTCGGCTGGTTGATGCAGACTGTTGCCATCAGCTGGCTGATGGCTACGATTTCGACTTCCGATCTGATGGTCGCGCTGGTTCAGGCTTCTTCAAACCTGCCAGCGTTCATCTTATCCGTCTTCGCCGGGGCCTTGGCTGATAATTTCAGCCGGCGCCGGGTCATGTTCGCCGGCCGGTGCCTTATGGTATTGGCATCTGCGATGCTGACGGCTTTTGTGGTGCTGGGCTTTGTCGATCCGTGGATGATCCTCGGCTTCAGCTTCTTGATCGCATGCGGCGGCGCTCTCCACGATCCAGCCTGGCAGGCCTCGGTTGGCGATATGGTGAACCGACGCGACGTTCCCGCCGCCGTCACGCTCCTCTCCGTTGGCTTCAACACTGTTCGGACCGTAGGCCCGGCGCTCGGTGGCATAGTAGTTGCCTCTTTTGGGCTGATGACGGCTTTCGCCGTAACCAGTCTTACCTATCTGGTCCCTTTGGTAACCATATGGCGCTGCAAGTGGATGGTTCGCTCATCACCTCTCCCACGTGAGTCGATGAGGACGGCGATCTATGACGGGCTACGCTTCACGGCGATGTCGTCGGAGATTAAGACGGCGATCACTCGCGGAACCCTCTTTGGTCTGGCGAGCATCGCCATTCTCGCGCTGCTGCCGCTGGTTGTCCGCGACCAGCTGGGAGGCGGACCGCTCGCCTATGGCACGCTCATGGCCGGATTCGGGACAGGCGCCGTCTTCGCCGGCATCTCGAACAGCGTGTTCAGACGGAGCTTGTCACAAGAGCGGCTGATGACGCTCGCATGCGTCGCCTGCGCGGCATGCTCCCTTTCGCTTGCGCTGACTTCTTCGATTGCAGTGGCGGCAATTGCACTCGCCATGGGTGGCGCGGGCTGGGTCACCGCCTGGTCCGGGGTCGGCGTGACCGTGCAACTGGCAAGCCCGCGCTGGGTCGTGGGGCGCACCATCTCGATTTACTATGCATTGATCGATGGCGGCATCGCAGCGGGCAGTTGGGTGTGGGGCACGGTGGCCCAGAACCATTCACTGACCTTGGCACTGGAGGGCTCCGCTGGAGCCCTTCTGCTGGTCGCCGCCACGGGCCTCCTGTTTCCCCTTCGCGAGCGCCGCGAATCCGATCCAGATGCTTTGGAGGACTTCGACGCACCGGCAGTCGCCCTCAATCTCAAGCCAAGAAGCGGTCCCATCGTGGTCAAAGTCGAGTACCTAGTGCCCGAGGAAAATCGCGAAGCATTCCTGGAACTCATGCGGGCGCGCCGGCATGTGCACAGTCGCGTCGGCGCTCGTCATTGGACTCTCCAGCGCAACCTTCAGGAGCCTATGCAATGGATAGAGACATTCCGCACGCCGACCTGGACCGACTACCTTCGCCTGAACCATCGTCTCACGGAAGCAGACAAGGAATTGGGTAAACAAGTGCTGAAATTGCATGCAGGACAGCTTCCGCCTAAAATCATGCTTTTTATCGAGCGACCAACAAGCTCGGCCCTAAAGTCCGATGAATCAGCACGTTATTTTCTCCGACACTGACTCTTCGAGGTTAACCCCTTGTATCTGCACGCAGAGGACTTTGTGCGATGGAAGCGACTGAGCCTCGAACCGGATGGCCATCCGGTTCGAAGCAAGGCGAAGTCGCCCGACACCCCTCCGGCCACAACCGTGGGTGAGCCTGGGATCTTCGCCTTCGTCACGTACGACCGAATAGTCGCTTGGCTCCAATCGCACGCACAAGGCAGGTTACCGTGAACAAGACTATCTGTGGAGTGGATGTTTCGAAAGACTGGCTCGATACCCATGTCGTGCCGAGCGGAGCGGCGGGCCGCTTTCGCAACGATGCGGCAGGCATAGCCGAGCTTGCTGCCTGGTGTTAGGTCAATGGTGTCGAGCTCGTCGTCATGGAGGCCAGTGGCGGCTACGAACGGCTTCCCTTCCTGCTGTCGTGGGAGTTGGGAGTAGCCTGCGGCATGGCCAATGCGAGGAGCGTACGCTGATTCGCCGAGGCGATGGGCTTCCTGGAGAAGACCGACAGGATCGACGCCGCCGTCATCGCCCGCTATAGCGAGGTCAAACGGCTGCAGCCGACGCTGCCGCCGAGCGCGGCCCAGCAGCGGCTCAAGGCGCTGGTCGCCCGGCTTTCCCAGGTAACCGCCGATCTCACCGTCCAGAAGCAGCGCAAGAGCGCTGCCACTGATGCCGATACCATTGCCTGCGTATTCCGATGAAGCCGGCCACCGATTCCGATTTGAAGCCGGCCAGTCATTCCGATTTCATTCCGGCCAGCATTCCGATTTGAAGGCGGCCATTTTTCGGTCTGATCCTGGGTCTCGTTGATGTTTGGGTTGGGTTTTGTTTCAGGTCAAGCTGACGGATAAGCCCGAAAGCGGCACCATGCAAGAATACAATAGGTCCACCGGTTCCATTCTCGCAATACAAAGTCGCGACGGCCCCAATCAATATGCAATGTTCGGTGATCATTGTTTCCTCAGCAAAAGCGAGCCAGATCGGTCTGCATTATGCATATGGGAAGCGAGGCTTCTGGTATTTACTTCATAAGCGTAGCAGCGTCTACAGGCCTTTTGCGCCAATTGCCCCCTAGCCGAACGCAGGAATTCGGCGTAGGCGCCCCAGTTCTTCAACCGCGAATTTGCAGGAAATTCCTAAACAAGCGCGGTGACCGTCTAGTGCATCAAGTTACGCGCGGAGCATCCTCCCCAATGCCTGCATCTGCGGCCTTCTAATCCGATCAATGTGGTCGCAAGCGGGGTGCGACCCGAAGCGCGCAATCACCATCTCCGCCTTTGGCGCTATGTACAGGTTCTGGCCGTAAAGGCCCCGACCTTCAATAGCATCAAGCTCGTCGTGTGATACCCACCATTGGCTTCGGTATGTATAGCCGAATGGGAGGTCCGGCTTGGCGGGGTGGTCGAGATCTTGAAGGTCGTAGACAACACTCGCGGGAACCAGTTGCTTGCCATTACACGAGCCTTCACATCGCATCAGCTCGCCGAAACGCGCCAAGTCGCGCAACGTCACATTGAGTCCGCTATGCGCCCTCGGCATACCGTTTGTCGGGTCGATCTCGACATAGGCGTCTTCTTCGCAGCCCAGTGGCAACCATAAGCGCTCCTCCAACAGTTGTGCGAACGACCGGCCCGTTGCGCGCGACATAACCCAAGCCATAACATTGGTATCGACGCCTTTGTAGACAAATTTGCCGTGCGCCCCTTCCTTTCGTATGGTACGCAGGTATTCGCATCTATATGACTTGTCTACACTTGTGTAATCTTCAGTAAAAGCAACGTTAGTTTGCATGTCCATGACTTGGCGGAGCGTTGCATCTTCCCACCCTGTACCTCGTAATTCCGGCACAAACTGCGATATTGTCTTCCTGTCGTCGAGAATGCCCTCATGCACCAACGCCGCGGCTAGGGTGCCCGCATACGATTTGGTGATTGACTGACACGAATGTTGTACGTGCGGCGCGAGTGCGCCGAAGTATCGTTCGTATATGATCCGCCCCCGATGCAGGACCAAAATGCCGTCGGTGTAGGTGTCGAATAGCGCCTCCTCGAACCGGTTGGTGCGGTCGTCCATGTCGACGAACGTGAGCCCATCGATTTCGGTAGACCTGTTGCTGCACTCAAGCTGCGACGGTCCGCCCCGCCCTCGCCACACTTGGACTGTGGGCCGCAGCTCACGCATATGCGATAGCGACCAGCGAAGCTGAGGAAAGGTCCAAACAGTTTCATTCTCGAATGTTACACGCTTGTCTGGCGGCGGCGGCGCACCGCGCATCCAGCCAAATTCGCGAGGATCCGATGCACGGCCGTCCAGGTATTGCTGTCCGTCGAATTCGAGTACGCTCTCCGACGCGTTACCGACGGTTTGCCGTTGTTTGAATTCTGTCATACATGGGATCCAATTTCATGCCTAGGCGCCCCCGGCGCCAGCTGGCTATCGAGAGTTGCGACCCAACCTCGGGAGTTCGGACTGGACTAAATCACAACATGTTATGATCATAGCAGCGGCAGGCGCGCATTCTATGCGAAATGTCCTCGACAACGCAGCAAATCAGCGTTGTATTGCGGCCGGCGCATACTTGCGGCCCCGCTCTCGCGTGGCAAGTAGGACCTAACTTGCCGAACGCTTCCAGCTACAAGAGGCATGAGCCATCATGCGCAGTATGCCGAGTACATCTCGATTAAACCGGGTCCGAACGGGTTGACAATTGTAACGCGTCTCCGCTGTCCGAGCTACGATGAGTCAAAAATTCTCTGGTCTATCAACGATGTTGACCCAGAGGGATACGTGCGAACTCGCAAGGCAAGAAATCGCGAAATGGCATGGGCGACTCTGCATGTTGGCGACGCGATAGTGGATAACGCCGTCGCCTTCGTAGGTGGGCTCGGCTTGAGTCGTCGCATGCGACGTCTCGAAGCAACCGCCCTGGTCAATAGCGACGTCGACCAGCTCCGAGCCCTTCTTCATGCCGGACATCATTTCGCGGGTGACGAGCTTTGGCGCGGCAGCACCGGCGATCAGCACGGCCCCGACCACGATGTCGGCAGAGAAGCATTCTTCCTCGAGCGCCCCGACGGTTGAGTAGCGGGTGCGCACACGGCCGGCGAAGAGGTCGTCGAGATTAGGGAGGTCGAGATTAGGGAGGTCGAGATTAGGGAGAGAGAGGGGCTTGGACCGCAGTTCCCACGTGACCAGAGTCAGCCCTGCAAGGTGTAATTCAACGCGCCAGTCCAGTTTAGATCCTTCCAAACAAGACGTCTTGTGGCGATGCAATCTGCAGCCTTCGGAGTCCAGCGAGTTGGCGAGTTCGCCGACCTCTCTGAGGCCAGGGTATCCGTGCTTTGTGAAATCGCCAGAGCGATCCGGCGAAAGCCAAGGGTAGTTCGCAGGAAACCTGCATCATCGAACTCGATTTCGCTGAATGCCAACAATGCAGAGCGATAAGGTGTCGTTCGTTAAATGACGGACCGGGATGGGTCCAATCAGCAGGGAGCAATGGCGCACCGCTAAGACACTCCTCTCGGTGGCGACGAAGGTAGCTTTCAAGAAAATAAGAACGAGAAAAAAGGGAACTATAGATGAACAATCATGTAACGACGGTCGTAGTTGCAGTCTCCATGGCGGTTGCGTCGATGTCTTTGTCAGCCAAGGCTTGCGCCGGCGAAGTCCTTGATCGTGTGCTCGCGGCACAGACATTGACGGTAGCGGTCGGGTCCGACTGGGGAGCCTTGTCTCACTTGAACGACCAACATGAACTCGACGGTGATGATGTAGAGGTCGCGAAGGGCATTGCGGACTACTTGGGCGTGAAGATCAAATTCGTGACCCCGGGCTGGGATATCATTCAGGCAGGCCAGTGGGGGGGGCGTTGGGACATGGCCATGGGTCAAATGACGCCGACCAACGATCGCGCCAAAAAATTCGCCTTCCCGGCCATGTACTTCTACGAAGGCGAAGTCGCTGTCGTTCACAAGGATAGCAAAGCGACGAAGCCTTCCGACCTGGAGGGCAAGATCGTCGGCGTCCGAGCGGGAACTCTTGGCGATTTGTATGCCAATCACAAGCTCACACCGGCATGGATCGGCGCTAAGCCAATACAATATCAATTTACAGCGGGCCAAGTGAAGGCTTATCCAAGTGCTAACTCTCTTACGCTTGACGACCTGCGCCTCGGCGATGGTGTTCGTCTCGATGGCGTCATTACTGAAGGAACGACGGCGGCTGCGGCAATCAAATCTGGCTATCCATTGAAGGTTATTGGCGATCCCTTATTCTACGCCCCGGGCGCTGTCACAATCGAGCGTGGCGATAAGGAGTTTATCGACAAGGTCGCTGCCGCGGTCAAGAAGATGAAGGATGACGGCACTCTTGCTAAACTCTCGGTCAAGTGGTTCGGGGGGGATTTCAGCGTCGATAAATAACATGACACAATCGTGGGCGTCCCCTTCCCGGGGGCGCCTCTTCTTAGGAAGAAAATGCTTATGCTTTACCACGATACAGTTGAATCTGAGGTGCTCGTCCACAAGCCATGGTTTATCGGCTGCATATTTGCAATTGTGCTCGCGGTTTTTCTTATCTTCAACGTAGCGGGCACCACGATGGGCGAACTCCTACGGCCCGTGATTGGCGATCACGCACAAGTGAAGTTTTACAGTCGCATTGCGATCGCTTTTGTAATTGCCGCAATGTTCTGCCTCAACCTCGTGCTGATTGGTTTTGTCCCGCTCAAAATCCAAATCGGGATCGTATGGTTTGAGTTGGTGCTACTGTTCCTTTCGCTCTTCGCGGCATTTGACTTAAGCATGCCATTTATTTGGGCAAACCTGCCATTTCTAATTACGCAGGGGGTAGTTACTACAGTTTACGTATCAGCGATGTCACTGCTATTTGCGTCGGCTATCGCAATAATCGGCGCGATTGCGAAACTGTCAAGCAACGGCATGGCTTACGCGATAGTCAGCTTCTACACTTCATGCTTCCGGGGTCTGCCGCTTCTCATGCAGGTTTATCTGATCTACATGGGCTTGCCCCAGGTAGGTTACGTTATTAATGCCGTGCCTGCAGGCGTGTTGGCGCTTTCGCTATGCAGTGGTGCCTACATGACGGAGATCTTCCGTTCGGGCATAGCCAGCATCGATCGCGGCCAGTGGGAGGCATCCCGGTCATTAGGTTTCGGCTTTGCGCTCACAATGCGCAGAATCATTCTGCCGCAAGCGCTTCCGGTTATCATTCCCCCGATGGGAAACACGTTCATCTCAATGCTCAAAGACAGCTCTCTCGTTTCGGTTCTTGGCGTTTGGGAGCTGACGTATCTAGCTCACTCACTCGGCCAGCCAACCTTCCATACTATGGAGATGCTAGTAACAGCGGCAATGATTTATTGGATTTTATCCGCCTGCCTGGAACTGGTCCAATCCCGGATCGAGGACCATTTTGCCAGAAGTAAGAAGCGATGATCGTGAATTCATTGGTCAAGCTAAAAAAGACGTCTAAGTTGGTTCGGCCATTTTCAAGGCACTTACAGATGCGCCAATGAACAAGAGAGATGCAATATTGAGCGACGAAGTCATCGAAGCTAAGAATGTATCCAAATGGTATGGTGCCTTCAGAGCACTAACTGACATCAACCTAACCGTCCGCAAGGGCGAACGTATCGTCATCTGTGGGCCCTCAGGCTCGGGAAAGTCGACGCTGATCCGTTGCGTCAATCGGCTCGAAGCGCACCAGGATGGCGAGATTACCGTCACTGGGATTAGGTTACATAACAAAATGCGCAACGTAGCTGAAGTTCGCAAAAGCGTCGGCATGGTTTTTCAGCACTTTAATCTTTTCCCGCACATGACCGTGCTGATGAACTGTATGGCGGCGCCGATGTGGATAAAGGGCGTTCCAGAGGGTGAGGCTAGAAAGATCGCGCTTAAATTCCTAGAGCGCGTGCGCATTCCCGAACAGGCGAACAAATATCCGGCTCAGCTCTCCGGGGGACAGCAGCAGCGCGTCGCAATTGCCCGGTCCCTCTGTATGGAGCCTGCAGTCATGCTCTTCGATGAGCCGACCTCCTCGCTCGATCCAGAGATGGTCGCTGAAGTGCTCGAGACTGTGACCGGACTCGCACGCGACGGCATGACCATGGTATGCGTCACCCACGAGATGGGCTTTGCGCGCGCCGTGGCCGATCGAGTAATCTTCATGGATCGAGGTGAGATCGTCGAAGAGGGTACACCGCACGACTTCTTCAGAAACCCGCAGCACGAAAGAACGAAATTGTTTCTCAGCCAGATCTTGTCGCATTGAGGGAGCCATCCTTCAACGAGGCCGTTCGACCGAGTTACTGTGTATCGAATGCGTTGCCTCAGGCCAGCGAGACAACATGTGCGGATATTGTATTCGTACGTATTGGCTGACATACATCAGAGCGTTCTCGGCAAGCGCCTCGTTCCCGGAAGCGCGAGAGTAGGATCCCGCTGAGCTTGTGCGCAGCCCACCGTGCCAGTTCGCGTCCAGGCGCGCTGAGGATTGGCTCGCCACACATGATCAGGTTGCAAGAGTGCGGCCTCAACCCTCTGCCCGCAACCGACCACAATCTGCAGACGTCGTCCTCTGGCAGATTCCCGACCATCTTTGGGTGAACCAAACGGATCAACACATGTTAAAGAACATAACCTTCGACCGCCACAGCTCCGACAAGCTTAAGAGTGAGGTCACGATCGACATTGATAAATGGGGGGTTCCTCATATCAAGGCTCAGAACTTGCACGACCTATTTTTCGCGCAGGGTTGGAATGCAGCTCGAGACCGCCTCTGGCAAATTGATATTGCGCGCAAACGAGGTCTCGGTCTCCTGTCACGAGACTTTGGCCCCGGATATTTGGAGCAGGATCGGGCGGCGCGTCTCTTTTTATTTCGCGGAGCCATGAGTGCAGAATGGCAGGCGTACGGCCCGGATTCCGAAGAGATATGCTCAGCGTTTGCCGAGGGGATCAATTCCTACGTAGACAGTTGCCATGACGGTTTGATTGCCTTGCCACCCGAGTTTGGCCTCCTCGGTCACACTCCCGACTATTGGAAACCCGAAGACGTCGTTCGCGTGCGAACGCACTCACTAACCCGAAATGCGATTTCGGAGCTTCTGCGCTGCAGGGTGATGGCATTGGCAGGTGTGGAACGAGGTACCCGCCTCGACAGGTTGAGACAAGAATTGTCACCTCCGATAGCGCCACGACCAGCGGAGGGCCTTGACCTCGCCTTTATGACAGATCGAGTACTGCAGGATTTTCGCTTGGCAATCTGTCCCGTCTCATTCTCGAGGGAAAGACTTGCAGCAAGTCTTCAGGAAGCTGACCGTTGGACCCGCGTAACACCGAGTGATGAGATCATGCAGACGGTGTTCCAAGAGGGCTCAAACAACTGGGCCATATCCGCAACAAAAACCACAACGGAGCGACCAATCCTTGCTCTAGACCCGCATCGCAAGCACGTCCTTCCGTCCATCAGGTATCTTGTACACCTGAGTATGCCCGGGCTCGATGTAATTGGCGCTGGAGAGCCTATGATCCCAGGAATCTCCATGGGTCACAACGGGACAGCCGCCTTTGGTCTGACTATTTTCGGCGCTGACCAAGAAGATATTTATGTTTACGAAACCAAGAGTGAGGGAAATAAATACTTATATAAAGGGGCCTGGGAGCAGGTGAAGACTATACACGAGAAAATTCCAGTTCGCGCCCACACCGACCAGGAGGTAAAGCTTCAGTTCACACGCCATGGACCCATTTTAAACCAAAATGCTGAAAAAGACCGCGCCTTCGCACTGAGAACCGTATGGATGGATCCCGGCATGGCACCTTACATGGCCAGCTTGGCCGTAATGCGCTCTAAGACATTTTCAGAATACACCTCCAGTCTAGCAAACTGGGGTTGTCCTTCAGTTAATCACATCTATGCGGACACGTCGAATGTAATTGCGTGGAAACCGTCAGGTGCGGCTCCGGTCCGAAGAAATTGGGACGGCCTGCTTCCGGTTCCAGGAGACGGTCGGTTCGAATGGGAAGGGTATTTGTCACCGGACGATGGGCCGTTCGAGATGAACCCCGCCAAAGGTTTTGTCGCCACTGCCAACGCAATGAATGTTCCGGAGGAATGGAGTAGATCGCATCCTGCTTTTGGCTACGAGTGGTCTGACAGCAGCAGACATGATACCCTTCATACAACTCTCTCACGATCAGAGAAGATCTCGTTGCGGGACTGCATGTCGCTGCAATGTTCGGTGTATTCGCCGATAGCAGTTCGTATTCTTGCGAAACTAGACACTCTTCTCGGTTCGGTTGCAAACATGCCTGCGTTGCACTTATTTTCTAACTGGGACCGGCATTTGGATGCGAGTTCGCCAGCCGCCGCGTTCTTTGAGATTTGGCTTAGCAAACACCTTGGCCCGACAGTAGCTCGCTTAGAAAGCGCTGACGATGAAGTGTTGGCACTGCTCGTGCCTTTACAGCCTTCGGCCATAGCCTCTTGGCTCGAACAGGCAGAGCCTAGTGAAAAGTTGAAGCATTCCATAATGGAATCCCTAACTTCTGCCTGGAGTGAATGCATATGTCGATTTGGCGACGATTCTGCCTCATGGGCATGGGGCAGTATACATAAGCTTGATTTGCGCCACCCTCTGCAGGCACTGACGTCTGAACAATGGTCGTTGGGCGCCATAGCCCTCGGCGGAAGTAGCTCAACGCTCAATTTTTCGAGTTACCGAAGCGGCCAATTCTCTGTTTCAGAAGGACCGTCAGTGCGGATAATCATGGACGTTGGGTCATGGGATGACAGTCTCTTTATTAACAATCCAGGTCAGTCGGGTGTTCCGATCTCAAGTCATTATCGTGACCTCAATCACGATTGGCAACGGGGCGAATACAAGCCCTTGTTATATTCAGAGGAGTCCATACGGAGGGAGCTCGAACATAGGGTCGTCCTGTCTCCCGCTGACTGTTGAGGATGCGACAGTATAGGCCGCTTACCATTGTAGCAGGAACATATCGGTCGAACTCACCTGGCGGCAAGGTGAGGATCGACACTTTAGCGCCCGCCGGCCGACTTTGATATTGACAGCGGAACGCCCGGCCGGAATCTGGATGCGCTTGTGGGGCAATGATCCCGCTGGTGTGCGGCGACCACCCCTGATCGTCACGAGCAGGGCCGTCGCGGCCTCCAATAATGTTGCAGGAGACTTAGAAGCGGGATGTCCCGCATTGGCAATTGCTCTGCCTTGGGGCCATAGGGAAGAGGGGTAAGGTGCTGGCCCGACCACCGGAGAGCGCGTCTGTTACTACAAGGCTCGATCGCGGCCGCATCACGGCCCTCGGCGGCTGCCGATAACGCGCGCTTCGGGCGCTACCAGTACGCATTGGCGATAATCGCATCTGCTGTAGGAGAGCACTTGATTCGAGACTGACAGTGCGACGGTCAACAGGGTTCGCTATCATTGTCGAGCCGAGTTCAAGAATGGACACATACCTCAGGGAGGACCTTTCAGGGGGCAGACCATTGTCTGTCTCCTCATCCGAGAAACAAGCTAACCTCGCAGAGAGTGGCATCAGGGCAACACGTCATTGTCCTTCGATGCGACTGAATATCGACGACTTCAACGCGGCTTGCCGCCTTCGCGTATAGCCGCAGGACCTTGAATGCCGGGAACCAGCCGAGAAATGTTGGCGGTGGGTGAGCGCCTTTCATTTTTCAAGTCCGCTACATTCTGTCTGTCATATACCCGAAGGCGGCGATGCTTGTTGCCCGCCCGATGTGGTTAGCAGTTGACGTGCCTTCTTATGTATCTTCATTCAGCCTGCGGTGGCACGCTGGCCGTTTCGTTGAATGGCGGGGGAAAAAAGGCGTTGATGACTCAGGCTTGCGTGGAGCACTCGTGGGGCGCTCGATTGACAATGTTATTCGTGGAGAATGCTTTCCTTTGTGGAGGAGGATGATTCTCTCGTCCAGTTCCTTGTCGGCCTCGGTAAGGCGATGATTCAGGCGAAGGTAGTCGGTCCAGGTCGGCGTACGGAATGTCTCCGTCCATAGCACAGGCTCCTGAAGGTTGCGCTGGAGAGTCCAGTGCCGAGCACCAACGCGACTCTGTACATGCCGGCACCCGCGCATGGCGAGGAATTCTTCTAGATTTTCCACGAGTATGAGGTACTCGACTTTGACCACGATGGGGCCGCTTCTCGGCTTGAGACTGAGGGCGACTGCCGGCGCGTCGAATTCCTCCAAAGGGTCGGGCTCGGCCTCGCGACCCTCGCGAAGGGGAAACAGGACGCCGCTCGCAATGGAAGAGGCAGTGCCAGAAAAAGGGAGCACGCCGCACAGGCGACGCATGCCAGCGTCATTAGTTGCTCTTCTGACAAGCTCCGTCTTAATAGGCTGTTGGCGACGCCAGCCATGACGGCGCCTGTGCCGAAGCCGGCGATGATGGTGCCATAGGCGAGCGGTCCTTCGCCCAGCTGATCGCGGACAACCAATGGCAGCAGTGCGAGTATGGCGATGCCCGACAGGCCAAAGAAGGTTCCGCGGGCGATCGCCGTCTTGATTTCCGATGACATCGCTGTGAAGCGCAGCCTGTCATAGATGGCCGTCCTCATTGACTCACGTGGGAGAAGTGAGGAGCGAACCTTCCATTTGCATCGCCATATGGTGACCAAAGGGATCATATAGGTGAGTGTAAACATAGCGAAAGCCGTCATAAGTCCGAACGACGCAATCATGATGCCGCGAGCGCCGGTCCCACGGTCCGTGCAGTGTTGAAGCCAATGGAGAGGAGGGTGACGGCAGCGGGAACTTCGCGTCGGTCCACAATATCGCCAACAGAAGCCTGCCAGGCGGTATCGTTGAGCGCGGCACCACTTGCGATCAAGAAGCTGAAGCCGAAGATCATCCACGGGGCGATAAAGCCCAGCACCACTGAAGCCGTAGCATCGCGGATGCTATTACCATTAGGCATCGGCCGGCGAACATGACTCTTCGACGGCTGAAGTTGTCGGCGAGAACCCCTAGCGAAAATGGACAAAATGAAAGCGGGCAGGTTAGACGAAGCCTGCTCGAGCGCAACCATCAGATCGGAGGTCGGAACCGTTGCCATTAGCCAGCTGATAGCAACGGTCTGCATCAGCCAGCCAAGGGAAGAGACTTGAGAGGCTAAACCAGATTGAGCGAAATGTCGTATTCCTGAGCGGCGCAAACGTCTTCGGCGAAACTACATCCGCATCTGCGCCCGCCGCTTTGCTCATTGCTCCGACCGATTCGGTTCCGCCAAGCTTAACCACTTCGCGCGACACGATCCTCTTACACGTCGGATGCGCCAAATGCAGTCTTTGTATTAGTGTCATCTGGTAGCGAGATGCGGAGGTGGCGGCGGAGAGCCGTCGCTGGTGTCGCAGCGGCCTTACATCAGTGCAAACATGCTGTTGCGTGGCGCCGGCACAGTTCCCCCGGCGTCGGCGGCTTCGCCGGCAAGAATGCGAAGGCGCGCCGACTCGCTGCCAAGCTCAAGGTCGTCAGCATGGTTCTTCTGGCCGAGGCTGACGAGCTTGCCGAGCAACTCGGCGCCTTTGTCGGCGATCCTCTGGCGAGAACAAAGCTGTCGGAGACCAGCGTTGCCTGCATTGAGCGGCCGATGAAGGCACTATGCGCATCTCGCTGCGAGATGCAGCCGATATAAAAACAGCATTTGACGCTAGCCGCCAGGAAAGGGGATTGTCACCCCGCATGAGCCGGCGAAGCTTTTGTTCAATTTCGAACATGGACGCGATCGCGCGTTTTGCGCAACCAAACCACGACACACTGATTGAGGTGAGATATGGCGACGACACGCTCCGCAATTCCTCTGACTGGTGTACCGTTTCCGATATCAGAGTATGAGCGCCGGCAAAACAATGTGCTGGATGCGGTTGCTACGGCAGGCTTGGACGCAATCGTAGTAACGGCGCACGGCCACTTGAAGTATCTCAGCGGCTACGATGGGAGCGGTGGATATTTCGCGCCTTTCCCTCTTATTCTGATGCCGGGTCGGGTCCCGATATTTGTTGTCCGAGAATATGACGAGCAGGCAGTACGTTCATATAGCTGCATCGAGGAAATTGAAACCTATACACATCAGCCTGATTTTGGCAGGGTCTGCGCCGATGTATTGCGTCGACTCGGACTGGACAATAAGCGAGTCGGTTTCGAGCTTGGCTGCTGGAATCTCGCGCCCGCCGACGTGCGCGCAGTCCAAGACCAGCTCCCGGATCTGAAGATTACTGACGTCACCCGACTGGTCTCGTCAGTGTCAGCAGTGAAAGGAGAACTTGAGTTGGCGTGTATGCGCGATGCTGTTCGACTCACTGACGTGGCAATTCGAACCTTTCAGCAATCGCTTCGTCCCGGCATTACGGAGATCGAAATGGCAGCGGCCCTAGCTGCGGCGGTAACAAACGACCCCAGCAACGCCGCTGGGGATATCGGGCTTGCGCCGGGTACCATTTTGTTTGGAGAGCGAGTGAAGTTGCCCCATGCGCCAGCGACCCATCATCCTCTCAGCAACAACGAACCTGCCTTTCTGGAGATAGGGGCTTCGAAACACGGGTATACAGTGGGAATGGTTCGATGCGCAGTCCTTGGCAAACATCCCGAAACCGAATCTTTGCACGGCTTGGCTGAAGAGGTCATTGCGGCCCTTGTCTCCTCGATTCGACCAGGTGCTACGCCGGCGGACGTTCACGCTGCTGGGGGCGAGGTGTTGAAGCGATCTGGACGCAAGGGCGTCTTCCGCCAACGAACAGGATACCAAACTGGCATCAATTGGACTGAGCGCGGCGACCTAAGCCTGGAGCCCGATGTAAATGAACCACTCCGAGCTGGCATGACCCTGCACATGCCAAACATTTTGTGCAGCGAAAGTGGCTACCTATTTGGTGCCGGCGCACACGTGCTCGTGACAGAGCGCGGCGCGGAACTCCTGAGCGAAATCCCGCCAACACTTTATCGGGCGTGATGCTAGGCGGCGTGGACAAATTTGAGCCAGTATCTGGCGGTGGCTAGGTAGACCATTCCGAGGAAGCTATTGGCCAATTGATCGTAGCGGGTGGCAATGGCCCGGTTGATTTTGAGGTGGCCGAACATGCGCTCGATTCGGTTCCGCTGCTTGTAGAGCGCCCGGTCATACTCGATCTTCACGCGGCGGTTTGATCGGCCGGGTATGACGGGTTTAATCTTCCGCTCGGCGAGATCGGCGCGAATGGTATCGGCATCGTAGCCCTTGTCCGCAAGGAAGGCGTCCGGTGCACGAGTCCCCCTTTTCCGCCCGCTGCCGAGACATGGGCGCGAACTGTGGTGCTGTCGATGCTGTAGTGGCCGCTGTCCGCCATGACCTCGGCGAGCATTACCGCCACGGTCTCCCAGACCCCGGCCTCGCTCCAGCGTCGGAACCGACGATAGATGGTGTTCCAACTGCCGTATTTGGGCGGGACATCCCGCCATGGAGCGCCGCAGCGGAGCCGCCAGAGAATGCCGTTGATGATCGAACGATTCTGCTTGGGAGGTCTACCTCGGCCGCGTTTGTCAGGGTCGATGGGCAGCAAGCCCTTGAGAACACGCCATTCTGCTTCGGTGAGATCGCCCCTGCTCAAACCTGCCTCCAAAAAGCAGCCTTGAATCAATCCTCTTGGGCTACGTCAATCGCATCGACGTCCGAAATTCCGTAAGGCGGATATACTATTCCGCCAAGGTGATGGACAGTTCGAGAGGGCTGTCGCTATCCGCGAAAAATCGGCTGCCATCCTCAAACTCGATCACCACCTCTCCATCGCGGTGGCGCATGACACGGCGAACAACCTTGCCAATCAGCATCGACGTAGCTCGTTCGCTCTCTTCTTCCAGTGTCATTCCCAATGCTAACAACCCGATCGCAGGAAAGCGACCCTGCTAACATCGAATTTGTCCACGCCGCCTAGGGTCTGCGGTTTGCGGATTGAGTGGCAAAGCGCATGCAGTCCTGGAAAGTAGGTCGTGGGAGGGGGAGGAGTGTCGCGATGGTGACAGCTCTTCCTACTCAGACCTTTGCCATTGGCCGTTGCCAGCAGAGCCAGAGTTTATGATTGCCAGCACTTCGCAGCTGGTCCTCTAAGGCCGAAGCTTATCCATTTGAGGGCAAACGGCTTGTTATCGGGTCGCAGTCGCCGGCGCCAACACCGAGGCCTGAACGCGGGGCTATCTCGGTTCTAGATGGTTACGATATCCAAACTGCATTTGACGAAAACACCGGTGGCATCGATCATTAATTACGCACCGGCGCCTGATCCAAATTACTCAAATGCGGGAACGTGCCTATGGTTGGCGTTGACAGGTTCAAGGAGATCGAGATCGAAGCGATGACTTGGCGCCGGTACCTGCACGAGAATCCGGAGCTTGACTATCGGGTGAATGACACAGCGGCATTTGTGGCGGAAAAGCTGGCTTCCTTCGGGATTAACCACATCGAGTGCAGGATAGCTGAAACCGGCGTGGTTGCGTTGATCCAAGGTCAACTCGGAGATGGGCCCACTATCGGGTTGCGGGCCGACATGGACGCTCTGCCTATACTCGAAGCTTCAGGCAAACCTTGGACGTCGAAAAGGTCCGGACAGATGCACGCGTGTGGTCACGACGGGCATACTGCAATGCTCCTTGGCGCCGCGAAATACCTCGCCGCGACCCGGAACTTCAAAGGGTCCGTTGCCCTGATCTTCCAACCTGCCGAGGAAGATGGCCGCGGCGGCCAAAGAATGGTCCAGGAGGGGATCATGGACCGTTTCGGGATATCTCAGGTCTTTGGCATGCACAATTGGCCAGGCATGGAGGTTGGTGCGTTCGGCATTTGCGAAGGTTCGATTTTTGCCGCGCTCGACGAGTTCGATATTGTGGTCAAAGGCAGAGGGGGTCACGCGGCCGCTCCCCATCTGACAATTGACCCCGTCGTTGTTGCAGCTCAGATCATTTTAGGCTTGCAGACACTAGTCTCACGCAACACGGACCCCACCGAGTCCCTGGTGATCTCCGTCACAAAGCTGAACGCCGGACAAGCTTACAACATCATTCCCGAACGCGCGGAGATTGCCGGAACAGTCAGGACACTGTCACCGATTTTGCGCGACTTCGCTGAAAAACAGATTGAGGCGTGCGCGGAAAATATTGCACGCGCTTCCGGGGCGAAGGTCGAGTTTCAGCATCGCCGCCTGGAGCCCCTCACTGTCAATCATCCCGATCAAACGCGTCGGGCAACAGAGGTGGCGCGTGCTCTGGTCGGCCATTCATCGGTGAACCCCAAAGTCAAACCTAGTTTGGGGTCAGAGGACTTCGCGTACATGCTAGAGGCGCGGCCGGGGGCATGTATACTGCTTGGAAATGGATCGACTGCTGCTCTCCATAATCCAACCTACGACTTTAACGATGAAGCACTGCCATACGGCATTGGATACTGGGTCAACTTGGCCGAGGCTGCTCTAGCACCATGACATTGTCCAAGCAAAACAACCTTGGCTAATCAAGGCTGAGATCACAAGAAGAGGGTAACGACATGAAATACGAAATAAATCGCCGACGATTGCTGCAGGCGACATCGACCGCCATGGCGGCTGGCGCTCTGTCTTCAATTGCGGGCCGCGTTGCGGCCCAAACACCCAACCAGATCAACGTAGTGCTAGGCGGCGGCGATTGGGGAAAGGCTAACATTGAGGCTTACGCTAAGCCATTTGAAGCTGAGACCGGTATCAAGGTCAACCCAATCACCGACGACATGGGTATGGGACAGGTCGAGTTGATGGTAAAATCGGGCAATGTCACGGTAGATGTCGGGGCGCTTACGCAAGGGTCCGGCTTGGTCGCAGCTAAGAAAGGAATTCTTGAAGAAATTGATTACTCCTTGTTCAGGAAAGAAGAGCTAGACGGAATTTATGAATTTGCCAAGCAACCGTTTGGCGTGGCAAATTTGATTTACTCATATAATATGGTATATAGCACAGACGTATTCCCAGCTGATAAACCCCGGCCGACAAACTGGGCTGAATTCTGGGATGCTGATAAGTTTCCCGGCGTTCGCACCTTGGTGTCCGGCCAGTTTGGTTCAGAAGGACCCTGGGAAGAGGCCCTGTTAGCGGACGGTGTATCTCCCGATAAGCTCTACCCGATGGATATCGACCGGGTGTTTGCCAGTTTGGACAAAATAAAGCCGCACATCCGTAAGTGGTGGAGCAGCGGATCAGAGATTCAACAGATGTTGCATGATAAGGTCGTTGACATCGCTCAATCGTATGACGGAAGAGCTCTACTGTTGATCGATCAGGGCGCCGCGACGGAGATCAATCGAAACCAGGCGAAGCTGCAGTGGGATTATTGGGTCATTCCAAAGGGTTCACCCAACGCGAAGGCTGCGCAGAAGTTTATCGAATTCGCCACTCGCGCGGAACGTCAGGCAGCATTTTGCCAATTGTTTCCTGAGGGACCAAGCAACGGCAATGCGTTCAAACTTCTTCCCGAGAAAGTTGCGCGCAAGCTCCCTACCCACCCAGATTACATCAAGAGCAGCGTTTCCATCAACGGCAAATGGTACAATGAGGTAGGCCCCAGCGGTGTTTCCAACACTGAGATGCTTATCCAGCGGTGGAATGAGTGGATCCTGCAGTAGGGTTGGTTGAAGTGCGAAAGTCCGGTCGGGGTAACTCCATACCGGGCTAAAGTCGAAACTGATGCTGAAAATGTGACGGGGAGCGGGGTAGCCCACTAGCCTCTCCGCTCACGGCATCGGGTACGACGGCAGAAGGTACGGCAAATGCCTGCTAATGCACGCCAGCGATGGTGGAGGAGCCACAGTGAACATGCACGCAATGAATACCGCCCCCCGTTCGGAAGTTGACGCTGCAGATGTGAACCAATCGGTGCCACAAATTCAGTTCAGCAGTGTTACCAAGATGTACGGGAGTGTTCCGGCGGTCAGGGATCTGTCGCTGACCGTGCGTCGCGGCGAGTTCTTGACGATTCTCGGCCCGAGCGGCTCGGGTAAGACCACTACCCTGATGCTCTTGGCCGGCTTTGAGGCCCCGAGTTCGGGTGATATTATGATCGCCGGCCATTCAGTGGCTTCGGTCCCGTCCTACCGGCGCGATCAAGGAATTGTGTTCCAGAGCTATGCGCTGTTCCCGCATCTCACAGTGGCTCGAAACCTGGAATTCCCTCTCGAAATGCGGGGCATGGCTCCCGATCAGAGGAAGGTTCGGGTAGCCCGTATGCTTGAGCGCGTGCATCTAGGGGAATTCGGCGGTCGCATGCCATCCCAATTGAGTGGCGGTCAGCAGCAGCGCGTGGCGCTAGCCCGCGCGCTGATTGCCGATCCACCCTTCCTATTACTTGATGAACCGCTTGGCGCACTCGACCGTAACCTGCGTGAGCAGATGCAGATCGAGATGAAGAGCTTGCACAAGGAGTTCGGTATCACGACGGTGTGCGTTACGCATGACCAGGAGGAGGCGCTTACTCTGTCAGACCGGATTGTTGTAATGCGCGCAGGACGTGTCGAGCAAATCGATACACCAGAGGCCCTCTATGATCGGCCATCATCGTGCTTTGTCGCTAAATTTCTGGGTGAGGCGAACATTCTCGAGGATGCCTTGTTGCTGGCCAGAGGGGGCAACGCGCCGCAAATCGGCACCGTTGCGATGATAAGGCCAGAGCGCATCAGTGTACTTCCGAAGACTGCGGAGTGGGCTCAAACGGACCAGCGGCAATATGTTGCCGGTGCGGTCGACGATATGATTTTTGCCGGCCCTCTGCGAAAATACCATGTTCGCGTTGGCAACAATGTTCTCATCGTCCGGGAACATGTCGCGGCAGACCAACCTGTTTTCCAGCCAGGCGAGGAGGTTTGCCTCACGTGGCTGCGGTCAGACATTCGCTTCGTTTCGCCATAAGCGATTGATAAGGGATATCCATGAAGCTTTTGCGCAGAATGGCCAAGGTGCCACTTGGGTTAACCGCGCCCGCGTTCGCGCTTTTGCTTGTGGTTTTCGGTGCCCCTATAACCTTGCTTTTCCTAAGCAGTGTCAATGCCCCCGATTTCTCGTTCCAATACTACGGAGCGTTTTTCGCCCAGCCAGCTAATGTGCGGGTGCTCTTTCAAACGATAGAAATAAGTCTGGTCGCAACTGCCATCTGCTTAATCGTAGGCTATCCAACCGCGTATCTGATCGTCACGGCATCCAAGACTCTGCGCATGACGCTCATCGCTCTCGTGATCATCCCCTATTTGACCAGTGGGCTGGCGCGTACCTACGCATGGATTGTTATTCTTGGGGATCGCGGGGTCATCAACAACATCTTGCTGGACGTCGGATTGATCGATCGACCTCTGCAACTCATCTATAACCGAACCGCGGTCTATATTGGCATGGTCCACATCATGCTGCCGATGATGATACTTCCCTTGGTTAGTGCGATGATGGGGATCGATCGGTCCTTGATGGCTGCTGCACGCAGTATGGGAGCGGGACCTTTCACCGCTTTCAGGCGTGTATTTCTCCCCCTTAGCATTCCAGGCGCACGGAGTGGCTCGCTCCTAGTTTTTGTGTTCTGCCTAGGATTCTATATCACGCCGGCGGCACTTGGGGGATTGCGCGATGCCATGCTTTCAACCTTCATTGCGGCCGAGGTGAATAGCTCGTTCGATATTCCGCGCATTGCCGCTGCGTCCTTCATCCTTCTCGGGTTTGCCATTGTGGTGCTTTCCATGGTCGGGCTTGACCTCTCCGGCAAACAAGAGCAAAGCCAAACTCGAGCTCCGAAGGGCTCGATGTCCCGACTACCCATTGTTCTTGTTATCAAACGAAACTTCAGCGAAATTCTGCGTCCCTATCGTGTCAAACGGTGGACGGGACGGCGCTACGTGCCTGGGGCGGAAAGGCGATGGCCTAAAGTCGTCGCGATCGTTTTTATCGTTTTGGTGATGGCCTTTCTTTTATTCCCAGGGATAATCGTTGTCATCATGTCGTTCAGTTCCGGGGCATTTTTGCAATTTCCGCCTTCGGGCCTGTCGCTTCAATGGTATCGCTCGTTTTTCGGCGATGCATCTTGGAGCGGAGCAGCTTGGACCAGCGTCGAGATTGGTGTCGAGGTAGCTGTTATTTCTACTCTATTGGGAACACTTGCTGCTTTCGGATTGAGCCGAATAAGCGCAAGACTTCGCGGCGTGCTGACAATGATCATAATCACGCCTATCACCTTTCCAGTTATCGTGGTCGGTATCGCGACTTATCTGGGTCTCATCCAGATTGGTCTAATCGGCACAAAGGGTGGTATCGCCCTCGCTCACAGTATCGGCGCTGTTGGAATTGTGGTGGTGATCGTTTCTGCGACGTTGGCCAACTTCGATCGGACGTTAGAGCAGGCGGCCAAGAGTATGCGTGCCGGACCACTGCAAACGTTTTTTCGCGTAACACTGCCGTTAATCAGGCCGGGAGTGATCGGCGGCGCCATGTTCGCATTCCTCCAGTCATTCGATGAAGCGGTCATAACGTCTTTGGTCGGCGGTCTGTCGGTGCGGACGTTGCCCTTGAAGATGCTGGAGAATATCCGCCACCAAATCGACCCGACGATTGCTGCAGTCGCTTCTCTTTTGATGCTTCTGCCTTTAATCTGGATGCTTGTCCTCTATGCCGTCTGGTGGCGTTCTCGACCGAGCATGCAGCGAACATTACAGGAAGCCGCTGCCTAACTGGCGTGGCAGATCCACTTCCTGATGATGCGTCCGACCTATTCCTACGGACTGGCGACAAGCATCTGTTCGGGGCTTCAACGGGCGGATAAAATGGCCACCTGGTCCAAAACGGAAACCAGTAAAGCTCTTGCAATTATCATCTGGCACATGCGGATCAAGGATTCGGACTATGTCTGGGATCGGCCGGCCTTGCTCGCCAGCAAGCTCAGACCTGCCGATCCTCTTGCTGCGCGCCAGGATGGAATTCGAGGTCAACGGCGCTGACCGGATCGCACAGATCCTTCGCCCGTCTGAACAACGAACAGCTAGCCAACGTCAACCGGCTGATCGCGCGATTTCTGAAATCGGCTACCCACCGCGACTTTGACCTTCCTCCTCCCTTAGTGCACCGGGATCAAGGTGACGAACCAAGGGACAGGTCAGCAGAGCGAGCCCTGGTCATCTGAAAACGCGATGGTGCCGTCTCGGACATTATATTGGCGAAGTGGTGACCGCGTGTGCATAGTTCCAGGCGAAAAAAATAGCCGTGTACAAGACCATATGCCCGGTCAAAGTCGCCAGATCACCCGCAATAGGTTAAGCAATGAACGAAGCACCACATCTTACGTTTGATCTCGATGCGCATGGCGTGAGCAGAGGACACCTCGTTGTGCCGGGAGGCGCCGACCATGAAGAGTTCTCGCTTCCGGTTTTTAGTCTTAATAAGGGCGATGGACCGCGCCTTCTTATCACCGGTGGGAATCATGGCAATGAAATGGAGGGGCCATTAGTCGCGCGGCGGCTTATCGAGTGGCTGCCACAAGCGCAAACCAGTGGTAGGATCATCGTGCTGCCAGTGCTTAATCCATTGGCAGTTCAAGCATGGAGCCGCAATACTCCGCTTGATGGTTTGAATCTGAACCGCGTGTTTCCGGGCCGTGCCGACGGGTCTGTTACGGAACGAATCGCGGATGCGGTTTCACGCGTATTGTTGCCAAATGCCGACATCGTTTTCGATCTGCACAGCTTCGGCCCAACGTGGGATTTTCCCCCGGCGGTCATCACGCATCCAATTGCTGATGCGGATCTCATGGCTAAGACGCTCGCAATGGCAGCGGCATTTAAGCTGCCCGTAACATTGCTCTGGCAACATGACGACACGGCTGGGATGTTCGACAGTTGGGCACATAGCCTAGGGAAGGTATTCGTTTGCGCGGAATTCGGCGGTGGTACGGTTAGCGCAGAAGCTCTAGCGATTTATGAAGCTGGAGTTCGCAACGCGCTCGTTATGCTTGGACTCGTCGAAGGAAAAGTCGAGGACGTGTCTTTCCGTAACAAAAGGTCCAGTCAGACCCTTGAGACGCTGATATCAGACGAGTTGAAATCGCCCGCGCAGGGTATCTTCGAACCTCGCTGCTCTGTGTTGGATGAAGTGAGGTCGGGAGATCTTATAGGTATCCTACACTCTATGGATTCTGTTTCCGCTCCGTCCATTGACATCCGAGCGCCTGGGCCATCAATCGTCCTAGCCATAGGATCGGGCGCGCATGTCGACCGCAATGAAGGGGTAGCCATCCTTGCGCGGCCGCTGCATAACTAGAGGTACAGATTAGCCGCGCCTTGGCCAGCTGTAGTAACTCCGGTATGAAGGCACTGGCCTCGACTGGAGCTTATAGGCCAGCTCCTCGGATCGATCAGCGGCTGATCCTGTCTTCCAAAATCATGCCAAAAAGATTGCTTGATCCTTGATCGCTTGGTTTATACTAACCATGGTTGAAAGTGGCGGTCCGAGATGGGAGCTGGCCGGACGGATTGATCGCCTAGCTTCTGTTATGGAAGCAGGGGCGACGATCCGGCGCACCGCGACCAAGAGGGGAGGCGGACGGTGCCGTCCCCGCTGACGCCCGTAAAACAACTTTATCGTATCTTAAAACGAGATGGGCACGTTCGGGGCTTTATATTGGCAAAACCGATTCCGAACGGGGCATAACTTAGGACAGAGCGCGCAAATCCGGCCGCAGCTCATAGCTTGGCCAAACTCGAGTATAATTCAGTGCAGATCAAAGACGTCATTCTCACGCCCGGCAACGGCGCCTTCTTTTATGACGATCAAGCTGCCATTAGGGCAGGGGTTGGCCAGGACGGTTTTGTTTACGTCGGCGAGCCATTGACGCCCGGCTTCCGTGATATCCGTGTTCCGGCAGCTTGCTTAAGCGTCGGGCTTGTCCTGGAAGACGATATGGTCGCCTGGGGCGATATGATGGGAGTGCAATACTCAGGGGCTGGCGGGCGTGACCCCCTGTTTGACGTCGGAGCCATCATGGATCTCACGTCACGTGTTGTTGTCCCGCGGCTCTTAAACATTGATGCGTCCAGCTTTTTGACAGCCTGCTCCAGTGTCTTCGATCTCCATACTGGGAAACGACTCCCACTATGCATCGAATATGGGGTCAGCCAAGCCCTTTTAAGCGCTGCTGCCCATGCTGCGCGTCGTACCATGGCGGAGGTGGTTTGTTCGGAATTTTGCCTATCCATGCCGCATCGTCGTGTCCCAATTTATTGCCAGAGCGGTGATGCGCGCGAAATCAATGTCGATAAAATGATCCTGAAGGGGGTGGATGTGATCCCGCATGGCCTCATCAACTCGCGTAGCAAATTCGGCGTTGGGGGAGAAACCTTTCTGGATTTCGTCAAATGGGTGGCGCACCGCGTCAAGCAAATCGGCCAACCAGACTATTCTCCGGTGCTGCATTTCGATGTGTACGGCTGGATCGGTATGGAGATCGGGCTCGACGTCCAGCGCATCGCCGACTTCATCAGTAAGGTTGCTGACGCGGTTCCGGAGTTCACGGTGAATATCGAATCGCCAGCCGACTTCGGGTCTACGCCGGCGCAGGTCGAAAATTACGGGCAGATCGTCGGCATTCTGAATGCGCGCGCGTCACGTGCGCGCATCGTTGTCGATGAACGCTGCAACACCTTAGAGGATGTGCGTCTGTTTGCGGAGGCTAAGGCGACCCATCTCGTGCAGATCAAGACGCCGGACGTGGGCTCGATCGCCGACAGCGCCCGTGCGGTGCTTCTGTGCAAAGAGAACAACGTGGACGCCTATGTGGGAGGCAGCTGCAGCGAGACGGATCTCTCCGCGCGAGCGACGGTTCACATTTCGGTGGCAACACAGGCGGACATGATGCTCGCGAAGCCTGGCATGGGCATCGACGAAGGTCTTTCCATTGTAGGCAACGAACAAAATCGGTTGCTCGCCATGCTTGATCGGCGTCGGGCACAAAACCTGAAAGCCGCGTAGGAAGCGCCCTGATGCTAAACAGTCTCAAGGACATCACGGTTGTGGCGGTCGAACAGGCCGTTGCAGCTCCCTACGCATCGTCTCGCCTTGCTGACGCAGGCGCCCGGGTGATCAAGGTCGAAAGGCCCGAAGGGGACTTTGCCCGAAACTACGACAAGCTGGTGCGGGGGCAGAGCGCGTACTTCGTCTGGCTCAACCGGGGTAAGGAGTCGGTCTGTCTAGACCTGAGGTTGGAGGCGGATCGCGCCGTCCTCGACACGCTCATTGCCAGTGCTGATGTCTTCATCCAGAATCTAAAGCCGGGCAGCATAGAAAAACTGGGGTTCGCGTCCGCTGATCTGCGTCGACGATATCCGCGGCTGATCACCTGCGACATTTCTGGTTTCGGGGAGTCAGGGCCGTATTCCCATTTGAAGGCCTACGATCTGATCGTCCAGGCCGAAACAGGTCTATGCGCTATCACCGGCAACCAACAGGGGCCTGCGCGTGTAGGGGTCTCGGTTTGCGATATCTCGGCGGGCATGACAGCGCACAGCGCCATTCTTCAGGCACTGTACCACCGCGAGGTCACCGGCGAAGGGACCAGCATCCAGGTGTCACTGTTTGATGCCGTCGCCGACTGGATGAACGTGCCGGTTTTGCAAAATGATTACAGCGGCTACCAGACGGTACGCGCAGGCGTGAAACACCCGTCGCTCGCGCCGTATGGTGCCTATCGCTGTGCCGACGGCAAAGAGGTCATCTTTTCGGTTCAGAATGACCGCGAATGGGTGAATTTCTGCGAGAAATTCCTGAAGCAGTCCGGGCTCACACGCGCACCTGGTTTTGCTGACAATATGGAGCGCCTCGCTCATCGTGCGCAACTTGATGAGATCATTGAACAGCGGTTTTTTGAACTATCCTGCCACGATGCGATGCAGGAGCTCGAGGCGGCCGGCCTGGCATATGGCCGACTGAACGAAGTGGTGGATGTTTCAAAGCATCCACACATTCGCAGGGTGCAGGTTGGAACACCCGATGGAGCCGTCGAGACGATAGCGCCGGCGGCGATTTTCAACTCGGAGCTCCCCTCGCTTCGCCCAGTCCCGGCTCTTGGCTCTCATACCGAGGCTGTCCGCGAGGAGGTGCGGGCGCTTTTGCGCGAAAGAGCCGCGTCAGCGTGAGCGCGCGTTTCAGTAAGGTGAGACTGCTCGCGGTTTACAAAATGCCTGTGTACCTCGGATCATTTCAGCGCACCGGCCGCCTAGAAAGCTCACTGGCAGCGCCCGCGCTAAAATCGGCCGCAAAGGCGTCTCCATGATCAAGGACACCTTTGCGGCCGTTGAAGGCGCGATGTCTGTACCGCGCTGGAGATCCCTGCTCTTCGTTCCTGTTCACGTTCCGCGCTTTGTAGAGACGGCCCATGAGCGGGGCGCAGATGGCGTCATTCTCGACCTGGAGGATTCCGTGCCCCAGGATCGGAAAGGAGAGTCACGGCAGCAGCTTCCTGAATGCGTGGCAGAGGTGGGCCGGAAAGGCGCATCTGTTTTGGTCCGCGTGAATCATGGTCTGCGCGCCTTGGCGGCCGATCTCGATGCAGCCGTGATGGCGGGTGTTGACGCACTGGTTCTTCCGAAGACGGATTCGGCAGAGTGGGTTATAGAGATCGCGAATGCGGTTTCGGAACTAGAACGTGAAAGAAATCTTCCGCAGGGAGGCATCCGGTTCCTTGCCCAGATTGAGACCCCGGGCGCCTTGCAAAGGCTTGCGGCCATTGCGTCGGCGCATCCAAGGATGGTCGCAATGGCGCTTGGCCCTGAAGACTTCAGCGCCGCTGTTGGCGGCGCCCCAGGATTCGACCTTCTTTTGACGCCGAACCTTTCTGTTCTGTTTGCCGCCCGCGCGGCCGGCTTGCTCCCGCTGGGCTTCATAGGAAGCATCGGCGAGTTCTCGGACACGCATAAACTTCGTGAGGCCGCGGTGCGGGCGCGGCGGCTTGGCTTTGCCGGAGCTTTGGCGATCCATCCGACACAGGTGGCCATATTCAATGAGGCTTTCTCGCCAAGCGCCCAGGAGCTCGAGTGGGCCCATAAAGTTGTCGCGGCGGCAAATGATGCCGCCACGCGTGGACTGTCCGCATTCTCGTTGAATGGCAAAATGATAGATCCGCCAGTGGTGCGGCGCGCCCACGAGATCCTGATTCTTGTGGGCAACAACTGACTGGCCTGTTATCAGCGGCTGAACAGGAGCGAATGGCACTACACCGCGCCGGGCAAGCCGATGCAAAATGGCTACGCGATTCCCTCAACGGCCGAATGCGAGACGAGCTGTTGAACGATGGCCTGTTCTTCGGCCTCGACCACGCCCGCAGTGCCACTGCCGAATGGAGGCAGGACCTAAATCCTGTTCATAACACTCATCTGTCTATGTCATTTGAGTGAATAGGTTTTGCTGATCTGGATGCGATCCCATGGGGTATTTTGGGTTTTGCCGCGCGCGATGAACGATGCGCTGAGCCGCCGGTTCGTCAAGCGTTGATCGGCTGAAGACCCATGGACCGTCCGGCAGAGGATGAACGCCTTCGATCGACGCGAGTCCACCGAAGGCGATGCAACGCGGCTCGCCATTGTCAAGCAGACCACGCCAGCAGGAATAGCGCGGAATGTTGTGCTTGGTTCCCGTGTAGCGGACCGTCAGCTCGCGGCCGCAGCGCCGGCAGCGGACAAGGTCGGCGAGCAGAGCGTCGCCATGCTTGGGCGCCCCGTGATGCCGGCTCGTGGGCACGTGGTCGCTCACCATCTTGCGGATCGCTTCCGCCTTTCCCAGCCGACGTAGCCTTCGTGTGCACCCGGAATCAGCGCCAGCATCTCGCGCCTTACGGCGGCTGCGCGAGCGAATGGCGGCATCTGCGCGGTCTGCGCGTCGTGCGGGTTGGAGAAGATCGAACTGATATGTCGTAGGCTGGCGCGGTATGGACCTCTCCCCGGTTCGCTTCGTGAGGACCCGATGCTGCGCCCGAATCCTCCAATTGCGATGGGGTGTGGGAATTGGCCGTCGGGTCCTGCAGCAGTGTCACCAAGACGCCAAGCGTTCTGGGATCGATATGTGGGGCAGGGCAATGCGCCACGCGGTGCAGACCGCGATCAAACATCCAGGCCGGAACTTCCAGCCACCGATCGGAGGCGTGGCGGGAGAGACTGCAGCGGAAAACCTCCCGGTCGGCGTTCTCGATCACCTCATGAACGTGAACACAACGCCCGGCCCAAGGATGCCACGGATAAAGAAACTTGCGTTCCTCGGTCCTGTGGGTGTTCTTTCCTGGTGTTGTTCAACACCGTGAGGCCGCATTCCTCGCTCGCTATTTGACCCCGGCGGTCTTCGCCGGAACCCTCGCCGCAACCGGCTCCGACGCTGCACTCAATGAAGGCTTCGCGCCTCCGCCCGTTGCTCAAACCGCGCCATAACAGAAACGGCCGAGGCTAATCGCCACTGGTTGAAAGTTCAGTGGCAGGTCAGAGGGTCTGGCTCGACGGCCTTAGCTTCAGGCTATCCGGCCAATCCCGGCGATCACCCAGCGACACGATGACTGACCAGTGCTCAGCGCCACCGCCGGAGCTGCAAAAAGAGTTGCGTATGATTGAGCGTTCGACCACGTTGCTGTCGATCTTGATATGGCCTCGTCCAGGATGCGCGAGAGGCGCTTCCCAGCGCGAGAGCGTGTAGGGGATCGCCGCTGTGAGCTTGGTCTTCTGACTGATTTGGCCGAGCTTCTCTAGCCGCCCTGGGTCCAGTGCCGTGATGGTTGAGCACTTTTTGCCTGCGTGCAGCAAGGCCTCGTTGGCCTCGGCTACGGATGTCATCCTCGATCTTTTAGAGTTCGCGGATCCTTCTTAGCGCCTCGATCGGGCGCGGCATGGCAGAAGGCGAGCGTGAAGCCGCTTTTCGTCGGCCAGCAAGCGATGGCCCGCTATAGCCGTCGACCTGCAAGTTCCGGTAGAGAGCCTGCGAGATGAGCGATCGCACGCTGGGCCTTTTCGGTCCGGCGCATAGACATAAGACGCCCGGCGGTCCGCTCCCTCCCTAATCAGTCATCGCGGGCATAAATCCAGAGTAGGCCTGTCTTCGTCTTGCCGACCCCGGAACGAGCACCGGCGCGGTCGTCGCACGTCGGCGAAGAGTTTTGGCGAGGACTTCGGTTTTGCTAAAGCAACCGTTCATGGACCAGACGTAGGTGCCAGTCCGGCGCGGCCGACTACCGGCGCTGCCAGCAGCCTGGGCAAGCGAACCAAATTGTAGCCCGCCAAGTTATGCCGCGCCCGCGGTGGCACATCCTCGCAGCTTGACCTTGGCCATGCCGTCTGAGGTCTTGACTGACCGAACCCTCCTCTGACCCCTTAGGGCAGTGCTGACTGAGATCATAGCCCGGATGGCGCTTCGTGCGGTCATCGATCGCTATACGCGAGGCTTGTTGCTTTCTGCTCAAATGGGCGTTGAAGGCAACGCGCGGCGTGATCTTGCTCTTTGCAGGTCCTTGACTGGCGCGTCCTAGGCTTCGCCAGCGCCAGTCGATGCGCCGTCGCGGCGTCTGCGGTCCAACATAGCGAGAGCGGCATCACGCTCGCCTGTGCCAGGCCTGGGTATGAAACTTTCCAGTCAAGCCGGATTGGCCAGCACCTGGGTGCATAACCAACCTGTTGTCGCGGCTTCATTAGCATGAGGTGCCCGGAAACGAAGATACGTATGGACCCCGCCCCGCTTTCCAATTGAGCCTAGGGGCTGCTGATTCCTTCTTCGCCAAGGGTCGTGAACGGCGTGATCGACCAATGGATTAGGTTGATGGGACGATGAGTGTCGCCTCGGTCGAGCAATGGTGGATGAAACTGCGATGACATGTCCGATAGGATCTCTGTAATCGCCCTGCCTGACGCCCTGCCTTCAGGTTTTCGACATAAAATTTCACCTCGGTCACACCTGATCTTAATGTCGCCAGCGATCTAATCCAGTGTGCCAGGAATGAGGTACCGTACGGCCGCACTGCGAGAATGCCTTCTTCGCAAATCCCAGTCCTCGCCGTGACTGCTAGGTGCAATACTGCAAGCCAGCTGAACCAATTGAGGATCTGTCCCCTCATCGAGGCGCGGATTGACTTGGATGACGACGGGTCCAGGCTTCGTCCACGGAGTTCAATGTTCGTTGGCCCAGCTGAGGCCGTGAGCTTGCAAGCAATTCTGTGACACGTTGACGATACGATCATGCTCGTCATTAGTCAGCAGGGTTGGTTGGACAATTCACCTCTCGGAAGAGGAAATGGGGTGGCCGGCCGAAGTCCGCCAGCGGCAATAGCAATGACCTCCTTTCCCATCTTGTTAGCGCCGCTGGTTGCAATGGCGCTTGGTACTGAAGACTTCAGTGCAGCTGTTGGCGGTGCCCCAGAACTCGACCTGCTTTTGACGCCGAACCTTTCCGTTCTGTTCCCCATGCGGCAGTCTCGGCTCGATAGGAAGCATCGGCGATTCTTAGACAATGATAACTTCGTGGGGCCGCAGGCGATCCATTTAAACATCGATGGGGCTTTTCACCAAGCGCACAAGAACTCGAGGGACCCGTCGTGTCCTCGCGGCGAAAAAGATGCGACGGCGCAAGGCAAAGGCGCGTTCACATTGGACGGGAAGATGGTCGATCTACCGGTTATTCGAAGGGTCCGAGAAATCATCTCCATGGATCAGGGCGCCGAGTTGGCCGGTTGAAGCCTCGGCGGGTTGGGTCCATTCTGGACACATAGGTTACGGTTTTGGTCAAACCACACTGAGATGACACGACAGTTAGGCGTCATGTCGCTCTGCAATTATTGCTGTCGCGCCATCACATTTCGAGATAGATTACATCATTGCAGTCCGCCCTCGGAAGAGTACCCGTGGAAATCAGGCAGTTAAGATACTTTGTTGGCGTGGTCGAAGCAGGCAGTTTCACGAAGGCCGCTGGCTTTCTGAATGTCGCCCAGAGTGCGCTGAGTCTGCATGTGCGCCAATTGGAGGAAGGCTTCGGCACTCAGCTGCTGATACGCGACAGGACCGGCGTGAGCGTGACGGCGTCAGGAGCCAAACTCCTGGAGCGGGCGCGGGCGATTCTCAAAGAAATTCGAATTACCGAGGTGGAATTGACCAACACAGCCGCTTCCCCCGCCGGGGAGGTGACTATTGGCATTCCGTCTGGAGCTGCTCGCGTCCTGAGCGGTCCGCTGCTTGAGACGGTAAGACACGAACTGCCCAAGGTGTCCCTCAAGATGGTCGAGGGTATGACGGGACCGCTAGAGGAATGGATGGCGGCTGGACGCTTCAATCTGGCGGTTCTGTACCGCACTGCGGACAGTGTGGGGCGAATGACTGTGCTAGCGCGCGAAGACCTTTGTCTGGTGGTTCCGTCCGGCGAGCCACCGTTTGAAGATGCGATATCTCTGGCCGACCTGCATGCATTCCCCCTGGCGGTTCCCATGCGCAACAACAATGTCAGGCGTTCGGTGGCTGATGTCGTCGCACAACACGGTTGCGCGATGGACGTCAAGTTTGAAGTGGACTCGCTCTCAACGATCATCAACATGGTCGTAGAGGGAAAAGCGCATTCTATTCTCGCCCCGTCTGCCGTTCAGAAAGAAGCCTCTCAAGGGCTGGTCCGGACGGTCAAGATAGTCGATCCGGTAATTACCCGCTCCGTGGTGCTTGCTGTAAATCCCAAAGATGAGCGTTCTGCGGCCGTTTCTGCGGTCCGCAAGCTCATTCCGAAGGTCGCCAGAGAATTGATTGAGAGCCGGGGCTGGGTAGCATCGGCTCCTGACGCGACCTGAGAACCATCGATCTGTAAACAACGGCATGACTTCCTTCCTGTCGGAACAGATCGATCTGGATTCCAGATGGATTTAGGCACTAATCGATATTTGACCCGCTGCGACCATCGCGATGAAACTGGCTCAAGCGAGCTCAGCGGCTTCGAAAATTGAAACGGCGCTCGCATGGCCAGAATCACAAGTGGAGCCCGCGATGTCCCACGCCAGGAGCTACGAGCTCTTCATTAATGGCAAATGGCGAGCCGGTGGTAGCCGAGCCACTTTGCCGGTGATCAACCCGGCGACGGAGAAGGTATTTGCCTCAGTGGCCTCGGCTACGGTTCCAGACTTGGATGAAGCTCTTGCTTCGGCAGAACGCAGCCGCAAGGCGTGGTCCTCACGCCCCGCCAAAGAGCGTGGCGAGATCCTCGTCTCTGCCGCCAGCAATCTGGCTGAGAAAGCTGGCGCCGCAGCCAGGGACCTGTCGTCCGAACAGGGAAAGACGATTGCCGAAGCAACAGGAGAGTACGCGCGCGCAGTCGAAACGCTGGAATGGAATGGCCGGCATGCCGATGAGTTGTCGACCCCGATTCCGTTGGGTCCGAACAGGATGATCGTCCCGGAGGCCCTCGGTGTCGTCGCTGCCTTTACGCCGTGGAACTATCCAGCCGTTCTCATCGCCCGCAAGCTCGCCCCCGCGCTGGCGGCAGGCTGCCCGGTGATCCTCAAAGGGGCCGAAGAGACGCCAAGCGTGGCTGTCCATGTCGTGGAATCTTTGCGTCAAGCAGGGATACCGGAAGGCGTGGTCAACCTGGTGTTCGGTGTTCCTGTGCATATATCACGGCATCTGCTCAGTTCGCCAATTGTCAAAGTCTTGACGTTCACGGGGTCGACCGCTGTTGGGAAACAGCTGGCCACACTGGCCGCGAATAATCTGCAGCGCTGCATCCTTGAGCTCGGTGGACATTCCCCGGTTATTGTGTGCGAAGATGCCGACCTGGCAACGGCGATACCGGCTATTTCGGAATACAAATTCGAGTGCGCGGGCCAGAGTTGTAATGCGCCCAGCAGGATTCTTGTCGCCCGATCCCGCTATGAGGAATTCCTGTTCCGGATGACGGAGGCGGTCCGAAAAATCAGGATCGGTCCACCGGATGACCCTGCAACGCAGATGGGTCCCATGGCAAACGCGCGGCGAATCGAGGCCATGCAACGCCTGACCAAAGATGCGGTAGAGGGCGGCGCCCAAATCGAGACCGGTGGCATCCCCCTTGACCGACCGGGGTTTTACTGGCCGCCAACCATCCTGACTGGCGTACCGAAGGAAGCGAGAGTGCTTCATGAAGAGCCGTTCGGACCAATTCTCACCGTGGCTCCTTTCGATACGATCGAAGAGGCGATCGATGAAGCCAACGCCACGGAGTACGGTCTGGCCGCCTACTTGTTTACTGGCGCGGCCGATACGCAACAGAGGCTTGTGGGCGGTCTTTCTGCGGGCGCTGTTAGTGTGAATTACCTGAAAGGGGTTTCCGCTGATGCCCCTTATGGAGGAGTCAAACAAAGCGGCTATGGATATGAAGGCGGCGAGCAGGGGGTGCGAAGCTTCCAGATTCTGAAAATGGTCAATGGCCTCGGTTCATTTGGATAAAATCCGGTGGGAAACAGAACACGGACCATGGCCGGTAGCGACATCACAAGGAGCGTCGCCGACGCCCTTCAGTACATCTCGTACTATCATCCTCCAGATTATATCCGGTCTCTTTCTCACGCATACACGCGAGAACAGAGCCCGTCGGCGAAGAATGCCATAGGTCAGATTCTGCTGAACTCCCGCATGGCGGCCTTTGGGCGGCGCCCGATTTGTCAGGACACCGGACTTGTGGTTGTCTTCGCAAAGGTCGGCATGGATGCCCGCATTAAGTCAACAGCCAGTTTCGCGGATCTTGTGAATGAGGGCGTACGTCAAGCCTATCTCGATCCGGACAATCCCCTTCGGGCATCGATCGTTGCGGATCCCCTCGCTAGACGGGTCAACACCCGCGACAACACACCGGCAGTTGTCCATGTCGACCTGGTGCAAGGTAACCAGATTGAGATCACCATCGCCGCGAAAGGCGGCGGGTCGGAGAACAAGGCACGTTTTACCACCCTCAATCCCACCGCCTCCGTTTCCGACTGGGTGGTCAATACCGTTTCGACCCTTGGCAGCGGGTGGTGTCCACCTGGACTGATCTCTGTCGGCATCGGTGGTAGCGCTGAAAAGGCGATGCTGCTGGCCAAGGAGGCCATGAACGAGCCCATAGATATGGCGGAACTGATCGCAAGGGGGGCGTCAAGCGCAGAAGAGGGGCTGCGGATTGAGCTTTATGAGCGGATCAACGCGCTTGGTATCGGCGCCCAAGGCCTTGGTGGTCTGACGACAGTCGTTGACGTCAAGGTTGCGACCTATCCTACTCATGCAGCGTCCAAGCCTGTGGCGCTCATCCCGCAATGCGCCGCCAACCGGCACCTGAAGTTTACTTTGGACGGCTCTGGACCCATCAGCCTCCAGCCGCCCGATTTGCGCGAATGGCCCGACATCGGAGCCGACGAATTGAACCCAGCCGGCGTCCGGCGGGTCAATTTAGATACGCTTACGAAGGAAGAGACGGCATCGTGGCGCTGCGGTGAAACGCTCCTGCTTTCTGGAAAGATGCTGACGGGCCGTGACGCTGCCCACAAACGAATGGTCGAACTGATTGATGCCGGCAAGCCGCTCCCAGTCGATCTGAGGGGCCGCGTGATCTACTACGTCGGTCCCGTCCGGGCAGTGAGGAATGAAGTCGTTGGACCCGCCGGTCCAACAACCTCCAGCCGCTTGGACGATTTTACGGACAAGGTGCTCGCCGAAACCGGCCTTTTCGCGATGGTGGGCAAAGCGGAGAGGGGACCGGCGGCCATCGCGTCGATTGTAAGACACAGAACGCCATACCTTGCTGCAGTGGGTGGCGCTGCGTACCTGATTTCAAAGTCGATTAAGGCGGCGCGGATTGTCGCCTTTGAAGACCTGGGCATGGAAGCCATCTATGAATTCGATGTGCAGGACATGCCCGTCGTCATGGCTGTCGATGTTGAGGGAAACTCCATTCACAATTCCGGGCCTCTTGAGTGGCGTAAGCGTATGGCAGCCGACAGCATCGCACGCAACATCGGTGTTTGAGTCTTTCCGGTTGGGCGATTTCGGCCAGACCCGAGCGCCAAATTATCGGGCAAGCCATAAGACGAGCGGCATTTGCGGTGCCCTGCGCCTCGGCGAGCCGGCCAAGCAAGGCCTTCAATTCACCCTAATAGTTGAATGTGCGAGTGAATACTGCATTGAGTATGCCGTCCATGCGATCGAGGGTCGAATGCAGTCGCGCGTCTATCAAGTACGGCAGCGAGATTCAAGAAAATCGGTTATCTATTTATCATGGTCTCCGCCGCCGCCGACTATTCTCTCCAGCTGCACCATTGCCCCGTTGGGCGTTGGGGCGATAGCCAAATTACTTCTGCAGCTTTTCTCAGCGGATCGCTCACCCTCAGCTGATTTTCGTACCCCATTCTGGCACATCTCGGGCCTGGAACGGATGCCTTCCACTGCTACATTCGCTCGTTTCAATTGATGATAGAATTGATCGGCACACAACGCGATGTCATCGCTGAGAGCATAGGTTATGAAGTCGAAACCCGATCCCGTGCAACTCGACAGTTGGGACCTGCGGATCCTCTCCGAAATTCAGGCAGACGGTCGGATTTCAAAAAGTGAGCTTGCAAAACGAGTTCATCTTTCGGCGTCCGCCTGTTCGGAGCGGCTCCGAGCACTCAAGGCCGCGGGGATTATTGAGGGATTTTATGCGCGGCTGAGTCCTGCCCTCATCGGCGGCATGATCTTTGTGATGGTGGAGGTCGTGCTGGATCGTCATCGTCTTGAGGACCAACGACACTTCGAAACTGCTATCCAAGACATTCCGGAAATCCTGGACTGCTGGGCAATTGGGGGGCGCGTGGATTATCTGATGCGGGTCGCATCTCGTTCTATGGCCGCCTATCAGGATTTCATGGAGGGACTGCTGCAGGCAGGCTTGGGGATTGATCAATACTATAGCCTTGTCGTCACGAAACCAGTGAAGTCCAATTCACCGATACCTTTGTCCGCCCTGAGGCAACGGTAACCCAAAAGCTAAGTTTCAACGGCGTTTGGCACGGATCCCGTAGATTCGTCGGCAAAAGGCACCCATTCCGACGAAACTCAAGGGACATTTGCGGTATACTAATTGCTGGAAAAAGGTGGCCGAGCGCTATCCGCCAGTTGATCGCGAGCAAGGACGATGCGCTTGAGCAATCTGGAACCGATCTATTCCAGGAGAGGATCGAAGCAGCCATCGGACGCACTTGCCCAGCACGGTTACGGCGAGAAGCCAAACCGGATCGTGCCTGGTTGAGGAGGCGTCCATATCTAAGATGCGAAGTGCCGAAAAATGCCTCTACCGCTACTTCAAGGGGGGAACTTTCGCCCTGGATTGGCGATCAGTGGCGATTGAGCTTAGTCGCGGTCAGCGCATCCGTGTAGGGGGCGAAATCTACAGCGAGGGTTTGGCAAGCCGACGGGTAGCGGGAGTGCAAGCTGGCCCGCTCGGCCTTGGCGACCAACCCGGCCCTCGACGCCTGCGGACATTCGGAGATCGCGTTTTTACGTCCTAAGTTCGTTGCTGTTCGAGATTAGGAGATCGTCTGTCCTGTTTGACATTGCTGGTCTCCGCAGCCTTCTAAGCGAGGAGCATGGCTGTGCCGGGATCGCGTAGGTGGGTGACAAGGCCGGTCACTCCTGCCACCCGACGTGGTCTTTGAGAAGGTGGAGGTTGCGCTACCGGCTGGAGAGCATGGTGCCAGTTTTCACAAGACAAGGGTCGCTTAATCGAATGGGCGTCAAGTTCATAGATTGCGAACAGATCATGGGGGGATTTGAATAGTGCTACTGACCGAGGCAGAGCTGAAAAGAGTTGCGAATGCCAGTCGAGGACATAGAGCCGCATCGATCGTTCTAAAGGAAGAGACGGCCGCAGCTACAGCCAGATCGTCATTCGACGTTTTTCTGTCACATTCTTTCAAGGACGCAGAGATCGTTCTCGGTGTGAAGCGAATTTTCGAGGAGCTTGGGTTCACTGCTTACGTAGATTGGGTCGAAGATTCACAACTGGACCGCACAAAAGTCTCCTCGGCCACCGCCGAGTTGCTGCGGACCCGTATGAGGCAGTCAAAGACGCTAATCTATGTGCATTCAAACAATTCTCCAGGATCCAGATGGATGCCTTGGGAGCTTGGCTTTTTCGATGGGTTTCGGACCGCGGTAGCGGTTCTGCCCGTGGCAAAAAATTCTTCGGAAACATTCTCCGGGCAAGAATTTTTGGGCCTATACCCTTACATTGATGGGACAGGACCTGCATTCCTGTTTATGAACAGAGGGACCGCGCCTCGCTCAAGAATAGGCTCTGTAAGCTCGACTGCTAACCTCACGTTTGCCAAATCCTGGCTTAAAGAATTTACCGCCACAAAATAGACTGGTGTGCTTCAAAAATGAAATATCCTGGACTCTATAATAGCGCCGACGTGGCATCCAACGAGCAGCAGGCGACGTTTCTGCGCCTGATCCGGGCAGAGTACGTTCTTCTTTTTTTAGCGTCGGTGCTCTCTTTGGACTTGTCGCCATCAAAAGCCTATTTCGGTGTCTATGCTGCGGTATTTCTTTGCTCAATGGGAGTCCTCATTTTCCGGTCGGTCACAAAGCCCGAGCAGGTCTGGTATCAGGCTCGAGCTCTGGCAGAGTCGGTGAAGACATTGACTTGGCGCTTCGCGATGCGAGCACAGCCGTTCGATGACGCGCGCGCCGCTGACGCCAGAGCTGATTTTCGAAAGCTCATGGAAGGTATCCTTGATAGCAATCGTCACCTTGGTAGCGCGTTGAGCGGCACCGATTCAGCATCCCCCCAAACAACCGACCAGATGATGTCGATAAGGGACTCCCCGCTAAAAGAAAGAAAAGACCTATATCTGCAGAGACGAATCTGCGACCAACGGAAGTGGTACGAGAAGAAGGCGCGCTCGAACAAGAGGTCCGCGAAAGTCTGGATGGGCCTTGGTATTTTTGCATACGCTCTGGGATTCTCGTTCATCGTAGTACGCATCGCTGACCCCGCGATGCCAGGCTGGCCGACCGAGCCGCTAATTGTCATCGCCGCCTCCCTTATTGGGTGGACCCAGATCAAGAAATTTAACGAATTGGCATCGGCTTACACGTTGACAGCTCACGAGATCGGCTTGACTGCCGACCTTATTACGGACGCCAACTCGGATGAGGCATTCTCCGCCGCGGTGAACGAAGCCGAACTGGCTTTCTCACGGGAGCACACCCAGTGGGTTGCTCGTCAAAACAACTAAGAGACAACAATGGCATACAGCGATCCGACCTATGTAATATTTGACGGCGATGAAGACGCTTGGGCATACCGCTTTATGAAAGGGTGGAACGCCAGCGAGAATGTGAGTTTTGAATTCGCGAACGCTCACGATCTGGACAATATGACGAGCCGAGCACAGGACGAAGATTATGTTAAACGCAATCTTCGCAACAGAATGAATGGATCGAGCCAGGTACTTGTCCTGATCGGTGAGAAGACGAAAAACCTTTTTCGCTTCGTGCGCTGGGAAATGGAATTGGCTCTTGATCTAGGTCTGCCGATAATCGCAGCAAACCTTAACGGCTCGCGGCAACAAGATGTGAGCTGTCCGCCTATCATCAGGGACAAATGTGTTGTGCACGTGCCGTTCAAGATGAAGGCCATCAAGCACGCGCTAGCCAATTGGCCGAGCGAATTTCATCGGCTTTCAAACGCTCAGCGTGGCGATGGCGCCAGGAGCTATGGCGAAAGCACCTATCGCGATCTCGGCTTATAATCGCCACCTAAAAGCACTTAGCCGCCCAAACATCCTCGCCATCCGCTGGCGGCGACTAGCCTTAGCAACGTCCGCCAGCGTGTTCCGAGCTTGCCGAGCGATGATAAGAAGAGCACGACGTCCGATTTGCTGAGTTTGGCTGAAAGCTGCAGGTCATGTGCAACCTATTAGAGGAGCCCCGCTCGAAGCGTCGGATCGTCAGACAAGATCATGTCGCGCGAGGGCGCTGGTTTCGCGAGGAAAAGGAGCGGCTGTTCGATGTTTGAGGCTTGATCCAGCGTTTCGAGACTGCACGAGCGGCCAGCATTGATGGAGGCAGCTTTTCAGGCCGCGCAATTCTGTCGGCTCGCCCCCTCCTGCGAGCCGCAGCTCGGCTCGCCCTGCGCAGCAACCACGAATTTGCGATCGCAAGAAAGGCAACACGCTGACGATAGAACTTGGCGGCGCTGGTCGGCTGCGAATCAAGATGTCAATGGCAAGGAGCTCTCGCCGCGCGTCTTTGCCGGGCCGAACCTTCTGGCTATGCTCCTTCGAGAAGTCTGCCGAGCACCAGCCGCCGCACCGCCAAAGCTATCAATATGCGCGAGGGCACGACCTCAGCCTCTCAGCGCTGGCCAACCAGGTTGGAGCCTGTGCCGCGGCACGGAACCCGCTGCCTGCTGATCGAGGCGAATGTGCTTTGCCCCTGATCACCTCATTACCACCCTTGGGAAGGGCAAGACCGATCCGGACCGTCAGAATGTAAGGGATGACCGGCAGTTCGGCGGAACATGGCCGCCGGCGCTCTATCGTGCCTCGCGCGGCCGGCGGGAACAGCGTCCCGAGCGCTATTCATCCGTCAATATCGCCCGCTAATCGGGCACTATGCTGGGCGCATGCGCGTCGTAAGCTGTTCGTGTTTGCAGGACGCGCCCCCGACCCTCGGCTAAGGCGAAGGTGACGCCTTAGTTTTCACGGCAATTCGGGCCGATCCCGCGAATTTCACGGCGAATAACCTGCATTCCCGAGAAACTCAAGGGACGTTTCCGGTATGCTATTTGCTAAACAGGTGGCTGGCCGAGTGCCCTCCGCCAATTTATCGCGAGGAGAGGGACATGCGCTTGAGCAATCTGGGAACCGAGCAACTCCGGGAGAAGGATAGAAGCTTCGTCTTCCATCCTTCTACGCATCTGGCCAAGCACAGCCGAGGCGAAACGCCAAATAGGATTATGGCCGGTGCGGAAGGCGTCTATATCTGGGACACCGAAGGCCGAAGGAGCCTCGACGGTTTCGGAGGACTCTACTGCGTCAACATGGGATATGGATGCACGGAGATCGCCGAGGCCATTGCCAGGCAAGCACACGAATTGCCGTTCGCGCACGTCTATGCCAGCCAAGGTACGGAGCCGGTCGCCCTGTTGGCAGAGGCCGTGGTCGAGTATTTCGGTCAGAACATGCGAAGGGTCTATTTCGGCCTCTCCGGTTCCGATGCCAACGAAACCAACATCAAGCTGGTCTGGTACTATAATAACATTCTTGGCCGGCCCGAAAAGAAAAAGATCATCTCGCGAAATCGCGGCTATCACGGGTCTGGATTGGTCACGGGTAGCCTAACTGGCCTTCCCTTCTTTCACAATTTCTTCGACCTGCCTCTGGATTTGGTGCGCCATACAACCACGCCGCACTATTACCGCCAGGCGCGTGTCGAGGAGAGCGAGGAAGCGTTCTCCCGGCGCTGTGCCGATGAGCTTGAAGCCTTGATCCTGGCCGAAGGACCGGAAACGGTTGCAGCTTTTATCGGAGAGCCGGTACTTGGGACAGGAGGTATTGTGCCGCCCCCCAAAGGGTACTGGACGTCCATTCAAGCGGTGCTCGACAAATACGATATCCTTCTAATCGCGGATGAAGTGGTCTGTGGCTTCGCGCGAACCGGCGAGAAGTTCGGTTCCCACCTGTATAACATGCGTCCGGATTTCGTGACCATCGCAAAGGGTTTGAGTTCCGCCTACCTCCCCATCTCCGGGTCAATCATTGGCGACCGTGTCTGGTCGGTTTTGGAACAAGGAACTGAGAAGCACGGCGCACTCGGCCACGGCTGGACATATTCGGGGCACACGCTTTGTGCCGCAGCCGCGCTCGCCAATATTCGACTGCTTAAAGAAAAAAATATTCTGGAGCATGTCCGCGATGTTGGACCGTATTGGCAAGACCGGATGAAGGCCGAGCTGGCGGGACATCCCATCGTTGGTGAAGTTCGCGGAGTGGGTATCCTGTCGGCCGTAGAGATGATGCGGGACCCAAAACAAAGGATACCATTCGAACCCGACCTTCAGGTCGGGGTGCGCACTGCAGCTGCTCTGTTTGAGAATGGTGTCATCGGACGGGCCATGCCGCATGGCGACATCCTCGGTTATGCCCCCCCCCTGATCATTACCCGAAAAGAGATCGACATCATTGTCGACGCGACGGTAAAGTCGGTCGATACCACCTATCGCGCGCTGAAGGCCGAGGGTGCCGTATGATTTTGCGATCGCGAAGGAGCGAGTCCGGAGGCAGGCATGTCCCTGCGCGCTACTGCGCCGAGCAGACCCAAAACTGTTGAATTCCAGATATCTGATCTTGAGCATGCTCCGGGCTATTTCAGTCACGATTTGTAACCGAATCAGTTCTGCCGCCGCTGTCCTGTTGCCCAACGACCAGGACCTCTGTGCGGCGCGCCCTGCGGGTGTACCTCCCCGCCGGCAGGGCGCCCTTTTTGACCCACGTAATCAGTATCATTATGGCCCGTGCGGGATCGAGGGTCTGGTAAAGGTCATCTGCACGTTCCGATGCAGATTGAGCTTAGACGTGCCCTTTACATCATTGCAGCGGGCCATAATCATTGCGGTGAATTTTATCACGTCAGGTATATAGAAGGACGATACTCACACGCCACCCCGTTCACAAGGAAAGGCATTTTAATATTGTTGAGACGATTTGCCTATCAAAGAAAAGAAAGCATCGCAACACTTCTTTGCGGATCACGGCGCCCCGGGTGGGGGATGAGCGGCTATCCGAATTGTTATGCTAATGCCGACCCAAATTCCTGCAAAAGCTGGGGTCAATGATGGCTTTTGGTCAGCGCAGGATGATTTCTCCTGATTTGGTCGGTGCAGGGGCGGTCATGATTTAATGCATGGAGATTCTCTGATTGAGCTGTTGAGATCATGAGGCGTCTGCCAGACGCCCATCGGGTGAGCCCAGCATGATTGGGATGACCGACGAAGATCGAAAGTGTGGCAGCATTCTGGAGCCCGGTCAGCCCAGCGACGCCCGCGAATTCAATCACGTTTGTCGGGACATACACGACGCAGCCGGAAGGCGTGCAGAAAGAGGAAGAATCGAGCGCGACGATGACGAGGCACATGCCACTTGTTTTCGAGACATTCCTTGAAAGACTGTCACAGAGTATCGATGAGGCAGATTTCCGGGATGCCATGGCTGAGGCGGCCGGACGACTTGACCTAATCTTCTTTGCCTACCTCTCCTTGCCAGCACGGCCTTCCGGCAAACCGAGGTTAATTTCAAACTATCCACCCCGCTGGACCAGACAGTATCTGGAAAATCAGTATGAGAAACTCGATCCTGTGGTCTTGCGTGCTCGAAATGGCGGCTGCCCGTTTCACTGGGGATCGAATTTGGGAGGCGATAAAATGTCGCCGGCTCAACAGCAGCTATTCGATGAGGCGGCTCAATTCAGCATCTGCTGCGGTTTGACGATCCCAATTGTCGATCTCCGCGGCCGCATCGCTGCGGTTACTTTTGCCGCCGATGAGCCTCGTCCAGTATTTCTTCGGGTCGCTGAGCGGTACGAACAAGCTCTTCAACTGATGGCGGCCTGCTTTCATCGTTGCGTTCGCCGCAAATTGCCGAGCGATCGAACAGTGGATGGGGTTTCGCTGACATCCCGCGAATATGAGTGCCTGAGGTGGGCAGCGCGGGGTAATTCAGCCTGGGTGACCGGCCGCATCTTGGGTATCAAGCCACGCACGATCGCTTTTCATTTGGACAATGCCAAGAAGAAGCTAGGCGTGCGAACCCAAAATCAGGCTATAGCCCTTTTGGGGTCCGAAGGGTCCTCAATTGTCTGAGAAGCTTTTTGATCCCCTTGTGCTCGGGCCATTCGATCGCGCGCTTTGTATCGAGCGTTGACTGGATGCCGAGATCTTCTGTTCCGCCGGCTCGGGCGATGCAGCCGTATTCTTCCAGTCCGCGCCGGTGATCATAGTCTATGGGTGCTCGAGCGGGTGTGTCGTCGCTGACGAGCTAGTTGTGGAGCCTCAACAGGTTGTCCTCGGTTAGAGCGAGGCGACTGATAGGTGTTTTGGACTTTAGGCTCCCGTGGGGACGGTGCCAATTGTATCTGTGCAGCCAGACCGGCAACTCTGCGGCGCGGTGATCTGAAGTCGGATAAGCGATGGCATAAGCCCATTCGCGCAGTGCTGTCTGGATGAAGCGCTCGGCCTTGCCATTGGTCTTGGGTGTATAGGGTCTTGTCGTGACGTGCTTGAGGCCGAGATCGCGGCAGGCCTTGGCGAAGGCCTTTGATCTGTAGCAGGAGCCGTTGTCGGTCATGACGCGGGCTATCGTGACGCCGAGGCTGGCGTAGTAGGCCACCGCCGCCTTGAGGAAGGCGATGGCGCTTTCTTTTTTCTCGTCGGGCAGGATCTGCGAGAAGGCGATGCGGGAGGCGTCGTCGATGCAGACATGGACGAACTCCCAACTGCTGCCGCGCGAGCTGGCATTGCCGGTGCGCTTGCCGGTAATGCGATGACCGATGCGCTCGAAACGACCGAGCTTCTTGATATCGATATGGATCATCTCGCCAGGATGCTCGCGCTCGTAGCGTCGGATCGGCTCGGCCGGTTCGATATCCCGCAACCGCGACAGTCCGGCACGCTTGAGAACCCGGCTAACGGTGGCGGGCGAGACGCCGACCTCATGGGCGATGTGCTTGCCGGTCCAACGTTGCCGCCGCAGCGCCATGATGCGCTCGGCGATCAACGCAGCGGTGGCCTGCGGCATATTGGCGGGCCGCGAGGAACGGTCGATCATGCCGGCCCGCCCTTCGGACTTGTAGCGCTCGACCCAGCGCGCCACGATCTTGGCCGACACGCCGTAGACACGCGCCGCATGGGCTTTGGAGAAAGCGCCTTCTATCACCGACAGCGCCATCTCCTCTCGACGCAGCGGTGTGAGACGGGCATTCTTATGGATGTTCATTCGGACCCTCCGGTGAGTGCTGAAGCTTGGTAACTCCAGTCTCCCCGGTCCGGTCCGAATGGACAACCTCCCGAAAGCTCACAGCTAGTCGTGCGGTTATATAGTTTCCGAGGATGGCCCGCTTGCATACCTGCCTGCCGGTAATCTCTAACCCTTGACTTAGGGCGATGGCTATCGGTTATGCGGCTTGAAAGCGAAGAGGTGGACCCTTCGTCGAGCGCCGGTACGATATGGAGTGCTGCTCCGGGCTAATACCCATCCAGACAGAGCGGAACCTTCTATCACGTCAGACGCTCGGACAGTTGCCAAACCCCGATTTCCTGGGAACTGAATTGTGCTCGCCACCGGGTCCATTTTGCCGGCGCGTCTGTGGTGCAGGCCCCGATCAGCCTGACCAATGGCACAGGAACGCTTCTATGACCGAGCACTGCGAATTTGTCAGCTGGCGAACAATTCCTTGTAGCCGCTCGTCACCATCCAGTTCGCACGGTCGAGATGACTACGAAGCGCCTTCCTGGCGCGCTCCGGTTCAAGTGCCGGATCAATGCCGAGGATCAGTTGGGCCATTTCCTCTTCGGGCGCCTCATCGGCTGAGGCGTCCAGGAGCCTCATATAGATGGTAAAGTGCGCCCTGTCGTAGGCGGTAAGACGGTCAGACCAAGGGACTTCGTCGAGCAGTGTTGAGCTTTGAGTCCTATCTGTTCCCGTTGATTGATTCATGTCTGCCGCGAACCTCGCATGTTGATCGCTGGATCCAAGGCAGAATATCCCAAAATGGGATAATCCGAAACGGGGATTAGTCGCTGAGCCGGTCTCTACCTGCCGGTTCACCTAAATGCCCAAATCTCTTCGATCTCCCCGCCACCAGCGGTTTCTGGCCCAGTTGATCTCACTGCGCAATGTCAAAGGGCTGACGCAGGCGCAGGTGGCTGAGAAGCTTGGTCGTCCGCAATCTTTCGTGGCGAAATATGAGGGTGGCGAACGGCGTCTCGATGTCATTGAGTTTCTCGACGTAACTGCGGCCCTCGATGCTGATCCGTGTGAGATTCTGTTGAGCCTGCGCACGTAGTGGGCGCCCGCGCCCATCACCGCGCGTGCCGTGTGCCGGTGGGTCGAGCCCCGATTTTCTTGGCTCTGGCGTCTCGACCATTCCGCTGCGCCTCCTAGCGCGTCGTTAGACTCTCGCAATTCGCTCTGTTTTGTGCCTTTCTCAGCAGGTGGCGCCGCATCCTTCTAGGCCCGCCGCGGCGTCCCGCAACCCTTAGCCAGCTGTGAGCTTTCAGTAGGTTGTCCATCCGGCCCTTCGGATGCGGTGCGGCTCAGACGGCGGACCCGTTCCTGTCATGATTCGCCGCCGCACCCATTCCTGGGAAGCAGCCATTGGCGAGCGGAGGACAAAATGATGAGACAGCGAAGCGCTGGGCCATCCGCGCTGTGGTGATACGTCGATGCATGGCGGTTGCGCGACTTCGTTGCTTGAAGCGAAGCGACCGCACCGCCCATTTCGTCAACTGGCGAACAAATCCTTGTAGCCGCTCGTCACCACCCAGTTTGCACGGTCGAGATGACTGCGAAGAACGTTGCGTGCGCGCTCAGGTTCGCGTGCCGGATCAATGCCGAGGATCACTTTGGCCATTTCCTCTTCAGTGGCGTTGTCGGCCGAGGCGTCCAGGAGCCTCATATAGGTTGTAAAGTGGTCCTTGTCGTAGGCTGTAATGCGGTCCGACCAGGGGACCTCGTCGGCGAACGGCGTGTTCGATCTGGGCTGCAACATCGCTAATTCTATCTCCGGCCAATGGACCCGCGAAGCCCTGTGCCTGCTAAATGTGGATTACATATTATAGTTGATAAACTCAAGCCGCCTGATCCGCTGGCTTGCGTGCATGGATATGCGCAAGTTGGTCGGACGGAATGTGCAGAGGATCAGGCAAAGGAAGCGCCTGACGCAGGAGCAGCTTGCGGAGATTTCCGGGTTCAGTCAGCAGTACATCAGCGGCTTGGAGAAAGGCCGAAGAAATCCGACAATTATCACGATCTATGAACTGGCATTGGCCCTCGGCGTCAGCCACATGGATCTGGTTCGGCCCGACAAACAGGCATGATACACCCGCCCTCCAAGTAGCTGGCCGCCTGATGGCGCGCGCCGGGTGCTCGTGAACCCAGGCTTTTCTTAGGGTCCCCCGGCAGCCCCTGCCATTTGGCTCGCCCTGGCCCGGCGCACCCTATTGGACAGTCGGCCGCTGCGGTTTTTGTCAGCCTTTCCTGGGGCGGTCGGCATTGCCTTTTAGGCCCGCCGCGGCCTCCCGCAACCTTCGCTCTCGCTTCAGGTCCTTCTCTTGGTTACGATCCTTCGGATGCGGTTCGCCTCTTTCAGCGGGCCTAATCGCTTTCTGCCGCCCACCCCACGGGGACAGCCACGCGAGACTAGTATGGAGCGTTGCGGTTAGCGCACGAACAGCAAAGGAACTGAAAAAACAGGCAACTGTCGAAGCATGGCTGAACCAGCCATCGTGTCGGCATCTTGGAGCCGCGTGTTCGCCTTGAGGCCCTGCCGGTAGGATCCCTGCAGTTGAAGTCATTGTCGGCATTCTGACAACAATGGACATGAACCGCCGAACTATCAAGGCGACCAGGTTGTTGTCTAGCAATGGTTTTCCGAATCGGCACGGCACTTGCGTTACCAAAAACAAGTACGCCGCGGCACGGATCGCCCAAGAGGCTGAACGACCTGATCTGTTTGACCCTCGCAGCAGGGGTGGATGGCTAACACAAAGGAAACTTTGAAGGTGGACGTTTTCGAAAGTTCTCCAATACCTGTCAGGAAAACACGGACGCCATCTTTCTCGGTGGATCTAGCCTTGCTGGGAGTCGCATTCGTTTGGGGGGCGAGCTATCCGGTCGGGAAAGGCGCACTGTTCTACGCGCCGGTTTCGATACTTGTTCTTTATCGCTTCCTGATTACTACGATCATTACGGCAGTGGCTGCAAGACATGAGATCGCATTGGTCTCCTGGGGCGATTTCATCCGCGGCTTCGCATTGGGAACAATACTTTTTTGCATCTTTATTGCTGAAACTTACGGCGTTGCATCGACAAGCGCAATGAACACGGCCTTGATCATATCGCTTTGTGTGATTTTCACGCCGAGCATCGACTATGGGCTATCACGGCGACTTCCACCTACGGGCATTTTGGCAAGTGCTGCCATAGCGTGCATCGGTGTCGGCATTCTCACTGGCGGGATCAGCAGGTTCAGCCCGGGTGACGCGCTTGTCTTGGGGGCCGCGATTCTGCGAGCGGTTATGGTCGTTTCCACCAAACGCCTTCTGGCCGGCCGGCAGATTTCATCTGCAGCCCTGACGGCCATCCAAGGATCGACGGTGGCAACACTTACTTTCGTTTTGGCCGTCGCTCAGTTCGGAATTTCAGGCCTTGTTGTGAGGGCCACCCTTCAGTTTTGGGGCGCTGTTGCCTTCCTTGCACTCTTCTGCACCCTCGCTGCATTCTACATTCAAAATGCCGCAGTGAGAAAATCCACACCGACACGGGTTGGCTTCTTGATGGGAACAGAACCTTTTTTTGGTTTCGTTCTAGCGCACCTTCTTCTGAATGAGCCTTTGACAGTACCGAGCTTGATAGGCGCAGGCCTCGTCCTCGCTGCGACGTTTGCTGGCATCTGGTTTGAGAGCAGGACATCCAAATGAACCCCATCTTGGCTTCCACCAAACCCGCCATCGGCGGCATTTCGAGTTTTGAAGATCTGGAGGCTTTTCCGGACCGAACCGCACCAGTTGCAACCATGTTCAGCGGCGGTCTCGACAGCACCTATCTTCTCTACAAGCTGCAAAGCCTTGGCTTTGCGAACATTGAAGCTGTCGCAGCGGATGTCGGAACGCGCATCGATCAGCCTTTGTTGGAACGGACGGCAGCCATGTTCGGCGCGCGCTTTGTCTGCCTCGAAGGGCGGGATGCCTTTGTCGAACAAGGCGTGAAATCAGCCATTCGAGCCCACGCCAAGTACCTTGGCATCTATCCGTTGAGCAGTTCGTTGAGCCGTCCCATAATCGCATCTTTGGTTGTTAATCATGCTAGGTCAATCAACTCACGGCTGGTTCTTCATACAGCAAACCTTTCTCAAAACAGTCTTCCGCGCCTTAACAATAGCATTAAGCGCTCAGGATTTTCCGGCAACTTCGGCAGTCCGTATGAATGCTCTGTGATATCCCGACAACAGAAGACCTCCGACCTGTCCAAGTGTGGAGCGACTTTTGTGGCGGACCGCACGTGGAGCGCGGACGAAAACCTCTGGTGTCGGGAATTCGAGTCGGGGCCTTTGGAAGATCCCGAGAACTTTTCCATCCCCGAGGAGGCATTTGCTTGGACGCGCCACATTCCCGCAGAGCAGCCGGTAGAGATCAAACTCGGGTTTGCAGACGGAAGTCTCGTGTCAATTGATGACCGTGATGTTGCATTGGTCGACGCAATCCCGTTCCTGAATAACACGGTCGGCAAATTCGGGCACGGCCGCTTTGTCGGGCTTGAACACATCACAACCGGCCAAAAGGTTCTCGAAGTCCGCGAGGCCCCTGCCGCGGCCATTATCTTCGACGCGCTGCGTCACCTCGAAACCGCTTCTCTTGACGTGGCATCAATCGTTTTGAAGCAAGGGCTTGAGCAAGCCTGGTCCCAAGAGGCGGTTTCAGGTGCATGGGGCAGTACTATTCACCAGATGTGCGAACGGGCCATTGCATCCGCCCTCGAGGGCGTTAGCGGGAGCGTCAGCTACATAGTCGATCACACACGCTTTTTACCTCGGTCGATCCGAGCCAGGACGCCGAGATACATTAGGGACCGCGACCTTTGGGAATACCAAGCCGCAACCCACATAGCGTTGTCCAAAGCGTTCCGTCCTCGCCAAGTCACCAAAAGGGAGACACCCGTGGAAAACAACGCACCCCAGGCGCCGGCCAACCTCAGTCAACAATGCACTGACGGTCTGGTGACAAATGGATGGTGGTTTTCAAAAGGCGAGCGCGCCGAAGCCTGCTTTGGCATCGAAATTGATGCAGCCTGGAAGAACTTTGCTGACCATTGGAATCGACTTCTTCTCGATGAATACATGCGTGACGGCGGAACATATCGTTACCGGCGCTATAGCGCTTTTGAATATGACGCGACTGACGGAATCTTTAGGCTCCTACCCCACGCCCCCTACGAACAATCAAAAAGTGTCAATCATCTGAATGGCGGCTTCAAGCGCCACTTCGAGCCCCTTGAAAACTCCTTTATAGACCATCCCGTCTTAGAAAAGATTCTGACAGGTTTCTGCAGAATTCTATGTGAAGCCGCCCGACATGATCGTTGGAATATCAAGATCCATCCCTACCGGATTGTCGCGCGCGATGGTGTAAATGGCAAACCGGCACCCGAGGGCCTTCACCAGGACGGGGTGGACTTCATTGCTTGCTATATGATTGGGCGGGTCAACGTCACCGGCGGCATGAGCATGATCACCGACGCCTCAAAGGAGTTCCTCGGCGAGGTCGAAATGAACTCCCCGAATGATTTTGTGATCTGCAACGACCGCGAAACCTTTCACGATGTATCGTCGATTGTGGCCGAAAACCTGAAAATGCCGTACGCTTATCGCGACGTCCTTGTGATCGCCTTCGAGAAATTATAACGCCCAGCGCGCCGAGAGCATTTTCAACAAGGTTCAATACTGCTTGGTATCCTCTCGGGTGTTCCTGGTGCGGGAACAATGCAGGATTAATTTCTTGCATCTAAACACCTAGATAGCAGTTTCGCCTCTCTGGTATGATGGTTTTTGGCCTCGCGGATCTCGCGTAATACGAATGACCGTGGACACCCCCGATCTTCGCAAGAAAGTGAGAAATTATCCTCATGCTGTCCGACGAGGTGGTCTGCGGCTTCGGAGGCACCGGGAACTGGTTTGGTAGCCAGACATTTGGGATGGAACCGGACATGCTCTCGATCGCCGGGGGGCTTTCATCCGGTCACCTGCCCATTGGCGGCGTCATTATCTCGACAAGATTTATCAATGCGCCGCTGACGAGGCCCACAAGGTCGGCGTGTTCGGTCACGGTTTCACCTACTCCGGTCATCCGGTGATAGCGGCCGTCGCCGCCGAGGCGATCAGGATCTACAGCGAGATCGATTTCGTGACCCAGGCGCGTCGTCTCGGCGATCACTTGCATGGAGCCCTCGCGGACGCGCTCGGCGACCATCCGCTTGTCGGTGAAGCCCGCGGCCGCGGCTTCATCGCGGGGGTTCAGATCGTCGAGGATCGTGCGCCCGTCGCGTCTTCGCGCCCGAGCTGAGGATCGGCGATGTCGAGCGGCGGTGCCGCGAGCACGGCGTCATGATCCGCAATATGGGAGAAGTGCTTGGAATCTGTCCGCCCTATATAATCACCGAAAGCGAGATCGACCCCTTGGTTGACGGCATTCGTTCTGCACTCGACGGCGCCGCTGCTGCGAATTCCCGGGTCGGTCGGGTGGCATGAGTTCCAGCATTAAGACCGACTGCTTCACTTCAGTGGATATTATCGAGCAAACGCTCACCCGAGGGGTGCACTTCATCCGTGTCCGGTACAAAACGTCACCCATGTCTCAGGTCGGGCACGCCGCTCGCCAACGACACCGAGTTCGGCCTCGCGGCCTACTTCTACACCGGCGATCTCGGTCGCGCCTTCCGCGTGATGGAAGGACTGAAGTACCGGCGTCAATGAAGGCCTGATCACCACGCCGGAGGTGCCGTTCCGCGGCGTCAAGGAATCGGGCCTCGGCAAGGAAGGCGGCCTCCAGGGCATCGTGGATTATCTCGACACCAAACATGTCTGCATCGGCGGTCTCGGCGTCTAGTGGTTCCCGCCTGACATAGGAGTCCAATCAGAGATTCCCTTTCTGGCCTGCGCGTGCGAGTCTGGCGCATGCGCACAGGAAGATCGTTCACCGTTTCGTCGGCCGATCGCGTCCGTCTGACGGCGCTGATCAGGGATCGCAACGCCCCGCAAAAGCATGTCTGGCGCGCCGAGATAGTGCTTTTGCCCGCCGACGGCGTCGGCACCGGCGAGGTCATGCGCCGCATCGGCAAGTCGAAGACCGACGTCTGGCGCTGGCAGGAGCGCTTTGCCGCGGAAGGCTGTGACGGGCTGCTGCGCGACAAGACGCGACAGTGGCGCATTCCGCCGCTCGGTCCCGATGTCGGCGAGCGCGTCGTGGCACTGACGCTTGCCGATCCGCCGGGCGAGAGGACCCACTGGACCGCCGACATGATGGCGCAAGCCGCCGCAATCAGCGCCAGCGCCGTCAGGCGCATCTGGAAGGCGCATGGTCTCGCACCCCACCGCTGGCGCCAGGTTCAAGCTCTCCAATGATCCGAAGTTCGTCGACAAGTTGCGCGCCGTCGTCGGCCTCTATCTCGATGCGCCGGCCCATGCCATCGTTCTGTCGGTCGATGAAAAGAGCCAGATCCGGCGCTCGACCGCACCCACCCGGCCTGCCGATGAAGAAGGGGCGGCTCGGTACGATGAGGCACGACTACAAGCGCAACGGCACCACCACCCTGTTCGCCGCCCTCAACGTCCACTATTGTCCCGTTGACGAGAATATCATCTTAGTTGCTTGTAAAAATTTGTTCTCCACTTCCGTCTCCATCGTATCTCAGTCAACGCGATGGAGCAGGAAATGACTACAAACATTGTGAAACTGGAAGAAGGCAGGGCAATCGGCTCTAATCGTGACGTGCCGCTGTCAGATCATGAGGCGGAAGCCCTAGGGCATCTTGCGGTGGCGCTGAGTGGCATTTCGACGACCATTCGGTCCGCCGCCTACAAACACGCGCTAAACTCTAGTCACGCGATGAAGCCCCTAAAGGAGACGGAGGACGCGCTTACCGACTACGACGCCTTGGCGAGGGCGGCGGGCCGAAAGCAGCCGAAAGCGGCGGAGGAGGACGACAGGAAGGGGGACGCCCTAGCGAGAGAGGCCGCCGCACAGGTCAGCAGGGTCGATCAGACCCGATCTTCCCGCTGGAGCAGACCGCGAAGGGTACCGGTGGCATCAACGGACTACGTTCGGCAGGTGGTCATGGCAGATAGTCAGCTTGGAGCAGTGTCGGCACTGGTAAACGCGCGGCGAGTGGCTCCAGAACGCTTCCATGCTTCTGTTCCCAGTGTAGATAATAATCCGGATGCTCCGCTTCTGACCTCTTTTTCGGACTATCTGAGCAGGGTGTGCGGACTGGAGTCAAAGTCCCGCGAAGGCGTTCTCCTGGGCAGCCGCCGCTTTCTGGATTGGTTCCATCACCACCATTCCCGGCCAAGCCCTCGGCGCGTTGACGGCTGAGCATGTCCTTGCCGCTGTCGAACATCGGCTGTCACTATCGGCGACCTCCGGTACCCGCACCGGCAGCAACTTCTCACATCGTATTGGGCTGGCCACCACGACCAGAATCTCGCGCGCGTCGTCCCCAGGACGCCCCACTGGCGTTTGGCTCATCTAACCCTCGAACTCGGCTACGGCCCGTCGACGGTCTTCTTCACATGGGTCGGATTCGACGAAATGGACGAGGTCACAGGCGACGGCCATGCTGAACTGCTCGACGACGGCTCCATCGACATCACCTTCTATCACAACGGCGACGAGGCAATCCTCAAGGCCAAACGGGACACTTCTTCAACGGCCTGCTAGGAGATCCGTGTTCGCCTTGCGCTGACAAAGAAGCTCACACATGACGTCCGGGAGACGATGCTGGCAAATGGTCTGGCTGAAGCATTCCACCCACAATACCAAAGCCCGTCCCGATCCAAAGCGCTTCTAAGCACTCCACCTCAGGCGCAAGGCCGGTTGGCCAGTGCATCTTCTTGGTCCGCCGGAAGAGAACCCCGCCCGACAATAGCTTCATGAGGTCTTGCGCTGCAGTGTCGACCGTAAAAAAGGGCGCGCGAGGCGCCCTTCATTTAAACCGGCAGTCGGGAAGCAGACTTCACTCTGATATTCAAAAGCGGTAGGTGACACCTGCGCCTATCAGCCAGGGATCGAGCTCCGCCTTCCCCGTCAGCTTCGCGCCGGTCACCGTGACGTCGAAGTCCGGCTTCAGGAAAAGCTTCTTCACGTCGAAGTTGAGGCCCCAGTGCTGGTCCACCATGTAGTCGAATCCGACCTGCAGCGCCGTGCCGAACGTGTTCTTCACCTTGAGAGCATCAGCGCTGCCAGTGTCCTGGTTGTAGAAGATCGTGTAGTTCACGCCGGCGCCGACATAAGGCTTGAACGCGCCGAGATCGGTAAAATGGTACTGCAACGTGAGTGTCGGCGGCAGCAGCCAAACTTTGCCGATGTTGCCCAACCCTCCGATCGTCCCTTGGCCCGCGATGTTGGCATAAGTGGTACCGAGTATGAGTTCGGCGGCGATGTTGTCGGTGAAGAAATACGAGATATCGAGTTCCGGCGTCACCGTGTCCGAATACGAAAGACCGGAGCCGGGAAGCGTATCAACGTAGCCCAGATCTTTCGTAACGACGCCCAACGCCCGCAGGCGGACCTGCCAAGGGATTGGCGCTTCGGTGACCGAGGCTCCCGTCTCCGCCAGGACGGTCTCTGCTTGCGCAGGCTCCGCGGCGACGGCCTGCTGTCCCACCATGATCAGGGCCACCGCCGCTGCTGTTGCCCGCGCTACGCCCATTCGCGTTCTCGCCATGAGATTCACTCCTTGATGTTCAGAAAGGATGCACTGCACTATTTCGTCTCCTGCTCGAATGAATTGTTGATGGACCTCAAATGCCCCTCTTGCGTTGCAACGCGTTCCGCCGTCTCCGGAGGGTGATCGTTGAAGCCGATTGCGCTGCGGAGAAAATTGGTGCCTAGACTGATGAATGCGGCTTGCTCCCGATTGTCCTCGCCGCAGCCGTGCCCGCCTGCGCTGGCCTCGTAGAAGTAAGCGGGATAGCCAAGAGCCTGCAGTTTTGCGGCCATCTTGCGCGCATGGCCCGGATGGACGCGGTCGTCGCGTTTCGTGGTGGCGATCAGGATAGGCGGATAGGGCTGTCCCGGCGCTGCGGCGTGATAGGCGGAGATTTCCTTCAGGAAAGCCCAATCGTGAACCTTGTCCGGATCGCCATATTCGTCGATCCAGCTCGCGCCCGCCAAGAGCTTGGTGTAGCGACGCATGTCGATAAGCGGTGCTGTGCAGAACAGAGCCCCGAAATGCTCAGGATAGCGGGTCAGCATGTTTGCGATCAGCAGGCCGCCATTTGAGCCACCCTCGGCGGCAATCCGCCTCGGCAGGGTGATGCCCCTTCGCACGAGGTCGGAGGCAACGGCGGCGAAATCGTCGTGGGCGAGACGCTTGCCCTCCCTGCGCCCGGCTTCGTGCCAGCGGGTGCCGAACTCGCCGCCGCCGCGGATGTTCGCCTCGACACACGTGCCACCGCGCTCGAGCCACAGCTTGCCCAGCGGGGAGTTGTAGTAGGGCAGGAATGATACGCCGAACCCGCCATAAGCGGAAAGGTGAATCGGAGCATCTCCGTTCCCGTTCGCCGGACCAACCTGCGTATAGGGGATCAGCTCATGATCGATAGAGACTGCCTCGTGGCGCGTGACCACCAGTCCGGATGCATCGAAATTCTCCGGGCTGCGCTTCAGGATTGCTGAAGCGCTGAGAGACGGCGCGGCATTCAGATCGAACAGCAAGAGCTGCGGCGGCGTGATCGGATCCTGAGCACAGATCAGGACCTCTCCATTGGTCTCGTGAACTGCCGCATCGAATGACCAGACGTCGACAGTACCTTCGGCGGGCAGGGTGTTCAGGACTCGGCGCGTCCATTCCTGGTGGCCGGGAGTGAACATCTCGAAACGCGGTGCGAGATTGACGAGGTAAGAGATAATGAGCTTCCCGTCATTCCAGAAGAATGACTGCATGGAGCGCCTTTCCCCTGGTTGAAACAGGGTCTCAAAACGGCGTCCGCCGGCGAGGAAAGTGGAAAGCGAGATGACGATCAGCGCGTCGGCGGGATGGGTGGTGCCTCCCACCGTCCAGGGCTTGCGCGGCCTTACCGCCAGCCAGTCGCCGAAGACCCGCCACGACGCGTCGCGAGGAAGATCGATCTGCCTCCTCGGCCCGCTCCTATCGCCGATCCAGCTGATCTTCTCGAAGAAGGCCGGCTGCTCGATGAACCAAAGGCGCTCGCTGCGGCCGGTGCGGTCCGAATGACCAGACACTTGGAAGCTTTCGAACCCGGCCTCGAAGATTGCCGGCGTGGTGAGGGGATCCGCGTCACGCTTCCACAGTCGAACTGTGCGCGCATAGCCGGAGCGGGTGGCCATGCCATTACCAAGCGCACTGGAAAGCAGAAGCGTGTCAGGGTCCAGCCAATTAACGTAGCCTTTGGCCTCGGGGAGGTTGAAGCCGTCGGCGACAAAGCTCAGAGAAATCAGGTCGAATTCGCGATGCACGACCGCGTCGCTGCCGCCGCGCGACAGGCGCAGAACGGCTCTTTCCCGTCTCTCCGGCTCGATGGACGCGCCGTCCCAGATCCAGTCCTCTCCGTCGCTAGCCGCGAGAGCATCCAGATCGAGCAGTAGCTCCCATTGGGGATCCGCCTTCATGTAGGCGGCAAGGGTGGTCCGGCGCCACAGTCCGCGTGGATTACCGTCATCTCGCCAGTAATTGTAGAGGTACTGACTACGGCGCGCGATCAGGGGAAGATTGTCGCGATTGTCGAAAATGGCTGTCAGAGCCGCGCGGTCGCGCTCGAACTGCGTTCCACCGAAGTGCTTCAGAGTCCTTGCCGATTGGCCGGCGGCCCAGGCAAGTGCCCGCTCGCCCTCTACATCTTCAAGCCAGACATAGGGATCGTCGTCGGGAGCATCAAGCGTTGGACGGACATCAAATGCGTTCATGTCCGGACAGCCTTCAGAAAGAAGGGATAGAGGCTTCCGTCGGCTCGGGAACGCTCAGTGTCGGTAGCGGCGCCCACATGTTCGAAAAGCGTGATCATTGATGAGTTCTTCCAGTCGGTGCGGCATCGCAGTGCTTTTGCGCATAGGGCCGCAACCTTCGTGCCAACTGGGAAAATCGTTTCGGAACAATGCGATCGCTCTGGAAGCGTTGTGTCACATGTCCGACATCGTCGAGAATCCGACAACGAGTGCTCCTCCTAATCACCGGATCAACCTCCGGCGCCAGTCGTGGACACTGTGCAGAACTCGAGAAGTGAAGCTCATTGGAGTGAACCTGGTTGACGCCCAACATCTTCGCTCTGGAGCGCTTCACGCACACGGATTCATGGCAGACACCATGATGCGATCGATGCTGTTAGAGACCAAGCTGGCTGCGCCTGTGAGTTTCAGCCGCCAGCTGGAAGCAGCGGAGTTCTGAGGAGAAGGGTGGGGGGCCCAAGCCCTGCCGCAATCTTGGCCTGCACCGTCCCCTTGATTGTTGTGGGTCAACGTCTGCCTGCCCGCTGAATTTGGCACGCCTTACACCTACGTCACGACCAAGACCTTCCTGTTGCACTTCGGCCTCGACACACTGCGGGATTTGCCCGATTTCGAGGCGATTGAGGTTGCCGCGCTGCTCAGCAAGGAGAAGCTGCTGGCGGGCGATACTCCCATCGGGCTGGTGAGTGGTGGAGGAGGTGAGGAGCGACACTCCAAGGCCAGGACGGGCTAGCGCAGCAGATACATGGAAGTAATCGCTTGATATGAGCGGTTGAGAGTCGAATCAGGGAACTATGCGATCACTATCGATAAGAGGTGGCAATATCGATCGTGATTGTATCGGGCCACTCTACGGCGAAGGAGGCGGCAACTTGTGTCTCCGACCCGAAACGATTACCTTGCGGCCATTATGAGCAAGCATTTGGCATCCGTCTTGACGACGTGAACGCGCCCTGCAGCGTACAGCTGGACGACGCGGCGCTGGCCGATTGCTTTGCGGATCTCGATTTGGCCAAGCAGCATCCCGCTCATGTCAGCGCCTTTCTCGGCGAGGTCCCTCTCGCCCAGCAAGTCGAGTTCGCAACCGCGCACCACATTCGCGGTCGACGAGATGAAGGCTTTTGCCGCCAAGTTCTCTGCCTGGTCCGGCGAAAGCTATCCGCTCGCCGCATAATGGCTGGACATGATAGCCGACGCCCGTCCCGAATGGCGGCGGCTTTTTCGTATTATATCGACCTGATCGACAAGATGCGGCGGAACAGGGGTCCACGTGCGATGCGGCCAAAGCGGATCCAGCTCTCGAGCGCGACTACGGGGTAGGTGTGGTCGCTGGAGCCGCGGCCGACCTCGACCTCGCGCCAGCCGGTCTTGCCGCGCAGGGTGACCAGCAGCCCTTGCCGTCAAAAATCTCGATCCAGCTGGCGCCATCGCTGTTGTCGTCGCGCATGACGTCGAGACCGACGATCTCGGAGCGCCGCAGGCCGCCGCCACAGCCCAGGAGCAAAATAGCGCGGTCGCGCAGGCCCTGAGGTCGTGGCCGAGCGTGGCGATCATCGCCAGCAGATCGTCGCCAGGACCGCCTCTTTCTGCCGCGGTGGCTTTGCGTGCTTGCGGCGAATGCCGGCAAGAACCTTATAGATATGCCGCTCCGCGCGGTCCAACGGCCGGCCGCGCTGGGTAAAGTTCCAGGCGAGGCCGGAAAGCCGCCGCTCGATGGTCGCAAACTAAAGGGCAGGGGCGCCACGCTTCGGATCGCCGGCGGCGGTGCCCGAGGCACAGGCGCTGATATTGAGCCTGATCACCTTCGAGCCCGGAGGCAGGGGATCGAAGCCAGCGCGCCGGCACCAGGAGGAAAAATGCCGCCAATCCTTGGGGTAGGCGTCGCGCGTGTTCTCCGAGGTGGCGTTGTAGCCCCTCGCGGTCTCGACCAGTTCCTGGACATGCGCCGGGACTCTTTGAGCCGGGTCTCCATCTCCTTGTAGAGCTTGTCAAGCTCGCCATCGACTGGCTTCAGGTCGTCGATTGAACATTGCGTCATCATAGGCTTTGTGCCTTGTTGTAGCAGGCATCGTCCGTTCGCGCGGCGGACACAGACATCACCGTCGCTGAGCCGAGAACGACGGTAAAAGAAAATGCACTCACTGACTTCATAACCAATCTCTTTTGCGGGTGATTTAGAAACGGACGCCGAGCTTGGCGCTGAACCCGTGTGTCTGGGCATCCGAGGCGATCTGTCCCTGATAGGCGATGCCGAACGTCGCGTTCTCGGTGATGTTTACGTCAAGCCCAGCTTCGAGCAGAGCTGCGTTCTTTGCGATCGGCACGCCCTTGATGGCGAAGGAGGAACCGCCAGCAAAGGCAAGAGCGGTATCCGGCCTGACGTCGCCGAAGGCGTGGCGCCAGCCAAGACCGCCGCGCGCGGTAGCAGTCACGGTGCCGAGGGTCAGTACCGTCGACGCACGCAGACCTAGCGTGGTAAACGCCGTGTCGCTCGAGCGATCCCCGCTCGACAAGGCGGCTGCGCCGCCATTCTCGGTGAAGCCATCGGCGTCAAAATTCACATAAGCGAGATTAGCGTAGGGCTCGAAGGAAGCCGAAGCCGTATTGATACGGTAGCCGAGCTCGCCAAAGGCCTGGAACGTGCCGGCGTCGTAATCGGCCGAAAGGCTGTCGGCGAAGCCTGGAAAGACCACGGACCTGCCGGTCTCGATGCTGTGCCAGGTATAGGCAAGGCCGGAACGAAAACCGAGATTGCCGTTCTGCGTGCCGGCAAAAAGACCGAGATGGTAATTCTCGCTCGAGCCCGACGACGCGCGATCGTCCGCCTCCAAGGAGGTATGGCTGTAGCCGCTGATGAGGCCGAGCCGCCAGCTTTCGCCGACAGCCGCGTCACCGCCAGCCAGAAAGCCGCCTGTCGAGTGATCGAGACCGGCGGCATTGCCGTCGCTGTCGAGATGACCCCAGGCGCCGAAGCCACGGCCCCATACGGCGAAATTCTCACTCGTTGCCGGGGCCAGTTCCAGACCACCCAGCCCATAAGTCATCACCGGAACGCTGGAGGCACCGACGCCGTCGAACGCCGCACGGATCCGTTCGCTCGCGGCATCGCGTACAGAATGACTGTCCTCGATGAGGCCGCTATGAATGGAAGCATGAACCTCGCCTGATAGCATATCGAAAGCGTTGCGGGCTTCCGGCGCCGTCAGGAACAGGATGTTGTCCTGGATCGGATTACCGCTTCCAAGCGCCTGAGCCGCTGCGGCGACCGAGCGTTGATTGAAGGTGCTGGCTACATCGGCAAACGCCGTCGATGTGCGGCTGATATCGAGATAGACATTGTTGGCATCGTAGACGAGCTGGAAATCGACGAAGGGCGTCGCGTCTGTCGCCAGAGCCCCCGTCAGCCCGCCATAGGTGCCGCTTACGCCGCCTGCTGCGGAGAGCAGAGTATATCGGGCATCGACCGATAGCGTTCCCTGCCGCAGCAGCTCGATCTGCGCGCCGCTGTCGATCGCCGCTGCTCCGCCAACATCGATGAGATCGGACGACCTTGCGAGGTCGACCTGATAGATCGATCCGGACTGCTGCGCGAAATCGCCCGTGACAGTCAGTGTGGTGACGATCCTGCTCGGATCGGTCGCACTGCCAGGAGCGACCGTGCCGCCCTCGGAAATGGTGACCGCACCGTAGGTGCCGCCGCCTGCGACGACACCGCCGCTGTTTGCGATAGCCGTGCCCCCGATCTGCCCGTCATTCCCGAGAAAGCCGGACGTGGTCGCATCATGGGAAAGCACACCTGTATCGGCAAGCAGCAATCCCGCGCCGGAACCGACCGTCGTCATGCCGGAAAAATTGTTCTTTCCGCTCAGCGTTTGCACGCCACCGGCAACGAATAGTTTGCCGCCCATATTATTGTTATCAACGTCGAGGTCGTTGATGCTGCCGGCGAACGTGTCGTTCGAATCCGTTAGCACCAGGGTACGCTTGCCCAGTTCGACCGTTCCGCTGCCACTCAGGCTACGAATACGGGCATCGTTGTAGGCGTCGGAGATTCCCCAATAGTCGCTGCCATTTCCATGTTCGGAGATATCGAACGTGCCGTCTGCAACGACTTTCGCTGACCGTTGGATGTTGCCGAGCCCCGCAAGCGAGAGATAGGCATCCTGAGCAATATTCGTCTCGCCGGTGTAGGTGTTGACATTCGTCATCCGGACCACCGTCTTTGTATCAAGCGTCAGCGATCCGGAGCCGGAGACGACACCCGCTATGCCGAACCCGCCCTCATTCCCCATGCTCGTCGTGATCCTGCTCAGACCGGTCCCTTCGGGTGCGGATGAATCGGTAGAGAAGTTGCTGGCAGTGACGAAATGTGACGTATAAGCGGTATACTTCTTCTCCAGATCGAAAATGACCGATCTGTTTTTGAAGAAGTCAAGACCGGCAACAAAACTGGTCTGGTCATTGGGTTGTTCCGTCGTGCCGCTGGTGTAGGTGAAGTCGATATTGTCCAGCCTTACCGGATCGCCATCCGTTCCTGCGATTGTAACGCTCGGGATGTTGCCCGATGCGCTTACGATCTCGCGTTGCTCATTTCTCCGAACATTTTTAAGTTTGACGCCCGCATCCTGAAATTGCTTCAGCATCGCATCACTGATCTCCAGACTGCCACCGCCCGGTGTGCCGGTGTCGAGCAATACCGCGGTCTTGTTGGGGTCGGTGATTGGTGGGGCTCCATCCTTAACCGTGTACTGCAGATTGTAGCTGCCTTCGTATTCGGTCGAGGCATTGGCGCCAGAGCCAGGAAAATTCTGATAAGAATCCTGATCTTTTTCCTCGGGTTCTCCCCATGGCATGGCATTAGTATATTGGGCCCGGAGGCTTGGATTGAGGTTGACAATCGTGCAGGGGGAACAGCCAGGCGTTTGGTCGCTCTCGGAATCCGGATTCACATTGGCGGAGACCACGTAGCCAGACCTGGTGACACTGCCCATCATGCCCCAGACACTTGTCTTGCCAAGAAAATCGCCGGCCCCGAATGTACCTGCGAAATCGCCGCCTTCGTCTGCCATCTTGCCAGCGGTCATTTTCGCCCGCTGCTCCTTATCGGCGTGATAAGGTTCTTGGAGATCCTGACCATACATATCTTTAAGTCCATCCGTCACGGATCCCGGCGTGCACTTAAGATTGTTGTCCTTGCAATACGCATGGGTATAGACAAAATCGAGAATGCGAGCAGCCCGGTATTTCTTATCGCTTACAGACGGCCCGTCGATTGTTATCTTTTGATCTGGATCGACATATGTAAATTTATCAATTTCCACGTTCTGAAGCTTATTACCATACGTTCCGTCCCCGTACGTATATACGTAAGGCGTGTCGGCAATCGGGCGGACCCCGGTCACCTCTGACCCGATCTGCGTGTTGAGCTGGTCCGAGCCCGTGTCGAATACGTATCGCTGCGCGTTGCCATTGTTGATCTTGGCCCAGATGCCCAGGCGGTCATGGCCTTCCCCGACATACTCCAGCGGGATCGAAATCGGGTCGTCGGCCAACGCTTCTCCAGTTGGAAATGCTACCAGACCCACCCCGAGAGACACAGCCGGCAGGAATACCGTCGTCATCGCGGTGGTTGCCGCCAGAAAGTTCTTTGTCCTGAAACAAGCCTGCATACCTGGTCCTCGAAAAAGTCTCGCAAACTGATTGTTCATTGGAACGGCCTCCTGAATTGTTTAACGAGACCCTTTATGGCGGCCCTGGCTGACAACAGCCTGAAAGCTGCAAGCGGCCTGCGAGAATGGGGCGATCCTGAATGACGACAGGTGCTGTCAACAATGGATGAGTGCTCGGCCTGAAAGCTGAGCACGCTTTATGCTCAGGCTGCTGACAAGGCCAAAGCAGCGTAAGTGCGGAGTGAAATCCAAGGTCCACATGGGTCGTCGCGCTTCCCGTGCGCCTGGGAAGGCGCCGGCCCGGCCAAGCTTTCCCAGATCGTCCGGATGGCGCACAAGATACCGGTTCAGGTCGATCGAGATGGAGGCCGAGGCGTATGCCAAGGCGGTCGACTGCCTGACGAAAGATCAGAATGCGTCGCTGGCGCTCTACGATTTCCGCCGGCAGCGAGCTCAGCTCCTGCCGGGCATCCGTGTTTACTGGCGACGAGACACAAGATGTGCCCAAATTGCCACCAGACCGTCACCTGCGATGAGTTTCGGCAACTGATTTTGTCCTTTCAATCGTCGCCACTTCCTGGCCGCGGCCAACATGGGCCACTCGAAGGCAGCAGACTGGCGGCTATATGGACGGGCTGTGAGCCCGCACCGGAGACATTGGCGAAATCTACGATCTCTATAGCAACGTCAAGGAGAAGCGCGAGGTGTTGCAGATGTGGTCAAATCACATCGAATGGCTGATCAAGCAGGCTGCGGATGACGCTCTGGCGGCGTAGCTGCTGGCATGGGCGGAAGATGCGGCGCAACAATCGTCAGAGCCTCATCGAATTGGAGATCATGCTTGACCAGCAAATGCGCGGCCAATGCTTCGATGGCTGACCAGTGATCGAGTACTAGCCGGGCCGTGCGATCTTCGATCCGCCTCCAACGGGGGCGGCGCGGCATCAGGAACCGCAACTCACCATAGATTCGCTTGGCATCCGCGTAGTCGCTGCTCCCCTCATTCCCATCGGACGCATTCATCGCCATATCGCGCGGGTCCAGATAGCCTTCGAATGCGGATTCTGCAAAAGGACCTGCCAGACACGCAACTATCTCTTGGATCGCTTCATCGCGTTGGAAATGTCGATCCATATCGTTCTCGAAAATCGGCTTTAGCTCCGAGGTGAATCCTTGCGCTGAATAGAAAACCGTGCCTTCGACAAAACCACCGCACTCTCCGTCACCGGCGTCGGGGTAAATACTAACACTTGAGAAAGCAGGGAGTTCACGGTCGTCGTCGAACATCTGACGGTGCAAAACGATGGCGGCCACCGCGTGCCCGGCTTCGTGATGCGCCACAGACGGGAGAAGATATTGGGAGGCTACATTCATGCGGTGCGGCTCTCAGATCTAGTTTCCATCCAAGCCCTGATATCGGATTCAAGCCATGCGACTCGGCCGGGGGAGATGCGACGCCGCTTAGGGAACAGGCCTGCCTTCAGAGTCGCGCGGTCGCGCTCGAACTGCGTTCCACTGAAGTGCTTCAGGGTCTTTGCCGACTGGCCGGCGGCCCAGGCAAGTGCCCGCTCGCCTTCCACATCTTCAAGCCAAAGATAGAGATCGTCGTCGGGAGCATCCAGCGTTGGACGGACATCAAATGCGTTCATGTCCGGACAGCCTTCAGAAAGAAGGGATAGAGGCTTCCGTTTGATCGGGAACGCTTAGTGTTGGTAGCGGCGCCCACATGTTCGAAAAGCGTGATCATTGATGAGTTCTTCCAGTCGGTGCGGCATCGCAGTGCTTTTGCGCATAGGACCGCAATTGTCGTGCCAACTGGGAAAATCGTTTCGGAACAACGTGATCGCTCTGGCAGCGTTGTGTCAGATGTCCGACATCGTCGAGAATCCGACAACGAGTGCTCCTCCTAATCACCGGATCAACCTCCGGCGCCAGTCGGTGACACCGCATTCCTCTGTCTTTCCAGGAGACGGCGTGGACATCAATGCCGTTCCTCACCGAACCCGCCTCCTAGCCCTTCGCCCATACGTCACGGCCGCCCCCCGGTTTGGCTTCAACCTGAAGGATTACGGCGTCCTCTTCGCAGAGAAGATCGGGTTGTTCGTGGCGCGCGCAGCGGAGCCCAAGGAGCTTTTCTGGGTTGCGGATACTGGCATGTCGATATTACGACCGTGTGTCCTTCGACAAGCTTGGTGGCTTCTTCAACCAGAATCTCGCCGCGGAGATCGAATCGTTATCTGCGCCGCAAAGTGCGGCCGGTGAGCGGCGTGGCCCTGCGTTCCAGTTGGCCACGGTCCTCGCTGGGACGAGCAAGTAAATGGCTTGCGCAGCAACGGTGCGATCACACCTGGAGCACGGCGTCATCAGGAAAGCGCCATCCTTGTGCGCCCACGACACCCTGGTCGCCATCGGCCGCATCGCGGGGGGGCACTGTGGGCGATAACCATTCATTGATCTGGGCGATTGAGGGTTCTGCCGGGGCGCTATTGCTGCTCGGTAGGGCTGCGGGCTGGCGAGTCTACCAAGGCGAGCAACGACAGGCGAGACGGCAGACATTACGTGACGGAACTTGATATTGCAGTGCAGCAAGCGTAGAGCACCGCGCGCTTATCGGAGTGTCGTCCATGGCCCTTACCAATGCTGGTAACGAGGCAGAACCTGTCGAACAATCGAGCCATTCTGAGGTCGAGCAGCACAGCACCAAGGCGCTGATGTTGGGCGCACTAGGTGTCGTTTATGGCGATATAGGCACCAGCCCGATCTATGCATTTCGCGAGGCGTTGCATGCATCAGCGGGTGGCAACGTCGCCAGCCGTGGCGACATCCTCGGCGTACTCTCGCTGATCATCTGGTCCCTGACGATCACCGTGACGATCAAATACATCATGTTCGTGCTCCGCGCCGACAATCGAGGCGAGGGCGGAGTGCTGTCGCTTATGGCGCTGGCGCGCAACAGTTTCCCGACCTGCTCTGCGGTGATCCTCGGCATCGGCATCGGCATCGGCATCGTCGGCGCGGCGCTTTTTTTTGGCGACGCCGTCATTACGCCGGCAATCTCGGTACTGTCGGCGGTCGAAGGTATGAATGTCGTCACGCCGACGTTCCAGCCCTATGTGGTGCCGCTGACACTGGCCATCCTGGCGATCGTGTTTGCGGTACAGCGGTTTGGCACCGGCGGCGTAGGATTGGTGTTCGGACCCGTTACCGCGCTGTGGTTCCTGGCCATCGGCCTTTCCGGGCTCAACCACATCATGGACGACCCGGAAATCCTGCTGGCAATCAGCCCGCATTACATCGTGTCGTTCCTGGTCAACTCGCCTGACGTCGCCTTCGTTACGGTTGGTGCAGTCTTCCTCGCCGTCACCGGAGCCGAGGCGCTCTACGCCGACCTCGGCCATTTCGGCCGCAAGCCGATCGTGCTCGCCTGGCTGGCGATCGTGTTCCCTTGTCTGTTGCTCAATTATGTCGGGCAAGGCGCCTTCGTGCTGGCAAATGGCGGCGTTGTCGGTCATCCGTTCTTCGAGATGAACCAGGGCTGGACGCTTATTCCGATGGTCGTGCTTGCCACGGCGGCGACCGTGATCGCCTGCCAGGCGGTGATCTCCGGCGCCTTTTCGCTGACCAGGCAAGCGGTACAGCTCAACATGCTGCCGCGTTTCGTCATCCAGCACACGTCGGAAAAACAGTCGGGCCAGATCTATCTGCCGCGCATCAACCTGATGCTGGCGCTGGTGGTGATGCTGCTGGTGGTCGGCTTCGGCGAATCCAGCCGGCTGGCCTCGGCCTACGGTATTTCGGTGACCGGCAATATGCTGGTGACGAACATACTGCTTTTTGTTGTGATGACGCGCATCTGGAAATGGCCGCTCGGCGTCGCGATAGCCTTAATGGCGGTGTTCGTCTTCATCGATACCGGCTTCTTTGCAGCTAACATCGTCAAGGTATTCGAAGGCGGCTGGGCCTCGCTTGCCATTGCCGCAGTGATCGTGATGACCATGTGGACTTGGATAAGAGGCAGCAGGTATCTATTTGACAAGACGCGCAGGAACCAGATTCCGCTCGATTTCCTTGCGGGCAATCTGTTGAAGAAGAAACCGCAGCTGGTGTCCGGTACGGCCGTGTTCCTGACCAGCGATCCCGCCAGTGCGCCGACCGCGTTGATGCACAGCCTGAAGCACTACAAGGCGCTGCACGAACAGAACGTCATCCTCTCTGTGGTGACGGCGCAGCAGCCCGTGGTGCCCGACAGCGAGCGGATCAAGATGGAAACGATCAATGAGCTGTTCATGCGGGTGACACTGACCTTCGGCTACATGGAACAGCCTAACATCCCGCGTGCGCTGGCGATCTGCCGCAAGCAGGGTTGGAAGTTCGACATCATGACGACGTCCTTCTTCCTGTCGCGTCGCTCGCTCAAGGCGTCACCCAACTCCGGCATGCCGGTGTGGCAGGACAAGCTGTTCATCGGCTTGGCGCGCACGGCCGCCGACGCGACGGAGTATTTCCAGATCCCGACCGGACGTGTGGTCGAGATCGGAACGCAAGTGGCCGTTTAGGTATGCCCGGTTAAGCAGAATCAATTGGCATTTCGCGAGCCGGTGAATGCCTGACCGGGCGGAGGCCACGATGCTTGCGCCAAACTGGGGTCCGGTTCCAGGCCTGAAGCTTCCGGCCCCGAAAGCCGTCCTTTACGCCTGCGATCATTTCCGTTCCGCATTGTCTTGCCGACCCACCAGTCGAGATGCGCTGAAACGACCTCGCCGGGCAGCAACTTATCATTTGAACCTAATCGATGTGCCGCAAGTCCGACCTTCATTCTTCAGTTCACAGGCTAGCGTTGCCAAAATCGGCGTGCCGCCTAACCGGCGCCGCACCGTGACCTGTCAGGATGCTATGCAGGCGCGAGGCAGAAGCTGGCTCGAGGCCGCCGGCCTGGTGCTGGTCCGGCAGCGGCCGGGCTCGGCCAAAGGCTTCATGTTCCTCTGGAGGATGAGACGGGTGCGGCAAACGTCGTCGTCTGGGTCAAGATCTCTCGAGAAATTCCGGCGCGTGCTTCTTGCTTCGGCCATGCTCGGCGTCCGCGGACGCATCCGACGGAAGAGGAGGTGGTGCACCTCGTCGCCCACGAGCTGACCGATCTGTCGGCCGGGCTGGCCAGCGTGGGAAACCGCAAGACGCCGTTTCCGTTGCCGCACGGCCGAGGGACGAGGCTCATCACGGCGGATCGGGCATCGATCCGCGCGGCATGCCGAAGGGGCGCGACATCGTCGATGCAGTATGACCATATCGACCCTATCAAGTTCAAGACGCGTAACTTCCGGTAGCGCTTCCGGAGGCCACTTCAGCAGCATGTTGTGCACACTTTTGTCGGACCCTGTTAACTGCCGATTGGCAGCAGGTCACCCCGTGCCGGATCCCAAATGTCGTCGCTCTCAAGCGCAACGACTGCCCGCACCCTTTTTAAGTCAGCGAGCACCTCCACCGCCGGACGCCGCCCCGTTTCCTGAGCCGCGGCGTAACGGGTGTATTTGTGACTGTCCGGCTCAAACCACTTCAACGATTCCAAAGTAGCCATGGCATCGCCCTTGCGGCTGCGCGTGATGCGAATGATCGTGATCCCATCCTAAGCGCTCGCGTCGAATGGAGACACGCTGCCAACGCTTCATCTGCTCTACCCCATCTTTGTTCCAAGGCGGTCGGATCATCTCAATGAGCCCTGCCTCGGGGTGGCCAAAGCATGCATATTTATCGTTCGGCCCCGCATCGAATTATCATCTGCGATGTGGGACTCGATCTTGGGTTGGCGACGGCTTCGCTCCGGGAGTAGACGTCGGACCACTGATAAGTGCCGGACCTTCTCCACAATTTCTCGGCGGACTCATCGTGAACGCTCGATTGGACGTAAATGCGGTTCGCGGAAACGCAGGTCTGGCCGGCATTGCGGAACTTCGCCTGGACCGCACCGTCAACAGCACCGTCAATGTCGGCATCATCGAAGATGATGAAAGGTGCATTGCCGCCGGTTTCAAGGCTGACCTTCTTGATCTGGTCAGAGCACTGACGCATCAGCAGCCGTCCGACCTCGTTCGAACCGGTAAAGCTGATCTTTGGAATTGGTGCAGAGTTCACGGCCCACGCGATCACCTTCGGACGCATAGATCAGGTTGACCACGCCATCGGGAAAGCCGGCCTGATGGCGAGAGCAAACATTGCACCTAGCCACGCCACGATAAGATCGAGCGCGGCTTCGTTGCGTGCGGGTCTGTGGTCAGTGGAGGGCGGAGGAAAAGCGCTCGGCGTGCTCGCCCTCGCGATACCACTGGTTCGCGCCGGCAAGCGCCAGTTTCTGAGGCAAATCGCCGAACAGCTGGTAGAGCCTTACTCTCAGGGCTTGGCATCTATGTCGCCTACGACCGCCACATGCAGCCCGTCGCGTGCGAAAGCGGCTTTGTGGAAGGCGCTTAGATCGGAGGGCGTTACGCTAGTCAGCCTCCCTTGGGCGGTCTCGAATACGGATGCGTGCGTAGATTCCGCGCCGCCAGGCCAGCTCGGCGATCGCATGAGGTTCGCGCTCATTGGCAATGATTTCGGAGAGAAGCTGGGCGCGTATGCGGTCGAAAAGTGCTGGTGTAGCCGGATGCGGGTCCCGCCGCCGAGAATGTCGGCCAGCAGTCGAGCGCCGCGGCCCCGCACCAGGGACCGCCCATGAATGACTCATGCGAGGCGTCTCAAGGCTGTCCGCGATCCAGCGCCAGATCTCCGCCTCGCCCGAGACGCGCAGAGCTGGCCGGTTGTGCAGGAGCCGTCGGCAATATCCGCCTTCCTCGTTCGGATGGGTAACGCTTGCGATACGGAGTCTTGACTTTGGCAGTCGCTCTGTGACATTACCTATATAAAGTTCGAAAGAAGGCGATATGGATCATGCATAGGTCACAGAGACCCGAATGAAGGCAACGTATAAACGCACCTATTCGCGCTACGCGATGGAAGCGCTTGGCCTTTTCGGTAAGACCATCCGGCTTGGCCGGATGCAGCACCGGTTAACCGCACAGGAGTTAGCCGAGAGAATCGGTGTTTCACGCAGCACCCTGCAGCGCATCGAGAAGGGCGATCCCAAAGTCGAAATCGGACTGATGTTCGAAGCTGCTGCCATTGTCGGTGTGAAGCTGTTCGATGCCGACGGCAATGGCATCACAGCCCTCACAGGCCGCATGGACGATCGCATCGCGCTGCTGCCGAAGCACGTCTACAAGGCCGGCAAGCAGATCGTCGATGAGTTCTAAGGTCCCCAAGTACGACGAAGCCTATGTCTGGGTCTGGCTGCCGGGCGAGACCGCGCCGGTTGTCGCCGGGCGGCTATATGCCCATGACGGACTCGTCAGCTTCAACTATGGCAGGAGCTTTCGTGAACTGGGAAGCGCGATCCCGCTTTATCTCCCGGAACTGCCCCTGAAGGCAGGCGAATTGCCTTTGCTTCCTGGCCTAACCATGCCGGGATGCATCCGCGATGCTGCCCCTGATGCCTGGGGACGACGGGTTATCCTAAACCGCAAATTCGGTGTGAAGGGCGATGAAATCGCGCGGCTCGATATTTCAGAACTGACGTTCTTGCTGGAATCAGGCTCGGACCGCATCGGCGCGCTCGATTTTCAGTTTTCGCCAATGCATTACGAGCCGCGCGCACTGGCCAATGCCACTCTCGAAGAGCTTGTCCAATCGGCGGAGCGGGTAGAGAAAGGTATTCCGCTCACCCCCGAATTAGATCAGGCGCTGCATCACGGCAGCTCGATCGGCGGCGCAAGGCCAAAGGCGCTGATCGAGGGTGACGCCGTCAAGCATGTCGCGAAATTTTCCTCGTCTGCCGACCTTTACAGCGTCGTCAAAGGAGAATTCATAGCCATGCGGCTTGCCGCCTTGTGCGGCATCAGAGCGGCATCCGTCTCGCTCGTTCGCGCCGCAGGCAACGACGTGTTGCTCGTCGAGCGATTCGACCGGATCAAGGTCACGGGCGGCTGGCAACGCAAATCCATGGTCTCAGCGCTGACGATGCTCGCGCTCGATGAGATGATGGCGCGTTACGCCAGCTACCAGGATTTGGCGGAGATCATTCGCCACCGATTCACCGCGCCGTCGGAAACTCTGCGCGAGTTGTTCAGCCGCATTGTCTTCAACATACTTTGCGGCAACACCGACGATCATGCCCGCAACCATGCGGCATTCTGGGACGGCGCTAAGCTCACCCTCACGCCTGCGTACGATATTTGTCCGCAGGCCCGCAGTGGCCAGGAGGCCAGCCAGGCCATGCTCATCAGCGGCAATAACCGCATGAGCCGGATAGCGTCCTGCCTTGAAGCGGCGCATCACTTCCTGCTCAGCGCGCCGGAAGCTCTTGCGATTGTTGAAGGCCAGCTCCGATGCATTGCGGAGAATTGGCCGCGTGTCAGCGAGGAAGCTACGCTATCCGGCACAGATCGCAATCTGTTCTGGGGCCGACAGTTCCTCAATCCCTACGCTTTTACGGCGCTGGAAGGAAGCGCCGACGTTCTCCGCGCTCTGGCTGACGAACTACGCAACAGTGTTCACGCCTGATCCGGCGCTGGATTTCGGACAAGCTCGGCAAGCGCAAGACGCCCACAATATCGACAACCCTTGCCGTGCCAGGACGAAGATTGAACAAACGGCTCTTCAACAGTGACAACGTGCACTGCGGAGAGATGTGGAGCTGACACCGCAAAAGCCCAAGACGCGCGACTTCCCGCGATACAACTCCACATAACTGAGCGTCTACAAGCGGTGCAGCCAGCCAAACATCCAGCCATCAAAGCGATGATCGTCTGATCTTTTGCCGATGACATCACGTCGGGGAAGCCTTGTTCGAGCGCTTGCCGCTTCATATCGATACCGGCCTGGGCGTAGCGCATCGTTAGTTCAGCCCGAGTGGCCTGGCCATCGACTGATGGTGGCGATGTCAACACCCGCCTTGACGAGGTGGATGGCCGTCGTGTCCCGCAAAGGGCGATGATGGATGCTTTTTTCCGCCATGGTGGTTCCTTCGCCCGCAGCCATGTGTGCGCAGCAAGTATGGAACACCGAACCGGGTGAGCAGTGTGGGGCGGTCGTTGCTTTGCTCGGCGGGACAGGGCGATACCAGACGAAGGTCACAATCGAAGATTCAGGATCCCTGAACTCGTGCATCCGTATTGAACATCAGCGAAAACAGAGCGTAATCCCGCTGTCCAGAAGGCGTGCGGCGGACGATACGCGCCAGGACGCTCTTGATTTCCGGGCTCATCGAGATATTCGACAGGTGCCACCCACGCGCCCTCTTGAAGGGAAGTGTCACCACCAGTTGCAGCGTATCCTAATATTCGGGGTGCTCCGAAATCAGGAACCGCGCAAAGGCATGCATCGCCGCCAGCCTTGCATTGCGGGTCGCAACTGCCACGCTCGACCTCAAGTGATGTGAGAAAGCTGCCCATCCTGTCGGTATTGATGTCGGAGACCGCTTCTTCTTTCAAGAATATCTTCCCGCTCTCCCGCGGCATGAGCCCGTGGCATGCTTCGGCCCAATGCTGTGGATTGATGTTTCTTCATGCCACAACCTCGCTGACGAGACCGCCGAAAGCCCCTTCAAAGCGGTCGGTGGCGATCTCTCGCAGCTTTGGAAGGTAGTGCATTGATTTTTCGTGGAATGGGGACCCTGTTTAAAGGGTGATTTTCGTCCAAACGGGACCCCTTAACGATGGGGTCATCAAGATGCCTCCGGCTTGATCGGAGGCATTTGTGTTTTGGATGTTGGTTTTAGAGACGATTGCAAAGATACGTCGGCTGTCGCTGGTCCAGGGGAAGTCGATCAAAGCGATCTGCCGTGAGCTGAAGATCTCGCGCAAGGTGGTGCGCAAGGTCCTGCGTTCTGAGGAGACGCAGTTCCGCTACGAGCGCAAGCACCAGCCCTATCCCCGCATGGGAGCTCGGCGTGAGACGCGGGACCGGCTGCTGTCGGCGAATGCGGCCAAGCCGCAGCGGGAGCGGCTGCCGGTCGCTTCGACGGCTTCCATTGCATTCCCCCGTCGGTGTCGAAGACCTGCACGGTGCGCTTCGACAACAACAAATACTCGGTGCTGTCGAGTGCCGTCGGTCGGCCCATCGAGATCCATGCTTATGTCGATCGGATCGCATCCGCCAGAGGATGGCGTGGTCGTGGGAGAACACGTTCGCTCCTTTGGCCGCAACGAGGTCGCCTACGATCCCTGGCACACGGCGCGCGCCGTTCCTTGGCTGGGTCGTGCGGTCGGCAATGGAGAAGGTGCGGCGCAGCTCAAGGCGGTTGATGACGTCGACCGGCAGATGGTGTTGATCCTCACCTGGGTGCTGACCGACGGATTGAGCGCGGTCGAGGCCGCCTGTCAGGAAGCCATCGAGCACGGTGCATCGTCGGCGCCGGTGATCCTCAACATCCTGGCCCGCAGCCGCGATCCGGCGCCGGGCACGATCCTTTCCATTCCCCAAGCGCTGAAGCTAGCTCACGAGCGGTCGCCGACTGCACCCGCTATGACAGTCTCAGGAGGACAAACAGCCATGGAACGCACCGAGGTACTGGAACTGATGGGAGCGCTGAAGCTCTACGGAATGCGCAGAGCCTATGACGAGATCATGGGCGCGTCGCCATCAAGCGACGGCACGAGCCGCCCAGGATTGTCGGTGATCTCTTGCAGGCCGAGATATCGGAGAAGCAGGCCCGCTCCATCAAATACCAGTTCGCTGTCGCCAAGTTGCCGCTGGCCAAGGACATCGACGACTTCGACTTCGCCGACACGCCGGTCACCCCCTGATGCGCGATCTCGCCCGGCCGCGCCTTCGTCGCCGATCAGCGCAACATCGTCCTGGTCGGCCGCCTTCACGGGTCACCCAACTCGCGCGGAAGGTCGACCGCATTGCGACGGGCGCGTGTCGACTTCCCAACAATGTCAGACAGGAGACGCAACGCTATCGGAGCGATCGCATTGCCCGAAACGATTTTCCCAGTTGGCACGACAATTGCGGTCCTATGCGCAAAAGCAAACTAGACCTGAGAGCCGCACCGCATGAATGTAGCCTCCCAATATCTGCCGCTTGTGGCGCATCACGAAGCCGGGCACGCGGTGGCCGCCATCGTTTTGCACCGTCAGACGTTCGACGACGACCGTGAACTCCCTGCTTTCTCAAGTGTTAGTATTTACCCCGACGTCGGTGACGGAGAGTGCGGTGGTGTTGTCGAAGGCGCGGGTTTTTATTCAGCGCAAGGATTCACCTCGAAGCGAAAGCCGATTTTCGAGGACGATATGGATCGATGTTTGGAACGCGATGATGCGATCCGGGAGATAGTTGCGTGTCTGGCAGGTCCTTTTGCAGAATCCGCATTCGAAGGCTATCTGGACCCGCGCGATATGGCGATGAATGCGTCCGATGGGAATGAGGGGAGCAGCGACTACGCGGATGCCAAGCGAATCTATGGTGAGTTGCGGTTCCTGATGCCGCGCCGCCCCGATTGGGGGCGGATCGAAGATTGCACGGCCCGGCTAGTACTCGATCACTGGTCGGCCATCGAAGCATTGGCCGCGCATTTGCTGGTCAAGCATGCTCTCCAATTCGATGAGGCTCTGACGATTGTTGCGCCGCATCTTCCGCCCATGCCAGCAGCTACGCCGCCAGAGCGTCATCCGCAGCCTGCTTGATCAGCCATTCGATGTGATTTGACCACATCTGCAACACCTCGCGCTTCTCCTTGACGTTGCTATAGAGATTGTAGATTTCGCCAATGTCTGTCAAGGACGCCGCCTTGTGATTCAGTATGTGCTCGATGACGTGTGGCAATACCTGCCGCCTGCCGAGATTTGTCGCGAGCGTCCTGCGCAGATCGTGAAGGGTCCAGTTCTCCAAAGCCACCCCGTCAGTATTGACCTTGCCGTCTAGAGCCTTCTTGCCCTTCGCGTAGCCTGAGAAGTGGCTTCTTTCGTTGCCCCTCGCAGGGAAAAAAACGTGTCATTGGTCTTCGGTACCGTCTGGGGGACCGACACCGCCAGTGTGGACAGCGGAATAAGCGTAGGCTCTTCGTTCTTCGTGCGGTCACCCGATAGTTCCATGTTCCGGCTTCAAGGTTGAGGACCAACGCATCGCGGCAACTTCCGTACGCCTCTGTCCGGTCAGAATGAGCAGCTTGACGATGGAGCCGAACGAATAGCCGATATCGCCCGGTTCGGGCTCACAGCCCGTTCATATAGCCGCCAGTTCGGCATCGTTCACCACTCGCTTGCGCTTGACGATCGGGGCCGGATCCGGATTTTCCAATCCCTCGCGGGGAAACCGCGGATGAGCCGTTGCGGCGGTTTGCGACACCAGTTGAAAAATGCCCGCATACACCAGAAGGCCGTGTTAGCCGCTTGCGGGTGACCCCCGGCGACGATCTTCTTGGTGATGTTAGCAATGTCGGTGTCGATCACATGGTGGATAGAGCGACTCCCGAGGGCAGGCACAAGATACCGGTTCAGGCTGGCCTCGACCAGTGCGGTGTTTTGAGGGTCGTTACTCGGCGGCCTGGAGGTGACCGCCATCGCCGTCCTCGGTATCGTCAGCGCTGATATGCGCCTGATCGGCAAGGAAGGCTGGCAGTTCCGATGGAGCTATGCTGGAATTTGGGTGACGAGGCTGATCAAGCGGCGCTCTGCGGCTTCGTTTCGATGACCTGGATTCCGTCCAGGAACCTGGCACCTGCGATGAGTTTCGGCAACTGATTTTGTCCTTTCAATCGTCGCCACTTCCTGGCCGCGGCCAACAGCTTGAAGACCATCAGCTGGGCGGTTTTCGAGGATAGCGAGCCCTTGGTACGCACCGTGCGATAGCGAACGGTTGCAAAGACGCTTTCGATGGGATTGGACGTTCGCAGATGATCCCAGTGTTGGGCGGGGAAATCGTAGAGCGCCAGCGACGCAATATGATCTTTCGTCAGGCAGTCGACCGCCTTGGCATACGCCTCGGCCTCCATCTCGATCGCATGCGCAAGCAATTTGCGCGCGCCGCTGCGAAGTACATCCGTCAGGGTATCATCGATTTCGTCGGGCTGACGAAGGCGAACAATGTGTTGATAGTCTCGTTCATGGCGTATCACTCTCCTTGAGAGGTACTGGCAGGCTTCATCACCCGCCTCGATACGCCGCTCTCCTCAAGCCGCCATCATCCAGTTTCCGCCATGGCTCCCCCTGATTGATCCGCTTCACCTGTGCAACTGCACAGGCTGCCCTAGCGGGGAGATTGGCCTCCAATGGCGAAAGCTTGCCGCAGGAGACCCTCCGATGACCGTGCCTATGGCGCCGCCGCTACGACAACTTGCCGACAAGCAGCGTGCGATCCACTGCCGCGCTACTGCGCCTTCAAGGGACGTCTGGATCGCGACGCAGGAGCCGATGACCGTTACGGGATCAATTCCAGGTCGCGCTGGCCGTCGCTGTGCCAGTTCGACGGTCTGGTGGCAATTTGGGCACATCTTCTGTCGCCGACAGTGGCGATGGCTGACGCTTCAACGAAACGGGGTCTTCGACGTCTGCTGCCTTCGCCGATGCTTTGCGAAGTGGCATAATGTTTCGACGCACGCAGGCGCGGGCAGGGGATGTCAGTCATGAATCTCCTGACTGGCGCGGATCAGGCCGATTGGCGGGATGAAAGATCATACGACTACACCGCTGGCCTGACGCTGCGGGAGTGGGCTTGGGAGTTCTTACGCCGCAATCCAGCGTTCCAGCGCGATCTGACCGCTGCGCGCCAGCATTGCAAGACTTGGTCTCTCCAATCCTTTCTCGATATGGTCGCGTCGGCCGGCGACCTGTCACGCTGGGGTGTTCTGTTTCGCGGAGTCTTGTGGCCGCGCTTCGGTCGTATTCTGGTGTCCGCTCTGGTGCGTCCATGTGCTGCCGGTCATTGCGGAACGGTTGCCTGCCTCGTCGCCGACACCGCCGTTCGAACTCTCGGCATTGCCCTGTCGTGCAATCGTCCTGCTGGCGCCCGACAAGAGCCAGCATGTTCTTCTTCGCAATGCGGACCACGCGCTGCAGCTCGCCGTCTCGGGCGCGAATATCCTCCACCCTGTTTGCCTGCATACGCAAGCCATCTGGCCCGCGGTGCTTTTAAAGCATCGACTGAGGGGACTGGAGTGCCTCAATGCTCTCAGTCTAGGGCAACAGTTGCCCCCCCGCTTGTTTGCGCCGGAAAAGCGCGGCGTTCGTTTGTCCTTCGTTCTTCGTGCGCTCGACGGTTCGCTCGCCGGAGCACCTCATCGCGAGCTCGCCGAAGTTCTCATCGGTCAACGGCGCGTCCATGCCGACTGGGCGGATCCTCGCGATCATCTGCGCGACCGCATCCGTCGGGCCGTCTCGCGTGGCCGCGCGCTCATGAATGGTGGCTACAGAGATTTCCTAATTTGAAAAGCGACAGTCCGCGCTGTGCGTCGGTGGATGAACGTTCGCTCGCAGCTGTACCCGTCACCAACAGTTCGCCCGCCGACAGGACTGCATGGCGCCTTGCAAGTGCGCTCTGGTCTAGCTTGTCGATGCCGAAATGAGATGGGCGAGGGTGCCAAGGCGGTGGTTCATTAGGGCCGGCCTCGACCTGGACGCACATCATTGGTCGGAAAGCGGCGTGCACCGCAATGTCGCCATAGCAGCCAAGATCCTTTGAGGCCGGACCTGCAGTCCTGTTGGACCGGCGGGTGCAACAATATGGAGGGATCTGAGGCCTCACACCGTTCCCTGGTCGACAGCTCGGTCAACATAGCACCCACCGCTTGATTATGGAAATGGTGTGCCTGGAGTGCAGCGAGTAGCGGCTTGCTGCGCACTGTCCTAAGAATAGCAGTCATGACCCGTCTGGGGTTCTGCAACACGACGATTCAACCGCTTGGGCATTGTCGCATATCCCACAATGTAGAATGCGCAACAGGGCAAAAGCTGATCCATCGGCGGTTTATCAATGCTTTTTGGCTTGGCACGGCACATGCAACGCAATCGGCAAAAGGCGCACGAACTGAGTGGCCCATCGGCCCTAGGAGCGCTGACTTATGCCCTCCCAAGGCATGTCCGGCCCGACAGCGAGCTCAGTCTCCTGCCGGGCATCCGTGTTTCAGGTCAACGGCGTTTGGAACTTCCAATTAGGTGGCGGCATTGACCGCAGGCCGCCCCCCGGTGGGGCGGAGAGACAGTGCAGCAGGTTTCAAATCCCGCCCATGCAAAGATATTTCATTTCCAGATAGTCCTCGAGGCCATGACGGGAACCCTCCCGCCCGATGCCGGATTGTTTGATCCCGCCAAACGGTGCCGCCTCCGAGGACATGCGTCCCGTGTTGATGCCAACCATGCCATATTCCAGAGCCTCTGCCACACGCCAGACCCGCTTCAGGTTTGAGGCATAGAAGTATGCGGCGAGGCCGTATATCGTGTCATTGGCCTCGCGCACGACCTGATCCGCATCGTTGAAGCGAATGATCGGCGCGAGCGGCCCGAATGTCTCCTCTTGCGCGACTGCCATGACGCTGGAAATCTCGGTGAGGACCGTGGGTTCGAAAAACGTGCCATTCTTGCCGATACGCTGGCCCCCGCATCGTATTGTGCCGCCTTTCGCAATGGCATCTGCGACGTGAGACTCGATCTTGGCCAGAGCATGCTTGTCGATGAGCGGTCCGATGTCCACTCCGGCATCGAATCCGTCGCCAACCGACAAGTGCCGGATTCTTTCCACGAATTTCTTGACGAACTCATCGTGAACGCTCGATTGGACGTAAATGCGGTTCGCGGAAACGCAGGTCTGGCCGGCATTGCGGAACTTCGCCTGGACCGCACCGTCAACAGCACCGTCAATGTCGGCATCATCGAAGATGATGAAAGGTGCATTGCCGCCGAGTTCAAGGCTGACCTTCTTGATCTGGTCAGAGCACTGACGCATCAGCAGCCGTCCGACCTCGGTCGAACCGGTGAAGCTGATCTTTCGAATCTTGGAATTGGTGCAGAGTTCACGGCCCACGCGATCACCTTCGGACGCATAGATCAGGTTGACCACGCCATCGGGAAAGCCGGCCTGATGGGCGAGGGCGAACATTGCGCCAGCCACGAGCGGCGTCTGTTCAGCGGGCTTGAGCACGATTGTGCAGCCCGCAGCCAAGGCCGGCGAGATTTTGCGCGCCACCATGGAGGCCGGGAAATTCCATGGCGTGATCGTGCCAACAACGCCGATGGGCTGCTTGATCACTAGCATTCGGCGGTCTGTCGAGGGTGCCGAGATCGTCTCGCCATAGACGCGATTGGCCTCCTCGGCATACCATTGCAGATACGCCGCCGCATGCGATACCTCTGAAATGGCTTCGGCAAGCGGCTTGCCCATTTCCGCAGTCAGAATCGCGGCGAGATCGCCTGCATGGTCGATGATCAGCTGATGCCATCGCCAAAGAACGTCGCTACGTTCTCGGGCCGTCAACGCGGCCCATCCCGACTGCGCAACATAGGCCTTGTCTACCGCAGCACGTGTCTCCTCCACGCCCATATCGGGAAGCTCTGCCAAAACTTCGCCGGTCGACGGATTGACGACCTCGAACGTCTTATTGCCAACTGGTCTGCCGAGTGCCGGCAGGCGGTCGATGGCTCCAAACAGGTGCGGGGATTTCAGACGGCGGATCATCGGCAGGCACAGGGGCAATACCGGATTCCTCCTCAACGCAGCGAACATCCAGGTCGACAGGCCGTCAGTGTGTATTCTGCACCAGTGGGTTCGTCGTAGGGCCTCGGCAAAGCAGCTGGTAGACCACGCTAGCCCGATGAAAAGACAGCAGTTTCGTTAGTTTGAGTGCCCGCGGTTCATCAATTGATGGATTAAGCAGTCGGATGTTTGCTTCATCCACCATGCCTGCTGGTGGCATGCGACTGAATTCTGCAAAAAGGCGGCATACATGCTGAGGAGCGCCATTTCGGCGAGAGGCCGCCGGACCGCCAATGCCGCGCAAGGTCGGCGAAAACGACTCCGCGCGTCTGCATGATCTGCTTGGCCCACGGGCCTCCACATTCGCTCTTCCCACGAGAAGCCCCGATGAAGAAGGAAGGTGAGATGAGTTTCTTTACTCATCCTTGCCGCCCAGCGGCGGGCCGACCACCAAAATGGCGGGCTCGGCCGAAAGCAGCTTTTTGGCCGCCGCCTTGACCTGTTTGAGCGTCACCCGACCGATGCTGCGGGCGCGACGCTGGTTGTAGTCGACGTCGGCCTTGTGAATCTGCAAATCCAGGAGCCGGTCTGCAATCGAGCGGGTCGAGCCCAGTTGGTCGATGGCATAGGCGCCGATCAGGTGCTTCTTCGACGCCTTGAGCTCGGCCCCGGTCGGTCCTTGCTGCGCCATCTGCTTTACCACATCTCGCACGATGCTCAGTGTTTGGGCAGCGCAGTCCGAGCGTGTCTCTGTCGTAACCAGAAGCGAGTCAAGGGTTAGTTCAGAGCTGACGTGATAGGCAAGGCCGCGTTTTTGACGTACCTCCTCGTAAAGGCGGGAAGTCAAGTATGAGCCGCCAAGGATGTCGTTCAGCAGCACGGCCGCGTAGAAATCCGGCGCGCTAGGCTTCACGCCAGGCCAGGCCAACGTCAGCGAAGTCTGCGGCAGGTCGTAGTTCTCCTCCACCAGTTGACCGAGTTTCGGCGCGACATCGTAGACGGGGACGAGGGTTTGTTGCTCAGGCAAATCACCAAACAGCTGGTCAAGCCTTTCCCTCAACGTGTTCGCGTCAATGTCACCCACCACGGCAATATGGAGCCCGTCGCGAGCGAAAATGGCCTGGTGGAAGGCGCGGAGGTCGGACGGCGTGATGCCGGGCAGGCTCTCTTTTGTGCCTTCTCCCAGCCTTGAACAAGGATGCGCGCCATAGATCGCGCGCAGCCATTTGCGCTGAGCGATGGCGTTAGGGTCTCGCTCGCTGCCGACGATGCGGGAGACAATCTCGGCGCGGACGCGATCGATCGGCCCCTGCTCGAAGCGCGGCGCGTTCAGCGCGAGCCGAAGCAGGCCGAACGCCGCGTCCTGCTTTTTGGAAAGCATGCACATCGATCCGTAGATGTCGTCGCTTTGCGCGTCCAAACTCATTTCGGCGCCGGCATGGTCGAGCTTCACCTGGAAGGCACCGCTGTCGTAATGGCCAGCGCCTTCGATGAACAGGCCGGCCATCAGTTTGGCCATCCCCTCCTTCCCGACCGGGTCCTGCTTGGTGCCGCCCTTGAAGGCAAAGCCGATGTTGACGATTTCCACTGTGTGGTCCTCCACCAGCCAGGCGATGATGCCCTTTTCGGACTTCACCTCCTGGATGTTCATCGCAGCATGGGGCCGAGCGCCGAGCGTCATCTCTTGATTCTCCGTCTTGGGCAAGAGATAGCCCGTGGTCGAACGGTCGAACGCGAGATAGCGGGCGGCAACTGCTTTGATTTGCTCGGGGGTAACCTTGCGGATGCGATTCGGCCGTTCCTCGACATCCTTCACGGTACCGCCGGTGGCCAGCGTCGAGCCGTAGATGCTGGCGAGCCAGTCCAGGTTGTCTTCCGCAAAGATCATATTGAGCAAATAGTGGTCCTTGGCCTTGCCTAGTTCCTCGTTGCTGACACCATCCTCGGCAATGCGGGCAACTTCGGCAGCGGCCGCCGCTTCGAGATCAGCCAGCTTGGCATCGCCGCGCGGTGCGCCATAGATGGCGAACTTGGTGTCGTCGAGCATAGTGCCCTGGAAATAGACGCGGGCGCTGGAAGCGATACCTTGCTGGACAGCGAGCGCCTGGTAGAGCCGGCCGCGGTTACCGCCGCCGAGAATTTCGGCCAGCAGGTCGAGCGCTTCGGCCTCGCCCGGCTTGGCGGTGTGGTAGGACGGCACCACCCACTGCGTCGAAAAACTGGGCACGCTGACGCGGGCGTCTGAGAGCGTGACGGTGCGCCTGGTGTTCTGCTCGGGCTCAACCGGCCGGATGCGCGGCGGCAGGTCAGGTCCGCGCGCCACCTTGCCATAGGTCTTTTCGGCCAGCGCCCGCACCGTGTCCGGTTCGACATCGCCGGCCACGATCAGCACGGAGTTGTTGGGCCAGTAGTACTTTTCATAGAAGACGGTGGCGTCGACGCGGTTCAGCTGCTCGATCTCCTGCATCCAGCCGATGATCGGGATGCGATAGGGGTGGTTCTGCCACAGCGTCGCGTCGATCTCCTCATGGAGAACGTCCTGCGGGTTGGTGTCGGTGCTTGAGCGGCGCTCCTCGATGACCACATCGCGCTCGGTCTTGACGACATCGTCGGTCAGGATGAGGTTTCGCATTCGGTCGGCCTCGAAGCTCATCATCAGCTCGAGCGCCGACGGCGCCACTGTCTGATAGAAGGCGGTGTAGTCGGAGGAGGTGAAGGCGTTGTTGGAGCCGCCGATCTCGAACACTGCGCGGTCGAATTCGCCGCCCGCATGGTTGGTCGTCGCCTTGAACATCAGATGCTCGAAGAAATGGGCGATGCCGGATTTGCCCGGCGGCTCGTCGGCGCTGCCGATCTTGTACCACACCATGTGGGTGACGATCGGCGCCCGGTGGTTGGGAATGACGACCACCTCCATGCCGTTGTCGAGCACGAAATCCCTCGCCTTGCCGTCCTCCCATGCGACGGGGATCGGAGCCGGCCCCGCGCCGACCAACTCGGACGCAACGGACGTCCTGCGAAGCCCATGAGTGCGGGGCTTGCTTGGTAGTTCTGGTAGGGAGAGTGGGGTTATGGGCTGCGTTCCTGGCAAAGTGATCTGTTCCTCATTTTGAAGGATCTATGTCTCCCGAACGCCTATTGGGAGAAAGTGGATCGGCACGCGACGCCGAGCCACATGAGCCGTCAGCGTGTTGCTGGGCCTGACGCGAGCCTCATCTTTGGATGCGTCCGGGAAACTTTCGGCATGGTGAGGCCATGGGAAGTCTGCTCGTTATCCATTGGGTGTTTGCGGATACCTGAGCATGCCCCGTGCCAAGTAAGAAAGCCCCGATTCGCAAGGTTTGATCCAACCTTGATACTTGCGATATCCGACATTGTCGGGCATCCGACAGAAAGCGCCTTTCGCCGGCGCGCCGGCTATGACGCTCGCCTCCTCCGGCGTGACGACGATCCTTTGGCGGGCGCCGCGCACACCGATCTGCCCGCCTATCAGCACCGCGACATCGAAGGACAGCGCGATCGTGACTGGATGGGTCTTACGCAAACATGCAGCAGTGCCACCGCGATCAGGACTTCATCCGCCCCACAAAGACCCGAGCGCGAGGGACGACGTGTAAGGCAACATGTCATCCTCGATAATGATGCCGCGCATAAAGAGGTAAGGTCCCTCGTCGTACCGGCGAGCCCCTTCGCTGGGTCTCGCGAGGGTCTGGTTTGCGAACGTCGACCGACAGCATCACGGCATGGGCGGCCCCATCGGTAGGCAAGCATTGACCGTGCCATCAGCGTTGAGGCAGCGCAGAGCCCAATTTCCCGGTGCCAGCCGGTACGTTGGAGCTTCAACTGTGGCCAGCCAAGCGGGCCGAGGCCGTGAAACTCCTGATACCCTGGACCGTCCGGATTGCAACGCACGACGCCTTGGTCTCGCGCCAACGTCCATTGACGCTCAGCGAAGCATCATGCGGACGAGCTGGGAAAGCTTGGCCGGGCCGGCGCCTTCCCAGGCGCATGGGACGCGCGACGACCCATGTGGACCTTGGATTTCACTACGCACTTACGCTGCTTTGGCCTTGTCAGCAGCCTGAGCATAAAGCGTGCTCAGCTTTCAGGGCGAGCCTCTTTCATGTTGATAGCATCTGTCGTCATTCAGGATCGCCCCATTTTCGCATGCCGCTTGCAGCTTTCAGACTGTTGTCAGCCAGGGCCGCCATAAAGGGTCTCGTTTAACGCATTCGGGAGGCTTCATCACTCGACCACATTAATTTCGGGCCGTTCGCCGGCGCTCCGAATGGCACTTAACACCAGATCCTCTCCAAACCCGTGATGATCCAAGAGGAAAACGAAAAATCCCTAAATCATAAAAAAGCACCGATACGGTCGGCTCCAGGCTGATGAAATTGCGGTCTCACTGGCCACGCACGATACTTGCGATGGCGATGGCCATTGCAAAGGCCGGTCAAGCACCCAAGACGCTGACAAGCACGCCTCCGACCAAAGCTCGATCGTTGGCAGCCTTTCTAGCCGTATACTTGGGGCATTTTGGGACGGCGATCCGGACGCCGATTAAAACCTGCCGGTCGTCTAAATGGAATGGTTGGTCCGGGTCCTTACTGGACCTGCGCCAACCCGATCGGGCCGGCGCACAGGGGCACCCAGACAATTGGACACGTCGCCTTTGCGCGGCGGCTTGCACTTTCTCGGATGGCCTTTTTTCTCCCCGGGCGAAATCGAGCGAGCGGTGAGGCGGAGCCTTCGATTTTGCCGATCATGTCGTGTCGCTTCGATCGAACTGCTCAGACGATGATAGCGGCATTGATTGCCGCGGCCGAAATGCGTTGTGTGAAGTACGATTTCTACGCCGTATACATACTGCCGTACAGTTCGCCCTGTCAGCAGCCTTGCCAGCAATCCGCCCTGTGTCCAACTGTCGTCGAATTCACCGGTGTCATTGAGGAATTCGTATGATCGCCTCGAAACCATCATTGCGACCGCGGGCGGGCGACGCAAGCTCTAGACTGCCACCGATCCGCTGGATAACCATGTTAGCGATATGTAGACCAAGGCCTGAGCCCGCAGCAGGAGTAGCACCACGACTAAATCGCTTTGTAAGCCCTTCGAGGTCGGGGAGGGGCACCACCGGTCCGGCGTTTGCAATAGCGATGGTTCCATCAGTTTGGACGGAAACTGTTGTCGGAACAGTGGGCAGTCCATGTATCAGCGCATTCTCGATCAGGTTACGAAGGAGGATCCCAAACGCATCGACATCCACTTTGCGCATCAAAGTGGGGCAGCCGTCGACGTTAAGATGCAGGCGTCCGGCATATTGCGGCTTTTTCCTCAGGTCATCGATTTCCAGCCGAACCGATCGGACAAGATCGATCGCGTGATCCGCCATGCCAACCCCCGATTCGGCTTGAGCGAGCTGAAGCACTTTTTCGACAAGGCGGCCAAGGCTCGACAGCGCTTGCTCGATGCCGCGCGCACGCATTTTGGCCGACCCATTGGGAAGCTCGGCCACTAATCTCTGCATCTGAGCGATTGAACCTGCGATCGGCGTGCGCAGTTCATGCGCACTGTTTGCGGCGAACTCGCGTTCGGCCTCGAGAGCCGCCCGCAGACGATCGAGAAGCCGATTGACGGATGCCGCGATTGGAGCCAACTCTGCCGGGAAATCGCCCAAGTCCATTGGTGACAGATTGCCGCCGTCGCGCGATCCGATCTGCTGTCGCAGTACCTCGATTGGCCGCAGCGAGCGCCGGATCACGATCCACCAAACAGCTAAGCTAAAGGGCAGGAGCACGAGTGTCGGAAGGAAGACAAAAAGTGCGCCCTTCGCGATTGTGGTACGGCGGCCATCAAGCGGTTCGGCCAACTGATGATACACGCCGTCTTGGATCTCCTCTGTGTAGACGCGGTAATCAGCGTTTCGCCAAAAGCCGTTACTCAGGGGAGCATCAGGGAAGGGCTGCTGACCCTCTTCCGGTTCAGAAATAAGCACTACCCCGTACTTATTAATAACCTGCTCACGATAGGTCCAGTACTTTTCATAAGTTGGCAAGTGGTTATTGTATTGATCAACGTGTTTTCCATTCAAGACCTTGATCAGCTCTGGTTCTCTGTACTCTGCGCTCCCCTGGAGCAAGTCATCCGAACTTTCGTTTACATTATTGCAAAAAATGAACGCAGCAATGGTTGGGGCGGCGATCCAAACCAGGAGCGTTGCCCCGCCTAACCACGATATCAGCTTTCTCGTCATGCTGTTCGAGTTCGTCATGTGACCACGAGCCTGTATCCGGAGCCACGCACGGTTGCTATTCTATCCCCGCCGATCTTCTTGCGGAGCCGGCTGACATAAACCTCCACTGTGTTGCTCTCGAACTCCGAATTGAATGAATAAAGCGCGTGCTCGATCCTCCCCTTTGAAACGACCGAACCGGGCCGGCGTAGAAGGCAGTCGAGCACCGCCCATTCGCGTCCAGACAGGTGGACCTCCTGCCCGTCGCGGAAGAGGCGTCGCTCGGCTGCCTGTATGGAAAGCGTCCCAACCGAAAATTGCGGCTCCGGAAAATGCCCTTGGCGACGTGCCACTGCACGGATGCGTGCCGAGAGTTCCCCCAGATCGAACGGCTTGACCAAATAGTCGTCGGCGCCAGCGTTGAGCCCCTCGATGCGATGCGAAATCCGATCGCGGGCTGTCAGAATGATGACCGGCGTTGTATCAAGCCCCTTGATCAGCTCCCGCAGATAGTCGATGCCATTGCCGTCCGGCAGGTGAACGTCGAGCAAAATAACGTCGTAGCCGGCCACAGCTGCATGACCGCGCGCTCCGGACAGGCCCTCGGCCCAGTCGACCGCGTGGCCACCAGCCACCAAATGATCGTGCACAGCACTTCTAAGGTCGTCGTCGTCTTCAATGAGCAGTATTCGCATCAGGCTGCCGAGCTCCGGTATGAGGGCAAGGCTCCTGCCTTATTGATCGAAGCTGACAGTAGGCTGAACCGGCGCCAGCGAATATCTGGGGGCTTTCAGGCTGCTGTCAGCTACAATTGCAAGAAAGGGGTCGTTAACAAAGCCAAACGAAGAGGCCTTATGAAACCCCTCCTGATCTCGGCACTTTTGCTCAATGTGACCACCGGCGGCTGTACACTGGTTGGCGGGCAATTCGACGTGGCGGTCAACGAATGGCAGCCGCGCCACGCGTCAATGTCCAGGCTTGAAACTGACAGGTGTCTTAAATACGAGGGCACCGTAGCGGGTGCCTCCAGTTATCGAACAGTGCCTAGCAGGTCAGAAGTGCACTTTGACCATAGGGGTCGTCCGTATTTTCGGCGCTCGCGAACAGAGTCGACGGTCAATCGATGCGCCACTGCCAGAGTCTGGAACGGTCAAGTGTTTGTTATCCCCCGTCCGGGCCATATTCTCTGCCGAGGACCAAGAAGGCCCTATTTTCGGTGCCCACGAACAGAGCCAACGGTCAATCGATGCGCCACTGCCAGGGTCTGGAACGGTCAAGTGTTTGTGATCCCCTGTCCCGGCCGTGTTCTCTGCCGAACTCGCCCTTGTAGTCGGCACACCAAAGATCGTTAGGGCGACAGCCGTTTGAAAGTGGTGTCCCCGTCGCCCTGTTGCGCCTGCGCTTGCGGCGCTCGACCATGCCGTGGCGGTCGAGCACGGCATGCACGGCCGAGATCGCGGGCCGGTGCACATCCGGATACAGCCGGGCCAGCCGCTCGCGTATCTTCGGCGCACCCCATGTCGGCTTGTCTTGCTTGAGGCGCACAATCAGCTTCTCGATTTGAAACGGAAGCTGATTGGCGTGGCGATAGGGCCGCCGCGATCGGTCCGTCAGCCCTCCAGGCCGCTGTCGTTGTAGCGCGTGAGGATCTTGTAGCCGGTCTTGCGCGAGATATCGAACTCCCGGCAAAGCACCGCCATCTTCTCGCGTCCAGCAGCCGGGCGACGAACTTCAGCCGCTCTTCCATGACGTTACACTCCTTCCAAGGCACCTTGCTCTCCTTGCAAAGGGCCGAAAGTGTAACCCATCTATCCGGAATGAACTGTCACCCATCTCTCGGGAAGGAAAGTCATGGCCAAGGCAACTGGAAGCCGAATTTTCTTTTAGAGTATGAATCAGCGCCGTCTGCCGAAAAGCGCGTCCACGATCTTCCCTTTTGAAACGACCGTGCAGGGCTGGGGCAGACGGTAGTCGAGCACCGCCCATCCGCGTCAAGTCAGGTAGACCTCCTGCCCGTCGCGGAAGAGGCGTCGCTCGGCTGCCTGTATGGAAAGCGTCCCAACCGAAAATTGCGGCTCCGGAAAATGCCCATGGCGACGTGCCACTGCATGGATACGCGCTGAGAGTTCCCCCAGATCGAACGGCTTGACCAAATAGTCGTCGGCTCCAGCGTTGAAGCCCTCGATGCGATGCGAAATCCGATCGCAGGCTGTCAGAATGATGACCGGTGCCGATTCAAGTTCCTTGATCAGCTCCCGCAGATAGTCGATCCCATTGCCGTCCGGCAGGTGAACGTCGAGCAAAATAAGGTCGTAGCCGACCACAGCTGCATAATCGCGCGCTTCGGACAGGTTCTTGGCCCAGTCGACCGCGTGGCCACCAGCCACCAAATGATCGTGCATAGCACTTCCAAGGTCCTTATCGTCTTCAGTGAGCAGTATTCGCATCATGCTGCCGAGCTCCGGTATGAGGGCAAGGCTCCCATCTTATTGGTCGAAGCTGACAATAGGCTGAACCGGCGGCAGCGAATTATTTGGGGAGCTTTCAGGCTGCTGTCAGCTACAACTTGCAAGAAAGGGGTCGTTAACAAAGCCAAACGAAGAGCCCCTATGAAACCCGTCCTGAACTCGGCACTTTTGCTCAATGTGACCCCCGGCGGCTGCATCAGCAAATTGATTTGGGAAACAGGCGCGCCGGTTCTAATGACCGACGCAGGCCGAGGTCTGGAGCTGGACCAGCGAACGGCGTCTTCGGTTTTTCAGGCAACAGCCACATGGAAGAATATGATTGGCTCGACCATGCGCCGAGCTTTGTCGAACGGATTGGTCGCGGGCGCACTACCACAGATTATGGCAGGTTTACGCCCTGGCCTTGACACCCGGGGTGATCGTCACCGGCGGAGCCGCGGCGTACTGATCGGATATCTAACGTCGCTGAGTCTCTCGTCGGTGCAGTGGATCTCTCGGCTTAGCCATCATGCAAAAAACGACGGTTCCGCGACACCACTTTTCAGGTCCGTGACACAGGCTTTGTGAGCCGATCTGTTGTTCTTACCCCAGGCTAATGGCTGAACAGCTCTGTCGCCGGCTCGATGCGCCAGATGGCGCGATGTTTTGAACCCTTTCACGAGGCGACGGCAGCAGCCGACCGGCTCTCCTATCGCGGCTCCCGCGATCCACACACCCAACAAGGGAATCTACCATGGTAATGAAGGCACCGGTTGCCGACGCTAGGAATGGGTCGGTAGTAGATCGGCTGGTCGGCATCGACCTCGCTCGGGGCCTGGCTGTCTTCGGGATGTATGCCGCCCATCTCGGTCCCGACCCCGGCGAAGGAGGACTAGTCGGGTTTCTGATGGAACTAACCCATGGGCGGCCGTCGGCCCTGTTTGCCGTATTGGCCGGTTTTTCAATCCTCCTGATTACAGGTCGCAAGGCGCCGAAGTCGGGGATAGCCGGTAGACAGGCCATCGCCAGAGTCGCAATTCGTGCCCTTGTTTTGCTCGCGCTTGGCTCAATCCTGGGCTGCCTCGGTACCCAGGTCGAAGTCATCCTAGAATACTACGGAATTTGCTTCTTGTTGGTATTGCCGCTCCATCGGCTCAGCGCATATCAGCTGGGCTTGATCGCTGCCGCTACGGCATTAGTTCTCCCGCAAGTCCGTTCCTCCCTTCTGTCGGTTGCCCCCAACCTCCTCGACCCGGTCTTCAACCTCATGGTCAACGGCTACTATCCCGCGGTGACCTGGGTTCCTTTCCTCATCGCTGGCATGGCCATCGCGCGCCTTAATCTTAATACGCTAGCAGCGCATTGGCGCCTTGGTCTGGCGGGGGTCGCGCTGGCCGTGTTGGGCCATGGGGGATCCTTGCTCGCGCTGAGTTCCCGCGCTTTGACTGAAACCTCCTTGTGGTGGTCTGACGTTGACGGCGCTTTTGAGCCTTCCAAGTCGTCATTTATAGTCAAGTCGTCATGGATAGCCGCACCTCATAGCGAAACGACGCTTTCGATCGTGGGCAGCACCGGTTGCGCAATGATCATCTTGGCGGCTTGCATGCTCGCTGTGGATGCGCTCCCGCGTCTGCGAAAGCTGGTCTGGCCAATAATCGCAGTCGGCTCGATGTCTTTGACGGCCTATGTGCTGCACATTGCGGGAATAGCCTATCTTATGAAGATAAACATTTTCAAAGACGAGAGCCTGTCCACGCTCTTTGGCTTCGTTGTGGTTATCAGCACTTTTGCGGTGCTTTGGCTGCGCATCTTCCAGCGAGGACCGATGGAAGTGCTGATGGGTAGGGTCGCAGATCTCGCGCGTCACATCCGCTGAGCACCGCCGCGCCCCGGCCTCCCGATCACATTACGGACAAGGTGGGGCTTTGTCCAAAGCTTGTTCGCGGCAGGGGAGGGTACTTCCTCCCAGCCTGCCGCCTTGTTGATGGAAGCTAAAACGGTCGCGCAGGCGCTAGAGTTGCATCGGCATAATCAGCTTAAACTCGCGAAGTTAAACCCGCGGTTGGTCTATCTCGGCCCGCCTCACCTGAAAGGCTAAGGTATCCGTTTCGGTCAAGGGTTTTAGGGGCCATTTTCGCTGCGCCTTGAGGAGAGCGTTTGCTAGGATGAGGAGCTTTCGCAACAAGATGATGACCTTTGCGGGTTTGCCTGCCGCCTTTAGCGCCTGGTATTTTGCCTTGAGGTCGGGGTTGAAGCGCAGGGCGAAGGGCCGGGCATGTAGAGGGCCTGGCGAACATTGGCCCGGCCGCCCCGGATGAAGGCGCGGCCGCTCCATTTTGCCGAGGCCGGCGAGGCTTGCGGCCTTTGGTTCCGAGTTCCGGCATGTCGATGGTGAGTGTGCAGGCGGTGGCATCCGATGCGCCATATGCTGGTCAGGATTTCGCGGCGCTGGACAGCGTCGGGATCGGCTTTCATGAGGGTAAGCATCGTCTGATCGATATCGCTGAGTTCACGTGGATCTGCTTCCAGCCACTCGTTGTTGTGGCGCCTGAGCAAGGCAAGCGGTCAAGGTCTGGCTCTGGTGCTGGCTGCGGTGCGATCCCCGCACGGGCCAGGTGCCGATCGTGTCGACGATCCACCTCGCCGCGACCAGAGAGCTGCTACTCTCTTCCGCTGTTCATTCTGGCCTCTTCGCAATGAATGTCATAAAATCACCTGTCGCAATTAATGGTTTTTGATTTGGCTCCTACAGCTGGCAGATATCGCCGAGAGTTCCGCAGAGAGCGTCGAAAGTTTTGGCCGCCTTCTTCCGCAGCCGCGCCTTGAGTTTTGAGCAGACCTGTCTTGATCGGGTTGAGATCGGGCGAGCATGGCGGCAGGATCAGGAGCCAGTGCCCCTTTGGCCAACCAGTGGGCGGCGCGTACCTTGCCGACAATCTGGGGTTCCGAACCCGACAGTTGGTTTTCAACCCGACAGTGGCCCGCCTCAGAGCAGGCTACCGCCCTTCGGAGCAGGCAGAAGCTAATCGAGGTTCGCGGGTTCCGGTTTGAATGTGCAGGTCGCTGCGCGCCTGATCTTTCGGTCTGGCGGCACATGACAAAAACTCTCATTTTGGCCGACGATACCCGGTCAGGAGCGGGTATCGCAGTCGAGAAGCGACCCGAGCACGTCCACAAGATGTGCCGAGTTTGCAAGGTGTGTCATTGTTTCTGTCAACGTTCGAGCGACAGCGCACGACGAAACGTCTGGCATACGCCTCGTCTGGCACGCGCCTCGCATATGTTGCAGTTGCTGCTGGAGATCAGGCGATCGAGTGGGCCTTGCAATTTTCCGATTTTGATGCGCCTAAAGTCTCGTGTACAAATCAGGCTGGCGTGAATGGCCTGCCTAAGTTGCGACTTATTACAAAGGAATGGATATGGCGACTGGAACGGTGAAGTGGTTCAACAGCACGAAGGGTTTTGGTTTTATTCAGCCTGACAACGGCGGTCAGGATGTCTTTGTCCACATTTCCGCTGTTGAACGAGCGGGCCTGTCGACCCTTAATGAGGGCCAGAAGATCAACTACGAGGTGGAACAGGATCGCCGCACGGGAAAGTCCTCTGCAGGCAGCCTCAGCAAGGCTGGCTAACGGTCCGGGAAAGCCTTGGCAAGGTTCGTCATCGCCGGAACGCATTGACGGCTCGAAACCCGGGCCGGAGCATGCAAGTTAATGCCGCGGCAGGGATTGCTGGAGCCATCATGAATTACTCTGGAAATGAGGCTCTTGGACGGGAAAGGCGGGGCTCATCCCCGCCCTTTGATTCCGCGCAGATTGGGCCAACGGCTGCTGCGCGTCCGAACGACTGTTGATACGGATTTAGGCTGCGACCTTCTTGCGGGTCCGTTTCGCCGGCGCCGTGGCTGGGGCTTCCGGCTCTTTCGGTTTGCGGCCGAGTCCCATGGTCTTGGCCAAGGCGGAGCGCGCAGCGGCGTAATTCGGCGCCACCATGGGATAATCCGACGGCAGACCCCATTTGGCGCGATATTCGTCTGGGGTCAGACCATAGTGCGTCGCCAGATGGCGCTTTAGCGATTTGAATTTCTTGCCGTCTTCAAGGCTAATGATGTAGTCCGGTTCGATCGACTTTTTGATCGGGACAGCAGGTTTTTTTACAGGCACAGGCTCTTCTGCCGGTATGAGTCCAGCCGTGCCGTTTAGAGCCCCGTGCACTTGGGCGATCAGGGCAGGAAGCTCCCCCGCCGGGACGGGGTTGTTGGAGACGTAGGCTGATACAACATCGGCAGTGAGCTCGATGAGGATGTCGGTCTTGTGGGGTTCTTCTGTCATAAACTTCTCCGGGCAGCTTGAAACACAGTTGGGCGAAGTGTCGCTTCATAGTGGCGGTTGCCGCTGAAAGCAAATGGATCGACGGGTGCGCTGCTCCTCCACCATTGAAGTCTCGGCGACGCATCCCGTCATCGTCCATCGCTAAAGGCAGCGTATTGAATTATGGGAGCGGTCGCGCCCGCCCCACCATAGCGATACAGCAAGACAATCAAAAAAGCCGGTCTTTGCTTGGCCCCAAATCTTTTCTCCTTTCGTGAACGCTGAGCTGCCAAGCTGCTACAGTTCACCTCGCGGGGCAACCGTGCACAACACAGGAGTTGCCCGAGCGATACATTCTTCACTTGCCGCTTATCAGCGCTGGTGATTGCACTTTGCAGCCTGCCTCCGGACCCGCAGCGCTCACGCTGTTGGTTTTGCGCCTGCAGGCGTCGGAAGTCGGATCGCCGCAGCTAATTTCCTCAGGCGGACGAATTCAACAAATCGATTGTTTGGATCGAAGGCATCCACACCATCGATGCCTCTAGAATATGATCCAGCTACAATCACCGTGCTGTAATGGCAGGGACGGCCAGCACAAGCGCGACACGATCCGGCGGGTCCATCGCTGCGTTACGTATTCATGGCTACTGCATCGGGCGCTCGGTCGACCGCCTTAAGCCAGGTCGCCGCATTGCGAGACGGTGACCGGCGAGGGAGAGGGCGCTCTGGCAACGAAGCGAGGCGGGTGGCCTTGCGGGTGGCCGCGTGATGTCATCCGGCTCTCCTGCCGATCTCTGCCGGCCAGATCTGGAGCAACTGTTTTGCATAGATATGGCTCTCTTCAGGGGGCCATCTATGATGGGAGCCGAGCGCGTGTTCGAGCCGGGGAACAGGCTGCGCATGCACTGTGCCCACCTATTGCGATCGTGCTAACCTTGGTTGTTCGGACTTGCCGTTAAAGGCAAGCGACAGATTGAAGTTATGCTGCACCATCTGATTGCCTGGCTCGTTTTCGAGAGCTCGCCGATACAGGGCCTGTGCCGCGTCATGCCGCCCCTCAATGTCCAAAATCACGCCCTTCGCATTCAATGCACGTACGTTTCCTGGGGCTGCAACCAAGACGCTGTCGAGCACCTCAACCGCTTCGTGCGGGCGCTTCTGGCCCACCAAGGCATTTGTAAGTCGTATCGCCGCATCAACATTGTCCGGGTGCTGCTTCACCTCATCCCGCAAAGCCCGCTCTTGAACATCCTGACCAACTTCGCGCAAAATGCGTTCGCGCATAGCCGGATCGATTTGATCGGCGCTGAGCAACTCGGGGGAAGATGTCTCCTGCACGGAAAGAGCCGGCTTTTGCCAGCTGGCGCAACCGCCCAAAGGCAGAATGGCGAGTACGGCAAAAAGAAGTGAGTTCCGGCGCAGAAACATAGGCGATGGAGAAACTGTATTACTATTCATGTTATCTCTCAGTTATCGGGGAGGCGCGTGGCGTTCAGTTAGGAAAGGTGGGACTACTCTAACAATCCGCTGTTCGATCCGTGCGGGAGTGTGACGGATCCTGCGGGGCGAATTGTAAAGTCGGAGGCGAGGTCTTGATAAGACAGCACGGCGAGATCAACCCCGTTTCGCGTCAGAAAGCCGCGGACGAAACGTCGGACATCCATCGACGTCAACAGAATAGGGCGGGTTTGACCCGGTTCTGCGTTCGAAAGGACCTGACGTATCTGTGATAGCATCGCTTCGCTTTGCCGATCCTCCAGTGCGAGATAGGGGCCTGCATCCGAATCTCGAACCGCGCCACGCATCACATCCTCGCTCTCGCGCTCGACGACCAGGGCGGACACGATGCCCTCCGTGTTGGCATGGCGGTGGCAGATCTGTCGCTTCAAACCAGAACGGACATATTCCGTCAGCAGGGCAACGTTCTGCTCACGCTCGCTCCATTCGGCCAATGCCTCCAACACGAGACGGGTGTGGCGGATTGGGATACCTTCCTCCAGGAGGCGGCGCAGAACATCGGCAATCCGAGGAATCGGCGTCGTGCGTAGCACCTCTTTCACAAGCTCAGAATATTCCTGCTCCATTCGGCCCAGGAAATGTCGGGTCTCTTGGATGCCCACCAATCGCGGTGCGTAGCGGGTCAACGCTGCATGGACGCGCAAGGCGAGGAGTTCGCCGGGAGCCCTATGCTCCGTGCCGGCGCCCGTAAGGGCCTTTGCAGGGGTATGTTCAACCGGGAGTCTGTCCGTTTTCGGCTCACGTCTAAGGGGGACACCGCTCGAGTCGACGTGCGCTACATCGGCTCGGAGCGCCATCTGGTTTGGATCTAAGGCGTCCTGTTCGACTGGCACGCCCTCGACATCAATTCGGAATTGCGATTCAGGCAGCTGCTCGTCAACCAAGACAGGGATGCGAGGAACGATAATGCCCAGATCGGCTGTGACCAGGAGCGAAACGCGCCCAATATGTTTTTGCAATTCGGCTTGATCGACCGCCTGCATAAGATCTGGCGCTAGAAAAAATGCGATCGGGAATTCCTTCGCAGGCGCGGCTTGCTTAGGCTCCGCTGCAGTTCCACCTTTCGCATCGGCAGTGCCGGCGCCCAGCACATCAGCCTTGACAATGCTTACCGCAGCGAACACTGCGGCCAGCATCAGAAAGACGGGGAGGGGAAACCCAGGAACGAACCCCATTACAACCAGGACGCCGGCCGCCAGTCGCAAGGCTCGAGTGCTGGCCGTGAGCTGACTGACCATTTCTGTACCGAGGTTGATCCTCGCCGTCCCAGTCACACGGGTGACGATGGTCGCCGCAGTAATGGAGAGCAGAAGGGCCGGAATCTGCGATATCAATGCATCGCCTATCGTCAGCAGAGTGTAGTGATGCAGTACCTCGCCGAAGGACATGCCCTTGGAGAGCAGGCCGATCGAAATTCCACCCAGCATGTTGATGCAGATAACCACCAGCCCGGCGATGGAATCGCCCTTCACAAATTTCATCGCGCCGTCCATCGCGCCATAGAGTTGGCTTTCCTTCTCCAATTCGGCGCGCCGCCGGCGGGATTCGTTGGCATCGATGTGGCCGTTGCGTAGCTCTGCGTCGACCGCCATTTGCTTGCCCGGCAGAGCATCCAGCGTGAAACGCGCCGCCACTTCTGCCACCCGTTCGGCACCCTTCGCGAGGACCATGAATTGCACCATGGTGACGACCAGAAATATGACGAAACCCACCACGATATTGCCTGAAATGACGAAATCGCCAAAAGTATGAATAATGCTGCCGGCCTCCCCCTCGGCCAGGATCAGTCGCGTCGTTGCGACCGTGAGCGCGAGACGGAATACAGTGGAAATCAAAATAACGCCGGGCAAAGAGGAAAAATCAAGTGGAGTACTGACATACAGGGCAACCATCATCAGCAGTATGGCCAACCCCATATTGAATCCTATCAGGGCGTCGACCACCACGACCGGGATAGGCATGACCATCATCGCGACAGCCAGAAGCAGCATCAACGCAACCATTAAATCCGGGCTGGCCGGCGCACGCTTGATGAAGTCACGCAGGACGTTGGCCATCGAGACACCTTTGCAATCGGTTGAGACTTACTCTGCTGTTACGCCATGAAACGTGGCTTTCGAACTCCGAAGGCGCCTCAGCCTTGGCCAGCGCGTGACCCTGCATGAGAGCCACAAGCAGGCGCGAAATGGCTGGGCAGCAAATGTTTCCAACGCAGCCAGCTTGTCAGCACCGAGCGCGACAGGATGTTTGGCTGGCCATAGAGTGCTGCTTGATGGGGCCTGCGAGCTTTCAATATTGGAGAGCAGCAATGCGGCCATTCCTGCTCAGCAGCACACGGCTGTCCTCAATACGTTCGACCACCCATCCATCAGCCAAAATGGCGCCGACAAAATACTTCTCGCTGTCGATGACAATATATGGTTGGACCCCATGCCACACAGCTTCGACCGCGATTGCGGATGGCGCCTTCTCCTCTTTGATGAGCACTCCGTTCACCAGTGTTAGAGTACCCTTGGTGCGACGATCGAACGATTGCTGAAGCTTCTGCCAACTGATGACCGATTCAGACGTGACGGTGCCTTCGGCGGTCACAACACCCTTTGCCGACCCAATCTTGACGTCGAGAAGACCCGCTCGATCGACTTCCTCCTGCAGCTCTTGGGCCGCTGCCTCCGTAAGTTCATTGTCAGCGCGGTGACTGATCGTTCTGGACGCGACTTCAGCCCGAAGTGAATTGGGGCTCGATCCACTTGCATTGCCAAGATAGGAGATCGTGCCTGAAAGCGCGCCGATCCCGAGTGAGCTGATTATGACCATGGCGAGCACACCGATCGGTAGGCGCGGTATGCCGGTCGAACCAGGCGGCTCTGCATCCTGCACGGACAAAGCAATGGACATCTCGCCTACGAGCAGGACGACAGGAAGGGGCACAACAACGGACTGGCCTGCGGCGATATTCCGGTTGCCCTCGATACTGAGTCCGGGTGCAAGCGCCTCCAGTTCGATCGACTTGCCAAGAAGAGTTACACGAAGGTGATGCGGTGCCAGTCCCTGCTCGACAAAGACCAAATCGGCATCGAAGCCGCTGCCGATTAAACACTTTTGAAGATCCGTCTTGCCGGTCAGACCGCAATAGTGCCCCGAACGCACTTCGAAACGGAGGGAAACGGCGTCATCCACAGAGCATCTCTCAAACAGGATAGAAGCCGCATGGCAATTGCCATGCGGCTCATTTCGGGACTACGTCGCGTCAATAAGGAGACGCGCTAGGGGGCAGTCTAAAACCCGCTTCCGACATTACGAAACGCGTTCGTCGGCGGCCTTCTTGATGGTCTGGAGATTGGTCGTTAGAGTGCGCAACTGGACACTCCTTTTCGTCGCCTCCAAGCTAACATTGGTTAGTTCCTGCACTTGCGCCTGAAAAGCAGTAGCATCAGCTCCGCTTGTATTGCCGGGAGTGCCACTGTTAGTTTTATCGGTATTGCCGGCGCTACTGGTATTGGTATTGCCTGATTTTTTATTATTATCAACTGCAGCCATGATCATTCCTTTTTCTGTTGGAGTTGTGCCGTCAATAACGGCCTGTATGACCTCACGCCGGATTTCCCGCGTCAGGCATCTTCTGTGTCATCCAAAGCTTCATCGGCCTCAGCCATCGCATCGTTCGCGAATTGGAACGCGAACGATCGCAGGATACTTTGGAAGGCTTCACTTTGTGCTGCAGACTGTGAGTTGTCTTGAAGTTGATCATTTGAAACGGTCCGGTTATCCGCCCGATCGTTCCCGCCAGCTGCCTTGCCATCATTCCCACCAGCTGGCTTGCCATCATTGCCATCAGCCGGCTTGCCATCACCAGAATGCTCGGATTTCGAATCCCCATGGCCCTTTCGGATCAAGGAAGTCCCGAGGTTGCCAACTCCACTCCCAATTGCTGCTATCATCAGGTACTCCGGCATTTGCCATTGGCGGCGACGTGTTAAAGGTTAGCCTCGATCAAGCTAAGGGCGGGAGCTTTCGAGAACCTGACGGCTTTTGACAAAAACCGGCCAGCGCAAAAACGTATGCTCTGCAGGATGTTGCTCTCGCATCGAACAGTCGACCACGATCTCGGCTGTTCGGCCAATCCCGCCGTCCACGCATGCCGCGACCGAATGGCAGCCGCAGCAGCTCGTTTGCATCCTCGATGCTGTGGTGTCGAACAGGAGACACGGTCCACGTGCTGCATGACCGCAATGACCGTATTCTTGCTGGCTCCACGGGCGCACGCAACGAGCAGGAACTCGGTCTTTGCATCACCATTCTCTCGCCTGCACATCACGGCCCGGCGCGGTGAGCTCATTGGCTTCGAGAAGGTCGGCGACCGTACGAACATGGGATGGTCTGCCGGCTTTGGGAGGCCGGTGCGGATCCTCTTCTCACCATATCGAAAGCTTGAAGCGGTCGGATTTTCTTGCCCTGTTCGTGAGAACTCCCATCGTCAGCTAATCGTCAGCCAAGCGGTCTATCTAGGCCGGCCGTGCCTGACCTTCGGATCCAAAGGTCCCGTCTCGACACTTTTTGTAACTATAGATCGAAATGGTCCGCGTGATACGCAACGCACACGCTTCTCTGAAGCAAATGTGTGACTTTGTCGGTGGCGAACGAGAGGAGTGACGCATCAATAAAATCGTCAGGCACGTGTCTAGGAAGGGGAGCTAGCCGAGTTGGTCTGATTTCATTCGCTGTTCCTGGAAATCGGCGGACTGAAGCGCTGATAATCTCAGGACATCGATGGCAACGTTGCGAAAGTCCTGTGAGCTCGGGCCAATCTTGGCCTGCTACTGAGAAGCACTTTGGCGGGAACATTACGCCGTCGCGGGTCTGGCTGACCGTGACGTTAACCGAAAGATGCCGCTGGTCTCGTCAGCCGCCAGCACAATAGCAGCACATTCTCGCCTACTACGGAGACGCAATATGAAGGGCATTGGCCGACCACGGAAATCGCAGGCTGAAACTGGAGCCAGCCGCGCGGGGCGGGCGAGCAGTTCCCTTTCGCAATCAAGTCTTGCTGCGGGAGAAGGTGGACAGTCATTCGATTCCGTTGTGGAGCAGATGCGCTCTGGGGACGCCGATAGGAGGCCCTCCTCCCTTCCAGTTGCGCGCGGTCCAGGCGATGCCCGCGAAAGTCTGCCAGGCGCCTCGATTGGCGAAGATCAAATCCTGAACACACCGCCACGTGGAGCCGCTGCGCCACCACGCGGAACCGTAGCGCCACGTGGCGCAGCCGCAAGGCGGCGCGGTTCTCCCTCCATGTCTGAGGGCGAAGCCATGGCGCCGGTCGGTAGCCAACTATCAACCGCGCAGGTGGAAGGCACCAGCTCATCGTCAAATAAAGATATCAGTCCGACACAGCTCAGAATGAACAGTCTTGTTCAACAACTGACTGATTGCGAGGCTGCGGCCAGGAAAACCGACGTCCCCGAGGAGGCGGTGGAGCTGATCAGTGGGGTCGTCGATGCAGCCTCAGCAATTCTGGAGTACCGCGCTAGCCTGCCTGCGGCTGAGGCGCAGACAATTATGCCAGACGACAAGGTGCGTAGATGTTGCCAGATCGTGTGCGACGCCGCGAATGAAGTAGACAAACTTGGCCTGTCGACGATCACGAAATTGGACAAAAAGACCAAGAAAGCGGCAGGTATGGTCGATAAACTCTACTCCTACTCCCAGGCGGACCGGCAGGAGCTGTTGATTTTAAATGTGGAGAACCACCATACGGCGGCAATTAAGTGGTGGGAAAAAAAGGCATGGCGCTCCGAACGGCAGCGATCCGCCTGCGCTGCCACCGCTAGCCTATCCAGTGGAACGCCCGTGATGCGGGAAGCCGAGCGGTGCGCACTGCGGCTGCGTGCCGGCTCGGTACTGAGTGTCAGGATCTGGCTGGTCCGTGAGCGGATCGGTCTTGCGCGGGCCAAGATTGAACTGCGGGCGAGCAGGTTCGAGCCAGATTTGAAGGAACTCCTCGTCGGTCGAAATGGAGTGGTGCAGCTGATGGCAAGCGCCGCTCAAGAAGCTCTTCGCGCCCTCTCTTTGGCGAAGGGCATAATGGATGATGGCAAAACACTCAACGCTCATGATTGCGCGGTTGTAGAAAAAATCATGGAGCGGCTTTCGGATTTTGGATTGGCGTTGCACGAGGTGCATACCAAGCTAAGCCATACCTACCCAGATGCCGGCCTCCCATTGAAACTGTTCGAACGGATCGTGGACGATGCATGGATCACTGCGCACGATGCCATGCACTTGTTGAACCTGCAGTCTCCGCCGTCAGCCATCATGGCGCCACAGGCCCAGGCGGGCGCTGCGATGCCGGCCAGGGCAGGCGCTGCGATACCGGCTGACACTGCTGGTACGGCTGCAGTGTCAGAAGGCACTACAGCGCGAAGGAAAGGGAAGTCAAAGCATAAGTCGGCAGCTCGCGCCGGGACTTCTGCCGCCGGGCAGCCATCAACACCAGTCGCTGCGAACGCCGGCACAGTGCCAGCAGCCAAGGTTCTCGCGCGCTCGGATCAAGTTGCGAGTACACAGGTGAGAGCGCAAGAGGTGGCTGCGAGTTCGTCGGGGGCAGGCTCGACAATCGGGGGCGCCGCGTTGTCAATGGAGGTATTGACGGAGCGGCTCAAACGATTGGACGAACTTTTGCAGTTCGATCTGGCCGGTCAGCAAAGCGTCGTCTCCCAAGTGCGCCAGATGAAGCCTGAGGAGGCCGGTAAGGTCGTGGACGATGTGGCCCAGTACCTGCGAGCCCAGGCCATTGAGATGCAAACCTGTCTCGCCGGGTTGCAGGGGCGTAATGTACGCCTGCTACTCACCTCCACCCAGCTACCCAAAGTGCACGAACGCACAGACCAGCTCAAAGGGTTGCTGAACATGGTGCTGGGACAGGCCAACGCATTGAATGAAGGAAAAGCCGGCATTACGACTGATTGCATGAAGACCTACGCATTTCCGGCGCAAAAATACCTGGAACATTTGTGCAATGCCGACGAATTGATGCCGCCGGAGGCACCGGTCGCGCTGCGTGGCGAGCCAGGAAAGCTGTTTGAGATGAAGCTGCAGCCCAAGATGCTGGTCAATGGTGCGATGCCGAGCCCGATGTGGGTGCACATCCACACGAGTCGCCCCGTCATGGCCAGAAACTTGGAAGGGCTGGCTGATTCCGAATTCACCGCTTGCCACGTTAAATCCAACGAACAGCGCGGCTACAATCGAGAGCGAGAGGAAGCCGATGCTAGGTCCGGTCGCGAGAAGGTCATAATTCATCGCGGCAAACTCACCCCCGCTTTCTGTAAGTCCTTGTTGACCTCAGGGCTTGGCCGCCAACCACGCCATTCGCGTGCCGAGCTCCCGTCGGCGCAGGCTGCATGACAGGGCACTCAGAATGCGGCCGGCCACGCTGTGAGTCAGCGAGCATTTCTCCTGGCCAAACCGCGAATGCCGCTGCGCGAGTTGCGGTCCGGCGATTGGAGTCGATCGGCTACCGTCAGGGCCGATTTGCGATGTCGCGTTACCGGCTGTTGACGTGGCGGCGTATCTTGCCTCCCATCCAACTTATCGCCGAGATCGCGCCGCCAAGATCGAGGCGGAAGGTCTTCCTGCGAGCGCGGAGCAGGCATAGCCGATCCGATCGGGATCGGCGCATCGCAACGACCCAACGGTGTGGTGGAGAAAATTGGATTCGGGAGAGCTCGGTTCCAAGAGGCGGAGTTCCGGCCCGAATACAATCCGCTCGCAAGCACCCACGATGCGCATCCGCAGTTTATTGTCTGGGAGATGGGCTGGATTGCTCGGCGGCGCTGGCGCTAAGGCGGGGCTGTCGCCGGACAATTAGCATTCACTGCCAACAGCCTTGCAACCGTCACCAGTTGCAAGGCTCGGCGGCGGGTCGACAAATCACATGAAATCGTCGTCGGACCCGCTATCGCTGCTGTCGCTATCCTCGGTTTTGTGGAGATAGAGTGGAGGTTTGCCTGCACGCTGCCACTCACCGGCACTGTTCTTCGTCCATTTGTCGGGATGCTGCGTAGGGTCAAGCACCAGGTCGCCATGATCCACTTCAACAAACCCCATCGTCTGCGCGCGCGCTTGTGCTTCCGGATTAGCCGCACGCCAATTCAGCAACGGTCGGTCGCCGTCTATCCGAAGTTGATGCTCCAGCAGAATATCGCCCGCATTTTCGACGAGCGGATGGGCGACTTGAAGATCCACTATGGAAGTGACCTCAGTTCGACCAGGAAATTGTTCCCGCCAACTTTCCGATTCGAACTCGTTCATGCTGAATCCGCCTTCCATTCTCAGCAGTCCGGCACTCCGGTCTCCCAATTGGTAACTGAAATATCGCGCGTGCTCCGTATCTCGACGGATGCCATATTGCTGAGCAACGTCCGCGGTGCGCCTGGCTCGTGACGATACGAACTCCGAATACTCTTGAGGATTGTCGGCGATGTGCGTGATTTCATCACCATGAAATTGCCTCACCTGTCTCCTGAAGGAAGTCCTGTTGATCTCCACCACAGGAGGTCGGGAATTGAGGGAGTATGCTTGGGGAGCCGCCGATGATGAGGCGCCGCTACCTTCCGATCCGGATAAGTGCATTCGGGCAAATGTGTCCGCGAACCCTTCGCTTCCTGCATCCGATTGCTCGCCGGCATTATGCGCGCGGTAACTATCGGATGAGCCACCAATTCGACCATACATGACGATTCGTACTCCTATGTTTCGCAACCGAGCTCAAGTTAGCACGGCTGTTCAACATAGGGCGCTTAGTTGACGACTAGCTGACGAGGGCATTCCAACGGCTGCACCAATCAAATCCGCACTGCCGGCCTCAAAACCTCGGACTGCGCCACGCACCGGCCAGCAGAGGCTGCAAGGTCATGCCCGGAGGACTTGCCGTAGTTGCTGGGTGGCAGATCCGAGGGGAGTGATTGCCCCAGGCCCGCGGTTGCGCGGTTGGCCTGACAGAGACACTGGGGCACGGATGGCCAGCCGACATTTGCCACTAGCATGGAGCCAGGTCAGTTTTGAACTGGGCAGTCGTGGACTTCCATGACTAGGCCAAGCCTGCGGCAAAGAATGCTTTCGCGACAGGCTGGAAATATTGCATAGGAACCGCGTGGCCGAGTTTTGTAGTGCCTATCAGCTGACGCGCTAAGACATGGTCATGGACGATCGTCAGGCGTAGTGCCCGCGCCTCGCTCAACACATGTGAAACGCGCTCACCTTCGGCACGGCAAACTAAGAACGGCACCCCGGTTTCACCGCGAACGTAACGCAGACCGATCAGGACCGCCCTTCCTGTTAAGACCAGCGTGGCGCGATGCACGCCAAGCGCAGGCTCGTCGGCCGCCTCCTCGCGGATGCGACGCTGTTCACCTTTCAACTCTGGCGCTCCTTGCTGATCCTTCGACTCGCGCGTCACTTCGGTATTGGTCATGCGCATTTCGCGCAGATACAACGCGCGCTGGAGCAGAAGATCGATCAGTCCGCCGACCAGCAGTGCGCCGGCGCCAATTCCCATCAGCAATTTTGTCTCCATAAAGATGAGGCCAACACAGCCCATGCCGCAGATCGGCAGAGGGACCATTGTCTTCCACATCCCGAGAAGGACAATGGAAAAGGTTGCGCTGAGAACCAATACCTTGAACATGGTCTTGCAGACTTCGACCATGGAACGAGCAGACCCCAAGCGCTTCAGCCCTTCAAAGGGGTCAATTTTCTTAAAGCTGAGCTTCATCGGCTCCAGAGAGAAGACAAATCCACCATTGGCTAGCAGGCTGGCCAAAATCACCGCGGCGACAAGGGTTCCAAGCAGCGGGCCAACAGCCGCGACTGTGAGTTGGACGAGCACAACCAATGCCTGCGGCACCGCGGTATCGAAAGGTAGGCTCTGCAACTTGGTGGCTAATAGGAGCGCTTCCCGGCATTTGTCCTCGATCACGCTGCCTCTTAGCCAAAGGTAGCCGAGCCCAGCGCAAGTCCCGACCGCGCGGACGAAATCGGAGCTACGTGGCAGCTGTCCTTTTTTGCGCGCTTCACTTAACTTCTTCGGGCTGGCGGCGTGTGTCTTCTCTTCACTTGTGTCGCTCATGGCAGCAATTTGTCGAACCACTCCAGCACGCCGTTGGCACGTGTGACCTCCAGTTTCATGCTCTCCACCAGATAGGCAGCGTAGGTGACCATGAGAACTGGAAAGACAATGTTCTTGATTGCCGGAGACAGTTGGCTCGCCTTAAATTGCGGGGCAAAGCGACGCAGCAGCATCATCGATATATCAATCAGTATCAGGAAGAACACGACAGGCCCCGAAACCAATAATGCCGTGCGCATTATGCTGTCGAGAAGCCCCAACAACTCCATTGCTCCTGGCCCGCTCAGTGTCGGGTGAAACTGATACACCGGCCAGATCAAGTAGCTGCGGTACAGGACACTGATCAAAGTTTCCAGGCCTCCTGATCCGACGAATATGGCAATCGCAGTGATCCCCAGAAAAACGCCCATCGCGGAAGCCTGACTGTTCGTCGCGGGATCGGCCGAAGCGGTCGGGCTGCTGATGCCGCGTTGGTTGTCGATAAGCTCCCCGGCAGCCTGAAGGCCCCAAAGCGGAATGCCAAGAAAAGTGCCAAGGAGTACACCGACAAAAACTTCCTTGAATCCGAGCAGGGTTAGCTGGATCAGGCGCGTATCAGGATCCAGCGCCGGCAATCCGCCGCTGACGTGTGCCAGGCATGGTAGTGCGAAGCCAACAGCCAAACAGCCCCGGATCAGCCCACTGATCTGCGAGCGTGTGAATACGGGAAAGATCAGCATGATGCCCATCGCGCGGGCTGCCCCAAGACCTGCCGCAACGACGAGTTCGAAAGCCGTCTGGATCAGAATTTGAATATCGGCCGATGGCGCGTCCATGGGGCGGACTAGTAGCTAAGTGTCATTGCGGGAAACTCGGTGAAGATCTGATCGGCTAGCTCTATGAGCGGGGCGCTTAGCACAGGAGCAAACAGCCCAATCACCGCGACAACGACCAGAAGCTTCACGGTGAGCGGCAAGCTTTCATCCTGGATCTGCGTCGCCGCCTGGAGGATGCCGATGACGAGGCCGACAACCACTGATGCAATGAGCGGCGGTAGAATCCAGATCATGAAAACCACCAGTGATTGGCTCATAAGAGTAATGATGCTGGATTCAGTGATGATCAGCCTCCCGGTAACGTATAACTCAGCACAAGCCCATGCATCAATTTTGACCAACCATCAATGGCAACAAACAAGAAGATCTTGAACGGAACAGATATAACAGTTGGTGAGACCATCGACATACCCATTGCCATCAAGATAGTTGTCACTATCAGATCTATAACAATAAAAGGCAGATAAAGTAGAAATCCTATCTCAAATCCGCGCTTCAATTCTGATAGCAAGAAAGATGGTACAAGTATTGCAAAGTCATCAGGCGTGGCTGCAGCGTGCATTTCCTCTGGCCAGACCTTTTCTGTCGAAGATAGGAAAAATCGCCGCTGCTCTTCATTTGTGAATTTCTTGAGATGCTCGCGCAAGGGCTCACTTCCGGCTTTAGCGGCGCTTACCCAGTCGTCGAATGTCTGATAGTGGAGCTTGGGATCCGACATGCGGTCATAGGTCTGCTCAGCAACGGGCGCACTAACGAACATAGTGAGGATCATCGCCGCGGCGTACAGCACCACATTGGGTGGTATGGTCTGGGTCCCGAGCGCATTGCGGACGAGGAAAAGAACAATTGATACCTTTACAAAGGCCGTTGTCGTGGCAACTGCTAAAACCAGCAGACCGAGTCCGGCGGTAACCGCAAGAAGCGCCAGGATTGTCGGCTGAGCTTCACTCATTGCATGCAAACCCGCCACGGAGCCTGATGCCCAGCTCTTCTCCGATGCGGACAATGTCGCCACGCCCGATACGCTGACCATTGGCCACTATGTCGACCGGGCCGTCGATCGGCCATCCAAGTTCAAAAATATGCCCTTCGCCGGCACTTCTTAATTCCCCAAGAGAAATAGGCCAGCGGCCGCATTCAAAGACAAGCACGATCTCGACATCGTCGAGATCCTTAGTAAGCTCCAGTTGCGATCCGGGTTGTGTCATATGCGCACTCTCCAAAGGACACGGTCGCGGGCGGAAAGGCCCCCGCAAGATTAATTCATCGCCGTCAAGATCCGCCTCGGCGCACAACTGGCCGACAGCTAGGGTGATCTGGCCGCGGCCGAACGGCGCAATATCGGGCAACAATGCATCACCGACACATGCGCTTCGAAGAAGCGCCGCAGGAAGGCGAAGCGTGCCGACCTCTCCTGCAACAATGAGCGGGAGCTCTGGAGGCAGCCCGCCCAGCTGCCGCGGCAACTGGGCAAGCAGTTCGCCTAGCGCGCGAAACGCAGGCGGTACTAAGCCGTCAAGTGGCGTGAACAGGAATAGACGGCCCTTGCCCTTGACCGCGCCGAAAATGATGTCGAGTTCAAGATGAGGAGCCAGCATCGTGGCTTCGCATACCCGCACGAGTTGCACGTTCAGACGCGTCGTCTCCTCCAGTCGAGTGACAAGCGGCTCCAGAGCGAGTTCGAGAATTAGCGAAGCAGTTGGCTCGGAAGGGAAGGCCAAGCCGTTCTGCACTGTCGTGATGAACTCCTCTACGAGCGGGCGCGACAGTGACAAGATGACCGTTTCGGCTCCCACTCTCCAGACGCAGTCAAGCATCGGAATGGCAGCAGGTTCCTGCTGCCAGACAAGCCCTGCCGTTCGCACCGATAGCGGCACCTCGTTGATCCGGCTTTGAAACGGCGTGCGCGGCGCTGCTGTATCATTGAGCCACGAGACAACCGTGTGGGACAGTTTCAGAACTGGTTCGAACATGGCGGGTGTGACCGCAGCGCCTATCAAAGACTGCACGGTCGTGTCATTCGGACGACCTCTTGCGACCGTCGGATCCGGTTGCGCGGCATTTAGGCAAGCGACCCCCTCGCATATTTCAGCAGTATCTCATCGTCGGCCTCGATCTCGGCTGCGGCCTCCGAATGAGTCTCGACGGCGCGCCGCACGTCGTCCTCGATTTGTTGCCATTTGTCCCTTGCCGCCGAACATATGACCCATAGCTCCCTCGTCCTGGACGCCGCCATCTCAGCCTCCTCTTGAGCGATTTGGGTATCATCAAGCATCTGCCGTCTGGAATTGATCTCAGCGGCAAGTTGTTCAGTGTGAAGGCGGTGACGGTCGAGCGCTGCGCTAGACAAGTTGTCGAGTGACATCAGATGCTGATAGAGCGCTGCTTCTTTTCTTGAACAATGTTGCTGTATCATTGCAAGCTCCCTAGAGGCATTTTGTACGGCTGAGGCGGCCACATCGCGCTGGGCTTCCTTCTTGGACAGCTCGCCAAGGGCACGACGCTCTTGCATTTCCTTCAGAAGCCGTATACTCGAAGACTGAATCCAGTTTACGCGGTCAGACGCGACATCCATGCGACCGTCTCCTCGAAATCTGACGCGTCATCTTCGCTCTGGCGCAGAAACTCCCTCAGTTCGTCGATTGACGCGACAGCCCGGTCAGTCAGGGGATCTCCACCTGGCTTGTATTCGCCAACATTGATCAAGAACTCGGTCTCGGCATAGCGCGACAGGAGCTCGCGGAAAATGGATGCTGCCTTGCGATGTGTCCCCGAAACGACTGCATCCATGACGCGGCTGCGACTCTGCAGCACATCAATAGCGGGGAAATGCGATCGCGCCGCAATAGCGCGTGAGAGGATGACATGGCCATCGAGAATACCACGCGATTCCTCGGCGATTGGATCACCCGTGCCATCACCCTCTACAAGCACCGTATAGAAGGCCGTGATTGAGCCCCGCTCACCCATGCCGGCGCGCTCGAGCAGGCCTGGCAGCATGCCAAAAACGGAAGGAGGAAAGCCCCGTCGCGTCGGCGGCTCACCCGCAGCAAGGCCTATTTCGCGCATAGCGCGGCAGAAGCGCGTCAGCGAATCCAGCATGAGAGCAACGCGTAGGCCTTGATCGCGGAAATATTCCGCGAGCGCAGTCGCCATTGGAGCGCATTGCGCACGCTCTACCGCCGAGCGGTCGGATGTTTCAACCACGACGACCGTACGGAGAAGGCCCTCTTCACCAAGATTCCTTTCGATGAATTCACGAACTTCCCGTCCACGTTCGCCTATGAGCGCCACTATGACGACGTCAGCGGCGGCACCCTTTACGATCTGTGACAACAGCGTCGACTTGCCACCACCTGGCTCGCCATAAATCCCGATCCGCTGGCCCTCGCCGCACGTCAGCAGACCATCGAGGACACGGACCCCAAGCGGGAATGGCCGCTCAATCATGCGCCTCGTCATCGGATTGGGGGCTCTGCCATGCAGGGGCCGAGTTTCGACGGTCTTGATTTCGCCTTTGCCGTCCAATGGGCGGCAACGACTGTCGATCACGCGACCGAGCAAATCGCCGCCGACGGGCACCTCACGCATTCGGCCAGTGGCCACGACCTCTGCGCGGCTGGATAGGCCCACCAAGTCCCCGATCGGTGTCAGCAATACACCATCACCCGACAGGCCGATCACCTCGGCCTCGAGCGACAGCCCGGTTCGCGGGTCCTCTAGGAGGCAAAGTTCCCCAATACGAGTGTCTGGCAAGACGGCATGAACCAGTGTGCCGATAGCCCGCGTGATCCGACCGCGCACCGCACGCGTGTCAATTCGCTTGGCCGCAGCCCTCAAAGACGAGATTGCTGGAACGAGAGCTCGAGTGTGGGCGTCAGCGTTATGTTCTGGGACGGGCTTTCTCATAGCTCGCCTTTCTCACAGAGCGTCCCGAAACCAAGGCGCAGCGCGCGCATCTGGGCGTCAAGTCCAAGGTCAACATTGCCGTACTCGCTCCACAGCACGCAGCGTTGCGGCGACAATGTCGGGTCGGGCTCGATCCGCACCCTTGGTCGACCATCCTGGCCGTCGCATCGAGCAAACTCTCGTGCAAGCATGTCGACTTGCATGGGAGAAACATGAAGGCAAACGTCGGCGCCGCTGTATTGACACTCTATGGCGTGACGAACAGCCCTCACCAATAGCTCGCCCGGATCGAAAGCGCCGATAAGATCGCTCAATATTTCCATCACGAGCTGCGGCAATTCCTGCTCCAGAGCCGCCTTTCGTCGCGCGATTTCGGAGATTGTCTCCGCAATCAACCCTGCCATCTCCTCGGTGCCTGCATTCGAGCCCTCCATGTGGCCGCGCGCCCACGCCCGCTGGTAAACCGCGCGTGCCCAGTTTCGAACGCGCTGCCGATGCCGTTCTGCCGCGGCAAGGGCTTGCGCGGCGCTGTGCCAGGTTTCGAGCTCGCTCGCGGGTATCAGTGGTCCGACTGGACGCATCTGCGGCGCTATTGGCCCCTCGGAAAGTTCGACTGTCATTTCACCGGGGTCTCTGTCTCAAAATGAGCTACTACAAGTGAAAGCAATTGGCCGGCGGCGGTCCAATGCTCATGTGCTGGAGTCTCCGCGGCAGTCCCCTCGGGCAATCGAAGAAGCACGCGGTTACGCTCGGTCGCTGAACTGTCCTGGAGCCAAGCTCCAAGACATGCGTGTCCATCGTATTCGATTTGCTGAGCGAGTTTTTCTGGGTCCGAGATCAGTCTTTTGTCAACAGCATGCAGCAGGTGTCGGATTCCGAATGCGTGTGCATCCACGCCGATGCGTTTAACAAGGATGGCAAGCTCAGGCTGAGAGACAAACGCGACCAGCGAACGGGCATGCCAGATACTACCAGCAAGAAGGGTCGCTCGATATGGATCATGCCCGCGTAGAAGGTCCGGCCTGCAGCCGATGTGGTTCAGATCCACGTCATCGTTGCCCAGCAATTCTGCCAGCCTTGGATGCAGTCTGGAACACTTCTGCAACTTCACTAACGTTTCGGCCGATAACGCTGGATCAAGACGCGCCGCAAGACGGGTTGGATGGGCCGAAGCCGCAAGCTCGCTCGCGCCCGGAAAGTGCGGACCATCAGGTCGGGCGGTCTGTATAGGCATTGGCAATGAGATGTCACCCACGTCCAATTGCAGGCATTCTTTTGCGAATGGCCTCGACAGCAGAAGCATCCCGGCGCCCCTCGACCTTGGAAACGCCGGTTGATTGCTTGCGCCGACGCGTAACAACGCCGATCAAGAGATAACAGGCCACGGCGAATACGGCTGCGGCAAAACCTGTTACGGTCGCCAGAAGTGGCGCAGGAAGAGGTAGTGATGCTTGTGGCAAAACAGCAGTCGGATCGGGCCGTTGCTCGTGTGCGGAACGTTCTACCGGCACCAAAACCACTTCCACCTTATCGTAGGACAGGCCTTCGATGCTGTCGGCTACAAGCATCTTTATCTTTGGCAGCAGAGCCGCGACATTTGTTTTTGCGTCGTGCCTGATAAACACCGAGGCCGAGGATGGCGTGGCACCGGCTCGCACAAGGTCGTTATGCGGCAGCACGACGTGAACACGTACAGAAAAAACGCCATCGATATCGCTGATCGTCCGCGACAACTCTTCGCTCAGGGCATACACGTAACGGGCACGCTCTTCGGTCGGCGAGGCAATCAGGCCTGATCCTTGGAATATCTCACCGAGGTTCTTGAAGGATTGGCGCGGCAGCCCCTTGGCGTTCAGAAGGTTGATTGAGAAGGCGAGCAGCTTTTCGTCAACCTGGATCGTGCTGGTTCCATCCTTGGCGACCACCCGGATCGCGGCGACCCCGTTGTCTTCAAGAAGTGCGAGCATTTCATTTGCCTCACGCTCTTGCAATTGCGTGTAGAGGTCGGCTTTGCAAGCAGTGAGGGCGACGAGAACTGGCAGCATGACAAGTCTAACCGACCGCCACCCTGACAGGCCACGCATGATTTCGCCCTCGGCCAAGCCAATCATGCGCGCGGTTCAGCCTTCCTTCAAAAGTTTATTCACGGATGATGTGACGCCGCTGACGCCTTTGGAGATAAGCGCCACCTGGGTGACGCCGTTGTAAACATCCCGAAGACCAGCCATCATCGTTTCGAAGTCTTGCCCTTGTTGGGGAATGCCCGAGATTCCGGTTCCCGCCTCACCTGGAACGGGAAGCTTCTGCGCCGGTCCCGGTAGAGCGCCCTTCGAAAGGGCTATGTCATGGTCGAGCGCGGGGAAGGAAACAGTGTTGTGTGGATATAGGGAGGAAATCGTCTGCAACACGCGATCGCCCATGCCGCTCGTCGGCGCAGCCGCGCGCTGAACATCCATCGCCGCAGCAACTGGCGCCGCACTCGCTGGCCCCGCGGCGGCATCGTTTTTCAGCGAGTCGGCTGCATGCCCTAAGGCGCGCTCAAACTGGGCCTGCTCGACAATCGACGGTGATCCGACCCTGGGGAGGCCAGCCGTTAGAGTGGCAGAGATCGACGTGACAGGCATCATCATGTAAGGACTCGGTTGCTCTCTCTGACCGGGCGAGCCCCGCCCATTCATCACCCGGTGTCGGCGCAACACTCCTAGGGGGGCAAGCTGACAACAAGCTGACTAACGGCGGCGTCATTTCGACAATCTAAAATCTCTTCGGCAATTTAGTCACTTGTGATGATTTCAGCGTTTGGTTTATCAGTGCGACATGCCGAGAACGCTTATCCAACCCGTCACCCTGCATGTTTTGAGACTTCTTTGTGCCGGGTTTTTTCTGTCCACCGGGATTCACCCGGCGCATGCAGTCCCGCTGTCCCTTCCGGCGACACCCTATAGATACACGGTTCTGGATCAGGAGCTCGCTGCAGCGTTGCAGGAATTCGGCAACAACCTGAATATCAGGGTCAACATCAGTCCTGCGGTGAAGGGGCGAATTCGCGGACGTATGCCTGATTTGCCACCGCGCGCGTTCCTCGACCGCTTGACGAACCTTTACGGTCTACAATGGTACTATGACGGCCTTGTGCTCTATGTGTCTGCTGCACAAGAATCGCAAACTCGAATGCTTTTGATGACGTCGATTCGCTTCGATGCGTTCAAGGGGGCTCTCGACAAGCTTGATATCTCCGACGAGCGCTATGTGGTCAAACCCGTGCCAGGCAATGGCCTCGTCTTCGTTTCCGGTCCACCGCGCTTCGTCGCACTCGTGGAGCAGACCTTTAACGGCTTGGTGGCGCAGGCGCAGGCGCAGACTCACATAGCGGCAACGCCAAAGGAATCAGTGCTGATCTTGTTTCGCGGCTCCTCCACTACGGTCGTTCGCGACGGACGACCGGATGCTTCTTATTCTTCTGACATCCCACAACAGGATAGCGTTGGCGGGAAGCCTGAGCTGGGCAAGAAATGAACATTGAGGATTTCCCGCAGCTCTGAAGAACATGACTGCGGCTACCCCTTTGTGAACTCTTCGCAAACTCGTCAGTTTCTCGAAAGCTAATCCGCTCATGATGAGTCCCGGCAGCTCTCGCGGTGACTCCGGCCATTGTGTTGGACCGAACCTTGGAGCCGGCCCGGAACACAGCAATTGAAGGCAGGGCAGGCGCATTCGTGACCTGCCGACGCTTGGAATTGTCGAATTTTGTGAAACGCAAGGGATCTTCTGTCGGGGTCTCTTGTGGGGATTTCAACGTCACGTCTGAGGATGCATAATGTCGGCCAGTAATCTTTCAACTTTCTACCGCTCAAATTCGCTACAGTCCGCAAGGGGTTGGCCGGGCCTGAAAGTTTCCCATTTTGCGACCCAGCATCAGCAAAGTGCATCGTGCTTCGAAGCGATGCTGTCCACTTGTGTGCTGGCAGACAAGCCCGGCTCTTTCGCGCAAGGGGATCTGCCAGCGTCGAATCTTGATTCGACAATGGATAAATTGCGGCAGGACCCTTTGGGCCATCTGGCACCGGATGTCTTGACATTGAATGGCTTGGAGCAACACCCACTGGATCTGCTGCCGCCAAATATGAGGGCGGCTCTCAAGGAGGACCAATCGCAACGCTCCAAGGCGACTGAAGCCCAACATCTGCTCGGCGTCACTCCGAAGATCGAGCCGGCTCCCAGGCCGAGCCCCGGAATCACGTGGAACGGTGGGTCGCTGACCACGGCTGAGTTGCAGATTGTTGCGGTACTCAACCGTCACAAGGACCAATGCCCGCTTACTTGGAAGTCGTTGACCGACAAAGCCAATGATCCCTCTACGCCACCGGATCTGAAAGCGGCGATCCAGGGACTGCAGCAGGATTCGGGACTTTTTTATGCGATTGGCTCGCAGGGCGACGGCCGCTGTGGAGGCAAGATCAACGCCAAGGACTTGGCCGGATTTTCAAACCACCACCCACAAGTTGCTGCATTTCAGGAAGCCCAAGCGCGAAGCTACGAGCAGAACTACATACCATCCGACGGCAGCGGAGGTTTGCAGCCTTCGGTCATGACCTTGAGCGATGCCTTGCGGGAGTTTTACCGGTACTCCGAAAATCTGTCCAAGGACCTGAGTCTGGATGAGTTCAAGAAAATGGTCGGCGGCGAATCGAAAAACGGCAAATTTCCGCCCCAGGTCATTGCGGCGGCGCAATATTTCCTCGATCACCCCGATGCTTGGAACCAGTTGTGCGGTGGCTCGAAAGGGAAGATGCACAAAGAGGATTTCCTGCAAGTCGCCTCATCGTCGATGAGCCTCACGCAAACTGAGCTGAATACGGTCGAGATGATCAAGGACCATCAGGACACGTTCTTTGGAAGCGGTGTTCTGACTCGCGACAAACTGGCGAAAATGAAAGACGACAAGAGCCTTGATCCGAAAGTGCGGGAAGCAGCCTCTCAGCTCCTTTCAGATCCTCTTTTGTTTGGCCTCCTGAACAATTCGATCACGGGCTATAAGACCCATCATAAATTCTTCGACTTTGGCGGCGGGCATACGGTTGATTCCGGCAATATCAGCAAAAAAGACTTTGCCCATTTTTGCACAAACATGTCGTCTGCGAACCGCAACGTTCAGCAGCCAATCACCCACGGCGCCCAAACCGCAGAAGAGCAGAATGCCGTCGCGGACATGAAGATGGGCCTGATGGACCAGCCTGACATTAAGTCAGCCAAAAAGAACGGCGGGGCCGTCATGCACGTCGTCGACTCCGTGCTCAAAATCGAGACGAAAGTGCTCGACTTGGCGGCAACGGCGGTGGGACTGCTCAGCTTCATTCCGGGCCTCGGACAAGTAGCCGATCTTGCCTCGATGGTTCTCGAGGCTGAGTCGCAAGCAGCCAATCTCCTGCGTACGGCCATTAACGGAGGCGATATGAAGCGAGCGCTGGAGGAAGCTGGCCTCAATATGGCCGCGCAGGCGATCGGCCTTATCGCAGGCCCCGAGGTCAAGCTGGCCATTCGAAATGGGCTCGTAAAGCACCTGATGGAAGAGGCCTTGGCGGCAGGCATTGATCTTTCGGTCTCGACGGCGCAGGACTACGCAGAAGGCTATGTGAATAACCTCAAAGCGCGCCTTGCAGGCGGCCCTGAGCAAAGCCTAGGCCTTCCGAGCATGCCATCATTCCAGAGTGTGGCAAGCAATGTGCCCTTCGTCGGCATTGCCTTATCCTAGCCGTCGCCTTGCGCGGAAGCTTTGGCTCGCGCGCTGACATAAGGGTCATTGTGGCACAAGCAGGGGTTCATCCGCATCAACGCAAGCGGTGTTCCTGACGCCATCTGGATCGGACTGTGAGGGGGATGTCCGAAGTCTGTGAAGACTTCGGTATATGACGACTTCAGAGTTACGCTGAGCCCAGCCATCTCGAGCCGGTGCGCCGGGTCGAGGTTTTCACGGGCGCCGGCCGGTAGCGGGAATGGTCTCCGGAAGGCACGGCGCGGATGGTGGCGGAGCGGCGCAGCCGAAGGAACGGCTGTCGCGCGCCCAGGGCGGCCTCCCGAACAGCAGACGATGATCTCCTGCCTTGGGCCTATATCCTCGTGCCACGCTCAAGGCAGTCGGCTGAAAACAGCGCTGATTTAAAACAGCATTATCCTGCACTGCACCCTCGATCCTTGCGCTCACCGATCGCTCGTCGACACGCACGCGGTCAAGTCGTTATCGGCGCTATGCCGATGGGCTTCGAGAGCAAGGTGGACGCTGAGCGGTGCGTCAGCCTCAGGGCGCGGCTGGCCAGCTTTGGGTCTCACGCTCTATGACGGCAACACCCGGCTGATCCACTTGGCCTGTTCGCGGGCTCCCGGCAGCGGCGCGGAAGCCACGGTCCGCCTTCCTCGGCTTCAGGCCAAAGATACCGCAGCATGCTCCAGAGCTATGTCTGCCGCCTTCGCCCCATCGTCGCTGGTCATGTGGAAAGGACAAGCAGGCTACGCACCCTATAATCCCGTCGGGCAGGATTCGACAGTCGACGGCGAGACATTCGCCAAACCTCCCCCTTGATTCTCAGCAACGTTAAAAAAAATTCACATAATGTTCGTGAGTGTAGTCTCCTGTCAGGTGGTACATTAGCCCCAATATCTGGCGTCTTAGTCGTAGAAAGGACTGTGATCTATCTTCCATTAGCATCCATACCAGCGGATTTACAGCAAATGACGAGAGAGGTCTCATGCGGATTGATGGGGATAGAAGGGCTAGCGGCTTGCTGCATCCCGTCCGGGTTGATGCTAACCAATGTTGACACTGGTAAATCGCCTAAGGACGGCAGCGCATCTTGATCGCCTTCGAATCCTGGGCCTTTGCGCGCATGCGGATCTAACCGTCGGCGAGCTGGCCGATATTACCGGTCTGCCTCGCGAGCAGGTTCGACGCCACGTTCGGCGGCTGGTCAGAGCCAACTTTCTTTGCTGCAACGAACAACGTCCGCAGTCTTCGTACCATATGCAAGCAGGAGGCAAGGATGGCGAGCTGGCTCAATTGGTGGTCGATCTCCTGCCCCACGATGATGGCCATCATAAAAGAGACCTACAACGCCTGGAAGCAATACAAGACGCGCGGTTGAAGGGACCGCCTGCTTGATCGTGAAATAGATCAGTCCAAATGGAGCGCGACTACCATGGATAACTCCGCCGGCGGCGCCATCGCGCAGCCCGACACTTACGGGCGGCCTCACTTAGCCGCCGTCGACTCCCGCGTTCACGAACTGCTTCTAAGACAGGAGCGTCAGGAGCGGACAACTCTCAAACTGATCGCCTCCGAGAACTTTGCCTCCTCGGCGGTGTTGGAAGCGACCGGGTCGATTTTCACCAACAAGTATGCCGAGGGATACCCCGGTGCGCGCTACTACGCCGGAAACGAGATCGTCGATGAGCTTGAGACCCTCGCGATCGAGCGCCTGAAAGCGCTATTTGGCAGTGAACATGCCAACGTCCAGCCTTATTCAGGCTCGCCAGCCAACCAGGCTGTCTATCGCGCGCTTTTGAGCCCCCGTGACAAAGTCATGGGCTTGCCTTTACCCGAAGGCGGCCATCTGACTCACGGTTGGTCCGTCAATTTTTCCGGCAGCGATTATCAGCGCGTCCCGTACAGGCTGCACGAAAAGACACAGCAAATTGACTATGACCACTTGCGCGAGACCGCCAAGCGGGAACGCCCGAAGCTAATTTGGGTCGGCGGAACTGCTTATCCGCGTATTTTTGACTACGCGGCAATGGCCGAAATTGCTTCGGAGGTGAACTCGTATCTGGTGGCTGACATCGCCCACATCTGCGGCCTGGTTGTCGCAGGAGTGCATCCGAACCCCGTGTCCCATTGCGATGTGGTCACCAGCACCTCTCACAAGTCGATCCGCGGTCCCCGGGGTGGCTTCATTTTATCAAGGAATGAAGACCGTTATCAGCCCCTCCATCATCCGAAGAGCAAACACAATCTGGCCAAACGTATAGACCGCGCCGTGTTCCCTCTTCTGCAAGGCGGACCGCATATGAATACTATCGCCGCGCTTGCCGTCGCTTTGCAGGAAGCAGCGAACTCGTCCTTTCGTGTCTACGGTCAGCAGATCGTCCACAACGCCAAGGCTCTGGCCCAGGCACTTCTGGAGCGAGGTTATGAACTCGTCACCGGGGGCACTGACAATCACATGCTGATCCTTGATCTTCGGGACCGGTCGCTGTCAGGCAAAGCCTATGCGGAGCGCTTATCGCGTGCAGGCATCATTGCGAATTTCAATATGGTCCCGGGCGACCGGCGGCATCCGGCGCTGACAAGCGGCATCCGCTTAGGGACACCAGCGGTGACGTCCATGGGCATGCGCGAAACGGAGATGGTGCAGATCGCCGCTTTCATCGACTCGGTCTGCCGCCAGCCCGATGACCAGGAAGTTCATGCGAGCGTACGAAGAGACGTTGCCGACTTCTGCACTGCGTTCGATGTTCCCGGCATCCCCGACCGATAAGCCACCCCAATCCAGAAACTCCTCACTAACTCCAGCACTTGAAGCGAGGGCATTTTTATGACCAGGCAGTTCGTGTTCTCTTCCGAATCCGTCGGCGCGGGACACCCCGATAAGATGGCAGACAACATCTCCGATGCCATTCTCGATGCGGTCCTGCGCACCGATCCGAAGGCGCGCGTCGCCTGTGAAGTGTTGGTGAAGACGGGGATGGTCGTTGTGGCTGGCGAGATCACCAGCCATGCCCACATCGATTACAGCCAAGTCGCCCGCGATACGATACTCGATATTGGCTACGACGATGATGCGATTGGCTTTGATGGTCGACGTTGCGCCGTCGTTCTGGCCCTCACCGAGCAGTCGCCCGACATAAGCCAGGGCGTTGATGAAGGACGAGGGCAGGATCTCGGGCAAGGGGCAGGGGATCAGGGCATCATGTTTGGATTCGCATGCAACGAGACGGATACATTGATGCCCCTGCCGATCCAACTCGCTCACCATTTGACGAAAAGACAGGCCGAGGTCCGGAAAGCGGGACAGCTTGGCTGGCTGCGTCCGGACGTGAAATCTCAAGTGTCGGTACGCTACGAAGGGCTCCGCCCGGTGGCGCTGGATACCATAGTCCTGTCAACGCAGCATGACGAAGCGGTCTCACAAGCCACGGTCCGCGAAGGCGTCATTGAGGAGATCATAAAACCGGTCCTGCCGGCCCACCTGGATACTTCGGGGATCAGATTTCTGGTCAACCCAACAGGGCGGTTCGTGGTCGGTGGGCCTGCCGGCGACTGCGGCCTCACAGGACGGAAGATCATCGTCGATTCCTACGGTGGGACCGGGCGTCACGGCGGCGGTGCCTTTTCGGGCAAGGACCCATCCAAGGTTGACCGCTCGGCGGCCTATGCCGCCCGGTATGTCGCGAAGAACATCGTTGCCAGCGGCCTTGCGGAGGTCTGCGAGGTTCAGCTTGCCTACGCGATCGGCGTGGCCAGTCCGGTTTCTGTCATGGTCAATACCTTCGGAACCGCAAGGATCGAGGAAAAAAGGATCGAGCGCCTTGTTCTCGAGGTTTTCAATCTCCGACCGAAAGGCATCATCAAGATGCTTGATCTCTTACGGCCGATATACCGCAAGACGGCGACATACGGACACTTCGGGCGTGAAGAGCCTGAGTTCACTTGGGAGAAGACGGACAAAGCTGACGATTTGCTGCGTGAAGCCGGACCGGCAGCTGCGTGAGGGCGGCTGGATCAAGCGCATGCGGCAACCCATTTCAACTCGCGAGACCACGCCCGGCCGGCGTGGCAAGAAGCCGGCTCGGGTTTTGGCGGAGATTTTGATGCCGGATTATGACGTGCTTTGCATCGGCAATGCCATTGTCGACATCATCGCCCAGTGCGACGAGGAATTCCTCGAGACCAACGGCATCATCAAGGGCGCGATGAACCTCATCGACACACAACGCGCCGAACTGCTCTACAGCCGCATGGGCCCGGCGATCGAAGCGTCCGGCGGCAGCGCCGGCAACACGGCGGCCGGCGTCGCCAGCTTTGGCGGCCGCGCGGCCTTCTTCGGCAAGGTCTCCAACGATGCGCTGGGCGAAATCTACGCCCACGACATCCATGCGCAGGGCGTCGCCTTCGGCACCACGCCGCTCAAGGGTGAGCCGCCGACGGCGCGCTCGATGATCTTCGTCACGCCCGACGGCGAGCGCTCGATGAACACCTATCTCGGCGCCTGCGTCGAGCTTGGCCCTGAGGATGTCGAAGCCGACAAGGCGTCCGGCGCCAAGGTCACCTATTTCGAAGGCTATCTGTGGGACCCGCCGCGCGCCAAGGAGGCAATCCGCCAGACGGCGAAGCTGGCGCACGCGGCAGGCCGAGAAGTGTCGATGACGCTGTCGGATTCGTTCTGCGTCGACCGCTACCGCGACGAATTCCTCGACCTGGTGCGCTCGGGCACGGTCGACATCGTCTTTGCCAACAGCCACGAGATCAAGTCGCTCTACCAGACATCGTCGTTCGACGAGGCGCTGGCCCAGATCCGCAAGGATTGCCGGATCGCCGCCGTCACCCGCTCGGAAAAAGGCTCGGTGATCGTGCGCGGCGACGAGACCGTGGTGATCAAGGCGACCGCCATCAAGGAACTGGTCGACACGACGGGCGCCGGCGATCTCTATGCCGCCGGCTTCCTGCATGGCTACACGCAAGGCCGCGACCTGCAGACTTGCGGCGACCTTGGCTCACTGGCAGCCGGATTGGTGATCCAGCAGATCGGCCCCAGGCCCCGTCAGAATTTGCGCCGCGAGGCTGAGCAGGCGGGGCTGACCATTCCGGACGTTCAAACGAGTTAGTGGCCTACCTTCCCGTTGTGCAGGCTATCTCGCCAGAAGCGCAATCACGGAATAGGGAAATCCTGATGTCGAACATGATGAAGGCGCTTGTGAAGGCCAAGGCCGAACCGGGCATCTGGATGGAAGAGGTGCCGGTGCCGGAAATCGGCCCCAACGACGTGCTGATCAAGATCAAGAAGACGGCGATCTGCGGCACCGACGTGCACATCTACAATTGGGACCAGTGGGCGCAGAAGACGGTGCCGGTGCCGATGGTGACGGGCCATGAATTCGTCGGCACCGTTGCCGATTTCGGCGCAGCGGTCACCGAATACAAGGTCGGCCAGCGTGTATCGGGCGAAGGCCACATCGTCTGCGGCCATTGCCGCAACTGTCGCGCCGGGCGAGGGCATCTGTGCCGCAACACGCTCGGCGTCGGCGTCAACCGTCCAGGCGCCTTCGGCGAGTATCTGGCGATCCCGCAGCACAATGTCGTGCCGATCCCCGACGATGTGCCCGATGAGATTGCCGCGATCTTCGATCCCTTGGGCAATGCCGTCCACACCGCATTGTCCTTCGATCTGGTCGGCGAGGACGTGCTGGTGACTGGCGCCGGGCCGATCGGCATCATGGGCGCGCTCGTCGCCCAATGCGTCGGCGCGCGCAAAGTGGTCATCACTGACATCAACCCGGTGCGGCTGGCGCTAGCCAAGAAACTCGGCGTCCAGCATGTCGTCGACGCCTCGAAGGAGAAGCTGCGCGACGTCATGCCGGTGCTCGGCATGACCGAGGGGTTCGACGTCGGCCTCGAAATGTCAGGCGCCGCCCCCGCTTTCCGCGACATGATCGACACCATGAACAATGGCGGCAAGATCGCCATTCTGGGCATCGCGCCGACCGGCTTCGAGATCGACTGGAACAAGGTCATCTTCAAGATGCTGCATCTCAAAGGCATCTACGGCCGCGAGATGTTCGAAACCTGGTACAAGATGATCGCGCTTGTGCAGGGTCCGCTGGATGTCTCCGGCCTGATCACCCACCGCATCGGCATCGACGATTTTCAGATCGGTTTCGATGCGATGAAGAGCGGCAGTTCCGGCAAGGTGGTGATGGACTGGTAGGGATTGCCTTGGCCGCTATTCAGGAAAAGCTGACGACAGCACCTCTGGTCCGCCGGACATTTTCCAACTAGGGGAACATGGCTGGGTGGAGAGCTATGGCTCCGCTACGTGCGCTCGCTAATCATATACGGCGACGTATCGCGGCCCACCCGGTGACGGTCGATGGGGCAATTCGCTTCAGTCGATGACGGAAACCCGGTGAACCGATGCTGAGGCCCCGACGCGATCGTCTATTTCCTATGATCTGCGATTGAGGTCGAGGTGTTGCCGCTTTCAGCGGGTAAGATGCGATAGACGACTTCCGGTACCCTTCCGGTCAGCGAAAAGGAAGGCAACGAGCCGCATTGCCTCAAGCAAAATGTTACCAATAGTGTCCTGTTCCAAAGGGGATGGACAGGTCGTGCCATTCCGGTTCGGGGGAAGGATGGCGCGGCTCAGCATGGCGACACGGTGAAGCGGCGATCGTGGAGCTTTATTGCGGCGTTGACAAGCGGCGCATTCTGGATGAGTTCGAGGCGGTAACCGGCTATTATTCGCAAGCGCGCGATCCGTCTTATGAACCGTCGTGAGCAGAGGCCGTCTGCGGGCAAGAGCCGCAGCCGCTGTTACGGCAGCGATGTCCGCGACGCGCTCATCGTGTTGTGGGAGGATTCGGAGCGGCTGGGTCCGCATCGACGCTCGCGGCGGCCAGCGCCGCCGGGCAGGAATGAGTTCGCAGTTCGCCGCTCGGTGCCAGCCCGCACCTTCGGCGATTGGAAAGATCCGCCGCCCGGCTTTGTTGAGCGCATTCGGGCACGTCTTCGTCAGGGAGCTTCGTGCAGACGATGGTGCTGACCGGATTGCCGCCGGCTGGACCGATTGCATTCCGCTCCGCACGCGCGACAGCGGCAATGTGATCATGGCGATCAAGCAGGCCCGCTCCCGGTTTCGCTGACCCTGTGCTGCTGTTTGCCGGCATCCGCCCGCACAGGAAGAGCTTGTAAAAGTGCGGAAATCGAGGAGCCGTTGGTCGTCGATCTTCAGCCTGAACGCGGTCGTTTGCTGGTGCCGCAAATCGGCTGTTGCATGTACATCCCTGTCAGACGTCAGTTTTCCTCGCCTATTTTGGTGTCGAGCGCGAAGTGCTCCAACCAGATTGCAAGGCTTTTTGGAAATGAGAGCGGCTTTGCGCAGGGCGCTCCGTTGTTGAGCATTCAAGCTACCAAGCCAATGACGCGCAGGTTCCACCAGGCTCGCCAGCCTTGAAGGACAGCGAAAAAAGCAGAGCACGACAGACACAACAGTGCATCAGGACGCCGCAGTCGTTGAAGATGGTGCGCTGCATCCATACCGTGGATGCATTCGATCCAAATAATCGATTTGTTCAATCAGTTTCTCGAAAGCTAACCCTACCCTCTGTGGGAATCGGGCTCTGAGCCGCGACGCTGCCTTGCGAGCGCAGGGGCTGCACGTAGGAGAGATGATGCAACGAGAAATCGCACGCGGGTTGCTGGCCTCGTGGGTTCGCCGACCGGCGTATTTGAGCCCGTCAGTTGGTCCTCACCCGCGCCTATTGCCACCGAGCGACTTGCATGTCCCTCCGACTCGGACCAGTTCCGAGAGCTGCGACGAGTTGCGCGCCGTGTGCTCCGATCAGATGGCCGCCGGTGACGCGTTCGATGGGCCGTCCCTCTTCGAGAGGAGATGAAATGCGAACGCTGCTCGTGGATCATCATGCGGATCTTGCGCGCGCCATGCGACTTGCGCTCGGGGATGGCGGCTTCGTCGTTGATGTCGTTGGTACTCTGGAACTGGCTTCGAGTGCATTTTCTTGCGCCAGCTATGAAATTCTCCTGCTGGAATTGGCTCTGCCAGATGGCGATGGCTTGGGTTGGCTGAGGCAGTTGAGGACCCACGGGCATTCAGTTCCTGCCGTCATTATGAGCAGCCTTAACGATCTCGATAAGCGAATTGCGATCTTCAACGGTGGTGCGGACGACTTTCTGCTCAAACCCATCTCTACCGATGAGCTTATTGCCAGAATGAGAGCCATTCTGCGCCGGGCGACACAGATGACCGACCTGAGGCTCGTATTTGGCAATCTCGACTTTGATCCGGTCGCCCGCCAGGTTTTCGTTGATGGGCACCCAATGATGATCGCACGTCGCGAACTCTGTGTTCTAGAGCACCTGCTTAACCGGGCAGGCCGCATCGTGCCCCGTGCGCAATTGGAAGATCACCTCTATTCATTCAACGACGACGTGTCTGCCAACGCGCTTGAAGTCGGAATTTATCGTTTACGGGGACATCTGACCAGATCAGGTGCAACGCCACGGATCAAGACCATCCGAGGCATTGGTTACATCCTAGAATTGACTGACGCCTCGTCCGCATAGTTTGTCGAATCGAAAGAAGATCTATTTTGCTGATCCTTCAACATCCTTGCGCTGCGCTCAATTGGCGGGCGATCGCCAACAAGGTTACAAGACCTGCAGTGCCCCGTTACCTGGGCCATCTCCTCTGCGCGCTTATTGTGACTTTCCCACTTGGTGTCGCGGCGCAAAACAAGCAGGACAAAGGCCCGCCGCATGCGGCTTCGAATAGCATCAACGCCACGCTGACCCTTTCCTCTTCGCTCGGGGAGACCGTTCATCTGCCCGGGCCAGCCACGACCATCTTTGTTGCTGACCCCACGATCGCGGATTTTCAGGCGCCATCGAGCAAAACAATCTTCGTCTTTGGCAAGAAATCGGGGCGGACCAGCCTATTCGCCTTGGATGGCAATGGCGAGCCTCTCGCCGAATTGCGTATCGTTGTCACGCAACCGATCGGGGATTTACGCGCCATGTTGCGGGAGCAGGTCGGCGACTATCCCATCCGCGTCAACTATACGCCGCGCGGCGCAATCCTTAGCGGGACGGCGCCCGACGCAGAGGTCGCCGACACCGCAAAAAGAGTCACTGAGCAATATCTGGGCGACGGAGCGCAAGTCGTCAACAACATCAAGGTCGCTGGATCCCTGCAAGTTAACCTCAGCGTGCGCGTAGCCGAAGTCTCACGCAGCGCCATGAAGTCACTCGGCGTCAACTTGTCCGCCTTCGGTCAAATCGGCAATTTCAAAGTGGGCGTTCTAAGCGGAAGCGCTGCAAGCGCTGGGTCTGGTTCAACCCAGGGTGGCGGTACAGCAGAAATCGGATTCGACAACGGTGCCGTCAACGTCAGCGCGGTTCTCGACGCGCTCGCCAAGGAGCATATAGCTTCCGTCCTGGCTGAGCCGAACCTCACCGCTATGTCGGGTGAAAAGGCCAGCTTTCTCGCGGGCGGCGAATTTCCCATTCCTGTCCTGCAGGAAAACAGGCAGGTATCGGTTGAATTCCGTCACTTCGGCGTCAGTCTGGAATTTGTGCCGACAGTTCTCAGCAACAATCAAATCAACATTCACGTAACGCCCGAAGTCAGTGAACTGTCGACGCAAGGTGCCGTGCAAATCAACGGAATTTCCGTGCCGGCAGTTTCCACGCGCCGAGCCGATACGGTCGTCGAACTCGCCAGCGGCCAGAGCTTCGCAATCGGCGGTCTAATCAGGCGGAACGTCAACAATGATGTCAGGGCCTTTCCCTGGCTCGGAGAACTGGCGATCCTGGGACCGCTTTTTCGCTCGACCTCGTTTCAAAAAGAGGAGTCAGAACTGGTCATTCTAGTTACGCCTTACATTGTAAGACCAGGCTCCAACCCAAACCAGATGAGCGCACCGACCGAGCGGGCGGCACCGGCTTTGAACGGAGGGGGCGCTCCGACGAATTCCGTGACAAGTCCCCCGCGAGACCGCGCTGCTATCCGTGCGGGCGCGCCAAGCGCCCAGGGCGGTCTCGGCTTCATCATCGAATAGTGTCATCCAAAGATGTTGCGTTTTATAATCCTCTTTGTCGCTCTGGCACCAAGCGTAAGTGGCTGCACAAGCACTACGCCAGTTGATGTCGAACCATCGGCACCAATGCTTGTCCGAGAGGAGACCACCGTCCTGACGTTGCAAAGCCTGCGCGCTTCCGAACGGCAGCGTTTGCGTGTTTTCCTAGACAAGGCCAGTCGCGGCCGGTTCGATGCCATCCACCTCCTCATCAGCGGTTCGCCCCAGCTCAGCGCAGGGGTAGCCCATCAGGCCAGGCAGTTGGCAATCGAAGAAGACAACATTCAATTGCGCGATCAACACGACGCCGGCTCAGTGCGAATTGAGGCGATTGTCTATCACGCCCGTCCGCCGGTCTGTCCCTCATATGGTGCCTTACCCAATGAAGAATCCTTCAAACAGCCGCTTGGTTGTTCGACAGGACATAACCTGGCCGTGATGGTCAACGATCCGCGCGATCTGCTCGACAATCAGGCCGTCAAGGCCGGCGATGGCGATCGTGCTTCTGTACCAGTTGCAACTTACAGAACATTCGGGACGGATAAAGGTGGCTGATACCGCCCTTATCTCGGCAGCACTCCTACCGGAGATTGAAAGCTTCCAATCGCGTCCTGATCTAAAATAAAAGGAACCGCTGGATGCAATATAGGCGCTATATCGAGGGCCTTAGGGCCGTTGCTGTACTTCCGGTCGTACTCTTTCATTTCGGAATTTCGGCGATCCCGGGTGGCTTTAGCGGGGTCGATATCTTCTTCGTCATCTCCGGCTACCTAACCAGCGGAAGCCTCCTGGATGACCTTGAACGCGGCCAATTTTCCATCGTCAACTTCTACTGGCGCCGTGCCCGGCGCATTCTGCCGGCGCTCGTCTTTGTGATGCTTCTCACCTGCATTGCGGCATTGTTCATTCTTCTGCCACCGGATCTGCGCGGATTCAGTCTTAGCATCATAGCTACCTCGACCTTCTGGTCGAACGTTTTCTTCTGGAAAACGTCAAGTTACTTCTCTATCGATGCCGCGCTTCTACCACTGTTGCACACTTGGCCGCTTTCCGTAGCGGAGCAGTACTACATCTTCGCACCAATCCTGATGTTCCTAATCTATCGCTACATCGGGAAGCGCTGGCTGACGACACTTCTTCCGATAATTCTCTGCAGCTTCGTAGTGGCGGTGATGGCGACATCGCTGGCACCCACCGCCGGATTCTATCTGCTGCCGACCCGAATCTGGGAACTCATGTTGGGCGCCCTGCTCATGCTCAAATGCCCCTCGCCGCTGGGCAACCGACTCCTGATGGAGTCGGTGGGGGTGGCCGGATTTGGCCTTCTCGCCATCGGGTTCTTCGCGATTTCGGCGAGTGATCCGTTCCCAGGCTACAACGCCTTGTATCCATGCATCGGAACGGCCCTTCTGATCTATGTTGGCCAAAATACCCCCTCGACGGTCGCCACCCGCATGCTCGAAGTCAGGCCGCTGGTCTGGATTGGGCTCATCTCGTATTCGTTGTATCTTGTTCACTGGCCTCTCAATGCGTTCGCGCACTATCTTTCGTTCCAAAAACTCGATCCGTTGATGACCGGTGCGATGTTGGTGGCAAGCCTCGCATTGGCTGCATTCTCCTGGAAGTTTGTAGAGCAGCCGTTTCGACAGAAGAGGGCCTTCACCTCCCCGGGGCCTATCTTCGCCTTTTCAGCGCTCGCGATCGTTGTCCTTTGTGCCGGCGGAGCGGCGGGGGCGCTCGGCAACGGCTTTCCGCAACGGTTTCCGGACTATGTCCAGCGGCGCATTTCCGTCGGGGACTGGAGGAATGGCATCTGTTTCAACGAGGGCACCAGCCGGATCGAAAGCTGGAATATGGAGGATTGCACGCGCACCAGCGGTTTTCCAACAACGGTTTTTTTGTGGGGCGACTCCTTCGCCGCGCACTATGTTTCCGGCTTGGGTGCTAACATAAATCGATTGCAGGCGAACATCGTTGAATATACGTACGCCAGCTGCGCGCCGATACTCTATTACTACCCGTACGATCGTCTTGATTGTGTCCGGTTCAATCGCAAGGCCTTGGACGTCATCTTGGAAGCGGACATCAAGACGGTTATCCTCAGCGGTAGATGGAGTGACTATGAGGTCAGAGGTTTCGACGGTCTTCAGCAAACAATCGCTACGCTTCGTGCCCTGGGCGTGCGCGTGTTTGTCATCGGCCAGTCTCCGCAGTTCCCAACTGACGTCCGGAAAATTGCGTTCTTCGCCAAGCGCCAAAATCTGGACGATACGTCCTGGCCGATCGCGATGGACCCCGACGTCAACGAACGTGTGCGCTCATTTACCAAAGGCGCCACATTCATCGATCCGCTGAAATTCCTGTGCAGCGCAGGACGCTGCGCCTATTTCGATAGAGGAGAGTTTTTATATTTCGACTATGGTCATTTCTCTTCAGCCGGCGCCACACTGGCAATCTCGAAATACTGGCCGGCTTTTGGCAAGGACAATGCTCTTCCTAAGACGAAGTAGCGGCTCAGCGGCTGACAAGCACCAGTACGGGTCCCAGTGATAGCTCCTGCTTCCGCAGCAGCCGCGACGATGGAGCTGTTCAGGTTTAAGGCCCCCCGATAGTGACCTAGGTGTGGAGCTTCAACAGGTTGTCCTCGATCAGGGCGAGGCGACTGATAGGCGTTTTTGACTTTAGGCTGCCATGTGGA